>CAVVFZ010000032.1:0-132711 GCA_963747555.1 uncultured delta proteobacterium
CATCAAATGACTTATTTTTAAAGGATTCGGGGAGGTGTATTATGCTGAAGAAAGCTCTTCTTGTTGCACCGTTTTTTTTGTTTGCCCTGACTTCTGCTCACGGGCAAGAAACATTTACCATATCTGGGGAGGTGAGTTTCCAATACGATGGAAACATATACATGTGTTTACTTAATCATGATGGATATAGAGATTTCGTTGTTCCAGGCCGCGTATTGTCGTCACAGGAATGCAAGGTCATTCAAATCAAAGAAGAACTGAAGAAAAGCGGAAAGGCACCTTTCTCTTTCGATCATGTCCCAAAAGGAACGTATACGATTATTGCCTATCAGGACGTGAATAATAATGGGAAAGTGGATTTTGAAAATTATGAAATAAATGAACCTTTCGGCAGTTTCAGATCAAGTCCGTATGGAATGGCAACCTGGGACGGAGTGAAGTTTAGTTTAGAAAATAACATGAATGCCATCAAAATTGATCTGTGACCCTTTTTTGTGGCCACTTGATCTCCGACGTCGTAACGCACTTAGGCGCTAATGAGCCATGGCGCTTGATCATCAATGTGTAGGAATCAGCCGAGGAGAAGAATGTAGCTCAAATTCCGGGATTAAGTCGTCCAAGTGAAGGATCGAGATTAACGTTACCGTTGTGACATTCAATCGGAAAACAAACAGCATGACATAGTGCTTCTCATTTTAAGAAAGGAGAAATAAAATGAAGAAATTACTCTTTTATCCCGTCGTGCTCACCGCAACCCTTACGTGTATACTTTTTCTTTTTTCGTCCAAAACCACATTAGGAGAAGACGCAACTGGAAACCCCGCTGTGTCGAGACTTTTAATCTTAACGGCCAATGGAAAGCATCCATTGAAGACAGGCCGGAACTGAAAATCATAGATATTCCATGGTGTATGAAGTAGTTCAAAAGGGTTTTGAAATCAAAATGATAAATACTTTGTCCGGGAGTGAGGTGCTTGGAACCGTGAAGAATAATTTTCTTCATCTTGAACCGAGCATTTCGGTAGGATGAAGGGAAAGTATTTCTTTCCTGCTCGAAAATACAATATTTCTCAGGATGGAAAGGCTATGACCTCGGACTTTGAGTACACCTGGGAGAGGGGCGCCAATAAGGGAACTGGTACTATGGCAGTGGAAATGAGACGGGAGTAAATATTTGGTGTGTACATATCCTGCAGGAAGTTTACCCTTTGATCAAATCCTGAAACACGTCAGGCAAAGCCTGAAGAAGCAGGTATCTCATTTCAAAAACTTGCAGCATTAGTAAATTCATTAGATCAAGTGTTGTTGGATACGAAAATGAAGGCCCAATACGAACCGCATGTGGACAATGAAAGATCTGTTCAAAAAGGGATATATTGCGGACAAATCCAGCCACAGCAGGGAAGTACGGCGGACTTGACCCTGGTTGGCAATACTGCGGGAGAAAAGCAGGAGAGCTGGATATGGGAACCCAGATTTGATTTTTTCAGCCCCCAGTCATGGCCAACCTATTTTCCCATCAGTGCATCAGCCCGTGCCCATCGAATGCTGCTGCAACGCGTCATGGAGGAAAACTGATTTGCCCCGCATTTCGCCGAGTGGTGGCGGTTTACATTGAAAGACGAACCTTTCCCGATCAGTACCTGGATTTTCCGGTACAATAGTTTTTGGAATAAATCAGAAAGCGGGGTATCTCGCTCTCATTCTTTTTCACTTAAAATAGGAAGGAGGAGATCATGAAACGATTTTTCTTTTTTTCAATTCTAATCGCCATAATTCTTTCACTCTCACCCTTGGCTGCGGAAACGGTTACATTTGTTGGGTTAAGCCCCACTCCCGGAATAGATCAACTACTTTTAAAAGCAAATTTAGTAAAACCAAACGGCGATGGTCCATTTCCAGCTGTAATTATGATGCATGGCTGTTCAGGGGATACGCCATATCAGGATGCTTGGGAAAAACGATTTATCCAGTGGGGGTATGCGGTACTTCGGGTAGACAGCTTGACGCCTCGAAAAAAACAAACATTTTGCGACAATCCCATGGCTACCGTGATGCCGCGTGCTCAAGATGCCTATGACGCAAAAGCATATTTAACGGAACTTCCCTATGTGGACAAACAAAAAATCGGCCTTGTTGGATGGTCGCATGGTGCTATCGCCGGACTTTACGCGGTTAACGATTCAATACCAATTGAAAATCGTAAAAGTCCATTCCAATGTGCGGTTTTATTTTATCCATATTGTTCTGGTATCGATAACCTTAATGCTCCTTTGCTGATTCTGGCAGGCGAAAAGGATGATTGGTGTCCTCCATCGACGTGCAAGCCCCTATCTGCATCAAACAATTCCCAATTCGAAATAACCTTAAAGATTTATGAAAATGCAACTCATGCCTTTGACTGGGAAGGGTTAGATAAGGTTGCCCAAGGTCACATATTAAAATATAATCCCGAAGCAACCAAGGACGCGGTTTCACAGGTTCAAAATTTTTTAGCAAAATATTTAAAATAATTGCCTTACATTAAACCACCAGCTCTGCTGGTGCGACCCTACGAGGTTCGACCGGCCCCGGGTGCATTAGTGAAAAATTGATGATAGGTTCTTCCCCCAGGAAAGCCCCAATGGAGGAGGGGTAAAGGAGGAAGAACCAGTGGAAAATTGGCAAAGTTTATCACACGTAAAATGGGACTGCAAATATCATATTGTTATTGTTTCGAAATATCGAAATCGATCTATATATGGTGAACTTAGAAAAAAGGTCGGTGAGATTATAAGGGATCTGTGTCATCAAAAAGGGATAGAAATACACGAAGGGCACGCAATGCCTGACCATATCCATCTCTTGTTAAGTATCCCAACGAAATATAGCGCTTCGAACACAATAGGCTTCATAAAAGGCAAGAGTGCGATAAGGATACATCGTGATCTTTTGAAAACAAAAAAGATGACAGGCTTGTATTTCTGGGCACGAGGCTATTGTGTGAGCACAATCGGCTTAGACGAAGAAAAGATCAAAAAATATATCAGAGAACAAGACAAAAAAAGTTAATACCTAATAGCCCCTTTAGGGGCTTTCCTACAACAATGCCTCCTTCGAGGGGGCTTCATCATACCACGTCCTATGGGCGTGGTTGGTGATTCATCAAACCATTAAGTCACCGATCATTCTGAATTGTGCGCTGGTCCCAAAAAACTGGACAATGTGATAAGCTCTAGTCAGCCTAAGAAAAGAGAGGATCTGACGATGAGCAACAAACGCAAACGATACAATCCGGAATTCAAACCAAAAGTCGCGTTGGCGGCCTTGAAGAATGAAGAAACCATGTCCGAACTGGCTACCAGGTTCGGGGTGCACCCAACCATGATCGCGGCCTGGAAGTGTGCCCTGCTGGACGGCGCCGACGGTTGGGTAGAAAAATGTGAGAAGGAATTGGCAGCGCTTTCATGATGTATGCCTGCCAGAACAATCGTGCAACCGCATGATAATTTAAGCCAGTTGGTTTCCTGGCACATGATTTTGCCGGTTCACTTTTTTCATGACCTAAACAGAAATATATCCTTTTGAAATCACACTATTTGGCATGCAGTCGCGAAGCGAGGCCATCAACGCGGTTTGAGTGAGACAAGTTGTGACGTGCTCCTCACCCGCGCACCGTTATCAAAAATTATAAGGGAGATTGAAATGAAGAAATTGATTGTTATGTTCGCATTCCCAATGTCTTCGATTACTGGCTTGATGGTCTTTCGATTCTTTTGGCATGGGCATCCCTCCGTAAAAAAGTTAAAGGTTGCCCAGATTATGACATGGGGCAAAGCCCCAGGGTAGATGCGGTTCTATTGGCGGTTACATAGAAATGAAAGGAGGATAAGATTATGAAAAAGGTTCTATTGGCCTTAACGGTAGGGTTAGTATTTACGGTGGCATATGCGCAAGCGGACAATCCTCTGAAAAAAGGGATGCCCAATACAGTAACGCTACCAAATGGTGAAGTGATTTATGATTTAAGCGGAGAGTGGAATGCTATTTACAATCTCAAGAGATTTGGGATCAGCAAGGACATTGTAAAAATAACCCAAAACGGCAATAAATTTGTAGGAATTAAATTAATCGGAAATGAATACTTGCCTGAAGGCAGCGAGACAATAAAGGGAGAGTTGGGAATAAATGGATTTAAATATTTATATATGAATACAGAGTTAGGTTGGAGAGAGGCTAGTGGAACAATAGATGATAAGTGCAATCAAATTGTAATTAGTGTGCCCATATTTGGCATTACAATAGATCTGACTCTAACCAGAAAATAAACATCAATTCTTGTATCTGAAAATCAGCAAACACCGAAAATCGGTAATTCTTAAATCTGACTTTAAGTCATGGAACAAGATTTTGCACCTTCTGTGCCATATCACAAATTGCAAGTTCCACTCCTTCCTCTCTTATACGATCAACCCCTTAACCATATTCCCGGGCATATTCTTGATAAAGGGACACAACCGTCTTGGCCGCTTCAGGGGTGTCCCGTTTGGACAAAAATGCCGTCACCGTGACGTTTTCCGTGCGATACCGGGCCAGATAGGTATCTCTCATGAAGTCGAGTCCCATTGCGTCGACCTTGCCATACTGCTCTGAGTCAGGCACTCGGTTCATTTTAGGTAAGGCCGAAAGCTCCCAAACAGGCTCACACGAATCCGCCAGAAAGCCGATTAATTTTCGTGCCAGTTCCATACCGATTTTATTGAGTTCTTCCGAGCTCTCGGAGGCGATGATTCGAATGTAGTAGCGGCCCGTCCAGATAAAATAACTGGCGCCGGATCGGTATCCTTTCCTCCCCAATCGAACAGGCGTTTCTCCTGGTGATCGTTCGCTGGAGAAGACACCAAAAGCGTTGGCGGATGAGCCCATGTCGTAGACAGAAAGGTCAACGAACTGACTTACATTGGCAAGGCTAATGAAACAGGCGAATGTCATCCGAATGATGTCATAGGCCAGGAAGAATTCCGCACGGCCGTCAATTTGGTCGTACAGGTTCTGAGGTGTGAACTGCTTGACCCTGTCCTATATCTCCCAACCCTTCGGTACAAAAGAGGCCATCTTCTTGCATAGGTCCTGGGGTTCCGGACCCTGATCCACCTCTTGTGACAGCTTTGTAACGGATTCTGTTGGAGCCTGGGCAGGGCAGCTTGAAGGCACCTCAAGCAGGATCGTCAACCCAGCTATGAGCACCCCGAGAATCCGCCACAGAGATATAGAGGCCTTCAAGATCATGCGAGAGCGCTCCCCTACAACAATAAATTTGGCTTCTTGCGGAAGAGTCTTTGAGCTCCCGATAGGCAAAAGTAACCCATCAGGAGCAGAGCATATACAATTTAAGGTGGGTTTTCATGAGATAACCTCCTGAATAGAGGTTGAATGACGGGATGTTCAGGTTTGATAAATATATTGACAACTATTGGATTTTGTCAAGGAAAATCGAGGTCTAAGGAATTGTTGAGTGTTCTTTCATCAATTCGTGGGTGCCAGGAGTTTGACAGAAAATCCTCTTGATCTAGGGAGTCCAGAGATCTATCTATCCGAATGATCTGTTCTTCGCGATTCCTAAGAGCAAAGGAATCAGCAGTTGAGAGATCTGCTATTTATAACAAACGAAGCAGACGCTGACATACCTTCTCGATCTTACCACTGTCTATGACTCAAAACAGCATCGCAGTTGTGAAAAAGGAATCCCACATCTTGTGGTCGCGCCACTGATGAACTATGGCCACCTGATGCTGGGATGCCTATATCATTGTTCTGGTGGTCCTGGAGCTTTGAAGTCTGTAAAAGCACCTGTCCGAGATTATTTGCTGGTGCAAACACGGGTAAAAAGATGTCAGATCTAATCTTCACCTCTCCAGGCTGAGGCGTTTTGGCTCTCAACCCGGTTGTCTTTCCATCTATCCATGGATATTGTCAATCCATCTCATGGCCTCAATATCACTGACTTTACCCAAATATCTTTGAGTCGTTACAACCATCCTCAGAATTCATCCTCTGATAGGCAAAACAAATTTCGCGGCTTCCAGTAGTTCCATTTGAAAAAGGCCACTATATGGACGCAATGGCCGGAACTCGGAAGAACGTGAGACTGGGGTAACATAAAGGATGGCAAATCACATGCCCAGATATGCGGAACGGATGGAAGAATCGTCCAGGAGCTGTTTTCCCGTTCCCTCCCGGGTGACTCTTCCAATTTCCATGACATAGGCACGGTGCGCCAGACGGAGGGCGTGCTGGGCATTTTGCTCAACAAGCAGTACGGAAAGGCCATGACGGTTAATTTCTCCTATCGTCCCGAAGAGCTCGGCCACCAGAAGGGGAGCCAATCCCAGAGAGGGCTCATCCATCATGAGGAGTTCCGGTTTTGCCATGAGGCCCCGTGCGATCGCCAGCATCTGCTGCTCTCCTCCGGAAAGCGTATGCGCCATCTGTCTTTTCCGTTTGGGCAAAATCGGGAACAGCTCAAAGATCCACTGAAGGGTCTGTCCGCGAACAGACCTGGCTTTCCTCGGATAGCCGCCCAATTCGAGGTTTTCCAGGACACTCATATGCGGAAAAAGGTGTCGTTCCTCGGGAACCAGACATAAACCCAGATTCACCACTTCGTGTGGACTCAAACGTTCAATAACCCTGCCCTGAAATCGGACCTCGCCAGAGGTGGGACGTATCAACCCCTGGGCCGTTTTTATGGCTGAACTCTTGCCGGCGCCATTGGACCCCAGGAGGGTGACGATCTCCCCTTTTCGAACAAGGAAGGAAACGTCCCAAAGGGCCTGGATCGATCCGTAGGATACGTTGATATCCACCACCTCAAGCATGGGAGATCTCCCCGGTGTCCTCGAATTTTCCTATGTAAGCCTCCACGACTTGCGGATTACCCACGACTTCTTCCGGGGTGCCTTGCGCAATCTGAATTCCATAACTGAGAACGATCACTTTCTTGCAGAGTTCCATGACCACCTTGAGAATATGCTCGATAAGGATGATGGTAATGCCTTTGGCCTGAATCTCTAAGATCGTATCCATGATTCGCATAACTTCCGTAGGGTTAAGACCGGAAACCACTTCATCAAGAAGCAGAAGATCCGGAGCGGTTGCCAGGGCTCGCGCAATCTCCAGACGCTTTCTTTCCACCAGGGTGAGACCTTCGGCAATATGGCTGGCTTTGTCGTTCAGGCCCACAGACCTCAGGATTTCCATGGCCTCCATCGAGCGTTTATCCCTGGATGGCGGGTGCGACCTCCCGAATCCCAACCCGATGAGAACATTTTCCATGGCGGTGAGGGAGTTGAAGGGCCGAACCAACTGGTATGTCCTTGCAATGCCCAGGCGGCATACCCGCGCCGAACCCATTCCCGATATCAATTTTCCCATGAAATACACCCCGCCTTCGGTGGGCGCCATTGCCCCGGAGATAATATTGAACAGGGTGGTTTTCCCGGCCCCGTTGGGTCCGATAATTCCCGTTATGTCATTTTGTTCCACCTGCAGGTTGATATCAGACAATGCTCTGATGCCGCCGAAGGTCTTGGATACCCCTTTGCATTCCAGAAATCGGGTCATGGCGCTTCCCCCGTGTTTCCGGTTTTGGAGTGCTTAAAGTAATCGATCTCTTCCCCAAAGCCCATCCATCCGACGACCGGTTTGATCCAGCGAGTCCGCACAAGGCCTCCCGGCAGGAAAAGTCCCAACAAGATCAAAACCATTCCATACATGGCCAGATGGAAGTAGGGGACCTTTGTCCACAAAAATTCCTGCACCACTGTGATAAAAACGGCCCCCACCAACGGTCCCGCCATAGTGCCCGTTCCTCCCAACATGGCCATGACAATGGGGCTTAGGGCGATTTCGAGTCCGAACACGGAAGGGGGACTGATATAGGTCATGTTCCACACATAAATGCCACCGGCAAGGCTGGCGGGAACAGAACTGATAACAAGCGCCAATCCCTTGTACAGGGATGTGGGAACGCCGAAAGCCCGAGCCACCTCCTCATCTTCTCGAATACTGAAAAGCGCCAACCCGAATTTGGAGCGTGCGATAAAATGGCTGAGGCCCATGGTGGCTCCGGCAACAATCAGGATCAGGTAATAGGCCGTGACCATGTTGTTTCCGGGAGGCGTGGAGATTCCCCCCGATCCGCCGGTCAAATCCCGCAGGTTGACGGTTAACACCTCCACAAGGCTGATCAGGCCGAATGTCGCCAGGGCGAAATAGGCCCCCCGCAATCTGAAAAGAGGATAGCTTACCATGGCGGCAAAGCCGGCCGTAAGCAATGCCGCCACAACGAGGGCGGAACTCAGGGGCCATCCCTGGTTCAGCGAAATGGCGGCGGCATAGGCGCCCAGGCCGAAGAAGGTGGAATGGCCCAGATTCATATATCCCATATAGCCGCCCACAATGTCATAGCTAAGGGCCAACACAAAGTAGACGGCCAGCAGAAAAATCCAGACGATTCCGTAAGAAACGCCTATCCAGGGCAAAGCGGCCAGAACGCCCGCGCACGAGACAATCAAGAAAAAAGGCAGTCGTTTCCCTTTGCGGTTCATCTCTTTGCCCCGAAAAGGCCTTCCGGCCTGACAATAAGGATGAGGATCAGGAGAATAAAGGCGATGGTGGGCGCCCATTCAGCACCGCAATAGTAGGACGTCATGGTTTCCGCCACGCCCAGAATAAGACCCCCGAGCACCGATCCCACAATGCTCCCCAGCCCCCCCAATACCACCACGCAGAGATATTTTATGGTTAGAGGGATTCCCATGGTTGGCGTGACGGTAAAAAGGGTCACATAAAAAGCCCCGGCGGAAGCGGCCAGCGCCATGCCAATACTGAAGGCCAGGGCGGAAATCCTGGATATGGGGATGCCCACCACCTTGGCCCCTTCCCGCGACTGGGTGATGGCCCTAATGCTTTTCCCCACATAGGTCCTTCGAAGATAAATCTGCATGGCAAAGGCAAGGATGAAAATGAACAAGAGGATGAGAAGGCGCGTGGAGGATATGACGACTCCAGCCAATTCCAACGGTGGAAGCGAGTAGGAAATTCCGGTCACCGGGCGGTCCCAGAAAAATGAGGTGACATCCTCAATAAACAGGGAGGCCCCCAGGGTAACCAGAATCGATGACGTCAGCAACTGATGGGGTGGTTTGTCACTGATCTTCTTTAACAAAATCACATAAAAGCCGACCCCAAGGACCATAAAGACCGGGATCACCACAACGGCAGCCACAAACGGGTTTATCCCGAGCGCCGCAAAAAGTCCGTAACTGAGGAGGGACCCCAGCATGAGGAATTCCCCATGGGCCAGATTGAGCACATTGAGGACACCAAAGGTGATGGAGAGGCCAAAGGCGGCAAGTCCGTAAATGCCGCCCAGAAGGACCCCTCCCACCAGAAGTTGGATAAAATCCGCCGACACAAAAACACCCTACACAGTTCCTACTTCCATTCAGGACGCGGATAGATATGTTTTCCCGTAGCCACATTCGGAGGATACACTACCTTATAAACCCCATCCTGAATCTGGGAGGGATAGGTGTTGAGAGAACCGTATCCAGTTTTGTCAAAGGATTCCTCCCCCAGCACCGTTTCCAATCGAAGCCCTTTCAGGCTCTCCATCAGCGCCTTTTTGTTCAGGGTTCCCGCCTTTTCAATAGCAGCCTGGACGATCTGAAAAGCCGCCACATAGGCGGGGGACCAGGGATACATGGGCTCACTGATCTTGGCGCGCTTGAGCAGGTCGTTGATCAGGGCCGTGTTCCCAAGCTTCATTCCTTCAACCCAGTAAGACTGCCCGATGATGTAATCGGCGGCGCTGCCCAACGCGTCCCTCAGGATGCCGCTGTGGTGAATGCAGTGATATTCCCTGGGGTTGAGCTTCATCTCCTTGGCCTGTTTCATGAAATTGATGGCGAAGGGGATATTGGAGGACACATAGACGATGTCCGGGTTTTCTTTCTTGAGCTTTGTGATGATGGGCGTAAAATCACGGGTCTCGGCCGGCACGATATCGCTGGACAGGACCTTCACACCCGCCTTTTCCGCGAGCGCCTGGGACCCTTTGAATACACCCAGGGGATGGATGGTATCCTCCACCACGAAGGATACCGTCTTGGCCTTTCCCTCGCTCTGAATCATTTCCCAGTAGCGATAGGTATAGCGGGGCCCCAGATCAATAACCCCCACAAGCCAGTTGAACCCGCGGGAATAGATCTTGGGTGAATTGGCGCAGATCGCAATAAAGGGCACTTGATGGTTTTCTCCGGCCGTGCTGGCTGCAAAGGTCAGCGGGCTGCTGTAGGGCCCCAGAAGCAGGTCTACCTTGTCCACCGTAGCCAGCCGCTCATAATACTTCTTTACCGTGGCCTGATCACTTCTGTCGTCATAGATCGTGAACTTGACGGGCAATTTCTTCCCGTATTCCTTGACCATGATGCCGCCCTGCTCGTTGACCATATCAGCCCAGGCTTTCATGAGCCGTTCGAAGGGTCCGATCTCGGATGAAAAATGGCCCGTCTGCGATACCGTGGCTCCGATGTGAATGACATCAGGCGCCCCCAGGACGGCAAAAGGCATACCGATGAACAAGACCGCGGCGAGAAAGGACATCAGGACTTGCTTTTTCATAACATTATCCTTACGCTTCAATGGCTTGGTTCTTACTTCTCCCGCTTGATTTCATTAGCCGATGGTACGTTCGGCGGAACATCGTCTGAAGCGTATTCATGAAAACACATACCCGCCTTACCAGGTGCTGGCGCTGTTGTCCTTTTTCAGGATAATCCGGGCGTCGGCAACATTTAAACCTTCCTCGTACAAAATGACCGGATTCAGGTCTATTTCCTGAATTTCGTCATAGGACCCGACAATCTCAGAGACCACCAACAGCAATTCTTTCAGGACTTTCTTGTCCACCGCCGGCCTTCCGCGATAGCCGTTCAGGAGTTTTACGGACCGGATTTCATCGATCATCTTCCTGGCCGAACGTTCGGAGATAGGAAGCACCCGGAATACCACATCGTGGAGCACCTCCACCATAATTCCGCCAATTCCGAACATGATAACCGGACCAAACTGGTCGTCCTGTTTGGTCCCCACAATCACCTCGAGTCCCTCTTTCATCATGGGTTCCACCAGGACTCCCTCGATCACGGCTTCAGAGTTATACTTCCCGGCGCTTTCTATAATTCCGTTGTACGCTTCCAGGATTTCATCCGCCGTGCTCAAATCGAGTCGAACCCCTCCTGCATCGGTCTTGTGCAGGATGTCCGGAGACACGATTTTCATTGCCACCGCACAGCCAAAACTTTCCTTCGCCGCCACCGCTTCCTCTCCCGACTGGGCAAGGTGCGCCCGTAAGATGGGAATTCCGTGCAGAGAGATCAGTTCCTTCGCCTCGTACTCAAACAGCGCATCCCGGTCCTCTTCCCGTGCCTTCTTAAATATCTCATTTCCCAGTGCTTTGGATTTGCGGCCCTCGCTGAAGACGAACTTGGCCTTGGCATGGTATCGATGCAGATAGTTTCCGTATTCCGCAAGCGCAGCCATGCACTTGCAGGCGGTTTCAAGGGCATCGTAAACAGGAATATTATAGTAGCGCAACAGATCCAGGGAGTGGGGTCTGGCGTGATTATAGAGGCTGTGCACAATGATAGGCTTTCCGATATCCCTCACCAGTTTTCCCATGCGGTGCGCGGCATCCTCTTCCACAAACCCCAGACTTTCGGCGAATCGGATGCTGTACCCCCCGAAAAGGCCCACAAGCAGCAGACCCCCGATATTCGGATCATGCAGCAAGATCTCCGCGCAGTCGGCAAAAACCTCCGGATTTTCATCCGTTCCTCCAGCAACGTCCACCGGATTACGCACGGAAGCCCCTTGGGGAAGAATGGCGCGAAGCTTTTTCTGTGTCTTTTCCGTAAGAGTCGGAATATCCACATCCAGGTCCGTCAACTGGTCCGCGGCAATGGTGGCATGCCCCCCGCCATCCGCAAGGATGGCGATGCTGCTTTTTCTCAGAGGGGGAAGGCACGCGAGGGTCTCAGCGGCGGGAAAAAGCTCATCCGAGTTTTCTATGACAACAATACCCGCCCGTCGAAAAGCTGTCCGGGCCACCTCGGAGATCCCCGCCAGTGCCCCCGTATGAGAACCCGCGGAAAGCTTCCCCGTACTGGATCTACCGCCTTTCAACATGACGATCGGTTTTTTCCGTGTAGTCTGATAAGCCTGCTGAAGGAATTTTCTTCCGTCCCGCATTCCTTCCACGTACATGAGAATCACTTTTGTCTGGGGATCATCCTGAAAGAATTCCAGATACTCGTGAAACCGGATATCGGCCTCATTGCCGACTCCCACATAATAGCTGAACCCCTGCTGACTCTTGATGGAGGCCTCCGTAATCAGGGAGAGAGCCATATTTCCACTCTGGGAAAGCAGCGCGATATTCCCTTTGGGGACATTTCTCAAACCCACCAGATTCAGGTTGCTCTTGAGATTCATCATGCCCGACGTGTTCGGTCCGATCAACCGGATGCCCTTCTCCCTTGCGACTGCTACCATCCGGTCTTCCAGGTCTTTTCCCGCCTTCCCCAGTTCCCTGAACCCCCCGGCAATGATAACGGCCCCCGCCACACCCTTTTTGGCGCAATCTTCCAATATTCCGGGGATTGTCTTGGCCGGGGTGGTAATCAGCGCCATTTCCACAGGCTCATCGATTTCAGAGACCTTCCTGAAGCAGGGCAGACCCAGGATGCTCTCCTCATTGGGGTTTACAGGAAATATCCGGCCCTCGAATTTCCCTTCCAACAGGATCTTAATGGCCTGAAACCCCCTTTTCGTTTCCTTTTTGGAAGCGCCCACGATCGCTACGGATCCGGCGTTCAGAACAGATTCAAGACTCATAATCTAACTCCCCGTGAATACAGGTTTGCGTTTTTCCGCGAAAGAGGCGATCCCCTCATGCCAGTCTTTGGTATTCATGCAGGCCAGAATCGCTTCAGCCTCCATAAGGGTAACCGTTCGAAAATCCCGATAGGGCGCATTATGCGCCAGGTCCTTGACAAAGGCCGTGGACAGGGGCGCCTTTTCCGCAAGCTTTCGCGCGAGGTTCAGAGCGGCCGGCATGAGTTTCTCCACTGGAAACGATTCCAGGGCCAGGCCTAACTGCACCGCCTCCGGTCCCGTAACGACTTTTCCCGTGTAGATCAGTTCCTTTGCCTTCATCATTCCCACCAGTTGAGGTAAAAGATAAGTTACCCCCCCGCCCACAAACGTGCCAAGGCCGGTCTCCGGAAAAGCGATGGTCGCCGTATCCGCCATGAGGATAAAATCGCCATTAAGCGCCATCTCGGCGCCTGCTCCCCTGGCAGGACCGTTCACGGCCACAATCACCGGTTTGGGAAAATCATGAATCATTTTCGTCGTCTCATGGGCCAGAAGGATATAAGCGCGCTTCTGAAAGGGCGTGCGCTCTCCTGTAGAATGCTTCTTTAAATCCGCACCGGCGCAAAAGGCCTGCTTTTCCCCCTCCGGCCGTTTCAACACCGAGCCGGTAAGGATCAGCACGCGTATCGATTCATCGTCCTGCGATTCCTTGAGAACCGCCTGAATATCCAGATACATCTGTTCAATCACTGCGTTCATGCGCGATGGACGATTCAGTCTGATCACCCCTATGCCGTCCTCTATGTCATACAGTACTGTTTCAAATTCCATGTAAAATCTCCCCTTAACATCAAACATCTACAAGGTTTCAGTTTTTTTCAGCAGTTCCTCAATCACCCCGGCATGTCTTTCCGCGGTATGGCAGTTGTCTCGGACGACCTTTCGCGCCCGATTCCCATATCCCTCTCTCGCATTCCTGTCCCCAAACAGCCAGGCCACCTTTTTCCCCAGATCCTTTTCGTTTACCACCGGAACAGAGGCGTCGGCCGCCTCAAGGAGCCCTTTTGCATCCCAGAAATCATCCATGTGAGGGCCATACAGCACCGTTTTGCCCCAGGCAGCCGGCTCCATGGGATTCTGCCCCCCCAGAGGAACAAGGCTCCCCCCCAAAAAAACGACCGTTCCCACACTGTAGACATCAAAGAGCTCCCCGAATGTATCCATGATGATAATCTTTTCCGTGCGGTGACCCTTTCCTTTTCCAATGGACGTCCGCAACTGATACCCAAGACCATTCTTCGAGATCAGGGAACCGATAGAAGGAGCCCTGACAATATGCCGGGGCGCAATAATAAGGATGGTATCTGGAAAATCTTTCAAGACCGTTTTGTACGCGGAAAGGACCTTTTCTTCTTCTCCGCCTCGCGTGCTTCCCGCCACGAATACCCTGTCCGTTTCCCCAATTTCCAGGAGGGTACGGGTCTTCTGCTCGGCACCAGGATCCACATCCTTCACCAGGGTATCGTATTTGGCATTGCCGTTCACGATAATCTTCAGAGGGTCCGCGCCCATCTGCACCATCCGTTGGGCATCTTTCATTGAAATCATACTGAAACGGTCAAAGCAGTTCAAAACTGTCTTGAAAAAAGGACGTACTCTCAAATATCCTCTGATCGATCTTTCCGAGATCCGTCCGTTTAACAGACAGACTCTCACCCCGCTTCGCTTCGCCTCAAAAAGCCAGGAAGGCCACAGCTCGGTCTCCAAAAAGACCAGGACATGGGGGCGTATCCGGGAAAGAGCCCCATTCACCGTTGCCGGTGAGTCGAACGGCGCATAAATGACCGCAACTTTGCTCCCGAATTTTTTGACAGCCAGTTCACGCCCGTGCTCGGTCATGGTGGAAACAGTCACCATACAGTCCGGCCTGCTATTCATCAGCGCCCCGACAATCGACTCGGCCACCCCGACTTCCCCGAGAGACGCCGCGTGGATCCAGATCCTGGGGGAATCACCAAATCCACGACTCGGTATTTCGGGCACAAATCCGAGACGTTCACGAAAGTTTTTTCGGTATTGACCGGTCAACCGGGTATACAACCAGAGACCGGGAAGAGCCACGGAAGACAACCCGGTGGTAAGGATCGAATAGGAATAATAGAAGATATTGGACAAAGCTTGTGTAAACCCCGGACCGCGTTGAATTTTCAATAGTTGGTGACCACCTGTTCAAAAAGAGCACAAAAGTGTATGAAAGTGCAAGCATCTTTTTCGGATCATACGGGACTGGAGGGAAAACCTGACAGAAATAATCTCGATAACAAAACCTATCAAATATGCTATAGTGGCCCATAGTATCATTGCAGGAAGAAACACAACGGGAGAAAATATGGAAAAAAACATCGAAAACTACATGAGGATGGGAATCGTTCATTTCATGGCCTTTCCCGGGCTCGCCGGTGGAAAAGGGCCATGGGTGCAAACAGTCAGGCAGGTTGCCCTCGACCCCTTCTTCAGCGCCATTGAAATAACCCACATTGATGATAAGGCAGAGCGGAAAGCGGTCAAAGATCTGATCCATTTATCCGGCTTGTCCATGGGCTATGCCGCGCATCCTGCCGTTCTAAGCCAGGGGCTTGACATCAATGCCCCCGATGAAGGAACGCGATCCCATGCCTGCAACGTGCTTATGAAACATATGGATGAGGCTATCTATATGGGAGCGGAAAGCTTCTCTTTTCTTTCCGGCAAAGATCCCGGGGAAGAAAAGCGTGAGGAAGCCTTGAAGGCTTTGACAAAATCGCTCAACCAGTTGTGCGCATACTCCCGCGAGCAAAATGGCCCCAAAATCGTATTGGAGGGGTTTGATTGCAAGGTGGACAAGTGCTGCCTCTTCGGCCCGGCAGCCATCGGACAACGCATCGGTCGGGAGGTGGCCGGTAAAAACGATAATTTCGGTATTCTTGTGGACCTGAGCCACCTCCCCTTGCTCGAAGAATCGGCCGCCGAGGCCCTTAATCCCGTAAAGGAATACCTGGCGGGGGTGCACATCGGAAACGCCGTCACGGACCCAGGCCTGCCGGGATACGGAGACAACCATCCGGCTTTCGGTACCCCCGGAAGCGCAAACGGCTTAAAAGAACTGGTTGTTTTTCTCAAAACGCTTTTGAATCTCCATTTTGTCAATGAAGAAACCCGGCCTGTTGTTAGTTTTGAAATAAAACCCTTTGAAGGTCAGGATCCTTCCGCTGTGATCGCCGGCGCTCAAAGGCTGATGAAAAGGGCTTGGTCCCTGGCTTGATAAGGTCTTTACAATGTTTCGTTTCCTGCATGCCGCAGATATTCATCTCGACAGCCCTCTCAGAGGATTGGAAGTCTATCCCGATGCGCCGGTGGAACAGATCCGGAGCGCGGTAAGACGGGCCTTTGATAACCTTGTGGATCTGGCCATCCGGGAAGAAACCGCCTTTGTACTTCTGAGCGGGGATCTTTTTGACGGGGACTGGAAAGATTACAACACCGGTATCTATTTCAACAGCCGAATGGGCCTGCTAAGGGATGCAGGCATTCAGGTCTTTATGGTTTCCGGAAACCATGATGCGGCCAGCCAAATCTCTCGCGCCCTCCACCTTCCCGACAACGTAACGCTTTTTTCCCACAAAAAGGCGGAAACCAGAATTCTTGAAGACCTCCATGTGGCTATTCACGGCCAGAGTTTCGCCTCCCGGGCAGTGTCCGAAGATCTTACACAAAATTTCCCGCAAGGAGAAAACGGCCTCTTCAACATCGGGCTCTTGCATACGGCCCTCACGGGAAGACCGGGACATGAGCCTTATGCACCATGTACACCGGATGCATTGCGATCCAAGGGGTATCAGTATTGGGCCTTGGGGCATGTTCATCAGCGTGAAGTAGTATCCCGGGACCCATGGATCGTTTTTCCGGGAAACATACAGGGAAGGCACATCCGGGAAACAGGCCCTAAGGGTTGCACCATGGTAACGGTGGACGAAGGAAGGGTCCTGGAAGTGGTGCATCACGACATCGATGTTCTGCGCTGGGCGGTCTGCAGGGTGGATCTAAACGAATGCGAAACCCATGAAGAATGTCTTGATCGCGTGCGACAGTCCCTGGAGGACGAACTCGGCCGGGCTGAAAACTGCCCCATTGCCGCTCGTCTGATTCTCGAGGGCGTAACATCTCTTCATGGACATCTCCATGAAAAAGCAACCCATTGGGTGGAGGAATTCAGGGGGATTGCGGTAAGCCTGATCGAGGTATGGCTTGAAAAAATTCTTCTCCACACGCGTAAGGAGGTTTTCTCCGATGAGGTCTATGTTGACGGATCCCCCATATCCGTCCTTATGAAGGCGGTGGAAGACCTTAGACTCGGAGGCCCACGGCTCCTTGATCTCAGATTGGAATTTGAACAACTGCGCAGTAAACTCCCTCACGATCTCCTGAGTGATGACGATCCCTTCATGCTCCAAGAGGAAGAGATGGAGGCCCTGTGTGAAGACATCAAAGAGCTGTTGATGGGAAAAATGCTGCAACAGGAAGGGCGCCATGAGGATTAAGAAGCTCGATCTCAGAGCATTTGGTCCTTTTACCGAGAACCTGGTTGACTTCTCCTCGGAACATCCGGGCCTGCATATTGTCTATGGCCCCAATGAGGCAGGCAAAAGCAGTTGCCTCAGGGCACTCCATTCTCTTTTCTTCGGCATCCCGCCTCGAACCAATGACAATTTTCTTCACCCTTATGACCAACTTCTCATCGGCGGTTGCTTTCAAAGAGAGGATGGTCACGAGCTTACTTTTTTCCGTCGGAAAAAAATGAAAGCCGACCTGTTCGACCAAAATGATCATCCGCTTGATCCGGTACGGCTCGCCCCATTTTTGCAGGGGTTAAAACAGGAAATGTTCGAGGCCCTCTACGGCATTGATCATGAAGCGCTTATACGCGGTGGTCAGGATATACTCGACCAGAAAGGGGATGTGGGACAGGCTATTTTCTCCGCAGGCGCCGGACTTACCTCCCTTCATGGTCTTCTTGGGGAACTTGAAAAGGAAGGAGATGACCTTTTCAGACCGCGAGCATCCACCAAGGCGATTAATGAAGCCATTTCCCAATACCGAGAAATGCAAACACAAATGAAGCAGACCCTTCTCTCCGGCAGGGAGTGGCAGGAACATAGAAAAGCCCTCCAAAAGGCGGAGCAGGGTCAGGTGGAAACCAAAGCCTTACGCAACAGAAAGGATCGTGAAAAACATCGTCTTGAGAGGTTGGGGCGAGCCTTGCCCCTTCTCAGCCGGCGTAAGACGTTGATAGAAAAGCTGGCAGATCTTGGCAAAGTCATCGTATTGCCGGCAGATTTCAGGGAACAGCGCAAAAACCTTGAACAAGAAAGAAATGAAATCGCCAACCATCTTAAAGCATCCACTTCCAGGCTTGCGGCGCTTCAGACAAAAAAAGAAGAGGTATCTCTGCAACAAGATCTCCTGAATCGAGCCGGTGAGATTCAAGAAATATATCAACGTCTGGGGGAATACCGCAAAGCGATGGGCGATCGGCCTGGGTTGGAAGGGATGAGGATCAGCCATAAAGCCGATGCAGCGGCCCTGTTAAAGCAGATTCGTCCCGATTTAACCTTAGATCATGCCGACACCCTGCAACCCGGACTCTCGAAAAGGAAAACCATCCACAATCTCAGCTCCCGATATGAAGCGCTGGTCCAGAACATCGAACAGTCGGATGGTGAAATCCGAAAACAAAAAACTGCGTTAGAGAAAACCCGGGAAGATTTTTCCCAACTGCCCTCGGCGCGCGATCCGCGGGACCTGGTTCAGGCGGTCAAGCTCGCACAAAAGGCCGGCGATATAGACGGCGAATTGAATGACAGAAGACGTGCACTGAAAACTGCGGATGTGGTCTGTAGGAACGATCTGTGCCGGCTGGGCCTTTGGAACGGTCCTCTGGAACGGGTGGGGAAACTGGCTGTCCCCATACTGGAGACATTGAATCGTTTTGAGGAAGAGCTGGATTCGTTACATGATAAAAGCCGGCAAGTTCAAAAAGAGAAAGAGAAGGCAAAGAACGAATTCCATCAGCTTTCGACCCAACTGCAAGAAATACATTATGCCGGAGAGGTGCCCACTGAAAAGGACTTGATTGAAATTCGATCCAGGCGGGATTTGGCCTGGCAAATGCTTCGAAGGCAATGGATAGAGGGAGAAGATGTCTCGGAGGAGGCCAGCCTGTTTTCTCCGGATGCTTTGTTGCCCGATGCGTATGAAAAGCTCGTCGACGTCTCGGATCAGACGGCGGATAGACTGCGTCGGGAGGCAGACCGAATTCAGAAACATGCTTCGCTGCAATCACAGATCGAAAATATCGAAAATCTTCGGTCAAACCTGGACAGGGAGACGAAAAGAATCGACTCCGATCTCACCGATGCGGTTCATCGGTGGCATGAACTCTGGGCAACCTGCGGCATCATTCCATTGTCAACACGGGAGATGCGGCAATGGCTTTCCGGCTTCGAAAAACTTCGCTTCCAAGTCGCGGAAGCTGAAAAGGCCAGGGGAGAACTTGTCGAGAAAGAAGAGTATCATCGAGAACTAAGAGACACGCTTCTTGAGGAGCTCAGAAAGATAGGGGATCGGCAGGAGTTTAAAGGAGATGGATTGACTCCAATCCTTTTGCGTGCGGAGGCCGTCATCGATTCCATGAAGCGCGATGAGACCAGGCGTGAAAAGCTGGAGAGCAAAATCGATGATCTCCTGGAGGCCCTGAGATTTGCTGAAAACGACAGGAGAAAGGCAGAGCAGAAACTCGACCAATGGCGAACCAAATGGGAAGAGGCCTTAGCTCCTCTGGGACTCGGTTCCCGCACAAACCCCGATGAAGCAAACGATTTTATCGACACCCTGCAGAACTGCTTCGATAAGCTGGACGCGGCAACAGATTTCCGTAAACGTATTGACGGGATTGACAGGGATAACCAAAACTTCAAAAAAGACGTGGCCCATCTGCTTGAACAGGTCGCCACCGATCTTCAAAATGCCGATATCGTTCAAGCTGTTTCTGATCTTCAGGCCCGTCTTAATGGCGCCAGGCAGGATCAAGCCGTTTTGAAGCAGTATCTTGAAGAAATCGAGATTCTGGAAAGGGAAATCCTTCAGGCGCGAATTTCTTTAAACAGCAACACGGCGCGAATGGCCGCTCTTCTTGAGACTGCAGGTTGTGAAAAAGAAGAAGACCTGGACAAAGCGGAGCAGCGTTCCCTGGCATACGTCCAACTGCAGGAGAAACTTTCGGACGTGGAGTCCAGTCTGACGCAGATTGCGGAAGGACTACCCTTTTCAGAACTTGAGCAGCAGGCCCAAGAGGTTGATCCTGATGCCCTCCCGGGGCAGATTCAATCGCTTTCTCATGAGATCGAGGGCGATCTTGATCCTGAAATCCAGAAGCTGACGGAGACCATAGGACGGGAAAAAAGTGAAATGGCGAGAATGGACGGCAGTGCCCGCGCAGCGGAGCTTGCAGACGCATCACAACAGGTGTTGGCCAAGATCCGGCGTCTGACTGAGCGCCTTATACGCGTCAAGCTCTCGGCCAAAATTCTCTTGGATGTCATTGAAAAATATCGGGCGGAAAACCAGGATCCTGTTCTCCGGATAGCCTCCGGATTTTTCAAGCAAATCACCATGGAATCTTTCCATGGGCTCCGCACGGATATGGATGATCAGGGGAAGGCCATCCTGATCGGCGTCCGATCGGATGGTTCCTGGGTAAAGGTGGAGGGGATGAGCGTCGGCACGCGCGATCAACTGTATCTGGCGCTGCGCCTGGCCACTCTTGAATGGCGCCTGCATTTCAGCGACCCCATGCCTTTTATCGTGGATGATATCCTGATCAATTTCGATGATGATCGATCGGAAGCCACGCTCAAGGCATTAGCCGAATTGGCTGAAAAAAATCAGGTGATCCTTTTTACCCATCACAGACGGGTGGTTGAAATCGCCAGGTCTTTAAATACCGGGAAAAAAGCATGCATCCATGAGCTCTGAGTCGGAGATCCTCTTTTTCGGGTGATTACCGATTCCCATCCTCATGGAATTTTAGAAACAGTTAGCTTTCTTAATGGAAAGGAAAGGAAACTCATCATGCCTTACGAAACAATTATTGTCGACACCGGAGATGATTTTGTCGCCGAAATAACCCTGAACCGTCCGGACAGCCTGAATACGTTCAACGTTCCCCTTGCTACGGAACTAAACCAGGCCCTTATGGAGCTGGATGCGGACAATCGGGCACGCGTGATTATCCTGAAAGGTGCGGGAAAGGCCTTCTGCGCCGGAATCGATATCAGCGATTTCGAAGGAAAAAGCGTGATGGAGTATCGAAACTGGATAGAGTGCATGGAAACGCCGCTTGTGACCATCAGCAGGCTGAGTAAACCGGTCATTGCCCAGGTCCATGGCGTTGCCGCCGCAAACGGCGCAGGTCTGGTAGCAGCTGCCGATCTTGCCGTCGCGGGGGAAAAGGCGCGTATGGGCCTTACGGCAATCAATGTGGGTCTGAACTGCGTGGGACCTGTCGTTCCCGTCAGCCGGTCCGTAGGCAGGAAACGGGCACTTGAACTCCTGTTTTATGGCGACCTGATCTCGGCCAGGGAGGCCCTTGGCATGGGACTTGTGAACAAAGTGATCCCGGAGGTGGATCTGGACAGTGAAACCCGCAAGTGGGCCGCCATTCTGGCAAAGAAGAGTCCGGTAGCCCTGCAGATCGCCAAAAAGGCATTTTACGCGGCGGCGGATCTCGATTATTACAAGGCGTTCGACTATATGAACGAGGCCTTCGCCCGCCTTTGTTCCGCGGAAGATGCAAAGGAGGGGATCCATGCTTTTCTGGAGAAGCGAACTCCTGAATGGAAGGAGAAATAAAGATGGGGATCCGGGCCCAGAGGGCCCTGGTTTAGGCTAAGCCCGAAGGATATGGACTACTAAGACCAATTGGCGAAGGATAGGTTTCAGGTTTCGGGTGTCAGGTTTCAGCAACTACTGCGAAAACAAGCACCAGACCACCATGGACGAGGTCTCTCTGTCGATCTAACGACAATTTGAAAAGGCAAGTGATTGCCAAACTTCTGATGCTATTAAGATCTTAGGGAGCCAGAAGGTACCCTCCCTGACACCTGAAACCTGATGGCAGGCAATCGTTCAGATGGCAAAGCCATTGCGTCACAGGGTCTTTTTTGCTGCCGCGGCTTTCGATCAGACATAAGGAAATCCTTTCCAGAAATCCTTGTCCCGGAACTGCCAGTCTTTTTCGAATTTTTCGTCGTAGTATTCAGCGAAATGGTCAATCCATCGCCACCATGTGCTCTTTCCTTTCCTCTCGGCCTCCAGAACGTCCTCCAGATAGGTGGCGATATCGACTATTTTATCCTTGGGGACATAAAGGGCGGCCCCTTTTTTGTGGGACTGGACGGTATGCTCCGGGCTGAAAGCATGAGCGGTCAACATGACGGACGTAATGTTTTTTCCTGTCGCAATCTGCAGCAGTTCGTATCCGTCCACCCCCATGATATCCAGAATCGCAATATCAAACTTTTCTGTTTCCAGGAGCTGTTTTGCATCCTTGAAGTTGCCGGCCTTGGTGATCCGCGCAGAATCAAGCAGTTCTTCCAGGGTTTCCAGCACATCCGGTTCGTCATCTACGATCAGAATCCGTTTTCCCGACAGCAAATTTTTTCGAGACATCCCTTTAACCTCCGTGTGAAAGCGGTTTTACGTCCGTCACATCACAGCATATTCTGCAGTTCCTCTCGGAGATAGGCAAGCCGATCCACATCTTCCGTTCCCAGTCCATCCGGGGTGACTTCCCCACTGATCTTTTTTCTCAAACGTTTCAATTCTTTTTCAATATCGATAAGACTGTTCAACATCATGTTCTTCACATCGGGCGCAGGCGCCTGCTCTTCAGGTTTTTCGAAGCTCATTTCCCTTGGTTTCAGGATCAGCCGTTCCTTCCATTGCGGGACATGCGCATCCAGATGAAAGTTTTCCTTCAGCTTTTCAGCAAGGATCATGCTGGCTTCCTTCTCGCCGTGAATCACAAACACCTTGGGATTGCTCTCGAAATGGCTTGCCCACTCGAGCAAGTCCTTTTGGTCGGCGTGGGCTGAGAACCCGCCGATGGTAAATACCTTGGCATTTACGGATACGTTCTCCCGGAAGATTTTCACCTGTCTGGCCCCATCCACAATCTGTCTGCCGGTCGTCCCTTCCGCCTGATACCCCACAATAACAATACTTGCCCCCTCACGCCACAGATTGTGTTTTAAATGATGTTTGATCCTGCCGGCAGTACACATGCCGCTCCCGGCAATGACGATGGCCGAACCTTTGTTTTCATTAATGGCAATGGAATCATTGGTGCTGGGCGTATATCTGAGGTTGGGCATGTTGAAGGGATCAAATCCCTGATCCACAATGGCCCGAGCCTCCAGGTCATAGTATTTTTTGTTCTTCCTGAAGATCTCGGTAGCCTTGATGGCCAGCGGACTGTCAAGATAGATCGGGATATCTGGCAGAAAACCGTCCCTTTGAAATTCCCCCAATATGTATAGTATTTCCTGGGTCCGCTCCACGGCAAAGGCAGGAATAATCACCTTTTCGTGGTTGGAATAAGCATATTTTATGGCTTCCAGAAGTTCCTGTTTACTGTCTTCAAAAGTGCGGTGCAGACGGTTTCCATAAGTGGACTCCAGGAAGAGATAATCCGCATCAAACACCTCATGGGGCTCTCTTACAATCAATTGATCCTTCTTCCCCAGATCTCCCGAAAAAACGATCTTGATGGCCTCATCATTTTCCTCGAACCACAGTTCCAGGATGGAAGATCCAAGGATATGGCCCGCATTTCGAAGGCGGGCCTTGATCCCCGGTTGTATCTCCAGAATATTATCCCTCTCCACAGGGTGGAGGTACTTGAGACTGGCCTCCGCATCTTCGGTCGTATAGAGAGGCGTGATCCCTCCCCTGCTCTGCCTTTTATTTTTTCTGCTTTGCCATTCCGCATCCATCTCCTGGATGTGGGCCGCATCCAGGAGCATAATCTCGCACAGTTCCGCAGTGGGTGGAGAGGTGATAATCCGGCCCTGAAATCCATCATGAACCAGCTTGGGGATCTTGCCGCTGTGATCGATATGGGCGTGGGTCAAAAAGAGGGTATCAATGCTTTTCGGGTCAAACCCCCAGGCTTCCCAGTTTCGACTTTCCATCTGTTTCCCGCCCTGGAAAAGACCGCAGTCCACGAGGACCTTTTTTCCTTCCGAGCTTTCAATGAGATAACAGGAACCGGTTACGGAACCGGCGCCGCCAAGGCAGGTTACTCTGACCATATTCTTCTCCTTTATGAATTCAAGCGCCCTGCAGGGGCACATTGCACCATGGAGCGCTTTCGTTATATAATGCAAAGAGAGGTCAAATCGGCTACTATCGAAGCAACATCGGGGTTTACCTCTCCTTCAGGGAATGATACCATGGCCCGCATTCAGGTGTTTGCTTCTGAAAATCACCGGGCCTTTGAAACCTATCATAATTTTGAGACCAATACCATGGGTTTATTTGCTTTTCAACGTGTGAAGGAGAAGTCGTTTATGGGCCGGTCTGTGCGCCGACTCTTCATGGGATTCTTGATTTCTCTTGTCCTTATGGGGTTTTCTTACCCGGGACGCGCCCAGGAAACCAAGGCGCCATCGTCCCAGAGCCTGCAGGGGCTGGTGGACCTCATGGAAAATCCGGAAAAGAGAGAAGCTTTTCTAAAAGACCTGAAGACCCTGATTGAAACAAAAAAGACGCTGGAAAGAAAGAACGGAAAAGAGACCGCCGGGACGGAACAGAGCGGCAAAAAGCAATTAGCCATTGTACGTTTCGCCTTCGAGCAGTTTGAAAATCTCTCCCGGGATCTCAAAAGCAGTGTTACGGCAGCCATCCATATTGCCGATCGGATACCCCTGATCATTCAAGATATCCATTCTTTCTTTGGCCGCAGGGAAAACCTGACCCGCTTGCTGACCCTCTCGCTTGTCATCTCCGGGACTGTTCTGGCAGCACTGTTCACGGGTCTGCTTCTTCGACCCATCGTGCGGAACATAACAAAAAGGATGAACAACTTTCCCTCCCTGCTTTTCTGGGGTATGGTGCGAGTGGCATTGGCTGTGACGCCTTATGCCTGCCTCTGGTTCTCTTTCAGCTTGCTCAGCGGATTATTCCCATCTTTTCCCGGAGGGGACCGATCTGCTCATTCTGTTCTTCACCCTCCTTTTTCTCTACCGCGGGGGCATGGCGATATGCAGAGTCTTGCTCTCACCGGACATGAGCCGCTTTCGGTTGCTCCCCGTTGAAGATGAAAACGCAAACTATCTCTTCATCTGGGCAAGAAGATTCGCCCTCTACTCTTTCTTCTACTTCATGGCAACCCGCGTAATCGAGTGGTCCGATACGGCCTCCACATTGTATCCACAGGCCCGCGCCTTTCTCCTCCTGGGATTTCCCCTCATGCTGACGATCTTCATCCTTCAGATTGCAAGAGAGATCAGGATCAGGCAACACGTTGAGTCGGGGGAGAACACGGAAACGGGCGCCATCCACAACAGGTGGGTTGTTGCGATAGTTCGATACTGGCCCATTTTGGGACTGGGCTATGTGTGGGCCATATTTTTCTCTCTGATGTTTACCTTCCAGAAAGGCTTTCTGTACCTTTTTCATGCAACCATGGGCACGGTCATCAGTCTTGTGTCCCTTGCACTGGCGCTGCGGTTTCTTGAATGGATCTTCTCCAGATTCTTCAAGGTAAATGCGGCGGTAATCCGCCGCTTCCCGGACATGGAGGAAAAGGTCAACCGGTATGTTCGGATCATCAGGAAAGTGCTCACCATCGCTACCGTGCTCGTCGGAGCCGGCGTAATCGGAAACATCTGGGGGATTCCGGTCGCCGCGTTCGTGGCCTCCGAAACCGGCGCCGCCATCATCTTGCGGGCCATCGCCGTCCTTATCACACTGGCCCTCGTTCTGTTTCTTATTGAGATGAGCCAGATCTTGGCCGACTACCTGTTAAAGGAAAAAGTGATCGGCAAAGAGAAAAGGAAAATCACTCAGAAACAGCAGACCCTCATTCCGGTCATTAAGACGGCCGCCCAGATCCTCACGGGATTTATCGGAGGCCTCATTATCCTTGATCGGCTGGGAGTCAACACGGGACCCATTCTGGCCGGCGCCGGTATCGTCGGATTGGCCGTCGGTTTCGGATCACAGACTCTGGTAAAAGACCTCATCAACGGTCTTTTCATCCTGTTCGAAGAAAGCATTCGCGTGGGAGACTGGGCCATGGTGGACGACAAAGGGGGCATGGTTGAGGCCGTTGGGCTTCGAAAGGTAAGGCTCAGGGATGTTAACGGGACCGTCCATGTGATCCCAAACAGTTCCATCAGTACTCTGTCCAACTTTTCAAAAATCTTTTCCCGCGTCCTCATGGACATCGGAGTCGCCTACAGGGAAAACGTTGACGAGGTCATGGAAATCATGAAGGAAGTGGGTGAAGATCTCTGCAAGGATCCCGATCACGGGCCGAATATCCTGGAACCCCTTGAAATATTCGGGTTGGATCGGTTTGATGATTCCGCCGTCATTATCCGGGCACGTTTCAAGACAAAACCGTTAAAACAATGGGGTGTCAAACGCGAGTTTTATCGCCGTTTGAAGAAGGTATTCGATGAACGGGGCATCGAAATTCCCTTCCCCCACCGCACCCTTTACATGGGTGAACCCAAGGAGGGTCCGGCCCCCCCCTTGCATGTCAAGATGCAGGAAGAAAAGAACGCAACGGACTCGCCTGAATCCGTTCTATCGTAACAGGAGATCCATTATGATAAGGTTCCACAGTTACAGCTCAAAAAAGGCGGGATTGCCTCCCGGAACACTCGTGCATGTGGGGGAAAAACGGACAGAAAAGGGAAACATTTCCCTCATGGATTATAGTGAAAATCACGTGGAGGAAAAAAATGACGTGACCGTAGAAGAATGTCTTCCCTTCAAGGAGCTGCCGACCGTTACGTGGGTGAATGTAACAGGAATCCATGAACTGCACATTGTTGAAGCATTTGGAAAGGCCTTTGATATCCATCCCCTGGTCCTGGAAGACATTGTTCATACGGGACAACGCCCCAAGATGGAAGACCTTGGAGAACATCTCTTTGTCGTCCTGAAGATGTTGAAACAGGAAGAGGATGAGGACGATTTCGAGGCCGAACAGGTAAGCCTGATCATCGGATCGAACTTTGTCCTGTCTTTTCAAGAAGAAGGCGGAGACGTGTTTGATTCCGTCCGCGAAAGGATCAGAAAGGGAAAAGGCCGGATCAGAAAATCGGGCAGCGACTACCTGGCCTATTCCCTGCTCGATGCCATTGTAGACAATTACTTTCTTGTCCTTGAAAATATAGGAGAAAAAATAGAAGACCTTCAGGAAGAGGTGCTGGAAGAACCGGATCCAACCAGTCTGAAGACCATACAGGATACCAAAAGGGAGATGATCTTTCTCAGAAAATCCGTATGGCCTCTGCGGGAAACCATCAGCGGCCTGATCAGAGCGGAATCGCCGATCATCAGTGAAGCCATAGGCCCCTATTTAGGCGACGTGTATGACCACACCATTCAGGTCATCGATACCATCGAAACCTATCGCGACATTCTTTCGGGAACCCTGGACATTTATCTTTCCAGCTTGAGCAACAAGATGAACGAGGTGATGAAGGTCCTGACGATTATTGCCACCATATTCATTCCGCTGACCTTCATTGCCGGCGTTTACGGGATGAATTTCAAGTACATGCCCGAACTGGAATGGCGATGGGGATACCTTGGTGTGTGGACCGTATTTTTGGCCTTAGGCATCCTGATGCTAATCGGCTTCCGGCGCAAGAAATGGTTATAACCAGCGATCAGCTTTTAGCATTCCATTAAATGCCCTTTTGACTGTAAGAGCCGGTCAATGGCCGGTAAAGGCTTCGTACCTCCCCGGGAAATAGCTCTTCTCCCTGCTCCCGAGACGGTGGCCCGCAAGGACGGATCGATCCGCATAGTTAAGGAGAAGAAGCATCAGCTCCCGCCCCCGCAGTGGCCCTACACAACCCCCGGCAGCATGAATTTCATCAAAGGCCCCCACCGAATCCCGCCTTGCATGGCCCCCCGCAACGGTCACCGGTACCGGCTCCCCTGAATGAATAAGGGTGGATCCGCACGGAGTGGAGTGATCGGCCGTCACCGCTACAATCAGGTCATCTCTGCCCTCCACGGCGTTTACCAGCTCATCCAGACCGCGATCCAGGCTGGACAGGACGGTTTTTTTCAAAACAGGGTCCCCCTTGTGGCCGGCTTCGTCCGGAACCTTTGTGTGGACATGAAAAAAATCGTGGTCGTGATCCGAAAGGGCAATCCGAATGCGTTCCCGCAGATCGCAGCCCGGATCGGAGCTATCCTTTTGCCTGTTGAATGTCAAACCGAGCTCATGGGCGAGTCCAGCATAAATAGATCCGGAAGCGATAAGCATCCCCCGCAAACCCCAGAGCTCTTCAAAAGGTGGCTGAACAATCCTTCTGCCACAGCGCTGCGTAGCCAGAAAATTCGCCCACTGGCCACCCACCGCATCCCGCCCCAACCTGCATTGCTCCTCTTCAATCACTTTGTGGCAGTACGAAAGGTAGGCATTCACAGCACGAGCCGTCTTTTCGGCCTTTTCCGGCTCGGGATTTCCGAAAAGTGGTTTGACTTTGGCCATAACATACCCTGCAATCATGGGGTCCGAATCGGATATAAAAGGGGACCCATCCCCGCTCATCACCAGAATGCCGTCATTGTGGTCCGTGCGATGGAGGCGAAATTCGATGCCATGGAATGACACAGGTTTCATGGCTGCATACAGGGCGGAGATCTCCTCCTCATTTTCCTGAATACTCTTCCGGGTCCTGGTTAGAACGGGAGTTGACCCGCGAAAATCGACCCCTGAAAGGTGGGCCAGTGAAACAAGATCCCCATCATCAAAGGGGATTCCGTACCCTACGGCTTCCAGAAGTCCTCTTCCTGGAAAATCATGGAGCCCATACCCGAAAAGGACGAAATGTGCCGTCTCGCTCGGAAGGCACTGCCCGATCGTGGTTGCGTGGAAAAGACCGCTTCCCCCAAGGGCAGCCAGCCGGTCCAGATGGGGCGTTTCCGCCGCCTGAAGGGGCGTTCGATTCCCCAATATCGGATAAGACCGATCGCCGGCGCCATCAAGGAGAACCATAATGATTTTCATACGCCATAACCTCACTTGAGCTCTTCCGTGACCCGATCCAGGTATTCGTCTATAATCCGCTTTGTCTGCAACAATCCCGCAGGTTCCTTGATTTCGATAACCCACCAGGAACAACCGATACGCTCCAGGAGCGAAAGGCGGTCCACAATCTCATCCAGCCTTTCGGGGGAAACGTGTCCGAACCCCGGAACCTCTTTGTGGTAAATATGGGCGTTATAAACACGATCGCCGTGGGGACTTACAAAATCTTCTATACCATACTGCTGGCTGCTGACCGATTCACACACATACGCGTGTCCGATATCCAGCGTCACTCCGGCACTGCTCCTGCGGATCAGCTTTTCGAACAGGTTCGGCTTGCTTGTCCATCCCCATGCCAGATTTTCCAGACAGACCTTCACGCCGCAATCCGCACCGAACTGGACCAATCGCCTGAGGTTGCCCACAGTAGCGTCCCACGACAGCGGTTCCGTGGAAACCTGGCCGAGACCGATATGAATGGAAAGAAACCTCCCCCCTGCACGTGCAAGGAGGCGTATGATCTTCTGGAAGACAACAGCGGCCTCTTTGGCCTGTTCCGGATCATCGTGTCCCAGATCGATACGGTAAAAAGGGCAGTGATAACGCACTTCGAAGGGGCTCAGACGCGACTGATCTTTTATCCATCTGGATTCCTCGAGGGGCGTGGTGGGGAGATTCTCCAGGTCGAATGACCAGTCAATCCCCTGGAACCCGTTGTCTCGGGCAAACGCCTTCAATGACTTGCTATCTTCAAACAGATTGCACATCACAACTTTTGGTTTCATCTCAACAAACGCCTATTGCTTCTCATTTGACCTTTCAGCTTTGATCGTTGATGCTTAGACTCGTAGGAGATCGGAGGCCACCTGCAGGTGATCCGGTATCCGCCCTTCCACATAGGCCTTTATAATATTTTTTGATACGGGAAGCGCGAATTCTTTCACATAGGCGCGGATGTGTGGCTCGTCCATATCCACTTCTCCGTCGACTTTACGGTAATTCCCCGAAAGAACACACCCCAGCTGTTCTTTGTCCTGCGCCCAGCGTGACCCTATGATTTCTTCTACCTCTTCTCCCTTTTCAATTCGTCTTAACGGAAGAATAAGCGGGACATGGAACTCTGCAAACAGGGCTTGGTAACCGTCCAGGGCGGCAGCGGTCTGGTTAACTTTTACAGCGCCATCGTGCTTCTCTCTCTCCCCTGCTATAACGGGGACCTTTCCAAGAAGGCGAGAAAGGGGAATCCGAGCGGCATGCAGATAGAAATGGCAACCGATACATGGCGTGAAAAATCGGTAACGAGATATGAGCTCAGTCATAAATCGTCCATTCAGGGCCTGCCAGAACCGGGCTGAGCCAAACACCATAAGCTCGTGAATCCGTACTTCCGGCAACCTCCTGGAAAGTCGGTCAAGAGCATCCAGCACGCTCTGCCAGTTCCCGAACTCTGTTCCCGTATAGACATAGGTGGGGATAAAATCCGTATATTTCCCTATCTCGGCCGCACGAATGGCCGCAGCGACACTGTCTCTCCCCGCCATTTCCACAATGGCCAATCCTGGGATTTGATTGTAATCCCGGATTCTTGTACGGGAAAGAAGCCATTGAGGAAAATCAACAACACACTCTCGTTTCTCGAGGTAGGCCTCTTTCAACATGGCGTCATATGTGGGCATGGCTTGTTCTCACGGGATAATGGCCACAACAACTGTGCGACCCATAAAGAGGGGCGGAGGTCTTTTCACACAAGAGTGGATTTCCCCCGAAGAGAAGGATGCACCAGTCACTACCCGTTTCTCTTACGCGATTTTGCCGTATCACTGGTTGCAGCGTACCGCAACAACCGTTGCTTCACTTTGAAAAGTTTGGGGCTCAAACTGACATGATATGTATGGGGATTGCTGAACCTTTTATAGGCAGGATCCAGTTCTTCCAGATTCTTCAGGGTATTGGCCCTGATCCCATGGATATCCGGACTTTCGTAGACCAGTTTGCCTTTCCTGAATACAGGAATCATGAGTTCCACCCCCTTGAAACTTCGAGGGTAGGTTTTGGAAACATGGGGGAATATGGGGTGACATACCCCGAAAGAGCGTCCTTTGGGAATCCGCTCATCATCGAGAAAAACCACGTCCCCTCTCATGCGACCGCTTCGATCGTACATCCTCACGGTCTTTTTCAAACCCGGATTGGTAATTTTATCCTGGTTATCCGACCGTTTTATTTTAGGGATCATGCGTTCTCCCCCATCATCCAGGGCTGTCAGTTTATATACTCCCCCAAGGGCCGGGCAGGAGAAAGAAGTGACCAGCCTGGTCCCCACACCCCAGCTGTCTACGCGGGCACCCTGTCTCTTCAGGCTTTCTATGATCCACTCATCCAAGTCGCTGGAGGCAACGATCATCGCGCCCTTGAAACCGGCTTCATCCAGTAGATTTCGGGCCTCCTTGCTCAGGTAGGCCAGATCGCCGCTGTCCAGTCGGATTCCCCAAAGATCGCTTCCGTTCTCCCTCAATTCCCTTCCCACTTGAATGGCATTGGGGATCCCACTGCGCAAGGTGTCGTAGGTATCTACGAGAAGCAGGCAGGCCCGGGGATACACACTGGCGTAGGCACGAAATGCCTCCAGCTCACTGGGGAAACTCTCCACCCAGGAATGGGCGTGGGTTCCACGAACCGGTATGCCGTACAGACGACCGGCAAGGACATTCGATGTGGCATCCACACCACCGATGTAGGACGCACGGGATGCCATCAGGGCCCCGTCCGGGCCTTGCGCCCTTCTCAAACCGAAATCAGTTACGTTATCCCCGTTTGCGGCCCATCTTACCCTGGCCGCTTTGGTTGCAACGAGGGTCTGAAAATTCATGATATTGAGAAGCGTCGTTTCAATGAGCTGCGCCTCGGGTAGGGGCGCCGTCACGCGGATCAAGGGTTCATGGGGGAAAACCACCGTACCTTCCGGCATGGCCGACAGATCACCACGAAAGGTGAAATCTTCAAAATAGTCAAGAGCATCTCTTTCAAAAATGCCCAGCCCCTCCAAATAGGACAGGTCCGTTTTATTAAACCTGAGTTTTTGGAGGTAATCGATAACATCAGCCAGTCCTGCAAGAACACAGTAACCGCCATCATCGGGAATCCGCCGGAAAAAGTAATCGAAGTTGACCCATTGGTCCCTTTTTCCTTTCCGGATATATCCTCCCACCATGGTCAACTGATAAAGATCCGTCAGCAACGCCCATTTTGACCACATGATTTGTATTCCCTTTCTGAATAAAGGCGGTTAAGAACCATAAAAAAGGGGTTGGACCCGCATGCAGGTCCAACCCCGACCGTCCATTTAATATAGGCTCAACAGTCTGATTGTTCCCCTGATCAGATCATGAACAGCAAGACGGCACGTCTGTTCATTGCCCTGCCTTCCTTGGTAGCATTCGTATCGGCAGGTCTGTCCTCGCCGTATCCTATGACGGAAATCCTGTCTGCTTCCACCCCTTTACTCACAAGATAGGCCTTCACCGCTTTCGCTCGCCGGATGGAAAGACCCATATTGTACTCAGGAGTACCTATGGAATCCGTGTTTCCGGAGATGGTCATTTTTAAGGAAGGATTGTTTTTCAGCACCATTGCTTGAGCATCCAGAGCAGCCTTGAATTCCGGTTTGATGTTATACTTATCAAAGTCGAAATAGACCTTATCGACCACATAGCATCCTCGGGCATCCACTACCGCGCCTTTAGGAGTATTCGGACACTGGTCAATGTCGTCCGGGACACCGTCTCCGTCGCTATCCCCGGGACCGGGTGCGGGTTTTACCACCACAACCTCTTCAACAACCTTCTGTACCCCCTTTTCCAGGAATACATCCGTCACAAATGCGGCCATACCATCACTGGACATAATCTCGTCGCCATTTATGGCAAAACCGCATCCGCCGGCTTCGGCAATTTTACCAAGAATTTTGGTACCTTCCTTGTCGTCTCCAATCTGTACCACATAAATGCAGAGTCTGTCGCCATACTGAGCCTTCATCTTCTTGGCCGCCGCAACAGCTGCATCGTAGTTCATATCCTCTTTAACCCCGTCACTGACGATAATCAGTGCGGTCTGCCCCTGCACATTCTTCATGTTCTCGGAAGCCAGATTAATGGCGGAATCGAGAGGGCTCAGGCCTCGAGCACGTTCAGCACTGGCCAACCCATTTGCAAACCCATCCTTTGAGTAGGCAGTAGGCCCATACACAGCCTTAGAGGTTGCGTATTGGTCTGTAAACGTTTTCATCCTTCCGAATGTCTCCAACCCGCCGGTCAGAGGCATATTCGGCAGGGTCTGGTTCATTCGCGTCAGCAATTCTTCGGACAATTGCGTCTTCGTATGGCCTTTGTACATTTCGGTCATGGAGCTCGACCTGTCCAGAATCACCATGAAAGCGTTCGTTCTCTGTTGAAACTGTCCCGACTCCAACGCTGCGTTCAGATCCACCGGTTGAAACGGCTCCATGGTCTGTTTAGCAACAGGCTTTTGACCAGCACAGCCCATCAGGAAAAGACCAACCGCAGCAAACAAAATGCCTTTAAAACAAATCTTTCTCATACCCTTCCCTCCTTAAAAAAAAGTTAATCACAATCCCCCATCTTTAAACCTACATGACTCAACTCTTAACCTATTTATTAATTCTATAATCCACCGAGCCCCTTTGCAAGAGGAACACGTCAAATTTTATCATTAATCTCGGCAAATAGGCTAAAAATTTTCTTTGTGGTTTTTATGATATCACCTTCAAGAATCGTGTTCAAGTAACATACAGCTTTTTTTGCATCAAGGGACCCGAAAAACCGTTTCAAAATAGGTTGGTGCACACCGCTCCGGTGACAGGACTCCATACAGAGGTTGCTATTCAAGAAAATATACCCCGTAAGGTTCAACACTGCCTTCAAACAAGATGTTGCGGATGCGATCGGTTCTCCCCCGGTATTGATGCAGACCAACGGTATCGCCGCTTACGTTCACCACGGCTATCATCTTCCTCTTCCGGTGCGGCCTCTCCATGATAAACAATCTCTCATCCGATGGCAGAATCGTTCTTTTCACGGAATGGTGGAATGCCGGAATTTCTTTTCTCACGTTCAGAAGATGAATAAATTGCGCCAGCACACGATACCTCAAAGATCCGGGGCTGGATAACTCGCCGAAGAGCTTTTCGGCCGACAGGATTTCCCTGTTGATCATTCGGTTTATTCCGGTTTTTTCTACCCCTTTCATGTCATTTCTTGAGGCCAGAAGAGCATGGATATAGATGCCGGGGATCCCTTTGTCCGCAAGCATGATAGAACATGCGGCCATGAAACGCTTCACATCGCTCTCTTGATCAGGATCGAGTGGATCATTGATGGCATCATAATACGTAATGTTCAGTTCATAGGGTATGCTCCCTTGATCGGTGGACTTGTAAGATATCAGACCACCGTGCGCCACAATCCTTTCAAGAAGCCCCTCAAAACGCGATTGCGGAAGGATCTCCTTTGCGCTTAACAGCCCGATGCCGTCATGAGACGATAAAAAATTGAGAAACGGCAGGTCCTGCCGGATCCGAGCCGTTTCTTCCTGGAGAATAGCCGTATCCTCATGGATAAAACCGTCGATCACTAAAGGCGGCAGAGAAAAATGATAGGCCATGTTTGCCTCATGTCTCGCTTGGATATAGGAAAGATTTTCCTCATAAGGAAAATTGACCTCAGCGACGATAACGGCGTAGGGAGCCACATATTCTGTCACAATCCTCAAAAATTTGACCATCTCGTGTGTCTGTGGCAGGTTTACGCAACGCGTTCCCGATTCTTTCCATACATAGGCCACGGCATCCAGACGAATGAACTCAATCCCTCGGGACAGATACTGCATGAAAACATCGAGGATCGCCAGCGTCACCTCGGGATTGTGAAAATTGAGGTCTATCTGGTCTTTGCTGAACGTGGTCCAGACGAACTTTCTGCCCATGGAAGTTTCAAACTCGGTCAACAAGGGATGTACGCGGGGCCGAAACACTTGAGAGGTGTCGACAGGTTCATCAAAACTCAGAAAATAGTCACGATAACGCTCGTCGCCGCGCAGGAACCCCTGGAACCAGGCGGATTGGCTCGAAACATGGTTCATGATCAAATCGGCCATCAGGCGGTAGTCTCTTCCGATAGCCAGAATATCATCCCAATCGCCCAACTCTGGAGCGACTGCCTCATAGTTTATGACGGAAAATCCGCCATCGGAACTACTCGGGAAAAAGGGAAGGATATGCACGCAGGAGACTGCGGATTTCACAAACCTCTTCAAAAACCTGTGCAGGGTCCGGAGAGGCTTTTCTCCCTCGGCACGAACGGTATCCGCATAGGTGATGAGGATGGCATCATCTTCGTTGAGTACAATCCTGTCGCCATATTTCTTTCGTTTTTCAAGAATCACCTCATGGTGTTGATAGGTTTCAACCGTTTGAACCACGCGGTCAAGGATGGGGCCCACGTCCTCTTGAGGGTAGAGTTTCTCCAGGATGTCTCTCATATGATGCCGAAAAATGCTTCGATTCATAAAGACTCCCTCCATGAAATACTGCGAAATTAAAAGCCTCATGGCGAAATGGTTCACTTGAACCTACAATCCGATCCACGGGGATTTGAATCAGATGCCACATTTCTCTAAAAAGGCCACAGGCAACAACCACCGCTTTTGAATTCCTTCTGACAGGAAGCCAACTGGCTCTTATAGGTCCCAGCCCTTTGCCTCACTTTCTCAGCCACCTTCAGCAGCCATGGCTTTGCCTGATAGGTTTTCCGGTTGAATCCCCCCATGCCCTCGTGATAGGCCAGATATAAATGGTATGCATCGTCCTTGGATATCCCGCATTTCAGGGAGCTTGAATGGCAGTACCATCCAACAAAATCGATGGCATCTCCGAAATCATCGCGACCGGCAAAAGAACTGCCAACGCTGTCCTGGTACTCCTCCCACGTCTCATCTTTGGCCTGGGCGTACCCATACGCCGAAGAAGGACGCGCCCCCGGAAAAATCCATAAACAGGTGCCTCGTGGAGGCCTTGCATCGCCCACGTATCTTGATTCCTGATGCAATATGGCCATCATGACCGGGATAGGGATCTTCCATCTGTTGTACGAATCAAGCGCATCATCATACCATTTAGAGTTTTGCCGAAATATTTCGCAAATGTTGTCCACATTTTCAGGAGGACGATTACCGGCACATCCCTGCACGCCGATAAAACCAAGAAGGAGACAGATCATTTTCAAGAGAAATCCTTCAAATTGCAGGAATCTTCGTCGTCGTCCATGTACCCCGTTGACAAGAACTGTTTTCATAGTAACCTGATCACGAAAGATTTCGGCCATAAGACTTGACCTATTTGGCAATGGGAACTATCGTAACAAAAGACGGTTTTGATGTAAATGCCTACATATTTTGAAAAGAATAGATCGTACATTTTCAAGACACCCGTGATTTTTTAAAGACAGAGATCAAGAGAAGGAGGGCTACATGTCGAAAGAGGTAAAAATCTACACGCTCAGCACCTGCAGTCACTGCAAAGCAACAAAACAATTCTTGAATGATTGCTCCGTGAAATATGAATTCGAAGACGTGGATCTGAAGCACGGAGAAGAACGGACCGCCATCTTGGAAGAACTGAAAAAATGGAACCCAAATTGCTCTTTTCCAACCATTATTATTGGCGACAAAGTCATCGTGGGGTTTAAAGAAGATCAGATACGGGAGGCCCTGGAATTATGAGCGAAGCCGAGAAACTATATGAGACACTGAAAAAGATCCAGGAGCCGAAAGGGTACCTGTTCAACAAAGACAAAGACCGGGTGATGGAACTCCTTGAGGCCCTCCTTCTGAACAAAGAGAGATACGGATATATGTGCTGTCCTTGCAGGCTTGCCGCGGACGACAGGAACAAAGACAAGGATATCCTTTGCCCCTGCATCTACAGGGAGGAGGATGTCAAGGAATTCGGGAGTTGCTATTGCAGTCTCTATGTATCCCAGGAATGGAACGACGGCAAACTGCCTCATATTTATGTTCCGGAGAGAAGACCGCCTTCTTTTTGATAAATGAAACCGCATAAACCTGCAACTACCTGCACTGCATACCATTCTCTCACCAGTTACTCCCGGCAAGAACTGTCCGGCCATCATCTTGACTGGGAGAATCAACCCGGTGTTTACAAAACATATCCGGAACTTGCTCACATTCTCCTTCCAAGGGAAGTCTCTCTGCCAAAAACAAAACTATCCTCTCTCATTCATGCGGCGCCTCGGAAAGATACCCTACCCCAAGGGATCTGCCTGGAGGACCTTTCCCTGATTTTATTGTTGACCAGCACCATTACCGCAAAGACACGTCACGGTCTGCACGATTTCTTTTACAGGAATGTTGCCTCGGCAGGTGCCCTTTATCCGACAGAGCTATACGTTGCTATCCGAGACGTCAGCGGCCTGAATGACGGGCTGTATCATTTTTCCGTATCCGATCATGGCCTTTCCATGCTTCGGGAAGGGAATATGTCAGGAATTCTGGCGGAAAGCCTTCCTGAAGGCAGCAACAGTCTTCCAATCCTGACTTTCTTTATAACCGCCATATTCTTCAGGAGTTCCTGGAAGTATAGAGACCGTGCCTATCGATATCACCTTCTTGACATGGGACATCTCCTTGAAAACCTTACGTTAGCGCTCAAGAGTTTCAATATTTCAACCCACTGCTCCTTCGATTTCGACGATACCCGTGCGAATCGATTTCTTGGTCTTGACAGCGAAATGGAAGCATGCCTCGTGGTATGTAGCGTGCCGGATTCGAGTCGGGCGCTACAGGGGGGAAATCAGAACATCTCCGACCTGCCGCAATCAGTCAAGCAAAGAAGCAGGGTTGCCGAAAACGAAATCCGGTATCCCGCCGTGCTTGAAATACACCGATCCGGGGAGAAGATTGTGAGGTCTTCGGGTTCCGCAGAAAAAATGCCCTGCCACCCGTTGGCGGCCAAATCCCCGAATCGTACAACAATCGCGAAAATAGAAAACTGGCCCGAACGATACAACTATGGCGAAAGCATTCTCAGGCGCCGATCCAAACGCAACTTTGTAAGAAAAGAGATGAATGCGGATCAACTGATGGCCTTCGCTGACGCCCTTTGCTCCGAAATTCCCGAAGGAACGAGGGATATTATCGAAGACCATTCTTCCGTGTGCAGCGGTTTTATCTGTGGAAACGTAGTGGGGATGAAAGCGGGCATCTACCTGATCGATCCGGAAGCCGGCAAGTTCGGCGTGGCAAGGGAAGGTTTTTTCTTGGATGACATGGCGGCAGTCTGCCTCAACCAGGCCTGGCTCGCCAATGCGGCCGTCCATTTCCTTTTTTTTGCCAATCTCAGAGAATTGGAAGACAGGTACGGAGCCAGGGGATACCGATATGCCATGGCCCGCGCCGGCAGAATGGGTGAAAGGCTCTATCTCATGGCCACGGCCATGGGTCTGGGATGCTGCGGTATCGGGGCCTTCTATGATCAAGAGGCAGCGGAGCTCATCGGGCTGGATGCCGAAACCAGACTGCTCTACCTTATAGGGGTGGGCCCGGTCAAATCATAGCCCCGCCAAAGTGAAACCCAAAAACATCTTGCCCAGTGGCGAGTGGCGCGGAGGCTTAAAAATCGGAAGACCGAAAAGCTGCACAGCCATAACAAAACACCATGAACGTTTCATGCCTTCACGTAATGCCCCCTACCAACACGCACTATTTTTCCCTGTTTGCTCAGCCGGGAAAGGACCGCTCTGATATTATTGTCCTTCAGTCCTGTCTTCTCCATGAGCAAGCCGGTCCCGGCGCCATCTTTGGAGCCGGAAACAATATCGAGAATATGCTGGGTTGCACTGACCCCAGCAGCTTCCTGCTTTTTTTTCTCCCCTTTTCTTGACCCTTTCGCAGGAGCACCGCCTGCGCTGAAGCCCGCACTGGACTTGGAGGTTATTGAAGCTTCCATCTTTTCAAGCTTTGTCATAATCAGGTCTGCTTTTGTTGCAAGCTGCTTGAGCGTTTTGGATACCGATTTCAGATCTTTCAGTATTTGCTTCATTTTCTCCTCCTTTTATTCATGCTGCAGGTGAACAGGCCGTTACGCACGAAATGTCATCATAAAATATTTCAGGAGAAAGTCAATCTTTCTGAATGCAATTCAGCAATTCTCGTTTTGCATTCTCTGTAATCTGAGGCCATGGGGGTCTGTCTCGAAATGGCGTCAATGGTCCGCTTCGGACACCTTTTGCAGAGTCATAATTCCATTTTAACATTACACAACAGGCGGTAAGACGGTTTTTGCACAGGATTCCTTTTACAGGTGTCTGATCTTAGCCAAATTTTGAAGCTTTACCGCCGTGCCATGGAATGACCAATGGATTTTGGCGCCGTTTTGAGACAGACCCCCATGGCCGGTTTTAGGCAAAAAACCAAAATGAGAATTGCTGAATGCAATTCAGAAATTCTCAAACCTCAAAATCGACCTTGATTTTAAACATCTTTTCCGCAGGCAGGTTAAGGATATCTATCACACCCGTTTCTTCAGAGATTTCCCGCAACTGTTCATCAATTCTGTCCATGGTTTCGGCGATAAACGTAAACCATATATTGTAGGAATGGCTCCGGAGGTAATTGTGCGTCACCCCGGGGCGCCTGTTCACGGTCTCCACAAATCGTTCGATCTTTTCAAATGGCACTCGAGCAGCACAGAGGGTGCTTACAAAATCAAGTTTCGCGGAATGGAAATTCCCCCCTATTCTTCGGATGACACCCGTATCCTTCAACCTGGCTACCGTATCAATCACTTCCTTTTCGGTAAGGCCGAGCCGGTCTGCAAGCTCTTTGTACGGCCTGGTGGAAAGTGGGAAATCGGACTGAATTTCATTGACGATCTTTCTTGCCGTTCTATCCATGAAAAATCCTTTCCACGATCATGTTCCCCCCATCTCTTTCTCTGCAGGCCGATAAACACATAACGGCTCCTCCGCCATGAAATTTCCCGTCGCCTCAAAGGCTCTGGCCCTGCAGCCTCCACAGGAGGTCATATATTCACACCGCCCGCATTTTCCCTCGTAGGCGCTAAAATCCCTCAGTTGCCTGAACACCTTCGATTCTTCCCATACAACGTGAAAAGGCTCCTCCTTGAGATTACCGCAACTCTTCTCTAAATATCCGCAAGGCTGGACCACCCCCTGATTGGAAATAAAGCAGAAGGAAGTTCCGCCGAGGCACCCCCTGGTTACGGCATCCAGGCCATAGGTGGCAAAATCCACTTTCTCCCCTTTCCGCCCTGCTTCCTGACGCAAGATCCTGTAATAATGGGGAGCACACGTCGCCTTCAGATGTAGAGGGACCTTGTCTCGCATGCGATAAAACCAGTGGAGCAGTCTTTCGTATTGAATGGCATCAATCTCCTGGTTCACCATGGTCTTAGCCCTTCCGGTCGGAACCAGCAGGAAAAGGTGGTGAGCTGCTGCTCCCAGTTCAACCGCAAGCCTGAGGATCTGCTCAATATCCTCCAGATTGTGCCGGGCAACCGTGGTGTTGATCTGAAATTCCACGCCCCCTTTTTTTAGCTGGGCGATCCCTTCAAGGGCACCTTTGAAAGCGCCGGGGACATTCCTGAACCGATCATGTTTCTGTTCGTCGGCGCCGTCAATGGAGATGCTAACCCTTTTGATGCCCGAAACTTTCATCCTCTCCACAATCTCGGGCGTCAACAGTGTCCCATTGGTCGCCATCACCATCCGCAGGCCGATCTGATTCCCGTAATCGGCCAGATGAAACACATCTTCCCGTAAAAGCGGCTCCCCGCCTGTCAAAATAACTATGGGTTTACCGACCCTGCTAATCTCGTCAAGAACATGAAGGCATTTCTCCGTATCCAGTTCTCCCGGATAAGGGCCACGTTCCGACCCTGCCCTACAGTGGACACAGTTCAGGTTGCATCGTCTCGTAAGTTCCCAGGCCACCAGTCTCAGTTGATTCGCCGAATGACTCACCTCCGGCCGCCCGCTTTTTCCATGGGGATGATTCATACAAAAATCCTTAAGCCTTTCTCATAACGGCTGCCGCTTCCTTGCTGAAGTAGGTGATGATCATGTCGGCGCCTGCACGTTTGATGGAAACCAGCATTTCCATCATAACGCGCTCTCCATCAATCCAGTCATTCATTGCGGCTGCCTTCACCATGGCGTATTCACCGCTTACATTGTAGGCAACCAGAGGCAGGGGGCAGATTTCCCTGACCCTCCAGAGGATATCAAGATAGGGCAAGGCCGGCTTGACCATAATCATATCCGCCCCCTCTTCCATGTCGAGCTCGGCCTCTTTCAAGGCTTCCAGGGCGTTGGCAGGATCCATTTGATAGCCCGAGCGGTCACCAAACTGAGGCGCGGAATCCGCGGCGTCGCGAAAAGGCCCATAAAAACCCGAGGCATATTTCACCGCATAGGAAAGAATGCCCGTGTCCTTAAACCCTTCCCGGTCCAGGGCCTGCCGGATCGCCGCCACGCGACCGTCCATCATGTCGGATGGCGCTACAAAATCGGCGCCGGCCCGAGCATGAGAAACCGCCTGCCGTGAAAGAAGCTCAAGAGTCCCATCGTTATCCACCTGTCCATTTAGAATAAGTCCACAATGTCCGTGATCCGTGTATTCACACAGGCATACGTCCGTCATGACCACCATCTCCGGCACACGATCTTTTATAGCCTTCACGGCAAGTTGAACAATTCCATCGTCCGCCCAAGAACGGGTTCCCGTCGCATCCTTTGCATCAGGCAACCCAAAAAGGATAACGGAAGGAATCCCAAGCCTCCAGATTTCCTCCGCTTCCTGAACGAGGGTATCCACGGAGAATTGGCACTGCCCGGTCATGGATGGCACAGGGTCTTTCAGCCCTTTTCCATGTTTCACAAAAAGCGGCGCAATAAAATCCTTCACGGAAATGGACGTTTCCCTGACCATGTCCCTGATGGCGGCGGTTCTACGCAACCTTCTCGGTCGAACAAACATCTTTCACTCTCCCTTCCCTATTTCCTCATCCGTCAGATAGCAGGCCGGGTCCGGCGCCCATAAGTCTCCGCTCACGGCCTCCGCTCTGACCCTGAAATTGCCGGCACAGATGTCGAGCCATCGACACTCTGCACAACGTCCCTTGACGTGTATCTTCTTTTCTTTCAACTTTTTCATGAGAGGATTGTCAAGGTCGGACCAGATCTCGCTGAAGGGTCTATCCAAGACATTTCCAAAACTTATGTGACGCCAGAACTGGTCCGCATGAACGGATCCATCCCAGCTGACACATCCGATTCCACGACCCGAACTGTTCCCCTCGTTCATGGTAAGGAGCTGGAGCACTTTTTCGGCTCGCGGGTTCCCCTCTTTGAGCATTCGAAGATAGAGATACGGACCATCCGCGTGGTTATCCACGGTCAGGACCTCTTTGGGAATACCCCGATCATGCAGGTCCTTCGTCCTCTCCATGATCAGATCTACCACTTCCCTGGTTTCTTCGTGATCCAGATCCTCTTCAACAAGGTTAGAGCCTCTGCCTGAGTAAACGAGGTGGTAGAAACAAACCCGCGGGATTTCATACTTTTCCAGAAGATCGAAAATGCCCGGGATTTCTCCACGATTCATCCGGTTTACCGTGAATCTCAGACCTACCTTAAGGCCCGCATCCCGGCAGTTTCGAATTCCTTGAAGCGCCTCCTGAAACGCGCCTTTTTTTCCACGAAACCGGTCGTTCACAGCCTCCATTCCATCCAAACTGACACCGACATAAGAAAGCCCCACATCCTTCAGTTCCCTGGCTTTGTCTTTCGTAATGAGAGTCCCGTTGGTTGAAATGACCGCTCTCATCCCCTTTCGAACCGCATAGCGCGCGAGCGGCACAAGATCGGGACGCATGAGTGGTTCACCGCCTGAAAAGAGAATGACCGGAGCTCCAAACTCAGCAAGGTCATCAATCAGTGCAAGCCCCTCTTCATGACTCAATTCTTTTTCTTCCTGCTCTAAAACGGCTTTTGCGTAGCAGTGAACGCATCTGAGATTACAGACCCTGGTCATATTCCAGACAACCACCGGCTTCTTATCCAGGGAAAACTGCAACAGGTGAGAAGGAAGATCCTTTGAAAGTCTGCCGTATCGAAGGGCATCGGATGGCTCAACGGTATCGCAATACAGTTTTGATATACCGATCATTTTCTATTTTTCTCTCCTAAGGTTCTGATTTGGATTTAATGGTATTTAAAATAACAATTCTAAGCCAAAATTCCACCTAAATTCCGCAAACTTCGAATCGCCCGGGCCCACAAGCTTTTGAACTGCACGGGGATCTTCGAAATTCTCTGTTATCCGCCATTATCAATTGTCAACCCTTCCCCCAAGCTCTCCCACCACGTGCAGTTTCAACATATTCGTTTTCCCTCTGACCTCCAGGGGTATACCGCTTAAAAGAGCGATCCTGTCATTTTTGCGAAGCAGCTTCTGCTTCAGCAGAAGATCTTCCACCGCGCTTATCAGCCGGTCGGTGCTTTCAAGCAAAGGCATGACAATGGGGTCCACTCCCCAGTAAAGGGTCATTTGCCGTTGAACCCCTTCATCGTGGGTCAGCGCTATAATGGGGACAGACGGTCTGTATTTTGAGATGAGCCTTGCCGTAAAACCGGATTGGGAGAAAGCCACAATCGCTTTCAGGCCCAGGTTTTCAGCGGCAAGGCAGGCAGATTCGGAAATGGCATCCGGGAAACTGGAGGTCTTCGGGTAGGAATGTTTCTCAGCGGAACAATCCGTTTCCGCCTGGATCGCTATCCGTTCCATCATCTGCACGGTCTTGACCGGATATCGACCGACGGATGTCTCCGCCGAAAGCATGACGGCGTCAGTCCCATCCAGGATCGCGTTGGCCACATCGGATGCTTCCGCCCGTGTTGGAATGGGATGGTCCGTCATGGACTCCAGCATCTGCGTGGCGGTAATCACCAGTTTCCTTTTCAGGTTTGCCTTTCGGATCATCATTTTTTGAGCAATGGGAACCTTTTCGGGCGACAACTCGACGCCAAGATCACCCCGAGCCACCATAATCCCTTCACAGGCATCCAATATTTCGTCCAGATCTTCGAGGGCCTGGGGCTTTTCTATTTTGGCAATCACCGGCACGTCAGCTTCGAGACGCTTCAATTCTCCCTTGAGCACTTTCACGTCCTTTGCGCTTCTAACAAAAGAAAGAGCCACATAATCGATCCCCATTTCAATTCCGGCACGCAGGTCCTGCTTGTCCTTTTTTGTAAGAGATGGGATCCGTGTTTTCACTCCCGGAAGATTGATTCCCTTTGACTCATGGAGTATCCCCCCTGTCACCACTTTACAGACAAGGTCCGTCTTGTTTTTTGCGACCACCTTTAGTTCCATCAATCCGTCATCGATCAGAATGGCGTGTCCCTTATCGAGATCTTTGATAATCCCTCCATAGGTCGAAGAAACGATTCCCGGCTCTCCCAATATCTGCCGAGAGGTTATGACGAATTCTTCTCCCGCTTTCAGTTCAAGAGAACCTCCCTTTATTTTTCCTGTACGAATTTTGGGTCCCTGGAGATCCTGCATCACCGCCACCGGCCTGTTCATCGTTTTTGCCAGAGCGCGAACACTTTCAAGCACCTTTCGATGCTCGGCATGTGTACCATGAGAAAAATTGAGGCGCGCAACATTCATTCCAGCCATCATGAGCTTTCTGAGCATTTTTCTGGAACTGCTTGCAGGTCCGATGGTGCAAACGATCTTGGTCTTTCTCTGTTTCATAGCAACTCCCCACATCTCTCAGTGTTTTTTTCTCTGAAATTCCAGTCCCGAACAGCAGGGTTCTGCAACATCCCCGCATTATGTGATTTCTTAAAAAGAAAACCCTATCTTCCGGAAAAGGCAAGGTCAAGAACAAACACAGGGTTGGACAAATTTCTAAAAAAATTATTCAAAAAAATTTCTTGATGACTCCAAAACAATGGATTAGAGTAAAACACGTTCAAATAAAATGGGAGGGAAGCTATGGATAAAAAGTTATGTTTGTTTTCTGTTATTCTATTTTTGGTTTTTTCGGTTGGACTCACGAGCATGTCTTCAGCTCAGGACAATGGCTCGGGTATAGCTTCGGCTTCATCCCCTGGGATAGTAAAGAAAAAGGTTAAGCAGAGCACTGAAGAGATACCAAAAGAGATCCAGAAGATTGACAAAAAGCTTGAAGCAGCTGGTCTGGAAAAAGACGAGAAACAAAAATTAGAAAAAGGCAAGAAGAGCCTTGAGGCTGCCCTTGCCAATTTAACAAATCCGAAAAGCAGTACGCCCGGCTTCCTCGGTCTCCTGGGTGCGCCCTTGAGCGGGACCTCCATCTATTTGTGGGGTTTCTTATGGGCCATATGGGTGGGCTGGATTTTCTCCACCGTGGGCGCCTTCGGAGGCATAATGGCCGGCGTAGGCCACATTACTATCTTTGGCCTGGGAGATTATGCAAAGAGTTTTGGGAAGGGGATGCCCATAAACAACCTCATCACAGATTCAACGCGTGTTTCAAATCAATGGCTTGTCGGACTGGCTGCGCTAATAAGTGCCACGAATTACTATAAAATGGGAAGGTTGGTTCTGCCTTTGGGGATTTGTTTGGGCATAGGCAGCGTAGCAGCAAGCTATTCTATTCCGGTTCTCACGGCAGGCCAGATCAGCTTTAAATCCTATATGGGTTATTTCGGACTTTGTGTTCTCCTTTTGGGCATTTTTCTCACCTATCAGGTCACACCCAGGGGGCAACGCAGCAAAAAGGCGGCTAAACAGGCAGCGCAGGAGTTCGAAAAAGCCAAAGGGAAGGCTACTGAACAAGGCGTCAAGGTCATTGAGGGCAGTTATGCGGGAATGATCATCGCTCTCCTCATAACCCTCTCAGGGGCGCTATGGGGCAACCTGATGAGAAGTATGCAATGGTATGCCCTGATCGTTGTGGCGTTCGGAGTACTCATGGGTTTTATTATCGCCAAAGGGAAGGTGCGTTTTACTTTCTACGGCGTCGAGTTTGCCTTCAAAGGCTGGATCCCTATTGTAGGCGGCTTGTTCATAGCGGCTCTGGCGTCTTTTTTGGGAGTTGGAGGGGGTTTTTTGTTTGTCCCCTTTCTAACGGCCGTAGCCGGCCTGCCGATGTTCCTCGTGGCCGGGACAAGCGGTTTGGCGGTCTTAGTGGGGATGATTGTCTCCATATTCACCTATATGGTAGCCAAACAAATTCCCGTCCAGTGGAGTTTCATCGGCGCTGAACTTGTCGGAATTTTCGTTGGTGCAATGATCGGTCCGCGTACGCAGAAATACCTTTCGGACAAAGCACTGAGTATCCTGTTTATCATTCTTGCTATCCTGGTCGGCGTACGCTACACCATGAAAGGCTTTTTCCCGGATATTTACGCAGCCACCGGTCTGCCCTAAGATGGGCTGGAAATCCTAAAAAGAACGCAAATGATGACGCAATGGGGCATCGGTAAAACCTCCGGAAACGGCAGGTTGGACAAGATCTGATGGAAATTCTAAGGCTTTTTCTTGAGGTTGGGGAGAGCATACTATGCGCACCTTACCTTCTACCCTTGCCCCCGCTTAGCGCCTGGCTCATTGGAACATTCTGTTTGGCCTTGATCGCCACTCTTTTTGGAGAAATAACTCTGGCAACGCTTTACTGGGTCAACCGGCACCACATCCAAAAGCTGGCCACAGATATGACGCGCCGCCACAATCAGTCGGTCAATGCCCTAATTTCGAAGGACAAAGGCGCGTTCAAGGCCATTAACCGGCTTGCGAATGAGGCTTTCGGAAAGGTTTTCTTTACTCAGATGGCAATGGGGATGGCGTCCCTCTGGCCTGCTTTCTTTGCCGCTGCCTGGCTGAAAATGCATTTTTCCGACGTGGTAATCCTTAACATTCACTTCATCAGCTGGGATGTTTACTATCTGCCTCCTTTTGTGCTCTTATATATTGCAGCCAGGATATTTTTCACACAGATCAAGCGTCGAATACCTTTATTCAGGAGACTTGCTGCAACCGCCCAAGAGATGGCTCCCAAAGAAGAGATGCAACCTCTTATTTGATCGAAGCCTCCCACGCCCTTTTCACCCCTTCCAATATCCCGTTTTGATCTTCATGGTTGTTTATATTTTCACAGGGATTATGTTTAATGGTCCGCAAAGAAGGATGGCAAATAAACCTCGTTAAGAGCTTAGTGAAAGAAAAGGAAACAACAATTCATGACAATAGAAGACAACAACATTCACCATCTTGCCGCCGAAGGCAAGGAGGTGATTCTCATCGGCACGGCCCATATTTCCGAAGAAAGCGCCGAACTTGTAGTCAGGGTGATCAATGAGGAACAACCCGACACCGTGTGTGTGGAATTGTGTCAATCCAGATACCAGTCCATGACGCAGAGCAACACTTGGAAGGATACGGATCTTATCAAGGTGATCAAGGAAAAGAAGACATTTCTGCTTCTGTCCAATCTCATGCTGGCATCCTTTCAAAAAAAGATCGGCAAGAAACTGGGGATTAAACCTGGGCAGGAAATGCTGGAAGCCATAAAGGCCGCCGATGCCACAGGGGCCACCATCCAACTGGCGGACAGGGATGTGCGCACGACTCTTTCAAGGGCCTGGCGACTCATGGGGTTCTGGACGAAAATGAAACTCCTGGCCCAGCTCATCACCTCCTTCGGGGATGCGGACTCTATCACGAAGGAAGATATCGAAAGCATGAAACAGCACGATATGTTGGAGACTCTTTTGAAAGAAATAGGAGACCTTCTACCCGAGCTGAGAACGGTTCTGATCGATGAAAGGGATCAATACCTGGCAGAAAAAATAAGGACAGCCCCCGGAAAACGGATCGTTGCGGTGGTGGGCGCCGGTCATATTCCGGGGATAGAGAGGAACTGGAATCAACCCATTGATCTCAAAGCATTGGAAACCCTCCCACCCAAAGGGAAATTCCTCCCCTTTCTAAAATGGGGGATCCCAATCCTGGTCATCGGATTGATTATTACCGGTTTTTTTATGGCAGGCTCTCATACGGGGACGGAACTCATCAAATGGTGGATCCTGGCCAATGCTGTTCTCGCCGGCATTGGAGCGGCGGCGGCCCTGGCCCACCCCCTCACTATCCTTTCGGCAATCGTGGCATCGCCCATTACCTCTTTAAACCCGATGATTGCTGCAGGATGGGTGTCGGGACTGGTGGAGACATTCCTCAGAAAACCAAGGGTGAAGGATTTTGAGCGGTTGCCGGAAGATATCGGCTCCGTGAAGGGATTCTGGTCCAACAAGATCACAAGAATTCTGCTGGTGGTGGTTTTCACCAACATGGGCAGCTCGCTTGGCGCTTTCGTAGCCCTGCCTTTAATGGCCCGGGTTCTTTCGTAAGGGATTTAGACGTGGTAGTAGTCGCGATACCATGCGATGAAATTGCGAATACCTTCTCTCAGGGGCGTTCTGGGATGAAAACCCAGCATCTTTTTCGACTTACCGATATCCGCCGTTGTTTCCGCCACATCTCCTGGCTGAAGGGGCAGCATAATCTTCTCTGCTTTTTTCCCTAACTCTTCTTCAATGATGCCGATGAACTCCATTAATCCGACGGAATCGGAATTGCCAAGGTTGAAAATCTCATAGGGGACCGGCCTTTCGATGGCCCTTACCGTTCCATCCACAATATCGTCAATATAGGTAAAATCCCTTCTCATCATTCCATAGTTATAAACATTAATGGGCCGCCCCTTTAGGATAGCCTCCGTAAACAGGAACAAAGCCATATCCGGCCTGCCCCAGGGACCGTAAACGGTGAAATACCGCAACCCGGTGCACGGAATCTGAAAAAGATGGCCATAGGCATGGGCCATCAATTCATTAGCCTTCTTTGATGCCGCATAGAGGGATATGGGATTGTCCACCCTGTCCTCTACACTGTAGGGTATGTCTTTGTTTTTTCCGTACACCGAAGAGGAAGAGGCAAATACAAGGTTTTTTACTTCATAAGTCCTTGCCATTTCGAGGATATTCAGAAACCCTTCCAGGTTGCTCTTCTGGTAGGAAAAGGGATCCTTCAGGGAATATCTTACCCCGGCCTGGGCGGCGAGATTGCAGATGATATCCACCCGGTGCTTGTCAAACACATTTTTTAGCGATGGCAGATCATGGATGCCGATCTGGTAGAAATAAAACCCGGGCATTTCTTTGAGGATGGCCAACCGAGCCTTTTTCAGGTTCGGATCGTAATAATCATTCAGATTGTCTATGCCGATCACGTCGTACCCCATCTCCAAAAGTCTCTTGGACAAATGAAATCCTATGAAACCTGCAGATCCGGTAACCGCAACAACCTGTTTGTCCATTTCCATCGTTTCACCTCTTCATTCTTCGTGCTTTGTTTTTCGTGATTCATGCTGGTCGTTTGAAAGATTTCATATCAGACCTATCCGGGAAAAGCCAGAAATAAACCAGTAACCATATCGCTTCCTCGGACGTATCGCGCAGAGGTGCGGAGAAACAAAACAGATCCCCATGAGACGTACTTCCATTACCTCCTCACAGGCGTTGTCAGGCAGGTTCGCACCAAAAAAAATGCACCCGGAATTCTATCTTCCGGGTGCATTTTTCATAAATGCTTATTCAGAATGGCTGAGTTAGCCGATTACATCATGCCGCCCATGCCACCCATGCCGCCCATGCCACCCATACCACCCGGCGGCATTCCCGGCATATCCGATTTCTCTTCCGGTTTTTCCGCGATCATGGCTTCTGTCGTCAGGAGCAGCGAAGAAACCGACGCAGCATTCTGCAGTGCGAAACGGGTCACCTTGGTCGGATCGATGATTCCGTTCTTGATCAAGTCCTGGTACACGCCGGTATCTGCGTTAAAGCCGATAGAGCCCTTCTCGCTCTTCACTTTTTCTACCACCACCGAACCTTCCATGCCAGCGTTATTGGCGATCTGGCGGATCGGTTCTTCCAAGGCCCTAAGGACGATGTTCACACCAGCCTGCTCTTCCCCTTCCAGTTTCAGCTTTGCAACGACCGGAATGCAACGAACCAGGGCGACTCCACCACCGGGGACAATCCCTTCTTCCACGGCAGCCCTTGTGGCATTCAACGCATCCTCTACCCTGGCCTTTTTCTCTTTCATTTCTATTTCGGTTGCTGCGCCCACATTAATGACCGCAACGCCGCCGATCAGCTTGGCCAGTCTTTCCTGCAGTTTCTCACGATCATAGTCGGAGGTGGTCTCATCGATCTGTGCCCTGATCTGTTTGACCCTGCCTTCCAAATCAGCCCTGGCGCCGCCACCGTCCACGATGGTCGTGTTGTCTTTGTCGATCCGGATCGTCTTGGCCGTACCAAGGTCGTTCAGGGTGATGTTTTCAAGCTTCAGACCCAAGTCCTCAGAGATGACCTTTCCACCGCTCAGGATCGCGATGTCTTCCAGCATGGCTTTCCGCCTGTCGCCAAAACCCGGCGCCTTTACTGCGGCAACCTGCAGGGTGCCTCTCAGCCTGTTCACAACCAGGGTCGCAAGGGCTTCGCCCTCAACATCCTCGGCAATAATCAGCAGAGGTTTTCCCATTTTGGCGATCTGTTCCAGGATAGGAATCATATCCTTCATGCTGCTGATCTTCTTCTCATTAAGCAGGATATAGGGCTCTGTAAGGTTGGTTTCCATTTTTTCAGGATCGGTCACAAAGTAGGGTGAAAGATAACCGCGGTCAAACTGCATCCCCTCAACCACTTCAAGGGTCGTGTCCATGCTTTTGGCTTCTTCAACGGTGATGACGCCTTCTTTTCCCACTTTGTTCATCGCCTCTGCGATGATATTCCCGATGGTGCTGTCATTATTGGCGGAAATGGTTCCCACCTGGGCGATCTCTTCCTGGTCTTTGGTGGGTTTGGACATCTTTTTCAGTTCGCCAACGGCCGTTTCAACTGCTTTCTCGATACCCCTCTTGAGGGCCATGGGATTCATACCGGCGGCAACCAGTTTGGAGCCTTCCCTGTAAATGGCCTGGGCAAGGATCGTAGCAGTGGTGGTACCGTCGCCGGCCACATCAGATGTCTTGGAGGCAACCTCTTTCACCATCTGAGCGCCCATATTTTCGAACTTATCTTCCAACTCGATCTCTTTGGCAACCGTAACGCCGTCCTTTGTAATCGTGGGCGCGCCGAATGATTTATCCAGGATAACATTCCTGCCCTTCGGACCCAATGTCACCTTTACTGCGTTGGCAAGGGTGTCAACCCCCTGAAGCATCGCTTCTCTGGCTTTCACACTATACTTAATTATTTTGGCCATCCTAAAATTTCCTCCTTAAGATTTTTTGATAACTGTGGATTATTATTGTCATGCGATTGTAAACGTTTCCGGAGAAACATTACTCGACGATCGCAATAATATCATCTTCCCTCATGATAAGATGTTCTTCGCCTTCAATCTGGATCTCAGTTCCGGCATATTTTCCAAAAAGCACCTTGTCGCCTGCCTTCACTTCCATGGCGATCTTCTTCCCGTCGTCTCCCACTTTGCCGTCCCCAACAGCGACAACTTTCCCTTCAACAGGCTTTTCTTTCGCGGTATCGGGGATGATAATGCCACCCTTGGTCGTTTCTTCCTCTTTCACCCTCTTTACGATAACACGGTCATGTAACGGTCTTACTTTCATTTCCTCAATCTCCTCTCAAATAGTAGTAATGTTTTTTCCAAAACACCAAAATGGTTTCCTCAAACCGGGAAACATCCCCTAAGCATTCAGAGATTGAAAGCTTCAGGATTTTCAAACAATTTCAAAGAAGGATACGTAAATGGCAACACAGCATCCCAACAAACTTCTCAAATCAGGGGTATTCATAAAAAATTCGCTGATCTGAGTCGGAATTTAATCTATCGGAATTTATCAAGAAAAATTATATGGGTTCTTAGATAACCAAAGGGAACATATCAAAAAATTTCCGACTGCAAGAAAATAATGACAGCATCGCAAATGTCAAGAGTACAGAAAAAAAAAGACCGAACCATGATCGGTCTGAAAAACATCATTCTGTTCAGATTAAGCCCTGTTAGGAAAATTCCAGCCAGTTAGAGGCATAACCATACGGATTTCTTGCATCTTTTCGGTATCGGGATCGAGATCCAGCCAATCCGTGCGCCTGCCCTTCGATACCGATAGCGATAATTGAAGTTTCACACGACGCTCAAACGCCACTCCAATGTTTTTCGAATGCCTTCCACCAGATCCGTCTCCGGCGACCATCCCAGAATTCGGTGGGCCTTTTCCACCACAAGACAGCTTTTTTTCAGATCCCCCGGACGCGCTACCTGTTTTACGACCTTTGAAAATCTGTCCGGAACCTGAGGCCTGACCTTTTTGAAGGCGTTAAAGATGGCATCGTAAAGGTCCTGCGTTTTGGTGCCCGTCCCGGTCCCGATATTAAAAAAATCTCCATCTCCCTTTGTAAGAGCGGCAAGATTTGCCTTTACCACATCCCCCACATAGCAGTAATCACGAATCATCCCCTTCTCGTCATCGGGGAAGTGATTCACGGTGGAAGACTCGCTCTTTATAAGGTTGTCCATGAAAATGGCCACGACACCCGCTTCGCCGTGCGGTACCTGCCTCGGTCCGTAAACATTGGCATAACGAAGGGTGGTAAATTCCAGTTCGTATTGGTGTTTGTAATAATTCAGATAGTGCTCCGAAGAATATTTTGTCACGGCATAGGGCGAAAGCGGCTCTGGCGGATATTTCTCCGAAGTGGGATATTCGGTCGCCTCGCCATAAATAGCGCCGCCGGAAGAGATAAAGATAACCTTCCCCACCGCCGTTTTCACACACGCCTCCAGGAGATTGAGAAACCCCCGGATATTCACGTCCGCATCAAAAAGAGGATTCCTGACGGAATCGGGAACGCTGATCTGTGCGGCATGATGAATCAGAACCGCCGGTCTTTCCCGGTCAATCAGACGACCTGCCTCCTCAGAACGGATATCCGTTTCATAAAAGAGCGCTTGCGGGTTGACGTTTAGACGTTTTCCAGTGTAAAGGTTGTCCACGACAACAACCTGGTGACCGGCAGCGATAAGACCGTCCACCACATTTGAACCGATAAATCCGGCGCCGCCGGTAACCAGAATTTTCATGGGTGCTCCTCGATGCAGAATGGCTATAGGAGAGGAACCATATCAGTCAACAGGAGAAAGATCAACCATATCTTATTCAAAAATCCGGGATTGAATGGAGTCATGAGGTCTTTTTTGCTGCCGCATCTTGGATAAACCTTCACCGACCGTTGAGAGGTCCTTCTATGCTGGCACAACAAAGCCATTATTATTCACCCATTTTTCCGTACCAGCATAGAAGGACCGGTGCAGCCATAGGAATCAGATGCGGCAGCAAAAAAGACCTCATGACGGAATGACTTCCTAATTCTGCATTTCGCTGCCGGAGAATTTGAATAGGATACAATGCGAACAAACCCTGTAAAATGCGACTCCTTTTCATTCTCCCATTGAAACATGGAAACGATTCATTATAATTTAGGCACTTATTCAGTTTTACCTTTCAGAAGAAAATCCAAGGCATAAGAAATGACAAAATCACGCACCATCCTTGACCACATCGGCGGCACACCCCTGGTTACCCTCTCCGCCATAAACCCCTAACAAGAACGTGGAGATCCTGGCAAAACTCGAATATTTCAATCCGGGTGGGTCCATCAAGGACCGTCCTGCACTCCATATGATTGAGCAGGCTGAAAAATCGGGAGATCTTACGAAAGACAGAATCATTCTTGAATCTACCAGTGGAAATACCGGAATCGGTCTTGCCATGGTCGCCGCCGTCAAAGGGTACCGGATCCTGCTGATCATGTCTGAGGCGGTCAGTGAAGAGCGCATGAAAATCCTCAAGGCACTAGGAGCGGAATTGACATTCACCCCCGCACACCTGGGTACCGACGGGGCCATAGAATATGGATACAATCTCATAAGAGAGAACCCGGACAAATACTGGTTGGCCGATCAGTTCAATAATGAAGCAAACTGGATGGCCCATTATGTAGGAACGGCCGAAGAGATATGGACGCAGACGGGGGGGGAACTGAGCGCGATTGTCGCCACCATGGGCACAACCGGCACGCTGATGGGGATTTCGAGAAGGTTTAAGGAGCTGGACCCGAGTGTCCAGATCATAGGGGTAGAACCTTATCTGGGGCATAAAATCCAGGGCCTGAAAAACATGAAAGAATCCTACCGACCCGGGATTTTTGAAAAATCCAGAGCAGACAGAATCATTAATATCGAAGATGAGGAGGCATTCAGTACGACGCGGCTCCTTGCAAGGAAAGAGGGCCTTTTCGTAGGCATGAGTTCGGGGGCCGCCCTGGCTGTTGCCCTCAAGATAGCCTCGGAAATGGAAACCGGCAGGATCGTCGTCATTCTTCCTGACGGCGGAGAAAGGTACCTGAGTACGCCGCTTTTTATGGCGAAAAAAAGATCCGGATTGCGCGTATTCAATACATTACACAGAAGAAAGGAAGAGTTTATTCCCATTCACGAAAAGCGCGTAAAGATGTATTCCTGCGGTCCCACCCTGTGCCAAGAAATCGATCTGGGACAGTGCAGGCGTATCATTTTTTCGGATTTGATCCGAAGGTACATGGAGTTCAAGGGATACGAGGTTGAGCACATCATGAACGTCACCGACCTGGACGACCGGACAATCCAGGGGGCCCAACAGGCAGGCGTGTCCCTGCGAGAATTTACAGACCGCTACTATGATATTTTCATGAAGGATCTTCATGCCCTGAACATCAAAAATGCAAAACACTACCCCAGAGCCAGCGAACATGTGGAGGAAACCATCCAACTCACTGAGAAATTATTGGAAAAGGGATATGCCTATGAAAAGCTTCGCTCCATCTATTTTGACATTTCACGCCTAAAGGAATACGGTGACTTTTCCAACATCGATCTGGAAAAAATAAAGCTCGGAAAAACAGTAGATCTGGACCAGTACGAAAAGGACAATCCGAGGGACTTTACGCTCCTGAAGAGATCTACCCTGAATGAACTGAAAAGAGGAATTTTCTTTCAGACAAAATGGGGAAACGTGAGGCCGGGATGGCACACGGAATGTTCGGCCATGGCCATGAAATATCTCGGGAAGAACTACGATATCCATACCAGTGGTGTGGAGCTTATCTTTCCCCACCACGAAAATGCCATTGCCATAAGCCGCGCCGTGTCCGGGAAAGCTCCTGCGAATTACTGGATACACAATGAGCCGGTTATGTCGAATGGGGGGCCCAGCGGGGAAACCCGTGCGGGGAAAGAGCCCGGATCCCCCACCGAATTCCCCATGACGCTGAGCGATCTTCTTGAACAGGGGTATGCGGCAAGGGAAGTGCGATACTGGTTGATAGGAAGACACTATCGAAAACCGATCTATTTCTCCAAGAAAAAACTTTTATCCGCCAGAAACACACTGTCTCATCTGGACAAGTTCATCCAGAAAATTCATTATGCCAAATCGGCTAACGACAATCCGGACTTGGATCAGGCCGTTTACGCCATGAAGCACCAGTTCGCGGAATCGATGGATGATGATTTCAACATTGCGCCGGCCCTTGCGGCCCTCTTTCAATTCACCAGCCGGATGAACAAAATCATGGACCAGCGAGGGCTCTCTCCGGCGGACAGGGAAAAGGCGGTTGAGGCGCTTTCACAGATCGATTCGGTTCTTGGGATCATGAATCTTGAACCGGGTCCGATGGAACAGGAAGTGGAGGAAATCATCCGGAACCGGGAGGAAGCGAGGAATGCGGGCGACTGGGACGTGGCGGATGGTTTGCGAAAAAAGCTGATGGAAATGGGGATAGAAGTCAGTGATACAAAGCAGGGTACCGTCTGGAACAGGGTAAGGTAATGCCTATATACGAATATGAATCCGTCGACCCGGGTGAGGCCTGCAAAAAATGCAGGTCTCGGTTTGAATGGTTGCAAGGGATCTCCGAACCTCCCCTTCAAAAGTGTCCTTCGTGCGGAAAATCCGTAAGAAAATTGATATCGTGGTGCCGGGCCGCCGTGGTGGAACCCTCGGAGGAGTACAATCGTGTAACGACACAGATTTCCAATTATGAGCGAGAAGGGATGTGGAGTCACGCGGCGGAACTTGGAGACACCCATTCTGAGAAGACTGGGGACACCTCCATGAAAATGCGGGCTATTGATGACTATGCCAAGGCGGGCTATGATTCCACTACCCTGGAAAAGCATGCGAAAGCGCCTGTAACAGGAGGAAATTCAGGATGAAAATGAAAATGTGCAGGGGTGTCCCTTCGTGGATGAAATTATTGCTGGCCATTGTTGTTCCCGCAATGTGCTTCTGTCCATCCGTCATGGGACAGGACAAGAAAGACCTATCCAACCTGCCGGCAAGAGCCATCTCCGTGTTTCCCGAATACACGGGCATTGTGATTCCCCAGGGCGAAGCGGTAGAGATCGATCTGATTGTAGCAAACGGTGGTAGGACGGGAGAAAACATCAATGTTTCCCTGGCCTCCGTCCCGTCGGGCTGGAAGGCTTGGATCAAGACCTATAAATACGGCGTAACCGGGATACATGTGCGAAGCGATGATTCCAAGAGTCTGATCCTTCGTCTTCAACCCGAGAAAGGTGTGGAACCGGGTGAGTACATCTTTCCCATAAAGGCCGAAACAGCCGACGGTAAAATAACTTCCAACAGCCGTATCCTGGTAACAGTCACCAGGGGAAAAGAACAAAAAAGTCCGGAAGGCGTCAACATCGTAACCTCTTATCCCGTGCTGACCGGCTCCACGGATGGAAAGTTTGAGTTTTCCGTGGAAGTGGAAAACAAGTCCGATCAGGAAGGGATCTTCAATCTGGCGGCACAGGGTCCTGAGAACTGGACTATAAATTTCAAGCCCGCCTACGAAGACAAATTTATTTCGAGCCTCAGACTCAAGGCGGGCCAGAGTCAGGCCGTGGCTGTTGAAGTCCGACCCAACCCGTGGGCAAATCCCGGTCAATATCCCGTGCTCGTCAGGATCAGTTCCCCGAAGGCCGAAGGCCAGGTGGCCCTGAGCGTAGTGCTCACCGGTACGTATAAACTGGAAGCCGGAACGTCAAATGGACTGCTTTCAATTAATACGGTACGGGGCCAAGCGGCGACTCTTTCCTTCTACGTAAAGAATACCGGTTCAGCGGTTCTCAACAATGTGCGGCTCCTCTCCTTCAAACCGGAAAACTGGAAGGTAACCTTCACTCCGGACACGATTGAAACGCTGCCTCCGCAGCAGCTCAAACAGGTGGAGGTTTCCATTGTTCCCTCCGCGCAGGCGCTGGTGGGAGATTATTCCGTAGGTCTTCGGGCGGAATCCGGTTCCCCGCCAAGGGCGGAAAAAACCATTGAGATAAGAACAAACGTCATGGCCTCCGCTGCCTGGGGATGGACCGGCATCGGGATTATTGTTCTTGTTATCGCGGGGCTCGTGGTTTTGTTTGTACGTCTTGGAAGGCGTTGACATGGATCCTGCCGCAATCGTTGAAACCTTCAATCTTACGAAGCGTTACGGCCGACAAACGGCCGTCAACGGGCTTAATCTAACGGTAAGAGAGGGAGAGATCTTTGGTTTTTTAGGTCCTAACGGTGCCGGAAAAACAACCACCCTTCTCATGCTGTTAGGACTGAGCCGGCCAACGGACGGCTATGCAACGGTTTGTGGCCTGAACCCGTTGCGGAAAGTGAGAGAAGTCAAGCGTCAGACGGGATACCTTCCTGAAAACGTCGGTTTTTACGGGGACATGAACGCTGCCCAGAGCCTGGAATATATTGCCCGTTTAAATGGTCTGAAGAAAGAGGAAATCCCTTATAAAATCGCTGAGGTACTTAAACTTGTCGGCCTTGAAGCGGTTGGAAGGAAAAAGACGGCGACATTTTCCAGAGGGATGAAACAAAGGCTTGGAATCGCGGAAGTACTGATCAAAGAACCCAGATTGCTCTTTCTGGACGAGCCTACACTGGGTCTGGACCCTGAAGGGGCCGTCCAACTGATCACGCTCATTCAAAACTTGAGCAGAGAAAGACGGATGACCGTGCTTCTCTCTTCCCATAACCTGCAACAGGTGCAGAAAATATCCAATCGCGTAGGGATCATGATCGGGGGGAATCTGGTTGCTGCGGGGTCTATGGCTTCCTTGACCCTGGAAAAATTCGGAGTGGGTGAAAAGGAATATTCCTTGGAAGAAATCTACATGAAATATTTCCAGGAGGGTTGAGATGCAGGGTATCGGCGTTGTATTCAGAAAAGAGCTTCAGGATCACCTGACCAGTTACCGGTTTGTCATTCTTTTTGCCCTCATTGCCATGGTCAGTTTCATTACAAGCTATATGGCGGCAATGCACCTCAGGCAGAACCCGGACACCCTTTCCTCCATAAGGTACCCGTTCTTGATGCTTTTCAGCACACCTGGAGCGCTCCTTTCCATGGTCCAGTTTGTAGCCTTTTTCGGCCCTCTCATCGGACTTATCCAGGGTTTTGACGCCATTAATCGAGAACGGGGACAGGGAACGCTCATCAAAGTTTTATCACAGCCCATTTACAGAGATTCGGTCATCAACGGAAAATTTCTGGCGGGGGTCGTCACCATCGCCATCATGCTGGCGGCCATCATCCTTGTGATCACCGGGTTCGGCATGTCCGTGGTGGGCGTTGTCCCTGACGTGCAACAAATCTGGAGGGTCTTTGTCTACTATATCATCAGTGTCTTTTACATCTCTTTCTGGCTGGGTCTCTCGATCCTTTTTTCCATCCTGTTTAAAAGCATAGCCACCTCTTGCCTGGGCGCCGTGGCTGTCTGGATATTCCTTTCCTTTTTCATTTCCCTTGGGGCGGAAGTTGCGGCAAATGCCATCGTCCCCCTGGATCGCGCCGCCGAAACCCAACCGGAAATGGTCATCAGGAACGCGCGCGTGAGGGAGATAATCTCCCTGTTTTCCCCCATGGTCTTGTACTCCGAATCCACCGCCACCATCATTGACCCCATGCGAAAGACGACACGGACCCTGGTTTTGATGGGTCCCATGGAGGAAATGCTCTCTGCAAGATTCCAGAACCCCCTTTCCCTCAGCCAGAGCATCATCGTTGTATTCCCCCATATCATTGCCCTTGTGGCCGTGACTCTGATCTGCTTTGCCCTGTCCTATACGATCTTCATGCTCCAGGAAATCAGGACGTAAGGTCCACGAGAATAAAACTGCTGAAGCGGGGATCCGGGGGTTCATCGGAAATCGCCTCATATTCCCGGCTGAATTCATCCCACAGCAAGGAGAGATATGCCTCAAGCGCCTCCTTTTCCCCCGCGGCCAGCCCAGGGGCTGCATCCATAAAATCTTTTATAAATGGCGCTTTACAAGTGGCCATACTGTACGGAGGGCCCGATTCACCTGTTCTCAGCTTTCTGAAAAGCTCCACGGTCTGTTTTGAAGAGAGCGGGGCGAACACAGGATCGAGCTCCAGCATCTGTCTTGCCCAGATGGTCAGGAAAATCGGCTGAAACGTCTCCGGGAAAAACGCTTTCTCGGAGGGGATCAGGGAATACGGCACCGCGAGGTTCGAAAGAAGCGTGTCCAGCCCCTTCAGCACATCGATTGTTTTTCGCACATACAGGACTTCCTCCCGCCGTTCGAAGAACTTGAACTTCTCCTCGCCCGCGGAATCATGGAGCTTGGGTTTATCTTCCAAAATGCCTTCAAGAACTCCTCCAAGCTCATCTCCCCAGAATCGGTTTTCCAGCCCCTTCTTCCTGAACCAACTTTCCTTGATCCATCGCTGGGCCATCCATTTCAGCTCCAGGGTCATGCTGAAGCCCACCCGAAAAAGAGTCTGGAGGGAATTATTTTTCACAAGATTGAGCGCCATTTCCCGGTTTGTCCCGCAAACATCCTCAAGAGCGAGATTCAGATAACCGCCCGCCCTCCTCGAAGTATTCACGAGGTCATCTACACTCTCCATGCGTATCCGGTCGGCGGAAATAATCTGGTTGCAGAGCCCGGCGAATTCCAACCACAAACTGTCCATCAGCCGGGGATCTTTGATACCGGAAAGAATACTGGGAAAAAGATTCCCTCCCACACTGTGCACCAGGGGAGATAGAGGGACCAGATCACCACGGTTGTCTTTGACCAGGGGATGAACCGTCTCCCCGTTTCCTTCCATTTTAAGGGATGACGACTTCAGTCGGCTGTAAATTTCAAATGCTTCCTCAGGGCCAAGGAATCCATGTTCGGCAAGGCGGACGTTCTTCATTCGATACATCTCTTCTTCCATTTCCGAATGAATAACCCCAACCAGTCCGGAAAGAAGGGTCTGGTAGGCGGCCGAGTTTTCGGATGCCAGGATGCTGAGCAATCTTTCTATGACCTCCCTCCGCTCTTCCTCGAAAACCTTGATATAAAAAACTCCATCAAGGGTAATCACACCCTCTTCCGGCTCAATGAAATCATCTTCATCCCCGATTTCAACCTGAATATTGTTGAAAAGAAAGAGATACAGAAGCTCCTGTTCTTCTGAAAGCAGCCAGTTTACGAGCCGATGTGGATCTGCCATCTCGAGCATCCGTAACCAGTTAAAGGACTGCTGCAGATCAAGACGGTCAAAATCCCACAACTCCAGATCGAGCAAATACCGCCATTGTTTTTCCGATGCCAGTCTGAGGATGGGGATACAGTCGTCCTCGCCGATCTTCTTTACCAGCCAGAAAAAATCCCCTTCCGGAAGGCGTTGCACCAGATGGAGCGGATCTGGATGATCCAGAACCCTCTTCAGGGCATCCCCCGAAGAGAGATTGTGAATGTCCGCCAGGATGGACCTGTCTTCCGAAAGAGCAGGGATGAAGGGGATAAGGCCTTCTTTGGTCTTCTTACGCGATTTTTTCAAAGGCGTGATTCTCCTGTAACCTAATCGGGATAAACAGGCAAATTCCCTATTGGGATATCTGCCAGCTTTGGATTTCTATTATCCTTCACCGAAAGAACGGGATCTTGTAACGGCCACCCCACCCCAAGTTCCTCATCCGACCAGAGAATACCGTATTCATCATCCGGGGCATAAAAATCGGTGCACTTGTAGATGACATCCACGTCATCGCTCAACACACAGAAGCCATGGGCAAATCCACCGGGAACGTAGAGTTGACGTCTGTTTTCAGAGGACAGGCAAACTCCCACCCATTTTCCGAAATCAGGCGATCCCTTTCGGATATCCACCGCCACATCAAAGATGCTCCCGTTCACCACATAGATCAGTTTTCCCTGGGGAGATTTCAGCTGATAATGAAGTCCTCGAAGGGTTCCCCTCTTTGAATGGGAATGGTTATCCTGAACAAACGGATCCATGATTCCAGCCTGCGCATATTTCTCCCCCTGATAGGTTTCCAGGAAGAATCCTCTATCGTCCCGAAAAACCTGCGGCTCCACAAGGATCACTCCGGGAAGTTCCAATTCAGTAAATAGCGGGGGCACTTTCTCCACCTCTTCCTTCTGCAATCATCTCCATCAGGTACTTTCCGTATTCATTTTTCAGACATGCCGTCAGCCATCTGTTTGACCTGTTCTTCCGTAATGAAACGGTTCCGGTAGGCAATCTCTTCCACACAGGCCACCTTGAGTCCTTGTCGTTCCTGGATTGACCTGACAAAACTATTGGCCTGGTGCAGCGATTCACAGGTTCCGGTATCCAACCAGGCAAATCCCCTTCCCAAGAGCTCTACCCGCAACGCACCCCGTTTCAGATACTCCAGATTCAGGTCCGTAATTTCCAGTTCCCCCCTTGGGGATGGCTTGAGATTTTCGGCAATGGAAACCACGTCGTTATCATAAAAATAGAGGCCGGGCACCGCATACTTGGATTTCGGCTTATCGGGCTTTTCCTCGATTCCGGTCACATTCCCATTCCCGTCAAAATCCACCACGCCATATCTCTCGGGATCTTTTACGAAATAACCGAAGATGATTCCCCCTTTTTCAAGGGCGGCACATCTTAAGAGTCGTTCCTGGAGACCGTGACCATAAAAGATGTTGTCCCCCAAAACCAGCGCCACGGAATCCTTCCCTATGAATTCCCTGCCGATGATAAACGCCTGGGCCAGTCCTTCCGGGCGCGGCTGCTCCTCGTAGGAAAAAGAGAGCCCCAATTGGGAACCGTCTCCGAAAAGTTCCCGAAATCTGGGCAGATCTTCGGGCGTGGAGATAATCAATATTTTCCTGATTCCCGACAACATCAGTACGGAGAGGGGGTAATAGATCATCGGTTTGTCGTACACCGGCATAAGCTGTTTGCTGACCACCCGCGTAAGGGGGTAAAGCCTGGTACCGGAACCCCCTGCAAGTATAATTCCCTTCATAAGCAGTATTCACCTCAGATTATTTGTTATCCCCATACTGTTCCGTCATCCAGGCCTTATAATCGCCGCTGAGCACCCTGTCCGCCCAGTCCCGGTTGTCAAGATACCAGGTAACGGTTTTTCGCATTCCCGTTTCAAAGGACTCCTCAGGGGTCCATCCCAGCCTCTCTCTGAGTTTGGTGAAATCTATCGCATACCTGCGGTCATGGCCGGGACGATCCTTGACAAAAGTGATCAGATCTCTTCTTGGCGTATCAAACCTCAGCACCGGAAGATCATCAAGAATATCGCAGATCATTTCCACGATCCGAATATTCTCCATCTCGCTGTTTCCGCCTACATTATAGGTCTCTCCCCGCTTTCCACTTTTCATAATAGTCCATATGGCCGTACAGTGATCCCGCACATAAAGCCAGTCTCTTATATTCAGGCCGTCGCCATAAACAGGAAGAGATTTTCCTTCCAGGGCATTGAGGATCATGAGGGGAAGCAACTTTTCAGGAAACTGGTAGGGCCCGTAATTATTAGAACAGTTGGAGATCGTCACAGGCAGGCCGTAGGTCTTGAAATAGGCCCGCACAAGATGGTCGGAAGAAGCCTTGGATGCGGAATAGGGACTGTTGGGGCTGTAAGACGTCTCCTCGGTAAAGTATCCATCGCTCCCCAGGCTTCCGAAGACCTCGTCCGTGCTGACATGATGAAAGAGCTCCAACCGATCCTGATTTGCTCTGGCCAGCTCCAGCAGGGTAAACGTACCGATAATATTGCTTTGGATGAACGCGTCCGGTCTCACGATCGACCGATCCACGTGGGATTCCGCCGCAAAATGGCAAACGGCGTCAATCCCGTATTGCTCAAAGACGGCCTTCATCCGTTCCCTGTCGCAGATATCCGCTTTCACGAAGAAGTAACGCCCCTTAAAGTCCTCTTCCATGCCCGAAAGATTTTCAGGGTTGCCGGCGTAGGTAAGGCAATCCACATTGATTACCCGACCGGAAAAATCCGATTCTTTCAAAAGATATCGAATAAAATTGCTTCCGATAAAACCACAACCACCGGTTACCAGGATATTTTTCATTCCCTGTCAATCCTCTTCGTACACATTCGCGATACAACAAAGGAAGGTTGCCCCTTGGGAATCACTTTCATTCAGCATGCTGTGGGGCTCCATGCTGGGAACGAAAATGACATCGTTGGGTCCTACACGCTTTTCAAGAACCACCTCATCCGTCTCCGAATCATGGGATCGAACAGCAAGATTCCCGCTGAGCATATACATGGTCTGCATGTAAAAATGTTTATGGATCGGAATTTCGCCGCCGGGCCCCACGGTAAAGAACCGGAGGCCATAGTCCGGCGATTCTTCCGGTCCCGCCTGGCTCAACCACCGAATTCCCACTTGTTTCACCTCCAACGGCTGCCCTCTGTAGGGAAAACTCTCTATCTTTTTTTCTTCCTTATCTTTCACATTCAGGATATTCATAAATTCTCTCCTTCATTTCCTATTATCCAGGTTGCATTATCTCTTTTTCAAACCATCCATAACACAATGTTTTCGAACAATGCAAAAAAATTCGCCTCCTCACGGATCTCCCTAAAACAGACCGGCCGATTTCTCCTTGACTACCGTTCCATTTTCCTATATCATAACTAAATATGCTTAAATAAGCTACGGATACCCCTTTCCTTCAACTGGTTCTCCAGTTTCTCGTCTATCGTTTACCGTTTTCTTAAAATCACAAACATTCCCGGAAATTCGGGAAGCAACAACAGGAAAAAAATGGAAAAGCATAAGATAAAAGCCAGGCTTATCAGAATACTTGAAATATCCCCCCCTTTGAAGGAGATCCTCCTCTCTTCAGATTCCGTTGATGAAAAGCGAGAGAGGATCAGCCGCCTTTTGGGCGATCTGCTGGACGCAACGTTTTATGATGATAAGACGATTCCTCCCCTGGAATGGGTCCTGATGCGGGATACGATCCGCGTCTTTCGAAGCATCATTTCCCCAAGAAGCGAACGACTGATCGGTCACAGTTTCCTCCGTTATGTCAACGATCTATTGCACAAGGATGACCTGAAAGATTTAAACGGGCCGGAGCAGGGCTTTCTTGCCGAGCTGGAACACCTCCTGAAGGGTCTTATGGGGAAAACAGGGATTTACCCAAAAACCATTCCCGCTTTTTCGCGCCACGAGGGGCGAAAGGCAGCCCTTCTCAGATCGGCGGATCTTTCCAGAATGGCCAGGTCAGCCACACAGATTATGGATGGCTATCCCTGTGGCCTGGATCATGCCGTAATCAGAAGGCGCAGTAAAAACAAAGCCCGAATACTCAAATATTTTAATGCCACGGAACTGGAATGGGAAAACTGGAAGTGGCATACCAAACATATCATTCGCAGTGTAGAAACCCTGAGTCCGTTGATCGAACTCACGGAGGAAGAACACGAAGCAGTCAGACTGGCCCGTGCATTCAAAATTCCTTTTGGAATCACCCCCTATTATCTATCGCTCATGGATTACAGGGCTGAAAGAGTGCGGGACAGAGCAGTGCGGGCTCAGGTCATTCCAAGCTTGAATTATGTCCTGCAGATGAAAAAGCTGAAAGAAAACCAGGAACACTCCATGGACTTTATGCTTGAGCGGGATACGTCTCCCATTGAGGGAATTACAAGGCGTTATCCGATGATCGTGATTCTGAAGCCGATTCTCACCTGTCCCCAGATCTGCGTCTACTGTCAGAGAAACTGGGAAATTGAAGACGTCTACTCCCCGAATGCGGCTCTCAGTGAAAAAAAGCTCGCGAAAGCAATCCAGTGGATCGCCGACACCCCCGAGATCCGTGAAGTCCTGATCACCGGGGGAGACCCCTTCCTGCTATCCAATGCAAAAATCGAAAACCTATTGTTCAGGCTATCCAAGATTCCCCACGTGGAAAGAATCCGGATCGGCACGCGAACGCCGGTCACCCTGCCCCAGAGAATTACCGATTCCCTTGTTCGGGACATAAACCACTTCCATAACCCGGGCAAAAGAGAAATTCTCCTCGTTACCCATTTTGAACACCCCTACGAAATCACGCCGGAAGCCATGAGGGCGGTGCAGAAATTCCGGCGTTACGGCATGGAAGTGTGCAACCAGATGGTTTATACCACGTACAATTCCAGAAAGTTCGAGGCGGCGGCGCTCCGCATGAAGCTCCGCAGCATAGGCGTCACGCCATACTATACATTCAACACCAAGGGAAAGGATGAGACGGACGATTACAGGGTCCCCATTCCGAGACTGCTTCAGGAACAACAGGAGGAGGCACGTCTGCTTCCAGGATCCGTTCGGACGGATGAGATCGTCTTTAATGTGCCGGGGTTGGGCAAGAACTACCTGAGAGCGATTCAGAACCGGGATATTATTTCCATTTTGCCGGACGGCAGCCGGGTGTATGAATTCCATCCCTGGGAGAAAAAGCTGACTTTGGCGGATACGTACATATACACCGATGTCCCCATCGCCAACTACTTGAGAAGATTGAAAGCATTAGGCGAGGAGATCTCGCGTTATAAGACAATCTGGCATTATTATTGAAGTCTCAGGAGATCTCGCAGAAGATCTTAACCTAAGGAGCAGGCACGACATATGGAGGATCCAAACTACATCAAGATAACCACGGGACTTTTCATCATGCTGAATCCGTTTGTGCTCATCCCTGTTTTTTTAGCCCTTACAGGGGGGATGACCAAGGCGGAACGAATGAAGGTGGCATCCACTACTTCCCTGTCAGTCCTGATCATCATGCTCATCGCCGTCTTCGCTGGCAACCATGTGTTATCCTTTTTCGGCATTACGGTAAGCGACTTCCGCATCGCGGGAGGACTGCTCATTCTCTTGATGGCCCTATCCATGGCAAGGGCAAAAGAAGAAGGGATGCGTTACAGTGAAAAGGAACATACGGAGGCCCGATCCAAAGACACCAATATAGGGGTCGTCCCCCTTTCCATCCCCCTGATGGCGGGTCCGGCGGCCATGAGCGTTGCCATTATTGACGCGGGAGTATGCGCTACCTTTTTTTCAAAATCGGTACTCGTGGGAATTATTATCTTTTTGTCCGGAGTCCTCTGGATAGCCATGTTCCTGGCGGAACGGATAGCAAGGATATTGGGCCACACAGGCCAACAGGTCCTCACCCGTATCATGGGCCTCATCCTGTTGGCACTGGCTATCGAGTTCATCGTAGTGGGAATCACCCAGGCCTTTCATCTCACCCGGTAAAATCTTTCCGATTTTCCAATATAGACCGAATTTCCTGAATAATCGGTCCATTCTCTTCCCACAATGCGCAACTGTTTATGAGATTGGAAAGGCCCTGGAACTCTTCCAGTGAGGCAGGGATGGGTTGCTTTTTCCTGGACCTCTGGGTCCAGTAACCATGGAGCGCAGCGGTCCCCATGACCACTACAAGATGGGTCAAATGATTACAGCCTTTCACGCCGCCCAGCAGATGACGCACCTTCTCGCTGTAACCGGAAACGATGGCCGTTCCTTTCAATTTTTTAACGCTTTCCTGCGTAGTGCAACAAAGGTCATGGGGAACCCGGGGCATCTCCGCCTCCGCATCCATGATGGTAACCGGCCAGCCGCCAACAAGCAGGCGTACGCATAGATGATGGATAATCCCCGATGAACGTTTTTCTCCGTTCCAGTGATATCCATCGATTAATCGCTCATCTCTCAGCCAGCCTTCCACTACCAGACGACCATCTTCCAGAGGAAATGTCTGGATGCGCATTCGCCGTTCGTGCACCGGGTGATCTTTTATCAGGTCTTTTATGGAATTCATTTTATTTCCTGGCCCGAAACGATGTCTGGATGTCTGATTTTACGGTAATAGGATTCCGAGAGATAGATGGCCGCCAGGGGATTGTGACCGGTTATGCGATCCTTTACCGCCAGTACGGTTACGGGCGCCTCCGCATACTTAAAGAAAAGAGAGTCATGGCCAACGCAAAGTCCCAGAAGGATGTTGAATTCCGACCCTTCATAATTCAACAGTTTGGCCTGGTATATGGGGTTGCACATGGCTTCATCCGTGCCCTGATAGATCTTCTCGTCCTCTGTAATGCCGATCATCTCCTTGGGGGTTCTTCCGGCCTTGCAAAGAACTGAAACCACGTCAAAGCCGTTTTCCTGTAGGATCTCCTCCACGGCTGCGGCTTCCTTTGTCAGACCAAGACAGAACGCGAGTCCGAGTTTTCGATATCCCATCTTCCTCGCAAACTCACAGATTTCCACAATCCGTGTCTTGCTTGGCTGCATGACGTAGGGGCGTTGATGGCGATTCACGTAACATTCAGCTTCCTGAATGGAAGCATTTCTGGCGAATTCCCTTACATCAGATATGGCATACTCCTGATTGGACGCTTCCAATACCTGTCTATGAGTCAGCGTGGGACATCCTTTTGCCCCTTTGCCCTTTTCCTTTTGACAATTTCTCTCTTTGATCTCCACAAAGCAGGATGCACAGCTTGGAGACACACTCTTTTCTCTTTCTCCCATAAAAAACCTTCCTTTTCACCGGAAAAGACCGATCCCTAAAACAAAGGAAATCAGGCCAAAAAAACGGATCGTCTCCGGGCTTGCCCTGAAAAACCACCAATCCATGATAGCCTTGGAATGATCGGGCGGGCTCACAAAGAAATAAATCCCCTTGGCCAGCCCCGCAATTCCCACAATAAACGGCAACCATAAAAATCGCTCTCCAACGAAAGCTCCTGCGATGAGAACGATCCCTAAAACAAACGGGAGGAAGGACAGCCTTTTCATGTTTTCAAAGATGAAAACCCTCTTGAATAACTCCCGGGTTCGTTCTGTAAAGATCAGCAGGAAGATGCCGCTTACAACCATGAATATTCCGATAACATTTACCAGCACATGCATAACCTTTCCCTCCCTGACCCAACCGTTCTGAAAGTTTTCCGATTTTATTGCACACCCGAAAGGGTTAATCAAGGAATTTTGCTTGAGGTTGCCTTTTCCTGTGTATAGTATTATGGAGATACAAAAGGAATTTTGAAAGCGTCGCTTTTAAAAAACGGGGACTTTGATGTCGAAACCTTCCATCGTGGTTGATCTTGGACTTACGGAATACACTTCCTGCTGGGAACTCCAGCATGGTATTCATAGGGCCAGAAGGAGAAACCTCCTGGGGGATTGTCTTCTCCTGGTGGAACATCCACGAGTCATGACGTTTGGAAGAGGTAAAAATCGGGATAATCTCCTCGTTACCCAACAGGTTCTTGACGACCATGGAATACCCTGTGTAGATATTGAAAGGGGGGGAGATGTTACCTATCATGGCCCGGGTCAACTGATCGGCTACCCCATATTTGGTTTGAAAGGGGGCATCGGAGTGGTGGATTTCGTCGACCGTCTCGAGGAAATCATGATACGTGCTCTGGGTGGCTATGGAATTACAGGAAAAAGAGATCCCAGGAATCGCGGTGTGTGGGTAAAAGAACAAAAGATAGGATTTGTGGGAATTGCCGTTCGAAAGGGCATCAGTCTTCACGGATTCGCTTTGAATGTCAATCTTGACCTCGCTCCTTTTCGGATGATCAACCCCTGCGGATTGCACAATGTCGAAATTACCTCCATGCAGAATATTCTAAAAACGCCGGTCCGGCTGGGGCCTCTCAAAAACTTGATCATCTCTCTGTATGAGGAGACCTTTCATTGTTCCATGGAGAATCATAACCTGGAGGATGTAATGAAAGTACTGGATCAAAACCAATGCCTGAATAATGATGCAGGAGAGGAAACGTCATGAAGGAGATGAAAAAGCCCTTTCCTGCCAAACCCGAATGGCTCAAAAAACGAATTTCCAGCGGAAGTTCTTATGACAAAGTTATCAATTTGTTAAAGGGTTCCTGCCTTCATACGGTTTGCGAAGAAGCGAACTGTCCCAACCTCGGGGAATGTTTTTCCCGGGGAACCGCCACTTTTATGATCATGGGAAACCGATGTACCCGCAATTGCACTTTCTGCGCGGTCGTCCACGACAAACCCCAGCCCTTAGACAGGAATGAGCCTGAAAACGTCGCCTCGGCGGTAAAAAGACTGGGTCTGAAATACGCGGTCGTTACCTCCGTTACCCGCGACGATCTTCCCGACGGAGGCGCATCGCATTTCGCCGCGACAATCCGCACGATAAGGCAGCAAACCCCCCGAACCACCGTAGAAGTGCTCATTCCTGATTTCCAGGGCTCCCGAGAGGCACTTAACACCGTCCTGGAAGCACACCCCGACGTACTGAATCACAACGTTGAAACCGTGCCAAGACTCTATAAGCAGGTAAGACCTCAGGCCGATTACCGGCAAAGCCTGAATGTATTGCTCCAGGCCCACAGAAACCGAGGAACAAAAGCCACAAAATCGGGAATTATGTTGGGGCTTGGGGAAGAGTCGGAAGAAGTCCTGAGCGTTCTGGAAGACCTTCTTGAGGCAGGATGCAGAAACCTCACCATCGGACAATATCTTGCCCCTTCGTCCAAACACCACCCGGTACATCGCTATATTCACCCGGATGAATTCGCGAAATGGGAGGCAACCGCTTATGAATTAGGATTCGATGCCGTGGCCTCCGGGCCTTTTGTGAGGAGTTCCTACAACGCCTCGGAGATGTTTACATTGAACCATTAGGCCGCAGTCGCTTATCGGGCATATTCCACCGCCCTTGTTTCACGGATGACTACAACCCTTATCTGTCCTGGGTAGGTCAGTTCTTTTTCTATCTTTCTGGAAATATCCTTGCAGAGTAAGTAGGCCTGGTCGTCACTTACCGATTTTCCCTCAACCATAATCCGAATCTCCCGCCCCGCTTGGATGGCAAAAGACTTGTTCACCCCGTGGAAAGAACAAGCAATTTCCTCGAGCTTTTCAAGACGCTTCACATACGATTCCAGCATCTCCTGCCTGGCGCCGGGCCTCGCGCCCGATAGGGTATCCGCGGACTGAACCAGCACAGCCAGCACCGATTCCAGCTCTACATCTTCATGGTGTGCAGCGATGGCGTGAATCACCTCATTAGACTCACCGTATCTCTTGGCAAGATCGGCGCCGATAAGGGCGTGAGGACCTTCCACCTCATGATCTACAGCCTTGCCGATATCATGCAGGAGGCCTGCCCTCTTCGCCTGTTTCACATTAAGCCCGAGTTCCGCAGCCATAATTCCACATAAAAAGCTGACCTCCCTGGAATGCTGCAAGACATTCTGAGCATAACTCGAACGGTATTTCAGGCGACCGATAAGCTTCACAAGCTCAACATTTATCCCATGGACCCCAACATCAAAGGTAGTTTGTTCTCCAGCCTCCTTGATGCTTGCCTCCACCTCTTTGTTCACCTTGTTGACAATTTCTTCAATTCTCGCGGGATGAATCCTTCCATCCTCAATAAGTCTTTCGAGCGATATTTTTGCAACCTGCCTTCTGACCGGGTTGAAACCGGATAATATCACGGCTTCGGGAGTGTCGTCTATAATCAGGTCTATTCCTGTAGCAGCCTCGATCGCACGGATATTCCGTCCTTCTCTCCCGATAATTCGCCCTTTCATTTCTTCATTAGGCAGATTCACAACGGAAACAATTCGTTCAGCAGCATAATCGCCTGAATATTTTTTTACCGCAAGGGCGATGATATCCTGGGCCTTACGATCCGCTTCCGCCTTGGCCTCCGCCTCGATCCTCCGAACAGTCTTTACCCCTTCATGTCTGGCTTCAGCCTCCATGGACTTAATCAAGGTCAGTTTTGCCTCTTCCCCCGACATTCCAGCCAACTTCTCCAACTGCTTTCTTTCATCAATAATCAGTTGGTTGTACTCGCTCTCCTTTCTCCTGATTTCCTTTTCAAGCCTTTCTATATTCCGTTCTTTTTCAACAACCTTCTCTTCTCTGTTTTCGATGATCTCTATTTTTTTATCAAAGGCTTCTTCCTTTTTACGAAATCGTCTTTCACGAAGGGCCAGTTCTTCTCCCTTATCCTTTGTCTCCTTTTCAAACTCAACTTTCATCTGATAAAGAGAGTCTTTTGCTTGAAGAGCAGCCTCTCTTCTGGTCGTCGCAGCATCCTTTTCAGCCTCAGCCAGAATCTTTTTGGAATATTCTCCAATGCTCTCTAATCGGCTTTCGACAAGCTTTTTTCTGAGAAAAAAGCCGATGAGAATACCGACTGCAACCCCCGCAGTAATCACTGCAACCACATATATACCATTCATACTTATCATAAGCTCCTAAGGGCTCACTCAATAAAACATAGCTATATCCCGATAAAGCAAGATATCTGCGTGCAGGCCACAGATCTTACGCCCTAACCTCGCATATCGCCTATTCATCAGGAAGAAAAAAAGGGGAGCCACCACAAGAAATTGCAGCAGGAAAAGACCGTTAGGGTAAAAACACCCTAAAGGGAAGAGGAAGATAAGGACAGAAAGGCGCCTCTAAAACGAAAGACCGCACATCATATTTAAACCATCATATCAATGTGTTACATAGATCTACCCATCCTATGAGCAGACCGGTTCCGCATGCCCTGAGCCACTATATCTTTCACGTTTAACGTGTGACCATTCCTCTTTGCCCAAACAGGCGATTTCCTCTATATCCCGGGAGCTTCACCCCCATTCCCGGTCGATCGAATGGCCCCAAAAACTCTTCCCCGATATCGCTCAGAAACTCAATTCTCAAGTTTCTCGAAATCAATTTTCTGGGTCACCGAATCGATCTGAAAATTCAATGAACGTACACGTTCATCAAATTTTTTCAGCACTTCGTCACGCTCTTTACGCAGCTGAAAATAGTCACTGGCGATATAAAAAGCCGCCAGGATGGCAGCTTTGCTCTCCGTAAGATTTTCAGCGCTGCTCCGAATTTCATCCAGTTTATGGTTCACAAATTGTGCTATCTTCTGGACAAAGGATTCATCTTCATCACTTCTTAAAAGATATTCATGATCGAGAATTCTTATCCTGATAGGCTTTTCCATTCGGGATCATTATTCCTCTAAAATAACACCATCTACTCTTCAATAAGCTCAATTTTTTCGAGAAGAGAAACGATTCTCTTTTTAGCCATATCTTTAACGGTTTTCAGACTTTCCACTTGTTGAGAAAGGTCTGAGATTTTTTCATCCTGTATATCAAGCTTTTCCTTGAGCGCTTCCTTATCGCCTTTCAACGTCATGATGGTCTCGATCAGGCGGTCCACCTTCTCTTCAAGAAGCTTGAGTTGATCCGTTTCTTCTTCCGTATTTCCTGAGTTCCACACAGCGTACTGTTTTACCTCTTCATCCGCCATAATTCCTTCAACCTCATCATTCCGGGGTATTTTTTTAAGAGAGAAAACCGTGCCCGTATTCCGGTCGCCAGTTGGATTCCGTTCAAACCGGCAAAGCATCCTCATGACCATACATTTCTTAACACATTAGAGAACTTATTCTATCCTTGAATAGAAAAAAGGTCAACAAATAAAAAAAGGCAGGCCCGAAAGGACCTGCCCCACAAACCACAATTATTCCATCAAATCTTCTTTTCAGCAACCCGGATCCGTGCGATCGCCCTTTTCAAGGCCACCTCCGCCCGGAGAAAATCAATATCTTCCTTGCCACGATCCTTGGCAAGCCTCTCCTTGGCCCTCTCCAGAGCCTTACGCGCCCGCTCAAGATCAATGTCGGCCGCCCTTTCGGCAGCATCCACCAGAACGGAAACCTTGTTATTCGAAACCTCTGCAAACCCATTAGTCACGAAAAATCGTTCCGTAGCGCTTCCTGAGGAAAATCGGAGCTCTCCCGGGTCTATCCCTGTGAGAAATGGCACATGGCCTTCCAAAACCCCGAACTCTCCGAGAGACCCGGAAGCAACAACGATATCCACTTCCTGACTCACCATGACTTTCTCAGGGGTAACCACTTCCAGGTGTAATTTTCCCATGGCTCAATCCCCCTATTTGCTTCCAGCAGCGATCTCTTGTGCCTTTTCCTGTGCCTGCTCAATGGTACCCACCATATAAAATGCGTTTTCAGGCAAATCGTCGTGCTTTCCTTCGATGATTTCCTTAAAACCCTTGACGGTCTCGGCCACAGGCACATAGGCGCCTGGCTTCCCGGTAAAGGTCTCGGCCACATGGAAAGGCTGCGAGAGAAACCTTTGAATCCTTCTAGCCCTGGCAACAGTCATTTTGTCTTCATCGGATAATTCATCCATCCCAAGAATGGCAATAATATCTTGAAGATCTTTGTATTTTTGTAGAATCTGCTGCACCTGCCGGGAGGTACGGTAGTGATCCTCCCCAATAAAATTAGGATCCAGGATACGAGAGGAAGAATCCAGCGGATCCACCGCAGGATATATGCCCAGTTCGGTCAATGGTCTGGAGAGAACAACGGTTCCGTCCAGATGGGCAAAAGTCGTTGCGGGCGCAGGGTCGGTAAGGTCGTCAGCAGGCACATAAACGCACTGTACGGATGTGATGGAGCCTTTCTTTGTAGAGGTAATCCTCTCTTGAAGAGCACCAAGGTCCGTACCAAGTGTCGGTTGATATCCCACAGCAGATGGAATACGACCGAGCAATGCCGATACTTCAGCGCCAGCCTGTGTAAACCGGAAAATATTATCAATAAACAGCAAAACGTCCTGGCCTTTTTCGTCTCGGTAGTACTCTGCGGCCGTCAACGCCGAAAGAGCCACTCTTGCACGGGCTCCAGGAGGTTCGGTCATCTGTCCATAAATCAGGGCCGCCTTTGGAAGAACTCCTGATTCCTTCATCTCCATGTACAGATCATTTCCCTCACGCGTCCTTTCACCCACGCCGGCAAAAACGCTGATGCCACCGTGCTGCATGGCGATGTTGTGAATCATTTCCATCATAACAACCGTTTTCCCAACACCAGCGCCACCAAACATTCCCATCTTGCCGCCTCTGGGGAACGGAACCAGCAGGTCAATGACCTTCACACCGGTCTCAAGAACCTTAACAGAAGTATCCAGCTCATCAAAGGCCGGCGCAGGCCTATGAATAGGATAATATTGTGTGGCGTTTACCGGCCCCAACCCGTCCACAGGCCTTCCCACCACGTTGAGGACACGCCCGAGCCCGGCATCCCCCACAGGCATCATAATCGGACTTCCCGAATTTTTGACCTGCATGCCTCTTACCAGACCGTCGGTCACGTCCATCGCGATACATCGTACCACATTGTCACCCAGGTGCTGTGCAACTTCCACAACCAGGTTGTCTTCGGTATCGTTGATCGCCGGATTTGAGATAAGGAGCGCTGTTAGGATTTCCGGGAGTTCCCCGTCTGCGAACTCCACATCAACGACCGGACCAATGACTTGGATTAATTTGCCCTCATTCATGGTTAAACAAAGACCTCCTTATAGTTTAAAAACCATTATCCCTTCAATGCCTCGGCGCCGCCCACAATATCCATCAATTCAGCCGTAATTGCGGCCTGGCGAGCTTTATTGAACACCAAGGTAAGATTCTCTACAATTTCATTACAATTCTTCGATGCATTATCCATAGCCGCCATACGTGCGGCATGTTCACTGGTTTCATTTTGCAAAAAAGCGTTATAGATCTGCACACTGATGTGTTTCGGCAGGAGCTCGATAAGCAGGGATTCCGGATCAGGTTCACAGAGGTATTCCGCCTGCCCCTCCCGGGAAGTCTCTACTTCTTCCACTCTTGGGGGTTCAATGGGAATCAGCTTCAATAGCGTGGGTATCTGCCTGCCCATGCCCGCAAAGTGGCTGTACATCAGATACACCTCGTCCACCTCGTCACCCAAATATCTATCGATCATATTCCTGGTCATCTGGTTGATAAAGGAAATATCCACGCGCCCGTACATATCCACGAAACTATCCACCATATGGTAATTTCTCTTGCGAAAGTAGTCTCTTCCCTTTTTTCCAATCGTAACCAGCCCGCTCTCGACGCCTTTTTGCGCCTCTTCCTTGAGCCACCTTTCCCCCAAGCTGATCAGATTGCCGTTAAAACTTCCACACAGACCTCTATCCCCGGTGAAATGAAGCAACTCTACTTTCGAAACCGATTCTTTCCTCACAAGCAAGGGGTGGATGTCCGGTTCAATCCTGCTGGCAAGGTTGCCGAGTACTTCCGCAAACTTCTTCGCATACGGCTCAAAGCTCTCCATTTTCATCTGAGCGCCACGGAGTCTTGCCGCGGCCACCATATTCATGGCTTTGGTTATCTGCCGCGTCTTCTTTACCGCGCTAATCTTTCTTTGAATATCATTTAAGGTTGCCATGTGGCCTTTCTCTCTTTGTCTCTCAAGTTTATTTTATTTCATCTGATAATCCGGAATTAAAACCCAGATGAACAAACTTTCATTAAACATGGACCCGAAAGTAATTTTTCAGCACGTCAAAATCCGCCGGTTCCGGCCATTCAACCAACTCGGATGCCGAATCAGGATGCCGGTTGAAAAATAGTCGCAAACTCATCCAGCGCTTTTTTCAATTTCCCATTCGTCTCCTCGGAAATGTCGCCTTTCTCTTTGATATCCGTCAAGACTCCGCCATGTTTGCTGCTGATGAATTCCAACATCTGCTTTTCATATTCCGCAACGGCCTCTTCCGGCCACTTGTCCAGGTATCCGTTCGCCCCGGCAAACAGTATGGCAACTTCCTTTTCCGCCGGGATAGGATGGAACTGTGGTTGCTTCAGGACTTCCACAAGCCGTCGGCCCCTGTTGAGTTGCTGCAAGGTCGCCTTGTCCAGATCGCTTCCAAATTGAGCGAATGCCTCCAACTCCCGGAACTGCGCCATATCCAGCTTCAGTGATCCAGCAACCTTCCGCATGGCCTTTGTCTGCGCGGCGCCACCAACTCTCGAAACGGAAAGTCCTACGTTGATGGCGGGGCGAACGCCTGAAAAGAACAGGTTCGGCTCAAGATAGACCTGCCCATCTGTAATGGAAATAACGTTCGTGGGAATATAAGCGGAAACGTCGCCCGCCTGTGTCTCAATGATCGGAAGCGCAGTCAGGGAACCGGCTCCAAGTTTGTCATTGACCTTGGCTGCCCGCTCAAGCAGACGGGAATGGTTATAAAAAATATCCCCGGGGAAGGCCTCACGACCCGGCGGACGTCTCAAGAGAAGGGATACCTGCCGATATGCCGTGGCCTGTTTTGAAAGGTCATCATAAATAATCAAAGCATGTTTTCCCTGATCCCGATAATATTCGCCTATGGCACAACCGGCATACGGAGAAATAAACTGCTGCGTCGCAGGGTCGCTCGCGCACGCAGCCACAACCGTTGTGTACTCCATGGCGCCATGTTTAGCCAGGATATCCACCACCTGGGCAACCGTGGATTTTTTCTGTCCGGTGGCCACATAGATGCAGTAAACATCCGTATCCTTCTGGTTTATGATGGCATCCACACAGATAGCCGTCTTGCCGATCTGCCGGTCGCCGATGATGAGTTCACGTTGGCCCCTGCCAATGGGGGTCATGGCGTCAATGGCCTTGATACCCGTATACATAGGCTCATGAACCGACTGGCGATCAATAACACCGGGCGCGATCATCTCAAGGCGTCTGAACTCCGTCGCTTCGATAGGCCCCTTGCCGTCGAGGGGCTGTCCCACGGCATCGATAACCCGGCCCAGGACCGCTTCCCCAACGGGGATCTGTGCAATCCGGCCTGTCCTTTTAACCGTATCGCCTTCTTTGATCTTATAGTCCTCCCCCATAACGGCGACACCCACGTTATCTTCTTCCAGATTGAGACAAAGACCAAAGATGCCACCAGGAAACTCAACCATTTCCATGGCCATGGCCTTTTCAATTCCATAGACACGAGCAATACCGTCACCTACGGAAAGAACGGTTCCGGTCTCACTTACTTCGACCTTCTTTTCGTAGTCTTTAATCTGGCCCCGGATTATCTGACTTATTTCTTCTGCTCTGATCTCCATTATTTATATTCACCCCTTTTTAATGATTCTTTTAGCCCTTCCAGCTGTGCCCTGACACTTCCGTCCAATACCAAATCCCCTATTTTCACGATAAGCCCCCCGATGAGAGACCCATCCTGTTTCACAACGGTTTTCACCTCTTTCGAGGTGAGCTTTTTGAGGGTTTCCGCCAGTTTAGAAGCCGCGTCGGTCTTGAGTGGTCTTGCGGTAATGATTTCAGCGCGGGTAATATTCAAGGATTCATCCGTCAGCTTTGAGTAGTAGTCTGATACTTGAGCAATGGCCCCAATACGGTTCTTTTCCAAGAGAAGTCTCAAAAAGTTTTGTACCAGCTCGGAAAAGGCGCTTTTACGCAAAATAGCATTCAGAACGTTTTTTCGTTCCGTGACGGAAAAGATCTGATTGGCAACGACACCGAAGAACTCTTTGTTGGCGTAACAGAAGTCGGCGAATTGCTGTATCTCTTGTCCGTACTTTAAAAAATCCCCGTCTTCCTGTCCCAAACTGAACAGGGCTTTGGCATATCTTCTGGAAAGTTTTGAGCTTATCAATGTAATTTCCTCACACTTTCAATGAATTCATCCACCAGGTAATCCTGATCCCTATCCGTCATTTCTTTGGCAATGATCTCCCTTGCCTTCCCAGCCGCCAAATCTACCATTTCCCTCCTGAGGACATCTTTGGCACCTTGGATTTCCCTTTCTATGGTAAGATCCGCCTGCGTCAAGATCTGTACTGCCCGTTCTCTTGCTTCGGCAATGATCTTTTCTTTTTCTTTGACGCCCTCGGCCTTGAATTGCTCAAGGATCTCTTTCCGTTCAATTTCGAACTCCTTCAGCTTCTTTTCCAGGCTCTGGCAACGCTTTTCGGCCTCATCTTTTTCCTTTTGTAGAGTTTCGAGCTTTTCACGGATCTCCTCTTTACGCCGGGCAAAGAATTCACCAATGCGGACCTTTTTAAGAATCACCACAAGAATGATGACCAGCAGGGCAAAGTTCAACAATCGATACATCAGATTTGTCATCTGGGCGCCGGAATCATGGTGAGCGCCTTCCCCACCCCCACTCGCAAGGGCAATCCCATAGAAGGCCAGCATGATTACAAGGGTGATCCCCACGCTCACAGCGGTTCTCACCTTCCTGTTGTCGAAACAGATCATTGAACACTCCTCCCCAATATCTTTTCAGCCAGTTCACCCGAAAACATCTGGATATCTCCTTCGAGGGTTTTACGCACATCAACAAGCTTGGATTCAAGATCCTTCTTTGCGGCATCCAGCTTTTGTTCCACCGAATTACCTGCCTCTCGCAATATCCCCTTTTCCTCTTCAAGCCCCTGGGACTTAAAAGACTCTTTCTCCAGAAAGCCTTCTTTCCTTGCGGCAATGAGGCCTTGTTCGATGCCCTTTTGGTCTTTTTCGGCCTTATCGCGGTACTCTGCAACACTTTTTCGCCCGGCGTTCATCTCCTCGTCTCTCTTGGCGATAATTCCCCGGATCGGCTTGTAAAGAATGATGTTCATTAAAAAAAGCAGGACAAGAAAATTTACGATTTGAACGAAGAGAGTGCCATCAATATTCAGCATGTCGAGCGTGTCCTTTCCTGATTATAAGATGATCCGTTCTATGTAATCCTAAAACTATGGCCTTTTACATAAAAAAAAGTCCCTTGTCAAAACTTTTTTGGGTACTTGTGAAAAAAATATTTTAGGACAAAGACCGTGTTTTCAATTTCTTTTTTCTCCATGAGGGATGGAAACAAGCTGGCAAGTGAATTGCCGCACTGTAACGGAATTGATGGACTTTCAAAAATACAAGGGCTATAATGGAACGAAATTCTGGAATGGATGAACAATAGTTCTCCAATTTCACATTGGTTGAGGACGGTGAAAGGATCACAGCAAAGTTAAGAAAAACATGGAGGAGAAAATGGCGTACACCCAGGTGAATGATGTTTTTGCAAAAATGCCCGATGCTTTTAATGCTGCCGCCGCTCAGGGGCTGGATGCGGTGTTTCAATTTGAAATCACCGGGGAAGGAGGAGGGAATTGGAACGTGGTCGTGAAGGACGGCACCTGCCAGGTAAATGAAGGTAACCATGAAGCTCCGTCGGTTACCCTCAATATGTCTGCTGAAACATGGGTCGGGATGGTCAATAAGGAAGTGAACGGCATGCAGGCATTTATGACCGGTCAGCTCAAAGCCACCGGGGACATCATGCTGGCACAAAGAATCGAACAACTCTTTCAACTGTAGATTCGGAGCGTTTTAACTCCAAAAGAATGGACTGTGGGGTTGGATTCCGCCCGACCTCACAGGCCGTTGCAAATCGTTTCGTTTTAGAATTTTTATTGTGCATCGTGGGGCAATGAACCTGATAGCAAGCGGCAATGCCATCACATTCAACCGATCTGCCCATTAGGCTTTTTGTCAAAACAGGTTTGAGGTAAGCATGGGACCACAAAAAGAATCAGGCAAGCGAAACCCGGGTCAATATGCAGAAGCCGGTGTCGATATTGATGCGGGCAACCAACTCGTGCAATTGATAAAACCGATCGTGAGCAGGACGTTTAAATCCGGAGTCATCACGGATATCGGTGGTTTTGCGGGACTGTTTTCTCTCAATTTGCAGCACATAAAGAACCCGGTACTGGTATCATCGACCGATGGCGTAGGAACAAAACTGAAGATTGCATTCATGTTGGATAAACACGATACCATAGGGATAGATCTTGTCGCCATGTCCATCAATGATATCATGGTTCAGGGCGCAACCCCTCTCTTTTTTTTGGATTATATATCCATGGGGAAGTTGGACGTACACAAAGCCAAAGACATTGTCAAAGGGATTGCAGCAGGATGCATGGAAGCCCAATGCTCCCTTATCGGAGGTGAAACCGCCGAAATGCCCGGGTTTTATGGCGATAATGAATATGATCTGGCAGGATTCGTTGTGGGCATTGTGGACAATGAAGACCTGTTGGACGGTTCGGAAATCGCCGTTGGCCATCAGCTGATCGGAATACGTTCGAGCGGACTGCACAGCAACGGGTATTCCCTTGTGCGAAAAATCTTTTTCCAGGATCTCAAAATGGATGTCAGCAACTACATTCCTGAATTCGGCCGAACACTTGGCGAGGAACTCCTGGAACCCACTCGCATCTATGCAAGGCCGATTCGAAACTTGACACGGGATTTCCGAATCTGCGGGATATGCCACATCACAGGAGGGGGACTGGTCGATAATCCGCCCCGGATATTGCCTCAACGCTGCAAGGTGGTCATTGACAGGTCAGCATGGGCGCCCCACCCCATCTTTCAATATCTGAAAAGAGCGGGAAAGGTTTCCGATGATGATATGATGCTTACGTTCAACAACGGTCTCGGTCTGCTCCTCGTAGTGAAGGAGGAGGAAACGGACGAGGTATTGCTCCGACTGAAAGCGATGGGAGAAACGGCATACCGTGTCGGTTCCATAGAATCGCGAGAAGAAAACGAGGGACCTGTGGAATTTATCAATTGAATCAGGAATAATAGAATGAGGTGAGAGGCATGTTCGGGCTTGGTCCTACGGAATTAATTGTTATTGCAGTTATTGTGATTCTTATTTTTGGCGCCAAACGTCTTCCCGATGTGGGAAAAGGGCTGGGTGGCGCCATACGGGAATTCAGAAACGTCAAAAAGGAATTGACTAAAACAACACCGGAAACGACAACCAATGAGGGAAAACCGACCCAAGCAGAAAGCGATACGCCTCTTCTTCAGAGCAAGATGGCTGAAAAGGCGCTGGAGCAGGTCCCTGCTGTAAAAAAGGTCATGGAAGTAAAAAAGAAAGCCGATGCAATAAAAAATTTGATGTAGTAACGGGCCGGGACTCCAAGTTATTATAGATCAGTGTGTCATGGTTGAACACCGGAAGTGGACACAGGCGTTTTCGAAAGATATCTGAAGATTTCAGAACCGTGTGTCCGGATCAAAAAGACCCTGTGACGGAATGGATTTGCTGAATCAAAAATGGTTTGCCAGGGAATTTGAATAAGATACAGTTCCGGCTTGAATCTCAACCCGAATCTCCCACATACTCCGCTTCCGCCATTTCCGCCAGCCTGAATTTTTGTATTTTTCCACTCTTTGTCATGGGAAATTGGGTAACAATTTTAAAGAAATGCGGCAGGGTGGCATCCGGTAGATAGTCCCTGGCAAAGGCAGCCAGAGAAATGAGCGACAAATCGGACCCTTCTTCCACTCTGACCCACGCAGCGAGTTCCCGGCCCCTCTTCCCGTGATCGAAGCCAAAAACGTGTACTTCCGCTATTTCCGGGTGCCGGTATAAGACCTCTTCCACTTCTACCGGATAGATTTCAACCCCATTTCTTACCACCACATCTTTCAGGCGGCCGGTAATCCTGAAATATCCTTTTTCATCTCTCACCCCCATATCGCCGGTGTGAAACCAGCCTTCTTTGTCTATGGCGTCTGTGGTAGCCCCGGGCATCTTGTAATACTCCTTCATGAGAAACCCGCGTGTACATAGCTCCCCCTGACGTCCATCGGATAAATCCTCGCCCGTTCTTGGATCCACGATCTTCACCTCATTGCAGGAGAGTGCCCTGCCGATAGTCCCCACACGCAGTGCAATAGGGTCATCCGGAAAAGTCATGGTCACCCACGAGCACGTCTCCGTAATCCCGTATCCGACCGTAAGGCCGGAAATACCTATCTCTTCGACCAGTCTCCTCATGAGTTTTTCAGGGCATGGCGCCCCACCCACAATCCCCTTTTTGACTGTATCCCACCTCTTCAGGCTGAAATCAGCATGTTGCAAAAGACCCGTTAACATGGAAGGAGAACCATACACAGCCGTACACTTTTCTTCGTGAACGGCAAGCAGAATCCTGTGAGGGTCGAAGGTCTTGCAAGGCATCACGAGGGAAGCCCCGCTCAACAATCCGGAAAGGGCGATGCAAGTATTTCCAAACATGTGAAATAAAGGGAAAAAGAGACATAATCGATCCTGGGGGGTGATCCCCTGACGTCTCGTGGACGACAGGCATTTATTCAACAATCCCAGATGATCCACCACGACCCCTTTCGGGGTTCCGGTGGTGCCCGAGGTGTACATGATAGCAACAGGATCTTCCGGCTTGACCCTCCCTTCAGCTTCCATGAAATCTTCGCGACAAATATCTTCACTCATTGCCGTCAACTCGCTCCACGGAATGGCGCCGTTAAGCGATTTGTCGGAAATCAAAACCACATTTTTCAGGCCGGCCAGTTCGTCCCGAACTTCCATAACAGCCCCCAAATACGCCTCGGCTTCCAGCCCGGCCGTGAGCACAATCAACTCGCATTCAGGCTGATCCAACAGGACTTTAAGCTGCGCCTGGTCGATATCCTGGTCGATGGGCACGAAAATCGCCCCGATCCTTGCGAGTGCGAGCATGGAAATAATCCACTCAGAGATATTCGGCCCCCAGAGAGCGACCCGGCTCCCTTTCCCCACCCCCAATTTCATGAAGCCCCTGGCAGCTCTTTCCACTTCCCACCACAGGAGTCCGTAATGGTATCTCACCCCTGTTTCAGAATGAACGATTGCGTCATTATTGGAAAAGATTCTTGCGGTTTCTCCAATGGCATATCCTAATGTCTGCTGTATGGGTTCCATAATCGATCTCCTTTATGGATAGAATCAATGGGGTACACAACACACAAACCCGGCTCTAAGATCTATGCTACCATCAACCCGCCAATAAGACAAGGTTTCCACTGCAATGGTCCTTATGGCTTTGCTGCCATGGCGCCGGACTCATCAGGAGAGCTGTTGTCCCATTTTCATATTCCTTGCCAAAACAATAAAAAAGATTATATAGAGGCATGAATTTTTGATTCTACAGTACAAAAACCTAAACAACCCTATGGAATGAAAAGTTATTGGAATGAGCCTTGTCACCGCAATAAAAGTATCCCTTCATTTCCTTGAAAGAACGCTCTTTGATGAAATTAATTTCAGTGTAGAGCAAGGAGAAAGGATCGGCCTTGTAGGGCCTAACGGTTCAGGAAAAACGACCCTGCTCCGGATCATCATGGGAGAGATTTCGCCCGATCATGGATCGGTTAACATTTCCAAGGGTTCTCGTGTGGGATACCTCCCGCAGGACATCCAGGAAACCTCCTCAAACTCCCTGCTTCGATCGGTATTTCAATCCATCCCGGGCAGACTCGATTTAACAGAGAAGCTGCATCGGACGGAAAAAGCGCTTGAATCCTGCTCCAATAAAGAGGATCAGGCCCTTGCTGGCAAAAAAATCGCCGAGATACACCACGAACTGAACCGGATCGATCTGGAATTTCCCCTTCACGAAGCAGAGAAAATCCTGCTGGGCCTCGGATTCAAAGTAGATCAGTTCGAAATGCCCCTGTCGGCGCTCAGCGGCGGATGGAAAATGCGTGCTGCCCTGGCAAGTCTTCTTTATCAGAAACCGGACCTCCTCCTTCTGGATGAACCCACCAATCATCTTGATATGCCCTCCGTTCGCTGGCTGGAGCAATATCTTCAGAACTACCGGGGCGCCATGATCCTGGTGTCCCACGACAGGGAATTTCTGAACCGACAGGTGAACCGCATCGTATCCTTTGAAGTAGAGGGAATGAAATCCTATTCGGGCAATTACGATCATTATCTGAGGGCACGGTCCGAAGAGGTCAAGTCCCTTGAAGCAAAAGCAAGAAACCAGGATCAAAAAATCAAGGATGCCCAGAAATTCATTGACCGATTCAGATCCAAGGCCACCAAGGCGAGGCAGGCGCAGAGCAAGATCAAGCTGATTGAAAAAATGGAAATGGTGAAGACGCACCGTGCCAACAAAACCATCCGGTTTTCCTTTCCCGATGTCCCTCGTTGCGGCAGGGTGGTGACAACCATCACCAATCTCTCGAAAAGTTTTGGAGCGAACCTCCTGTATAAGGACCTGAATCTGACCATTCCGAGAGGCGATCGAATTGCCATCATCGGCCCGAACGGCTGTGGAAAAACCACGCTGCTGAAAATGATTGCGGGAGAAATGGTCCCTGATGCAGGAGAGATCTCCCTGGGACACGAAGTGGACATCGCCTATTTCGCCCAACACCATTCAGACATGCTGAACCTGGAAAATACTGTGGTGGAAGAGGTTTACAAGGCCGTCCCCGAGGCAAACATAGGTTTTGTGAGATCCGTCTGCGGCGCCTTTCTCTTTTCAGGAAGCGACGTGGACAAGAAAATCAAAGTTCTCTCCGGAGGGGAAAGGGCGCGGGTATCCCTTGCCAAGCTCCTGGTGAAACCCGGAAATTTCATGTTGATGGACGAACCCACGAACCACCTGGATATCCAGTCCTCCGAAACGCTCATTGATGCCTTGAAGGATTACAAGGGAACGCTCCTGTTTGTTTCCCATAACCAGTCTTTCGTCAACAGCCTTGCCACAAAGATATGGGATATTGTTGAACAAGGGATTGTGGAATATCCGGGGAGTCTGCACGAATACTACCTCAGCATTCAAGAAAAAGAAAAAATGGTCCTTGAGAACAAGGCATCCAAAACCATACATGACGCCGGAAAGGTCAACCAGGAAGAAACAACCGGCAAAAAGAGAGAAGATATAAAACGGGAAAAGAGGGAAAAAGCCGAGAAACGGCAACGGATTCATAACAGCGTCAAACCGATTCGGGACAACCTGGAGCGAATGGAAGATCGCATAGCAATAATGGAGACCAGGCAGAAGGAAGTGGAAAAGGACCTGGCCGATCCGGACATTTTCAGAGATCAGGAAAGATCCATTCCCTTGCTGTCCGAATATAAGAACCTCCGAGAAAAATTGGAGGCATGTTTTCTTGAATGGGAGGGACTTCAAGAAAAGTTGGAAAAGATTCAAAGCAGTCTGGAGGAATGAAAATATGCCTGTAAAGGAAGAGCACAAATCCCTCTTGAAATCGATGGGATTAACGGAAGAGGATTTCGAATTGTTTGATGGGACACATGTTCGATACGAATATGACGAGGGAAAAGGAGTTCGAATTCATGATCCTTTTTATGAAACTTCCTATGACGAGTATATTGGAATAGATGGGTGGAGTTCCTGGAGCTCGGAAGACGACACCTTCATGCACGATATTCTCAAAGGCGTTCATGAAAAAGCCGCTCGGAAATTGTCCCATTCGCCCATAAGAAACGATCAGGAGATAAACAATGCGCTTCGGAAGAAATTCGGCAAACCGCTTAAAGACAAAGATTAGATCCATTCAAACCGACGCATCAGGCCCCCAGTGACGAAACACCAAGACATGGAATTAGGGAACTTCGTTGAATATTTAAAAAGCCATCCCGACTACCAAAAATCCTTCGTTCATCATCGATATCTACCTCCCCGCCAGGCGGTCTATGGACCACCCATAGGCATGGGTGAAACCTTGGACAAGGCAATGGAAGTCTTCGGCCTGAGGGGGCTTTACAGCCATCAGACAGAAGCCATAGAGCTGGTGCGCAGGGGAAACAACGTCGTAGCGGCAACGCCTACCGCAAGCGGTAAAACCCTGATCTTCAATCTCCCCATCCTGGAAGAGATTCTCCGTGCCCCGGATACCCGGGCGCTTTATCTCTTTCCCTTGAAAGCGCTGGAACAGGACCAGATGAAAGGCTTGGAAAACTGGCTCAAAATGCTTGAGGGGAAAACCATTACCGCCGAGATCTATGATGGGGACACACCGCCTTACAGACGGAAAAAGATTCGCCGGGACCCACCGAATATCCTCTTCACAAACCCGGACATGCTGCACAGAGGAATTCTTGCGCACCATCAGAGTTGGGAAAAATTCCTGGCAAATCTATCTTTTGTTGTCCTTGATGAAATCCATGCCTATCGGGGCATTTTCGGGTCCCACCTGAATCAGATTATCCGGAGACTGAAAAGGCTGTGCAGATTGCATGGATCCCACCCCAGGTTCATCCTTCTCTCCGCCACGGTCAAGAATCCGGAGCAATTCGGCGCCAACCTTATCGGGGAGGACGTGAAGGTCGTTCATGAGACCGGATCCCCCAGAACAGGCCAGCATGTGATCTTTTTGAACCCGGAAACCAGCCCGAACTTTTCCTCTGCAAAGCTCTTCACGGACTGCGTGAGCAGGGGCTTTAGGACCATTGTTTTCACCCAATCCAGAAAAGTGACCGAACTGATTCATCTGTGGGTCTCCAAGCTCTCTCCCGAATTGAGAACAAAGATCAGCTCCTACCGTGCCGGCTTCATGCCCGAAGAAAGAAGGGAGATAGAAACAAAACTGGCAACAGGGAACCTTCTGGGCGTGGTCTCTACCAGCGCCCTTGAAATGGGTATCGATATCGGTTACTTGGATATCTGCCTTCTGGTGGGATATCCCGGAACCATCATCAACACCTGGCAAAGGGGCGGCCGGGTGGGCCGCGCCGGCCGTGAATCCATGATCATCCTGGTGGGAAAGCCGGACGCGCTGGACCAGTATTTCATGACCCATCCGAATGATCTCTTCGACAGAGGCTTTGAGGCGGCTGTCTTGGACCCCGAAAATCCCTATGTCGTAAGAGCCCACCTGCCTTGCGCGGCGGCGGAGAAGCCGATTACGCTCGACGACACCTTATACTGGCCCGATAGGCTGCAAGAGCATCTCAATCATCTGGAAAAAACAGGAGACCTCAACCGAACCGCCGAGGGAGAACCCATGTGGTTTCCTTCGCGAAGAAACCCGCACCTGACCGTAAATATCCGTTCGGCGGGGGAACCCTTCACCATCTTTGAAAAAGAAACCGGACAGGCCATCGGCACTGTGGATGGGATCAGGGCCTTCAAGGAATGCCATCCAGGGGCCATATATCTTCATCGGGCCAGGCAATATGTTGTGGACAGGCTTCTGTTGGATAAAAAAGACGTGGTTGTCCAACACTCCAAACTGGAATATTTTACGCGAACCCGCAGTGAGAAGGAAACGGAAATTATCCGGATAGATCGCTCGAAACCGGAGGGTCAGTTCATTGTCCGCCAGGGAACCCTGAAAGTGACGGAGGTCGTCACTGAATATGAAAAAAGAGCCCTTCCGGGACAGGGGTTATTGGGGGTCTATCCCCTTGAGCTTCCCCCTCTGATCTTTGAGACCGTCGGCATTTGGATCGAGATAGAGGACATCATTAAAGCCTATATTGAAAGGGAAGGTCTTCACTTCATGGGCGGCATTCATGCCATCGAGCACGCGGCCATCGGAATTTTTCCCCTCTTTGCCCTCTGCGACAGAAACGATATCGGAGGCATATGCTATCCCTTTCATGAACAGGTTGGAAAGAGCGCCATTTTCATCTATGACGGATATCCGGGTGGAGTCGGCCTCGCCCAAAAAGGATATGAAATTATTTCCGAGTTGCTTGAAACCACCTTTCATCATGTAAGGGACTGCGGGTGTGAAATCGGCTGCCCTTCCTGCATTCATTCACCCAAGTGTGGTTCCGGCAACAAGCCTCTGGATAAGCAGGCAGCCCTTCTCATCATGAAAGGCCTTCTGGGGGATATCCCTTTGAGCGAGATGGCGCCTGACGTGGAGGATTCAGAAGAAAATCCCCAACTGAAAATTCCGGCCAATCCAGAGGCAAATACTCCGGCCGACATCCATCGCATTGTCTTCTTCGATCTGGAAACACAAAAACTGGCCCAGGACGTAGGGGGCTGGATGAACACGCATCTGATGAGGGTTTCTGTGGCCGTCCTTTTCGACACGGCTGAAAACCGATTCTTCGCGTATCACGAAGACAGGATTGATGACCTGATCAGCCATTTGGAAAAAGCAGACCTGGTGGTTGGTTTCAATGTAAAACGATTTGACTACCGGGTTCTCAGCGCCTATACAAGAAAAGATCTCCTGAAGCTGCCCACATTTGACATCCTCCAGGATATTCATGAACGACTCGGCTTCAGAGTGGGGCTGGACCACCTGGCAAAAGAGACTTTGAACCTGAGCAAATCCGCCGATGGACTCAAGGCCGTCGAATGGTTCAGACAGGGAGAGATGGAAAAACTGGAAAAATATTGCAGCCAGGATGTGGCGCTGACGAGGGATATTTTCAACTACGGAATGGCGAATGGACATCTGATCTACAGAAAAAAAGGAATAGATGCCAGGTTGCGTCTCTTGGTTGACTGGAACCTTGAGGAAATGATAAGAAAAAAGGGAATGGATTCATGAAGAAAGCATTTGAATGCCGCATGTGCGGGGAGTGCTGCTATGGTGAAGGCGGCATCTTCGTCCTGGACGGGGAAAAGAAAAACATTGCCCGTTTTCTCAAGATCAGCCTCTCCCGATTTCTGGGAGAATTCTGCCAGGAACGAAACGGCCAAACCTATCTCAACGCCGGAGAAGATAATTTCTGCATTTTCTTTAACAGAGAAATCAAAGGTTGCGGAATCCATCCTGTCAAACCGGGCAGGTGTGAGCTGTGGCCATATTTCCCTGCGAACGTAAACGACAGGGACACCTGGGAAATGGCAAAAACCGCCTGTCGGGGGATCAACAGGGACTGTTCCTTTGAGGATTTCAGGAGTCAATCTCCCATGAAAGCCCATTTCAAGGAAGAAACCGAAGGCCAATGAAACTTTGGACCGCTTCAATGAAGATCCTCAGGCAGATCACGGACATCATCTATCCTCCGCGATGCAGAGTCTGCACGGGTTTCCTGTGGGAGGCGCCCTTGAAAGGCGGCACCAACCCCCTTTCCATCTGCCCTGCCTGTCTCGCCGGTTTTCATCCTCTCTCGTCTTCGCTGTGCTCCCGTTGCGGCGCCCCTTTCCCCAGTCCGATGCGGGAAGATCACCCCTGTGAAGATTGCCTGAGAACCCCTCCCGCCTATGATGCCGCCGGCGCCCCCTATCTCTACGAAGGGAGCCTCCTCGAAGCCGTTCATCATTTGAAATACCATGGAAAGACAAGTTTGGCCGGATCGCTGGGGCCTTTGCTGGCCCGGTTCACACAGGACTGGCTGGGAGAAACACCATTGGACTTCCTCGTCATCCCGGTTCCTCTTCATCCGGCGAAGCTGAGAGAACGGGGTTACAATCAGAGCCTGCTGCTGGCAAGAGATGTGGCGCAAGCGCTGAAAGCGGAAGTAGATTTTCTGTCTTTGAGAAGAAACAGGAACACCACGCCCCAGACCGGGCTCGGGAAGAAACAGAGGGAACAAAATGTAAAAAACGCCTTTGACCTGGAAAGGGGAAATGGATTAAAGGGCCGAAATATCTTGCTGGTGGACGATGTTTCGACAACCGGCAATACCCTGAATGCCTGCTCCAAGACCCTCAGGAAAGGCGGCGCCGACGGTATTTACTGTGTTACACTGGCACGGGCTGCGGCCTTTTGATGGAAACAGCGGGATTTTTCCCTTTTCGAAATGGACCGATAAATATGAGGCCGACCATACAAAAGATAATGGCTCTGGATCAAGCCCGAAAAGAACGGCAAAATCAAAAAAAACTGGGCAAACAGGTTGTGTTTACCAACGGCTGCTTCGATATCCTGCACCCGGGACACATTCGTTATCTCAGTGCCGCCCGAAACCTGGGAGATTTTCTGATCGTGGCCATCAACAGCGATCGTTCCGTGCGAGCCATCAAAGGCCACAAGAGGCCCATTTTAGGAGAAAGCGCCAGGGCTGAAATTATCGCGGCCCTGCAATGCGTGGATCTGGTCCTGATTTTCGACGAAGACAACCCACTGGCCGTCATCGAACGGTTGCTGCCGGATACCCTCGTCAAGGGTGGAGATTGGGCCATAGACCAGATTATCGGAGCGGAGACAGTCAGGCAAAACGGAGGCAGGGTGCTCAGCATCCCCTTTGAAACAGGTTTTTCAACCAGCGGAGTCATACAGGAGATCCTGAAAAAATATTCCTGCCCCGATGAAAATCCCGCCGACATTTCAACATAGCGGTTGCAAGAGCCCAAAAGATCTGATATAGAGTACCATCATGCGCCCATAGCTCAGATGGATAGAGTGACGGACTACGAATCCGTAGGTCGCAGGTTCGAATCCTGCTGGGCGCGCCAGTAAAGCATTAAAACATCAACTTACAGCAATCACCTGATCAACCTGTCCCTCCGAAGCTCACTTTGGTACACAAATCAGACTGAGGCGCTCCTGTGTGAAAAGCAAAAAAGGATGAAGTCACCGATATCACCATGTCGCCAAAGATTAATATTTATCCTACGCAAGAAGATTTATCGGCTGCCATTGCCGGCCGTGTGGCATTTCTAGCTACTCAGGCTACTGAAGAACGTCACCACTTCACCGTCGCCCTCTCTGGGGGATCGTTAATAAGAATCCTCAGCCCACAATTGATTTCCGAACCTCTTCGTACGCGCATCAACTGGTCGGCCTGGCATGTTTTCTGGGCTGATGAACGATGCGTTTCGTTAACCAGTCCTGAAAGCAATTTTGGGCTCGCCGATCGGCTCCTTTTCAAACACATAGGAATTCCCCGCCAACAGATACATGCCATCGATGATACGCTCAGGCCGTCTGAAACCGCCGAGGTCTATGCATCCGTACTGGCTGAGGTTTTCCAGCCCGGAGCTGGCCGGTTGCCAAGATTCGATCTCATTCTGCTGGGAATCGGTGAAGACGGTCATACGGCCTCCCTTTTTCCGAATCATCCGATATTAAAAGAAACACAGCGATGGGTCGCTCCCATTTTCGACGCGCCAAAACCACCACCGGAAAGAGTTACGCTGACCTTGCCGGTAATCAATAATGCCCGTCACGTCTTCTTTGTTGCCGCCGGGGAAGAGAAGCAGTCCATCCTCTCTGAAGTGTTCAGACAGGGTGCTCATGGACCCGGACTGCCTGCGGAACTCGTAAATCCCCATGACGGGGATCTTGAGTGGTTTGTGGATGGGGTTGCGGCTGAAAAGCTGAACAAAGGCAGCAATAGCGGGTAAAATATCGTATTCACCTTCCTTCCTATCGAGTATTTTACGGAACGTCTCTGCCTCGGCACCAATCGAAAAAACAGAAATTCAGTTCGGCCTTCACAATCAGGTTGGGACTCACATCATCCCCCACAAAAAAGCTCATCCCAGAGAGGGCCGAAAATGGATATTGATTGGCATCATGAAAATCCACCAGCACAGTCAGAGGAAACCGTCCTTCAGGAGTCCCGGAAAGGGGCATCTCAAAAAGAAAGAACCCAATCAGGTTCAGAGTCCTTCTTATCATTCCTTTCTACATCTCCGGGTTTCGATCATCCCGATTATCCCGCAAGACAGGGGTGCCTCGCGGCCGATGTTTCATCCAGCCTTTTCACTTTCGATTTCGTGGGCGCTTCCTTCAAAATGGATGGGGTTTCCTTTGCCTCCCTGGCTATGGCTTTGCAGGCCGAGATAAACTGATCGATCGTCTCTTTGCTCTCCGTCTCTGTGGGCTCGATCATGATGGCCCCATCCACCACCAGCGGAAAATAGATCGTGGGAGGGTGGAACCCGAAATCCATGAGCCGTTTGGCGATATCCAGCGTCATAATCTTCTCATCCCTCTGAAATTTATCCGAGAAAACGCATTCATGCATGCAGAACCGATCATAGGGAAGATGAAAAACCCCTTTCAAGGCCTTTCTGATATAATTGGCATTCAGCACCGCAAGCTGGCTCGCCTTTTTGAGTCCCGGAAATCCCATCGTCAGGATATAGCTGTAGGCCCGTATCATTACCCCGAAATTTCCATAAAAAGAATGCAGTCTTCCCACCGAATCGGGAAAATCCTCGTCCATCTCGTAGGCGCCGTTTCTGAGTATTATGCGAGGAACAGGCAGAAACGGTTCAAGGTGCTTTTTCACGCACACAGGTCCTGCCCCCGGCCCTCCTCCTCCGTGGGGCGTTGAAAAGGTCTTGTGGAGATTCAGCTGCAAAACATCGACTCCGGTTCGCCCCAAATCCACCAACCCCATCAGGGCATTCATATTCGCTCCGTCGCAATAGACCTGACCGCCCCTTTCATGCACAATCCGGGCAATTTCCCTGACATTTTCTTCAAACAGACCCAGGGTATTCGGATTGGTCAGCATAATTCCCGCCGTATCCTCATCCATCACAGCGGAAACGGCCTCCGTGGAAAGAATACCGTCTTCGTTGGTTTTTACCGATACCGGACGGTATCCGCAGAGGGAAGCACTGGCCGGATTGGTCCCATGGGCCGTAACCGGAACAATGATCTTTGAATGTATTCTATTTCCGGCCTTGTGGTAGGCATGGATGAGCAGCATCCCCGTCAGTTCTCCCTGTGCCCCCGCCGCCGGCTGAAGGGTCGCGGCATCCATTCCCGTGATCTCTTTCAAGATCCCTTCCAGCTCGTACATCAATTGAAGGGCCCCTTGCGAAAGGGAGGACGGCATCATGGGATGGGCCCCCGTAAATCCTTCCAGGGCCGCATACTTCTCGTTCACCTTGGGGTTGTACTTCATGGTGCATGATCCAAGCGGATACATGCCCGTATCCACACAGAAATTCCATTGGGAAAGCCTCGTATAGTGGCGAACCACATCGGGTTCGCTCAAATCGGGAAGATCAGGGAGATCTCCCGCCAGGGCACTGTCCACAGGGCATTCCTCCACATCACGCACAGGCATGGAGAACCCCTTTCTGCCCTTCTTTCCCCTTTCCCAGAGCAAGGGCTCATCAAGTACAAGGCCGGTGGATGCAAATTCCTCACTCATGATCCAACCTCCTTAACTAACTCATCCATAGCTTTCCTGCTGACCGTCTCCGTCACACACAAGAGATATTTGCCATCCATGCCGGGATAGAAGCGGGCAAGGGGCAGGCCGGCCACAATCCCTTTTTCCAGCAGTCTCTTATGGGTTTTTTCAAACCCGGGAGGGAATTCCACCACAAATTCGTTAAATGTGGGGGCATCAAAGGGAATTTCGAAACCTGCTTTCCTGAGCTCCGTTTTTAAATACTCCGCCTTGTCCCGGTTCAGTGCAGCAAGTTCCCGCATCCCCGTCCCACCCAGGGTAGCCATATAGACAGCGGCCGCAAGGGCGCAGTGACTGCTGTTGGTACAGATATTGGAAGTAGCCCTCTCGCGGCGTATGTGCTGCTCCCGGGTTGCGATCGTCAGCACAAATCCGCTCTTGCCATCCCTGTCTACTGCCTTTCCGATGAGTCGGCCAGGCATGTTGCGCATATATTTCATTTTGCAGGCAAACATGCCCAACCCGGGACCGCCGAACCAGAGAGGAAGCCCGAAACTCCTGCCTTCACCACAAACGATGTGGGCCCCTTGGCTGCCTGGATTCTTGAAAAGACCATAGGCCAGAGGCTCCGTAAAAGAGATGACCGAGAGGAGATCGTTGCTGTCGCAACCTGCACAAATTCCTTGGAGATCCTCGATGCACCCGAAAAAATTAGGGGACTGGACCGCCACAGCCGCAACGTCCTGAAACCGGTCAATCGTGGAGATATCCGTTCTGCCGTTTTGGAGAAAAGGCAGCGTCACGACTTCGATTCCCGAAGGGCGGAAATAGGTCTCCGCCACCTGACGGTAATGGGGGTGGATGACGGAAGAAACCGCCACCTTTCTTTTCCCGGAGATGCGAACCGCCATAAGCAATGCCTCGGCAAGGGCGGAAGCCCCGTCATAAAGAGAGGCATTGGCCACTTCCATGCCGAGCAAACGGGCAACGAGGGTTTGGTATTCATAGATGGCCTGGAGGGTTCCCTGGCTGATCTCGGGCTGGTAAGGGGTATAGGGCGTTACAAATTCCGAACGCCCCAGGAGATAGGAGACGGACGCAGGAATATAGTGTTCATAGCTGCCGGCGCCGATGAACCGTTTGCATTCGGAAGAAACGCCCTGTTTTTGTGCCAGAAGATCCATCTGGTCATTCAGTTCCCACTCGGTAAACGGCCCCGGGATGGATAGTTCTTTTTCAAATCTGCAGGACTCCGGCACGGTAGGGAAAAGGTCATCCAGGCCTGTTACCCCAACCGCCTCCAACATGGCGCTGATATCTTCATCCGTATGAGGCAGATACCGCATTTTCAGGCCCCTTTCAACATGTCCATATACGCGTTTTTCGTCATCAGTGCATCCAGCTCCCCCGGATCAGTTGGCCTTATCCGCACGATCCATCCGTCCCCATGAGGGCTTGTGTTCACCAGTTCGGGCGATTCTTCGAGAGAATTGTTCACAAAAACGACTTCTCCTCCGATCGGCAGATACAGTTCCGCCACGGCTTTTACCGATTCAACCGTTCCAAATTCTTCTCCTTTGCCAAAGGAATCGCCGATTTGCGGCATTTCAACAAAAACGATATCGCCTAACTGGTCCTGGGCATAGTCTGTAATACCGATAATCGCCTCCTCGCCATCCAGCAGAGCCCATTCATGATTCTCCGTATAGCGGGCATTCTCCGGCAGGTTCAATTCACTGATTTCCTTCATAATCACAGCCTCCTCTGTTACCTTCTTGATATACCTGTATATACAAAATGCATCTTATTTAAGAATCCGGGATTAAATGGAGTCATGGTGGAATGGTTGTTCCAAATCTTCAATCAGTTCCCAGGAAATTTGAATAAAATGCAATTTTCTTGATAATAGCATGCTTTAATGAGAAAAGGTAGAAGGTTTGTTTTATACCAGCAATTCTCATTTTGGATTTTCTGTAATCTGAGGCCATGGGGGTCTGTCTCGAAATGGCGCCAATGGTCCGCTTCGGACCCTTTTGCAGAGGCATAATTCCATCTTAACATTACCCAACAGGCGGTAAGACGGTTTTTGCACAGGATTCCTTCTACAGGTGTCTGATCTTAGCCAAATTTTGAAGCTTTACCGCCGTGCCATGGAATGACCAATCGATTTTGGCGCCGTTTTGAGACAGACCCCCATGGCCGGTTTTAGGCAAAAAACCAAAATGAGAATTGCTGGTTTTGAACCTCTCAGATTAGAATCGTGCCGGGAGTTACGGCGCAAATCCTATCGGACAAGGAGAGAAACATGGAAAAGGAAATTATGAAAAGAATTCGTTCCGATGCCGTGGAGATTTTCAAGGAATCGATCCGTGCCGTGGACCCTTACAACGCAGTAAAACGGTTCGTCCACCTTGAAGGGAGCCGTTTGACTGTCGGAGTCGAAGATTCACCGCCCCTGGAATTGAATCTGGCCGATTATGACAGGATATTTCTGGTGGGAGGCGGAAAGGCCACCGCCCCCATGGCGAAGGCCATGGAAGGGATTCTCGGCGAAAGGGTCTCCAGGGGGATGATCAATGTGAAATACGGTTTCAGCACGGAACTAACGTACACCCGCATCACGGAAGCGAACCACCCCCTGCCGGACGCAAACGGCGTGGAAGGGACAAGGCAGATGTTGGACCTGTTGGACAGCGCGGGAGAAAGGGATCTGGTCTTTTCACTCATATCCGGAGGAGGTTCAGCCCTTCTCGTTCATCCTTCCGGGGAAATCACCCTGAACGAGATACAGGAATTGACCCAGTTGCTGCTTGAATGCGGCGCCGCCATTGACGAAATCAACAGCTTGAGAAAACATATCTCCGCCATTAAAGGAGGGCAGATGGCACGCGCCGCCTACCCTGCCACAACCATAAATCTCATGCTTTCAGACGTGGTGGGAGACAGCATGGATGTCATAGCGTCGGGACCGTTTGTACCAGACAGGTCCACATTCGAGGATGCCTGGAAAATCATGGAGAAGTATCACCTTGAAAATATCCCGCCGGCAATCCGGATCCATTTAGAAGCAGGAAAAAAAGGCAGCATCCGGGAGACCCCGAAAGAGGGGGAGGAGATCTTCAAAAGGGTTCACAACTTCGTTATAGGCAGCAATATCCTGGCTCTCAAGGCAGCGGAAAAAAAAGCGAAGAATCTGGGATACAACTCCCTGATATTGTCCTCCATGATCGAGGGGGAAACGAGGGAGGTGGCCCGCGTTCACGTTGCCATAGCCAAAGAGGTCTTGAAAACCGCGACCCCGGTCCCCTCCCCTGCCTGCATTATTTCGGGGGGAGAAACCACGGTGACCATAAAGGGAAATGGTCTTGGCGGAAGAAACCAGGAGTTCTGCCTTGCAGCCGCTTTGGATATGGACGGCTTGCCCGCCCCCGTTGCTGTTCTGAGCGGGGGCACGGATGGAGACGATGGGCCTACAAAAGCCGCAGGAGGTCTGATCGACCCGCACACGGTTGACCGAGGCAGAGCGCTGGGGCTGGAGGCATCCGAATTCCTGAGCAACAATGATTCCTACCATTTTCTTGAAAAAACGGAAGACCTCCTTGTCACAGGCCCCACTGGAACCAACGTGATGGACGTAAGGCTCGTCCTCATTGGGGTTTAATTTCAGGTGAGAAAAAAAGCCGCTCGTACAGATCCAGATACGTTCTGAGCACCTCTTTTCCAAAACACACAAAAACCACTTTGTCGATCCCCGCCTCTTCTTGGAGAAATTTCCTGGTTTCCCCCATGGCAATCCCTGCAGCCCTTTCGAGGGGAAACCGGTAGGCGCCTGTGCTGATAGAAGGGAAGGCGATCGTTTTTGCCCCAAGATCGAGAGCCGCCCTGAAGCAATTTCTGTAACAGGAAGCCAGGAGTCCATCCTCGTTCCGGTTTCCGCCGGACCATACCGGCCCGACCGTATGGATGACCCACTTGGCAGGAAGTCTGTACCCCTTACTAACCCTGGCTTCCCCTGTAGGACATCCCCCGATGGCCCTGGTTTCCTTCAGAAGTTCCGGGCCGGCGGCCCTGTGAATAGCGCCGTCGACCCCTCCCCCACCGAGGAGAGAATGGTTCGCTGCATTCACGATGGCATCCACCTTCTGCTTGGCAATATCTCCTTCCACAATTTCCACAGTCTCTTTCATAATCGACCTCCTTCACTGGTTGAATGCTTCGGATCGGCTAAATCCCCTGTATGGCCGCCTTTAAACACAAAAGTGCGTAGAGGAAGAACACCGTCATCACAAGATAATGCAGGACAAGACATCCTTTGGCCGACAATCGCTGTACCCTCCCGTTGGACGGGCGTATCTTCCCGCAAAGAGGGAGAAACAACAGGCACAGGAGAAAAATACCGGGCAGAACAATCCCTGCAAGAACCGGGTTCAGCGTTTTCAGAAGGGTTTGAATTCCTAAAAAAAACCAGGGGCTATGAATCGCCTGGATGTCGGCCTCCGGGGGAATATCCATGGGCTGAGGAACAATAACCGCATATACCAAAAAGATCAGGATCCCCCCAAGAAAGGTTTTTCTGTCCTGAAACCACGGTCTGATGTGTTGCCTGATCAAGTACAGGATCAGGGCCGGGAGAAAAAAGCAATGATAGATGTAGGGAAGAAGGAAGAAATCTTTTCCGGAAACAATAAACAGTCTGGAAAGGGGGAGACCGATCAGCGGCACTTCCCTGACAATGTGCATGAAGATCTGACCGGCAAATATCCCCTCTTTATCTCCCTTCAGAATGAATCCTGTAAATAACTCAAAAAAGCACAGGCAGAGCGGAATGACCAACAAAGCCCATGTCTTAAGCGAGTAATTCCGGTATCTTTTTCGGAGAAAATAATCCACGGTATGGAGCAGCATAAAGATGACAAAAAGCTGCCCTGACGCATAATGGACTTTTCTGAAAAGCCACCCGAAGGGAATAAGCGTTGTAATTTCTTCCACATTCTGAAAGACATTTCCCGCTGGCTGGTATTGAAAAACAAGACCAATACCCGAAGCCAGGCATATCACCAGCGCGGACATTCCAAAACGGGGAAGCAGATGTGAAATCATTTTTGATAGACCCGTTAACACTATCCGGAAGAGATGCACAATCCCTGCTTGAAATAGATCGAGGATTCATTATAGATAGGAACATCGATCTTGGCAATCGGGATATCCGATCTGCGGGAATTGGCCGTAAGGATCATCTTTAATTTGAGACTATGGAGGTCTGTTTTCCTTTGACACTCTTATCGCACCTGATCATAGGCATCTACTTTTTCACGGCGTTTCTGCTTATGCTTTACGGCCTGAACTGCTATATCCTTCTCTTCCTTTTTCAAAGGGGGTCAAAAGAGGCTGAAACAAAAAGGGAAAACGTGCGCAACCGGGTCGGTGATATCATGCTGCGAAATGACCTGCCGGCCGTCACCACACAGATACCGATTTACAACGAATACAACGTGGCGGAAAGGGTCATGCGGGCCGCCTCCCAGATGGCATATCCCGCCGGAAAACATGAAATACAGGTCCTGGACGACTCATCGGATGAAACCGGCCTGCTCATTGACGAGGTTGCTCGCCGGCTTCGATTCGAAGGATACGACATACGCATTATACGAAGGAAGGATAGGGAAGGTTTCAAGGCGGGCGCCCTGGCCGCGGGTCTTCAACTGGCGAAGGGAGAACTGATCGCCGTCTTTGATGCAGACTTTGTCCCGCCGGAAGACTTCCTTGAAAAGACCGTCCCTTTTCTTCTGGATAACGACCGCCTGGGGCTTGTTCAGGCGCGCTGGGGGCATCTCAACCGCAACTGTTCGCTGCTTACCCGGGTGCAGTCGATCGGAATCGACGGACATTTCATGATTGAACAATCCGCACGCAACTGGGGTGGTCTCTATATGAATTTCAACGGCACGGCCGGACTATGGAAGAAGCAGGCCATTGTAGATGGAGGGGGTTGGAAATGGGATACCCTCACCGAAGACATGGATCTCTCCTACAGGGTCCAGTTGCGGGGGTGGGAAACCATTTTTCTGCCCGATGTTGTGGTTCCCGCGGAAATCCCGGAGGACGTGGGGGCATTCAAAAGCCAGCAGTTCCGATGGGCCAAGGGATCCATCCAGACGGCCATCAAGCTGCTACCCCGGCTTTTTCAATCCAAGGGATCTCCTTTCAAGAAAGTGGAGGCTTTTTTTCACCTCACGCATTATCTGGTGCACCCCATGATGCTGATCCTCTCCCTTCTGGCCTTGCCCGTACTCGTCCTCCTGGAAGTCGGCATAGGCAAATCCCTTTTCATTTTTCTTGCCACGGTCCTCGGCCTGGCCATGGTTGCCCCGAATACCCTGTACGCGGTGAGTCAATGGACTTCTTACAAAGACTGGTACAAAAGGATTGCTACCCTGCCCTTTTTGGTTGTGGTGGGCATCGGCCTTGCCTTGTCCAATTCTCGGGGGGTTATGGAAGCTATTCTGGGTCATGAAAGTGGATTCGTGCGCACCCCCAAAAAAGGAGATCACGCACTGATGTCCTATAAAATCCGCCTCCCCTGGTCGGGCATTTTCGAGATTTTGATCGGCCTTTACTGCGCGGGATCGTTTGGATACTATATCGCAGCAGGCAAATACCTGGTGGGACCCTTCTTGGCGGCCTATGCATCGGGGTTTCTCTTTATCGGCCTGTTAACCCTTGTCCACGCCCTGGGTTCAACCAAATGAAGGGTTTGCCCCACAGATCGGCCGACCCGGGCGCCCTCCAGAGAAATTTCCTCTTCTGGACAGCCGCGGCCCTTTTCATCGCCCTTTGCCTGAAGGCAGGATTTCTTGGGAATATAGGCAAAACGGGCATCGCACTGCCATGGAACGGCATAGATTCAAATTTCACCTTGTTTCCCGCCGGTCTTTTTATCCTGATCTTTTGGGCACAATGGGCGCTATGCATCTTTCTGTTGCTGGTTTTTCCGAGGAATCTCACGAAAAGAGATGCGATCTTCCTGATTCTCCTCCTCGCCCTGCTTTGCAGAATGGCCATGCTCTTCCAGGAACCTTCCGATGACGTAAACCGCTACCTCTGGGAGGGCCGCCTGTTGAGCGAGGGGATCAACCCCTACAATCACGCCCCCGCTGATCCGGTGTTGCTGAAGTTGGCAAAAGGTGACCCGTTTCACAGGAACATCAACCATCCGGAACTTTCCGCCGCCTATCCACCCTTTGTTTTGTATGTATTCGCCGTCCTTGCCTCCATTTCCTACAACCCCATGATTTTTAAAATCATATTACTCCTCTTTGATTTAGGGACCATTGGATTTCTTTTTTCCCTGCTGAATTTTCGGGGACTCGATCTTCGGTGGTCGATCCTCTATGCCCTGAACCCGGTGGTCCTTTCCGCCTTTGCCGGCCAAGGACATTTTGATGTCATGCAGCTCTTTTTTCTGACCGGAGCCCTCTGTTTTTATGACAAAAAGAAATGGGGATGGATGTTTCTGTTCGCCGGTCTCGCAGTCCAGATCAAATATGTTGCGGCAGTTGTGTTCCCCTTCCTCATCAATCGCAACAATGTAAAGCAACTCTGGATAGGGGCCGCGGCCATCTTTCTTCCCTTTCTCCCTTTTTTCGGAGACGGATTCGGACGGATCTTTTCCAGCATCCTCACATTCGAAAAAAATTACGCTTTTAATGGTTCCATCCATGCCCTGTTGCGTTGGGTTCTGGGAGGAATTCATCAGGCAACAACCCTCTGCAATATCCTTTTCATCACAATGCTGCTTTTCGGTTTCCGGTATTTCCATCCCGTCCATAATCGTCGATACCAGGGGGACCCCATCCCGGGCTGTTTCTACGTCACAGGCCTTCTCCTGCTGCTGGCGCCAACCGTTCATTTCTGGTACATTACCTGGATGATTCCATTCCTGGTCCTGCATCCTTCGAGATCCTGGATCGTCCTTTGTCTTACCATCAGCTTTTCTTTTATGACCCATGGAATTTTCTATCACACAGGCAATTGGGAGATGCCAGCCTGGGCATATTTCATGGAATGGCTGCCTTTCTATCTTCTCCTGATCTTCGAGATATGGTTTTTTTGGAAGCAGTCCCTTTTTTCCGTTGAGGAAACGCCCCCGATGTCGGTCTCCGTCGTGATTCCCGCACGAAATGAGGAAAAAAGGATCGGCGCATGTATCCGTGCCACCTTTCAAGATAAAGCGGTCAAGGAAGTGATCGTTGTGGATGCCGCTTCCAAGGATCAGACTGCCTTTGAAACAAAAAGGGCTGGGGGGAAAATCGTTTCCTATGAGACCACTTCCCGGCGGAAGGGTAGTCGGGGCGGGCAGATCCGTGCAGGAATCATGGCAGCCTCCGGCGATGTGGTTGCGGTGGTCCATGCCGACACCCTTGTAACGACACCCATTTTCACCCGAATGCTTCACGTCCTTAGGAAACAGCCCGCCGTTGCGGGGGGAGCCGTGGGAGGGGTTTTTGAAAGCCGAAATCCACTGCTCCGCCTGATTGAAATAGCAAACGATTTTAGAGCCGTCTTACTGGGAATCAGCTTTGGAGATCAGGTCCAGTTTTTCAGGAGGAGACCGGTGTTAGAAACAGATCTTTTTCCTGATATCCCGCTCATGGAGGACGTGGAATTTGGAATACGGCTTCATCGGCTGGGAAGACAGGTTTATCTTTTTAAAAATAACGTGATCAGCGCGAGAGGCTGGAATTCAGGCGGGTACGGAAATGCCTTCCTGATCGTGTATCGAGTATCCGCCTATCTTCTGAAACGCGTCTGGGGGACACCCAACACGGAGACCTTGTACCGTCTCTATTACGACAAAAGAGGAGAAGATCCATAATATTGAAAAGCCTTGGCCGACCTCGTTCACATTCAGGTGCATTCAGGAGGAGAGACCACATGAGAAAATGCTTTTCTGTTTTAAAATATTTCAAATGCCTTATTTTTCTTTCATTGTTACTTCCACAAACCATCATGGGAGAAAATAAATTGACCGACCAACAGAAACTAAAGATCGTTTACGATATGTATGCCGGCTACAAAAAGGATTTTCCAGGAGTCAAGGATATCACCCCTAAAAAAGCCATGGAACTGTTAAAAAGAGGCCAGGTTGTTTTTGTTGATTCCAGAGAACCTGCTGAAATGGAGGTCTCCATGCTCCCCCATGCCCTATCCCAGAAAGAGTTTCTGAAAGATCCCGAAAAATATAAGGGTAAGACCGTTGTGGCCTACTGCACCATCAGCTATCGCAGCGGAAAATTTGCCGGGGAAATGGAAAAAAGGGGAATACCGGTCCTGAACCTTAAGGGAGGGCTTCTGGCCTGGGTCCTTGAGGGAGGCAAAGTCTATGATTCCCACGGAGAAACAAAGCGGATTCATGTCTACGGAAAGGAGTGGGATTATCCTCCCGATGGATATGAATCGGTCAAATTCGGCTTTTTCGAAAGACTCTTTTGACATACGGACACTCTCCTCATTGGACTTTCCGAAGAAACTCCTTCTTTTCATCGGAAAGTCCAGTTTGACATATCTTCTTGTTCTTATCTATAAGAACGCCATTCTTATTTAAGATTCCACAACAGAGCAGAATGCAGGGAAGGCCGTATGAGCGGGTACAGGACCAGGCAGAATGAGTCCCCCAACAGAATATTCGAGCTGGGAAATTTTTCGGGCTTGCTGAATGCTCCAGATAAACGGGGTTTCTTTTTCTCCGTCTGGCCTTATCGACTCATCCGCATCAGCCTGGCAGGCATCTTCCTCTGGTCGGGGGTATCCAAACTGTTTGCCCCGGAATCTTTTGGCGTTATCATAGGGGCTTATGGGATCATCCCGGATAACTGGAACCTGTCTGTGGCCATCTTATTGCCGTCACTGGAAGTCATTCTTGCCATGGGCCTGGTCCTTGATATTCGCGGAAGCCTGGCGGGAATTACCGGATTGCTGGTTCTCTTCATGGCCATTCTTGCCTATGGGATTCAGATGGGCCTTGATGTGGACTGCGGCTGTTTCGGCCCGAATGATCCGGAGGCAGCGGCCTTTCATGGCCTGCGTTCTGCTTTTTACAGGGATCTGGGATTGATGGCAGGTATCGGCTATCTCTATGTCTGGCGCGGCATCGATCAAAACAAGCCGGTCGGTTTGTGGCATTTTTTTAAATTCTATTTAAAAAGGAGAAAAGAACAATGAGGGTTTTCAAACAAATGGGAATGGCAATAACACTTGCAATTTTCTTAACGGGAATAACCACAGTGGCTTTTGCGGGAAAAGACAAGTTCGAGCAGGAAGTAGACAAAGAGCAGGGTGCGGTAAAACTGGTCAGGGAAGTTCAGCGGGGCGGATACGATGTTGTTACAACGGAAGAGTTGAAAGGATGGATCGATGGCGGCAAGGATATGCTGATCATTGATACCATGCCCTACGAGGCCAGCTATAAGAACACCCATATCCCGGGCGCCAAGCAGTTTCTCTTCCCCATCCCGGACATGAATACCTGGGATGCCAAAGAAACGGGTGGAAAGACAGAACAAGAATATATCGAACTCCTGGGACCGGACAAGGACAGGGTCATTGTTGTGTATTGCGGCTTTGTAAAATGCACACGGAGCCACAATGGCGCCGCCTGGGCAGAAAAGCTCGGCTACAAAAATGTTTATCGTTATCCCGGTGGAATTTTTGCATGGAAAGGCGCCAACTATCCCACGGAGAAGGTGGAATAAAGATCCGGCGAGGCTGATTGGTTCCCGAGACCGGGGCGGATAGACCGGCTCCGGGTTCCGTCACAGTTTTTCCACCACCACGATATCTCCGTTGTCCAGCATCTCAAGAGGTAATTCATGGAGATCCTTCTTGGCGGGTCCGGAAATCCACTTGCCGGATCGATCAAACACGCTCCCATGGCATGGGCAATGGAACTGAGAGGACAGGACGTCGTAGCCGAGTGTACAGCCAAGATGAGTGCATTTGGAGGAAAGGGCGTGGAAGCTTTCACCCTGCCTTTCAAGAAAGACTCCATCCTTGAAATTCAGTCCCGAAAGCTGTTCGCCAGGATGAAAAATGACCTTTCTCTCATTGGGCTTTCTATAGGTAATAAAGGAAAAAACTGGAATACCAAGCGCAAAAGCCCCGGCAAGGGAAAAAACCCAGCGTAATATTTTTTTGGCAAACGATCTTCTGTCCATGAAAGGCTAAAAACGAATTGCAGGTTCCAGGTTAAATAGAATGCCTCTCGCAAAGATAAAAAACAGGGTGCTTTCCCCGAAACCGGAAGAGATCTCACAGCTCACACAAGAAAGGGCAAAGAATTTTTTCCTGTCCAAACAACTCTTCTGCTCCGAGGCGGTACTGCTGACGCTCAACCACGGCCTCGACGGAGGGATGAGCGATGAATTGGCCATTCGCCTTTCATCCACACTCCCGGAGGGGCTTGCAGGAAGCGGATGCCTCTGCGGCGCCCTCGGAGGGGCGGTTCTCGCGCTCGGCCTGTTTCTGGGAAGAGATCGGCCCGGGGGTCGGCGCGACAGAAACCATGCTCTGCTGGGAACCAGGGAACTGCACCACCTGTTTAAAAGTCGGTTCGGCGCAACCTGCTGCCGGGTCCTGAGCAGAAGGGTGAAAGACCTTCCCAAACAACATTTTGAGCAATGTGCAGGCATGACGGGCACGGCAGCCGGTCTCGCAACGAAAATTATTCTCCGGGAACGTCCCGAGATAATCACGCAGATTGACTATGCTTTTCTCAACAAACGGGAGTCGAAAGTGGGCTCTTTGGTTCGAAAAACAGTGAACTCCGTTATTTTCTAAGGTCCTCCGGGGACCCTGCTTATAGCCTTAATGCCATGAGGTCGTTTAGGAAGTCCTGCCTCATTTTCGCTTTTTCATTCATCCACAAAGGGTCTGCTTCAAGGTTCGGCAAAACTGCTGATCCTGATATTCCTCTCTCCCGCAGCCTTTCAGACAAGGCGGACAGGCTCCGACCCCTTTCCCGAGTTATTTTATCCCGGTATTTGTTCAAACTATCCAAAATCGGACCGGTATCTACTCCTGCCACTCTCTCCATCAGGCCAATCAAGCGAGTGTTATCCGCCTCGGGATCGATACGAGAAAAACAATCTTCCGTGAAAATTTCCCGTACCATTTGATCTTTTTGCATGCCGATCGCCTTTACTTCTTCCATCAGGCGTTCCTCAGAGAGGATCTGATCCTGAAATTTCTGCAGAAACCCACGAATCTTTCCTTCCAATTCCTGTCGTTTAAAGGCTATCCTGTCTTCATCCGTTACATCTACTTCCTTTGCCTTCTCCATAATAATGTCAAGCGTGCTTCTGATTTCCGCCATTACCCTATACCCTCTTTCAATACCTGCTATGTAAGAATCCCGGCCTTGTTCTTGAACCGGTTGTATTCCACCATCCTGGCAAGCGCGTTTACCGCATTTTCCGGCGCCTGATAGAACACGCCACTGTATTTTTGGCCTGGCTGATATCGGACCGTACCCTGGTCCGTGCGGGCCATGGACACCCCGATAACCGGCTTCCCATAGGTTTCCATAAACTCTGCCATTTTTAAGACAAAGCGTTCCTCGTAGTCACTGCTCATTCGTTCAACACCGGAAAGAAAATCAGGAGACGCTTCCGTATCGACCTCCTTTGTAGACTGCAACAGTTGACGGACCAATTCATTTCTTCCCGCAATACCGAGACAGATGACCGCATCGATCCCCTCCCATTTGAGCAGTTCCTCCACCGCAACAACCGGAGCGTCCGGATCCCTGGTTCCCACCAGATCAACGGGATTTCCCCTGCTCCAGAACGGAGGGAGATATTTCCCGATTCTCTCGACGATCTCAAGAGGCAGGTTCGGAACCAGAAGGCCCCGCTCGTTGCATTCATCGGCGGTCACCACACCCCACCCACCTCCGAGGGTCACAATACCCACCCTGTTTCCCTTGGGAAGCGGGAGGGAGGAAAAAGCGGCGGAAAGATCCAGCAGTTCCGTGGGGACCCGCACATCCAGGATGCCCGCCTGGCGACAGGCAGCCCTGAAGATGGCATTTTCTCCGCTCATGGATCCGGTATGGGAAGCAGCTGCGGCCCGGCCCGCATCGGTACGGCCGCCTTTCAGGACTATGATCGGCTTCTTGACATTGATTCTCCTGGCCGTCTCTATGAATTCAGGTCCGTTATCCACACTTTCCAGATACAACACGATAATTCCGGTGTGGGGATCCTTCTCCAGATATTCCAGATAATCGGTACAGGAAAGCATGGCCTCATTCCCGGAACCGACGAAAAGGGAGATTCCGATCCCCTGCTGCTCCGCCCAGTAGATCAACTGGTTCCCCAAATTTCCGGATTGTGAGATAAACGCAACGGAGCCCTTCCTGGGACGGGTATGCGTCCCCGTAGCAAACAGGCCGGCATAGGGACAGATGATGCCCATGGTATTCGGCCCTATGATCGCCAGCCTATTTTGCACACACAGCTCCACCATTTGCTTTTCCAGCTTTTTGCCGGAGTCATCCTGCTCGCTGAAACCTGATGTAATAATTACAGCCCCTTTAGCACCGTGCCTGCCGCAATCCTCCAGGACAGAGAGAACAAGCCTTGCGGGGGTGGTGATAAATACAAGATCTACCGGTTCCGGCACATCTTCCATCTGTTTATAAACTTTAAGACCAAAAATCTCTTTATCCCGCGGATTCAAAGGAAATACCCCGCCTTGAAACCCGCCGGCAACAATGTTTGACAGAATTAGCTGCCCCCATTTCCCGAAATTCTTGGAAGCGCCTATCACCGCCACGTTTTTCGGGCTGAAAATGGATCCCAATGATTCCTTATACTCAGCTTTGTGTTTCATAGACCCCTTTGATTCTTTTTCCTGTAGATTTTCTTATGAACCGACCGGCCCCGAGGAACAGCTTCAGCCTGACCCACTGCTTGAAAGTTCTTGAGGACGATCGTTTTTTTCCAGTGCAGGGGAAAAACATCCTGATGCGGCATGCGAGCCTGAACCAGAAACGGTCTTGTGCTTCAAGGGCAAGGCTCCTTTGATTGTTCTCCATACCGGCTTTACTGAAAGGAGGAGCAGCAATACGGCGCCGAAAAACTGGATCCACACCGGCACCATTTCGGAACCTTGAATGACTGTCGCCTTAAGAGATATTCCCAGGAACTGATAGATCCTGTCCACGGCAAGCCCGAAACAGATTGCGGAAACGGCAATGGCGCACACATAGATCACCGTGGCCCTTTTTCCCAGAATTCCCAGAAGCACGGTTAAGGAGGTAATGTTGGTGGCCGGACCTGCCAGAAGGAAGACAAGGGCCGCCCCGGGGCTGACTCCTTTCAAGATCATGGCGGCCGCTATGGGTGTTGAAGCGGTGGCACAGATATATAAAGGAGTGCTTATGATCAGCATGATCAGCATGGCATGGATTCCATTGCCAAGGTAAGCAGTGAAAAGACGATCCGGAATCAGAACCGTAATCATGCCCGCCAGCAGCATCCCCACCAGAAACCAGCCCGCCATGTCGCCCCATACCTCGGAAAAGGCGTATTTCAACCCAAAACCGATCTTTTGGAAGAACCCGTGATGCCGCATATGCTCCTCGGGAGAACAGTCCGTTCCATCGCAGCAGCCATCCACCGGACAGGAAACATCGACAACCGGAATCACCCGTTGAGATTTATGGCCGAAAAGGTTTTCTGCTATTCCTGCCGCCGTCGCCGTTAGAAAAGCCGCAACGGGCCTGATCACCGCCATGATGGGCCCCAACAGCGCATAGGTGATTGCGATAGAATCCACCCCCGACTCGGGAGTGGCGATGAGGAAGGCGGTGGTGGCCCCGCTGTTTGCCCCCTGTTTTTTTAAGGATACTGCAGCAGGAAGAACGCCACAGGAACAAAGGGGTACCGGAATCCCCAGGAAGGCCGCCTTGAAAACGGAGCTGAACCGGCCCCGGCCCAGATGTTTTGCAACGGAATTCGGGTTGAGAAAAACGCGAAGCAGTCCCGCTGCAATCATACCGAAAAGCACATAGACGGAGGCCTCCATCAAAAGATGCCAGGACTCCATCATAACTTGAACAAAAAAATGCATCAATTATTGCCCCGCTCCCTCATTTCTAAAAGATTTCCTATTAATAAAATCTATACTTTTTTTTACTCAAAAACAAGAGAGGACCGGATGAAAAGCAGGAATAACCGGCCGAATCAAGACATCGCCGGAACACAAATCGGAAAAATCTTCTGTTAAACGTTTTTCGCGGCAGACCATGGGGCTAAGCCGTAGTGAGAATTGCGATCCCTTGGTTTTCGTGCTTGACACGGATTTTTTTTACTCCTATACTAATGCCAGATATTATTGAATTAACTAAAATATTTCTTTTTTGCAGACCATTTTCCCACCGTATAGACCTGAAAATTTTTGGATAAAGAAGCATCTAAGCAAACCCCTGAAAAGCAAAGTGACGCACAATAAATGGGTAATTCATCCTCTGCCGGTTCTTTCAGTCTACGAACTTTTCACCATCAATATCGGTCACGCATTATCGACGAATGGGTGGAGAGACTGAAAAAAGAAGCAGGTGAACAATACGGCGCAAGACCCCGAACGGAACTCCGGGATACCATCTCAGAGGCTTTTGCGGCCAACTACCACTATCTGATTGATGGGAAAATAGGGCCCATCAATCGGTTCATTGATCGGATTACCGAAATGCGTCTCGAAGCGGGTTTTCTGCTCTCAGACGTGCAAAAAGCCTTTGAATTGTACCGGACGATCGTCCTTCCTCTTCTGGCCGAAGAAGCCGGCATTGATGAATTCCTCCGGACGTCTACAAAAATCAACGAGTGCCTCGCCTATACCATCCATCGATTCAGCGATCATTTCCAGGGCATGCATGAGAAAGAAATCATCGCTCACAACAGACGGCTGGAAGACGAGGTGGCCGCAAAAACAAAAGACCTCAGGGAATCGGAGCTGAAATACAAAATACTGGTCGAGGAAATCAATGATGGATATTTCGTCATACAGGAGCAGGTCATCGTTTTTGCAAACCGAGCCTTCTGTCACATGCATGCCTATACGTTGCAGGAAGTCCTCGGTCGGAAATTCTATCTTTTTCTTGCGCCTACGAACCGGAAAAGAGTCATCGATATCTACAACAGGAGTCTTGAAAAACAGCCGGCCCCGAGCACATTTGAATATATGCGGTTGACGAAAAGTGGAAAAGTTTTTCCTACCGAGATTACGGCAAAGGTCGTAATCTATGAAGGAAGGCCTGCAAATATCGGGATCTGCAGGGATATTACCGAACGAATCAAAATGGAGGAGAAAGTGAGGGAAGCTGAACGGATGGCCTATATCGGTCAAATCACCGCCTCCCTTTCCCATGAAATCCGGAACCCCCTGTCGGCGGTGAAAATGAACCTCCAGATTCTGGAAAAAAACAAGGCCATCAAGGGAAATGATGAGCGGCGGATTCAGATCTCCACAAGGGAGGTCATCCGGTTGGAGCGCATTCTCAACCAGTTGCTGGACTTTGCCAAGCCTCTTCAGATCGCGTTGTCCCCCGTCGATATCAATCAAACCATCCATTCCTGCATGGAAACCCTGGACGTAAAATTAAAAGATGAAGAGTTGTCCGTTGTCTTATCACTGGACAGGACCATACCAATGTTTCAGGCGGACGGCGCCAGGTTGGAACAGGCATTTTTCAATCTTTTACTCAATGCCATGGAAGCGTCCTCTCCCGGTGGAAACTTGTGGATTACCAGTGCACTCCTTGCCTCAAAGAACGATCCCCTCGTGGAAATCGTCATCGAAGATGAGGGCAGCGGCATTGAAGAAAAACATATGGACGAACTGTTCACCCCCTTCTTCTCCACCAAAACCAAGGGGACAGGGCTTGGACTTGCCAATGTAAACCGCATTGTACAGGCCCATGGAGGCCGCATTCATGCCGGAAAACGCGATGGAAAGGGTGCAGCGTTCAGGGTCCATCTGCCCGTAAGGTAACAACTATGGCCAAAGTTTTAGTGATTGACGATGAATATTCCATTCGGGAAAGCCTGGAAATGTTCCTCAGTGAAAAGGATCATCAGGTTTTCACCGCGGATACAGGTGAAAAGGGCCTTCACCTATTTGCCCTGCATGATCCGGAAATAGTCATCCTGGACATCCGTCTCCCTGATGGAAGCGGTCTGGATCTGTTGAGTCGCATACAGGAAGAGCAGTGTGCCGCCAAAGTAATCATGATCACGGCCTTTCAGGATATGGAGACTACCATAGAAGCCATGAAACGGGGCGCCTACGACTACATTCACAAACCCCTGGACGCCGATGTGGTGGAGAAGACCGTCAACAGGGCTCTGCACATTCTTAGAGTGGACCGGGAATCTCCGATCCTCGGCAAGGAAGGACCACCCCCCAATGAGGATGTCATCATTGGAAAAAGTGAAAAAATGCGTGGGATTTTCAAAATGATCGGGCTCGTGTGCCAAAATCGCGCCACCGTCCTCATCCAGGGAGATACGGGCACAGGGAAAGAATTGATCGCAAGGGTCATACATCGCAACAGCCTTTTCGACAAGGAGCCGTTTGTCACTCTGGATTGTTCCGCCATAGTGGGCAATCTTCTCGAAAGTGAGCTCTTCGGTCACGAAAAAGGCGCATTCACGGGAGCCACTGCGACGAAGCCGGGAAAGATTGAACTGGCCGGAAAGGGAACGCTTTTCCTGGATGAACTGGGTGAACTGCCTTTAAGTCTTCAGGGAAAATTTCTCGGGTTTCTTCAGAGAAGAACCTTCACAAAAGTGGGCGGGCAGAAAATCCTGCAATCCCGTTGCCGCATCATCGGCGCAACAAATCGCGACCTGGCAGGCATGGTACAACAGGGGACCTTTAAAGAGGACCTCTATTTCCGCTTGCGGGTTGTTATCATCAACGTACCATCCCTGCGGGAACGCCGCTCCGACATTCCGGACCTGGTCAACCACTTTCTTCAGAAAATCAATTATGAACTGGGAACCGAGGTGAGCAAACTTCAAACAGGGGTCATGGAACGTCTTATGCAACATCCCTGGGCGGGAAATGTTCGCGAACTGGAAAATGCCCTGGTAGAGACCATGGTCCGAGCCAGAGGGAATGTCCTCCTGTTGGACGACGTGGAGGAAATTCTCAAAATGGACAATCCGCTTCCTTCAGACGGCCTTTCCACCTATTCATTGCTCCAGGTGGAAAAAGAGCATATCGAAAGGACGCTGAAACATCTCCACTGGAACCGTTCCAGGGCAGCAGAGGTATTGGGCATCTCGCTGCCTACCTTACGGGCCAAAATCAGGAAATACAAGATAATAGCCCCTGTGGGATAAATTCAGGGAGCCCTCTCGGTATGTTCTATAAAAGGTCCCGCAATGCAAAAAGGACTACGGACAGAATCACGCTACCCTGAAAACATTTTTCTGCGACGAAAAGAAATTTTCACCTATCAACTTCTTAAGCATCCCGTACGACCGCTTTGAACCAGCATTAAAAATATGTTAATTCAAATAGTTAAAGATAAATTGTGTTTACCGGGACAATATTCCATCCCTGGCATGGATATTGCTGATCTATTTACAGATTCATTTCAGCCTTGCCTTATATCCGCATTTCCAAGAGCGGTACACATAGAAGTACATAGAAGTACCATTTCCACTTTTTTCCATCTCCCATAATTCCCGAACACAGGTTCGGGAAGTTTTTGCAGGGGCGTTTCGCTTCCCTGTGGATTTCATAGTGGAGAATCAAATGGAACTAAAAACGCTCAAGACCATTGAAAAAGAGCATCTTCAGACAGTCCTTGAAAAAACGGACTGGGATCTTGATAAGACCTCTCAACTGCTCAAGATCCACGTATCCCAGGTTAAGAAGAAGATTCGGTCGTATGGCCTGCACAAAGGTAATACGAAATAATCTTTTAGGTCCAACATTATACACCTTAAACCAGAGGAGGGACAACGCATGAAGAAGAACAATCGAATTGTATTGGGGATGGTACTACTACTTTTTTTCTTCATTTTTCCAATCACAGGGGTCTTTGCAGCAGAACCGATTCTATTGGGAGCACCGCTCAGCACAGCATACCTTTACGGGTGGGACGCTGAAAGAGCAATCAAGCTGGCCATTGAAGAAATCAACGCGAATGGCGGGGTCAAGGTGGGCAATGAAATGCGCCCGTTTGCTGTGGACGTCATTGATACGAGGGATCTCGAGCCCGGCGTTCCGGTAAGTGAAGCCCTCATGGCCATAGAAAAACTGATCCTGGAAAAGCATGTCAAGTTCATCGTGGGCGGTCCTGTCCGTTCTGAAGCCGCCCTGGCCGCCATGCCCCTCCTCTCCAAATACAAAGTCGTATCCATCCTGACCACGGGCGCCCTGAGCCCCAAGTATCATGCCCTGGTGGAACAGCAGTATGACAAATTCAAGTACTGTTTTCGCATCCACGGGGAAGCAAAATGGCTCGTCAAAGAAATTCTTACCTGTCTGATGGAAATCAAAGAAAAATATGGACTGGACCGTCTGTTTATCATGGTCCAGGATGTGGCCCATGCAAGAGCAGCAGGCGCTATCTTAGGTAAACTTGCCGCGCAAAAGGGCTGGGATGTCACGGGGACGGAGATCTACCCCACGGGAACCACGGATTTTTCCATGGGATTGCTCAAGGCCAAAAAGACCAACAGCGAGGTTTTGTCCATCTGGATGGATATGCCGGAAAGCGCTATCCTGCTTAAGCAATGGTATGATATGAAGATCCCGGCCCTGCCGTTCGGGTCCACCCTTGCCGCGGCGGAACAGCCGGGATTCTGGGAAGCCACCAAAGGGAAAGGGCAGTACACCCTCGCCAACGTGGTCAATGCGGGCAACGCCCCCAGCGAAGCCACCCCGTGGACCATGAAGTTTTATAATGCCTACAAGACCCGCTGGAATGTTGAACCCGAGGGTTTGGGAACCTCCAGCAGCTATATGGCCGTCTATGTCTTGAAGGACGCCATCGAGCGGGCTGGGTCCCTGGATCCCGACAAGGTGGTCGCCGCGTTGGAAAAAACGGACATGATGGGCGTTTACGGCAGAATCCGCTTCACCCCCAAAGGACACCAGATTATCCCCAGCTTCGATCCTAAAGAAGGCGCCGTGGGAACCATTTTTCAGTGGCAGGACGGAAAACGGGTCGTTGTATTCCCCAAATCAATCGCCAAGGGCGAAATAGAGCTTCCACCCTGGATGAAATCCAAAAAGTAGGTTGAAGAAACACCCCGTCCCCTCTCCCGAAAAAGCGGCTGAGGGGAACGGGTTACATTTCCCTTCTTAATAGCTATCTCTCCATCATCAGGATCTCTTATGGATATTTTGATTTACGGCATCATCAACAGCAGTATGCTTGCATTAATGGCCCTGGGGTTCGCGCTGGTCTATGGAACCAGTAGGATACCGAATTTCGCCCACGGCGCCATCTATGTCCTGTGCGGTTTTATTACCTGGGTCTTTGTTCGTTCCCTGGCACTGAACTATTTACTGAGCGTCGTTCTTGCGCTCATTCTTACGGGTCTGTTGGGCGCCCTGATATACCGGTTTGTGCTGATCCGTGTGAGGGGAATGAACATTTCGGAAATCATCGCTTCCTACGCCATCGGACTGGCCATCATCGAGACCCTGCGCTGGGGTGGTTTCAAGGGGACAACCTACACGTTGCCGGTGATTATCGAAGGGAGCGTGATGATCGGCGGCATCCCGGTGGACTATCAGCGTATCCTTGTGGTGGTTCTGGGCGTGGCGGTTGTGACGTCCCTGTGGCTTTTCACCCACTACACCCGCATCGGACTGGCCCTGAGGGGAATGGCGCAGGATGAGCGCGCAGCGCTCATGCTGGGCATAGACTCGGATACCATGGCTGTTGTAGCCATGGCCTTCGGTTGCATGTTGGCCGGGTTTGCCGCCATTGTGATACTGCCTCTGGGCAATATCGTAGTGGAAAAAGGCTACGATGTGCTCATTCAGGCCATTGCCGTTTGTATCGTCGGAGGATTGGGGAGCTGGATGGGCGCCGTTTTGGCAGCCTTCATCATAGGATTTGCGCAGATACTCACAACCGTATATCTTGGGCCCCAATTCCAAATGGTGGTGGCCTTCCTGGCTATTATTTTAACGCTGATCCTGAGACCGTCGGGTCTGTTCGGACAACAGAAAGAACTGGAAGAGAGGGTCTAACGTGGATAGAAAACAAAGTCGAAAGGAAAGGATTGATCGCGGCATAAAGGTGCGAACCGATGGCCTATATGCCCTTATGGGCTGGCAGGAATTGTGCTATCTGACCCTTCCCAGGTTCGTGCTGATTGCCGGATTGCTGGCATTGCCTCTCATCATGCCGGGCATGTATTGGCCACGGGTTATTACCATTGTATGCATTTACGCCTTGCTGGCACTGAGCTTTGATTTTCTGGCCCATTTCGTGGGGCTGGTATCTTTGGGCGGCGCCTTCTTCATTGGCACGGGGGGATATATCGCGGCCATCTTGAACACCTCCTTCGGCATGCACCCCATGCTCGCCGTTCCCATCGCCACATTTGCCGGCGCTATCATCTGCACCATTTTGCTCCTCCCGTGTCTTCCGCTCAGAGGAGTCTATTTCGCTATCGTCACCCTCATGTACCCTCTTGTTTTAGCCAGAATTATTGAAGCCCTGGACATTTTTGGAGGAACCGACGGCATTCTGGGTGTTGACAGCTTTCCCAATGCATGGCTCGAGCAGTACTTTGTTATCATCGTCCTCCTCTTATTCCTGTTTGGCGTCAGAAGGCTGGTAAACCAGGATATCGGACTGGTTTTTCGTGCGGTGAAAGACAATGACCAGGCAGTACGGGCATCAGGGATGAACGTGAACACCTACAAAGCGGCAGCCGTTTTCATCGCTTCCACCATGGGATGTTTCGGGGGCGCCTGCCTGGTCCACATTTACATGTGGGGGGGGATCTCTCTTTTCGCGCTGGATTTTTCCATCCTGCCCATTGCAGCCACCGTCATCGGAGGCGGAGGAACCCTTGTGGGACCTGTCCTGGGCTGTCTGATTCTGGTCCCCATATCGGAACTCCTACGGGAATTCGGGACCCTTCGAATTGTTTTCTATTCCTTGATTCTGGTTGGTTTTGTCGTTTTTCGAAGCGAAGGAATCATGGTGTATGGAGAGCAAAAATATCATCAGTTTGAAAGGTGGGTCAAGGTATGAGCGATCAACCGATCCTGAAAATAGAAGAAGTCACCAAGGCCTTCGGAGGGATACTGGCGCTGAATCGGGTGAGTTTTGAATTGAAGGAAGGGGAAATTTTAGGCATCATCGGCCCCAACGGATCCGGCAAGACCACCATCGTCAATTGCATCACCGGCTTCATCAGAGCCACATCCGGAAGAATCTTTTTCAGGGGAAAAGATATCACCGGGCAGCCCCCACATAAGATTGCCGACATGGGCGTCACCCGCACTTTTCAGATCATGCGGCCCTATTTCAGCCTGCCCGCCTACAAAAACCTGATCATCCCGTTGTTTTCACCCAGGGCCAGGCGGACAGGAGGATGGAGGGGCGGAGGAAAGCTTGGCGACAGAAACACCGTGGGAATCGATATCCTGGAAGAAATCGGTTTTGAACGGGATTCCTATGTTCCTTACAAATTGGCTTCCGCCTTGCCCACCGGCTATCTGAAACGACTGGAGCTGGCCCGCTGTCTGGCATTGAAACCTGACGTTATACTCTGCGACGAAGTGTTTTCCGGCCTCAGCATGAGTGAAATCGCCAGCATGGTGCCGCTGATTGAACGTCTCCAGATGGAAGGAATTTCCATCATTATGATCGAACATCGGTTGCGGGAGCTATTTCGCGTGGCAAACCGCGTGATGGTCCTGAATTTCGGAGAAAAGCTCGTGGAGGGTTCCGCCGAAGAAGTTATGGCCAATGAACAGGTAAAGGAAGCCTATTTCGGGTCCGAAGAAGTCGAGGAGGTCATGAGCTATGCTTGAAGCAAAGGGCCTGATGGTATTTTACGAAAATGTGTTGGCTCTCAACAATGTGAGCGTCCAGTGCAGCGAAAACCAGATTGTGGGGGTCTTCGGCGCCAACAGCGCCGGCAAATCGACGCTCATGTACGCGCTTTCGGGCATCATGGAGGACATCCGGAAAAAAGAAGCCATGGCCGGGGGCGAGAGGATTACCATCCTGGGAGAAATCCGCTATCTTGGAAAAGAGATCATGTCCATGAAGCCAAGCCTTCGCGCCAGAAACGGAATTGTTCTCTGCCCCGAAAGGCGAAGGATTTTCAAGGAGAGCAGCGTACTGGAAAATCTGCGCATCGGCGGGTATCTGGCAAAGCCGTCCCAGGCCAGAGAAACCATGGATTATGTCTTCACGATTTTCCCTGCCCTTAAGAAACTCAAGAAAAGAACGGGTGGCTTCCTCAGCGGCGGCGAACAGCAAATGCTTGCCATTGGACGCGCCTTGATGGCCCAGCCGAAACTCTTACTTCTGGACGAACCGCTTTTAGGCCTGAGTCCTCTGATGCAGGCCATCCTCATTCGAGGAACCAAAGTGATTCGCGATCAGCGAAAGATCTCCATTATAGTAACAGAACAATATGCCAGACCCGTGATGCCTATCGTCGACTACGCGTTCATCATTGAAAACGGCGCGGCGGTCATGGAGGGAAGTCGAAATGAATTGATGAGCAATCCGGATATTCGTTCGGCCTATTTCGGTGTTTAGCACAATAGGCTTGTGAAGACGTTGGAACGTATCTTATTCGAAAACTTTGGCAGTAATGGAGTCACAAGGTCCTTTTTGCTGCTGCATCTTGGATCACCCTTCACGGACCGTGGATAAGATACTTTGGAAGGACATCTCAGGGAGCAAAGGAATACCATGAAGATTGATGAGGTTGCACTGGCAAAAGAGGTCACTTTTACCCGCTTTGATCGGATGAGCGAACGGTATCCGAACCGGCCGGCCGTGGTCTACTTGGGAACACCGTTCAGCTACTCACGCCTCCGGAATCTAAGCGAACGGTTTGCCGGCGCCCTGGCGGACATGGGTGTCAAAAAGGGCGACAAGGTCATGATCTATATCTCCAACTGCGTACAGTGGATCATCGGATTTCTTGCCATCCAGAAACTGGGCGCCGTTCTTGTGCCGGTGGCCCCCATTTACACCTCCTTTGAAATCGAATACATGATCAAAGATTCCGGCGCCGAAACGGTAATCTGCCTGGATACAAACTTCTGCTATGTAAAAGAGGTAATGGACAAGACCGGGCTGAAAAATGCCATTGTGACCAACCTGGTGGATCTTCTTCCCATGTGGAAACGGTCTCTCGGAGTCCTGTTCGACAAAATCCCCACAGGCAAGATTGACCGGGACAGCCGGGTCCATTCCTTCAGATCCCTCTTGAAACATTCCCCTCTGACCTCATCGGTTTCCTTAGATCCCTGGAAAGATTTAGCCTATATCCTCTACACTGGAGGGACTACGGGATTTCCAAAAGGCGTCCCCGGGAATCACATCGGAATGACCTCCTACGTAAATGATGTCACGGAAGATGTGGCTGCTGGGCATCTCAAAGAAGGAGAGGACGTATATATTGCCGTGAACCCTCTCTTTCACATCATGGCTTTGGGGCTTTGCATGGCCTTGGGGCTGAACAAGGGAAATGCCGTATTGCTCATGCCGATTCCCCAGGTGGATGCCATCATGAAAACCATCGAACGGGACAAGGCTCGCTGGTTTTTAGGCGTCCCGGCCCTCTATCGCATGATTCTGGAAAACGACCGCCTGGATTCCTACGATCTCAGCTCTCTGCGTTATTGCTACTGTGGAGGCGACGTCCTGCCGGCGGAAGTGTTCAACCGATGGAAAGAGCGTTTCGGGATTCCCATCTACCAGGTATACGGATCTACCGAAGCGGGGCATGTGGCTTACAGCCGTATCGAAAAGGATCCCAAACCCAATACCATCGGGCTGCCGCTCAGAAGCCGGCAATGCATGGTGGTGGACCCGGACACGCTGGAACCGGTGAAACCCGGCGAAACGGGCGAACTCCTCGTCACCTCCCCTTACTCCATGAAGGAATATTGGAACAAGCCGGACGAGACAAAACGCTCCTATATCGATATCAACGGCCAAATTTTTTACCGGATGGGAGATTTTGTGAGTGAAGATGAAGACGGCCAGTTGGTGTACATGGAACGATCCGCCGATGTCATCAAACACAAGGGATACCGGGTATCCGCCTCGGAAGTGGAAGCGGTGTTGCAGAATCATCCCACGGTAATTGGAGCCTGTGTTGTGGGCGTTCCCGATAAGAAGGTGGGAGAACGCATCAAGGCCATTGTGGTCCTGAAAGAGGATGCCAAGGGGGTAGGTGGAACCGATCTGATCAAATGGTGCCGGGAACACCTGGCCTCCTACAAGGTTCCAGGGTATATCGAATTTCGCGATATGCTGCCGAAAAGCAAGGTGGGCAAACTGCTCCGAAGGGAAATTCGCGATGAAGAGCGAAGGAGACTGACCAAAAATAAAGTATAAGAGATTCAGAGGACTATATAATGTCAGAGAGCATACTCAGCAACAAACGCCTGTTGGCCGTGGACGACGAACCGGATATCCTGGAGACCCTGGAAGAACACCTGGAGGATATAGACGGACTGGTTCTGGACAAAGCCTTGAATTATGAGACAGGATATCATCTTATCCGATCCTGGACCTATGACATCGTCATTCTGGACATTATGGGTGTGCGCGGATTTGATCTTCTCAACGCCGCAGTAGCCTTAGGGTATCCCGCGGTCATGCTCACGGCCCATGCCCTGACGCCCGAAGCCCTGCGCAAATCGATTGAATTAGGAGCGAGAGCCTTTCTCCCAAAAGAAAAGATGTCGGATATCGTCTCTTTTCTTGAAGATGTCCTCACCACAAATCACCAGAAGGGATGGCGGCGCGTTTTTGATCGTTTAGGAGGATTTTTCTTGAGAACCTTCGGCCCTGAGTGGCAAAAGAATGAAAAGGAATTCTGGGACGACGTAATCTCGGGAGAATATAGCCCGGAACCGGTCATCCTCAAGAAATAGCTTTTTTTCAAAACAGAAAGCATGTTCTCCTGTGAAATTTCCCAACCAGATTTTTATCTTCTGCTTTTATCGTGTTCAGCATCGCTATTGGGATCGTCTCCGGTTCTTCCCTTCTTTTCTCTATCCTTCATCTTTTTGAGCGACATCTACTCGCAGTTCAGAAAATCTATCATTTAAACTCGATACGTGTTGACAAGTACCCGGTCCTGCTTTTAAGATCGAACAGGAATACAGGAATGGATGCCACAAGATGTTTTTTAATCCAGCTGCCAGGCGGTGTAAAGTGATTGGAGTATCCGCAAAGAGAACTGGATTACAGCGAAGGGGAGGCAATAGCAAAGGATGAACGATAAGCAAAAGGAAAACAAGAAGAAAGGCAAAGGCTTTATCGCAGGCCTTGTCATTCTGGCACTGATCATTTTTTCCCTGATTGTCATGGTCATCAATTCAAAAAAACCCGACTTTCTTGAATTGGGAAAACAGGAGAGCAAGATCACGGGAGCTCTCTTTATCTGGACTAACCAGGCCCTTATTGAACAGTTCGCCGGAAACTGGCTGCCCAACGATCTCTTCTGGCCCACAGTGTTCTTAGACAATATGCCCAATTTTCAGATCGGGGAGCTGGAGGTCGTCCGATATAATGTTCGGGTGCTGAGGGACAACCTTTCAAGAATGCGAACAACAGACAAACTGGACCCCTGGGCCGAAGGGGCCTTTACAGCCCTTTCAAACGACCCGTACAAGTGGTGGTTCCCGTCCGCAGAGAAAAGGTGGTGGAAAGCCTATGACGATCTGGAACACTTCTATCAAGGTCTCGCCACCGGAAAATCGAATTTTTATGCCCGGGCGGACAACCTCGTCGATCTTCTGAAAGAATATATCTCCCTGATGGGAGGAGTGAATACCAGACTCATCAATGCCCCCAAACGCAAAGAGACGGTCGTCGCGGTAAACGAAGACGATAAGAAAGGCGCCAAGGAGGTTGATTTGAACATTCCCTGGTATCAAATTGACGACAATTTTTATTATGCCCAGGGTGTGGCGTACGCCCTTTACGAATCCTTCAAGGCGATACGCGTGGATTTTGCCCCTATTCTGAAAAAAAAGAATTCCACCCTTCTTGTGGACAAGATCATTGAAGGTCTCAAAAAATGCTATTTTGAACCGCTGGTTGTTTTCAACGGCTCCACCGGAAGTATCTTTGCCAACCATTCCCTCAATCTCTCGGGCATGTTCAATGACGCCAGACAGAAGATCGATTCCTTGACTATTGCATTAGAAAATGGCTGATCCAACCGTTTGAAGATAAGAGGAAAACTCTCAAAAGGACGCGCGCCCAAATGCATGAGATGTCCATTGCCCAGAGCCTGATCGATATTGTACGTGATGAAATGGGAAAACACGGGGTTACCGTGCTCAAGTCCGTCCGGATTCAAGTCGGTCAACTCTCCGCCGTTGTTCCTGATTCCCTCTCGTTCTGCTTCGATATAATGACCTCGGGAACCGACCTGGAAGGAGCGAAACTGATGATGGAAGTCATTCCGCTCCGTGGCGTATGCAAAACCTGTAAAGGGGAGTTCGAAATCAAAGACTACGCTTTTGAATGCCCGCTGTGCGGCAGCAGCAAGATCGACACCATATCGGGTCAGGAACTTTCTATTGTGGACATGGAAGTGGAATAAAAAGGAGCTTTCTGCAATTCATTAACAAAATAAAGGGGTTTGTAAATCATGAAGGTATCCGTAGTCAAGAACATATTAGAGGCAAACGAGCGCATAGCCAGGGAAAACCGGGCGCTGTTCGATGAAAACAACCTGACGGTTTTCAACCTGATGAGTTCGCCGGGCGCCGGAAAGACGAGTCTGCTGGAGAAAACCATTGATGTTCTGAAAAACGATTTAAGAATAGGCGTTATTGAAGGCGATATCCAGTCCTCTCACGACGCGGACCGAATCGCCGAAAAGGGGATTCCGGTCGTCCAGATCAATACCGGCGGGGCCTGTCATCTCGACGGCAACATGATCCGGGAGACATTTGCTGAATTTGATTTCAGCGAACTGGATCTGCTGGTGGTGGAAAATGTCGGAAACCTTGTCTGTCCCGCCGAATTTCAGGTGGGAGAAGACTTTAAGGCGATGATTTTGAGCGTCACGGAAGGGGAAGACAAACCGTCCAAGTACCCCCTCATGTTCCGCGAATCCAAGGTCCTCCTCATTAACAAGATCGACCTGATTCCTTATCTGGACTGTTCTCTCGAAAGTTTTAAAAAGGAGGCCTTGAAAGTAAACCCCGACCTGACGGTTTTTGAAATATCCTGCAAAACGGGAGAGGGTCTGGAAGCCTGGTGCAATTGGCTCAGGGAGCAGGTCAAAACCAGGGCATAATCCCTCGGGCGGTCATGAATAAACGGGCCAAAGGAACGATTGAGGGCATTGTCCAGGGAGTTGGATTTCGTCCTTTTATCTATCAGCTTGCCGGGCGCTATCGTCTTACCGGGTATGTAGGCAATACGTCGTCCGGAGTCGATGTGGAAGTGGAAGGACCCGTGGAAGAAATTCAGGCCTTCCAGCGGGCCATCGCCTCTGAAAGCCCTCCCCTGGCCCGTATCTCCGCTGTAATCTGGGAAGAAATATCTCCAAAAAGAGACAAGGATTTCAGCATTGTTATCAGCAGGGCCCACAGCGAACGAACCGCCCTCATTTCCCCCGATGTGTGCATCTGCTCCCAGTGTCTCTCGGAAATGATGGACCCGCTGGATCGCCGCTACCGATACCCCTTCATCAACTGCACCAACTGCGGTCCCCGATATACCATTATCCAGGATATCCCCTATGATCGGGCCGTCACCACCATGAAGACCTTTTTCATGTGCTCCGTTTGCAGCGAGGAATACAACAATCCCAACAGCCGGCGTTTTCATGCGCAGCCCAATGCCTGCTGGGATTGCGGCCCGGTCCCTTCACTGCACGGAAAGAATGGCGAAAACGTTCCGTGCGATGATCCCATTCAAAAGACATCCGAACTCTTGGCGAAAGGACATATCCTGGCCATTAAGGGGCTGGGGGGGTTCCATCTCGCTGTGGACGCAGCCAACCATAAGGCCGTTGTCCGTCTGAGAAAACGCAAACACCGGGAAGAAAAACCTCTTGCCATTATGGTTAGGGATCTGGAGACCGCTCAGAAAATTGCGCACGTGAATCGATCCGAGGCGGTTCTGCTGACCTCCCGTCAGCGCCCCATCGTCCTTTTGAAAAAGAGACGTTCTCATGGCCTTTCCACACAAGTATCCCCCCGAAACAGATATGTGGGCATCATGCTGCCTTACACTCCCCTTCATTATCTGCTTATGGAAGGCCCCTATGTCGCCCTCGTCATGACCAGCGGCAACAGGTCCGAAGAGCCCATAACGATTCACAATGAGGACGCCTTTCAGCAACTCCGGGATATTGCCGATTACTTCCTGGTCCACAACCGGGATATCCACCTGAGAAGCGATGATTCGGTCCTGCGCGTCGTGGCCGACGTACCAAGGCAGATAAGGCGATCCAGAGGATATGTGCCCGAACCGGTCTTCCTGCACGAAAGCATGAAAGGGATGCCTCCCGTTCTCGCTCTGGGAGGCGAACTCAAAAACACGGTTTGCCTGACCAAGGAAAATCGCGCTTTCCTGAGCCAGCACGTGGGAGATATGGAAAACATGGAAACGGCCGACTTTTTCCAGATGACCATATCCCATCTGAAAAGGATCCTTGATATCACCCCCGTTGTGATCGCCTGCGACCAGCACCCCGACTATTTGAGCTCCCGATACGCAAAAAATCAGCAGGAATGCCCCTCCATTGCCATTCAGCACCACCACGCCCACATTGTCGGGTGTCTTGCCGAAAACAGCATTTCCGGACCCGTAATAGGCCTTGCCATGGATGGTACAGGGTTGGGATCCGATGGCGCCATATGGGGTGGGGAAATCATGATCGGCGGACCTGGTTTCTTTTGAACGAAAGGCCCATCTGGACTATCTTCCCCTTCCCGGTGGAGATGCGGCGGCAAGGGAACCGTGGCGCATGGCTCTGGTCTATCTGCAAAGGTCCTTTCAAAGACGAGCTTTTCGATCTTCCCATCGCTTTTGTTCAGAACCTGGACAGAGAACGGGCCGAACTCATCCTCCAGATAGCGGAAAAAGGGATCCATTCGCCCCTGACTTCCAGCTGCGGCAGACTGTTTGATGCCGTATCCGCGATTCTTGGAATCAGGCAAGTCATTGCATTTGAAGGACAGGCGGCCATCGAACTGGAAATGCGCCTCACACCAGGGGAAAAGGGAAAATATCCCTGGCAACTGAAAACAGAAGGGAATGAAATCCTGATGGCAACGGATGACCTGTTCCGAGCAATTGTAGAGGATATTATTCAGGGGGAAAGTGCCGGCATCATCAGCGCCCGGTTCCATAACACGCTCATCGCTCTTTTTCTGGACGTATGCAACAAAATCAGGGAAGAGACCGGAATCAGGGAAGTCGCCTTGAGCGGAGGCGTTTTCCAGAATGCCAGCCTGCTAAGCGGCCTTTCACGCACCCTGTCCCAATCGGATTTCCATGTGTATACCCATGCCCGGGTTCCGGCCAACGATGGTTCCCTGAGCCTTGGACAGGCGGTTTGCGCCGGGATGGTATCTGTCGGATATCCGGGAAAATATGAGGTTTCCTATGAAATACGTGGATGAATACAGAGATGGAAAAGTCGCCCAGGCCTTATCCGAGAGGATCAAGCGGATCTCTCGAAAACCGATCAGGCTGATGGAAATATGCGGAACCCACACCATGGCCATCTTTCGGCATGGAATTCGAAGCCTGCTGCCCGACACGGTCCAATTGGTATCAGGACCGGGATGCCCGGTTTGTGTCACCGCTACCGAGGAAATCGATCGATCGGTGAAACTGGCCGGAATGGATGGGGTTATCGTGACCACCTTCGGGGATATGCTGAGGGTCCCAGGAAGTCTCTCGTCCCTCCAGGAAGAAAGGGCCCGTGGCGCCGATGTGAGGATGGTCTATTCCACCTTTGATGCCCTCAAGATCGCCACCGAAAACAGGGGAAATGAAGTGGTCTTTCTTGGCGTGGGTTTTGAAACCACGGCCCCTACCGTTGCCGCGGCCATAAAGACCGCCGATGCAAACAAGCTTGCGAATTTTTCGGTCCTTTCAGCCCATAAACTGCTCCCGCCGGCCATGAATGCCCTTCTTTCGGGCGGGGACCTTCGGATAGACGGCTTTATCTGTCCCGGCCATGTAACAACGATCATCGGCACTTCCTCTTATCAGGATGTGGCGGAGACATACCATACGCCATGCGTCGTTGTGGGCTTTGAACCATTGGATATTTTGCAGGGAATTCTGATGCTGGTGGAGCAGATGGAAAAGGGGAAGGCGGAAGTGGAAATTCAGTACCGGCGAGGCGTAAGCGCAGAAGGAAATCCGGGGGCATTGAAGATCATGGATGAAATCTTCGAGCCCTGCGATGCCCCCTGGCGCGGTCTTGGCGTTATCCCCGGGGGCGGTCTGGACATCCGGGAACGTTATGCAGGCATGAATGCCAGACAGCGATTCGATCTTGAAGTGCCGCCTGCCGGCGAACCCCGGGGATGCCTGTGTGCAAACATCCTGCGCGGTGCCGCCACCCCCGTGGAATGTAAACTATTCAGAAGGACCTGCACGCCCCGAACTCCTGTCGGCCCATGCATGGTATCCAGCGAGGGAACTTGCGCGGCCTATTATAAATACCACACGGACGCTTGACAGGGAAACAGGCAGAGGAATAGAATAACATCCCATAGAATTTGCGATTTCGGTCAACAAATGTTGCATAACAAAAGATCGATTACCAGGAGACCGAAGTAAAAAGAATATCAACCGCTTAAGGAGGGAGAGCTATGGACAGGAAATTTTCATTTGTTTCAATTGTAAGGGACCGACGGCTGTACGTCCCTGTCCTACTTGGACTGATGATCACTTTCGGGGCATGCGCCGCCATGAAGAACCAGGAAGCCATGCAGATGGAGAGAACCCTTTCGGCTGCAGGTTTCCAGATGAAATTTGCCGACACCCCGGAGAAAATGGATCATCTCCAGACCATGCAGCAACGCACCCTTTTCCCAACCCAGCGTGACGGCAAGTTGTATTACATGTATGCGGATGCCACAAGCTGCAAGTGCCTCTATGTAGGAACGGAAAAGGCTTATCAGCGCTATCAGAAGCTTGCCATAGAGCAACAGATTGCCCAGAACCAGGCCAATGCGGCCGAGATGTATCAAATGTCCGCCATGAACTGGGGGATGTGGGGACCCTGGGGACCCTGGTATTGATCGGGTCAGCGGTCAGTTTAAAGAAGCTACACGCATTCAATTGTTAACATCTATTTTTCGGTTCCATGGAGGAAGAAGATGGCCAATTTTTTATTTATGTTGAGCCGCCAGGAAAACGAAGCGGCAACCCGTTGTTTTCAATTGGCAAAGATAGCCCACACCAAAGGCCATACGGTCAATCTGTTTTTTGTTGATGACGGCGTCCTCTGGGCCAACCGGGAAAAGGACCTCAGCGTGAAAACGGCGACCGGCGACTGCCCGAACGATTACCTGCCCTATCTCGTGGAACAGCAGGTTCCCGTCGGGATATGCACTCCATGCGCCAATGCCCGGAAGGTTGACGAAGCAAAGTTTTTCCCCAACATGCTCCTGGATGGAGGCCCCCATTTGATAGATATGGCCGCCGAAGCCAAGGTGTTTAATTTTTAGGCGGGTATCGCTTCAAAACAATCGCCGTGCGGTTCGGGTTGTAAATTTTCAAAAATACCTTTCCGCCTTCATCGGTAAATGTGGGATAGTCCATGTTCTCGTCAAAACGTCCATAGCCTCCAAACAAGGGGTTATCCGTAGACAACACGGACCGATAGCTTCCTTCCCACGGAACGGGAATCCGATAACCTGCAGCCGACTGATTCACATGGAAGTTAAAGACAAATATCAGGCCCGCCTTGTCAAAAACAATGGTCTTATGCCAGTCATCCATAAAAAGCTGTGTGCCGAAGTTGACGTCCAACACCCCGTATTTTTTAACGAATTTCAGCATATGGATATCGAACCGGCCCAGGAAACGGTATTTCAGATCCGGGCGATCGGCAAGCGACCACTGTCGCCGGGCGTATTTGTAGCTCCATCCATTGCCTTCCCTCGGGAAATCGATCCATTCCGGATGCCCGAACTCATTCCCCATGAAATTGAGATATGCGTTTCCCCCGAGGGATATGGTAAACAACCGCAGCATTTTATGTAAAGCGATTCCCCGATCGACAATCAGGCTCTCCTCGTGAATACCCATTTTGTCGTACATTTCTTTGTCCATCAGCCGGAACGCGATCGTTTTGTCGCCGACCAGGGCCTGGTCGTGTGATTCAACATAGGCAATCGTCCCCACACCGGGAAGACGATCATTCAGCACGTGCCACATCTCCTGGATATCCCAGTCTTCGTCTTTTTTTTCTTTCAACAGCTTGATCCAGTAATCGGGTATTCCCATGGCCAGTCGAAAGTCAAATCCAATTCCCCCTTCCGAAATTGGCCGGCAGAGACCGGGCATCCCGCTCACCTCCTCGGCAATACTGATCGCGCCCGGATGAACTTCCTGGATGAGCGAGTTGGCCAACTGCAGATAGGTAATCGCATCAAATTCCACGCCTTCCGTGAAATATTTTTCGCGACGATCAAAGGTCGTGTTTCCGTGATGAAAATAGATCATGGATGTCACGCCATCAAAGCGAAAACCATCAAAATGGAATTCCACCAGCCAGTACTTGAGATTGGAAAGTAGAAACTGCAGAACTTCCGTTTTGCCGTAGTTAAACAGTTTGGAATCCCACGAGGGGTGCTCTCCCCGGCCTCCCGGATGAAAATACTGCCCTTCTGTTCCATCGAACTCATTGATCCCTTCGTTCAGGTTTTTCACAGTGTGGGAGTGCACGATATCCATAATCACGGCGATGCCAAGCCGGTGTGCTTCACGGATCAGGTATTTCAGATCATCAGGCGTTCCGAAACGCGAGGAAGGTGCGAAAAAATTGGAGACGTGATACCCGAAAGAACCGTAATAGGGATGCTCTGCAATGGCCATGAGCTGTATGGCCGTGTAGCCGTTGCGTTTGATTCGAGGCAAAATGTGGTTTGCAAACTCCCGATACGTGCCCACTCCCTCACCTTCCTGGGCCATTCCCACATGGCATTCATAGATCAGCAGCGGTTTCGCGTCTTGCACAGCAAAGCCGCTCTCTCCCCATTCAAAGGGCTCGGGAAACCATAACTGCCCTGCAAAATCCTTCGACGTCTCCTCCTGCACCACAAGGCGGATATAGGCGGGAATCCGCTCTCTAACGCCATTGGCCCCATGCACCAGGACCTTGACTCTGCTCCCATGGACAAATCTGTGCCGGTAGGTGTCTTCATCCAGAAAAATTTCCCAGACTCCCCTTTCGTCTTTCGCCAGAGGATGGGAACTCCTGTTCCAGTCGTTAAAATCGCCAATGAGAAACAGGGAATAGGCATTGGGTGCCCATTCGCGATAGACCCAACCCTTGCGTGCATTATCGTAGTTTATACCCAGGTAGTTATAGGCATCGGCAAAGTCCGTGAGGCTCCCCTGTTCTTTTTCGATCTCTCCGAGGCGTGTTTTGTACCTTTCATACCGGTCGGCTATTTGCCGGGCAACCGGTTCCAGCCATGGATCGTTTTCCACAAGAGGCAAAACAGGGGGTTTTTTTTCAGTCTTTTTCATGGAATTCCTCAGACGCTGCGATTTGAAGGCAGAAATCGCATGAAATCAAATTGTTTGATTTTCAATGCACTTTGCATCAATATAGGGGATTGGTAGCGTTCGGTCAAGGAAAGGGGGAAATATGATTAGCAAACGTATGGGGAAAACCACATGAAACCATTCTTTTACCCAACCAGTATAGCCGTCTTCGGGGTAGCGGACAACCCAATGAATCTGGCCAAGAATATTGTTTTCAACTGTCTCGCCATGGGATTTGAAGGAGAAATTTTTCCGGTGGGGAGAGAAACGGGTGTTGTTTATGGAAAGAAGATCATTACAAAACCCAAAGAACTGCCGGAAGGCATTGATCTTGCCGTTATTCTGGTGCCGGCCCGATTTGTGGGAGAAACCCTTCAGGTGTGCGGGAAAAAGGGGATACGACACGCCATCATCTCCACGGGCGGATATAGAGAATTGAATGGTGAGGAGACGCAGTTGGAACGTGACATGGTGAACACCGCAAAGGCATACAATATCCGTTTTATCGGACCGAACTGCATCGGAATCATATGTACCAACTCCAGGCTCTGCACGCCGTTCAATCCCATGAAGACAGCCAGCTTCCGTAAAGGACCGGTAAGCTTGATTGTTCAAAGCGGCGGCGTAACCACCCAGTGCGCCTACAATTTTTCTGACGAATATGTGGGCTTTTCAAAGGTCATCAGCGTGGGCAACAAATTGGATATGATTGAAACCGACTTTCTGGAATATCTCCTGGAAGACGAGGACACCCAGCAGATTCACATGTACCTTGAAAGTATCCAGGACGGTCGAAGACTGATGGGAATGGTAAAACACGCAACAAAACCGGTCGTCATTTTCAAATCCAACGTGAGCGAGGCGACATCCGGGATTGCCTTCTCTCACACCGCCGCCCTTTCAAACAATGACCGGATCGTGGAAGGCGCCCTTAAACAGGCCGGAGTCCCGCGAGTGGAGCATCTCGACCATTTGACTGTTGCGGCCAGAGCGCTGCGGCTCCCCCCCCTGCATGGAAATCGTCTTGCCGTTATCTCCATGTCCGGTGGTTTTTCCGTGATCCTCGGAGATGCATGCGAGAAATACGGGTTCGTATGCCCGCCACTCCCCGATGAGCTGATCCACAAAGTTGAGAGCTTCCGAAGGGCCGGAGTGATTCGAATGTCCAATCCCATGGATTTCGGCGATGTGCATGATATTAAAGCATTGGTGTTCACCTTGAAAAATTGCCTGGCCCTTGAAGAGATCGACGGTCTTGTTTTGTCTTTTATGTATGAACCCGAAATGATAAGAATATTCGGAGATGGGATCGGCACACCGAAACAAATTCTGCAGTTCATCAGAAAAATAAGCGAGGAGTTCAAAAAACCGATCGCCCTCAGTTTCTTTGCGGAAAAACAGCATGTGGAAGCCTTCCAGAAAGAGGATCTATACCCGGTGTTTCATGATCCGGTAGAGAGCATTCACGCATTAAGCATCCTCGGAGAGTACTGGAGACATCATAAACGGGAAGAACTGCAATGCCTCCAATTTGTATGAGGACATTGCATGAAAAATAGCACTTGCCAGGGAATCAAAAAAGATGCTATAGGGTTCAATTATTTATTTAACAAAAGGATCATGGGTAAGAAAATGGGGTATTAAAAGGAGATTTCCCCAAGCCTGATCATTCGTTCATCGTCTATTTAATTTAAAAGGAGACATTTTCATGGGGAAACAAGGTAGGACAGCAATATTTGCAACGATCGTTGCTTTTTCGTTCATCCTGAGCACAGGGAACCTTTTCGCCGAGACGAAAGCGCCTGAAAAAAATGACGTGGCGCTGGTCAACGGAACGCCCATTCCCACGGCGGAACTGGACCGGGCGGTTACCCTGGCCGTGCAAAGATCGCAGAGAACCGGACAATCGCTTGACGCCGAGCAACTTGCCAAACTGAAAGAGGATATACTGAACCGATTGATCGGCGGTGAATTGCTTTACCAGGAAAGTATTAAAGAAGGAATTACAGATAAGCGACAAAGAACTCAATGATAAGTTTGATCAATGGAAAAAAGGATTTCCCAACGAGGAAGCCTTCCAGCAGAGCCTAAAACAATGGAACATCGATGAAGTCGCCATGAAAAAAGATCTCAAAAAGGCCATGACCATCGAAGAATTTATTAAGAAAAAATTTGCAGATAAAACAACGGTTCCCGAAAGTGAAGTGAAAGCCTATTATGACAGCAATCCGCAATATTTCCAACAGCCCGAACAGGTCAGAGCCAGTCATATTCTGATTAAGGTGGAACCCGATGCGAAACCGGAAGCCAAAGCCGCGGCCATGGCAAAAATAAAGGACATCCAGAAGAAATTGAAAGAAGGCGCCAAGTTCGAGGATTTAGCTAAGGAATATTCAGAGGGTCCCAGCAAGGACAAAGGCGGGGATCTGGGTTACTTCAGGCGAGGGCAGATGGTAAAGCCGTTTGAAGAAAAAGCTTTTTCAATGAAACCCGGCGAGGTAAGTGACGTTGTTGAGACACAGTTCGGCTATCATCTTATCGAAGTGGTCGATATAAAACCGGCAAGCGTTGTTCCGTTTACCGAGGTACAGGAGAGAATAAAGAAATTCCTGGAACAGCAAAAGACCCAGGCGGAAATGTTTAAGTATATCGAAGAGCTTCGAAAGACGGCAAAAGTGGAAACCTTTTTGAAGACCGAATCCACGGAAACGGAAAAGAAGAAGTAAGGGGAATGGCCAGATATCAACAAAAGGTTTTGACTTTTCACCCCGCAAATGTTAATTTAAAAAATTCAAAAGGCCTTGATTTCAAACGCAGAAACACGGCAGGGATAGCTTACCATGGAGAGGCTCTTTAAGAGCTTCATCCGCATGGGATCTTCAAGCTGGAGGGATGGCCGAGTGGTTTAAGGCGGCGGTCTTGAAAACCGTTGAACGAAAGTTCCGTGGGTTCGAATCCTACTCCCTCCGCCACAACAATTGAAAGCAAATCAAGGAGAGATGGCCGAGTCGGCTGAAGGCGCTCGCCTGCTAAGCGAGTGTAGGGCCAAAAGCTCTACCGAGGGTTCGAATCCCTCTCTCTCCGCCATATAATACAATCGTTCGTAACTTCCAGATTTGCTGCACACTCGCCGTTTCCGGCACCTTTTGAAAATATCCCCCCTAACAGCTCCCCTATGACGGGGATCGATCAGACCACCCTTAACAGTTCTTTCAACCGGAGAGAATAAAATCGCATATATGTTCGATTCATTTAAGAAGGATGAGACGATATGAAAATACTGGTCGTCGGAAGCGGCGGGCGCGAGCATGCTCTTGCATGGAAAGCAGCCCAGTCAAAGAATGTTGAAAAGGTCTTTGTTGCACCCGGAAATGCGGGTACCGCCATCGATTCAGGGATTGAAAACGTGAATATCGGCGTGGATCAGATCGATGCCCTTGTCAATTTTGCGCGGGAAAACAAGGTGCACATGACCATCATAGGGCCGGAAGACCCGTTGGTGAAAGGGATCACCGACGCCTTTCACGACGCCGGCCTCCGCTGTTTCGGACCCACAAAAGGCGCGGCCCAGCTTGAAGGCTCCAAGGTTTTCTGCAAGGACTTTTTGGCGCGTCACCATATCCCCACCGCTAAGTACCGGACCTTTACGGAAATCAATGGTGCGGAAGAATTCATCCGGGAGTTGGGGCTTCCCGTGGTCGTCAAGGCGGATGGGCTTGCCGCCGGCAAGGGGGTGGTCATTGCCCATTCCGAAAAAGAAGCCATGGAGACCGTGACCGGGATGCTGTCCGGAAAATCTTTCGGGGAAGCAGGAAAAAGGGTGATCATCGAACAATGTCTGACGGGAGAAGAGGCCAGTTTCATTGTCATGGTTGATGGGAAGAATATTCTTCCGCTTGCCACCTCTCAGGATCACAAGGCCCGGGATAATGGGGATAAAGGCCCCAACACGGGGGGAATGGGCGCCTACTCCCCTGCCCCGGTCATTACGCCGGATCTCAGTAGCAGGGTTATGCGGGAGGTCATTATTCCAACGGTTGAAGGCATGGCCTTAGAAGGCAATCCATACACCGGGTTCCTTTACGCAGGACTCATGATTACCGCGGATGGAACG
>CAVVFZ010000033.1:0-162785 GCA_963747555.1 uncultured delta proteobacterium
CGCCTTCGTCGGCTACGTCTTCCCCACCGAGTACCTCGGCTGGCTGGGCGGGCGCCGCCAGGGCCAGCTGCGGCGCGAGCTGCCCGACTTCCTGGCTCTGGTGCGCCCCCTCGCCGAGCGCCACACCCTCGAACGAGCGGTGTCCGACGTGGCCGATGCGCTCCACCGTGCGACCGGCGGGGGCAACCTGCTGGCGGAGCAGGTGCGCGGCGCGGTGGCTGCCTATGGCACCGGCGTTGACCTGTACGCCGCGCTGCGCGACGTGGCCGCTGCGGCCGACCTCGAGGAGCTCGACGAGCTGGCCGGATCGCTCGCTCAGGCGCGCCGTCTCGGTAAGGGCATCGGCGAGGTGCTCGCCGAGCACGAGCGCGGCCTGCGCGACGGCGAGCGCAACCGCCTGTTGAGCGCGGCCTCGACCGTCCAGCCCAAGCTCGCCGCGATCCTCGGCGGGGTGTACCTGCCCGAGTTCGTGCTGCTCATCGTGCTGCCCCTGTTCTTATCGACGATCGGACGCCTGTGAAAGGGAGGTGACGGAACCGTGCGAGACCAGCTGATCGACCTGCTGCGACGAGCCTGGACCGGCTGCGCAGCGACGAGCGCGGCCTGACCACGCTCGAGTACGTGATCGCGGCCGGGATCATCCTCGTCGTCCTCGCGGCAGCCATCCTGGCCTGGAACCAGGGGCTCGCCAGCAAGATCGGCGATCTCATCCAGCAGCTCTTGGGCAGCTGATGATCGGTCGCCTGCGGCTCGGCTCGCTGCTCGACCCCCGTCGCTCGGAGCGCGGCGTGGCGACGGTCGAGGCTGTCCTGGTCGTGCCGCTGGTGCTCGTGCCGGTTCTGCTCGGGGTGGTCGTCTTCGGCCAGATCGAGCACACCCGCCTCGTCGTCGACGCGGCGGCCGCGGCGGGGGCCCGCCAGGCCGCGGTGATGGGGGAGGACAGCGCCGTGGTCCGCGAGCGGATCGCGACCGAGCTGCGCGACGGCGGCATCGATCCGGCCCGGGCGCGGGTCACCGTCGAGCCGGCGATCGCCGATTGGGGCGCACCGATCCGGGTCACCGTCTCGATCGACGCCCAAGCGGCGATCCCGTTCCTCGGCACCTGGCCGGTGCCCCTCAAAGGCGAGTTCGTGACCCGCAGCGAGGTGACCCACTGATGCGGCGGTCACGGTCGAGCGAGCGCGGCCAGGTGGCGGTGTATGCCGTGATGCTCTTCCCGCTGCTCATGCTCGTGCTCGCCCTGGTGCTGGCCGTGGGGACCCTCGAAGGCATGCGGACCCGGTTGCGGGCCCAGATCGACATGGCCGCCCTCACCGCCACCCAGGCGCTCGACGTCGCCTCGCTGGCCAGCGGTGGGCAGCCGCAGTTGGTGCCCGACGCCGCCGCGCAGCTGGCGCGCCAGTACCTCGCCCAGAACCTGGCCGCCTCGTCGACCCTGCTGGCGAGCTCCCCGAGCGAGATCGCTGCCGGCGCCAGGTGAGCGTCACCAACGCGCCGGCATAGATCCCATCACCGGTGCGCCCAATACCGCTCCGACCGTCAGCATCGAGATCCACGCCCCGGTCCGCGTGCCGCTCCTCGGGCTCGCCGGGATCGGCCCGGTCGTGACCCTCGACATCAACGGTTCAGCGGCGGCGAGGACATGACGATGAACGTGCCGTCTCGCTACCGGCTGCCGATCGCAATCCTCGCGAGCGTCGGCGTGGTGGTCGTCGTGCTCGTGCGGTCCTTTGGCCAGCGGTGGGGGACCAGTCGTCACGCCAACGCCGAGCACAACCGCATCAGCCTCGACGGATCCAACGTCCACGCCAGAGGGTGCGGTCCGCGCCTTCTTCGAGGCGTACTCGAGGCGCGGCGGACTGACGATCCGTCGCTGGTCGAGCCATACGTCACGAGCAAGCAGTCATCCGCCTACCTGTCAGTCGCCGGATTCCTGGGCGGTCAGAAGCAGGTCAAGAAGGCCTCCGTCACGACGGTGGAGCGCCTCGAGAACATCGCGTCGAGCAGTCCGGAACGGCGCGACGGTCACCTTCGACTACACCGAGGGTGGCTATGACATCAGCCTCGAACCGGCCAGGCGCTGGAGAGCCCAGTCGTCCTCCCGACAGTGACCGTGACCGCGTATCTGAAGCAGGTCGACGGCCGATGGCTCGTCGACAGGTACGAGTCGAGCTCCTGATGCGCTGGATCATCGTCGCCTTCGGGCTCGCCACCGTGTGGGCACTGGCGCTGCGGCCACCGCCCTCGCCTACGACCCGCGCCTGACGTGACCGTCGAGTCGTGGTCGTCCGACACCGGCCACGCGTACGTCGGCGTCAAGGCCGAGGGTCACTGGGCCGCGCCAGCCACCCGAACACTACGTCTGCTCCGCCTACTACTCGGAGTGGCAGCCCCAGGGCACGCCGCAGGCCTACTACAACTTCTGGTGGATCTTCGTCCACCGTTGCTCCGACAACTCGACCGTCAACTTCGCGAACCCGCTCACGACGTTCACGAGCTCGACGCAACCGGGCATCGGGATTTCGCCGCAGGGATACGGCGACCTCAGCCTGTACCTCGACGTCGCGGTCGATCCGATCTCGGCGCCTGCTCGCTCCGAGCGGGCGGTTGTGGCACAGCTGACGGCCGGCTGGCGTGACTGGGTCGACGACGCGATCTCTGCCTACGTCATCCCCAGCTCGATCCGCGTCGACCGCTGGACGGTCGACTTCGGGGACGGCACCGGCCAGACCTTCCCGGGCGACGGCACCGACCGCCTGGCGACGACCCACGCCTATGACGCGGGGACATTCGATGTGGTCGTCACCGCCCATGTCTCAGGCCAGGCGTACGGGGCCTTCTTCACGCCCGCCGGCGACCCGTACGAGCAGGTCGTGCCGTTCACGCTCGACATCACCAACAGCGCGACCGGGGTCTCGGCCCTGCCGATCGACTACGTGCCGCCGGTCGTCACCGTCGGCGCCAGCCCATCGGGCACGCTGCCGGACGGCACGGTCGTGGCGCCCGATGCGGCCGGCCACGCAGCGCTGTGGTGGCCGCGCGGGCTGCACTGCCAGCTCTACGTGCGGCCGATCATCGTGACCGAGGGCTTCATGCGCTCGGGCGGCGTGGTCATCGGCGGGGCGACCACCCGCTTACTGGGTTACCGCTACGAGCCGGGCGTTAACGACGCAGCCGACGCCAGCGGTGCCGGGACCTACGCCGCCACGGATCCGATCGCGATCCAGTGGAACACGCCGCTCTCCGGCCAGCGCGCCTATCCCGTCCATCTCGTGCTCGATCTCGAGACCACCTATGAAGACGGCACGGTCCGTGACACCGAAGTCGCGGGCGATGTCCTCGTGACCGTCATCTACGCGGCCATGAGCCATTAGGAGCCTCGCCGATGCGCATCCGACGCACCCCCTACATCGTCGTCTTCCTCCTCGCCGGCGTCGTCGCCGCGGGCGTCTTCGTCTTCGCCCAGCCGCGGACCGACGTCGTGCGGGCCAAGGTCGACGTGCCCCAGCTCACCCAGATCACCGCTGACATGGTCGAGACCATCCGGGTCAGCCCGGCCGATGCCCCCGCGGACGCCGCGCATGCGGTCGACGAGGTGGTCGGCCAGTACGCCGCGCTGCCGATCCTGGCCGGCCAGTACGTCGACCGGCGCTCGGTGGAGCAGACGCCCGGCGAGCAGACCTTCGGCTTCGGCGCGCCGCTGGCCGCCGGCCAGGTGGCCTTCGCCCTGCCGGTGGATCCCTCCCAGGCGGTCGGCGCCGCCCTGGCGCCCGGTGCCCGGGTCGACGTCATCGCCGTGCCCAACGCGCTCAAGACCGGGATCGGATCGGGTGCTGGCGCCAGCCCGCCGGCCGCCAACGTCCTCGGCCAGGGCTACGTGATCCTCGCCCTGCGGACCGCCGACGGCCAGACCCTGACCCGCGGCGCCAGTACCACGGGCAGCGGCACCGTGCCGCTGGTGGCGCCCAAGCTCGGCAGCGTGGTCATACGCCCATGGTTCTCGAATATAATTGCCGTTTCGGCGACCCCGAGACACAACCCATCATCCTTCGTCTGAGATCCGATTTAATCCCTTTATGTGATGCGGCCTTGGACAAGAAACTGGATCAGGCAGAGATCACATGGGATAAACGGGCAGCTATTGGCGTAGTCATGACTGCGGGAGGGTATCCCCTGCAATATAAGAAGGGAGATGTCATTTCGGGACTACCCGATACGGAAACCGAGCAAATAAAGGTTTTCCACGCAGGCACTGCCATAAAGAATGACCATGTGGTGACAAACGGCGGGAGGGTCTTGTGTGTCACAGCCCTCGGAGATTCGGTCCGGGAAGCCAAAGCCAGAGCCTACGGGATGGTCGAAAACATCCAATGGCAAGACGTCTACTACAGAACGGACATCGGCTACCGCGCCGTTGCCAGGGAATCCGGCGGTAAATAGTTTTCTGTTTATAAGCAAATTGGTTGTCTTATCTTGTTGAGCCTAAATCTCTAAGTTGGAAAGGTCAGCATCCATGAATACCCAGACAAAACCTGCGGGAGTTCCTCCAAAAAAATTGAAGATGGGAGAATATCTGGTAAAAACCGGTCTCATAGATGAAGAGACTCTGGCCAAGGCCCTTGAACTTCAAAAAAAGCAGAAAAAGAGACTGGGACAGATTCTCGTCGACATGGGTGTAGCGGACGATGTAGTCATCGCCAAAACCCTTGCCAGACAGCTCAACATTCCTTACGGTCGGCTGAATAATGTGAATATAGCAAAGGATGTCATTGCCCTGGTACCTGCCGAACTTGCTGAAAATCACTTGGTCATTCCGCTGAAAACAAAAGAAAAGAGCCTTCTTGTTGCCATGGCAAATCCTTTGGATCTTTTTGCGTTAGAAGATTTGCGTTTTTTCACCCAGATGCCCATTGAGATAGCGGTTGTTCCCGAAGGAGACATTTTGGATGCCATTCAAAGGCATTACCCGAAAGGGGATCTCAAAAGGAACCTGGATTCGGGTCCGTATATAGGCGAAGGCATAGAATTCATCCAACAGAAAGACGCCGATGAAAAGGAGACCCATGAACTCCTTGTACTCACGGAACTTCCGCCCATCGTTCGCTTCACAAATTCGGTGATCGCAGACGCCATAAAGCTTGAAGCGAGCGATATTCATATAGAACCGCAGGATACCTCCATCATCATTCGTTACCGCGTGGACGGCATCATGCGGGAAATCATGCGTGCCGACAAACATATTCACGCAGGAGTTGTTTCCAGGATCAAAATCATTTCAAACCTGGATATTTCCATCAAAAGAAAACCCCAGGATGGAAAGGCCCAGGTGAAATACGGCGATAAAGTATTCGATCTCAGGGTCTCCACGCTCCCCACATCGTACGGCGAAAAAGTGACAATCCGTATCTTGAATCCTGCTACGGCGGAATTGAACCCGGAAGATCTTGGTCTTTCGCCGAGCGATCTGAAACACATTCTCGGGGCCATCAGTATGCCCCAGGGGATTATCCTTGTGACGGGACCAACGGGAAGCGGCAAGACCTCAACCCTTTATGCCTGCCTTAACAAGCTGAACTCTTCGGAAGTGAACATCGTAACGGTTGAAGATCCCGTTGAATTTGATGTGGCAGGAATCAATCAGGTACAGATAAACCCATCGGCCGGCATTACCTTCGCGGCAGGCCTCAGATCCATTCTCAGGCAGGACCCTGATATTGTCATGGTGGGGGAAATAAGAGACAGCGAAACAGCTATCACCGCCTTTCAGGCTGCCCAGACAGGCCATCTGGTGCTTTCAACTCTCCATACCAACGATGCCCCCTCTGCTGTAATAAGACTGATCGACCTGGGAATCGACCCTTTCCTGATATCGGCATCCCTTATCGCCGTTGTCGGGCAGAGGCTCGTCAGGGGAATATGCAAAGGATGTAAAGTGACCGATTCTTTGCTGCCTGAGCAGATGGAACTCATCCGCCCTTACATCAAACAGGACAAACCCGTCTTCTGGAAAGGGGCCGGCTGCGAGGCTTGTCAGTTTACAGGTTATTCAGGCCGTCTGGGCCTATTCGAAGTCCTCATGATAACCCCTTCTCTCAAGCGCATCATTTCCCCCAATATGTCTGGAATAGTCCTGAAGGAGGCCGCCGAGAAGGAAGGTTTCCGCAGCATGCCTGTTGACGGCATCCTGAAGGCGATGAACGGGCTGACTACCATGGATGAGGTGTTCCGGATAGCCCCGCCGGATGCGAAAAGGTCCGCACCCGATCAAGCCACTGTACCTGGAATTAGCCAGGATACAACGCGGGAAGAACCTTCTCGCGAAGAAACCGTGGACTCGGAAATGTCCGCCACGGTCAGAAGTGTTAACCCCAAGAAGATCCTTGTTGTGGACGATAACGCCGTTGTTCTCAAACTGCTTCGGCACTTGCTGGAATCTGAAGGCTTCCTTGTTGTTGCAGCAGAAAATGGCCTGGAAGCCTTGAAAACAGCCTCCATGGAGAAGCCTGACCTTATTGTAACGGATTTTCTGATGCCCAAAATGGACGGAGTCACCCTGATAAAAAAGCTCAAGTCCCAAATGTCTACGCGCTTTATCCCCATCATCATGCTCACCGCCAAAGATGAACTGGAATCCGAAGTAGAGGTAATTGACGCAGGAGCCGATGACTATCTCACAAAACCAGTTGTTCCTAAAAGACTCCTGGCCCGAGTGGGCCGACTTTTAAAACGCTGACCAACCCCACCCCGCTTGATTACAGAGAGACACAAAGGAAAGGCTGTAGAGCCGTCTGGGTGGTGAAACGGGTTATTTTGGTCAAATGCTCAAAATTATCCTTGACAACATCCCTGTAACGCGCTACTTTATGATCGTATGACCATAAGGATGAGGAGGAGAACATGCCCAGACCGCGAAAAATGAGATTCGTTCAGGATCAGCCGATGGCAAACCGGTTTCATCCGAACAGGCTTCCTGAAGCAGAGATAAAGGCTGTTCTTCTCCCAGTTGAAGGATTGGAGTCTATTCGCTTGAGTGACTTTGAAGGCCTTGACCAGGAAGCGTCTTCTCAGAAAATGGGGGTTTCCAGGCAGACCTTCGGCAGGATACTGCGCCATGCCAGAAGCAAAGTAGCCGAGGCGCTGGTGACGGGAAAAGAACTCCGAATCGAAGGAGGAGACTTCGAAATGCCGTGCGGCAAAATGAAACGAAGGCGTCGCGGTCCGTGCGGACCAATTTGAAAGGAGGTGAATGATATGCCAGGATTGAATGGAGCAGGACCCGCAGGAAGAGGTCCTTGGACAGGAGGAGGCAGAGGGTATTGCACCCTGACAGGCTGTGGAAATACCCGGGATGGTTACCGTGAAAGCTTCTACGGTCGTGGTTTTGGAAGAGGTTTTGGCCGGGGCAGTGGAAGAATGAGAAGCATGCAGGGATGCAGACCAACATCTTTAAACAGCTTCGCTGGAACTGGATACGATGACGGGGTGCAAACGCGGAGATCCGTTCACACAAGAAATATTTCTGGGGAAACGAACTCCTTAAGAACGCAGAAAGATGGTAGGATGGTTTTTTGAAAAAAGATAGTTATTAAAGCAAATACCCCAAAAAGGATTTCAGACTATCTTTACTAATTACTTTTTTTAATGGGAGATTTTTTAAAATGCAGGATGGAAGAATTGCGATACCGAGTATGGGAACAGGCGGCCTTGATGGAGAAAGATCAGGTCATTTTGGACACTGCGACGTTTTTACCTTTGTGGATGTGGAAGGCGGAGAAATCAAACAGGTAACCACTATCCCCAACGAGAGCCACGTTCAAGGGGGATGTATGGTTCCGGTTAATCTGCTTGCAAGCCACAACGTCAATGCCTTAATTGTCGGGGGCATCGGAATGCGTCCCTTGATGGGTTTCAAACAGGTTGGCGTAAGTGTCTTTTATGATGCGACCAGATCCCAAATAAGACCCGTGGTAAATGATCTCATAGAAGGGAAATTGACGGAAATTAGCGACAATCAGGTATGTGGCGGCGGAGGCGGCGCCCATTGACGGCGGCGCCACGACATTATCGAAAAAAGAGGTTTCTATTCATGGCCGACCAAAAACCAAATGAAGATGTTTACAAAATGCTTTCTGGATCAGGATATTCAGACAAGGCGATTGCGTATTTTCTGTCAAAAGAGAATCTCGGAATCCTTGAAGGAGCAAACCAGATCACGGATATTACCGGCCCATGCGGTGACACAATGAAAGTTTCTCTGAATATCGATGGAAGCAAGATCAAAGATGCCAAGATACAGGTACTTGGCTGCCCGGGCGCGGTAGCTTCAGGCTGCGCTGTCATAGGCCTTGCGAAAGGGAAAAGTCTTGATGAGGCAAAAAGCATAGACATGGAGATTCTATACCGTGAGCTCGAAAAGCTTCCCGACCAAAAGGTACATTGTGCACGTCTGGCGATCAAAGCCCTGCACAAGGCCATTGATGAATATCGCGGGCAGGGTTCGGCTTCTGCTCTTGAGGAAGCATAGGGCCAACACCTTGATCACCTGACCGATTGTTCATCGAGGAGGAACAATGAAAATTGCCGTAACATCCCAGGGAACCGATCTTGATGCAGAAGTTGATCCGCGTTTCGGAAGAGCCCATTATATTCTGTTGGTGGACTCCGATACGTTCAACTTTGAAGTTCTTGACAACAAAGATAACCTTAACGCATTCAAAGGCGCCGGCATTCAAGCCGCCCAAATGGTCAGTGAAAAAGGGGCGGACGTCCTTTTGACAGGCTATTGCGGCCCCAACGCATTCAAGGCCATGAAGGCCGCAAATATCGGTGTCGCAAACGATGCTGCAGGAACCATCAGGGATGCAGTAAAGGCGTACATGGATGGAAAATTGCCGTTGGCGAATGAAGCCAATGTGGAAGGACAGTGGTAGGATAATAAGGAGCAACCATGCCTATTTATGAATTCGAATGTATTGACTGTGGACAATCTATGGAGATGCTGCTTTCTTCAAAGGAAATCGATCTCGCAGCCTGTGGAAATTGCGGTAGTCGTAACCTGAAAAAAATCCTCTCAGCCCATGCTGCCGTAAACCCAACGAAGAGTTCCCCCCAAGATGCAGCCGATAGATGCTGTGGAACGGGAGGACCGCCCTCCACCTGTTCAGGCCCGGGAAGTTGTTGCGGTCGCGCATAAGATATGTGTTGGCAATGGAGATGAAGTCTTCTTCGCATAGGGTAGAAAAGATTTTTCTTTCAGGGCTTCATCTTTTCGGCGGGGGCCGATCCCTATAAAGCCCCTGCCTCAATATACCCGCCTCCTATAAACTGAACGACCACCGTCTATAAGACGGTGGGTTCGTTGATCGGCTGAAGCCGACTATAGGTTAAAGGAAGGTTTTTATTTTTTAGGGCTCATAACCTTCGGCCATATCGCCAACCACTTATCTTCGCCTGAAGCGAGGGATTTCACCATCCCAGATGGGGACACTAAAAGAACCGTTTGGTGGAAAACGTCTGTAGCGCAATATCCGCCATGCAAACCAAGGAGGTTCATGATTCCATGAAAACTCAAGGCCACAGTTGTGGCTCTCAAATTCGTAAGGACCAACACCAGATGCAGGACAAGGAAATCGAAGCAAGCCTGGGACGCATACGCAACAAAATCCTGGTCATGAGCGGCAAAGGAGGCGTAGGAAAGAGCAGTGTGGCGGCCTATCTTTCGGTCGCCCTTGCGAAAATGAACAAAAAGGTAGGGCTCATGGATGTGGATCTTCATGGCCCCAGCATTCCTCGAATGTTAGGACTGAAGGGAACGGTAGGAACGGGAACCAAAGGCAGCAAAGCGAAGCCGATACAATATCTGCCGAACTTGCAGGTAATTTCCGTTGAATCGCTCATGGGTGAAGATAAAGATGCCGCAACCATCTGGAGAGGGCCTTTGAAAATCGGTGTAATCCGTCAGTTCATCTCGGATATCGAATGGAACGACCTTGACTATCTCATTATAGACTCTCCTCCGGGAACAGGAGATGAGCCACTGACCGTGGCACAAACCATTCCCGGCGCAAAAGCGCTTATCGTCACCACGCCTCAGGAAATCTCTCTTGCGGATGTAAGAAAATCTATTCGTTTTTGCAGACAGGTCAACATGGAAATACTGGGTCTTGTGGAGAATATGAGTGGATTGACCTGCCCTCATTGCGGAAAAACCATCGACCTTTTTAAATCCGATGGCGGGATGCTGACAGCCAAAAGGGAAAATCTGAGGCTTTTGGGCAGCCTTCCCATTGAGCCTCAGGTGGTTGCGGGAGGCGACGACGGGAATCTGTCCATTCTTGAAAAAAGCGACATCCCTTTCTCGACATCTTTCCATAAGATCGTGGAAGCGGTAGTGGAAATCATGGAAGGTAAAAAAGATCTCCACTGACAAGGAGAGGAAAGCAGATGCACAAAGATTTAGACGGCGTTGTAAAGAATCTCCAGGAACAGATCTTTGACGATACAAGAAATGCCTTTGGCGTTCCTGCCTTTGAAAGATGGCAAAAGATGCTCTACCAGGGAGAGATTGAAAATCCCGACGGATATGCCCGAATCACCGGGCCGTGTAACGACACCATGGAAATCTTCCTGAAGTTTGAAAACGACCGTGTGAAAGAGGCGTCGTTCAAGACCGATGGGTGCGGATCAAGCAGGGTATGTGGTTCTTTCGCAGCGGAAATGGCTCTCAACAAGACTCCCGATGAACTGCTCTTTGTTACGGGAAAGGATATTCTTGAGAAACTCGGAGGCCTCCCCGGCGAAGAGCAGCATTGTGCTTATCCTTGCGGGAGAAACCCTGCAGGAAGCCTTGAATGATTATATGATCAAACAACAGCGGGAATGAAAGGCGGAAAACGGAGAATTGGGTTTTACGATCTTAGATCTTGCAGCATCCTGATCTCCGTTTCCGAATACCATAATGATAATAAGCGTCGCCAGTGGAAAAGGGGGAACAGGGAAAACAACCGTATCCACCAATCTGGCTGTAGCGGTTAACCAACCGGTTCAACTGCTGGATTGTGATGTGGAAGAACCAAATGCGCATCTGTTCATACACCCTTCTTTTCACACATCCGAAACCATAACGACCCCCGTTCCGGAAGTTGATGAAACGAAATGCACCCTGTGTAAAAAATGCAGTGATATATGCCAGTTTAAAGCGATCGTCGTGATCGGCAAAACTGTGCTCCCTTTTCACGAAATGTGTCACAGCTGCGGCGGTTGCATGGAAGTTTGTCCTGAAAACGCCATCACTGAAACAGGGCGGGAATTGGGCGTCATTGAAACCGGGACCAGGAACGGCCTCGAATTTATTCATGGCAGATTGAGAGTAGGAGAAGCCATGTCTCCTCCGTTGATTCGGGCCGTGAGATCGCACACAAAAAAGGACAGGCTCACCATCATTGATGCCCCTCCAGGCACCTCTTGTCCAGTCATCACCGCCATGAAGGGCGCGGATTTTGTCCTGCTGGTCACGGAGCCTACGCCTTTTGGCCTGCACGATCTTATACTGGCCGTGGAAGCCGTCAAAATCCTTGGAATCCCTTCAGGGCTTGTCATTAACCGGTCCGATCTGGGAGATCATCGGGTGCGGGATTATGCCGGAAAAGAGGGGCTGCCCATTTTGATGGAAATCCCTTTTGATCGGCGAATAGCGGTCGCCTACTCCAAAGGAGAACTCCTTGTGGATGTCCTGCCGGAATACAGGGAACGCTTCCGCAATCTCCACGATCGAGTAAATGACATCGTTAACAGGAACAGAACCTGACAGCATGGGTTACCCGAGGGTGAATGTATGAAAGAGTTGGTTATTATAAGCGGCAAAGGCGGAACCGGCAAGACAAGTCTGGTAGCCTCTTTCGCCGCGTTAGCCGAAAACAAGGTCCTCTGTGATGCGGATGTGGATGCGGCGGATCTCCACCTGATCATGAAACCGGACATAAAAGAAGAACACGATTTCCAGGGCGGAAATACGGCGGTCATCAACGAAGCCAAATGCAGTAAATGCGGGCTTTGTATAGGACCTTTGCAGGTGGAACGCCATCCATGAGAATTTCGTGGTGGATCCTCTGGAATGTGAGGGATGCGGCGTCTGCGTCTATTTCTGCCCCGAAAAGGCTATTGATTTTCCCATAAACACCTGCGGCCAGTGGTTTCGTTCCGACTCCCGGTTCGGTCCGATGATTCATGCCAGGCTGGGTATCGCCGAAGAAAACTCGGGCAAACTGGTAACCCTTGTACGAAGAGAAGCAAGATCCCTTGCCGAAAAGGAGGGCAAAGAACTGATATTGACCGATGGTCCTCCAGGGATAGGCTGTCCGGTCATTGCTTCCATCGGGGGCGCATCCGCACTCCTTATCGTCACCGAACCCACTGTATCGGGCAAACACGACATGGAGAGGGTTTCCCAGCTGGCTGCGCATTTCAAGGTGCCGGCGCTGGTCTGCGTAAATAAATTTGATCTGAATCCTGTTAAAGCCCAGGAAATTGAAGATTTTTCAAACAAAAAAGGGATGCGCGTAGTCGGAAGAATCCCCTTTGATCCTGTATTCACAAAATCCATGGTTCAGGCACAGACGGTTTTTGAATTCGATGAGAAATCAGAAGCCGCCCAAGCGGTAAAAAGGCTCTGGCAGGAAGTAGCGCAGGTGTTGGGGATTTAGAGCCTGTTTGAAAATTATCCCTGCCGCGGTCGGCTGTGGCTTCCAATGGCTGCGTCGGCTGCCAAAATGGGTCTTCACCGTAGCTCAACCTCGCGACGAGATAATTTTCAAACAGGCTCTTAGAGGGCGCCTGAAGGATGGCGACGGCAGATAATCATTTCCATTCTTGACACAAAAAAGAAAAAATGGAATAGTAAAGCCCGCCCCGAGGTGGGCTTTTTTGTGCTCATAAGAACAAGACAGGGGGCTTTTTGAATGGTCTTTCTTTTGGAAAACCTGGAGTTGGGGTACTAAAATGAGCAAATATTACCTTTTTCAAGATACCAAGAAATGCATCGGCTGCCATGCCTGTGAGGTGGCCTGTAAGTCCAACAAGGGCCTTCCGATCGGGCCGAAACTCTGCGAGATTATTTCCGTCGGCCCGGTCTTCGTGGGGAATCTACCCAAAGCGGCCTACACTTTTATGCCTTGTTTCCACTGCGAAGATCCGTGGTGTGTAGCGGCCTGTCCCACAGGGGCCATGCAGAAGAGGGGCAAGGACGGCATCGTGTCTGTAGACCCTTTGCTGTGTGTCGGATGTAAAACCTGTATCTCGGCCTGTCCATGGGGTGCACCACAATGGAACCCCGAAACAGGAAAGGCCGTCAAGTGCGACTACTGCATAATCCGTCTCGACCAGGGCAAACAGCCCGCCTGCGTTACCGTTTGTACGACCCACTGCCTTCAGTTCGGCCCTGCCGAAACAGCGCCGAGTGTCAGGAGAGAGCGCTATGCAAAGGCAATGAGCTCTCTGGAAGAAACCATATAAAGCACTGATAAGGAATGTCAGGGCGCACATACAGGGATCATTACACATGGCCAGCGGAGTTTGCCCGGTTGCCGATACCATTTCCTGGCTCTCAGATATCATTTCCAGTGGAGATCTGAAGAATGCCAGATGTAGACAACGAGCGGAAGAAATCCTGGAGCTTTTGGAAGATATCTCTTCCGGAAGGGGAGGGGAAAGACATTTCCCTGCCATCCAGTCCATTTCAACAAGCCTTGCAAAGGAAAGTCCGGACAGGATCTGCGTGGATACGGGCGAGGAACTCCTGACCAGACTTGACAAACACCGAGAGACCTTTCTAAGCCACCTGCAAACCCAGAACTGCCCCGATGCAACCTGCGTAAGACTTGCCCCCGCGCCATGCCAGATGGCCTGTCCAGCCGGAATCGATGTGCCCAGCTATGTAACGCTTATAGGCCAGGGACGGGATTCAGAAGCCATAGAACTGATCAGGAAAGACAACCCATTCCCATGGGTATGCGGTCTCGTGTGCACAAATCCATGCGAATTCATGTGCGTTCGGGGCAGAATAGACAAACCCGTATCCATCAAATATCTGAAAGGCTTTGCAGCGGAAAAAGCCATGTCGGACAGGCGATACAGAAACCCCGATAAAGCCCCCGACAAGCATCGGAAAGTCTGTATCATCGGAGCAGGTCCCGGCGGTTTAACCGCGGCCTACTACCTTGCACTCAACGGTTACAGCGTAACAGTCATCGAAGCCCTCCCCATGGCGGGTGGGATGATGATGGTCGGCATCCCGAGATATCGCCTTCCGAGGGAGGTTATAGACCAGGAAGTCGCCATGATCGAAGATCTGGGAGTGGTATTCCGCTTCAATACCCGCTTTGGCAGGGATGTGACTTACCAACAGCTCAGGGACGAAGGGCATGAGGCGTTTCTGCTGACCGTAGGCGCCCATGCTTCCTACAAGGCCGGTATAACAGGCGAAGACAAATATCCGCAGGTCCTTGATGCCATTGATTTTCTTCGGCGCGTGGCTTTAGGGGACAGGCACATGCCCGGCAGAAAAGTCGCGGTCATAGGCGGGGGCAACGTGGCCATGGATGCAGCCCGCACATCGGTCCGCCTTGGATGCCATGACGTATATATCGTTTACCGGCGAACAAGAGCCGAGATGCCCGCAAACGAAGAAGAAGTCTTTCAGGCTGAAGAAGAAGGGGTGAAATTTTCCTTTCTGACCATTCCTGTCGAAATTATAGGCTCCGATGGCAAGGTTGTCTCCCTGCACTGCCTCAGAACAGAACTGGGTCCTCCGGATAATAGCGGGCGAAGAAAACCCATTCCCATAGAAGGAAGCGATTATCTTTTGCAGGTGGATGCGGTAATCCCCGCCATAGGGCAGACCGTTGATCGAAGATGGTTTGACGATCTGCTGGATTTGAAGTGGACAAAAAGGAACACACTCAATGTAAATATCGCCAGCATGGAAACCTCCATGGAGGGCGTATTTGCCGCTGGTGACGCGGTCTCCGGACCTGCAACCGTAGTGGAAGCCATAGGCGGAGGCAAGAAAGCAGCCAACGCCATAGACCGCTATCTGAGAGGAATCCCCCATCCCAAAATGCCTCCCGTTCCCGTTCGCCGGGGCAGAGTCGATTTCATAGAAATTCCAGCCTCTACCAAGATGGCCCTTGTCAGGCCGGAAATGCCCATGCTCAACGATGAAAGGAGACGGGTTACGTTCCAGCAGGCAGAACTCGGATACTCCGAAAACAGCGCCAGAGAAGAGGCACGGCGTTGTCTCCGATGCGATATCTGTATTCGATGTGGGACCTGCGTGGACATCTGCAGCAAAAAGATGGGTATAGACGCACTGCAGATGGGGTATCTGGATTTCAACCGCTCGGCACCGACGGACTTCAGGGTAACCGCTGAACGCTGTATTCTCTGCGGCGCCTGCGCAGCCAACTGCCCAACAGAGGCCATAAGAATAGAAGACAAAGGGAATGAAAGGCTCTTAAACCTTTGCGGCACCATCCTAAACCGACTGGATGTGGAACATTGTGAAATCTGTGGAAAAGTTACAGGGCCCGCCAAGTATCACGATTATCTGAGAAAGAGGATACAAGGCATAAATAGGCGCCTGGAAAACCGTATTCTCTGCCTGGAATGCGCCCGGAAAACCACAGCCGAGAGCCACATGGAGATTACGCCGCCCAGGATGTTGGTATGACGAGAGACGGAAGGAAAACGGAGAGGAAAAAGATGGAATTTCGACGGGGGCAGAAGGTTGAGGTGTATAGGAAATCGGACGATGAGAGCTGGCAGGATTACATGGACCGGTACATCGGACTGAAGGGAGTCGTAACCGACCCCGACACGGTAAAGAATGATCCGGATGCACTGATGGAGGTCACCCTTGATGGAGAGGGAACCCATCGATTTCCTCAGGACTGCCTTCGGCTGATCGAAAAGCCCGGCGGACAATAGTATTCCGACGAAAGTGCGTGACCATGCGATGGCCTGTCACATTGCACCATAGGAGCAAATGATCATGCCTATAGAGGACATCATCGACCAGAATACCGGCACGGTTTTTACCATGGAATCCAGCCTTACGATCGATGATGCCATTCATCTGATGGTTGAAAAGGAGACCACAGGAATTATTGTGGTAGAAAATGATCGCCCTGTCGGAATTTTCACAGAAAAAGACGTGGTGCTGTTTTATGCCAGATCCAACCACAGACCGTTCTCCAAGGTCTTTCTGAAGGATGCGATGACGCAAAAACTCATTGTAGCCAGACCTGAAGACGGCATTGAAACCTCCATTTCTCTGATGATCAAGGCGGGAATTAAGCATCTCCCGGTCATGGAAAATGGACGCATCATTGGAATTCTAGGCTTCTGTGAACTTGTGCAGCACCAGGTCGGCACATTATCGAGCGAGCTCCATTATCTGGAGGAGTACCTGGACGACCTTCATGAGGCAGGAAAAGACTGATGCCCGGCATCACGATAAACGGCACTATTTTTGAGGCTGAAGAAGGGATGTCCGTCCTTCAGGTAGCCAGAAGGGCAGGCATTTCCATACCCACACTCTGCTACCATGAAGCGCTCAAACCGATCGGCGCCTGTAAGCTCTGCGCGGTAGAGGTAAAACGTCCCCCAGGAAAACCAAGGATTCTTCTTTCCTGTATCGTAAAGGTCAAAGACGGGCTGGAGGTAAGCACGGAGAGTGAATCCGTTAGCAAGGCCCGCACAATAGCTTTCAGAAACCTTCTTTCCATGGCGCCGCAGTCCAAAACCATCAGAACCCTGGCGGATCGGTATGGCATTGATCTCGGTCCGCCCACGGACGGGTGTGTGCGATGCCGTTTGTGCATCCGCGTATGCGGCGAGATCGTAAAAGCAGGGGCGCTGAAGATGGAGAAACGGGAAGGTTTGAGCTATGTTACTCCCGTGCCAGGGAACTGTATAGGCTGCGGAACCTGCGTAAATATCTGCCCCACGGATGCCATAGAGATGAGGGATAAAGATGGAATCAGAACGATTTCCATCCGTGATGAAGTCATCGGGGTGCATGCACTCCAGCGTTGCGAGGCCTGTGGAAGATATTTTGCTTCACAAAAATTCATTGAACATGTCCATGCGCTAACCACGCAACATACTGATGTAAAAGAACATCACCTCTATTGTCCGACCTGCGCAAAACTATTCTCAAATCGCATAAAGTCTTCATCAAAGTTTAGACGTTTAGGATAAAATGTTTGGTCTCCCTCATTCTTAAAAGCGGGATTGCATTGAAAGGCTATAAATGATCTCAAAGAGCAAGCCTTACCCGCCTGTAAACCGGATAGAGGACGGGGAACGCATCCGTATGGTCAGGCATATTTTTTCCACCATCACCGGAAAATATGATTTTTTGAACCATTTTTTGAGCCTGAGACAGGATATTGTCTGGCGGAGATCCGCCACAAGAAAGATGATGTTTTTCAAGACATTCCGACTGCTGGATGTGGCTACCGGGACTTCGGATCTGGCTATTGAAGCGACTCGCCGGCATCCTGGTATTCGGATCACAGGATTGGACTTCGTAGAAGAGATGTTACAGGCAGGGAGGAAAAAAATCAGCGAAAGAGGACTCGCATCGAGAATCGATTTAATCCAGGGAGATGCCCTGAATATTCCTTTTCCACAGGAAAGCTTTGATGTAGCGGCAATCGCCTTCGGAATTCGCAACATCCCTGATAAGATTGCAGCTCTCCGGGAAATGGTTCGGGTGGTGGCGCCGGGAGGGAAAGTCATGGTCCTTGAGATGACATTCCCCCAGTTTCCCTTGATAGCAAGATTTTATGATTTGTATTTAAACAGAATGCTCCCCCTTTTAGCCGGCCTGTTTTCTCCGAACCCGGAGGCCTACCGCTACCTTGGCGATTCCATCATGAATTTTCCCACCGTGGATCGTTTCCTCTCACTCATGAAACAGGCGGGACTTGTTCAGGTGAAAATGCATTCCATGACATTCGGAATCAGCCGCCTGTTTACAGGGCGGAAACCCGAGAATGAACCGACCTGATTTTCCATTGGTTTTCATCCATGTCCCTTCTCACTATGAAAGAGAGCATATGAAAATAGTCATCGATGACAGAATTCCCTTCCTTAAAGGCGTACTGGAACCCTATGCTTCGATCCTGTATAAAAATGGAGCCACCATTTCTTCAGAGGATGTAAAAAAAGCGGACGCCCTGATTATTCGCACACGGACGCGCTGTGATGCCGAATTGCTAACCGGAAGTACGATCCGTTTAATCGCCTCGGCCACCATCGGTCACGATCATATTGATGAAAAATATTGTAAAGAATCCCATATCACCTGGACAAATGCTCCGGGATGCAACGCCGGTTCCGTGATGCAATACGTGGCAGCCGCACTTTCCTTCTGGAGCAACCGAACCGGAAAATCGTTGAGGGGAAATTGCATCGGAATCGTCGGTGTGGGAAATACGGGTTCAGGCGTAGCCGCTTTGTGCGAAACCTTCGGGATGAGGATATTGCAAAATGATCCGCCGAGGGAACGTCGGGAAGGATCGGATGCTTTTGTAGGCATACAAACCATTTTTGAACAGGCGGACATAATCAGTCTTCACGTTCCCTTGAATCGGGATGGCCAGGACAAAACCCGGCATCTGATCGATGCGGAAAGCCTGTCCAAGATGAATCGCTGCTCTTTACTGATAAACACCTCACGGGGAGAAGTTGTAGACAATACGGCCCTCAAAAACGCTCTTCAAAAGGGTCTGATCGGAAACGCCGTGTTGGATGTGTGGGAACATGAGCCGGAAATTGACCGAACCCTCATCCCCTTTCTCTTGCTGGCAACGCCCCATATCGCAGGATATTCCGCCGACGGAAAGGCGACGGGAACCGCCATGGCTGTCCGGTCCATTGCACGGCACTTCGGTCTTTCCGATCTCGAATCCTGGTTTCCGGAATCGATCCCGCCTCCAGATCGGCCGGAATTCAGGCCCCACGATGGAGATTCAGATGGGGAATCCGTGCTGAAGCAGGCGATCCTGCATAGCTACCCCATCAGCGAGGATGATGCACGCTTTCGGGAGTCCCCCGGGAATTTCGAATATTTCAGAGGGAATTATCCCGTGCGCAGGGAATTTACGGCCTTTAGAATTGGAGCGAACAAGATCAAAGACGCTCAGAGGAAACAGCTTCAAAAGCTGGGGTTCCAGATTGCGGATTGAGGTTAGCTTTTAAATCCATCTGATCCGATCCGGATCATAGAGAATATCCACAACCTTCCCCGGAAAGACCATGCGTTCTTCCGCCTGTTGAGGCGTTAAAGTGACCGTAAAGTTATGGTTTTCCACGACAACGGTAACCAACACCCGACCCGTGCTTTTTTCCAGATTGAAACGGGTAACCGTCCCCTGCAGACCGACAACATGTCCATCCAGGATTGGCGCCTCCCCTGCGAGAGATAAAGCCAAGACATCCATCACGGCGCCTGCTTCATCGTTCGGCGGCGTCGGGACCCTGATAAACTGACTGTCAGACAGCTTTTTGCCCCACAGACCCGAATCCAATTTCATCCAGGGCCCAAAGACGATGTTTTCATGGCCCTTTTCAAAAATCCGTCCCCTGAACATATGCAACATTTCGTCACAGATTTCATACAACCACTGACGGTCATGGCTGGCGACAACGAGGGTTGTGCCCAACTCCTGCCGTATCCTGAGCGATGCCTCCCTTATGAGCTGTGCGCTGGCGGCATCCACCCCGGCGGTGGGCTCGTCCAAGAGCAGGACTTTGGGCCTTAATGCCAGTCTTGCAGCTAACGCAACCCGCTGTGCTTCCCCACCGGATAGGGCATACCAGGGTCTCCGGCAAAATATTTCGCTGGATAAACCCACCATGGAAAGGGCTTCTTTTACTCGCCCTCCCAGATTCCCGACATCCCCCCTCAATTTCAGACCATACGCAACATTTCCGAAAACACTGCGTCTCATCAGAAAGGGCTCTTGCGGCAGCAGAGCTATCTGCAACCTGGCTTCCCTGGTAAAAGGTGCAACCGGTTGACCATTATAAAGAATTTCCCCTTCCACCGGCCTTTCAATCAGACCCATCAGGCGCAAAAGGGTACTCTTTCCACTCCCATTCGGGCCGGTGAGTCCGACGATGGAAGCCGGCTTAACGGCGAGATGATCAACGACAAGGACAGTTTGACCTCTATAAGCCTGTTTCAGAGACCTGATCTCATAAACGGTTTCCAAGCTATCCATTCCTTCTGCGCAAAAAAGACACCGACACATTTGCGAAAAATGCGATAGCCAGCAGGACAAGACCGAGGGCAATTCCCATGGCAAATTGTCCTTTGTTTGTCTCGAGAGCAATGGCTGTGGTAATCGTTCGGGTATGCCATTTGATGTTGCCCCCTACCATCATTGAAATGCCCACTTCCGTCATTACACGCCCATAGGCCACAATGGCGCCGGCTACTATGCCATGTCGTGCTTCCCACAAACTGCTCAGGAAGAGTTGCTTTCGGTTGGCCCCCATGGATAAAATCGTGATCCTCAGTTTTTCATCCATGTTTTCCACCGCCGTAGCCGTAAGACCTATGACGATTGGTAAAGCCAGAATGGTCTGGCCGATGGCCATACCCGGCAATGTGAAAAGCAATCCGAAATTTCCCAATGGTCCTCGACTGGTCAGAAAGGCATAAACGAGAAGGCCTATGAAGACGGTGGGGAGTGCCATGAGGGTATCTACAACGGTGCGAAAAGGTTTCTTGAACTCAAAATTGAAATAGCCGAGACAAAATCCGAGAGGGATGCCGATCAAGAGACTACACGTCATGGAATAGGTCGAAACCTTTACCGTGACAAGTATGGCCGAATAGGTCTCGGCATTCCCGTCCGTCAGCAATTTGATAGCCTGAAAAAACCCGTCTAATAGAAAGTCCATGGAGATCTCAACAACTTACCTGGAAGATGGCCCATTCTTGGTTATTGCCACTGGGGTGTTCGCTTGGCCATGTACGCTTGTTTGGCCTCTTCAGCATCCAGGCTGAATTGGGCTCGCTCTTGAAGTTTTACGTAGAATGGAAGGATTTCAGCATATTCCATATCAAAAGCCTGGTTGATCATGAGTTTGCTCATGCGGGTTCCCACAGAGCAGGCCTCCAGGTAGGTGGCGGCAACCTCGTCCACGCGGCTGAAAAAACTCTCTTCAGGAACGATATGGTCTACAAGGCCGATTCGAAGCGCTTCCTCTCCGTCGATGTTCTGTCCTCCCAGGATCATCTTTTTGGCACGGCCACAGCCGATATAGCGCGGCAAACGAAACGTCCCCAGCCCGGGGATCAGGGACTCTTTGATCGCCGGAAGACCGATCCGGCAATCCGGGGTGCTGATCCGAATATCGGCAGCCAGGGCCAACTGCAGTGCGCCACCGAGACAATATCCGTGCATCCCGACGATTACGATCTTTTCCATGGTTTCAAAGAGACGGAGGGCACGCTCCCAACGGTGATGATAAACCATTTCGATCCGGTCAGCGCTCAGTTCCTTGAGATCGATACCAGTGGAAAACGCCCTACCCTCACCCCGGATGATGATAACCCGCACGTTCGGATCTTCTTTCAAAGCCATGGCAATGCGATTGATTTGCACAGTACAGTCATTGTTCATGGCATTCAGATAGCGTTCGCGCGTAAAAGTCACCCAGGCCGACTTGCCCTCGGTTTCAAGTCGCATGAATGGATAATCGAGCAGGGTTTTCATTGTCTCCTCCCGGAAGTCTTGACGGATTTTTCTCAAATCCTACCACAACAAAGGATGCACCTGATTCATCGGTAAGACGCAAGTCATCGAATCTTCGGCCAGTGACCTTTCCCCATAAATTATGACATACCAATGCAATAAACACAAGAAAGGTGAAAAGTGGCAGCAATGGATTTTATTCAAAAAGCCTGGCAGAAATAATTCACAGGATCTTTTTTGCTGCCGCATCTTGGATAGACCTTCACTGACCGCTGATAGGTCCTTTTAGGCTGGTACAAAAACTAATGATGAGTATAGAATGACCTCCCTGTACCAGCCTGAAGAGACCGGTGCTCCAGAGGAATCAGATGCGGCAGCAAAAGAGACCCTGTGACGGAATGGCTTTGCTGAATCCAAACAGAGTACCAGGGAATTTGAATAGGATACGCAGCAATGGATATTATTGCCGTCTCAGGAATTTTATGAGATATAGATCAGACAAAGGACTTTTCAAAATTTGGTCACCCGGAAAGGATCAACCAATGCCATTTGTATCAGATATCAGGCAACCATCAAAGGAAGCGGAAACGGCCTTGTGGTTCTTGTTTCATAATCACCGCCTCCTGGTAAAACATGTGGGGGATGGCTATGCCATTCCCCGATCATCCGATCTGAAGGGACTTAACCTGTCTCTTTTGAAGCAAGAGTTTTTCGGGTCGCTGGATGGCCGCCACTGTTATCTCGCGGAAGTGGAGGATGCGGCCTCGGCTTCCGAAGCCTTTGGATTCATAGGGCTCCGGGAGCTCTTTTTCTCTTTTGAAGAGGATATGATCCGGGCGGCGGGCGTTGCGAACCAGTTGGTTCACTGGAGACGGAACCATCGGTTTTGCGGCAGATGCGGGAAGGCAACCGAAAACAAGACCAATGAACGGGCCAAGATCTGCCCCCGATGCGGCCTGATCAACTACCCGAGGCTTTCCCCGGCCATGATCGTGGCCGTGCGAAAGGGGAATCGGATTCTCCTTGCCCACTCAAAACGGTTTCCAGGGAAATTTTACAGCGTCCTTGCGGGATTTGTGGAGCCCGGAGAGACCCTGGAGGAGTGTGTAAAGCGAGAAGTCCGGGAAGAGGTGGGAATCGAGGTTCAAAATGTCCGCTATTTCGGCAGCCAGCCGTGGCCCTTTCCGGATTCTCTCATGATTGCGTTTACAGCCGACTACGCCGGGGGAGAAATGCAGATCGACGGTTTAGAGATTGCTGACGCGGGCTGGTTTTCAGCCGATCTCCTCCCTTCCATTCCCCCGAGGATCAGCATCGCCCGACAACTGATCGATTGGTTTACCAACGATGTGCACTCTTGACCGGGCCAATGTCGAAAGCAGAGTTGTTTTCATATACACAGATGTGGATCAAATAGCCATGCGCATCCATAAAGAAGTCTTCAAATCTCTTCGTAACGGAAGCAATCCGTCGTGTGGTCATTTACCATGCCGACCGCCTGCATAAATGCATAGCAAATCGTCGGACCCACAAAGTTGAATCCACGGCGTTTCAGATCCTTGCTCATGGCGTCGGATTGCTCTGTGCGTGCGGGCAGATCCGCTATAGACTTCCAGGCATTCCGTACGGGGACCCCGTGCACAAATTGCCAAAGAAAAGAGTCCAGTGTCCCGAACTCTTCCCTTATGGTCAGGACACCCCGGGCGTTCCTGATAACCGATTCTATTTTGAGACGATTGCGAACAATGCCGGAATCTGCGAGAAGTCGTTTGATGTCACCTTGTGAATAGGCGGCGATCTTTTCGAAGTCGAAGTGATGAAACGCCTTGCGGTAACCTGCTCGTTTCTTCAGAATGATCAACCAATTGAGACCGGCCTGTGCCCCCTCCAGAGTCAGCATTTCAAACAGGTGTCTATCGTCATGAACAGGAACGCCCCATTCCTCATCGTGGTATACAATGTAGTGCGGATCAGTCCCGCACCATTGGCATCTACTTTTCATCTTTCTCCATTGCCCGGCAAAAATTGCACCGGACGTTTCGGCAATCCGCCGAAAGAATAGGCTTTATCTGACTATACCGGAGACAATGAAAAATAGGCATTGTTAAACCAGGCTATGGGTTTGAGGTCCTCGTTGACCTGATAGGCCACCACTTCCGCCAGATAAACGGTGTAGGTGGCGGCTGTCATAGACGTGATCACACGGCATTCAAGACTGGCAAAGACATCTTTTATCACCGGAGATTTCACCTTGGAAGCCTTTGCCGTTCGGATATCAAACTTCTTGAATTTATCGACCTGTGGGCCATGTGTCGATCCCAACTGCTTTGCCAGATCGACTTGGTTGCTGGAGGCGACATTCAAGACAAATTCGCCCGCCTTTTCAATCAGGTCATGGGAAACAATGTGCTTGGCCACACTGACGGTCACCAACGGTGGATCTTCCGAGACAAACGTGGCTGTTGCCGTCATCGCATCTTTTTCCCCTTCCGTCTCGACGCTCAACAATACGACGGAGCAGGGGAGTGTGCGGGTCGCGTTTATGGTTTTCTTTGCCATGGATCATTCCTCCTTGCCTTTGATAATGACGATTCTGTTATTCCCATTAGACCACCTATTATCCTGACCCTTTCTCGTTCTTATGGGTGATTTGTAGCGCCCTCGGATACCCAGGGCTAACGCATTTGATTCAAAGGAAATTGTTCCTGTTATAAAGTTCCAAAAGCTCTCTTGGAGCCAGAATTTCAATATCAATATATTTCTTTAACTCCTTGAGGGGGTTTGTCACCTGAAATAATGATTTTACTGCCCAATGCTACGGCACATTCCAGAAATTTGTTGTCGTCCGGGTTGTCTCTCACTATTTCCAAATTTGGTGTTTTTGCTGTGAATATTGTGCTGTGGCCCTCTGCAAACAATCTGGTTAGATCTTCCATTTCATTTTTTTCTCTAAGAGCCTGTTTGAAAATTATCTCGTCGCGAGGTTGAGCGAGGCTTTCAAGGGCAAGGAAGCAAGAAAATGGGGCTGGAAGCGTAGTCGGGCTACGGTGAAGACCCATTTTAGCAGCTGACGCAGCCATTGGAAGCCACAGCCGACCGCAGCAGGGATAATTTTCAAACAGGCTCTTAGACCCAATCTATTAAGAACTTCAAGATACTCTTCAATTATTCCCTGTGACAGGCACAATACGATTTGACGGTTTTTCCAAAGGTGAAATATTTCTCTCGGGACACCACCAAAAAAAGAAGGAACAAACACATTTGTGTCAATAACGACTTTCAGCATTTTTCAACCGTACTTGTCTTATTGCTTCTTCGATATCAGCTTCTGATATGTTTTCCTGGGACAATTTTTGGGTTATCCTATCCCAAAGGTTGTCGATATAGCCACCCATGTCCCTTTCACTTGTGAATTTCTAAGAAGCTCTCTTACAAGTTCGCTTAGGTTCTTCCCCTCTGATTTGGCTAACTGGCGAATTTTATCTTTTAAGCCGGGTTCTACTCTAATGATCATTTGTGTCGCCATGGTTGTGCCTCATTTAACATAAACTTTCCGGCTCTCAATAATGTTGCCACAACTTATTGCTTTTAATAATAAAATATCTATATCATTCTTCATCATAAATATTTGTATATATAAGTTATACGCATAGCAAACTCTTTTCAACCAGGAATCATCCATTGTCCGAGGTTCATACTCCCACCAAATGCATCGGTCGCGGACATCGCCAAACCGTTGCTCATTATGAACAAAGCCATCAGGTCCGGCAAACCAGGACATACCGGTAGAAAAATATTCCAATCAAAAAAAGCAATCGCGCAATCTTTCCCACCGACCCGTCTTAACCCAGAAGTATTTTTCCTTGAAATGATTCGCTATCTTGCTGAAATTACCAGTGCTCCTACTTTTAACATAGGCGGAAAATCCACCCGGACCGGCATTGTACATCGCGTAAAGCGCGCACGCCAACCCATCGTTGTCTAAAGCCTCTTTGCCTTTGAGCGCTTTCTTCTTGGGCAACGCATATTTCTTTAAATACATATTCAGGATATCAATCCCCGCAGCGGCGTTGTAGCGGATGTCCCACCGGAGATGTTCGATGTCATAAAATCCCCGCCATACCCGTTCGTTCACCTGCATCATGCCGACAGATGTCTTGGTGTACGACAGGAGATAGGTCAATTTCTTGTTATCAATAATAAATTGGCGAAAACAGCTCTCCTGCCATGCGGTGGCGTAGACCGCCTCCTGAAACATCTGGAAATAGCTTTCCGGGATGCTGTTCTTTATGACATTTTTTTTGGTTGCGGCCTCCAGGATGGTTTTGATTTTTTGGATATGGTTCTCCACATTGTCCTTGGTCACCAGCCACTGTTTCAAATCACTCAGGGAGAGGGAGGTCCCCGGTTTTTCCGCCCAGCACATGCCGGGCATCATGGCCTTGTAAACCCCCGAGATGAACCACTGCGGAACAGTCATGGACGTAGGTGGGATTTCCATTCTCGGGTCTTCCTGTTCAAGAAGTCTTTCGTCAAAGGCCGGGCTGGTGAACTCCGGTGGCGGTTCCATTCCCATAAGCTTTCTCAAACCCGGATCAATCAGCATGCTGTACCGCAGGATAAGGGCTTTGTTCTCAGATAACATCCGGGCCAGCCGGACAAATCCGTTTCGACTGATTTCGATATTTATGGCCGGTCCCAATTTATCCAAAGCCGCCAACAGATCCGATGCGGTAAAGAATGCGAGGTATCCCCATGAATTCGAAGACGGCTGCCTGGACAGATGGCTCTTTAATATGGGGGAGAGTTTTCCCCATGCATTCACAAACAGCTCCCGCACAAAATCTCTCGGGGAAGACGGGGCATCCGCCTCCAATTCGGCAACAAATCGATATCGTGTATCCAACAACACGGTCAGAAGCGTTTCCCGTTCTTCTGCCGTTAAAGGCATATCCTGCAGCGACATCAGGGTCTGAACCAAAAAAGAATCCCATGTTTCCCAGATTTCGATGAAGGCGTCAATCTCCTCCCGAGAAAGGGCCGCCGGAGCCGGTGGCTCCCCAGTGGTCGGCACGGTTTCAATGTCAGCAAGGATATTTATTGTCAATCCTTCAGGTTCGGCGACAACCACTCCCGGCCTGAAACTCTCAAGCATGGCCTTTACATGGGGATGGTCTGCTTCAGGCACGCAGGAAAGCAAGAAAGGCGTCAGTTGCTCTATCGGCTCATTGAGCGCGATATGGATTTGTCCCATGCTCGCCATGACAGGTCCTTTAAAAAAATCCCACAAATGGCCCATCAGGCTGTCAGGCCGGTGATTTTTGTCCAGAAGAACGGAATCCACCGTATCAAAGGACAGCCGCCAGTTTCCGGGGCTTATCCGTGGCTTCATATGCGCCACCAGATATCCGTCCCATTCGATGGGGAATACACAGCTTTCCCCCATACGGGTTCCCCCTTTCATATGAACTGCGGCTTCGATCCTCAACAGATTATTCTCACTCCTGAGGCTGGGATTCGAGAGAGAAATTTTCTGGCAGTCGTTGTCCGGGTCGGTAACGACCAGCGTCTGGTCCGGATCGGTAAAAGTCGCGTGAATCAACAGGGTTTCAAGAAAAGGGTAATCCAGTTTCAGGGGAAAAGAGATGGTTTCACCGCGGACCGTTCCCGGCGCAAGCAATACGCTCCCAAGCAGGAAAATCATCACTGTAAAAAGAGAAAACCCGCTTTTCGTGAAGAAATCCTTCATCGTTCCTTTTCGAATGCACCTCAATTTCGATTTTCCCTTGTGGATGAATTAGCCCTGCTGGTTGCACGGCCTTCATTTCTTCATATTCTTTTTTGCTGTCTTAACAAACCGTCCGAATGCCCTGTCCTTTTTTCGTTTGTCCAAGTAGGACATTTCATAGTGCTCTGACTCTTTCCTGAGTTTCATATAATTCGAATAGCGCTCTTCAGTCAATGCACCGTTTGTGACTGCGGTTCGGACCGCACAGCCGGGTTCCTTCGTGTGGCCACAATTCGGATAGCGACAATTCAGGGAAAGCCCGACGATGTCTTCAAAGCCTTGGTTGACCCCTTCGCTCACACCGAGAAGGCCCAGTTCTCTCATTCCTGGGGTGTCTATCAACATGGAACCTTGATTAAGAACAATGAGTTGGCGACGCGCAGTGGTATGTATGCCTTCTCCCGTTCCACTAACGGCCTTTGTGTCAAAAGCGTCTTGTCCGATCAGGCGGTTGAGGAGTGTTGTTTTGCCGACCCCCGATGAACCGAGCAGGCAATATGTTCTTCCCGAGACTAGCACCTGCTGGAATTCGTCAAATCCGATGCCCGTGATATTGCTGAGGGCATGGACTCTGGCTGTAATGGTGCTCGATGTAATGGCGGCAAGCTCCTGTTCCAGTTCTTCAGGGGCGATCAAGTCCGTCTTGGTGAGAACAACAATCGGTTCAACACCCCCGTCTGCTGCCATCACCAAGTACCGATCCATTCTTCGCACATTGAAGTCAAAGTGGCACGACTGAACAATGAAAGCGACGTCAATATTGGCCGCAATCATCTGGAAATCCACATTTTTACCGGCGGATTTGCGGCGTAAAAAGGTCTTTCTCGGAAACACCTCATGAATAATTGCTGCAGCGTCGTTGTTGTGATATTGCACTGTTACCCAATCGCCGACACACGGCAGGTCAATCGGAGATTCTACCTGGAAATGGAACTTCCCGGCGAGTTCAGCCGGGACTTCCTTTGTTAGATTTCTGATGAGGTAGGAGCCGCGGTCAACTGCCGATATACGCGCAATGTCCCGGCCCTCTTGACGCAAGTCACTGACATGCGATTGAAACCATTGGTCGAAACCCATATTACTCAAATTCATCATATGTTGGTACCGGACGCCCAGCTCAGCGCGTGGTTATGTTTTAAGGACAGCTCTTTGTTGCGACCAGCGGTTAGTATAGATGGAAAGGCTTCCATGTATCGCCTATCTACCCAACCTCGCCGGTCTCTGGAAAACTTGGCAGGAATTCCTTTTTTTATCCGACACGTTACATTACTTATTTTCTTATGACCCGCATCCCACCCCTATTCAATAACTGTTCCCCTGCCGGTCGTTTCATACTCAAGTTTCACATGGTTGACGAACGCGATTCTCCCCCGGGAATTGGCTTCTAATTCGCGGGATGCGCACCAAGCGGTAAACGTCTCCGGATCAATTTCTGCGCGAATGGCGATATTGCCGCTACCCTTGATTAATTCGCATTCCTTTTCGACAAGAGCCTGCCAGTCTTCAAAACTGGCGGGCATATTTTCGGAATCGGTAAAGATCTTAAGCGACCTGCGGTAAGTGTCCTCGTCCTTATACCAGGCAATCCCTATGACATTAAGCATTCCGCCCTTCCTTTCCTTCGCTCATTTTTGGATTGGAAACCCGTGTCATCCTTAATCAGATCAATGGATGGACACTAGCTTTCAATAATTTCCCAGGACCTGATGCCGGGCGCTCCCTTTTGACATTCTGGACAGCGCCTTTCATGCATGTCTGATCCATTTGTTCCATAGACATAGCCGCAGATTGTACATTCGGTTTTATAGGCATATTGTCCGGAATCGGTTCCCTGAACGCCGCAATGACCGAAACATTGTTGGCCATTGCGATTGAGATAGCCCATTTCAGTGCTCTCGCCGGTCCCTTCCTGCCAGTTGATGGGCATATAGTCTTCGTCCATGATCAATCTTTCTCCCAATGGCTTGAGTCAGGGACGGCGGCTTTTTGCCGAAGCCCCTAATGCCGCGGTGGAGATCCTGAATCGCCGCACCGAGGCTTATTCTACTTCACCCCTTATTGCAGCAAGCAGGCTATCCGTGTTGCCGCTCTTTAAACGGTATGCAAATGCCCCGGCAGCCGTCATCAAAGCAGCCTGATCCTCTTCATCATACATGGAAAGCCCAATGATGCGGATGTGAGGAAATTTCGCGTGGATGATGCGGGTCGCTTCCAAGCCGTCCATGTTCGGCATTCTGATGTCCATCAAAATGACATCCGGAAGAAGTTCCCGTGCCAGATGAACCGCCTCTTCCCCGTCCGATGCTTCGCCCACCACCTCTATGTCAGGGTGCGAAATGAGCATCCGGGACAAGCCTTCCCGCATAACCGCATGATCGTCAGCGACCATTACATGTATTTTCCTTTCTAATCCCTGATCAAAAGTAGTGGAAACAGGCCTTTCGTGAATGTCCCTGCACGAGACCAGGGGCTCCTTTTCAGTTGATTTTGCCTCATCCAGTGGAACAATCAGGGAAATTGCAGATCCTGCATTGGGCGTACTTTCAATTTCCAATCTGCCGCCGAGATACTGCAGCCGCTCGCGAATACTGATTAGCCCGAACTTTTGGTCCGATTCTGCATCATTCCATGCGCGCTCGGCATTAAACCCCACTCCCTGATCGCTGATAACCACTCGCAAGTTTCCATTTTGACGTTCCATTTTTACGGCTGCCGATTTCACGCCGGAGTGCTTGAGTGCGTTAAAAAGAAGCTCTCTTATCGACTGGAAAAGCAAAACAGCAAGATCTTTTCGATCCAGAACGATTGAGGTTTCGGATTTCAACTTCACATCAAAACTTTGGTTTTCGTGCATCCATCGAGCGAGCCATTTCAACGAAGCTGAAAGATCGCCTGAGTTGAGGACGGGTGGTGCAAGTTCTGCATTCAGTGAACGCATTTCCTTTATCGCTCGGTTGATGAGATCAAGGACAAGCTCGGCCGCGGACTTCGTCGTCTTACTGATTGAATTAATCAAAAGCTCCTGGTTTATTTTAGCCCCCACCAGCAATTGCTGTATATGATCGTGAAGGATCTTGGCAATGCGGCTGCGTTCCCGATGCTCGGCCAGTGTGAGTTCAGAACTCAACCTGGTCAGTTGTTCAGCACGTTTTTTCAGTTCGGCGGTACGTTCGTGTACACGAAGCTCCAGATCATCGTGAGCCATCTTGAGGACTTTCTCTGCATGTTTTCGGTACGTGATGTTGCGATCGATTCCGCGGTAACCCAGGAGATTCCCCCGGGCATCCAGCCTGGGCACACCGGAGCTTTCGAGAACCACTCTTTGGCCGTCCTTCCTGATGTTCACATTCTCAATGCCGACGAACGCTTTAGGCTCCTTGGCAATCCCGGAAAGCTCCCCCAAAATACGGGCAGATTCGTCCGGGGGCATGAAATCAAATGGTTTTCGGCCGAGAACTTCCTCTGGTTCGTAACCGAGAAGATCGTAAACCCGTGGACTCGCGTATGTATAGACGCCATCGGCGTCCACTTCCCATATCCAGTCGCTCGTGGTCTCAACGAGTGAACGGAACTTCTCCTCGCTCTCTCTCAACGCCTCCACTACCCTCTTGTGCTCGGTCATATCTATTGAAGTAGACGTTAGCCCAAAAGGGTTGCCCTCGCTATCAAAGACCATGGCGGCTGACACCTGGACATCGAAAATCGCTCCATCTTTCCCTACAGCCTTGACCTCCCCGAACCAGGATTCTCCGCTTCTGAGCGTCCGCATGATTTCATCAAGTCTGTCCTTAACCAACCAGAATTTCCAAAAAGGTTTCCCCAAAAACTCTTCCGGATCTTCAAAACCCCACTGCTTGAGGAAAGAAGGATTTCCATATGTCATATTCCCTTCCAAGTCACAGGTAGCAATGATACTTGAAGAATTCTTGATGACATGATCTTTGAAAGATAGAGAATCCTCAATCTGCTTGCGTTCAGTGATATCCAATATGACGCCATCAATAAATTCCGGTTTCCCATCACTCTTATAAACAGGGATTCCCCTTTCAAGAAAATACCTAATGCCTCCATTTTTGTGTTTTATGCGGTATTCAATCTCAAAGGGCGTCTTGTGCCTGAGAGCATCCCGCACAACCTGTAAGACATAAGAGTGATCCTCAGAAATGATTATTGGATCGATTGAGCACATTTCTCCTGTCATTAGCTCAGAGCTTTTATATCCTGTCATTTGTTCAAGCGTGTCGTTGAAAAATATAGTCCTCTTATGTCCTCTGAGGTGCACCCGGTAAACAATCCCGGGAATATTTACGGCAAGCGTTTGGAAGGTAGGTTTTTTAGTCCGTTTCAGCACCTTTTTTACCATTTCTTGCACATCTGGATCCAATTTGAGGGGGGTACTCCACGGGGAACCTCTTGAGGGAGATTCAGGGTTTAATTATATGAAATCATATGGAAATTAAAGGAGAAGTCAAGGGAAATATGAAAACAATACAGGGGGAGTACAGAAAAATAGAGTGCAGGGGTTGTTTTTGAGGGTTAGGCTTCACCGGCTTATGGCTTCGTACGACATTTTGTCTGGTGCGGCGAAAAGCCTCTTTAGCGGATAACGGCTTGGCTTTGACTGATCCCCTGGCTTATAGGCACGCCCATGCATTTATGCATTTCTAAACCTATTCGGATTCAACCCCAACTCCTGGGCAATAACCCGACCCCTTTGGACCGCTCTACTTGTGGCGGACTGACTAAGCCCCAGCTTCAGACCCACGGCGGTCGCCGACATGCCCAATTCATGGACAGCCCAGAATGACAATACGCTACGGGCTTGTACCCGGCGAGGTTGTTTGCCAGGGGTCGTCACATCAGAATGAGACATGTCAAATAGATCAGCAACCCTCTTGCCAACTCCTTCAAAGGTATACCCATCGGCCTTCAGCCGATATTTTCGCTCCATCTCCTCGGATGCGAAATCAAGGACAGTCTCCACAAAGTCGCTGTCACCAAGAATGCGTTCATCGCTTTTAAAGTGGACTTTTTCCCGCCGTAATGCGTTTAACTCCTGCCAACCGCCTACACTCCGGACTAGCCCACCCCCGGTGAGCCCCGGCTTCCGACCTTCGGAAACGCCTTTGCCGACGAATTGAGCATACGCTCTCCTGGCACTCTTTCCGTGCGCGGCAAACATCCCAAGAACCTTATCAACATCCTGCCAGCCGCTTTTAACCGTTCCCATCATCCGACTGTGACCACAGTAAACAAATCCGGATAACCGTTTCAGATCAGGTACAAGGCCTGCCCGCAGAGGATTCAAGTGAATATATCGCACTAATTCAAGTAAATACGTATCTTCCTGGCAAAGAATGGATTTATATCGGTTTTGAAAAAGGTGTCCGCTCCTTTTGTGGCGGCGATTAAAGCTTACCACGTATCCGGTCAAAAGTTTCCGCATGACCGTGCTGATGGACGCTGTTCCGGTTCGGAGTAACAAATGGAAATGATTTGGAATAATCGCCCAGGCATAGCAGGACGTCTTTGTTTCCGACAAGATGCCGCCGAGTCGTTTGACAAAATTGTCCCTGTCCTCGTCATCTTCGAATATCCGCCGCCGTTCTATCCCTCGGCAAATAATGTGATGCAACGCTCCAGGAGCGTCTATTCTTGATTGTCTTGGCATGAATTCTCTATATCATGCCTTAGCCGGAAAGGAAACGCATAAATGCATGGGCGTCCCTATTGGCCCGCTTTATTCAATGTGAATGGGCAGGCAAGTCGTCATGTTCGTGCTCATCAATGCGGTGATATGCCTCTCCTGATGCATTGATTGGATCAATATGGATCGTAGCATTGGAAAGATACCGCAACTGATGCAAGAGACGGTGTCGTACTTCCTTCGCTATCTCATGTCCCTTTTCGACTGAAAGCTGTGGACTTACGGCAATATTCAGTTCGGCATGGAGGCGGTGCCCCAACCATCTTACCCGCACTTCAGAGATGTCGCTTACCCCCGCGGTATGGTTTACGGCGTGACTGATTTCATCGATGATCTCCGGGTCCACCCCGTCAAGCATACGGGTAAAGATGGATTTTCCGGATTCCAATACAATTCGGAGAATTGTCACCGTTATGAGCAAGCCGACAATAGGGTCAGCCAGTGGATATCCCAGCCAGACCCCGACAGCACCAAAAAGCACGGATAGACTGGTGAGACCGTCTACTCGGGCGTGATGCCCATCGGCGACGAGGGCGGCGCTACCGATCTCATTACCGACCTTAATGCGGAATTGGGCCACCGCTTCATTGCCGATGAAACCGACTATCGATGCGACGATTACCGCCCAGAGATACTTTACGGTCTGGGGGTGAAAGAAACGATCAATGGACTCATAACCCGCAACAATAGCGCTTAACAGAATAGTGAGCACGATTGCTACACCTGCCAAGTCTTCTACGCGACCGTAGCCATAGGTAAATCGTCTATTAGGTTTTCGGCGTGCAAGCCTAAAAGCAACCCACAGCGGAATGGCAGTGGCGGCGTCGCCGATATTATGAATCGTGTCGGCAAGAAGCGCCACACTACCGGAAAACAAAACGATCACGATCTGAAAAACAGCAGTAGCGAACAGCCCAACGAAAGACCACTTAATGGCCCATATTCCCCTTTGAGTGGTAAAAATAGATGGGTCAATGGCACCGTGTGTATGGACATGGGCGCTCTGTCCATGTCCGTGCTCATGGTGATGGTTGTCTTGAGGGGTGTTTCGATGATCAATCATTTTTGGAAGCTTCCTTCTTGTTTTCTTTCAACAGATAACGCCGGGGATAAGCTGCCGCCAACATTGCGGGATACCCACCTCAAGGGTTCCTCCTGACTTTGCGCCATTGCCCCCCCTTAAAATACAGAGTAGTGAATATGGACTGTCTCTTTAAGATGTTACCCCTGGTTTCCTGTCGAACCACGGTTGTGCCTTTTCCAACTGTCCCGCTAATCGGAACAACACGGCTTCATTACCGAAAGGTCCGATGAATTGGACCCCCAAGGGCATCCCCCATGGTGTCCAGTGAAGGGGAACGGAAATTGCCGGAAGGCCGCAAAGATTCGCCAGTTGGGTAAAGGGCGTCCTTTCAAGGCTTTTCTCCGCAAGGGTGTCCACGATACCCGAAGCTTTTAAAATCCACCCGCATTTCAAAAAATTGACTGCTTTTATCAACAACATTTCAAGGGGTTTGGGTGTAATCTCTCCTATCCTTGCCGGGGGATAGGCGGTTGTGGGGGTCATGTAAAGATCATATTTCTTAAAAAACTGCCCCATTTTTCTTGCAGCCTGGTCCCATCTGCGCAAGGCTTCCACCAGATAGCCTGAAGAAAAGCTCTGTCCTAACAAGCCGAGGACATAGGTCATGGGCTCCACATCCTTGGGGCCTGCCTTGCGATTTAGAATGGCGCCCAATGCTTCTATATCGGCCGCCACTTCACCGAAATACATGGCCAGATAGCTTTTGGCCAAACCGAGCCCGTCGATTTCCGGGCCGGCTTCTTCCGGATGGTGTCCCATTTCTTCCAACAGATGGGCTGCATTTTCCACGGCCTTGACGCACTCGGGATCTACCGGGGTGCCGATAGGGGATTTGGTTTGAAAGGCTATTTTGAGCTTTCCAGGGTTTGATTCCATTTCCTCCAGATATGATCGCTGTGGTGGTCGAATTTCGTACGGCGCGCCCGTGTCCGGCCCCTGGGTTGCGTCCAGCATGGCGGCACTGTCTCTTACTGATCTTGCGATGACATGGTTTTGGTCCGCCCCCTGCCATACACTGCCATAATCCGGTCCTGTAGGGTTGCGACCGCGGGAAGGTTTGAGCCCGAAAAGACCGCAATAGGCGGAGGGTATTCGAATGGAGCCGCCCCCGTCTCCACCTGTGGCCATGGGTACCATCCTGGCGGCTACGGCCGCGGCGGAGCCGCCGCTGGAGCCGCCCGGCGTGTGGTCTGTATTCCAAGGGTTGCGGCAGGGACCAAAGAGTTCCGGTTCGGTTACTCCCAGAAGCCCGAATTCCGGAGTATTGGTCTTGCCGATTATTACCGCGCCGGCTTTCCTGAAGCGAATGACCATTTCACAGTCATGTTCCGGGATGTAATGCCTGAGCGCCTTGCATCCTGATGTCATGGGCACTCCGGCATATGCGTAATGAAGGTCTTTAATGAGCAAAGGCACTCCGGTGAAAGCCCCTTCAGGAAGAGGGTTCGCGGCTTCCCTACGGCCCAGATCGTACATTCGCGTCACAACGGCATTGAGTTGCGGATTGACCCGCTCAATCCTTTCGATAGCCTCCTCGCACAATTCCGACGGTGTTACCTTCTTCTGCTTGACCAGCTCGGCCAGTCCCATCGCGTCATACCGATCAAATTCAGGAAAGCCACCCATGATTTCCTCCTAATCTTTGCTTTTCCCGCTCTTGGCTTTCATCATGATATCACCCAGCCAGTCGAGGACCCGGGCATTGGATATGAGGATCGCCCCCATCTCGTTCGAAGGGTTTGGAAGGAACACTGTGTCCTTTTTCTGGAAAAGGGATGGCGCCCTGAAAAAAGTGCACCCCTTCGGCGCGCATTTCCGACCATCCTTGAAACGGAGATATTTCCTTATATTAGAGCCTGTTTGAAAATTATCCCTGCTGCCCAAAAAGCCGTGCACTGCCCTCCAGGTTGGTACAAAATTCCGTAGGCTTTTTGTGTTAGCCTGAGTTCCGTGGTTATGTGTTCCTGCCCTTGGATTTCATTTTGTGATCGAACTTCTTCTTATTAATGATAAAACGTTCATGCGTGCCACGCGTAATGAGGTCAATCCCGTCATGAGCCTCCACCTCAAACACCAACCGTCGGCCATCTACCTCCACAAGCTTGACTTTGGCGGTGACTTCTAATCCAGGTGGGGTCGCAGCAATGTGGCTCACGTCAATATGGGTACCCACTGTTTGTTCTTCCGGCCAGTCAAGAAAGGGGTTTACCGCTTGGATGCAGGTCCATTCGATCAAACCGACCATGTAGCCGGTTGCAAAAACGCAGGGCATAGCCTGGAACTCACTTGATTCTGGATACAATGCGGGGACTGTCTTCGACCCAGTGATTGTGAACGCCAACTTGTGCTCAATTCCTGGCTGCAAGGGTTTTCTCATTTGCACCTCCCTTCACATAACGCCATGCTTAACGGGCGGCTGACCGCGCGATAGCGCGGTTAGATGTCCCGTTAAAGCATTTGTTACAGCACCAGATCAGTCCGCTTTCATACAAACAAGTCTGATGCCTAGATAAGCGAACAATCCTGCATTTAGCCTTAACAACCATTTTGAAATTTCTGAGCTACTCCGAAGTTTCTTTCCAAAAAATGAAGAAAAAATCGCAAGCAACAGACACCAAATAGTACCTGTAGTAATAAATACAGAGCCAAGAAAAATAAATGATAAAAACTTGCTGGGACTTGTAGCCGAGATAAACTGAGGAAGCAAGGCCATAAAGAATAATGCAACTTTAGGATTGAGAATATTTGTTATTGCACCTTGCTCAAATACCTTCAAATGATTCTCTTTGGGGATCTCAATTTCTTCAATTACAGATTCCTTTCGAGAATCTTTTATTAGAAGAATAGCCTGATAAAACAAATAGATTGCCCCGGCATATTTTACAAACATAAATGCTTTTGCTGATGAAAGTAAGATGGCTGATAAACCAAAGGCGCCCATGAATGTATGGAAAAGAGATCCTGTGCTAATTCCCAAAACTGCAAAAATTCCCGCAGATCTTCCCTGACTCAGACTCCTGCCAATTATATATAAAGAATCCGGACCAGGCATCAAATTGAGCAGAATGCCAGTCGTCATAAAAACGATAAAATTTTCAATCCCAAACATATTTCCTCAACTGGGGGGATAGGGGACATCCACCATTAAGTAAATAACTCAATCCATTAATCTATAATTCTTTTCTTTGGCGATTCGCTCACCCCTTCGCACAGCATACCCGATCCCTATATTGGAGGTACCCCTTTTGAGCCTCACTAAGCGATTTGCCAAAGTAAGACAGTACGTGTCCGCTATCCTGCCATGGATGTTACTCTCTTTTCAGTAAGACTCTATGACCACAGTAGGTGTAATTGTTAAGCGCGGATACGTCAATAACGATTTTTGCCCTCAATGGGTTTAAATGGATATGGCATACCAGCTCCTTGAGATAGGCGTCCTCCTGACAAATAATGGGTTTTTAACGATTTTAAAAGAGCTGACCATGCCGTTTGTGCCTGAGGTTGAAGCTTACCGCATACCCCGTCAGCATTGGTTCTCTTTCTTCAACCTTTGGCACCGTCGGTTTGGAAAATGCCTATGAGATCCAGGACATGTTGATGAAGCGCATTTTGGAAAACGACGAAAAGAACATCGGCTGGAAAGTCGGCGCTACCAGTCGGGCAGTTATGGGTCAGCTGGCAATACTTGACGCTTGCCAACAGTTCCTGATATCTGTATTATTGAAAACACTTATCCATTTCAGGTCAAAGCCGTTTTGGGTGAACCGGTTGCTGGTGGCAAAGAACCAAAAGGAGGTGGCTTATGCGAAAGCGACAATATATGCGTTTTATGGTATCGATGGCCTTGGTGCTCACGTTTGTCCTGGTTTCCATGAAAGGCCATGCATGTACGGGAATTCAGCTCAAAACAGAAGACGGCCATTTTATTTTTGCCCGCACGCTGGAGTTCAGTGCGGAGCAGATGCCGTTTAACCTGATCGTTGTCCCCCGGAATTACCCATGCCAGGGGCAGACGGCTTCCGGAAAGCCCGGAATGTCATGGAAAACAACCTATGCCTATGTGGGGTTTAACCCCTTTGGCGCCCCTCTTGTGGCGGACGGTCTAAATGAAAAGGGCCTTGCCTGCGGATCATTCCTTTTTCCAGGGTGCGCGGAATTTGAAGCCTTGACCGGAGACATGCATTCCCGTGCAATATCCTCCTTGGATTTGACGTCTTGGATCTTGAGCACCTGCGCGACTGTTTCTGAAGTCCGTGAGAAATTGCCGAAAATCGTGGTTTTCTCCATTAAAATGCCCGAACTGGGTCCCATCATGGATCTGCATTATTTTGTTACGGATGAAACCGGTGACGCTGCCGTTATTGAATATGTTGGCGGCAAACTGAATATTTACGACAACGAAGTCAACGCCATCACCAATTGTCCTGTTTATCACTGGCACATATCAAACCAGCAGAACTATATCGGGTTGAAAGCGTTCAATAATCCACCCTCCACCATTGGGAATAAAACTTTTGCCCAGTTTGGTCAGGGGTCCGGTGCCATAGGCCTTCCTGGAGATTTTACACCCCCCTCACGGTTTGTCCGCGCGGCATTTTTGGCGAACGCTGCTTATGAAGGTAAAAATGTAGACGAGGGCATCTGCATCGCTTTTCATATTCTGAATCAGTTTGACATTCCGAAAGGCTCTATTCGTGAAAAGCATTTAGGCCACGTCATTTCCGACAGCACCCAATGGACCAGCGCTTCGGACCTGAAAAACCGCCGGTATTATTTTCATACCTACCATGACAGAAGCGTGAAAATGATCGATTTAAATGAACTCGATTTAAACGCACAGAATATCAAGGGCATTAGAAACATTCAAAAGCCGGCTCAGGTCATCAATCTTTCCAATCAAATAAACAATACAGTATTCAATGCCAATTCCATGGAACAGATAATTCAGCTCCAAAAACAGAAAAACGGCAGCAAAAAAGAAAGATAAGTAAAGATGTCCCCCATTCCGCATAAAACGGTATATTTGTAAGTTCTGATTCCCTAAGCTTGTGGCGCTCTGGGTGATCCGGCGGAATACGGAATTCAAAGGGAGGTTCTCTTTTCGGATAAACCGGTGGGAAAGGCGGGGCGCCGATTCATGTTCACCCCCAAACAGAACTGGGGTCCATTTATTGAGATATTTAACAAAGAGCTGGCAGCCATGAAGGACGACGGCCGTTTGAATGCCATCATTTCGAAATATCAATGACGAACGCGCGATTGTCCGCGAAATCTTAAAATCCGGCGACACCTTGCCTGTTTTCAAGACTGCTCTTCGGCATCAATTGTGTTTCTCCTCGAAGTCCGAAGACAACTTCGGGTCCGGCTTTAAAAGCGTATCGCTATATTCGGGATACAGCTTTTCCAAACATTCAGGACAAATACCGTGGCTGAATTCCGCTTCGGAGTGGTCTCTGATGTAACTTTCAATCTGTTTCCAGTATCCTTTGTCGTCCCGGATCTTTTTGCACGAAGCGCATATGGGGAGCATACCGCGCAGGTGCTTTATCTCAGTTTCTTTTTCCTGCAGGATCAATCTTCGTGCCTCTACATTTTCCGTGACATCGATGCAACTGCCGATATAGCCGCCGAAGTTCCCGTGGGCATCGTTAAAAGGCACACCGCGATCGAATATCCATCGATATTCACTGTCGTGCCTTCGGAGACGGTATTCCATTTCAAAGATTTCACGGTTTTCAAAAGCCGAAAGGTATATTTCAATGCACCTGTCCAGATCTTCAGGGTGAACGCCTTCCGCCCAACCATTTCCAATCTCCTGTTCGATGGGTCGTCCGGTAAAGTCCAGCCACTGTTGATTGAAATAATCACACTCGGTTGAGAGATTCGCCCTCCAAATCATGATAGGCGCCTGTTCAACAATGATCATGTACTCAGTGTAAGACAGATTATTTTTTTCCATGTACTGCGCCTCCCTTAATCCTCTGATTCAGGCTACCCGGAATTGCCACGCACGGATATTTTTCTTTAACATGTCGGGATTGCAGCGGTAGTTTATGGCGGCTTATGGGCTTATGGGGACGCCCATGCGTTTATGCATTTCTAAACCTATTCGGATTCAACCCCAACTCCCGGGTAATAACTCGACCCCTTTGGACCGCTCTACTTGTGGCGGACTGACTAAGCCCCAGCTTCAGACCCACGGCGGTCGCCGACATGCCCAATTCATGGACAGCCCAGAATGACAATACGCTACGGGCTTGTACCCGGCGAGGTTGTTTGCCAGGGGTCGTCACATCAGAATGAGACATATCAAATAGTTCGGCAACCCTCTTGCCAACTCCTTCAAAGGTATACCCATCGGCCTTCAGCCGGTATTTTCGCTCCATCTCCTCGGATGCGAAATCAAGGACAGTCTCCACAAAGTCGCTGTCACCAAGAATGCGTTCATCGCTTTTAAAGTGGACTTTTTCCCGCCGCAATGCGTTTAACTCCTGCCAACCGCCTACACTCCGGACCAGCCCACCGCCGGTGAGCCCCGGCTTCCGACCTTCCCCTCGTTCCCACGGTCCTCCGTGGGAATGCAGACCTTGCGATCGATCACTACCCGTATGCGTTCCCACGCTGGAGCATGGGAACGAGAAAATCCTGGCACTTTTTCCGTGCGCGGAAAACATCCCAAGAACCTTATCAACATCCTGCCAGCCGCTTTTAACCGTTCCCATTATCCGACTGTGACCACAGTAAACAAATCCGGATAACTGTTTCAGATCAGGTACAAGGCCTGCCCGCAGAGGATTCAAGTGAATATATCGCACTAATTCAAGTAAATACGTATCTTCCTGGCAAAGAATGGATTTATATCGGTTTTGCCTACGGCTCGGAGAGAAAAAGGTGTCCGCTCCTTTTGTGGCGGCGATTAAAGCTTACCACGTATCCGGTCAAAAGTTTCCGCATGACCGTGCTGATGGATGCTCTTCCGGTTCGGAGTAACAAATGGAAATGATTTGGAATAATAGCCCAGGCATAGCAGGACGTCTTTGTTTCCGACAAGATGCTGCCGAGTCGTTTGACAAAATTGTCCCTGTCCTCGTCATCTTCGAATATCCGGCGCCGTTCCATCCCTCGGCAAATAATGTGATGCAATGCTCCAGGAGCGTCTATTCGTGATTGTCTTGGCATGAATTCTCTATATCATGCCTTAGCCGGAAAAGAAACGCATAAATGCATGGGCGTCCCATTGGCTGTTCTCCAGGCTTTCAGCGCATGACGTCGTTCAAAACATTTTGACTCCTTCTTTGTAAATCGTCTTCGATCCAGGAGGATGTTCAAATGACGTCGATCTCATCCATGATGGCAATTTTTTTCGTGTACATACTATGTTCGGTTTATAAAACACTTGCAACAATAACCGCAAATCTCCTATAGTCATACCGCTAAGAACTCCACTGGCGAACATCCGAAGAAAACACCTTAAACAGGGGCCAAAATGGATGTCAACTGTGACCACCCCATTTCCGAAATCAGGATATGGGGTATTTTTTTGTTTGGTGGGGAAAGGCAGTTCCCACTTTGCTCTTGTGCATGGAAAGTCAATAAAATCAATTTTGATAACATTTTACAACTATCGGTTTCAAAACCGATATTAAGACATAATGCCGGAAAAACTCTACTCACTGTCCAAAAACAGGGGTATAAGGTCAATGTCTAAAAAAGCACGGTTGCTATTTGTCTCTTCACTTATGCTTGGTTGCCTGCTGTGGTTCGTTGTCATTCTGCGGGCTAATAACCATCCGATTGGCGGTACGGCAGTTTTTCCTTTTGGGTTGAGGATGCAGGAGGACTTTTCTTCCGGGCACCCCAAGGTCGAAGGGGGCGTCAAAGCGGAGGAAGGGGGCAGGGCCGCCTTCGATCAGGGTGGAGAGAGGCCGGTCATCTGCGGTACATCGAAAGAAAAGACCAAAAAAGAGGGCGGGAATGTTTTGTTCTTTATCCAAAGAGGTCCGGCCATCGAAGGGAGTAAGGACCGGGTTCCACCTGCAGCTGTCGCTCTCAGCACTGCTGTGGGGCAAAATGACATGGAAGCCGTCAAGGAGATGATCGACCGAGGGATAGATGTGAACAGCCGGATGAAGGATACGCGACAGACCCCGCTCATGGGTGCGGAATCGGCAGAGATGGTCTCTTTGCTTCTGAAGGCCGGAGGCGACCCTCGCCTCGTGGACTCGCAGGGGGCGACCGCCCTTCACTACGCAGTACTGAAGGAAAGGGCCCCCGCAATGATCCTGTTCCTTCTTTCCGCAGGGGCGAATGTGAATGCCGTCGAGCCTGGAGGTGGGGAGACACCCTTTCTTTGGGCCAAACAGTGGTTCTTCGGAATGGATGCCATTATGGGGCAAAGAGTTCTCGCCCTCCTCCTTCAAAAAGGGGCGGACATCAACGCGAAGGATAAGTTCGGCGATACGCTTCTTCACATAGCGGTCATGAACGGAAAAGGGCAACTGGTGAAATTCCTCCTGGATAAAGGAGCCGACGCTTCGCTTGCCAATACCGAGGGCAGGACTCCTCTCGACACTGCTCGAGACTTGAAATTTTTTGAAATTGAATCTCTCCTGGGAAAAGACGTCAAGCATCAATCACGATAGAAACGAACCTTTCGGCGAAACAAAGGTTGGTCGGCCACTGCCGATGAAAAGGAGCAAGTCCATGCACAAGAAGTCTTTTTTTGGGGGAGTCCTGCTCCTCCTCTTTCTGACCTTCGTAAGTCCTTCTCAAGGGGGGGTATCGCTTCTGGGTGAGACCTTCCCCGAGGGGCAGGCCTATGGCAAGGTGGCCCGGGTTTCAGGCGCCCACCTCATCACGCTCGAGTTAGACCTCAAGCACCCTTTCAAGGTTGGTGACCAATTGGACCTCACGTACATGGCGGGGATGATGCCCCTTCCCCTGGGCGTATTCGAGGTAACCTCCTGCCAGGGGAAGCTCGTGACCGTCCGCCCGGTAACCGTAATGCCAGACCCTCGACAAGGCATGCAAGTCATCGCCTCCATCCGCAGACCGGACGCGGAGAACAAGCGGATACAGAAAACCATCACAAAAGAACACCCGCCCGCACTGGACGTGAGCGGCATGGGTCCCGAACCCTCTTCCAGATCCCCCGAAGAATTGGAGCGCTCTTTGAGGATGGAAACAAAACCCTCCGGGCCGGTGGTGGGGAAGGTGGCTGAGGTTCAGGGAACCGACATCTTCGTCTCCGTAGCTGATGGGTCTGAAAAGGCTGTGCGACTGGGCCAGATCGTCGAGCTCTTCTACGTCACCCGCTCGGGACAGGAGCTCTTTGTGGGAAAATGGAAGGTCACATCGGTCACCGGGGGGCGTGTGAAAGCTGCACGCTACGAAGCGGTCGGGAAACCAAAGATGGGTCTCAAGGCTGTCATCCGGACGAACAACGGGTAAAAGGGGCCGTAGCAAAATTTGCAAACCGTTCGTGTCGATCAACGAGGAATATCATGATGGCAAAGGGCGCTGGGTCTATCCTTCTTGTTTCTTTTCTGGCCTTCCAATTTTCGGCATGGGCCTCTGGGCCCCAGTGGGGCCTGCGTCCTTATGCAGACGAGGCGCCCCGATACGAGGCATTGGTCAAGGAGTTGGAGACCGAGGAAAAAACATTTGAAACGCGGAGAGACAAAGCCAGGAACGCGGTTTCTCGCATCGTGGCCGAATGGTCCGCCGAACAGCGCGACGAGGCGGAAGCGGCCTTTCACAGCAGCCGGGGGAGCAAGCTAAACGCCGATTTGAGCTTTTACGAGGAGGAACGTAACCGGTCGCGCGATGCCTACCGGGAGGTCCTGGAGGGTGCCTCGACTGACCCGAAAAAGGACGACCCGATCGGAATGTCGCAGCGGGACAGCCTTTGGAGCGCACACATTCGCTACCTGCGCACGACCATTGCCTACTTGAGATGCGACAGCCTGTATCAGGAACAGAAGCAGCGGTTTTTGCAAAGTTATCTTTTCGGATCCGTGGAGCGTTATCTCGGCATCAACCTGGATGAGTTCATTGAGGACACGCTGGATGATGCTATATACGTGGTCGCCGGCCACGCGGATAAGTTCTTCGATGCGCTCCTAGATTGCGCCGTCAAGGAGGTTGTTCATTACATCAAGGAATGGCCGATCTTGCGCAAAAGGCTTACAGAGGCGGCCAGGCACAATTTAGGTATCACAAAACGTTGGGAATCCAACCCCCCAAAGTGGCATTCAGCCAGGCAGGACTTGGGGACGGTGGAACCGTACAGCATCTACCCAGGTTTGAAAGGCCTATCCATCTCTTGCATGGAAGATATCCTTCGGGCCTCGATCGTGACCGCCACAGTAAACGCCCTGCGAAAGAACTTCATAGACGATATGGGGGATGCGGGCGTGGACCCGCTCGTAGCCGAATACTGGTGGTCCAAATATATTATTCAAGAACAGAAACCTACTGCAGAAGACCCGTGGGCGCCCCGAGTGAAGAGTGTCTCCGCTCTATTCCAGGAACGCCTGGAGAGCGCCTTTCGTCGTATCGCCACCGAACAGTTCATGCTGAAACAGACCAAAAAGACCTTGAAGATTGAGCTCGACATGGCGGCGCGCGGGCGCCTGAAAAATCAAGTCTTCCAGAAGATTCTTCCAGACACACAGAAGCAGCTGACGCAAATCGAACTGACGACCCCGTCAGCGGGAAGACGAAATTTGCTCATGCGCCAAACTCAACGCGACATGGGGCAGCGCGTCCGAGAAGAAGGGGTCAAGATGGCGACGGAGGATTTTACACTTAAGTTTCTCAAGTGGCTGGACTGGGGCACCATGCTGTTTGAGCAGGCTGTGTCCGCAGGCGTCTATACGTCTCGAACAATGAATTTCAAGGAAGTGGCCGCGCTCCTCATCGAGGATTACCGCCGCATAGAAACCTGCCTTATCCGGCAAAAGATGGCCACAGGCGCTCACGCGGTCTTGGCCATATTCCGGATGGGCAAGAATGAGCTTCAGGCGTTCTTTTCACAATGCGATGTCTCTGAGACCGACATGCAACAGGTTGCAGGACAGCGTATGTTGGCGAAAATGGATGAATTGCTGGTCCAAACACGGACTGCGGCCGGCACGCTGGATAAAGTTTGCCCTGGGGGCGAACAAGCGCTCCGGAAAGCCTCCGAAAACCTTGCCTTTGTACGCGATAACGCGCGTCGTTTCCTTGAAAATATGAAACGTGCGCCTCGATGGATGGAAGAGATCGAAGGCCTCACAGACAGATTTAGGACTGACGCGGACGAGGCCCGACGGTATGCGGCAGACACAGTCACCGCCCGCAAGAGAGCTGAAGAGGAGGCCGAGAAGACCTGCGTGGCCGTCAAAGCCATGCAAGGGGAATCCGATCCGCAACGGAAATTCGGGCATAAGCGGCGTGCTCAGACTGCTGCCAGCGCATCGATAGTTGCAGCAAAGGATGCGGACCAACATGCCGGGAAGGCCGTCCGACTCAGAGAGAAGGCTCAAATTGATGCCGCCGCATACCAAGAGGGACTGGCGTTCCTGGTCGAATTTCAGGCGAAAATCGCGGAAATTCGTGCACGGGCGGAGGAAGTCACGCGTTTCAGCGGCGAAGCCGATCAAGCCGCCGACGCCGCCGATGAAACCTGGCGTAAACTCAAGGACGCCCAGAAACGCGCGGCCGAACTTCTCGCGGAGGCGGAGACTAAGCTCAAGTCCTCCAAGGACCAGGAGGTCCGAGGGCTCCTTGCCGCCATTCGAGACAAGGCGAAACAGGTTTCCGCTATGGCCGCAAACCTTGCCCTCTGCCCGAGAGGCCTGCGCAAGAAGTCTGACGAATTGGCCGCGGACCTGCAGAACCTCACCCTCACCATGAGCGCCCTGACTGAACGGGTTGATAAGATCACCCAATCGAAGGATCCCTCAAATCTTGGTAGGGAATTTCGAGACACGCTCTCAGACCTCGTCTCAGCGGCCGAAGTCGCCGAGATCTTCAGAGATGCAGCGGGATCTGCGGCCGAGGAGGCCCGTGTGTGCCTGGACCTCTTCGGGGTGTTGGAAGCGGATGCTGGAGGTCTCTCCGTCGGAGATGCCTCCCTGAATGCGGCCTCTCGGTTGGAAGCCCTCCGTGTGGCGGTACGTGAGGCTGAAGAAACGGCCTCTGACGTGAAGAGCCTTTGTTCTGCCGCCGAAAGGGAGGCCGGGGCCGCGGAGAAAGAGGCTCGGAAGATTCAGGCATCCGATTCTCTGCTTCGAGCGCGGTTGAATTCCGTTGAATCCGAGAGGAACAAGGCCGGACAACTCTACCGAGACATTTTGAAGTTCCATTCTGAGACTGAAAAGGCGGCAGCCCGCACCGGCGAGGCTGCTCAGAAGGTGGAGGCTCTGAGCCTTAAAATCTGCGAAGGCGTCAAGACCGTGAAGGACGGCCTGAGTAGTAAAGAAGGGGACCGAATACTCAGCGGGATAGATGGAAAGCGGGCCTCCATGGGTAGCCTGATGAAGCAGGCGGAAGAGGCCGTGAAAGGAGCGAATGGAGCCGCGAAAAACGCACGCCGGAGCTATGATCAGATGGCGCCCCTTTTGTCGGCGATGGAGGAAGTGAAGAATGCCGACCTTAATCCGGGAGGACAGACGTAATCGAGAGAAAACTCAAGGCCGTCGAAGAAATGATGGCCTCTGCCGGGCAGAAGATCCGCCGCATGGAGGAGATTCGTTTTCATGCAGACGAAATCATGGAAGAGCTGAAAAAGGCCGTGAAACCCGCTGATGACGGGAAAAAAGCTGGAGACTTAACAAACGCAGAGCAGCTGGTGAACCGGATCGGAAAGGCGCACGACCGAGTGAATAGGTGTTCGGATGCCGCACGGGGCAAGGAGGAAAGCACCTCTCAGATGATTACGGATCTCAAGGCCAATCTTTCCAAATTGAGGGAATCCCGCCAGGTGCTGTTCGGAAACCTGGGTGCCGATGGAGATAGTCCTATAACCCAGGCACACGAAAAGACTGAAATGGCCGAGTATGTTCTGGAATTGGCGAAAGGGTATCTCGAACGCCTTAAGGTGGCCAGGGCCGATGCGGATGTCTGCCTCAGCCTAACTCAGGAAGCCCTGAGCGGGCCCCGGACCGCGGCGGTGCCCGACGTGTCGGGAATGGTCCTGGAACAGGCCTCCAATCTGATCCGGCAAAACGGGCTCAACGTAGACGCCAGGACCCTTGGTGGGGCCCAGAGGCCGGATCTGGAATATGTCGTCACCTCTCAGAACCCGGCGGCCGGGAGCAGGGTGGATGCCGGCGCCACCGTCGTTCTCACCTACCACGGCCCCTTCGAACCGGCTCAGGTGGTCGACTGTTCGCGGTTTCCCGGCACTTCGGCCGTGTGGGACGAGGAGAGCCGGAAGGTGATTTGCATGTGCCTGGCGGGATTGTTCCCGAACGCCGAAAACACGGGATGCATCGACTGCAACGAATACTGGAACAGCTTTTATGGGGCGCTCATGAACGGCGATGTGGAGAGAGGGGAGCACTACTACCGCCAGGCGGTGAATTGCCCCTGGTACGCGTACCGCGCTCCTCTTCTGGCCGATGCAAGGCAATTTCGTGAGAACGTGGAGGCGGACAGAAGCCGGACGGATGAGGCGACCCTCCGGCAGACCGAGTGCATCCAACTCGAGAACGATGTGCTGGTCGCCCTCAACGCGGGAAACCTCCAGCAGGCAAGCAATCGCCTGGCCTTTGCCGAGTCCAGGGGGTGCGAGGTCGGGCAATTGACCCAGCAATTGCTTCAAAACGCGCTGAACGATCAACGCCTCCAGGCTCGGAACAATCGTGCCACGCAGGAGATGATTCGCGCCATGAACGATATGCTGGTGAGGATGCAGCCCCAGGAGCATCCGCAGTCTCGGGATTCTTCGCAGCCACCTCAGCCCTCTCCGGGATCCGGGGAATTTCCAGGCAGGCTGAGCGGGGGGCTCGATCCCAATGAAAGGGCGGCGCTCATCGCCAAACACAGACCTGTCCAGGTGAATTTCGAGAGCTCCGCCGCCTCGGTGAATGTCTATCCGGACGGATCCGCCGAGCTGCAGTCCCCCATCCAGTGCACCATTACCTTGACGGATAACCGTCCCTCAGGAAACATGGCCTCGTACACATACACTTTCACCGTGACCCTAACACCCAACGGGCGTGCTTCGGGGCTGGTCGTCAAGGCGCTCAGAAAGGTGGACCACATCTTCGAGTTCGTAGAACGGAGTGGAAGGCGGGGGCGCAAAAACAAGGTGGGAAAGCCCATGCCGGTACAAGGAGCCTTATCGCGGCAGAGGGGCGTTTGGAGGTTGGGGATTCCCAACGGCAATGGAGGATCGGTGGGCGCCGTGTCGTATTTATTGAGGTAAACAGGGGGGAGGGGATATTTTGGAGAAACGACGATCCGTTGTGTTTGCTATTTTTCAGATGGTTCTGCTGACTCTCTCCTATGCTTTTGTTGCAGGACTGGAGGCGAAGGGGTTTTTCAAGAAGCGTTCGGCCACCATTGTCGGTGTTTCGCTCTTCCTTCTGACCTCCTTCGAGGCCTTGGCGGAAGAGCCCGCCATGAGGTTCGCCAACCCGGGTCCACCCAAGGGGGGATTGATCGAGTCCCCACCTGTTGAACCGTGGATGTTTCTCGAAGTGGAGTTGAAGGGTTCGGTTCATTCAGTAAAAGGGGATTCGCTCATCATCCATCTTCCGGGCCGGTACCTCCCCAAAACCGGCGCCGAGGGTGAAGTCTTCCGCCCCACTGAAGGCGGCGTCTTGCGCAGCATCGCCGTATTTACCTGCAAAGAGGTGGACGGCGACCTGATCAAGGGTCTCCTTCGCCCGTGGAGCAGCAGCCCTGTACAGACAGGGGACGTAGTCCTGATTACGGCGTCTGTTCCGCCTGGAGCGGTGAAGGCCCTTCGAGACGAGGTGCCCGGAATAGGCAAACGACGGCTTCACCCGATTCAGGCGCCTCCGGGGATGTCGTCCAAATCGGCGCGGGAGGCCCAACTGAAGCACATACTCTCCAAAAGCGAGAGCGATTACCGTCGCTTCATCCAGACGTGCGTGAACCTCCAGCGTTGCACACCGGCCCAGCGGGTCCGTTTGCTTTTCCCGGCTGTAGAGGCGAACCACGTGAACGCCGTCTGGGACCTAACGATGATCTACCACAACGGCATGCTGGGTGGATACGGCGAGGGAGGTCGTTCCCCCCTCAACCCTGCCGAAGCAAGCCGGTGGTTGCGCCGTGCCGCGGAACTGGGTTACGCCGGGGCTCAGGCTCAGATGGCTTTAATCTATGAAGGAAAATTAGAAGGCTATGAAGGAAAATGGGAGGGTTCTCCCCCAGACTCCGAAAAGGCCGCAGCCTGGCGCCGAAAAGCCGCCGCCACGAGGGAGGAGGATCGAAGGCTCCTGGAGGCATGGAAAAAGAGCCGTGTGGAGGGGATAAGGTGATCATCGAGTTTGGCACTGCGTATTAACTCGGTAAGGGAATCAAGAGGGTTGTGCGCACCGTGCTCCTGCTGCTCACTTCAAACCCTTCCTTCCAGGTAGTCTCTCAGGTTGGGATTCAGGCGATCGGCGAGGATGCCGTGGTAGTAGGGTCGTCTGATCTCGAGCAAAACAATCGACAGCGTCACCAGCAACTGCGATGCACAAATGCCGAAAACATTCACGCCCCCGATTGCGACCCATGAGCAACAGTTCAGCAGGAAGGCGAATGCCCAGATAATCTCGGGCCGCCGCCGTATCCTGAACACGTTGCAGAACAAGAAGAAGTGAGCAAGCACGTACGGGATGAACAACGCGACTTCTCCCAGAATATAGTAACCGATGGCGCTTGCCGCCGCCCCAATGATAAGCACGGCAATGTCCGCCCCTGACAGCCGAAAGCCATGGGTTCTATCCTTTCCCTGGCATACAAGACCTGCATTTCGTCGCTGCATATAAATCTCAAGTGGAGCCTAACGATATAGATTATATACGGAAATTGAAAGTCATCTCTCATTGCTCGCTTTGCAATAAAGAGTAATCGGCCTTAATTCCAGTATCTCCGAAAGCCCACGCTCATACACACCGGTAACCTCTTTCAGCCGTTCATCCGATTCCCACTTTGCCTTTCGTTCCAACGAGGGCTTATGGGGATGCCCATGCATTTATGCATTTCTAAACCTATCCGGATTCAACCCCAACTCCCGGGTAATAACCCGACCCCTTTGGACCGCTCTACTTGTGGCGGACTGACTAAGCCCCAGCTTCAGACCCACGGCGGTCGCCGACATGCCCAATTCATGGACAGCCCAGAATGACAATACGCTACGGGCTTGTACCCGGCGAGGTTGTTTGCCGGGGGTCGTCACATCAGAATGAGACATATCAAATAGTTCAGCAACCCTCTTGCCAACTCCTTCAAAGGTATACCCATCGGCCTTCAGCCGGTATTTTCGCTCCATCTCCTCGGATGCGAAATCAAGGACAGTCTCCACAAAGTCGCTGTCGCCAAGAATGCGTTCATCGCTTTTAAAGTGGACTTTTTCCCGCCGTAATGCGTTTAACTCCTGCCAACCGCCTACACTCCGGACTAGCCCACCGCCGGTGAGCCCCGGCTTCCGGCCTTCCCTCGTTCCCACGGTCCTCCGTGGGAACGCGACTTTGCGATCGATCACTACCCGAATGCGTTCCCACGCTGGAGCATGGGAACGAGAAAATCCTGGCACTCTTTCCGTGCGCGGAAAACATCCCAAGAACCTTATCAACATCCTGCCAGCCGCTTTTAACCGTTCCCATTATCCGACTGTGACCACAGTAAACAAATCCGGATAACTGTTTCAGATCAGGTACAAGGCCTGCCCGCAGAGGATTCAAGTGAATATATCGCACTAATTCAAGTAAATACGTATCTTCCTGGCAAAGAATGGATTTATATCGGTTTTGCCTCCGGCTCCGCTTCCAGCCCGTAGGGCTTACAGGCCGGAGGGTAAAGCCTACGGCTCGGAGAGAAAAAGGTGTCCGCTCCTTTTGTGGCGGCGATTAAAGCTTACCACGTATCCGGTCAAAAGTCTCCGCATGACCGTGCTGATGGATGCTTTTCCGGTTCGGAGTAACACATGGAAATGATTTGGAATAATCGCCCAGGCATAGCAGGACGTCTTTGTTTCCGACAAGATGCTGCCGAGTCGTTTGACAAAATTGTCCCTGTCCTCGTCATCTTCGAATATCCGGCGCCGTTCTATCCCTCGGCAAATAATGTGATGCAACGCTCCAGGAGCGTCTATTCTTGATTGTCTTGGCATGAATTCTCTATATCAAGCCTTAGCCGGAAAAGAAACGCATAAATGCATGGGCGTCCCCATGTTAACCCATTTTTTCAATTTCTGGGTCACCGCCCTTAATTCATGTTTTATCAACAACATCAAACCGTATATTCTGCTGTCAACGCTTCATGCAAGATGCGGATGCTATCGATCTCCGGCCGATCCGCGATGGTGGCAAGGTCGAAGCTGAGGCAGATCTCGATGTCCTTTTGCGACATATAGTTGTCGTGGACCAGCACCTCGCGGATCTGGTCGGCGGCATCGGGGTATTCGCGTTCCTCGGGGTCGTGGTTCTGGAGCAGGAACTCTCGATAACAGTGCTCGATGACGGGCGTTGAGTGGGTCTGGATTTCGTCCACCACACGAAGAATCTCTGTGATCTTGTCGTCGATCGCTGCCTGGGTGCTGAAGAAGATGTTGCCGTTGGGGTGGGCGGTCTCGTTGCGGTCGTCCACCAGCTTGGCGTAGGTGCCGATCTTGCCGTTGTCGCAGGCAATGAGTTTGAGGAAGCGCAGGATGGTGCGCTCGTTAACGGCGCTGAAGACGAAAGGCGAGGTGGCTTCCAGCAGGGTCTTCTCGTCCTTGCCGAAGCCAATGAGCCCCTTCTCGAAGTCTTCCAGGACGGGCCTGCTTGATCTGCCAGATATTGAAATAGACGAAGCTCATGGTGAGCATGTGGTAGGCGAGGAAGGCGAACTGGTATTTGCCGTGGTGTAGTTGGTCTCGAAAGCGTCCCACAGGAAGGCGATGTATTCCTGCTCCTTCGGGCTTTTAAAGGAGAGCGGCAGGTAGTTGTCCAGTTCGGCGGCTTCTTCCATGGCTCACGCCTCCGCCGGGGCCGGTTCGTCCTCGCCCCAGACGCGGGCGAGGGTGGCCTGGATCTTTTTCTCGAAGCGGGTGATCAGTTCGCGGTTGGCGGCGACCAGCGCTTGCTCGGCTTCGATTTCGGCGACGATGGCTTGCTGCGTGGCGAGGGGCGGGAGGGGTAGTTTTAGTCTCTTTTAGGATCTTTACGGAGGCCTGTTGTTGATGCGGCACCGTAGGTGAACTCGCAATCCTTTTCAGGAAGTTCTCGCTTTCCATCCAGAGTTTGAAAAAAATGCCGAAGACTCGGTCTGTAGGGGTCAGTTTCACGGTATCCGGCTGATAACACCGGCTGGCGCCTTCTCGGGGATGATCGCCACCTTTCCCATCGTGCCTGAACAGCTCATGATAAGCTCGCCAGGACGTACCTGAAACCGCTTGCATTTCGTAAAGCTTCTCCTCGTCAATAAAATACCTGAACTCGGAGAAATCATTCTCAATGGCATGTTTGTGTTCATAGACAGCATACCCGCTTTTGACAAAGATGTCCTTTTTCAAACTACCCCCAATGGCCCTCGTTTAAAAACGCAGACCTCACCTAAGCGGTTTATTCGGCCAGTCGGGGTGGATGGGGATGTGGGGGCGGTAGTTGTCGAGGACGGCGCGGGCGCCGTCGATGACTTTCTGGTAGCCCTCGATCTCCGCCACGATCTCCTTCTGCACATCCAGCGGCGGCAGGGGATTTCGAGCATCTCAATGTCGCTGCGTTGATCGATGCGAATTCCTGCATCGCCTCGTCCGCAGATCTAAGGACTAGATTACATCAGCGAAATTAGAAATTTCATTAGCTGCATCTCGACAGTATACATTCGTTGGATCGTAGAATGACGGGCCCAATGGGCAGAACAGTCGGTTCAAACAATGTGACTTTGCCTGCGAATCTCTTTGTCGTCCAGCCTTCGTGGGCCTTCGACAAGAAACTCATTTTGAAATCCATAAAGCCGTTTGATCCTCTACTGGGAAAGGACATCTCGATCGATTGCCTTCGTGAACGTTTCCTGCCATGATTCCATCGTGCGACGTCACAGATATTAACGGGAAATGGGACATCGCGCGCCATTCACCCGATACCGCTCCCCACTCAGGTTGTACTCCCCATTCGCAGACACCTTCTCCTTCTCCACAATCAACCCCAACGCGGGCTGAAACTCCTCAAACGATTTTCCCGCCCGCACTCGGCGCATGTATTCATCAATCTCAATACGCGCCTGAGGCAAATCATTCTTATCGATCTCACGCCGCTGGGCGCCCAAGCCGAATCCGTCATTTTCGATCTTGAAGAATGCGATGGTGCCGGTCCGCTTGGCCAGCGATTTATCAAGAATCAGGATCGAGGTCTTCACGCCCGAATAGGGCTGGAACACCCCGGCGGGCAGCGAGACCACGGCCACGAGGGATTCCTCCACCAGCATCTTACGCAGCTGTTTATAGGCGTTCTGGCTCTGGAAAATGATCCCTTCGGGCACGATGATGCCGGCGCGGCCGGTGGGCGTGAGGTGTTCGGCCATGTAGTCCACGAACAACACTTCGGAGCGCTTGGACTGCACTGAAAAGCGGTTGTGCGGCTTGATGCCGCCCTTCGGCGACATGAAGGGAGGATTGGCGAGAATCACGTCCGCATATTCGTTCCAGCGATCCTGGCTGGTCAGCGTATCGTACTCGTAGATGTGCGGATCAGCAAAGCCATGCAGATACAGGTTTACCAGGGACAGGCGCACCATGTCGGGTGAGATGTCGTAGCCCTTGAAGTTCTGAGCGAGACGCCCCTTGTCGTCAGGCGTAAGCGTACTGTTTCCCTTGGCGTCGGCGTTGGCCTTTAGGATGTGCTTGTAGGAGGAGATGAGGAACCCGGCAGTGCCGCATGCCGGATCGAGCACGGTTTCGGTCTTCTTCGGGTCGATGATCTCCACCATGAAGTCGATAATGTGGCGAGGGGTCCGGAACTGCCCTGCATCACCCTGGGAGCCGAGCACGGAAAGAAGATACTCGAAGGCGTCGCCGAGTCGTTCGCTGTGATCGTATTCAAACTCATCGATGACCTTGAGAAACATCTTGAGCGTCTCAGGGTCCCGGTAGGGCAGATAGGCGTTTTTGAAGATGTCGCGGAAAAGGGGCGGAATGCCGGGGTTTTCGGGCATCTTGGTAATGGCTTCCGCGTAGAGGTTGAGAATTTCGTGACCGCCCAGGCCGGAGCGCATGAGCTTGGCCCAGCCGTAACGGGCAAACTCTCCCTCGAAAAACTTGCGCTTGCCGCCGAACTCCTCGCTCTCAGCGTCCATGTCGTCCATGAACTTGTAGATCAGGGCAATGGTGATCTGTTCCACCTGGCTTTTGGGGTCGGGTACTTTACCCACGAGGATATCACGGGCCGTATCGATGCGCCGTTTGGTATCGGTATCGAGCATATCTATTCCTTGAGTTGTTTCAGCGCAGGGGCGGAAGTAAGCACATGCATCTGTCGGATGGCGATGGCATTGAGGCGTTTAAGGCGTTCGCTCTGCGGCAGCCCCATGTGGATGAACTCGGCGTTCATTCCCTCGATATTGGCCAGCACGAGCAGTTGCTCGACGCCGGCATAGTCCCGCATATTGCCTTCCAGGTTGGGGTTGGCTTCCCGCCACTGTTTGGCTGTCTGGCCGAACAGCGCGACATTTAAGAGGTCGGCCTCGCTGGCATAGGTAATGGCCGCCTGGGCCGGGGTGACGACCTTGGGAATGAGGTGCGCCTGGATCGCATCGGTATGAATGCGATAGTTCAATTTGGAGAGGGTGCGGTTCAGGTTCCAAGCCAATGACAGGCGGTTGTTTTCGTCTTCCTTGAGACGCTGGAACTCCTTGATGAGGTATAGTTTGAACTCCACCGATATCCAGGCGGCGAATTCAAACGCAATGTCCTTATGGGCATAGGTGCCGCCATACCGTCCCGGCTTGGAGACCAGTCCGATGGCGTGGGTGGCGTCTATCCATTGGCGGGGAGTCAATACAAAGCTGTTGAGACCCGCTCTGTTTCTAAACCCCTCGAATTCGAGGGGTTTAAAAGTACTATTGTTCAAACGCTCCCATATGCCTAAAAATTCAATGGTATTGCGGTTTCTCATCCAGTTTTGGATGACATGATCCGAGCGATCGGGCTCTTTATGTTTGGCAATGTCCGTCAAGGAAATATAGGTGTCGATCGTGTGATTAAGAATGGTGACGGATGTTCCTTGCACATCCATGGTCGCTTTTTTGGCTTTAGGCATAAAGGCTCCTATGCGGCAAACTGGTTCAAGGAGACATAGTCCTTGACGTATTCCGGGATGAGTCTGCGGTATTTTTCCGGCACGGCCCGGAAGTCGCGGGTGGAAAAGACCGGGTTGGTGGCCAGATCCGTGAATTGCTTGCTCTCGATGATATGGCGCACCTGGTCGCTGGTGACGTAGGCCTTGAAAAAGGTCTTGATGGCCGGGATGGCCTCGGCCTCATCGGGCTTGTAGTCGGCGACGAACTTGGCGAACTCCTCTTCCAGCAGTTCGTCTTTGGACTTGAAGCGGGGGATCAGACCGAAGATTTTCTCCAAGATTTCCCGCAAGGTCAGGCGGCGATCCACGGCGGCGGCCTTGCGCAGTTTGTCGAGAGTGTAATATTCCTCGGGTTTTTCGAAGACCTCGCGGTTCACATAGTCGATGACCCGATCCCATTGTCCGGCCTCCACGCTCTTTGCAATGAAGTCGTTTTCGCGCACCGTATCCTCGAATTTCTCGAAAAACATGCGGTCGATCTTCATGCCCTCGCAGCCGATGGCCTCTTCCTGAATGCTGGCGAGGATGTCCGTGCCGAGGTGCTCGTAGGTGCCGCCGACCACCACCGGGCCTGTGCCTCCGTCGCCATCCCCGCCTTTGCCCCGGGGTCGAGGAAGCTTCAATACTTCGTCGTAATTGAACTCCTCCTCGAAGTATTCGCAGTTGGCGAAGAAATCGAAGAGCTTGAAGGCGGTCTTCTGGGGCTGCAAGACGCCATCCTTTAAGCTGTCATCGAAAAGCTGTTCGAGAAAGTTGTGCTTGCGGGTGCCGCGCCCTTTGATCTGGATGAAATCGGTCGGCGAGAAAATCGGTCGAAATAGGCCGAGATTCAGGATGTCGGTGCAGTCGTAGCCCGTGGTCATCATGCCGACCGTCACGCAGACACGCGCCTTGCTGGTTTTGTAGCTGGGCAGGAAGTTGGCTGAGCCGAGCAGGTTGTTGTTGGTGAAGTTGATGGTGAACTGCTGGGCGTCGGGGATCTGGGAGGTGACCTGCACGGCGAAGTCGGACTGGTACTTGCCGGGGAACATGCGGTCGGCCATCTCGTTGAGAATCTGCGTCAGCTTGGCGGCATGGTTCTGGCTGACCGCAGAAGATGATGGACTTGCCGATCTCGCCGCTGACCGGATCGCGCAGGGCATTTTCCAAAAAGGTCTTGCAGAAAAGCTGGTTGGTGGCCTCGGCGAAGAAGCGCTTTTCGAATTCCCGCTGCTTGAAGGCCTCCTGTTGGTCTTCGCCGTTATCGTCGGTAAACGAGACGACGAAGCCCTCTTCCGAAAGCAGTTGGGTGGTGATCTCGGTGCGGGCATCCACCACAGTGGGGTTGATCAGGAAGCCGTCTTTCACGCCGTCCAGAAGCGAGTAGCGAGAAGGTGGGCTGGCTGTTCTCGCAGCCGAAGGTGCGGTAGGTGTCGAGCAGCAGCCGCCGCTCGGATTCGCGCGGGTCGCGGGTGGTGGGGTTGGCCTTGTCGAACCTTTTGAGATAGTCGCGGGGCGTGGCAGTGAGGCCCAGCTTGTAGCCGATGAAGTAGTCGAAGACGGCGCGGGCGTTGCCGCCGATGGAGCGGTGTGCTTCGTCGGAGATCACGAGATCGAAATCGGTCGGCGAGAAAAGTCGCTGATACTTGTTGTTGAACAGGAGCGACTGCACGGTGGTGACGACGATTTCCGCCCGCCGCCAGTCGTCGCGGTTTTCCTTGTAGATCACCGTCTGAAAGTCAGCGGAGAGAAGCGCCGCAAAGGCCTTCTTCGCCTGGTCCTCCAGTTCGAGACGGTCCACCAGAAACAGCACGCGCCGGGCATTGCCGGAGCGGAGAAAGAGTTTGATGATGGCGGCGGCAGTGAGCGTCTTGCCGGTGCCGGTGGCCATCTCGAACAGGAAGCGGTCTTTACCTTCTTTGACTGCCCGCTGCAGGGCGTGAATGGCCTTCAACTGATAGGGCCGCAGGAAGCGCAGCTTGTTGGCCTGGATGAAGCCGGGGCGCTCGGCTTCGTTGCTCCATGCGGCTTCGGAATGGTAGTTCGGGCGCTGGGTCAGGGCGATGTAGTCGTCACCGACCCGCTCCTCGATGAGGCGTTTCGGGTTGGGCGTGACCTTCTGGTAGCCGGTCACTGAGTCCGGCGTAGGAAAGGAGGTGATAATATAGGGATTGCCGCGCTCCAGGTCCCAAAAGTAGTGCAGGTTGCCGTTTGAAAGAATGACGAAACGGCAGTTCTGGGACCTGGCGTATTTGCGGGCCTGCTCCTTGCCGACCAGCGGGTTTTTGTCTTCTGATTTGGCTTCCAGGACGATGAGAGGGAAGCCTTTGGCGTTCGAGCAGCAGGAAGTCGATGAAGCCCTTGCTCGTCTTCTCGAAATTCTCGCCCAGTGCGTCCAGATCGGGTGACTGGATACTGACGCTGGGTTCAAGGCGGATGTTGGCGGGCATATCCCTTCAGGGAAAAAGCGCCAGCCTGCCGCTTTCGAGCAGCTTGTTGATCTTGATTCTGGCGGTGGCTTCTTTAGCAGACACTTTCGTTCCTGTCTCGACGTCGGTCAAGCATTATAACGCTGTTTTCACGCGCCCGGCTTTATGGGTCGCGTGCAAAAATTTGTTATGCGGCATTTGCTCAAACTGCTAAGGTATCTACTTGATCGCCCACGATGCAAAGGGGGTGGACAAAGCAGACCCTTCACGCCAGAATCGAAGCCGTTGCCCAAATAGCCTCGTATGCATCGAGCTTAAGCGGGGCAATCGAATCAACCCGTACTATCTCAGCAGGTGCACGTTTTGCAAAGTCCTTAAGGGACTGGCTAATCGTCCAGGCCTCGTGCCGGTTAATGAAGATTGCCCTGTCATGTAACGACTTGGCCGGGGATAGGCGAACACTCAATGGACGACTTGTACCGTACTGGGTAATCCACTTTTGCGCAGCTGGCTTCAATGTCGCTTTGTGGTCATTTGTATCTGCCAAAAGCCTAAGTGGTACGCCCTCAGGGACAGCAAGGCCAAACTCAATGAGAGCCGCCTGATCCATGTAGGGATCAACAATCATTACATCGGTCGTTGCGGCAGCAAAGATTTTCGAGAGTGCCGCAAAGGCGTCAAAGCTGTTGCCCACAGGAACAAAAGACCCCGCCGACCCTGCTGGTAAATGCAGTTCACAGTGGCTCAATGCACGGTAAAGGATCTGAAATACTTGTTGGACACCCGAAGACCATGCCGCCGATCTCATACGGTCCACAGCGGTAGAAAACGAAATTGCATCAATTCCTATGCCGCCATAGACGGTATTGACCAGTGCATGACCTCTACCAAGCCAGTGAAGTGCTGTGGGCTGAACACAAGCCTGATAGGATGACAGGTCGGGGGGTGTTTCGAGCAATCTGCCAAGTTGCTGGTATAGCATGTTGTAATCTGTTGACATAGGGAAGCCTTCCTTCAATGTGGTTACAAGTGCCGCCTCGTTAAAATCTCGTCAAACGCCCACCAAGCGAGGCGCAGCCTGTCTCCAAGGCAAAGGGATTTTAAAGCATGCTATCGCCTGTATGCCGCTGCGCGGGTTTTAGCCGCATAACAAGTTAATTAAAGGGACGGATTCGGTCCCTTCAATACCTCAAATAGGGTATTATCCATAAAAGCAACAGTCGTGCCATATTCCTACTGTAGCATAAAAAGTTAAAAATCCAGGGGGCTTTTTGCTTCTTTCACCGTTTTGCTCGGTACGCAATGGGTATAAATCATTGTCGTTCTCACATCGGCGTGATTTGGATCGTACGAATATCATAATTGGCCTGCAATAGATGCGTAGCCCCGCCTTTGGGCGGGACCACCCATTTGCTTGAAAACGGAGTGGATATTCGGGTCGTTCAGGAATTGATGGGCCATGCCGGTGTGAAAACCACCAAGATCTATACCCACGTAATGGAAAAGGACATTTCCGTTGTCCGAAGCCCGCTGGATGGGCTTAGGTGAATCCGGTTTCTCCGGAAAATGGCCGGATCTGTTGTCCATGACTCCCACCATCGGCTCATCTTCTCAACATCGTCTACAAGGATCGATTTATATTCCGGTACGTTATCAATACCGCGGAAAGTCTTACTCCCAACAGGAAAAATAGTTCCTGTTAGGAGATGGATAGGTACGCTTTAAGGGGATACTCCATGGGAACCTCTTGAAGGCAGATTCAGGGTTCAATTGCAGGAAATCATATGGAAAACAAGGGAGAAGTCAAGGTAAATATGGGAAAATAGGGCATGGGGGAGGTTTTTGAGCGGTAGGTCTTCATCGGTTTATGGATTTCGCACAAAATTTCGTCTGGTGCGGCGAAAAGCCTGTTTGGCGGACAACGCTTTGGCATCGCCTGCTCCTCGGTCCTTTGGCTTAGTGCTCTTATTCATAATTATGGTGATGTATCAGCAGTGGTATTTTTTCACCACCGAGACACAGAGGGCACGGAGGTACTATTTCTTTTTGCCCATCGGGAGACGGCGATGGGCAAAAAACCTGAACCTTCGCTGAAACCACCACTGCTCATTGGAACGTAGATTCTCTTTATGCGCCAGCATCGATGCTTTCGTTTGCCGTCGTCTCCCGGCAAACGAAAAAAATACTCATCTCCGTGCTCTCAGTGCCTCTGTGGTGAGATCCAATTGCCGTTAAGGCTTCAATAAATTATACGCTACCCTATGGCGGAAAAAAGGGCGCCTCCGGGCATGGGCAAAAGGCCGATCAGGGCTGGCATGACCGCGCCCACAACCCGTGCATCCCGTGAAAGAAGGGCAAAACGCTCCACGAGCCGCTTCATATGCCCGGAGCGTTCCATGAGTCGGCTCATGATCAGGATCAACCCCACGATGGCGGCCAGACCGATGGTCTGAGGATTGGCCGCGCTGCCGAGGGCCGCACGCAACCAGCCGCCGAGGCCGAGACCCGTCCACAGAGCCAGGGTTACCGAGCCGACCAAAAGGGAAAGCCCCAGATGGAGACGGAATCGGTTCAGGATCAGAACCAGCGCAAAGACGGCAAACATTTTGATGGTGGCGGGAATGGGCGAAAACTCCTTCATTCAGAAAATCGGGTCCAACAAAAGAACATGGAGACACTCCTCCTTGGGAACTCTTTTGTCAAGCCTCTTTTCCCATTCGCGTTTCCTCTTGATGAAAAGCCGTTTCTTCTCTATATTGCCCGGATGGAACATATCACTTTTTTCTTCAAGGGGCTGATGACCGGCCTTTTTTTGTGCGCACCCTTGGGTCCCATCGGAATCATCTGCGTGAGGCGGACCATTGCCGATGGAAAGCTTGCCGGCCTGCTTTCCGTATTGGGGGCTTCCACCGTTGATGCGCTTTATTGCGTGGTGGCGGGACTGGGAACCAGTTACATTTCAACTTTTCTCAGCCGGGAAAAAACGACCATCCAGCTTGTGGGAGGACTGGTGCTCGTCCTGGTGGGCATTATCATATTCCGGTCCAGGCCCGACGAAAAAGTGAAGGACCAAGGAAATCAGGGGACTTTTCGGGGCCTATCGGTCCACCTTCCTTCTCATGATGGCCAATCCCCTGCCCATTCTCGTGTTTACCGCGGCCTTCGCGGCCATAGGCGTACAGGGATGGCATGTGAACGCGTCCACAACCTTTTCCATGGTATCCGGCGTTTCCCTGGGTTCCGCCTTGTGGGCGCCCATCCTGGTTCTGGCGGTCAGTTTCTTCGGACTGCAATTCAACCACAAACAGCTGGTCTTGCTGAATCGTATAGCGGGGGGAACGATCGTTGTCTTCGGCGTGGTGCTTGCCGTGATGGCCGTTTTCAAGAATTGAGAAAGCCGGGAACAAAGATATCTCGCAAGGCCACAAGAACAAAGGTTTCAGGTTTGGGTTTCAGGTTCAGCTAAGAGTCCAGTTTCCTTCGATTTCTTTCACACGACTTTTCGCCCGCTACGCTCAAGACAGAGAACGCTAAAATCCCTTGCGTCGAATGGCGATTCGAAAGGCTTTGCGTCCCTGGCGTCTGCGGTTCAAAAACAAATAACCAGATGAAGTTTCATAAGTCGTCCCACAATTCCCAGAAGGTGGGAAACGATTTGGCGACACACCGGCTATTTTCGATGACCACTCCGGGAACCTTGAGCCCCACAACCGCCATGCTCATGGCGATTCGGTGATCGTCGTGCGGGTCGATGACGGCCCCGGAGAGTTTTCCACCCCCCTCAATAATGAGCCCGTCCTCGTTTCCTCCACATTCCCCCCCATGCGACCGCACTCCATCCTTACGGCCTCCAGGCGGTCGCTTTCCTTGTGCCGCAGGTGGGCCACGTTTCGAATGACCGTTTTCCCTTTGGCAAACAGGGCCACCGCCGCCAGCGTGGGAACCATGTCCGGCATGGCGCTCATGTCCGTTTCAATGCCTTTTAGCTCTCCGCCGGACACGACCACGCTGTTTTCCTTCCTTTCCACCCTGCAACCCATCTCTTCAAGAAGGTGAAGAAGCCCCATATCTCCCTGCCTCGTGCGCTCCGCCTGGATGTTTTCGGTGACCACTTTCCCGCCGGTCACGGCTGCCGCGGCCCAGAAATAGGAAGCGGACGAGGCATCGCCCTGGATGACAAAACGGGTAGGGACGGTATTTCTGACCGGAGGGGATCATGAAACCGGCGTATCCGTTTCTCTTTACCCGGACTCCGTATTGCTCCATCACGTCAATGGTAATATCGATGTATGGCTTTGAAACCAGCTCTCCCGGCGATTTCAATTTCGGTATCCGCAAGGAAACAGGGTGCGGCCATGAGAATGGATGAGATATACTGACTGCTCTGGTCGCCTTTCATCACGACCCTTCCCCCTCTTACGCCGCCGCCATTGATGGCTACGGGGGGATACCCTTCCCGGCCCGTAAAGGAGACATTCGACCCTAACCGGCTGAGGGCATTCACGAGGGGGCCTACGGGTCGTTCCAGCATTCTTTCCGATCCCGTAACCACGAAGTGCCCGGGGGCAAGCGCAATCACGGAAAGCAGCAGGCGAAGGGAGGTCCCGGAATTGCCCAGGTTGAAGGTCCTTTCCCGGGACGATCCGGAAAAAATCCCACCCGTTCCCTCCACCCTCAGGGCTTTTCCTTCAACGAAGATTTTCGCACCCAGCTCTTCAAGGACCTTTCGGGTATGCAGGGTGTCCTCGCTCACCAAATGATTTTCAAGGAGGCTTTCTCCTTCCGCCAGGGCCGCGGCAATCAGGGCCCGGTGGGTGATGCTCTTGGATCCCGGTATTCCCACGGAGGCGTTCAATGCTGGTCCGCGTTTGGATTTTTTTCATTTCTCAGGTTCCTTCAACCGATCTTCTACAGCCCGGTACATGGTTTCAAGGGGCGGGTTCAGCCCGGTCCACAGGCGAAACTGTTCGGCCCCCTGATGTACGAACATCCCAAGGCCGTCTATGGTGGCGGCTCCCGCGGCCCTGGCCATCTTCAGAAATGCGGTCTCCCTGGGGTTATAAACAATATCCATGACCGTCAGATCTTTATGGAAGATACTTTCCGGAACGGGGGATTCTCCCAGTCTGTGGGAACATGCCCACAGGAGTCGTCTGGACCAGGAGATCGACTTTTGTTTCCACCAATCCCGTCCAGGGGCAGATAAGGGCAATCAAGCTCGCGAGCAAGAGAAATCCCTCTTTGCGGAGATCGGTTTACAATGGAAACAGCCACACCCTTTTCCTTTAAGGAAAACCCGATTGCCCTTGCGGCGCCTCCCGCGCCGATGATCATGGCGCGAAGACCGGTAAGGGCCATCTTTTCTTCCAGGGCCCTGACGGCACCGGTGGCATCGGTATTGTAGCCTCTTGAGACGCCTTTTGCTGTTTACAATGGTATTCACGGCGCCTATTCGTGCTGCCAGGGGGTCCATTTCATCCAGGAAGGGAATTACCGCCGATTTAAAGGGAATGGTGACACTGAGCCCCCCTATGCCCAGAGCGGCCAATGCCTCCTATGGACGGTCCGATATCTTCCGTCTCAAAGGCAAGATATACAGCGTTTATCCCCAGGGCCGAAAAAGCGGCGTTGTGCATGACGGGTCCCAGGGAATGCCGGACCGGTTTTCCGATAACCCCGTAAAGGACTGTGTTCTGATCGATTTTCATGGGGAGAGGATCTCCAGCATCTTGTTCATTTCCTGCGCGGGTATCTGACCTGGGGCCGATTCCTGTCCCTGTTCCAGGGAGGCAAAGGTGATGCTTCCGCCCATGAGGGGGCAGGCCACACGGCTGATCATACCCAAAGGACCCAGGCAGAAAGCCGTGATCTCCACCCCCGTGTTTATCGCCATGGGGATCAGGGAAAGGACCCTCCAGTTGTCTTCCCATGATCGGGCCCGTGTGACGATCTTGACCATGTCCGCTCCCGTTGCCGCCATCTTTCGGAAGGTCTTCTCCAGATCCTCAGATGAAGGCGTCTTATTCATGAGATGAATGGAGAGCTACCAGCCTGGATTTCCGTCGATGTTCCCATATCAGCTCCCTGAAACCAAGGGGCATGGTGAACTCCACATCCACCAGATCCGCCCCGGCTTCCATGGCCTTGATGAGGTGATGCGTACGGATGACATAATCGGCCTTCCCCTTCCCTCCTTCTTTCACGGATCGATAGGTCACGAGGACCGGCAGGGGGGAAGAAGCGATGAGCCGGTCGAGATCGAACGACTCCATGACATCCAGACGTATCTCAAAGAGATCCGCCCACTCCGCGGCCTTTTCCATTTTCTCAATGGCTTCATCGGTATCGCGGGCCATGATGGGAATGCAGATTTTGCCGTTGTACCTTTTTTTATTCATGAGAATACCCATTACTCGTAGCAAAGAAAAGCACGTTGAAAAATTAGTTAAACCCTTAGCGCCTTTGCGTCTTTGCGCGAGACCTGCCCGGTTTATCCGTGTAGGTGCCTGTAAGACTATTTCCCGTTTCCGTTATCTTATGCCCGAAATGCCTCCCCGCCTCCTCCACATACCCCAGGACCTGGTCTCCCGGTTTCAATTGGACCACGGAGACGGCCTCCCCCCCAACTCCCACGAAACGTATGGTCTCGGCATTCTGGGCAATCGTGGTCGCGGATCCGTTGGGCCCCATTGCCTTGATGAGGAGCAGCGGTCTTTTTTCTATCTTCACCCTGCCTACGATGAGAGGAAAGGACCGGCCTTCATAGTCCACGCCCACGATCTCATCGCCGGAGGTCAGTTCGGACAGATAACGGGTCCTGCCGCCACCCCCCATAATATAGGCATGCACCGGCCCCGCGTTGATCCTGAAAGGTCTGGGGGAGACATAAGGGTTTTCAATACTCTCGGAATGGACCAGAAAAAGGGCCTGGCTGCTGTTCCCCACCAGGGCGCCTTCCCCCGGTTTCATCAGGGTGCAGGTATCCACACAGACCCTGTCCCCCATGCCGACGGGAGTGATTGATTCCACTGTGAACGTCGTCAGATCCTTCTGTTTCCGTCTTGATCGCATGGAATAGACGATCTCTTTGATCCGGGCCGGGCTCTTCGCCGTAACAATAATGCCGTCCACACCCTTTTCCAGAATGCCGGCGGCAATTTCCGCCTCTTCCCCGGTCTCCACCTCAACCAAAATATTTTCCGTCCTGGCCACAAGGTTTTCAAGGGGAATGATGCTCCAGTCCGTTGTCCGGACCACCACCTTCTTGTCCCTGCTCAGCTTTACAATCCTCTCTTCATCTTCGGCGGACCGAATCTCCACGAAAACCACATCTTCTTCCAATTTCAGGTCTCCATTGCTGGAAACGGTCTTGATAATCCCTAATTCCTTTACGGCCGAAACCTTGTCCGCGGGGACAACCACCGCATCGGCGCCCGCTTCCAGGGCCGCCGTAACCAGGTCCTTGCTCCAGGGATCCGCGTTGACCCATACCTCTTTCATTGGTCTTCTCCCATATCTTTCTTAGCAATAAGCGACATCGAATCCCCGACATCGGGCTGCTGAAACAGCGTACCCAGCTCGTCAAACATCCTCTCAAAGGCATCTTCCTCATGCCTGCTGACCATCTCGAAAAGATCACCAGCGCCGTCCAGGAAGAGTTTCATGCCTTCCAGGGCTTCCCGGGTTTCCCCCATGAGCGACCAGAAAAGCTCCGGCTGCTGGTTGAGGATTGCCGAAATGCGGTCCAACCTGTGTCTGAATGTCTGGGTGGAACAGGCCGCTATATCTTCCAGTACAAATCCGCTGCGGCCGATGCAAAGGGCGAGAGCCAGGGTCGAGAAATGGTTGACTCCCTGCACAAGACCCATCATCCTGTCATGCCGTTCGGGAGAAAGGACGGTGACTGTGAGGCCGGCTGTTTCAAACAGCCGAATCAGCCAGCTCTGCCATGCCTCTCCCCTTCCTGGACAAACGGCGATCCTGCGAGTACAGGTGCAATCCGCCTCGGGTCCAAAAAGCGGATGAACCCCCGCCACGTGCGCCCTGCTATGTTCCAACATGGCCTTTACAGGTTCCTTTTTTACAGAGGTGAGATCCATCATGAGACCATGGACGGGAACCAGTGGACCGACCTCCTCGATAACCCTGTCTGTCGCCGCAATAGGGACGGAAATCACCACCACGTCACACTGAGAAGCCATTTCCTCCGGAGTAAGAGCAGTCTTTCTTCCCACCCGATAGACCGTCAGACCGTTCCGTTCCAGCAGATCCCCAAACCAGGCGCCCATCCCCCGGGTCCCCCCCACAATACCCACTTTCGGGTTTGTAAAGTCCGCCTCTATTTCCATAGAGTGTCTCCCGCAGGATAGGATCCCAGCCTTTTCACAAAGACGCACTGTTTTTCAAACTCCGGAATCGCCTTTGACAGAGGTTCATCCAGATAGTGTCCTTCCAGATCGATAAAAAAGAGATACTCCCATTTCTTCATTTTTGCCGGCCTGGATTCGATGCGACTGACATTAATCCCCTTTTCAGCCAGTGCCCCCAGTGCCCGGTGCAGGGCGCCCGGTTTGTGGTTCAGGAAAAAGAGCATCGATGTCTTGTCCTTTCCCGTGGGCGGCCCATCCGTCTTGCCGATGCACAAGAAACGGGTGACATTATCGGGGTTGTCCTCGATGTTTTCCGCCATTGCATTCAGGGCATAAACATGGGCGGACAATTTGCTTCCTATGGCGGCGGTCCCTTTTTCAAGCGATGCTCTTCGGGCCGCGGCGGAAGTGCTTTCAATCTCTTTTACAGAGGCCTCCGGGAGATTCGCCATAATCCAGGAACGGCATTGCGCAATGGCCATGGGGTGGGAATAAATGGTTTTGATTTCGTTGCCGTCTTGTTCCCGGCTCAAAAGATGATGCCGTATCCTGAGAAATATTTCGCCGGAGACCTTCAGATCATATCGGCACAAAAGATCCATGGTGGCATGCACGGACCCTTCACAGGAATTTTCAATGGGAACGATTCCTCGTCTACAAAGGTCTTTTTCCACCATGGAAAAGACTCCCTCGATCGATTCCGCCGGCTGAAAACAGGCGGAACGTCCGAAAAGCGACAGCGCTGCCTCATGGCAAAAGGTCCCCGGAGGCCCCAGAAATGCCACGGCAAGCGGTTGCTGTACAGACCGGGACGCGGATATAATCTCCCGAAATATGCTTTCCGTATGCTCCGCCGACAGATTTCCGTTGCTCAGGGAGACCAGTCTTTTCAATACTTGTTCCTCCCTGACCGGATCGAATATCTCCGCGCCCCGTGCCTTCTTTATTCCCCCTATGGCACGGGCAGCGGCCTGCCTTCGGACCAGCAGGGAAAGAATCTCTCCATCGACACGGTCAATCTCTTCTCTCAGACCGCTGAGTGAATCGGGCTTACGCCGCCAGTTTGGGTCCTCGTTCAAAGCGCATTTCCTCCTTCTCCGTGCCTTCTGCTCTGAGCATTTCCATGGCTTCATCCACGGTGGCATTTTGATGGACAATCATTCCCATGGCCGCCACCACCTTGTCCGGGCGTTCATGCTGGAATACATTGCGGCCTATAGACGTCCCCGTCGCGCCCGCATCCATGGCCCCCCTGACCATTTCAAGGAGTGCACGATCAGAATCCATCTTGGGGCCGCCCGCAATGATCACCGGGACATGGCAACCCTCTACCACCCGCCTGAAAGAATTTACATCCCCTGTGTAGGATACCTTCACCAGGTCGGCCCCCAGTTCAGCTCCAAGGCGGGCGGCATGCCCGATAGCCGTGGCATCGAACTCGTTCTTTATGCGCTCTCCTCGCGGGTAAATCATGGCCAGGAGAGGCATTCCCCATTGGGCAGCCACATCCGCCACGTGCCCCAAATCGGTAATCATCTGGTTGTCGTGTCCGTTGCCCAGATTCACATGGACGGAAACGGCGTCCGCCCCGATCTTGATCGCCTCTTCCACGGAGCATACCAGAGTTTTGGTATTTGGGTCCATAGAAAGAGCGGTGCCGCCCGAGAGATGCACAATCAACCCCAGATCCGGCCCGCCCTTCCTGTGCCCTTTGGCCACCACCCCCTTGTGCACCACCACCGCATTGGCACCGCCTTCGCCCACCAGGGTCATCGCGCTCTTTAAATTTGTGATTCCCCTGATGGGCCCGGAACTCACCCCGTGATCCATGGGAACGATAACGGTTTTTCCCGTATTCCGATTCAAAATCCGCTCCAGTCTAATCTCTTTTCCGATCATCGCATTTCTCCTTTTTGCGTCTCACCTTTTAGACAAATTGAGTTATTAAATGGAATAAAAACGCCATAAAAAAGCCGTGAAGGGCTTCGTGTCCCCCACGGCTGTCTTTTCCAAAAATTCTTCAGCGCATGGGCGGACCTGTCCCGTAATAGAGATAAAAAAAGCGCCAATACCCTGTCGCAAATAGATTCATCTGTTTGCTCTCCAGCGAAGTGCGTGGTCGGCCAGCACGATGGCAACCATGGCCTCTAAAACGGGTACCACACGGGGAACCGCCGAAACATCAAATCGTCCCGAAAGCGTGAGTCGTGCGGACTTTCCCTTGCGATCCACGGTCTCCTGTTCCTTATAGATGGAAGGGATCGGTTTGACGGCGGCTCTCAATACAATTTCATCCCCGTTGGAAATTCCGCCCAGAATCCCACCCGAACGGTTTGTGCCGAACCCTTTCTCCGTTATGGGATCATTGTTTTGGGAGCCTTTCAGTCTCGCGGCTTCAAATCCGGCGCCGATTTCCACTCCCTTTACAGCCCCCACCGACATCACCGCCTTTGCCAGTTCCGCGTCCAGTTTGTCAAAGACCGGTTCCCCTAATCCCGCCGGACAACCGATGGTCCTCACTTCCACGATCCCGCCAAGGGAGTCTCCTTCTTCTTTTGCCTGCTCCATGGCTCTTTCCATGGCTTCCACGGCATCGGGATCCGCGCAGTAAAGAGGATTGGCAGGAATGAGCATCGCGCACCATTTTCATAGCCCTTATACCACCCAGCTCCAGCGTGTAGGCGAAGATCTCCACCCCCATCGGTTCCAAAATCTTTCGGGCAACCACCCCGGCGGCTACCCTCGCGGCGGTTTCCCGCGCGGAGGAACGTCCGCCCCCCCGGTAATCGAAATGGCCGTACTTTTTGAAGTAGGTAAAGTCCGCGTGTCCCGGCCGGAAAAGGTCACGCAGCACTTCGTAAGGCTGGCTTTTGACATCCGTGTTTTCGATGAACAGAGCAATGGGAGTACCCGTCGTACGTCCTTCAAAGGTCCCCGACAGGATGGCGACTCTGTCCATTTCCTTTCGCGGAGTATCGAAGGAAACACGACCCGGCCTTCTTCGTGCCATCTCCCCTTCGAAATCGCTCTCCTCCAGGGGGATCCCCGAAGGGCATCCGTCAATCACGGCGCCTATCCCTTTTCCGTGGGATTCCCCGAAAGTCGTTATTCTGAAAAACTGTCCAAAAGAATTTCCCGCCATCGCTTTTTATCCCTTACCAGGCTCGGTACAAAGTTTCATGAGGATCGTTTCCGCCACTTCAGCGGGACTCACGTCATCCGTATCCAGACGAAGATCAGAGGCCATAGCATACCACTCACTTCTCTCCTGCAAAATCTCCCCGATCTCATTCAAGGCCCCCCTACCGGTCAAAGAAGGCCTTACCTCGCCGGCAAGATCATCCCTTTTCATTCGTTCCACAATGGTCTCCGGAGCGGCGTGAAGCCAAACTAACCATCCGTTCCTTCTGAGGTTCGCCACGTTTTCGGGTACGGTAACCACTCCGCCGCCGGTGGAGATGACCATGTTGTCCTTGAAAGAAATATCCGCCACGATTTCCTGTTCCAATTCCCTGAATTTCTCCCATCCTTTTACCGACACGAATCCGTGGATGGACTTTCCGACCCTTTCCTCGATCATCCGGTCCGTATCCGCAAACCTTCTTCCAAGATTTCCGGCCAGGATTTCCCCCACGGTTGTCTTCCCGCTGCATCTATATCCGGTCAATACGATATTCATGGGTCAGTCTTTTCCGCATTTGTGGCCAAAAAAAAAGGCCGTGGGTTCTTTTTCTACCCACGGCCTTGAAATCTACAAATAACAACGTTGATCAGCGCATGGGTATACCACTCCCCCAAAAATAATAAAAATAAAAGCGCTGCCAGTTATTTGTTTTTGTCGTCATGTTTTTTGTTACCCTTTTCTATTAGTGTGGGAACTTTTAAAACAATGCGCTTGAGTTTGTCAAGAAGAAAATGGAGACATCAGCAATAAAAAATTTCTTGACATTTATTTTGAAGTCCACTATAGGTCTTTGCCCATGGAAAGTACACTTTCAACAATCAACGGGTTAAACGAAAGGAACTGGTGGTGGTGCTGCTCCAACAGGGAGATGTGTCCACCGGTGATAAGATAGAATAATACAGTAAAATCAAACCGCGGGCGCACCTCTCAGGTGTCCCGCGGTTTTTTTTGTCATTACCATAAAAGGTCGCGGGGCTGGAAGTCCCGGGGCCTTTTTTTATGGGTGAAAATTTTGAAAACAGCATCTTCTTTTTCCGAGTTCAAAGCTGCCGCCGCAAAGGGAAACCTGATCGCTGTTCACAGGGAACTTCTTGCGGATACGGAAACGCCTGTTTCCGTGTACATGAAGATAAAGGATAGACAGGCTTCCTATCTCCTTGAAAGCGCTGAAAGGGGAGAAAACTGGGGCCGGTACAGTTTCATCGGATTCGATCCTTTCCTCACGGTTACCCTGTACGGAGGTCGTTTGGAAATCCAAACCGATGAAGAACTGCAGGTCATGGAAGACGTTCGCAACCCTTTGGAGACCTTGCGGATCCTGTGCAACCGTTACCGTCCGTCCGGGACCGAGGAACTCCCGCGCTTTCAGGGAGGGTTGGTGGGGTTTTGCGATTACGAACTGATCAGCAAATGGGAGGACCTTCCGCAACTGTCCACTCCATGCAGGAGACAGACCCCAATCCGTCTTCACCGCTTCAAAACGTCTTATCCTGTTTGACCATCTCAAACACACCATGCGGATTGTTGTATTCGCCCACCTGGATGAAAACAATGATCCGGAGCAGGCCTACAAAGATGCGCTCGTAAAGGTAGACGAGACGGTCGATCTGCTGAGGATGCCCGAGTCCCGCGATAGGGTCGAAAAGCCTTTTTCCGTTTCGGAACTTAAAAGCAATTTCGGGGAAACGGAATTCAAACATGCCGTACAAAAAGCGAAGGAATATATCGCGGCGGGAGATGTAATCCAGGTGGTTCTTTCCCAAAAATTCTCGGGCCATGCCACGGGAACGGATTTTACGCTGTACAGACATTTGAGAAGCATCAACCCTTCTCCTTATATGTTTTACTTGAATTTCGGTGCAACAAAAGTCATCGGCGCCTCCCCGGAGGTACTGGTGCGCCTGACGGGCCGGCACGTGGAACTCAAACCCATAGCGGGAACAAGGGCAAGAGGAAAAAATCCGAGAATGGATAGAGAATTGGAAAAAGACCTCCTGGAGGACCCGAAGGAACGGGCCGAACATATCATGCTCGTGGATCTCGGAAGAAACGACGTGGGCAGGGTTTCCGTTCCGGGCACGGTTACGGTTCCCCGTCTCATGGAGGTGGAACGCTTTTCCCACGTGATGCATCTGGTTTCCAAGGTGGAAGGGCAACTGAAACCCGGCCTGGACAGTTTCGATCTATTCATGTCTGCGTTTCCGGCTGGAACCGTTACGGGAGCCCCTAAGATCCGGGCCATGGAAATCATTCATGAACTGGAACCAGACCCGAGAGGACCTTACGCCGGGGCCGTGGGATATTTCAGTTTCAACGGTGATATGGATTTCTGCATTACGATCCGAACCGTGACCATCCACCACAACAGACTCTCCATACAGGTGGGAGCAGGGATTGTGGCTGATTCCTCCCCGGATGGAGAATACAAAGAAACCCTTAAAAAGGCAGGGGCCATGTTCAGGGCCCTGGAACAGGCGAAGACAGATGATCCTTCTAATCGATAATTACGATTCCTTCACCTACAACCTGGTTCAGATGCTGGAAGAGATGGAACAGGCTGTGGAGGTGTTTCGCAACAATCAGATATCCCTTGCGGAAATAAAAGCAAAAGGACCGGATGCCATTGTCATATCGCCGGGGCCATGCACGCCGGCCGAAGCGGGCATATCGGTGGAAACGATCCGGTTCTTCTTTCCCTGGATTCCCATATTGGGCGTCTGTCTTGGGCATCAGTCCATCGCGGCCGCTTTCCATGGCAAGGTAATCAGAGCCGATCGCGTCATGCATGGAAAGACGTCTCTTATCCATCACGACGGAGACTCCATCTACAGGGATCTGCCCAATCCTTTTGAGGCCATCCGTTACCATTCACTGATCGTCGAACACGATTCCCTGCCCGAATGCCTCAAGATCAGTGCATGGACGGAAGATGGCAGAGATCATGGGCTTGAGGCATAGGGAACAAAAAACAGAAGGGGTTCAATTTCATCCGGAATCTATCCTGACCAGGGAGGGCGCTTCCTTGGTAAAGAACTGGCTGGGCTGTCTCGACGGGCATAGCGCATAGCGCATGGAGCAAAGCGCAGAGCGAAAAACGCAAGAATGCAGTCACAGAGTCTTTTTTGCTGCTGCATCTTGGATAAACCTTCACAGACCGTTGATAGGTCCTTTTAGCTGGTACAACAAATAGCCCGGGGCTCTCATCCATCCTGGCCGTACCAGCATAAAAGGACCGGTAGCTCCACAGGAATCAGATGCTGCAGCAAAAAAGACCCTGTGACGGAATGGATTTCCTGAGTCCGAAATTTCGTGGCAGGGGAGTTGAATAGGATGCCTCTGCCTTTTGGCAGGCATGATAACTGAAAAAAACCATAAATCCAAAGAGGAGATTTTATCATGTTAAAGAAATTTATTGGAAAAGTTGTAAACGGCAAGGACCTTCTGGAAAAGGAAATGGAAGAGGCCATGGGGATCATCATGAACGGCAGCGCAACGCCTACTCAAACCGGCGCCTTTATTACCGCATTGAGGATGAAGGGAGAAACGGTGGAGGAAATAACCGGGTGCCGCCAGGATCATGAGGGCGAAGGTGGAAAACATCAACCTGAACAACCATCTCGTAAACATGGATCGCGATGAAATAAACGTGGAAGATGAAACGATTCTGGATACATGCGGAACGGGTGGAGACGGAACCAATGACCTTCAACGTCTCCACCACCACAGCATTCGTGGCCGCCGGCGCCGGTATCCGGGTGGCCAAGCACGGCAACAGGGCGGTTTCGAGCCAATGCGGCAGTGCGGATGTCCTGGAAAAGTTGGGCGTGAAGCTCGATATCAACACCGCTGATGTGGAAAACTGCATCAATGACGTGGGGATTGGATTTCTCTATGCCCCGCTTTTTCACGGCGCCATGAAACACGCTGCCGGACCAAGACGGGAAATAGGGATCCGAACCATTTTCAACCTGTTAGGCCCCCTGACCAATCCTGCCAGGGCCACCGCGCAGGTCCTTGGCGTCTACACCCCTGAACTCACGGAAAAGATAGCGCACGTACTGGGGAATCTGGGAACCAGGGAAGCCTTTGTAGTCTGCGGAGAGGGGACCTATGACGAGATCAGCGTATGCGGACCCACCAAAATCTCCCATCTTAAAAAAGGAGAGGTCAAGACCCATGAAATGACTCCGGAGATGTACGGGTTAAATCGGGCAAACCCTGAAGCCATCCGGGGAGGAGATGCCGGAAGAAATGCGGAGATTGTCCGGGATATCCTCAACCGCGGAGATGGGCCCAAGAGAGATCTGGTACTCCTCAATGCCGCAGCCGCTTTTATTGTGGCAGGGCTTGACGACAATTTTCCCGACGGAATCGAAAGGGCAAAGGAATCCATAGATTCGGGCAGGGCCGCGCAAAAGCTGGATAATCTCATAGCCTTCACGCAGGGGTGCGGGGAGTTCGTGCGGAAGAACCTCTCCAATTAAGGGACAATCCATGCATGACAAACTGAAAGAGATCCTGGCGGAAAAGAAACGAGAGGTGGAAAAGCTCAGACGGACGATGCCCCTTTTCGGACGGGGAGACTCCCTCTCCCCTTCGCAATTTCAAGGAAAGCATCCGCAGGAAAGACAGGGCATCGGTCATTGCCGAAATCAAGTTCGCCTCTCCTTCGGCCGGCGTCATCCGCGGAAAGACCGATGTCACCTCCATCGGCCGTATCTACGAGGCGTGCGGGGCCGGAGCCGTTTCACTCATCACGGACAGGAAATTTTTTGGCGGGGACCTGTCCCGGTTGCCGCTTCTCAAAGAAGCGGTAAACCTGCCCGTTCTGCGAAAAGATTTCATCATTGATGAACTGCAGATCATGGAGTCGGTGGCCTGCGGGGCCGATGCGGTCCTGCTGATCGCCCGCATCCTGACGTCAGAGCGACTGGCCTCGTTGCTTTTCCTCTGCGGGGAAACAGGTCTGAGCGCCATCACGGAGGTCCATGACCGGGAAGATCTTCAAAAGGCCGTGGACTGCGGGGCCGATATCATCGGAATCAATAACCGGGACCTGGATACCTTTCACGTGGATCTTGAAACCACCAGGAAACTGGCGCCATCTGTGCCGGACCATTGCCTGCTGGTCTGTGAAAGCGGTATCCGGAGTGGAGAGGCCATTCGATCGCTGCGAGGATTGCACATCAACGCCTTTCTGGTGGGTTCCGCCATTATGGCAAGCCCGTCCATGTCGAAGACGTTACAGAAACTGGTACGGGCGGCGGAAAAAAGCGATGGTCAAGGTTAAGAGTCTGCGGCATAACCAGTTTTGAAGATGCGGACATAGTCCTTTCAAAAGGGGTGGAAATCCTGGGGTTCATCTTCGCTCCGAGCGAAAGAAGAATCACGCCCGAAAGGGCGCGTGAAATGATCAGCCGGCTTCCCCCTTTCGTGCAAACGGTGGGCGTCTTTGTCAATGAAGCCCCACAGGTCGTCAAGGAAATCCGCGAGTATTGCGGACTGGACCTGGTGCAACTGCACGGGGATGAAAGCCCGGAGATCTGCCGGGAACTGATGCCTTTTGTCATCAAGGCCTTGCGACTGAAAGATGTATCGAGTCTACAAAATGTGGCCTCCTACCGCGGTTGCGCACGGGCGGTTCTCTTCGACACCTACGCGAAAGACAAAAGGGGAGGCACCGGCAGAACATTTGACTGGGATCTCGCTGTACAGGGAAAAAAATTCGGTCTCCCGGTTATCCTTTCGGGAGGACTTACTCCCCGCAACATCCGGGAAGCCATTTCGACGGTAAAACCTTTTGCCGTGGACATGAACAGCGGCGTTGAAAAGTCGCCGGGGAAGAAATGTCCGGCTTTGGTCCAAGAGCTGATGGAAAACATCAATAAAAGAAATACTTCATGTTAAACGGACCATATTTTGGAGAGTTTGGGGGTGCTTTCATCCCCGAGGTTCTCTTCTCCACCTTTCAAGAACTCACCAAAGCCTTTGAAACCGCAAAGACGGATCCTGGTTTCTGGAACGCGTATCTGGACATTCTGTCCACCTATTCCGGTCGACCCACTCCCATCACCTTCGCGGAAAACCTGACAAATCACTTCGGGGGGGCACGCATTTATATCAAACGGGAGGACTTGAACCATACAGGCGCCCACAAGATCAACAATGTGATGGGACAGGGGCTTCTGGTAAAGCGCATGGGGAAAACCCGCGTGATCGCCGAAACCGGGGCCGGGCAACATGGGGTCGCAACGGCAACCATGGCTGCCAAACTCGGTCTTGAATGCTGTATCTACATGGGAGAAGTGGATGTGAAAAGACAGCGTCCCAACGTATTTTGGATGGAACAATTGGGCGCCCGCATCATTTCCGTAAAATACGGCGCCCGGACATTAAAGGATGCCATCAACGAGGCCTTCAGGGACTGGGTCGAAAATATGGACGATACCCACTACATGTTGGGCACGGCCTGCGGCCCTCACCCATTCCCGGAAATGGTGACCTACTTTCAATCCGTTATCGGTAAAGAAGCCAGGGAACAGATCCTCCTGAGAGAAAGAAAACTTCCTACACGCGTGTATGCCTGCGTTGGAGGTGGATCCAATGCCCTGGGAATTTTCTCGGGATTTCTGGAGGACCCGGTCGAACTGGTGGGGGTTGAGGCCGGAGGCGAGGGAGTCTATACGGACCGGCACGCCTCTCGGTTGGCCTCTTCCCATGGAGCTGTCGGTGTTGCCCAGGGTTACAAGACCTTTTTTCTTCAGGACGGGGACGGACAGATGAAGGAAACCCACAGCGTCGCCGCCGGACTGGATTATATCGGCGTATCCCCGATTCTTTCCGCCTTCCATCAAGAAGGCAGGATTCGATTCGAGTCCGCAACGGATAAGCAGGTCTTAGACGCCCTGTCTCTCACCATCCGAAAGGAAGGGCTGATTCCCGCCCTGGAATCCGCTCATGCCTTTGCCAGGGCATTCGAGGAAGCCCCAGGGTTGCGACCTGAGGATATCATTCTGATCAACCAGTCGGGGCGGGGAGATAAGGATATCTTCACCGTTGCCGATGCTTTTCAAGATCCGAAATGGAAAGATTTTATCAAGAAAAAAGGAGAGGAATATGGCGCTTGAATCTCTCTTGCGAGACAGATTGGAAAAAAAACCGATCCTGATCATGACCCACCTGGTCCTCGGATACCCATCCTTCGAAAAATGCCACAGGCTTGTGGAAACCATGGCACGTGCCGGAGTGGATATAATGGAATTGCAGATTCCGTTTTCCGAACCGGTGGCTGACGGCCCCGTCATTGCCATGGCCAACCAAAAAGCGCTCGAAAGGGGAATCACTGTAAAGGACTGCATAGATTTCGCGGGCTCGGTTGCCGCCTCTTTTGACCTGCCGTTCCTGATCATGACCTACTACAATATTGCCTTTACATTCGGGATCCATGATTTTGCCCGAACCTTGGCCGAAAAGGGGCTGAAAGGGGCAATCGTCCCGGATCTCCCGCCGGAGGAAGGAGACGAATATTTTGGCGCCATGACGGCACGGGATCTCTCCCCAGTGTTGATCTTCTCTCCCACGACTCCTCTGGAGCGAATGAGGTCCCTTGCCGACCACGGAAACGGGTTTATTTACTGTGTCGCCAGAAAAGGCGTTACAGGAAAACAGACGCACTTTTCCCAACGATTTGAACAATATATGCAAATGTGCCGAGAGGCTACAAGACTTCCCCTGGCCGTCGGGTTCGGATTAAAGGACAAGCAGGATGTGGACTTTCTGTCCGGGAAAGCCGATATAGCGGTGATCGGATCCCATATCCTGAAGATGGCGGAAGAGAAGGGAGTGGATTATGTGGGGGAATTCATTGAAGGATTGCGCAACACAGGGGTTGAGGGACCTCCTGTTCCCGTATTGAGCCGAATCAAGGTCTGTTCCCCCACGAACCCATCCGGCTCGATTCCGCAAAGACGCTGAAAGTCGATGACTCTCTTCCTGAGCAGATCATCAAAGACCGGACTGAGAGAAGCCTTTGTCGCCTGAAGAGAAACCCCTTCCACCCTGTTCAGCCGCTCCCTCAGCCAGATGACATCAGGGCCTCTGTCTCCCTGTTTCAGGAGTATGGAACCCGTGGGCGGCGTCTCCCACAAAAAGATGAAATCGCCGAACCAGTACTGGTCTATCTGGTTCTTATTGACAAGGACTTTTTCTCCACTGAGATCCAACTGGACAACCTCTCCTTTTATTCCAACCACAGCCACATATTGCCTCGGAGGATTATCGCCGACCAGTTCCAGAACAACAGGCCTGTTTATGTGCAAAATGGTTGTCCAGTTTCCCCGCTCAAAATAGCATCGCAATCCTGCGTCCGCGGCCAGGTCGCACGCCGTTTTCCCGGGCTTATCGGGGAAGGTCTTTTGCCAACACTGTAACACGGAGGAAATAGCGCTTTTCAGACTGAGATTCATCTGCCCGGATTTCAGTAATTCCTTGAGAGACGCGGACTCTTCCACGGACGGATCCTGCTGCGCTTCCGGTTCTTCAACAGCCCTTCCGGATACAGCCACATTTTCGCCATCGTCGCTCACAGGGGGGACGGAAAGTCTGACCTCCGTGACCGTTTGCTTCTTATCCGATACTGTCTTTTCAGAAGAAGAATCAGCCGGCCCCCTTGCTTCACTAAGGGTTTCCAGCACTGCCGGCCTTTTCTCCGGAAGGAATTCGGGAAGAAAGTATTTCCACCCCGCCGCAAGGGCCACAATAAGGAGGAGCAGTGCGGCCGGAATACCGACCCTCCTGCTGAAAAAGAGACGGGAACGACCCATGACCTCGGAAGCCGCCTTTCCAACCATGCGGGCGTTCACCGAATCCTTCTGGGCCGCATAGGCCGCCATGAGGGAACGGTCACAGATCGTGTTGATAAGTCTGGGAATCCCTCCGGACAACCTGTGTATACGGGTAATAGCGCTTATTTTCATGATGGGCCGCCTGCATCCGGCGATCGCCAGGCGATGCTGAATATAGGCGGCCGTTTCGTCGCGCAACAGGGGGGTGAGATGATAACGGGCCGTAATTCGTTGCCCCAACTGGCGGAGTTCCGATCGAGCCATCATGGTCTGCAGCTCCGGCTGGCCGATGAGCAGGATCTGAAGCAATTTCTGCCGGGTGGTTTCCAGGTTTGTCAGGAGGCGGACCTGTTCCAGCACATCCGTACTCAGGTTCTGTGCCTCGTCAATAATAAGGACTGTCCGTCTTCCCTTCGAATGAATCTCCATCAGACGACTATTCAACTTGTCAATCAGCGATTTCAGGCTGGTCGTCCCTGGATCGTAGGGAACTTTCAGCTCATCGCACACGGAGGCCACCAGTTCCAGAGCAGTCTGCTTGGGATTAAGGACCAGGGCAATTTCGACCCCTTCCGGAACCTGCTCAAGCAGACTTCGACACAGGGTCGTTTTTCCTGTCCCCACCTCCCCCGTCAGGAGAAGAAACCCACCCCTGTCGCTCATGCCGTAAAGAAGATGTGCAAGAGCCTCTCTGTGCCTTCGGCTCATGAAAAGAAACCTGGGGTCAGGAGTCAGGGAGAACGGGTATTCCGTAAGACCAAAATAGGATGTGTACATATCTTAGAAGCTCATCATGACTTCGTTCCTGGGAAAAAAAGACACGGCCTGCCCATTTTGGGCTTTCCCGCACCTTGGAAGGCCTGGAATTTTGGATTGTAATAGTTAAAATATTTAAATATTGACTCCATCCTGCAAGTTAGATAAAAGTGATTTCTTTTATGGATGGGAAAAAACTACTCAAAATTGTATCCGAAACAAAGAGTTATTTCAATGGAAACCGTAAGCTCCCGTTTAATTGATGACCTTGGAAGACGTCTGAACTATTTGCGTATATCCATAACGGACAGATGCAACCTGAACTGCGTGTACTGCATGCCCCGGGAAAGGCTCGAAAAGCTGAAACACCAGGATATTCTAACTTATGAAGAAATCTTTCGGCTGGTAACCATAGCTGCAAAACTGGGCGTCGATAAAATTCGTCTTACCGGTGGTGAACCGATGGTGCGAAGCGGTTTCTGCGATTTTCTTGCCAGCCTCACCGCCATTTCCGGGCTTAAGGACATTTCTCTGACCACCAACGGAATTTTTCTCAAGGACAAAATCCAAGAGATAAAGAGCGCGGGCATCAGGAGAATCAATATCAGCCTGGATACCCTAAAAAGAGAAAAGTTTAAAAGCATAACCGGGTTTGATGGTTTTGACCGGGTATGGGAAGGCATTGAACGTGCCCAGGAGGCAGGGTTTCATCCCATTAAGCTTAATATGGTGGTCATGAAAGGAATGAACGACGATGAGGTGGCGGATATGGCAAGACTATCCCTGCGTTTTCCCTTCCATATCCGATTCATTGAATATATGCCCATCGGTCTAACCAATCACATCGTCCCCTTCACCCATATCTCCAATACAGAGGTAAAGAAATCCCTGGAGAGAGTCGGAAACCTGATTCAGGTGCCGAGAGGGCTTATGGACGGCCCGACGGTGCGCTATGCCTTTGAGGGTGCGCCCGGAGAAATCGGCTTTATCAGCCCTTTGACAAATCATTTCTGTCAGACTTGCAACCGGTTGCGGCTCACCGCGAACGGCACGCTGCGGCCCTGCCTTTTATCCGATAAAGAGGTGGACATCAAAGGCCCCCTGCGCGACGGCGCATCCGATAGAGAGCTCGCCCGTATTTTCTTGAAAACAGCCCACAAAAAGCCCCACAATCACCAGGTTACCTGCGAAAAAACGGACTGGTCCTATTCCGGTGAAATGTCGGCCATTGGAGGGTAGGGAGACAGGAGCCCTGCGGCATTCAAACCCAGGATCTGTTTCTGCTGATTCGGCGACAGACCTTCCGAGGCCATTTCCTTAACATACCTGGCGGGGCTCAACAGGGGGAAGTCACTCCCGAAGAGAATTTTTTCAAAACCAATGATCTCGCCTGCAATCCTGTACATGCCGGGAGCATAAAGAAAAGGAGACGCAGCCGTGTCGAACCAAACATTTTCCAGCGTGTTCCGAACCTCCTTCTTCATCAGGGCATAAAAAAGAAGCCCTCCGCCCCAGTGGGCCAGGATAATGCGATTGGAAGGGTAAGCCTTGATAAAATCGTAGATTTCAAGCAGCGTGTTCGGGGTTTTCCCAGGATATCCATGTCCAACAGGCTCATTGGTATGGAGCATGAAAAGTGCGTTATGCTGTAGACAGAGAGCCATCACCTCTTTGAGGTTTGCGACAACCTCGCCGGTAATTCCCGAACCGTAGACGGCAAGTTCCCCAACCCCTCTGAGCCCTTGCTTCAGACACCTTTCTGTCTCGTCGGCGCCATTTTGAGAGAGAGGAGAGAAACAGCAAAAGCCTGTCAGACGATCGGCATATCTGGCTGCCGATTGGACGATATAGTCATTGTGCCTTTCAAAAAGTTCCCTATCCTCCCAAGGAAAACCGAAGATAACCGACCTCTGCACCTCATTTTCATCCATGCTCCGAATAAGCTCTTCGGTTTCCACGAGCTTCGCAGCCGGAGAGTCATAGAGGCTCTTAAAAGCGGAATCGCGCCGGCTGCATTCCGTCCTGTTTTCTTTGAAATATGGGGGAAAAACATGCGTGTGAAAATCGATGATCATTTCAAAAGAGGCTCCAGCGACTTTTCCAGTGCGCCAGGAAGAAATCCGGGGATTTTCTCAATGATTTTGCCTTGTTGGTTTATGATAAACATGGTGGGAACAGCCATTCTTTGCCCTGCAAAATAGTCTTTGAGAATCTTCTGGTCGTATCGGAGAATCGGATAATTTATCTTCGCCGACTCCTTGAATTCCTTCAGATCTTTATTTGACGTTCTTTCAAGATCATCCACGGATACCCCCAGGACTGCCAGCCCTTTGTTCCGGTATTTTTCCTGAAGGCCCACCAGTTCGGGAATAGACATTCGGCAAGGGGGACACCAGCTTGCCCAGAAATCGAGGAGAACAACGCGGCCGCGGTAACTGGACAAGGAAACCGTTTTACCCGACAGGTCCTTGAGCGAAAAATCCGGGGCCGTTGGACCGGCTGCAACCTCTTTCTGACATCCCGAGTACAAAATGAAAAGACAGACCAATAACAATAAGCATAAAGTGGAGCGGCTTTTAAACACCATATGGAATTCCTCCAATGAAAAATAATCAAACGGTAATGGGTCATCAACTATTATTATAAAGATACAAAAAAGTCAAAAAGTTACAGAAAAAGTGCGAAAAACCTTGTGCACCCTCTTCCGAACTTCTTGGATTCTGCTGCCTACAATTCGATTTGTTTTGCGATCAAAATAAAGTCCCTGATTGATCTCAATTTGTATGAAAATCTTATCCTGTCCTGAAAATCTTCCTCCGTAATGGGTGGTAATAAAACCGCCCCTGTAAGGATCATTGATGGACACGGAAAATCCGTAATCTTGAAAAGCACCTTTAAGATGCTGCACCGTTTCGCAAGGAGCCGTCGGTTTCCCCATCCCGGGCGACTCCTTTCCCTCACTGTCTCCGTTATTGCCCAGGATAACATCCTTCCTCCTGCCCCCCGCATCCGGCGCTTCGACGGGCGCGATCTCGCAAAGGGAATGACAATCGATGCCCCCCCTGATGTCAGGTCGTTCAAGACATTCTTTCAAACGGTTGTGATAGGGAAGATAATAGTTCTCAATCCTGAAGCGAATCTCTTGCTCATCGGGGACACATCCCGGCCTGTAAAGAACACGGCCAGTATAGTCCACATGAGGCACTACCCCCTTACGATCCCGCCTGTCGGGATCCCTGTTAAGATCCACAACTACCCTGCTCCATTGGGCGCACAGGGTTGCGCTGGACGGCAAGGAACCGAAAATCTCGAAAGTCCCCCTGTCCACGGATTCCATCATTTCCTCATCCGTAAGGTCCAGCGTGTTTCTCAATGCGGGAGGCACCTTCGCCGAGCAGTGGGGAATAGATATGACAAAGGGAAATCTTTTCACATCGAAACCATACACTGTCTCTGAATCCAGTCTACGATGGCAGGAATTTCGTCCCCAAACCCCTTCTCGTTTTTCATGGAATCAGGGAAAAGGATCCTGCACAACCTGCGGAATGGATCCATGGTGCCCGATTCAACCGGCCCGCCATCCGGAGGCCCATCTGCAATGATGAATTGCCTTGGGTTCTTCACCGCTTGCAAGTCGATGGAGCCCTTCACAAAGGAACAGCTCCGTTTTTCCTGATCGTATTCCCAGATGCCCGCCCTGAGCGGCCTGAAAGGTTCCATTTTCCGGCCACTCCCACAAAACACAAGGAAATGACTCCCATTCAAAGGGCGGGCGTATTGCCTGTTGAGACCTTCCACGTCCACCTGATACGGCATATTCAGGAATTCCAGGAGATGAAAGGCTTCCATAGGGGCAATCCCGTGTGTCATGTGCAGGAGAGAAAGGACTGGAAACGCGCCCGTAAGCCGTGGGTTGATCTCCACGGGATATACGGCATCTTTATTCGGCTGCACGATAAAATCTATTCCCGCGATCCCCTTGTAACCCAGGGAGGCAAGATGGCTGCCGACCTTCCGTGCTTGTTCCCGGGCTTTGGTCAACACGGATTCGGGCCAGGTGTTCCCGCCCCAGACATGGCCGCAGAATACGCCGTTTTCGTCAAAACCGCGACAATAGGGAAGATCGATGAGCTGTTCTTGTAGTCCCGAAATGAGTATCCCGTTCCCGGTCGCGCAGATGGCTACACTCGCGGGAATCCCTTCCAAAAAACGGCGTATCAAAACGGACGTGAGCCTGACTCCACGCCAGATTCCATTCGCCAGCCGTTTTTGCAGGGAGTCATACTCTCCCTTTGATCCTACAAAAAATGTCCCCCTTCCTCCTCCTTTTTGGATTTCAGGAAGCTGAACCACAAACTTGGCGCCCAGTTCCTCCGCCCAGTTTTCATAGCTCAGCTCTTCCATCATGCTCCAAGGAAAGATCCCCCCCGCGAATTTTCGGGAGTCTCAGTTCTGATACCATCCGTTCAAAAAACGACCTTTGTCCCACTCGGATGCGGAGTTCGGACGGATTGGCAAGAAGTCTCCACCCCTTCTCTTCGGAAAGCTTCTCCAATTCAGGATAGTTCTGGTAAAGGAACAGGTATTTGGGACCCTTCCGTCCGTTCAAGAACTCCTCGACGCATGGCTCGGAGAGCAGCTGAAAAGAATTCTCCACCTTGGTCGAATCGTCGGCCCCGATCGTTTCCCCAAGACAGAAAACAGGGACCTTTTCTCTCAGGAGGGAAAGATCAGCAGGTTTTTTGGTTACAGAGGATGCGATAGGATGGAAGAAAAGAGGCAGGGATAATTCTTGAAAAGGCGGTCATGCCGACGCCGATGATGGGACCATCCAGGCTGCCAAAAATTCGCTTTATCTGTTTCAGGTCCTGTATCAGCATCTTTCAAACGGCGGCATGCGTTAAAAAAAACAGGCCGCCTGATGTCCCCGGCCGCGTTCTCTCAGCATAGGCTTCGCTCTGCTGCATTGTTTTTCTTCCGCCATGCTGCACCTGGAAAAAAAAGCACATCCTTCCCCATTTCCCCCACCATTCCGTTCCCTGGGAAGAAGCGTACCGTACCGTCTCACAGTCTCTTTCTGCCCGAATTTGGGTATGGCGTCCAGCAGGGCCTTGGTATACGGGTGTACGGGATTGCCGATGACTTCCTCTCCGGGCCCTACTTCCATGAGATTTCCTCTGTAGATAACCGCTATTCGGTCGCACAGGTAACGTGCAGCGGCCAGGCTATGGGTAATAAAAAGCAGTGTCACAGCGAAATCATCCCTCATTTTCAACAGGATGTTGAAAATCTGAGCGGAGATGGAGGCATCGAGCATGGAAGTGGGTTCGTCCGCGATCACGAATTTCGGATCCAAGATCATGGCCCTGGCAATCGCGACCCTTTGTCTTTGGCCCCCGCTCAGACGGTGCGGATACCGGTGGAGAAAATCGTCTGGAGGCGAGAGCCCCACGGATTTCAAGGCCTGCCGAGCCTTTTCATACTTGTCCGAACCTAACCCTAATTTGTGAATTTTTAATGGCTCTGATACCGTATCGTATACGGAACGCTGCGGATTGAGGGACTGATACGGATCCTGAAAAATCATCTGCACTTTGCGCCGGAATTTTTTCAGTTCTTTCCCTTTCAGGTGGGTTACTTCGTCCCCATCAAGGTACATCTTCCCCGAATCCGTTTCTTCCAGTCCGATGAGCAGCCGCCCCAGGGTTGTTTTTCCACTTCCACTTTCTCCCACCAGCCCGAATATCTCGCCCCGGGGGATGGTCAGACTTACGCGATCAAGGGCCACCACATCTTTCTTGCGAGTCCCGAAAAAAGATCCTTTGGCCCTGTATATCTTGCAGACATCATCGATACGGACAATCTGATCATTTTCTTGATTCATATATCTTCAGGTCCCTCTATTAGCACCTGCAACACAGGGCCTTGTGTTCCTCGCTAATGGCCACCCACTGGGGGGGCTCCGTTTTGCATGTGGAACCAGGTTTCGCACAACGGTCGCAAAACCTGCATCCGGCAGGTGGACTGACCAGATTCGGCGTTTCCCCGGGGATCGGATTTAAATCGGTCTTCTTACCTGTTAAAGTAGGAAAGGAAGCAAGAAGGGCCTTTGTGTAGGGATGAACGGGAGATTCAAAAACCGCCTCCCTCGGTCCGTATTCCACCAGTTGCCCAGCGTACATCACCCCTATGTCGTGACACATATCGGCAACAATGGAAATATCGTGGGAGATAAAAATAATGCTCAGGTTAAATTCCTTCTGCAACTGCTTCATTTCCTCCAGGATCTGGTCCTGCACGATCACATCCAGCGCCGTGGTCGGTTCATCGGCGATAATCAACTTCGGCTGACAGGCAAGGGCCATGGCAATGATAGCCCGCTGCTTCATTCCTCCGCTGTATTGGTGAGGATAATCGAGCATGCGATCCCGTGGAATTCCCACGAGGTCAAAAAGCTCTTCAACCCTGGCCATCGCAGCCTCTTCCTTTAAGGAATCGTCATGGACCAGCATGGCCTCCGCCACCTGCGCCCCGACTCTTTGAACCGGATTCAGGGCGTTCATGGCCGCCTGGAAAATCATGGCGATCTTGCTCCACCTGACCTGTCTCATCTGCTCCGAAGAGAGCTTCAACAGGTCCGTGCCTTCAAAAAGTATTTTCCCCTCCCTGACCGATCCGTTGGGAGGCAGAAGGCCCATAAGAGCCATCCCCATGGTCGTCTTGCCGCATCCCGACTCACCCACAAACCCCAGGGATTCTCCCTCTTTCAGGGTAAAACTGACCCTGTCCACGGCTTTCAAAGGTCCGTGCTTCGTATTATAACCAACCGTCAGGTTTTCCACGCGTAAAAGAGGCATTTAATCTGTCTGATCCTCCTTTCTCAATCTCGGGTCAAGCACCTCGTCCATGGCTCTTCCCAGCATGTAAAAAGAAAGAGTGATCAGGGAGATACATATTCCCGGAGGAAGAAGCCAGTAGGGTGCCTTGAACATGTGACCCGTTTTCCAGACCCACTGGAGCATCATCCCCCAGCTCACCGTTCCCGGATCGCCGAATCCCAGGAAAGCAAGGGCTGCTTCCGTGATGATGGCCGATGTAACCCTGAAGGTCATGAAAAGAAAGGCCAGAGGAAGTACATTGGGCATGATATGGCGAAAAATGATCCTCATATGCGATGCCCCCGCTACTTTGGCGGCCTCCACGAAAGGTCTTTGTTTCAACGAGAGGGTCTGCCCCCTGATGATCCTGGAAACGCCCGGCCACCGGAAGAGGGCGATAATAAGGACGATGGTCCAGATGTTGAGCTGCCCGAATACTGCTGCCAACAGCAGAACCACCAGCAGGGTCGGCATGACCATGATCATGTCCGCCATCCGCATGAGAATGGTATCGGTAAACTTTCCCAAATATCCTGCAGTCATCCCGATGGCGGTTCCAAGAGCAATACTCATGACCGCGGCCGACACGCCCACCATGAAAGCAACCCTGGCCCCGGCCAGGAGCTGACTCAGGATGTCTCGCCCCATAAAATCGGTGCCCAGCCAGTGTCTCAGGCTCGGACCGGTACAGCCCAGGATATGGGGATCAACACCGGTCATCGGATTATACATGGGATTTATGAGGGGGGGGAGATAACTGAAAAGAGCCATGAGGGCAAACATGACGAGGAGGCTGAGACCGATCTTTCCCAGGAGATTCTGCCGGAATATTGCCCAGCCTTCCCAAAACGATTCAAGCCAGGGAAATCGAACGGGTGCTGCGATTGCTTTTTTTTGTTCCGCGTTCGTCATGGGGCCTCGCCGATCAATATCTGATCCTTGGATCAAGGTACGCGTAAAGGATATCCACCACCAGATTGGAAAAAAGCACAACAAGGGCGATTAAAAGGAAGGAGGCTTGGGCAAGAGGATAGTCATTCTGACTGACGGCGGAAACCAGTTCCCTCCCAATACCAGGCCAGGTAAACACCGTCTCGGTCAGCGCCCCCCCGTTTATGGAAAAAGCAAGACTCAGGCCGATGCTCGTGACAACCGGAAGAGCCGCGTTGGGTGCCGCATGGTGGTTTCTGATCACCTTTTCTTCTAAACCCTTGGCCCTTGCGGTAAGAATATAATCCTCTTTGAGTGTCTCCAGCATGCTGCTGCGCATGATCAGCAGATAAGATCCGAAATGAATCAGGAACAGGGTGCTTAACGGAAGCACCATGTGGTAGAGCACATCCAGGGCCTTGGCCACGAAGCCCGACTCAGGATCGAGCCAGACTTCCTCCGAAATCATCCCCGTAATGGGAAACCACCCCAGTTTGTAGGCAAAGATCCAGATCATCAAAAGCGCCAACCAGGGAAGAAAAAGGGTGTGCGTGGCGAGGGCCCCGATGGTCATGAACGTATCGACTTTTTTCCCCTTATGCCATGACGCGATTTTTCCTAAAAAAACCCCCACCAGCGCCGAAAGGATAATGGAGGTGGTAAACAGCAGAATTGTGTTGGGGAGACGATCCCAGATGATATCCACGACCGGCTCCCCATAATGAAACGAATACCCGAAACGCCCCATGAAAAAATTCTTGACGTAGATGATATACTGCTCGCCAAGGGGTTTATCCAGGCCAAGCTCGGCTATGAGACGCTGCGAATCTTCCTGGGTCATATCCGGATCGACCATTCTGGTAACCGGATCCCCGGGGGCCAGCCGGAACAACAAAAACAGCACCGTAAGGATCAAAAAGAAAATCAGCGCAATCTGCAGCAGTCTTGAGGTTATGTACTTTCTCAATTCCATGGGGGAGTCCTTGCGGGCAAAATACAGGACCTTATTTCGGGTGCAACTGGCAGAAAGACCACATGTTTCCCACGCCGCCAAGCATCTGCACCCATCCGGTAAATGTATCCTTTCTTACGGCCTCGATAAGTTTTGGGTTATACAAGGGCATGTAGGGAACATCTCTCATGATGATTTTCTGCATCTCCCAGATCAGTTTCCTCCTGTCATCCAGGTTCATGGCGCTGGCGGACTCATTGGCGATCTTGTCAAACTCAGGATTATTATAGCCGCTCATATTCCATCCCCTCGGTTTGTCGTTGCTGGAGATGAAAAAATTCCGCAGATAATCGGGATCCAAGGAAAGACTTCCGTACCCGAGGATGAAGGTGTCAAAATCCTGCCGTACCTTGACCTGCTGAAGCAGCGCCCCGAATGCCATCGGTTTGGAATAGGCGGGAATGCCTAACATTCTGAGCCATTCCTGCATCATCATTCCGCACATGGCCCGGTGTGGATCATAGTCGGCAGGAGGCGTTAAAATAGTAAAATTCTCCATGAGTTTACCGTTGGGAAGCATGATCCCCTGGCCGTTTACGATATTTCCCGAAGGTTCGACAGGGGCAACCTGCCAGGTATACCCCGCATCACGAAGGATCTGGACCGCTTTCTTGATGCGGCTTTCCCTGTCAAGGCCCGATCCGTAACGGGGCACATCCGGACAGTACCAAAAGGTATTTCCGGGAGGAATGATGGAATACATGCGGATACCCGCCCCCTGAAGGATCCGTTGAATAATGAATTCCTCATCCACAAGGGTCGCAAAGGCGCGTCTCAGGTTGGGATCGTTAAAGGGGGCCTTCCTCACGTTAAACCCCATATAATAGAGAGCGCTTTTCTCATTCAAGAACAGCTCTATGTCGCTGTTCTGTTTCAGGTCGTCAATATATCCCGGTTGAACGCCCCACCAGAACATGTCGATGGTCCCTTTCTTGATCGCCAGAATCGCCGCATCGGACGTCCCGTAGACCTTGAGGATAATCCCGTTGATATACGGTCCCAGAAGATACCCGTCTATTTCTTTGCCTAAACCAAAAAAGTATTTGTTTTTTTCAAGAAAAAGATAGGCTCCCGTGCGCCATTCCTTTAACGAGAAAGGACCGGTCCCCACAGGGTCCGTTATCCTGTGGTTCATGATCCACGACAAAGGTTTGTCTTTGGTTCTGGCCTCTTTTGTGACTTCCTCCCATTCTTTTTTCTGGGCAATGGGCGTCGTCAGTGTTCTTGATACAAAGATCGCTTCCGGCTTTTTCAAATAAAACTTCAAGGTATGTTTGTCGGGCGTTTCAATTTTTTTCACAAACTTCCATTTCGAATAAAATTTGGGCACCTTGAATTCATTGATAAAATCGCCTGTAAAGGCCACGTCCTCAGAGGTGAATTCCGTGCCGTCCGACCATTTTGCCGGCCTTAGTTTTACAGTATAGGAACAGCTTGCCGCGTCATAGACCGGATCACTCTCCGCCAGCCATGGAATAAGCTGGAGGCTTTTTGGATCTCGAATATAAAGAGATTGATAGATCAGTCCCAGTACCTTGCTGGACCAGGCGTCGCTTGCACGCCAGATATTCAGACTTTTCGGTTCTTCCAGCATCCCGATCTTGAGCAGCTTTGCTGCCGAGGCGTTAGAAAAAGTAAAGTGAATACCCGAAACCAGTACGGTGGCAAACAACATAAGCAAACCCATACGACAGGCAAAGCTTCTTTTCGTGAACCTATTTTGGCGCATGACTTTTCCTTTCCTTTCTCTGATGGTTTATTGGAACCTGCAACGTCCGGTACCTCTTCATCCGTTAAATTGACGCACTCTTTCCCCTGTCCATGGACGGTCCGACTGCATATAAAATGCTCTTTCGTGAAAAGACCTTCTGCTCGACAAAATCAATGACCTTTTTCTCAAGCTCCAAACCGTTCAGTCTGTTAATACGTGGAATTCCCCCCGGGCTCAAACAGTTAATCTCTACCATTTTTCCGCCTATTACGTCAATGCCCACAAAAAATAGGCCGTCTTTCAAGAGCCTGTCTTTGATGGTCAGACATATTTCACGTTCCTTGTCCGTCACCTCGTGTTGAAAGGCCGTTCCTCCCGCGTGGATATTCGTCCTGAAATCGCCTTCGCGGGGTTTTCTTCTCATGGCCCCGATGATCTCACCATTGAGCATCAGGATCCTCACATCTCCCTCTTTCTGGGCCTCGTCGAGATATTCCTGTACCATAATGGGCTCCCTCTCCGGATAAGAACGGTAAGCCCTTACATAGTAGTTGATCAAAGAGTTGAGGTTCTCTTTGTCCAGAACGCTGACCTTGATCACTCCTTCTCCTCCGAACCTCTGGAGAGGTTTCACCACCATGGCTCCCCCGAAATCATTAATGATTTTCCGTAAACGGGCAGGATCCCTCGACACATGGGTCTGGGGAATGATATCGGGGAAATTGAGGATATACAGTTTGCTGTTGGCAATAATCTGGCCGGTGGCGCTGTTGATCATGAAGACTTTGTCGCTGACCGAGGTCAGAAATTCCATGGTCTGGTAAACCAGAGGGGGATTCTTTCTGAGGAAAAGGGCATCGATATCCGTGATGGTTTCAAAGATAAGCCCGTCTTTCTTGAGGCAATTCATCAACATGCGCCAGTATTTTTTCATGGGCAGATCAGGGGGGACGGAAATGTTGTGCATCCTGGCAACCACCTTGTTGTCACGAATGTAAATATCATGAGGTTCAAGGAAATAGACCGTATGTCCTCTCTGGTTGCATTCATACATGAGATGACTTGTGGTCTCATTCTCAGGTTCAATGGAATCCAGCCTGTCCATCAGAAAGGCTATGTGCATGGTTCCTCCGTTGAACGATGCGTTATGTAGTCAATGATTTCAGACGCAACATCCGCACCCGTGGCGGCCTCGATCCCCTTGAATCCGGGAGAATAATTCACTTCAATCACTTTTGCCTTCCCCTTTTCATCCAGAATGATATCCACACCGGAAATCTCAAGACCCAACGCCCTGGACGATCGAACCGCCAGCTCTATCAATTGCGGGTCGGGACGGTAAGCTCTGCCATGGCCCGTAAGATGGACATTGGACCTGAAGTCATCTGCGTTCGGTTTTAATTCCATTGCGCAAATCACCCTGTCTCCAATGACGAAGGCTCTGATATCTTTCCTTGATCCGGTTGGGATAAATTCCTGAACGAGCAACCCCTGGGACATCTCCTGAAGGTTGTTCAGCACAAATTCCGCCATGGGCGGAGACTGGATCAGAGCAACACCGGCGCCCTGTCTGCTTCGCAACGATTTGACAACAACCGGATACCCTCCCAGGTTTTCCACCGCTTCCCTGAAGCCGTTCCAGTTTATCACAAGATAGGAATCGGGAACAGGCAAATTGTGAAGGGACAGGGTTTGAAGGCACGAAAATTTGTTTCGTGCGGACAGGATGGAAAAAAATCCGTTGACGGAGGGGATGCCGGCAAGTTCGAACTGACGCACGATGGCCATGGCGTAATCGTTGATGGTTGCCCCGATCCTGGGAAGGATCACATCGGGCCGGAAATCCGAATCATGAAGAATCTGCACATTCATTCCACGGGCGCCTGTTCCCGACAGGCATTCCCTGGTATGGATCAAAGACACCCTGTGTCCCAGACGGGAGCCCGCTTCCATCAGTCTCCTGTTCGGGTGATAGGTCTGGTCCTTTACGCTGAGGATTCCGATATTCATGACCTGACTGCCTTTTTGAGATCACTGAAAATGTCTTCTATTTTTTCGGTCCCCCCCTGTTCTCCAGCCGATTTTTTCATTTCCAGCTGCAAACGTCTCTTGAGTTTGAAGAGCGCCCTGATTTCCTCCGGGCCATACCCTTCCCCCCTGAGCAGTTTATAAATTTCTTCCACATAGGCCTGTCCGTCGGTAAAACTGTTTTCCAGTCTCGGAACCATCTGAGACAGTAGCCGGGAGGCCTCGGCGGAATCCATGGTATGATGTTTCCAGGCCAATCCCAGGCCTTTGAGACCCAGAGATTCTTTTTCCCCGTGAACCAGGGTATTGCCGGTGTAATAGAAAACATAGGGATGGTAATAGGGAAGTTCGCTTTCACGGATAAACCCTATGGTCTCTTCAAAGGTTTCCACGGTTTCCCCCGGATAGCCGATAATGAAACTGCCCCTGCTCGCGATCCCCTGGTCATTGAGCATTTTGATGGCTGCAAGGGATTGCTCCGCGTTTCAGGCGCTTGTCCATCTTGTCTAAAATGGTCTGACTTCCCGATTCCAGACCCAGATCGACAAATTCACACCCGGACTCCTTCATGAGTTCCACAAGTTCCGGGGTCAGGGCGCTGGCCCTTGCAAAAGATGACCAGGTGAAACCGAATTTCTCCCGAATCATCATATTAAGGACCTCTTTGACCCGTGCCTTATTAGCCGTAAAATTGTCATCGGTAAACCGAACGTGCTTCACGGAACCCAGTGTTGCTATCCTTTTAAGTTCCTCTTCAAGAACGGGAATGGTCTTATAATGAACCTCCGGAAACAACCAGTGATATGTGCAGAAGCGACATCGGTAAAAGCATCCTCTGCTGCTGTTGAGCGGCAGAGTGCTCCTGAGATATTTTCCAGGAATCTTGTCCCAGAAAATGGCTGTCTGATCCATGTGGACCTGTTCCTTTTCCCGGGGAGTAAATGTCAGGGCGCCATGCGGATCAAAATAGGCCACATTGGGCACACGGCTCGGTTCGGAACCGTCTTGCATGCACCGAAGCAGCTTCACGAGGCTTTCCTCTCCCATGGCCTCGATGACAAAGGCATCCACCTTGCCGTAGTATTCTCCCATATATTCAAGTGTCTTTTTTGAAAAATGCTCTCCCGCATCAAGCACCTTCTTCACGAGCATGCCACCGGCAATAACGGGAAGCTCGGGAGCGATCTTCTTGATCTGCCCGGCAATTTCCTTGATGTCATTCATGAAGATGAAATTTGATGAGATACAGACGGCAAGGACGTCTCCTTTTAAAAAATCCGACACATCACACGTGGCGTAATTCTGTATGACCGCCGGGTCAAAACCGTGCGCCGAAAGATACTGATAAAAGTAGATGCCATTCAGCGTAACCGTGTTGGCAAGGGAATAGTATTGATTCACATTGGAGGGGGTGATTTCAGGAATGCAACGCCCGTTTTTCACATAATTCATGAGATCCAGAAGATCCATGTACCGTCCGTTATAAAAGAGAAGCGAACTCCTGATATTTTCGTGAACGGCTTTCTGGAGTCCGGGAAGATCCAGATCGGCAAAACGGGAGGCCTGTCTCAACGCCCTGTCTTCGGCATCGGCAAACTTCTTCGTCAGATGAGCATGATTGTCAAGAGGCTGGTTTTGGGCAATAAAAACAATTTTGGATGGCTTCAAAATATCTTTCCTAATCAGACCGATTTTCTTGTTTTTTGGGCGATGATTCCGGCAATGGCATTCTTCTCCCCGATAATCCCTTCTCGATAGCGAAGGCACCGGAACTCCCGAAACAGGCGCAGGAGCTCATTGTGTTTCAAAAGATGGTCCGGATTCTTAGGTTTACCGAATTGGGCCTGGTCCACAATAAACGTCTCATAGACAACCATCCCCCCCGTTCGCAAGGCATCCTTCATGGTTTGGAAAAGGGGCCGATGCAGATAATTAAAGCAGACGATCAAATCGTAGGCATTCTTTTCAAATTGATATCCCTTTTCGAGATCGGCGACCAGGGCCCTCACAGGTACACCGACCGTCCTCGCCAGATTCAAGGCATCGTTTACCGCTTCGGGGGATATGTCAATGCCTTCCGTATCAAAACCCATCCCTGCCAGAAACACCGCATTCCGCCCCCTTCCCATGGCCACATCCAGGGCCCGTCCTTTGGGAAGGAGGTCGATATGCTCCGTCAGGAATGGGGAAGGCCCATCATTCATGTGGGATTGTTCCATCATCGCAGAGGCGCATGGTTGCTCTCTCATGATCCTTTAAATTCGAAGTCATCGGAAAGAATTCGGTCTTTCACACCGGATACATCCAGCTTTTCCTCCATGGCTTTGGTAATGCGGGTGAATCCTTTCGTATTCCCAAGCATAATGCAGCCCACGATCCGGTCCTTTTCCAGCACCACTTTCTTATACACCATATCGTCTGTTACAATCCTGGACTCCAGCTTATTTTCCACATCGATATTGCCCGCGGATGCCAGATCCACCCCCACAACCTTCAGGGTATTTGCCATGGTGGTTCCCTGATAAGTCTTATCGCCCCCGGCCATGTTGGCGCCGGCAACCTTTCCCTGTTCCATGGCCGCAGGCCAGATGCCGTAAGGCATGCCGTTATATTCGGCAACGTCCCCGGCCGCATAGATATGGGCTGCGCTGGTCACCAGCCGCTCGTTTACCTGAATACCCTTGTCGTGCTTAAGACCCAGATCTTTCGCCAGTTCCATGTTGGGCCGGACACCGGCGGAAATAATCACCATCCTCGCGGGCAGGGTTTCTCCTCCTTCAAGCTGCACGCCATCCACCCCATCGACCCCCACGATCGCTTCGGTCTTGGCTCCGAGTCTGAATGAAAATCCCATCCCTTCCATAATTTTCTGAAGCCTTCCAGCCCCATCCACATCCAGCTGCCTCGGCAGAAGCCTTGGAAAGAACTCCACCACCATCACCTTTTTGCCGAGTCTTCGGAGGGCATTTCCAGCCTCGAGGCCCAACAGGCCTCCCCCGATCAGGACAACATCCTCCACTTCCCCCGCCCAGGATGCAATATCCCGCGCATCCTGGATAGAACGAAGGGCGAAGACCCCTTTTCTATCTGATCCTTTTATAGGAGGAATAAAAGAATGACTTCCTGTGGCCAGCAGGAGTTTGTCATAGCCGATTCTCTCCTGGTCCGTGGTCAGGAGGATCTTTTCCTCGGGGACTGCTCCCGAAACACGCGTGTTGAGCTTCAGGGTAATGTTATGCGCCTGATACCAGTCGTCCTTCCTGGCAATCAACTCTTCTTCCTTCATGTCCCCTGACACAAACTCGTTTAGCCGAATTCTGTAGTAAAACGGCACATTCTCATCGGTTACGATGGTAATGTTGCCTTCCTTGTCCTGTTTTCGAATATTTTCCGCTGCCGTGGTTCCAGCGATCCCGTTTCCCACAATAAGATAATCCGTCATGTTGCCACCTCCCTTTGCTCTCCTGCCGACCGTTTACGAAATCCGTTCAGCGGGAATCCGATCTGTTGTCTGCATTCCTGATCTTCTCCATCCGCTCTCACGAATTCTCAGGCAATCCTCCCACCAGGCTGAAGACCCGGACATCTTCCTTCACGTTTTTGAACCGGCTCAAGCCCCTGTCGTGAAGTGCAAGCTTTCCCTTAACCCTCCCGGCTGTTTCAGGACCCACGAGGATATCCCCATCGACCGCACTACCGGCAATTCGGGCGGCCAGATTTGTCACCGATCCGGAGGCGGTGAAAGTCATTCTTGTACCGGCGGCGCCATTAAAGTGTGTCATGCCCACAGAAGCCATTCCCGAATTAATTCCCATATTGACCTGTATAGGTTCAAACCGGCCCTCAAGCTCGCTGTTGATCTCATGGGTCCTGCGACGAATATTCAGAGAAGCCTTTGCCGCATCCAGGGCATTTTCTTCGGGATTTCCCGAAAAGATCACCATCAGCCCATCTCCAGCCATCTCATTGACGTCCCCGTTGTATTCATAAATGACATCAAGAAAACTGGAGAAATATTTCTCGATAATAAAGTTCACCTTTTCTCTCGTCAGGGTTTCACTGATCCTGGTGTATCCAGCCACGTCCAAGAACAGAATGGAAACATCCACCTCCTGTTTTCCCAGCAGAGGCGCGGACGGATCCTTTTCCACAATTCTGGCCACAGTTTCCGGCACGAAGGGCCGCAGATGCGACAGGATCTGATCCATATTCAGTTTTTCCTGAGCCATCTTCCAATGCTTCTTGGCATTGATAATGGCATTGGCGGTCAGGTCCATCAGGTCCTTCAAGAGGATGTAATCACTCTCGTTGAAACAATATCCCTCTTCGGCAATCAATTCCAGGACAGCCAACGGTTCATCCCCGTCGTAAATGGGGATGGCGATATCACACGGAAATGAATCCGCTTTCCCTTTCACTGGAGCAACGCCTCGGCTTTCAGCGTTGGATTCCGCCTTCCCCGGCCCGGTTTTGTCATTTAGCGTGGAAAGACCCAGAGAACACTTTCCACACTTCTCTTCCTTTCTGTAAAATGCGCACCGTAATCCCGAGGGTCCCGCCAGAGCCTTCTGAATACTCTCTTTCCCGCGTTTGCAGAGTTGACAATTAAGTCGGTCCTTGTAAACACCACAATGAAGAGGACGTGTATAACGCGCCGCTTCGGGATCGACGATAAGAAGGCAGGCCTCTTTGGCGTAAGGGATGGTCGCCTTTGCTTCATCACGAATAATTTCGAGGATATCCCCGATGTTCAGTGAGGAAGTGACTTTTCGAGCCACACGAGAAAGATTTTCAAAACGTTTCTTATACATCAGACCTGTTATCCGATTGGCATTCCCTCAGAGTTCAAACTCCGCCACTAAAAATGTGTGATCGGAAGGCTTGGGAAGCGCCCTCGCCGACCTGTCGACCCTGGCGGTTCGAGATTTTTCCGAGAGCGGGGGCGTAGCAAGGATATAATCGATGCGCCATCCCAGATTCCGTTTAAACCCATTCGGGATCCTGTAATCCCAGAAGGTATAATGCTCCCCCTCGGGAAAATGTTTCCGAAAAACGTCGTTCAGCCCCCAATTGAAGAAATTCTCCATCAAGGCCTGTTCATCTTCATGAAAACCGACTCCGCCTCTCAGGCCTTCAGGATCATACACATCCACATCCTTCATGGCCACATTAAAATCTCCTGCGATAATGAGCGAATCGGATGGCGTGTAATGATCGCCAATGTATTTCAGGAGGGTCTGAAGCCATTCCAGTTTATACTGAAATTTTTCAGAACCCACTTGAAAACCCTGGGGGACATACACATTGATGACGGAAATCCCTTGTATAACCGCGCTGATAAATCGAGCCTGGTCATCCCCTTTGGAAAAAAGATCTGGTTGAATTTTTTGCGGGGGAGATTTACTCAGGATGGCCACCCCATTGTAGGATTTCTGGCCACGGGCTATCACATGGTATCCCACGTTTTCAAAAGGTTCCGCAGGGAAATCTTCATCCCGGACCTTGGTTTCCTGAAGGCACAGGATATCAGGACTCTCCCTGTCAAGCCAGTCGAGAAGAATGGGCAGCCTGGTCCGGACGGAGTTCGTGTTGAAGGTTGCGAATTTCATTCTCATTCTTCTCCGGTGAAGCCGACAAAAACTACAAGAAATTCCTCCCGATCTTTGCGGACTTTGATCGAGAATTTTGTTCGTTCCGGCCCGCGCGGACTCAAGGGCTGTTAATCCAGAAACTTGGGCGGCAGATGGGACTGCCCCTCCAGTTGAATAGATTCAAGCACCATCATGGTTGCGGTGCCGTGGGCCAGAAGCCTTCCACTTTCCCCGTCTTTAATGATCGCCCTGCTCAGGCAGAGACTCTTACCGGTCTTAATGACTTCCCCTTCCGCCATGAAAATCCCATCCGATGCCGGAGCGAGATAGTTCAGTTTCATCTCCACCGTGGTTAATCCTGCCGGTTCTTCCACATCGGTATAGCTTGCCCAGAAACAGGCGGCATCGATCAAAGATGCATACACCCCTCCATGGACGATGCCATAGGGCTGGAGATGCTTCTCCGAAACCTCTATCTTCAATACGGACCGGCCTCGGCCAAGAGAAACAATGCCCAGGGAAAGCAGACGGAAATAGGGACAGCGGTTCACGCCATCGGCGACCGCGGATATGTGTTCGGGATTGAGTCTTCTCATATTGTCATCTTTTCAAGAACAAAGGTCATCGGTTTACATCTGCTACCATTAGGAGAGGAAGTATATCCGAAAAGCCACAACGAAGCAAATGGAATGATGTCCTTTTCCTCTCCGAAGCGCTTGACCTTGTCAGCAAAAACGCGGATTTTGCATTCCTTTTAAAGGACGCCTAAACGACGGAGGAACCACCTGATTGACCAGTCAGGAAAGATTTCTAAAAGTGCTGAGCCATATTTCCTTCAGGTTTTGAGTGCCATTTTATTTTTGTCTATGGTATACTGTTTTCTTATAAAGAGAAAAGGGGAAAGGGTGCCTTTTCTCTCTTTCAACAGAGCCCTGAACAGAAAAAGCATTGAGCATTGCCCCCGCATGAGAGGAAATTTGTGAGAAAATTCATCATCGTGTTCATTCGCCTTATTCTGGCCTTTTGTTTTGCCTATATTGTTTCCCTTGTATTCTTTCGGGATATTTCCACGGAGCGGATACTGGGGCTGGGTTTAATTCTGTTTTGCCTTGCCTATTTATTTGAATATGCAAGGCGGAAGAATAGGGAGTGAAAAAGCCATGGGATCCAAGAAATTCGTGTACTCTTTTGATGAAGGAGATGGGAAAAACAAAAAACTTTTAGGGGGAAAAGGAGCAAATCTGTGTGAGATGACGCAGATAGGACTCCCGGTGCCCCCCGGATTTGTAATTACGACGGAGGCCTGTCTTTTCTACCTTGAAGACAAGAAAAATGGCCTTCGTCCCGAGCTCTCCAAACAGATCGATGCGGCCATGGTAGCGCTTGAAAAAATGACGGGAAAAAAATTCGGGGATCAAAAGGACCCCCTTCTGGTTTCCGTAAGGTCCGGCGCGGCCATTTCCATGCCCGGGATGATGGATACAATTTTGAATCTGGGTCTCAACACGGAAACCGTGGAAGGATTCATCGCGCTCACAAAGGATCAACGTTTTGTTTACGATCTATACAGAAGGTTGATTCAGCTCTTCGGATCAGTCGCCCTGGGGATGAAAGATGACGATTTCAGCCAGATATTCAATGCCATAAAAAAGAAGAACAAGGTGGAGCAGGATGTTGATCTGGACGGCAAGGCCCTCAAGGAAACATGCGGCCGTTTTCTGGACCTTGTGAAGGAAAGAACCGGAAAGCCTTTCCCCCAGGATCCCCGCGAGCAGTTGGCTCTTGCCATTGAGGCTGTTTTCAAATCGTGGTCTGGAAAGAGAGCCGTGGATTACCGCAAAGAGTTTCACATTACCAAAGAAATGGCCAACGGCACGGCGGTCAATATCTGCACCATGGTTTTCGGGAATATGGGCAATGACAGCGCAACCGGCGTAGCCTTTACCCGCGATCCGGCTACCGGGGAGAACCGGTTCTTCGGGGAATACATGATCAACGCCCAGGGAGAGGACGTGGTTGCCGGGATCAGAACACCCAAGCCAATTCTCAAACTGAGAAGAGAAATGCCTGATATTTATCCTGAGCTGGAGAAGTTACGCCACACCCTGGAGGACCACTACCGCGAGGTTCAGGATCTGGAGTTCACGATAGAAAAGGGCAAACTCTACTGTCTCCAGACAAGAAACGCCAAGATGGGCGTCTCGGCCTTCATCAGGACTTCCGTGGATATGGTAAATGAAGGCCTGATTACCGAGGAAGAGGCCCTGCTCAGGATACAGCCCGATATGCTTGAACAGCTTCTCCACCCCCGATTGGACCCCAATGTCCATGCGGCAGTCCTTGCGCGGGGACTTCCCGCATCTCCCGGAGCGGCATCCGGGAAAATCGTTTTTGATGCGGATCGGGCGGAAAGCAAGGCAAAACTGGGAGAGAAAGTGATCCTGGTACGGGAAGAAACAAAACCGGACGATATTCACGGGTTTTTCGCGGCTCAGGGGATTCTTACCAGTCGAGGCGGCAAGACCTCCCACGCCGCGGTAGTGGCAAGGAGCATGGGCAAACCGTGCGTTTCCGGGTGCGAGGAAATTGTCATCAATGATATAGAGAAAACAGCGGTCATATCGGGTATAACGCTGAGGGAAGGGGATGTTATCACGATCGATGGAAGCACCGGCGATGTGTACAAAGAAAAGGTCGCAACCATTGAACCGGAGTTCGTGGATGATCTTCTTGTAGTTTTGGAATGGGCCGACGAGTTGAGTGAGCTTCAGGTCATGGCCAACGCGGACACGCCGGAGGCTGCCGCAAAAGCAAAGAAATACGGCGCCGTCGGCGTGGGGCTGTGCAGAACGGAGAGGATGTTCAATCAGACGGAAAGACTTCCCGTGGTACAGAAAATGATTCTTGCGGATACCACGGAAGAAAGGCAGGCCGCCCTGGATCAGCTCCTTCCTTTTCAACGGAACGATTTCAAAGAGATTTTCCGTGTCATGGATGGACTGCCCGTTACGATAAGGCTCCTGGATCCTCCCATCCACGAATTCCTGCCCTCCGCGGAGGAACTCTTCAATGAAATAACAAAAGTGAAAAATCTCAAAGAGACCGTGGAGAATCTAACGGATCTTCCGGACACCTTGAAGATAGTGGACCCTGAACTGGCCGAGCGTTTTTCCAGCAATCTTGATCTGATTATCCACGGGTTGGAGGAGCTGAAATCAAAACACCTGGACGGTCCCATGATTGAAGCCAAGGAAGTCATGCTCAAGAAGGTTAAAGCGCTTGCGGAAACCAATCCCATGTTAGGGCACCGCGGAGTCCGGTTGGGAATTACCTATCCGGAGATCTACGCCATGCAGATCAGGGCCGTTCTGGAGGCGGCCGCGGAACATATCCAGGAAGGAGGAAAGGTCTCCCCGGAAATTATGATTCCACAGGTGTGCACCCTTGAAGAATTAAAATGGGTACACCGCTATGTAACCAGGATAAGTGATGAAGTGGAGAAAAAATTCGGTCTCAAGATTCCTTTTAAATTCGGGACCATGGTTGAGGTGGTCCGTGCCTGCATGCGGGCCGGCAGGATTGCCGAATTGGCTGAATTCATTTCTTTTGGAACAAACGATCTGACCCAGGCAACTTTTTCATTCTCCAGAGAAGACGCGGAAAATAAATTTCTGCCGCTGTATGAAGAGCGGGGAATCCTGGAACACAACCCCTTTGAGGTCCTGGATATCAAGGGCGTTGGCCGCCTGATGATGATTACCATGGAATGGGCCAGAAAGACGCGCCCCAATCTGAAAGTGGGAATTTGTGGAGAACAGGGTGGGCACCCGGATTCCATTCGTTTCTGCCATCACATAAAGATGAGCTATGTATCCTGCTCCCCGCCCAGGGTCCCCATCGCCAGACTGGCGGCGGCTCATGCAAAACTCAAAGAAAAGGAATACCGACTTGATTAATCTTTGAATGCCATCTGTTTCCGAAGAAAGGGTTGTAAAGGACAGTTTTCTACTTAAATTTTCAGCTAATCTCTTTTTTTCCCATTGATTCAGAGGGAAAACAGGAAATAAGAATGCAAAGTCCGGCGTGGGTTCATGCCGGTCTCGGTTGATCAGTTTTGAATAGTCGCAATAAAGGTACATAGTCAATGCCACAGGCACACATTGTCGGGACAGGATCGGCGATGCCGAAAAGAATTCTGTCAAATGCAGATCTTGAAAGCATCGTAGATACAAGCGATGAGTGGATTACACGTCGCAGTGGAATAAAGGAACGCCGGATTTCTTCCAACCTGGATAGTGAAAGTACGTGTGATCTTTCTACAAGGGCCGCATTATCAGCCTTGGAAATGGCGGGGATGAGGCCAAGAGATCTGGATATGATCGTCGTGGGTACAGTCACGGCGGACCGGCAGTTCCCGTCTGCTGCCTGTATGATCCAGATGTCGCTGAATGCAAAAAACGCGGTAGCCTTTGATTTATCCGCAGGCTGTACAGGTTTTCTTTATTCCCTTACCGTCGTAAACAATGCCATCCGGTGCGGGACTTGTCGAAATGCACTGGTTGTAGGAGTGGATCGGCTCTCCAGCGTTGTAAACTGGCAGGACCGCGGGACCTGCGTGTTGTTGGCCGATGGAGCCGGCGCCGTGGCTGTTTCAGCGAAGCCGGAAAAAGGAGGAGTCCTTTCCAGCCATTTGAAGTCCGACGGCAGATGGTGGGAGCTGTTGTATTCCGAGGAAGGAAATACCTTCACGCCTGATATTCTCCATGATATTGATCAAAAATCGTTCTATTTGAAGATGGATGGTAACCGTCTTTTTAAAAGAGCCATAGGTTGTATGACGGATATCTCGAAGGTCGTCCTCGAAGAAAATGGGCTGGCGGTCGAAAATATTGATCTCGTCGTTCCCCATCAGGCCAACATCCGCATCATCAATGCCCTGGCAAACACACTGAATATTCCCCTGGAAAAAATTTACGTGAATATTCACAAGTACGGCAATACGTCTTCAGCGACCATCCCTATCGCACTGGATGAGGCGAACCGCGAAGGGCGCCTGAAGAAAGGGGACAATGTTCTTATGGTCAGTTTCGGCGCCGGGCTGACCTGGGGTGCCTGCATATTGGAGTGGACCGCATAAATGGTACGTGAAAGAGGGGTCATCGAAACAGTTACAGGCAAAAGGGCGATGGTTCGCATACAGAAAAGCTCGGCCTGCTCTGCCTGTGAATCGAGGGACTCCTGTGGTGCCACATCAGGAAACGGGATGACCATTGAAGTGGCCAACGAATTGATGGCCTCCGAGGGCGATGTGGTGGAGATCAGTATCTCCTCCCGTTCTTTCCTGAAGCTTACGCTGCTGGTGTACTTCATGCCGGTGGTGGCGCTGATTGCCGGTGCATGTCTCGGCGACGAACTGGGAGTGCGTATCGGTTTTAATGCAACACTGGCGGCGATTCTAACAGGAGGGATCGCCATGGGGACGACTTTTTTCGCCCTGCGGCGATTTGATCACTATCAGAGACAAAAAAGAAGTCTCAGCCCGAAGATGACGCGGATCTTAGCATTTTCAAAAGGATGAACCCAAGCTAAGGGCCAACCGCTAATTGACTTTTTTAAGCCTTTCGTTTTCTTCAGTCGTACACGTGAGCAAAACGCAGTCCTTCAGGCTCGCTTTTCCTTCAACCACATCCTCGGCAAAGGTGGAGCAGTCGGGAGAACCGCATACCCCACACTCCTTGCGAGGCAGGCCTTTCAGGACCTGTTGCATCTTGTTCTGTTTTTCTATGGCCGCCGAGATATCGGAGATGGATGATCGCTTTAGGGGACTGTTCCTGGGGAGGACCGGGCCGGCCCCATGGAACCAGCCCTTTTCATATAATTTTTTCACATAGTCGGCTTTTACCCTTTTTTCTTCCCCGAACATACGGATGAGTTTTCGAAGGTTGTGTCGAGCCTGGTATTTGTCCGCCACCGTATAAGGGCCCCCAAGACAACCCACATCGCACGTCCTGAATTCTATATAATCAATATGACTTAGAAGTCCCATCTCCACCTTTTTAAGGTATCTGATGGTCTCCTGCAAACCGGATATTGCCAGACAGTTAATGTCAAGGCCGGCAATCTCTCCTCCCGACATCCCCCATCCGAGACCGATCCCTCCCGCTTGATGAAGCACAATGTCCTCATCCACATTTTGAATATTTTTTTTTAGTGTTTCAAATATTCTGCTGATAGCCACCGCCTCGTTAAGATAGGAGCGTTCCTGAAAAATAGGTTCTTTGATGCAGATCATCTTTGAGGGGCAGGGCGTGATATGGGCAACTCTAATATTTTCCTCCCGGCAACCATATCTTTTAACAAGGCGTTGTTTGGATTCTCTTGCCACGATTTCCCTTGGCGTAAGCAGTGGGGGAATATTTCGTATCAGGGAAGGAAATCGGTGGGCAATAAGTCTGACCACCACCGGGCAGATGGGGGAAATCAAAGGAAAAACAGCATCCTCCTTTTCCCGGTGCTCCCTGACAAACAATTCAATGGCCACATTGAACATCTCGTTGGTATAGGTTTGATCATGGACATAACTGAATCCCATTCTCTTGAGCCCGAGAAGGACATCATTGGGCAATACGCCTTCGTCAAACTGGGCAAGCAAGGCCGTTGATGCACTTACAGCCGTAAAAAGATCTTTGGGAACGGATTCTTCTGTTTCATTTGCGCCCATCAAAGCGCTTATGGCGCTCCTCGGACAGATGCGCATACATTCTCCGCAGTCTATGCATTTGGCATCGTCGATGTGCGCTACCCTTCCTTTTAGGACGCGTATGGCCTTTGTCGGACACGCCTTCATGCACAAAACACAGCCGTTGCATATTTTTTCATCTACGTGCACATAATGGACCGGTTCCTGAAGAGTCACAAATTCCGTCATGACATTTCTCGGATCATGATGGAGATTTCCACGTGGGTGCCTTTGCCCTTTGCGGAATCAATATTCAATACATCAGCGTTTTTCTTGATGTTAGGAAGCCCCATTCCGGCGCCGAAGCCCATTTCCCTGTATTCCGATGTCGCAGTGCTGTATCCTTCCTGCAGCGCAAGCTCGACATTTTCAATCCCCGGGCCTTCGTCCTTGAAGTCCAGAATAATCTGTCTGGGTTCTACGGTCAGGGTCAGAACACCATCCCCACCGTGCATAACCACATTCATCTCCGCCTCATAGGCACACACCGCTACCCTGCGCACGGAATCGGCGTCGAATCCAATCGTCTTGAGGATACTCTGGACCTCGATGGAGGCTTCACCGGCCCTGATAAAATCCCTGGCTTTGATCTCAAACTGTCTTTTTAAGTGGGTCATTTCGCCTGCCGTGGTTCAGAATTATCACAAACCTGCTTCTACATCGTACATCCCGGCTCAAGACATTTCCCACCAGCGATGAAAGCCTGGTTCAGCAGCGCCAACGGGTGATTTTTCACACAATAGATGTCATTTTGCCGGGGACTTCAATTTTACTTCAACCCCGCGGAGACCTTTACTGAAAAGTCTTCCACTTGAAGAATACATGGTGAAGGGCGTAGTCAGAAGAGGCAGCCCGTATTCCCTGGCTTTGCCGACGATGTCCTCTGTCGGACGCTTGCCTCTGACAAAGACAACAGCACTGATTCCTGCAATCATGGAGGTTCGAAGAACCTGTATGTTGCAGAGTCCGGTTAATAACAGGGAACCGGTATTCGGCCCGGTAAGCAGATCGCTCATGAGATCACTTGATATGCATTTCTCAACGACCATGTCCAGTTTGTCATGCCCGTTGATGACTTCAGCTAACAATATTTCTTTTACGGTTTCTAATTTCATAGTGATATGCAATGGATTGTATAGGATTAAAATAACAAGAAAACGTTTCTCTGCCGCAGGGCAGGATTACAGATTACACACCCGCCACAAAGAAATCAACAATTAGGCTTTTTGCACGGCGGCGAATTTGCAATTGTCATAACAAAGACCGCACTTGACGCAAAGAGCCTGGTCAAGAACATGGGGTTTCTTCTTTTCCCCTGTGATGGCATTCTGAGGACATTTTCGTGCACACAGGCCGCATCCGGTGCAGGTATCGGGGTCGATGTGAAAGGTGATGAGCGCCTTGCAAACAGCGGCCGGACAGCGTTTTTCCAGAATATGGGCCTCGTACTCATGGCGGAAATAGCGAAGGGTGCTCAGAACAGGGTTAGGAACCGTCTGGCCCAGACCGCACAGGGACGCGGACTGGAGAACCTTGCTCAATTTTTCAAGCCGTTCCAGGTCCTCCATCGTCCCTTTTCCCTGCGTAATTTTTTCCAACATCCACAGCAGCTGTCGCGTTCCCTCGCGGCAGGGAGTGCATTTCCCGCAGGATTCTTCCGTGGTGAATTCCACAAAAAATCTCGCAACGTCCACCATGCAGGATGTCTCATCCATCACGACCATGCCGCCGGAACCCACAATGGCGCCGGTCTTGGCAATGTTTTCATAATCTACCGGAATATCAAGAAGATCGGCCGGAATACATCCGCCAGAGGGGCCACCTAACTGGACGGCCTTGAAATTCTTTCCACCGGGTATGCCGCCGCCTATATCGTAAATAATGGATCGCAGGGGAGCGCCCATGGGAACCTCGATCAATCCGATATTTCTAACCTGCCCACTCAGGGCAAATACTTTGGTTCCCTTGCTTTTTTCCGTACCGAGGTTGCTGAACCAGCCTGAACCCCGATAGATGATCTGCGGAATGTTGGCCAGGGTCTCCACATTGTTCAGGACTGAGGGCCGATCCCAAAGGCCTTTGTTGGCCGGGAATGGAGGCCTGGGCCTCGGCATGCCTCTCTGGCCTTCTATGGAACGCATCAGGGCGGTTTCTTCCCCGCAGACAAAGGCCCCCGCGCCGAGATAAAGATCAATTTCCATGTCGAAACCGGACCCCAGAATGTCTTTGCCCAGAAGTCCGTATTCTTTTGCCTGGCCGATGGCCGTCCGGAGTCTCTCGATGGCAAGCGGATATTCGGCGCGCACGTAGATATATCCGGTATGGGATCCGATGGCCCTTCCACCGATAATCATGCCTTCCAGGACCGCGTGAGGATCGCTTTCCAAAATGGAACGGTCCATAAAAGCGCCGGGATCTCCTTCATCCGCGTTGCAGAGCATGTATTTGATATCGCCCTTTGCCGCGGCGCAAAATTGCCATTTGAGTCCTGTGGGAAAACCTGCACCGCCCCTCCCTCTCAGGCCGGAAGCTTTCATCTCTTCAACGATCTGTTCGGGCGTCATTTCCAGAAGGGCCTTCGCGGCCCCCAGGTAACCATCCCTGGCAATGTATTCATCTATGCTGTCAGGATCAATCAACCCGCGGTTTCGAAGTGCCACCAGAATCTGACTGCTGAAAAAACCGATATCCGTGATTTTAGGGATGGCCTCTTTTGCGTCATGTGCCTCAAAAAGGTGCTTCTTGGGAGTCCTGCCTTTAATAAGATATTCTTCTACGAAATAAGGGACGTCTTCTGCGGTCACATGCTGATAGAAGACCTCATCCGGATAAGCCAACATCAAGGGGCCGGCCGCGCAGAAACCGTTACATCCCGTGGTCCCCACAAATATCTCATCCTGCAGTCCGTTCTTGTGTATTTCTTCAACCAGGGCGTCTCTCATATGCAGAGAACCGTTCAATACACAGCTTGTTCCTGCGCAAACCATTAAGTGAGCACGATATTTCTTTTCCATAAAAACCGCCTCTTTGCCGTGAAAATAGGTCCAAGGTTTCCCGCTGTCCCTGCTGCGGGATCTTCGACAGGTTCAGGATTTCCCGGGTATGTCTTGCTGTACCCCCTTTTCAATATGTGGTCTCGCTGCCCAGCGAAAGGGCATAGTCTGCCACAGGATTGTTTTTCATGACATGTTCGTCGAATATCTTGACGGCCTTTGTATCATCCAAATTGATATATTTTACGGGGGCGGAATCCTTGACTTCCACAGTGACCATTGGTTCGTGGTTACAGAGTCCGGCACAACCTGATGTGGTCAGCATGATATCATTGGCCCCGGACTCTTCAAGCTTGGTAAACAATGTGTCCATGATTTTTCTGGCGCCGGCCGCTATTCCACAGGTCCCCATATGGACCGTGATTTTCACACGATGCTGTCCATCCCTTAAATTTACGGTCCCTTTTAGGGATTCCTTGATCCTCTTCAGGTCTTCCACTTTCATTTTCCCCATCTCTTGAGCCTCCGGTTTCACATTCGTCCCGTTAAGAGTTCAGTTAATGTTTGAACAGACCTCTGAGGAATTTCAGGACGGCAGGATCATTCATGGAAACATCAACCCCTAATTCAGTTCTCAATTCTCTCGTATCCAGTTCAATCCTTTCGTTGTTCAGATCGCCCTTGTACACAAAATCCACATCAGGGTTCCCTGCAATAAGGGCAATAAGAGTCGACCCGATGTCTCCCAGCGGTTTGCGATCAATGTGATTTGCTTGGAACGTGGCTTTTACGGTTGTACCCCGACCCGTATGGGAGGCGATGGTCATCTCTCCGCCGGTTTCCCTCGCAGCCTGCTCCAGAAGCGAAAGGCCGAGGCCGACGCTCCGGGTTGTTCGCGTGGTTACAAAAGGATCTCTGACTCTCGCAAGCATCGCCGGATCCATCCCTCGTCCGTTATCCTCAATGGTAATCTGCAACAGATCTTTTTCCTGATCTTCCAGGATGTGGATCATGATGAGTGTGGCGCCCGCCATAGTCGAGTTTTCGACAATATCCAGTATATGAAGAGAGAGATCTTCCATTTCATGGAATAGCCCATCGCATCAGGGAAAAGCATACGCAGATTGTTTAAAGGCCTGTTCTAAATCATCTATATGAGGCCCGCCGGTCAGGAGATGTGTCGCCCCTTTCCCGATTTCTTCCAGATCATGTGCATCCGAAGAGTGGATGAAAGCAAATCTTTCATAGTCTTGAAAACGGCTGCGCGCCTCTTCCAGCGACATGCGCCAGGATATCTCAACAGCATCCAGCTGCAGGTCGTCGGGAATAAAACCCAGCTGCCCGATAATCCCAAACCTCTCCCTGTCGATATGAGCAGCCACTGCCAACCCATTCAGTCTGTGTATGGCATTTACTACCTCCTGGACGGGAAGGGCGGTGGCCCCGATGAGAAGCCGATGGTTTATCTTTTCCACCTCATCCAAGGCATTGGCCACCACCTGCAAACCGAATAGATCTTCGTCATTGGTCCCTTCCTGCAGATTTTCGTATACAAGACTCTGCATTTCACAGGCCTGGCCTATCTCCGCAAACAGGCCGACGATATGAACCTCTTCGGATGTGGTTACCTCCATTCCCGGAATGACGGTAAGATCGCATTTTCGAGCGCTTTTCATAACAGCCTGGGCGTTTTCCACACTGTTATGATCGGTGATGGCAATGATCTCCAACCCCTTTCTGCATGCTTCAGCCACGATCTTTTGCGGAGTCATGTCAAGGGAAGCACACGGCGACAGGCAGGTGTGGATATGCAGGTCGATTTTCACAAGCCTCGGTTCTTTCGCCTTTATGATCGTCAATGGCGCTCCGTTCCCGATTCCACCCATTCACGATTCCGCCATTTGTCAAAAAAGAACCGGAACCACAAATCCCCTGCCCTTCGGGTTACGCCGTGATCAGCCATCCTGCGCGGGCCCTTTTTTCCCAATCCCTAGCTCAAATAACGTGCCCGCCAATTCGAATGCGGGCATGGTGCTGACCATAAGGGGGATCCCTTGTGCCTCAGCCTTCTGAACCGTTTCCTTCTCAGGTTCCCTTCCATTGACCAGGATGATGCCGCAAAGGGATTTCATCACTCCTACAGCCACGATGTTCTGGTGCGTCTGCAGAGTGATCCACAGGTTTCCCGCCTCGGCCCGGGCAATGACGTCGCTCATGAGATCACTCGCATATCCTCCAGTCACTTCTGCATCCAACCGGTCCGATCCCGTTCTCACATCCAAGTTTAACTTTTTCACAATATCGCGCAATTTCATCATTTGAAGATACCACCCCCGATTTCGTCCCTCTGCAGGATGGTTTCCCTCCTTTTATTTCGATTGGGCCCCGTTGCCTCGGTAAGACTCCACAATGGATACGACTTTTCCCTGTTTGACCTGTCCGTGGGTAGTTTCATCAATCATAATAACGGGAGCCAACCCACAGGCCCCGATACAGCGAACGACTTCGAGGGAATACTCCCTGTCTTCAGTTGTTTCACCCATGGTAACGCCAAGATGCCCCTCAAGCGTTTCCAGAAGCTTTCCAGAGCCCTTGACAAAACAGGCCGTACCGAGACAAAGCCTGATGATATGTCGACCACGCGGCGTCATGGTGAAGAAGGAATAGAAGGTAGTAACCCCGAAAACATCCGAGGCAGGAACCTTCAGATGCAGGGCAATATAATTCTGCACGGCAATGGGAAGAAATCCTAAAATCCCCTGTACCTGTTGCAATACCGGGATAAGGCCGCCTTTGTGGTCTTTATATTTTTTCAGGATGCCGTCTATCCGTTCTCTTGCTTCCGGCTTGCCTTCTTCCTCAAGCAATTGCAGAAAATTCTCCTTTACTTCTTCCGGACTGCCTGGCGGCTCGTATCCTTCCAGTATTTTCCTGCGGGGAAGGGACTCCAGCAGACCTTCACAATGTTCCAGAAGGGTGTGATGGTGATAATTAAAAGAAGTCCATCCGGGTCTTCTGAGCGGGGACCCGAATTCCGCAAAGCTCTTGATTCCCAGAGAAGCCGGGGCCGGCAGGGTCCAGCAGACGCCTCCGCGTTCCAGACGATCATAGGTGAGGTCTTTGAGAAATGGCACGACTTTGATAATCTCATTGTCCCATATCTCCTTTTTTGTCCGGTTTTCCCAAGTCAACCCCAGGCGTTTGGCAAGTTCCGTGAAGATCCAGGTTTCGGGCTTGGCTTCTCCGGGGCTGGAAACGGCTTTTCTCATACGGCTTACCCTGCGCTCACAGTTTGTATAGGTGCCGTTTTCTTCCGACCATGCCGCAGCGGGGAGAACAACGTCGGCGTAATGCATCGTCTCATTGTTCAAAATATCCTGAACCACAAGAAACTCAATAGACTCCAGGGCATCTGTAATATCCGGCAGGACAGGCTGGGCCACGGCCAGATTTTCACCTGCGCAGTAAAGAAAACGAATCTCCTTTTCTCCCTCTTTCCGGACACCGGCCATATTGTTAATGATCTGGGCAAAAGTCATTCCCGCTTTTTCAGGAAGCGCAACACCCCAGGCATCTTCCAGTACCTTACGTGCTCCTGCATCTTCCACCATCCGATATCCGGGAAGAAACGCAGGCAGACAACCCATGTCACAGGCGCCCTGAGAGTTATTCAAATCGCCTAAGTAATTGACGCCGCCGCACTCCACACCCAGATTTCCCAGGATCTCCTGCAACCCGACGAACGTTCGGGCAAAAGTGGCGACCTTCGACCCATAAACAAGCATGACCGGTTCATCCACATCCAGGAGATCGACGGCGTTCTTGAATTCCTCGGAGGACAAACCGGTTGTTTCCAACACTTCATCCATGGAAAAACTTGACGCCACTTCTCTCACAGAGTCGGGACATTCTCGACCCCGCTCCATCAGTTGCCGAACGAAACCGTTTACCAGAACGGCTTCCGAACCTGTCCTCAAAAAGAGGTGATGGGTTGCAAAAGTACTGATTTTGGTAGGCCGGGAATCGGCCACGATCAATTTGCATCCCTTTTTTACAGCTCGTTTCACAAAAGTGCCGGCAACCGGGTTTTCCTCTGTGATATCCGAGCCGATAAGCAAGATACATTTCGCCTTTTCAAGCTCATCCAAAGGATTATTGAGCCCTCCGGCAGCAAACGGAGAAGCGATGTTATTGGTTCCGATTGCCGTGCGAAAGAGTTTCTGCATCAAATACAGGGCTTCATTGGTTGACTTGGCGGAACAGATTCCCGCTATGGCATCAGGACCATCCCCCTCCACCACTTCCTTTATATTCAAGGCGATGAGATCCAGGGCTTCTTCCCAACTGGAGTCTCTCAGCACCCCGTTTTCTCTGATCTTTGGAACGGTTAGACGTTCCGGACTCTGAAGGAAATCATATCCGAAACGGCCCTTGATACAGAGCCTGCCATGGTTGGGAAGCGCATTTTCAACCCCCGACACTTTCATGATCTTATCATCTTTGACGTGCAGGTTCAGTTGGCAACCCACGCCGCAGAAATGGCAGGTCGTGCGGATATGACGCGCCTCCCAGGGCCGGATTTTATATCTGCTTTTCTTTTCAACGAGAGCGGCAACCGGACATGCCTGGATGCACTCCCCACAGAATACACAATCGGAGCGTTGCAGGTTGTCGTCTCCCAACGCCACAATTTTGGCGTTGGCGCCCCTGAAACCATGACTGATGGCATTGTTCACCTGAATGCTGTTGCAGGCTTCCACGCACCGGCCACAGAGGATGCAACGCGAGAAATCCCGCACGATCAGAGGGCTTGCCATTTCCATGGGGTAGTCGGTTTGCGCCCTTACAAAACCAGTGGTGTCCACCTGGTATTTATAAGCGTAGGCCTGAAGGTTACAAGCACTGTGGGCAGGACAAAGATCGGATGCCTGATCGTAATTCTCAACCCTTTGCTGAAAGGCCGTCCAGTCCTGAGATCGGTTGGTCGAGATGGCACAATTATGATTTCCAGACTGGAGGAGAAGCGCCAATATGACTTTTCGGGCTTCTATAACCGCGGGAGAATGGGTGTGGACAACCATTTTAGGTGCTGCGGGAGTAGCGCAGGAGGGAAGCAGCGAACGGGCGCCTACCACTTCAACCACGCATACCCTGCAAGCCCCGGTAGGTCGGGCGCCTTCAATATGACAGAGTGTCGGGATGAATATTCCGTTGCGTCTTGCAACTTGAAGGATCGTCTCTTCATTTTCAAACTCCAGTTGACGTCCGTCGATTGTCATAATGTTCTCATGCATTGTCTCTCTCCGGGCTGCGAGTTAACGGCTCGCAGCCTTCCTCACGTGTTGGGTTGTTCCCAGCTTTTTTCCATCTCTCTTCCATGAAAGTCTAAAAAACATGGTTACGCCGAAGGAGCAATACCGGACGGTTGCATCTTGTGCCTCCTATAACAGATAAGTCCGCATTTCAAACACCTTTCAGACTCCTTTCTCGCCGCCGCTTCATCCAGACCAGGAAACTCATTCGGGAAAATCCAGGCGGTTTTGCTGTTCCCTTCCACATCCGATACCAAGGGGCGCTCCCTGTCGGCAGGCGTGACGTTGTAGACTTCCGTAACATTGATGATCGGACCCGTTTTGCAGACGAGATCCTGCAGGGGGGCTACAACATCGTCTGTAAAATACTGATGAACCGCCCTGGTTAGCCGTCTGCCGGACATCAACGATTTTACTACGGCCGACGAATCACTGATTCTGCCGGGTTCGGGAGGACTCAGGATACCGTCTTCGGCTCCCGGAAAGGTCCTGTAAGCGGGCACTGTTTCCCACGCAATTTCCTGTGCCTCCAGCCCGGATTGATCCTCGGATTTCACAAAGACATACTCAGGCAGACGGCCCGCCGAAATAATCAACGTATCCGCGGGAATGCTTTCGGTTTCGCCGGGCGATTCCAAAGAGGATCGATTCTCTTGCAGATCAACCCGGACAAGATGCCTGGAAATTCCTTTCAGTGCCGTAACAATTGCTTCAAATCGTACGGAAATCCCTTCTGATTCCAATTCCTGAGTTTGTTGGAGTTCAAGGGGCGATTCCTGGAGGGGAACATGGGTGACAAGGGTCACCTTTTCCGCCCCCATGACCCTGCATCTTCTCCCCAATTCCAATCCTTCCATGCCGCCGTGCATAATGACCACTCTCTTGCCCGGATCGGTGAGGATACCGTGGTTCAGGGCGTAGACAAAATCGAGCATGATGAAAACCCCATTTAGCGCAGAATCATAGGCCCTTCCATCAGGTTGCAGGATCTTTCTGCTGTCAAAACCCCCTTTGGTCAAAACCACGGCGTCGAACCCATCCGACAACAAAGAATCAACGCTGAAATCCCGTCCCATTGCCATATTGGTCTTTGCTTCCACCCCGATTTCGAGGATCCCCTTGATTTCGTGGTCCAGGACTTTTCGTGGAAGCCTGTCCTCCGCGATAACGTATCTCAGTATCCCCCCCAATTCAGGCTTTGCCTCAAAAATCGTGACGTCGTACCCAAGCCGTGCCAGATAATAGCTTGTCGTCAGCCCTTCGGCCCCACCTCCCACAACGGCTATCTTGTGGCCATTTGCAGGCGCCTTGTAGGGATCGAGATGCTTTCCGGTCATCATCTCCTGGTCCGAAACAAAACGTTTCAGCGGGTTAATGGCAATGGCTTCATCGATAAGATTGCGGCGGCATTCCAACTCACAGGGAGCAGGGCAGATGTATCCGCATATAAGAGGCAGGGGACATTTTTCTTTGATAATGGCAAGGGCGGCCTCATTGTTGCCGCCTCGAATTTCCTGAATAAACGCAGGGATGTTGATGCCTGTGGGACAGGCCCTCTGACAGGGTGCGGTGCATTCATCCACCACATACTCGCTGATGAAGCGTTCAGAGGTTGACGAGAGGGTAATGATATGCTTGGGACAAATTCTTTCGCAGGTTCCACATCCGGTACAGAGTGCGGGATCAACTATGGGGAGGTTATCGGGGCCCATGGAGAGCGCACCGAAGGGGCAGGCTCGCACGCAAGTGCCCAATCCAAGACAGCCTATGGGGCATATTTTTGTTCCCCCATGCAACATGTCAGCCGCTCTGCAGTCATGTATTCCACCGTAAAGAAATTTCAAGTCAGCGTCCTGAACTCCATAGCTGCAACCGGGAGCCGCAATTTCCGGCTCTTTCAGCGTGACGGAAACACCCATGATGGACGCGATCTCCGCTGCCACATCGGGACCTCCCGCTACGCAGGACGACGCGGTCGCCTTGCCACCCACAATGGCGACAGCATTGGAACTGCATCCGGGCAACCCGCACCCGCCGCAATTCGCCCCGGGCAACGCTTCTTCAACGGCTTCAATCTTGGGGTCAACGTAGACATAGAATAACTTGGATGCCAGGGCCAGCCCTATGCCGATAACAACGCCTAAGCTTCCCATTACCAGTATACCGCCTAACATTGCGTTCCTCCAACTTGTGTTGAATATTTAGACTGTTTTTGACTGACCTTCTAGTCTCTCCTCCACTTTTTCCCGAATACAATACGCCTCATTTCCCAGCCTGATGGTTTTATGCGGGGGAAGTCTTCCTTGTTCGCACTTTCATGCAGCGCGGCCTTTGGAAGACCTCATGGTTGAGGGTGTTACGGTTACGATTGAAAAGTTTTATAAAAAATAAATGTGAATGGCCAATATGCGGCACACAAAGAATAAAAAGAAACCCAATTCCTTTCTTTGTGTTTTTTTACGGTTTTGTTAAGCCTACGTCAACCGCGAAGTGTAGGTTTCGGTCCCCAGCTAAACCATTCCCTTGAATGCGAAAAATGCAAGAGAAAGCAATCCGGCCGTTACCAGCCCGATCGAAGTGTCCTGGAGCGGTTTGGGAACACGCGCGAGGATGATACGCTCACGGACTCCTGCAAAGAGCACCAGGGCCAGACCAAAACCCACCGCGTAGGCAAATGATGCAACCAGGGCCTGGAGAAAGGAATATTCCTCCATGATATTGATAAGGCATACACCCATTACGGCGCAGTTCGTCGTGATGAGGGGGAGAAAAATCCCAAGACCCGCATAGAGGGTCGGGATGCTCTTTCTGAGAAACATCTCCACGAACTGGACAAGGGACGCAATGACCAGGATAAAGGACAGGGTCCGCAAGTATTCCAGCCCAAACGGCTTCAGAAGAAAGGCATCTACGATCCATGTCATGGCGCCGGCCATGACCAATACGAATACCACCGCCATGGCCATGCCCGTGGCGGTTTCCATTCTTTTGGAGACGCCGAGAAATGGACAGTTTCCCAGATATTGCGCCAACAGGATGTTGTTGACAAAGATACAACTGATTATGAGTAAAATATAATCGCTCATCTAATTTCTCCTGTTTCCAGAGTCAGATGGAAAGGTTCCCTACTTCTTGCCCAAAAGATTCATAATACACAGCATGAGGCCCAGGCACACAAAGGCCCCCGGCGCCTGTACCATAAAAGCAAAGGGCTTAAAGGACGGACCGAACACGGGGATATTGTACAGCGTACCATTTCCAAGCACTTCACGAACGATGCCCAGTGTGCCGAGCGCCAGCGTGTAACCAATGCCTATACCGAGACCATCGGCCAATGAGGCCGCCACCCCGTTCTTTGCGGCGAATGCCTCCGCCCGGCCCAGAAGAATGCAGTTTACAACAATGAGGGGAATAAATATTCCGAGCTTCAGGAAAAGAGGGTAGGTATAGGCCTGCATCAAAAGCTCCACAACGGTTACAAAGGTAGCGATAACCACGATGAAACAGGCAATTCTCACTCTCTTGGGGATGCTGTTTCGAAGCATGGATATGAGGATATTGGAGCAAACAAGAACGAATGTGGTGGCGACCCCCATACCGATGCCGTTTTCGACACTTTTGGTCACCGCCAGGGTAGGACATAGGCCCAGGACAAGGCGAAAAGGAGGAATTTCAGCCCAGAGCCCTTTTGTGAATTCCTGAACAACTGTCTTTGCCATAGCCTATTCTCTCCCTATCCTTTGTTCTCTTTGATCTTAGCAATGATAACGGGTTTCAGCCTTTCGTAAATTTTGGCTGCTTCGATGACTGCACCGCATACGCCGCGGGAAGTAATGGTGGCACCGCTCATGGCATCGATTTCTCCACCATCCGCCTTGACCTGCAGGGGAGCTTTGATAGACTTGCCCTTGAACTGCGCCACAAAAGAAGGATCTGATTTTGCTCTGGAACCAACGCCCGGCGTCTCGCTGTTGGTGGTTACGCCAACGCCCACAATCTTGTCATTATCCAGATTTATGCCGACAATCACGCCCAGGACACCCCCGAACCCCTTTCCGAAGACTTCAAAGGCCACCGTATTTTTTTTCCCATTGAATTCCCCTAAGAACATCGTTCTTTCTGCGGCTTCATCCTTTATACGCAGCCGGTCGATGAGAGGATCGTTGGAACTGCCCTCCATGATGGTCTTGATGGTCGGGCCTTTGACGAACTTGAGCTGCTGATATTCTATTTTTTCCTTGGTTGCGTTCTGAACGGCAGCCAGTACACCGCCGGAGACGACACTGAATATAACAACGGCAAAAAAGAGTTTTAACATCTCACGCATGTTCAATCCCCTTTCCAAAGGCTTTAGGCCTGATTTTATCCAGAAGCGGACTGGCCACATTCATGAGGAGGATAGCAAATACCACTCCATCCACGAAAGCCCCTATATTTCGAATGAGAACGGTCAAAAAGCCGCCGCAGAAGCCGTATATGAGCATGGGAACCAGGTTTACCGGGGAAGAAGAGTCTTCGGTTGCCAGGAAGAACGCGCCTATGAGGGTGTAACCGGTTAACAGATGAAAGATGGGGCTTGCATATTTCGCGGAATCCGACAGATTAAAAAGCAGGGCCGTGACGAATATGCCCGCAAGAAAGGAAACAGATATCTCCCAGCGAATAATGCCCCTTAGAATCAGGTAGATCCCTCCGATAATCAGGCCGAGGCCGAAGGTGGCCCCTATGCCGCCGCTTTGCAGGCCCATCAAAAGGTCAGCGAAACTGAACTCTGAAGCTGCGGACACCCCGAAATATTTGAGCGTTGCCAATGGGTAGTTCATGACGAATCCCAGATCATAGTTTACCAGGGCTTCATCAAAGTTCATAATCCCTTTCCAGGAAAGCATAAGCAGGGCAACAGCGACAAGCACCGGATTGAACGGGTTGGCGCCGGTTCCTCCAAACACCTCTTTTCCGATTACAATGGCTACAACGCCCCCCGTAAGAACCGCCCACCACGGCGTGGCTGCGGGCAGCATCATGCCAAAAAGGAGACCGATCACCGCTGCGTGGCCGTTCCCCATGCTTACCGGTCTTTTCATGAGCAGATTCATGATGAGTTCCGTAATCATGGCAACAGACATGGACAGGCCGATAACTCCCAAGGCAGGCGCTCCGTACTGAGAGATTCCCAAAATTACCGCGGGAAGAGCCGCCAACATGATATTGTAGCTCTTGGCCGAAAGGCTGCTGCCATTGTGCCAGTAAGGGGCGTGAGAACTGACAAAGAGCTTCTGGTTATCCATTGGATTCCTCCAGGGCTTCCGTTAAAGCGATTTCATGTTTTCCAAGCATAATATAATGAAATATGGGAATTCGCATCTCGCACACATAACTACACATGCCGCATTCGACACAGGAGAACAGGTCATAATCTCTTGCTGCATCCTCATACAGGCCGTTTTCCAAATACCGTATAAGCATATTCACCGGAATCTTGGCGGGGCAGGCCCTGACGCACTCGCCGCAATTGATGCAGGGGTCATTGGAGTTGGGTATGATCCGGGCGCTGTCCTGAACCAAAATAGCATCGGTTTCGGCCTGTACCGGCATTTCCTCGGAGTAAACGGCCTGACCGAACATGGGGCCTCCGAACACAAGCCGGTCGCCCTGGCCCATCTCGATATTCAGGGCCGTAAGGATCTCTTTTGCAGGCGTGCCTATTCGAGCGCGTACAACAACCAAGCGTTCGTTCTTATCTATGACTGTCACCACTTTGTAAAGAGGCATTGTACTTTTGGCGAAAAGATTCCCGATAGCCGCCACCGCTTCAGCATTGATGAAACCAATGCCGGCTTTTCCCGTATCCATTCCTGCCGGCATTCGAACTCCTGTTGCATTTTCTATGAGCAAGGAAGGAAGGGCATTGGGGTACACCGGTTCTATGACCTTTACTTCTGCGTCGATCGCACCGGCTTGAGCCTTCAGCGAAGGGGGAACGGCCAGGATGATTCTCTCTGCTCCAGTGATTTTTTTGAGAAATTTGATGCCCTCGGCAAGCGCTCCCGCTTCGGTTTTGACGATAAACTGGTTCGTCACCGTCAGCAGATCCCTGTCAAGCCCGCTGATAATAATGGTCTTAAGCTTGTTTTCCGGCTTGGCGAAGGGTGTCAGGTCTGCAATTCCTGGAAGGCTTCCTATAAGTGAAAAAGCCTCTACAGGGCCTTTTTCCTCCAACACTTTTTTGAAAGCATCGTCCCATACATCCTGCTTTTCCGTCTCAATGACAAGGGAAAAGAACGACTGTCCCGAATACCCGGTAAACGGGGAGATGTCCGCAACCTTTCCCGTTGTCGTCGAGGTCAAAAAACCACCTTTCCCGGGGGTCAGCAGCAACCTCTCTCCCGTTTTCACCTTTTTTCCTTTTGCAATGGGAGAAATTCCCTGCTCCTCACCTGTAGCTTTCAGAAAAAGCGTGATCCTTTCGGAAAGAGGGATTTCCCTGACTTCCTGATCGACCTCATCTGCCGTCGAGTATCTTAACCCGGGTTTTCCAAAACTGAAAAACGGCCTCTTTATCATTTGTGCCTCCTGCCCGCAAGGTCGTGTTGCCTTCCATCCGCGGGAACAAGAACATGTTGTGTTTCACACACGCGTCTTTCGCCTTTACATGGCATGGCATTGCGCGCAATTTACCGGTCCACCGCCTTCCTCGTGGCAGGTTTTACAAAGTTTGTGAAAAGCATCCGATAGCTTGGGCGCCTCTTCGGCATTGTCGGCTTTGTGGCATTTTCCACAAGGAGAAGGTTTATCGCCCGCATTTTCGATATCATGATGGCAGTCTTCGCAGGCGATTCCGTATCCTGACTCGGCCAAGTGCACCTTATGGTCGAACAGGACGTTTCCTCCCGTGCTTTTCAGCATGATCCGTATCGGTTCTTCGGGCGTTTTTTTCGGAAAAGCCGCATAACAGACAACCCCCACGACAAGCATTACGGCTGCAAGACAATAAGCAATGGTTCGTTCCTTTTTTACTTCCATCCTGTTTCCTCGGCGCTCTAAGCTATCATCCTGGATATTTTTTGTGCCTTCCCTATTCGGCTTGCCCCTGCATGTTCCGCTCACACGATTTAAAAGTCAAGCCCTGTGTTGCGGAAAATAATAGAGGCCTTCTCACGATTTCTGCCTGCATATCACTTATCATGCCGGAATTCGTCAAAGCAGGCCAAATGGACCCCGCACTGCATGTTCCCAATGAAATACTTAGTGCAAGTTATTACTGAAAAACGGGAGCTTTTGTCAAGCGGTTTATTGGAAATATTCATGGTTGTTTTTTCTCCATATTTTCAAGGTAGATTTTTCCCATTTCAATCAGAATAAATTTGTCTGTACCGGAGTTGGATTCGCCACCTTCTTTATTCTTGGATCTTGCAAAACAGGCTTTTCGTTGGTATTATTTAAAAGATGCATACCATTCTCGCCTCCATAGATCTGGGAAGTCATACTGCCAGACTCCTGATCGTCCGTCAGGCCGTTGACTCGGGGAATATTTCTCCACTGTTCAGGAAGAGGGAATATGTCCGGCTTGCGGAAGACTTTGGAAGCCTCGGAGATCGATGGTTAACCCCGGACTGCATGGATCGCGCCGTTGATGTCATGAACGGCTTTGCACGTATCATACAACATTTTGGGGCGGAACAGACATTTGCCGTGGCTACCGGCGTGGTAAGGGATTCAAAAAACGCCGACCAGCTCCTGGAGCGCATCCTGAGACACACAGGAATTGTAGTTCATGTCATTCCGGGAGAAAAAGAGGCTGTTTTGAGCGGATTCGGCGCTATCCGAGCGCTTAAAATACCCGAGGTCTCCTATCTGGTTTTCGACCTGGGGGGAGGTTCCACGGAATTCATTCGAAGAACCGGCAATGGCATGGATGCGAAGTCTCTGCCCCTGGGATCAGTGGGAATATCTATAAAGCACGCGAAGACCGATCCCCTTGTCCCCACGGGAATTGAAGCAATAAACAGCGAAACGGACCGGTTTCTTCAGCAGTCCGGTTTGGCTGCCATCGGCCATGAAAGGTTGATCGGAACAGGGGGTACGGTGGTCACCCTGGCAGCCATAATCCATAAAATTCCCAGGGACCAAATCGTTCCTGAAGCAATAAATGGACTGTCTTTAGAGCTGGAGGATATTGAAAGGACGTTTCATGAAATGAATGCGATCCCCATGCGCGAAAGGATGAAGAAATACCATCTGGAACCGGAGCGCGCCGGGGTCATCTTATCGGGATCTCTTATCGTCATCAGAATCATGAGACACCTGATGTCCACGACGGTGTTAGTCAGTATGTCTGACCTGCTTGAAGGGATCTTATTCGATTTTTTGGAGGGAGAGCCACATGTTTGAAAAAAATATTACGTTTGCCTACACATTTGATGATCTTATGCTCGTTCCGGCACACTCGGAGGTTTTGCCCAGTGATGTGGACGTAAGTACTCGACTTTCGAGGAATATTTACCTGAATATTCCCATCGTCAGTGCCGCCATGGATACGGTTACGGAGGCGGAGACGGCAATTACCATCGCCAGACAGGGCGGCCTCGGCTTTATACACAAGAATATCAGCATTGAACGTCAGGCCCTGGAGGTGGAAAAAGTCAAGAAATCCGAAAGCGGCATGATTGTCGATCCCATTACCATTGAACCGGACAGAAAGATCTACGAAGTGCTTGAAATCATGAACAGGTATAAGATTTCGGGTGTCCCGGTGGTGAAGGGAGAAAGCCTCGTGGGCATCATTACGAACCGGGATCTGCGTTTCGAAACAAACCTGGATCAACAGGTGGCATCGGTGATGACCAAAGACAATCTGGCCACGGCAAAGATGGGAATCACACTGGAAGAGTCAAAGGCCATTCTGCACCAGAGGCGTATAGAAAAACTGCTGGTGGTGGATGATTTCGGTAAGCTGAAAGGCCTCATAACTATCAAAGACATAGAAAAAGTAAAGAAATATCCCTACGCCTGCAAGGATCACCTGGGCCGCCTGCGTGTCGGCGCTGCGGTCGGCGTGGGTTCCGACATGGTGGACAGGACCAGGGCGCTTATTCAGGCAAATGTGGACGTGGTGGTCATCGACACCGCCCACGGTCATTCCGAGATGGTAATTCAGTCGGTCAGGGATTGTCGGAAGCAGTTTCCCGATCTGGAATTGATTGCTGGCAACGTGGCCACAGCAGGCGCAACAAGAGCCCTTGTGGAAGCGGGCGTCGATGCGGTGAAGGTAGGTGTGGGTCCGGGGTCCATCTGTACCACCAGGGTTGTCGCCGGCGTGGGGGTTCCCCAGATGACGGCCATCATGGACTGCGCCGAGGAGGCCGGGAAACGGGGGGTTCCGATTATCGCGGACGGTGGGATCAAATATTCAGGTGATATTCCCAAGGCGCTCGCGGGAGGCGCCCATTGCGTCATGATCGGCAGTCTGTTCGCCGGCACGGAGGAAAGCCCTGGAGAAACCATTCTTTTTCAAGGGCGCACCTATAAGGTTTACCGCGGGATGGGGTCTTTAGAGGCCATGCGGGAAGGCAGCAAAGACAGATATTTCCAGGAACAGGCAGATACGGACAAGAAACTGGTCCCGGAAGGGATCGTAGGAAGGGTCCCCTATCGCGGATCCCTGTCTGATACCATTTATCAGCTTGTCGGCGGCCTCAGAGCCGGCATGGGGTATCTTGGGTGCAGAAATATCGAGGAACTCCAGAACAAACCTAAGTTCGTCCAGATCACACCTGCCGGTCTGCAGGAAAGTCACGTTCACGACGTAATCATTACCAAGGAAGCTCCCAATTACCGGGTGGAGTAAACGCATGGAATATGATCTTTATACGCAAAAAATTCTGATTCTTGATTTCGGATCCCAGTATACCCAACTCATTGCCAGGCGAGTGCGGGAGGCACGGGTCTACTGCGAGATCCATCCCTTCAATATGGATTTTGGCGCCATAACAAATTTCGCCCCAAAGGGCATCATTCTTTCCGGAGGGCCTTCCAGCATCTATCAGCAGGACGCGCCTTTCGCCGACCGGAGAATCTTTGAATTGAACGTGCCAGTCCTTGGAATATGCTACGGAATGCAGTATATGACCAGTCTTCTTGACGGTGTGGTGGGTAAATCGAACGACCGTGAATATGGCCATGCCATGATCACCATCGTGGACGATTCCGATCTCCTCTATGGCTTGGGAAAGGGCGAGGAAAAAACGGTGTGGATGAGCCACGGAGACAGAATCGACCGAATGCCCCGGGGATTTTCCATCCTTGCCGGAAGCGCCAACAGTCCGGTGGCCGCCATGGCTGATCAGACGAGGAAATGGTTCGGGGTCCAGTTTCATCCGGAGGTCGCCCATACGCCGGACGGAATGAAGATATTGGGGAATTTTCTGTTCAGGATCTGCCGGTGTGAACCGACATGGGATATGGCCTCCTTTATCCAACGCACTATAAAAGCCATGCAGGAACGTGTCGGTACGGACAGAGTGATCTGCGGGCTTTCGGGCGGAGTGGATTCATCGGTAACGGCCGTTTTGCTGCACAGGGCCATTGGAGACAATCTGTCATGCATCCTGGTGGACAACGGCCTCTTGCGAAAGGACGAAGCCCGGGATGTCATGGAGATGTTCCAGGCCCACTACGGGTTGGATCTCCACCTGGTGGACGCGTCGAAACACTTTTTAAAGTGCCTGGAGGGGGTTACGGATCCGGAAGAAAAAAGAAAGATCATCGGCCGGGAATTTATTCATGTCTTTGAAAACAAGGCCAGGGAACTGGGCAGCGCTGCCTATCTGGCCCAGGGCACCCTTTACCCCGATGTCATTGAAAGCGTCTCTTTCAAAGGCCCTTCCGCTACCATAAAGAGCCACCATAACGTGGGCGGACTGCCGGAGGTCATGAATCTCAAACTGGTAGAACCCCTTCGAGAGCTTTTCAAAGACGAAGTCCGCGAGGTGGGGCTGGAGCTTGGCCTGCCACGGGAACTGGTGATGCGACAACCTTTCCCCGGTCCCGGCCTTGCCGTGCGGATCCTGGGCGAAATTACGCAGAAAAGGCTCCAAATCCTCAGGGCCGCGGATGCCATTGTGACGGAGGAAATCAAATCAGCCGGGCTCTATGAAAAGGTATGGCAGTCTTTTGCCGTGCTGCTGCCTGTAAAGACGGTTGGCGTCATGGGGGACGAAAGGACCTATGAACATGTTATCGCCGTAAGGAGCGTGGACAGCCTGGACGCCATGACCGCCGACTGGTCCAAAATTCCGTACGAGGTCCTGGGCAGAATTTCCAACCGGATTATCAACAGCGTGAAAGGTGTCAACCGAGTGGTTTACGACATCTCCTCCAAGCCCCCCGGAACCATTGAGTGGGAATGAGAAAATGAAGTGTGACAAGTGACCAGTGGTCGGTGGTCAGTGATACATCGCCGGTAATCAGTAAAGGGCCTCCATGCACGACAAGCAGAACGCCATCCCTTCTTTCGGCTTCTCCCGGATTCCAAACATTACATTCGGACCTGGAGGATTCCGGCGGCTTTCTGAAATGATGTCAAAGGCCCCCGGCCCGGTGCTGATTATCACGGGATCTAAATCGTTCCGATCGTCCCCTCACCGGCAAAATCTACTTGATATACTGAAGACAAACGCCATTTCCTTTTTCGAATGCGCTCTTTCGGGCGAGCCGAGCGTGGACCGGATCGATGATCTGGTGCGCGCTTTCTCGGGAAAGAGTGTGGGAATGGTGGTTGCCATCGGCGGGGGCAGCGTCATCGATGGGGGAAAAGCGGTCTCAGCCATGCTGCCTGTTGAGGGTTCGGTGATGGACTTTCTTGAGGGGGTGGGGACCAAGCCGCACCCCGGCACAAAAATCCCCTTTGTGGCGGTTCCCACTACGGCGGGCACCGGCAGTGAGGCGACCAAAAATGCCGTAATTCGCGGCAAAGGAGATTTGCCCTTTAAGAAATCCCTTCGCCATGAAAATTTTGTCCCTGATGCCGCGATAATCGATCCGGAACTCATGCTTTCCTGTCCTCCGAATATTACGGCGGCCTGTGGGATGGATGCCTTCACCCAGCTTCTGGAATCGTATGTCTCCACAAAGGCCACACCCATGACCGACGCCCTCGCCTTCAGCGGACTGCGGCATGTGAAAGAGGCGCTTCTCCCCGTATCCACCACCGAAGGGACCAGTATCCATTATCGGACGGCCATGGCCTATGGGGCATTGCTTTCAGGCATTACCCTGGCAAATGCCGGACTCGGAGTCGTGCATGGACTGGCAGGACCGCTCGGAGGACTTATGGAGATCCCCCATGGTCTTGTCTGCGGCATGTTGTTGGCACCGGCCACGACCATGAATATCCGGTTCCTTCAGAAAAAAGAGAACGAAAGCAGCGCTGCCCTCCAAAAATATGCACGGGTGGGGCATCTTTTGAAGAACAGTCGTAGCGAAGATGTGAAACAGGGATGCCGATTCCTGATCGAGGAGTTGGAGGCCTGGAAAGATCAACTGGGTCTGCCCGCCAAGGGGAGTCTGCAAATCGCCCCTGCCCGCCTTGATGAAGCGGCTCGCCTCTCAGGGAATAAAAACAACCCTGTGCATCTAAGAAAGGAGGACAGGAGAGAGCTGTTGCGCCTTTCTTTTTGACGCAGGCCGCAGGGTATGGTATGCAACTCAAGCCCCGGACCGTTTTCTGACGGGAAACAGAATGAAAAATTATAGGTTACAATTTTCCATAATCTAAGATTATGGATGTGATAAGTATAATCGAATTGACAGCTTCCATCTCTTGGATGGAAAATAGGGATAAGATTCAGTTCAAACGTATTCAGCAGTTCAATGGAGTCGAGGTTTTTTCTGCAAAAGGAGAATAAGCAATGCTTTTACCAAAATTTGAGTACCATGAGCCTTTGACGGTGGAGGAAGCCTGCCGGATTCTGGGCGAACTGGGCCGGAACGCCAAACCTCTGGCCGGTGGCACGGATCTCATCGTCAACATGAAAAAGAAGGTGCTGAGCCCGGCCCATGTGGTCTCCCTGTCGGGGATCGCAGATCTAAAAGGGCTGGATTCCGCAAACGGAACCATAAAGATCGGGGCATGCCTCACCGCCTCGGAAATAGCCCACTCCGAATTCCTTCAGAAACCCTTCAGCGCCCTGTGCAAAGGGGCCGCTTCCCTGGGATCTCCCTTGATTCGAAATCTTGCCACGATAGCCGGGAACCTGGTTTCAGCGAGACCGGCCGCGGATTTTCCGCCTGCCCTCCTGGCCTATGGCGCCAAAGTCGTGCTTGCAAAATCTTCGGGAGAAAGGATCGTTCCCCTGTCTGATTTTTTTAAGGGGCCGGGACAAACCGCTATGGAGCCGGATGAACTGTTGACGCAGATTATTCTTGAAAAGCCTCCCGCGGGTTCCGGCGCCGGATATTTCAAGTTGGGGGTAAGGAAAACCCTCGAAATATCCCTGACCAATGCGGCCGCTTATCTCGCCCTTGCCGCGGATGGATCCATTAAAACGGCCCGTATTTTTCTCGGCTCGGTGGCGCCCACACCCCTTCACTCCCCCTCCGCGGAAAAGGTTCTGACCGGTGCAAAACCGAATGAAGCGCTTTTTGAAAGAGCTGGGGAAGCCGCGGCCGGGGACAGCAAACCCATTGATGATTTCAGGGCCTCCGCGGATTACAAGAAGGCCATGGTGGCGGTGTTGACGAAACGTGCCCTGAATATGGCGTTTCAAGAAGCAAACGCCGGTTAATATAAGGAGATCTGGAATGAAAAAACTCATCAGCGTGACCATTAACGATAAAGAATATGAATTGGCCGTAAGCCCCAATCAAACCCTGGTGGATCTGATTCGCAATGACCTGGATCTGACCGGAACCAAGAAAGGTTGTGAAGTGGGGGACTGTGGTTCCTGCACGGTCATCATGGATGGGAAGCCGGTCAATTCCTGTCTTGTCCTGGCGGTCCAGGCGAATGGAAAAAAGATTACCACCATCGAAGGCGTTGCAACGGACGAGGGACTTCATCCGATTCAGGAGGCCTTTGTGGAGCACGGGGCCATCCAGTGCGGGTTCTGCAGTCCCGGGATGATCCTTTCCGGAAAGAATCTGCTGGAATCGAACCCGAAACCCACCGAGTTGGAGATTCGCACGGCCATTTCAGGAAATCTGTGCCGCTGCACCGGGTACCAGAAAATCGTTGAGGCCATCAAGGACGTAAGCGAAAAGGCAACAACAGGGCAATAGCCTTCCATGAGGAGAAAGACACTATGAGCGAATATGATGTGATCAACAGTCGGGCGCCCAGACTGGATGCCCCTGATAAGGCCACGGGGCGCGCCAAATATATTGATGACCTGAAGCTGCCCAACATGCTGTACGGAGCGCTCCTGCAGAGCCCCTATGCCCATGCGAAAATCCTGAATATCGACACCTCCAAGGCCGAGAAACTCCCGGGTGTAAAGCGCGTCATTACGGCAAAAGATATCGGCACGGTGAACTACGGCATGAGCCCGGCCCGTTATGATGAAACCGTCTTTTGTACCGACAAGGTCCGCTATGTGGGCGATGAAATCGCGGCCGTGGCCGCGATCGATCTGGCGACGGCGCTTGAGGCCGCCTCCCTGATTCAAGTGGACTACGAAGAACTCCCTGTCCTGCTGAGTATTGAAGATGCCATGGCAGAAGGGGCCTGCGCCATTCACGACAAGTTTCCCAACAATATAGGAGCGGAAGTTCATCAGGAGTTCGGGGATGTGGAAGCGGCGTTCAAAGAATGCGACCTGGTTCGAACGGACACCTTCATCAATAAGCGCCAGGATGGCGCCTTTATAGAACCCCACGGGTGCGTGGCCGATTTTGACCGGAACGGATATCTGACCCTGTACAGCTCGGCCCAGTCGCCCCACTATACCATGCGGAACGTGGCCATGGTCCTGGGAATCCCCATCGGGAAGGTGAGGGTCGTCAAGTTTTACGTGGGAGGTGGGTTCGGCCCCAAGATGGAAGCGACGCCCATGGACTACTCCGCATCCTTTCTTTCAAAGGTCACCGGCCATCCCGTCAAAATGAACTACACCAGGGAACAGGTCTTCCTTCACTCCAGGGCAAGGCACCAGTTCGTGCACAAGCTGAAAACAGGCGTGAAAAAGGACGGAACCATTGTGGCGCTGGCCAATGAATGTTACATGGACGGTGGGGCTTATTCCAGTTTCGGCATCGCCACCATCTACTATGCGGGATCTTTGTTAGGCGCACCTTACCGGCTGAAAAATATGAAATATGACGGATACAGGCTCTTCACCAACAAACCCGCATGCGGCGCACAGCGGGGCCATGGTGGGGTAGCGGCCCGGGCCGCCTGGGAACAACAGGTGGACATCCTTGCTGAGGAACTGGGGATCGACCCCGTGGAGATGCGGCTCAGAAATTCCATGGAAGCGGGGGACATCACCTGTAACGATTTCAACACCAGCAGCTTCGGCATGAAGGAATGCATCCAGGCGGTGGCGGAAGGTTCCGACTGGAAATCCAAGAAAGGCAAGCTGCCCAGGGGGAAAGGCATCGGTGTTGCCACGGGATTCTTTGTGTCCGGCGCCGGGTATCCCATCTACCGATCCGAAACCGCCCATTCGACCATCACCATCAAACTCTCCGAGGACGGGGGGGTTGTCCAGGTCTCGAGCGGTTCCGCTGAGATTGGACAGGGTTCCGATACGGTTATCGCCATGATTGCCGCGGAGGCTATTGGTGTCCCCCTGTCGGACGTACGGGTCCAGTCGGGCGATACGGATTTCGGCGTGGACCTGGGGGCCTATTCCAGCAGACAGACCCTCATGACCGGCCATGCCACCAAGGATGCAGCAGAGAGCGTGAAAGCCCAGGTGCTTGAGGTGCTTTCACAGGAAATCAACGTTCCCGTGGGCGATATGGATATAAAGAAAGGGGTCGTTATATTCAAGAACGGCACCCCCGATTTCCAGAAGATTCGGACCATCTATCTCAAGGAGCACAGGGGATTCACCGATTCTCCTGAGGAAGACGGGCTGACCTTCAAAGAAGCAGCGCGCCTCGCCTATCTCAGAAAAGGGACCATTGTGGGAACCGGCAAATACAGTCCGGGGCAACTGGGTGGCAAATTCAAGGGGGCCACCGTGGGAACCTCCCCGGCCTACGGGCCTTCCGCGCAGGTGGTGGAAGTGAGTGTGGACATGGAGACAGGCCAGGTGACGGTGGACAATATGAACGACGCTCATGACTGCGGATTCGCCATCAACCGGACTTCGGTGGAAGCACAGATGCAGGGCTCCCTTTCCATGGGACTTGGCGAGGCCCTCTTTGAAGAGGTCAAGTTCGACGACAAAGGCCGCATTCTAAACGCCAACCTGGGAGAATACAAGTTAGCGACAGCCCTGGATATGCCGCCCGTTAACGCCATCATCGTGGAAAGCAATGAACCAGCCGGACCCTACGGGGCTAAAGAAGTGGGAGAGGGCGCCATCATGCCCACCATTCCCGCCATCCTCAATGCCGTGTACGATGCCGCCGGAGTTCGCATCTGGGAACTTCCCCTGACGCCTGAACGCGTATACAAGGCCATCAAGGAAAAAGAAGCTAAAGAGAAAGAAAAGAAATAGAAAAACGTTATCGTTCCCAGGCTCCGCCTGGGAACGCATACCAGGAGGCTCCGCCTACACCACTTCAAACACACCGCCCTCGCTCCATTTCATCCAGCCTCAACCCCTGGCAAGCCCATCCACCAGCGTCTTCACCGCCTTCAAATACTCGCCCATCCCTCGAAAAAAGATATCGTTGTGATTGGCGCCCGGAATCATGAGAAGCCGTTTGTCCCGCGCGCCCGAAGCATCATACAGCTCCCGGCCCTCGGAAAAAGGGATGATATGGTCTTTTTCCGCATGAATAATCAGCGTAGCCTTGTGAAAGGCCCGGATCTTCCGGACATTTTCAATCCCTGAATCCTCCGCAAAACCGATGGCTCTCAGGTTCACCCCCAAAAGCTTCAGAAGCGGTCCGGTCCGGGCGAATCCGCTCTCAATAATAAGGGCATCAATTCTGTTCGCGTAGCGGCTGGCCAGTTCAATGGCGGAGGCGCTCCCCAGAGATCTGCCCATGACCATGAGCGGCCCGCTGAATCCTCTTTCACGCAGGAACTCCAATGTGAAATCGAGGATTCGATGACAGTCGGTCATCATATTGGTAATGGTCGGCGTACCGGTGGACCGACCATACCCACGGTAGTCGACCGGCAGGAAGTTGATCCCCATCCGGGTATAGAGAGGCGCCATATCGTCATAATCGGCCACGATCTCTCCATTCCCGTGAAAAAAAAGGAGGATGGGATCATGCTGATCGGCCGAATGAAAACGGGCCCCCACCACCACATTTTCCTCCACCGGGATCAGGAGTTCCTCGCCGGGAGCAGGCGCCCCTTTGGGCCGCCATTCCTTCCGCGGATGAAAAAGGGCCGTCAGGATCTCCGGACGATCCAGGTTTGAATAGTCGATCACTTTCATGTCTGTATTGAAAATCAAGGTTTTTTAAAGGGGATCACCGTCCCCGTTTTACCGGTTCCTTTCTTTGGACTCTCATCTTTTTGATCCTCTTCTTTTTCTTTTGGACGAGCGATCCGTTCAACCTTCTCCAGCCGCATGGGCTTTCCGCCCATGGTGTAAGGTTCCCCCTGGACATAGGACCATCTCAGTATCCAGGTAACCTCCCGAACGGGGATGGAAAGCAGCAGCAGCGTAACCTGATACCAGTCTTTCTTGATGTCGGGCTCGATGTATTCAATGCGGCCAAAAGCAACCGGCTGATCCTCTTGATAAATCAGAATCAGATCCCCTTCATCGACCATAATGCCTCCTGTTGATTCATGAACATTGCTCCGAGATAGGGTCAGTCCCCGTCCAGAACACTGCCGGGATCGGTTCGGAGTTTCTCCACCTTGTTTTCAAAGCTGCTTCCCAGATCTACGCCCATCTGCTGCGCCCTTTTCTTGGCTGCGAGACCAATGTTTCGACTGTCCGTATAGAAAGAGTCGCTCTGTCTCACACCGGGATCAAAGTTAGCCAATCGATCACCCTCGGACAAATGATAGGCAACGCGAGAGATCACCCTTCTCAGATCCTTGCCCTGACACCCGGGGCATACCAGATTTTTCTCCTCATCCGGCCTCATCACCAGACACTGGAACTCCCTGGCGCAACTCCTGCACTCGTATTCATAAATGGGCATGAATCGCTTCCCCCTTCCTGACAAATCAGTCTTTCTTTACTCTCGAGCCTATATATCCGGGAAGTTCACAGATGAGGGCATCAATCTCCGCACTCTTTTCACTTAAGAATCGCATCATCTGTTCAGATTTCATTTTGAGAGCAACGTGGTCCTGCTTTTCGATTTCCAGGCCCTTTATGAGCATTTCATTTTCAAAAAGAAAGTGCACGATCGTATCATCCGCATCAAACTGGACATCAAACTCTTTCCTCAGATAATCCAGCCAATAACCGAATTCATGAGGATGTTCAAGATGTTCAGAGGGCAAACCCAGTTCGAAACTGAGAGGTCTTGCCATTCCGGGAGCCAACCTGGAGCCTCCCAGATAATCCAGGACATGGGCAAGCTGGTGGATAAGGGCGCTGTCGCCAATATCCGAAGAAACGGCAATATACAGATGGTCGGGATCGCTCGGTTTGGTCTTGAGGACATTAATGAGAATCCCCCCTGACCCGGATTTTTCTTCAGAGGTACTCCTGTCGCCCGAAAGGTTGAGGGAAAGATATGCTTTCAGATCCACGAACCGGATGCCCGCGGAAATCCCTGTCAGGGCCTTGATGTCGATCCCATCGACCATCTCCCGCGATCTCCCGTACCACACGGCGGGAAGGCTGGTTATCAGGCTGCTCATCTCCTCCGTAAAATCATCCGCTTCTTTTGAAACCAGCTCATCTTCTTTTCCAAGGTGGCACTGTTTAAATTTCCTGCCGCTTCCGCAAGGGCAGGGTTCATTTCTTCCTATCTTTTTCATGGCTTCCATCCACCTGTCTTTAAGACATTAATCCTCAATAATGCTGTCTCGATGGGCCTCGTTCGACCAGGTCGGAAGCGGTGAACTGACACCGGTTTCCGGATTAACCGATTCCCTGTAGGATGCTTTCACTTCCTGTGTTTTCATCATGTGGTCCCACCCCCTGACAAAGTAGGGGCACTCGTCATTGAAACAGACCCACAAAAATTCGTTGGCCCAGGTGGAATGGGAAGGAGGTCGCCACTTTTTCATTTCGGTTTCACAATATTTACATTTCGGCTTTTCATCGGTAGTCATGTTTCTCTCCAAGTTTCATCATTTCATTCCATAAACAAAGATGCATTTCCAAGGTAATCCTTATCTTGTGAAATAGCATCGGCTCGAAAAAAGAAAAACCAAACCCCTTCATAACCAGATTCCGGGGTTTGGTCCGATTCTCTGTGAATACATGGATGCCTGCGGGTCAACCCACGGCTTTTTTCAGAATGTTTTCCGGTGGGATCACGTTGAAATGCAGTGCAGCGTCCTTTTTCAGATCCATTCCAAAGGCAACGGCCATCAGCTGTGTAAGATATACAATCGGGATATCAAAGTTGGTGCCGTATTTTTCATTGATCCTGCTCTGATACATCTCGAGGTTCATGGCACACATGGGGCAGATCGTGGAAATCAGTTGCCCGCCATGCTTCACCGCATCCTCCAGAATATTCTTCACCAGTTCCAGACAGTAATCCATTTCCGGAAGAAAAATCCCCGACCCACAGCATTTGATCTTGCTGGGGAATGGCACCGCTTCCGCGCCAAGGGCTTCAATGAGGCGATCCTGAACCACAGGCTTGTTCACGCTGTCATACTCTCCGAAAGGACGGACCGACTGGCATCCCACATAACCTGCCACCTTGAGCCCTTTCAGGGGTTTGACGACCTTTGCCCGTATGGCATCCACTCCGACATCGTTGTAAAGCACATCCTGGATATGTCGGACCTTGATGCCGCCTTTATAGGTGAGCCCTCCTTCTTTCAGACACTCATTGACCTGTTTGAGAAGTTCGGGATCTTCCTGTATCTCATGGTTTACCTTGATCATCTGGATGTAACAGGAACTGCAGGGCGCCACGATATCATACTTTCCCTTGGCCTCGGCCAGAGCAAGATTCCTGGCATTCAGGACCTTGACGGCAAGATCATTGGCGCCGGCATAAGAGATACTGGCGCCACAACAGTTCCAGTCCTCGATTTCTTCAAATTCAAGGCCCAGGGCCTTGCAGACCGGCTTCAGCGATACGAGAAAATTGGCGCCGGTCCCCTCTAAGCTGCATCCCCAGTATAGAAAGTATTTCATGCCGCAGCACCTCCTTTCCCAATTTTCTCCGCTTTATCCAGCATCTTCCTCAGAGAGTCAATCCCCTTGATCTTTTTCTCCGGAAGCAATTTCATCCGATGGTGCAGCATCAGCTTCAGACCGATATCCACGAAGTTCAGTGTAGCCTTAATGCCATTCACAACTCCCCCGGCGAAAAACACCCGCCTTGGAAGATCCTTCTCATCGATACGCCCAAGTTTGTATACCTGTTTCCAGAATTCCCGGCCGAAATCGGCCGTATCCTTGCGAGGCATATAACCATTTTTCAGGGCGTAATGCGCCAATCCATGCATCACATCGATGACCGGAACAGATCTCGGGCATTTCACCTTACATGCATAACAGGAAGTACACAGCATGATAGACTTGCTGCTCAACACTTCCTCCCGCTTTCCCGCCCTGATCATGGAAAAAATTTGTCTCGGAGGGTAATCCATATGTTCTCTCAAGGGGCACGAAGCCGCACAGACACCGCAGTTCATGCACATTTTAATCTCGTCCCCGGAGTCCACATTCTGGAAGACCTCCTGGCTAAAGGAGGGATCATAGTTTATCTTATTTTCCATAAGCCACCTCTTTTCACTGGGAGTTATGGTTCACCAACACCTGTCTTTTTCCAGTAGGAACAAATCCCGTTCACCATTTTCCATTTTGCTCCGCTGCATGCACCAGGCAAAACAGCGAAGGCTATTGAATGGAGGTGTGTCCTGTTACCACCCCTTATAGGGGTTGGGGCCGACCTCTTCGATCTTCTCCATAAACTCGTTAATGATTCCCGGGATCTTATCGTAATCTGAAATGCCGACTTCCACGAATTTTACCCGATCCGACTCCAAAGCCAACCTGTCCAGGGTCTCCGATACCTTGCCCAGTCTGGTATTGGCCAGTTCACTTCCCTTGACAAAATGGCACTGATAATCATCTCCGTGCCTGCATCCCATGAGAAGAATTCCATCAACTCCCCGGGAAAGGGCATCGGCAATCCAGACCAGATTCATGGAACCAAGGCAACGCATGGGAATGAACCGGATGTAGGGGCTCCATTTCATGCGCTTGATTCCAGCCATATCCACGGCCGGATAGGCATCATTCTCGCAGACCAGACAGATGACCCGTGGTTTCTCCTCGTCTTCTTCCGGCACATGTACGGCCTTGATCATGTTTCCGATCATCCCGACGGAATAGTTCTTAAAGGAAATGATCCGCTCCGGACATGCCCCCATACAGATGCCGCAACGTCGGCAACGGGTGGGATTTGGCAGAGGATTCGCCTTTTCATCCTCATTGATCGCCCCGAAAGGGCACTCTTCCGTGCACCGTTTGCACTGGGTGCATCGCTTCATGTTGAATTCCGGATAAGTCATGTCCCCGGCCCTTGGATGAACCGCCATCCCGATTGCCGTTGCTTCGGTGCATTGAATCGCCTTCATCGCGGCTCCCACCGCATCATCAATGGCTTTGGCCGTCTCCATGGGACGTCTAATTCCGCCTGCGGTATAAATACCGGTTCTTCTCGTCTCATAGGGAAAACAGATGAAGTGGGAATCAGGAAATCCATATTTGAGGGTGGGCAGCTCCGGACCCTGGCGATAGGCCAGATTCAGAGCGCTGTTGGCGAAAAAGCCGGAGTCGGGTACGACTTCAATCATGCCCTCCTCATCAATCCCCACCGCATCAGCCGGGGCCTTGATACGCGGCGTCTTCACCGGTCTGGAAGCAGGAACCATCCCGACTGCCAGCACCACAAGGTCCAGGTCTTCGATTTTTACGTTTTGGCCTAAAAGTTCATCATCCGCTTCTACAAACAGTTTCCCTCCGGATTCCCCGACATTTGTCGTGGTGCCCCGAACGAAAATATTCCCATCATTCTGCGCCTTTCTGTAAAAGTCCTCCGATTGCCCGACGGTACGAATGTCTTTATACAGGATATAGTTTACCGTTTCCGGATCCTGCTCTTTCAGGTATGTGGCCTGCTTCATGGAGACCAGACAGCAGCTGGAAGAACAGTAGGGGAGATGCTCAGGATCCCGGGACCCGGCACACTGGATAAACAGGGCATTTTTCACCGGGCTTCCGTCCGATGGCCGGGTGATTTTGCCGGCGGCGGCCATCTCTTCCATTTCCACATTCGTGATCACGTCTTTGAATTTACCATAGCCCAGGTGTCCCAGCTTGTTGGCGTCATACGGCACCCATCCGGTCGCTTGAACAATGGCCCCCACCCTTTCCGTTGAGGAGTTCCCGTTTGCCTTGATATCCACGGAATAAAGTCCCGGCCCACCACTGATCTTTCCAATGGTGGCAGAGGTAAACACTTTGATCTTGGGATTGTCCTCCACGGATTTGATGAGTGCGGCAGCCCCCGTATCCGATAATTCCTTGTAGGGCGTGGTCACGGCCTTTTTCATCTTCCCCAGGAATCCGCCTAAACGATCCTCTTTTTCCACAATAATCGCCTGGTATCCGGCCTTGGCCGTCTCCAGAGCGGCAGTCATTCCGGCAAGGCCGCCGCCTACGACCAGAATATCTTTCGAATATTCTTCATCGGCCTTGTATGGCTCAGGAATGGAGGTGTCCTTTGCCTTTGCACAACCAATCCTCAGATTGTCTTCGGCCAACATCTGTGTGTCTTCTTCTCCGGGAGTCTGTGACCACGCCACCTGCTCCCTGATATTCACTCTTTCAACGATCTTATCCCCGCCGAAATTGAAGACGTCATAATTGACCCGCTGCGAACAGGCGGCGATGATAATGGTGTTGACGCCTTCCTCTTCGATATCCTTGTTAATGAATTCGACGCCTTCCGGACTGCACAGACAACCATGGTCTTTGATCAAATCGATACCGAAATCTTCGGTGCCGTTTTCTTTTAACTGCTCCACGTCCACGGCATCTCCGATCCCGCATCCGGTACATATATAAACTGCTGTTTTCTTGTCCATCAAGTTACCTCCTCGCGATTGATTGAATAGCCCGCAGGGCCGAAGCAGTGGCATCCTGGACAGACGAAGCAACATCTGTTGGTCTTCTGACGCAACCGGCGCCGTAAATACCAGGCTTTTCAGGATCACAGGTCATAAAACCGTATTCATCATAGGAGACATCGGGCGACGTCTCAAGATCGATCTTGTTGGGCACCATACCGGTTGCCAGCACGACCATGTCAAAGGTCTTGCGAATCTGCTCGCCCGTCCTGGTGTTTTCTCCTTCCAGAAGCAGATCGCCTGTCTCTTCGTCTTCCGAGATATTGGCAATCTTGCTCTTGATGAAAACCACTTTCTCATCTTGCTGCACCTTCACATAAAAATCTTCCAGTCTGTCAAGAGCCCGGATATCAATAAAAAAGATCGTCACATCGCTATCAGGTGTCTGTTCTCTCATGTAGGTGGCCTGCTTGAGAGAAGCCAGGCAGCAGATACCTGAACAGTAGGGCAGAAAGTTGTCGTCTCTTGACCCGGCGCACTGGATAAAGGCAATGTTCTTCACCTCTTTTCCGTCGGATGGACGTACTATTTTCCCGCCGGTTGGTCCCGTCGGAGAAGCAAGCCGCTCCATCATGACGTTGGTGATGACATTCTTATATTCGCCGAATCCGTAGTAATCGATCTTAGCCGCATCATAGGGCGTCCAGCCCGCGGCCCATACTATTGAACCTACTTTCAGATCGAAGGAGGATTCTTTCATATCCAGATCGATAGCGCCGTATTCACAAGCCTCAAGGCACTTTTTGCCTTCTTCGGTTCCCACAATGGAGGGATCGAGAATATATCTCATGGGAAAGGCGAACTCGTGAGGAAGATAAGCCCCTTTCATCTTGTCCAGACCGTAATTAAACGGATTGTCCACTTCCGTCTCGCAGACCTCGGCGCATTTTCCACAGCAGGTGCATTTTTCATTCACGTATCTTGGAGCCAATTTGATGGTGACATCGTAGTCCCCTTCTTTGCCGGAGATTCCTGCAACTTCCGCCATAGTGAAAAATCGGATCTTCGAATTCTGCCTCATTCTCCTGAAATTAATTTCAAGACCGCAGTTTGGCGGACAGAGTTTCGGGAAATACTGATAAAGCTGCGTAACCCTTCCCCCTAAATATGGACTCTTTTCCACCAGCACCACGTCGTAACCGGCTTCAGCCGCTTCCAGGGCGGCGGTAATTCCGCTCATGCCTCCGCCAACCACTAATATACTCTGGTTTGTCGTTTTTACCTCTGCCATTGTCTCCTCCAGGGTTGAATGTTTTCTTGAATGCTTTGGGAAACGTGCCACCTATAATGGCAAGTCCTCAAAAGGCCGGGTTTGAAGTGAGTAGACGGAATTTTCGCCCGGACTTTCCAAGAACCTTCCCTCATTAATATAAAAAGCGTATTTCTTCAATAACCATTTTTCCAAAAATCCCGTGGACCAAGAAAATGTTCATTGAGCAAATACGCTCTGTCCATTCTGCCAAGCTAACAAAATGCTCCAGGAACCAAGAAAGGCGCCTGGAGCATATTCAGTTAACGTTAAAACTTATACGCCGGGAATGTTCCAGACATCTTTCTTGGACATTTCCCATTCGCCGGTTGCAGGATCACGTCTGCAGTTGGCGAAGCAGTGCCAGTTTTTTTCGTCCATCTTAGGCGTATCCGCCCTGAAGTAGTATCCAGGCCAACGGGTCTCATCACGGAACAGCATGGTGCGTACATGGGCTTCAGCCTGCGCCATGCGGTGCATATTCTCCCAGCATCTTTCCAGGGAATAGATATCCGCGGCGGCCAGCTTCTCGGCATCTTCCTGCAGATACACGAACAGCTCCATGGCTCTCTCAAGATTCGGCTTGCTGGTCTTGAATGCCGCGGTTACGCCGCCTGCATACTCATCCATGATCTTCTGCATGCGATCCATGAAGGGGCGCCACAGGATGTAGTTGGGGTTGACGGAGGGCTCGGTGGTGATTTTGCAGAACTCCTGATAGCGATCCAGAGGTGACAGGATCTTTGCTTTCAGGTCCGCAATCACGGCCGCGTCCACAGTCGGTGCAGCGCCCTTTTCCACGATGTATTTGATAGCGGCTTTACCGGTAATACGACCTTCCGCATGGGAACCGGAGGAAAACTTATGGCTGGAAGCGCCGGAAGCATCGCCGGCCGCAAACAGACCGTCCACCGTTGTCATGTTGGCATAACCCCATTTGTAGGGGGTGTCCAGATCTTCAGGACCGCTCACCCATGCACCGGAAGCACCGGAATGGGAACCGATGAAGTACGGCTCACAAGCAGCGATTTCGGAATGTTTCTCTTCGGGTTTGACGTTCATGGCCGCCCAGAGATGCGCCTGGGAGATGGTCATATCCAGGAAATCTTCCCATGCTTCGGACTCCAGTTCCTTCATTTTCTTCTTGTAGCCCTTCGGGTCTTCCTTGTAGGCGTCGGCAATCTTGTTGATGGCCTCAGCGGTTTCCATGTACAGAGGCCCTAAACCCTGATCGATATCCAGCATGCCCAAGTAATTCCTGAGGTTAGCCGGAATGGGTTTGGCCAAGCCATAAGGCGCCCAGTTCTGGAGCTCATCTTTTCTTACCGACATGTACTCGCCGCCCACGGCGCTGATTGCTCTTGATTTGAACAGAAGGAACCATGCACCAACCGGGCCGTATGCGTCCTTAAACCGTACAGGAATAAAACGCACTTCCTGGCAGGTCATTTCGGCGCCGGCCTTGATGGTGAAATACGCACTGGAGCCGGTGTTAAATGGCGGATACCAGGAACGTCCAAAACCCTCGCCAACGGATCGGGGACGGAACACATGAACCGCGCCGCCCATGGTGGCCACAGTCGCTTTTGCCTTGAATACGTAGAATTTTTCTTCCCGGGTGCTGAAACCCACTGCGCCTACGCATTTGTTTCCATCCAAAAGAGGCTCAACAATGAACACCCTCTCAAAAATTTCGCCACCTGCTTCGGCGATGGCATTCTTGGCTGCTTCAGCAACGATGATCTTATAGGATTCACCATTGATCATGAGCTGCCAACGTCCTTCGTGCACATACTTGCCGTTTTCATCGAGCCAGATCTTGAGGCCCCATTTTTCAAAGAGATGCACGGAAGAATCAACGTGACGAGCGATGTTGTAGACCAGGTCTTCCCTGGAAATACCCATCAAGTCCTGACGCACGTAACGAACATAGTCTTCGAGGGTGTTGTCGCCGTCTTTTACGCCCACATACTGGTTAATGGCGGAAAGGCCCATGGCCACGGCGCCGCTTCTATCAAGAGCCGCCTTGTCCACCAGGGTAACCTTCAATCCATTCTTTTTTGCCCAATAAGCTGCCTCAACGGCAACTCCACACGCTGAGAATCCCCCGCCAAGAATAAGGAGGTCAGTGCTGACTTCTACTGTTTCAAAATTTGCCATATCTTCATTACCTCCTTTCTTATAGTGTGGGAACTGCATCAAGACCGAGAGATGCAGGCTCAGTTGCAAGGGCTTCGCTCTTCAGATCATCGTGCGTGGCAAACCCACCCAACGGATCCGCCGTACCCTCTTCGATTGTCCTGATGGGGAACTTGAATCTCTTGAGGCTTCCGTCACGGAATTTTACGGTCCACATGATATCCTGAGAACCACGAAGCGGCGTACAGCTTGCGCCTAACGGAATAAAGTCGGCATAACCACGAACGTCCATGGCCTGCTGGGGACAGATCTTCACACAGCACTGGCATTCCCAGCACATGGAAGGATCCCGGTTAAAAGCTTTCATTCTTTCTTTATCAAGTACCATCAGGTCATTAGGGCAAATATACATACAAGCGGTTTTATCCTGCCCTTTGCAACCGTCGCATTTTTCTGTAATTACAAAACTTGGCATTATTACACCTCCTACCAGATTAACGATTTATCAAACGTGTACAATTCCTGTGAACACATGAAAATTGTTCCCGACACACCTCCTTTCTCTGTGATAAGACTCAGGGTTACAATCAAAGTAAAAAAAAGCCAACTGCTCCGTGGAAGGAAAAGTGGCTTTTTTTTATGCCTGTTCACTTGGCAGATAACGCTGCTTCCATAGACAAAATGCAGTTTTATCATCGGGCGCCAGGGTATCATCACAAAGAATTTCAGCAGCTTGAAACACAATCCTTACGGATCCGCCAGTCATCGAAAATCCATTCTTTTCTTTACCATGAAGCGCCATCAGGTTTGACATTTATCTTCCCAGTTCTTCACCAGAATTTTTGACAAGCTGAACCTTCTGTTCGGTCCCGCTGCAGCGGGAAAATGGAATGAACTATCTTGTGCAATTTGTAACAAGCACATTTATATCTAAATATTTAGCGGTGTCAAGAAAAAATGAACAAATATTTTTCTGAGCCTTTCAAAAAAATTTTGGGATGCAGGGGGGAAGCTTCCCCTTTCAGATCATCTCCTTTGGCTGGCCCGTGGATTCAAGGACACTGTTCCACAGTCTGCCATTGGGATCGATATGCTTCCTTTCCGAGACGGCCAGGGGGATGGGGACATGGGTATATTTGCCATTCCAATACCCTACCACCATGTTCGTCCGACCGGAGATTCCCGCATGCACGGCATTATGCCCCAACAGGAGGCAAAACACTGAATCATGGGAACTTGCAGGCCTGCTTCTGATGATGTAACTCGGATTAATATACTTGAGGCTGATTTTCAGATCGCTGTCCTTGAAATATTCCGGGATGCGTTCCCTCAGGAAGACTCCGATATCCCCGAAACGCACATTCCCGGATTCATCCCGCTCGTTAGTCTTTTCAAGAAGGTCCTGACCCGCCCCCTCGGCAACAACGATCACGGCATGGGTTCTTCGAACCAGTCTTTCCTTGAGGGCGGCTAAAAAGGCTTCCATGGTGAATCTCACTTCCGGGACAAGACAGAAATTGACCTCACTATTCGCAAGAGTCGCATTGGCGGCTATGAAACCGGAATTTCTTCCCATCAACTTGACCAGCCCAATTCCGTTTCTCGCCCCCTCAGCCTCCACATGAGCGGAATAGATGGCGCCCCTTGTCTCGGCAACCGCCGTCTCAAAGCCAAAGGATCTTTCCATAAAGGAAATATCATTGTCGATGGTCTTGGGAATCCCTACCACACTGATTTTGAGATTCCGTTTTTCTATCTCCTCACAAACGGCCCTCGCCCCCCGCAGCGTACCGTCCCCACCGATAGTAAAAAGGATTCCCACATTCATCCGCTCCAGGGTGTCCACCATTTCCGACACATCCTGCGGGCCGCGGGAAGCGCCAAGAATCGTTCCCCCCTTCTGGTGAATATCGTTGACGATGTCCGGCGTCAATTCCAGAGGGACGTGCCTGTGCCTTGGTGAAAGACCTTCAAATCCGTATCTGAAGCCAAAGACCATTTCAACGCCATAATGATAAAAAAGGCTCAACACGATAGCGCGGATCACATCATTGAGCCCCGGGCAGATTCCTCCACATGTGACGATTCCGCATTTGAGCTTTGACGGATCAAAATAAATATTTCTGCGGGGGCCGGCCATCTCAAAACTCGGCAGAGTTTGCTTCTGGCTATAACAGGCGCTTGCCTCCCGGACGGTGGAATGAAAAAGAACCCGTTCCTCGTCATTCACAAATTCGGTCAATCCCATGGGCGACGATATTTTGCATGTCCCCAGCTTGCTTATCTCAAGATCTAAATTCTCTTCTTGCATAACGGTGATCTCGCTGAACGGTGAAGCAATGAGATTGAAAATCTACCATCTTATGAGTGCGCTGCCCCAGGTTAACCCTCCCCCGAACACCGGAAGACAAACAAGATCTCCCGCCCTGACAGCCCCTGTCTTGACGGCTTCATCAAGGGCAATTGCACAGGATGCGGAGGAAATGTTCCCATATTTATTCAGGGTTATATAAAACTTTTCCATGGGAATTCTCAGTGTCTTCGCTATTGCCTGAAACATGCGGAGATTCGCCTGGTGCGGGATAAACCATTCGATGTCTTCAATGGCCACGTCATTGGACTGAGCCGCCTCGTGAATGCAATCCACAAAATGCCTTACGGCTACTCTGAAACTTGCATTCGCGCCAATCAATTGCAGGGAATGAAGGCCTTTGTCTACGCTCTCATGGGAGATAGGAGTTGTCTTGGAACCGCCTCCGGGCATGAGCAGGTCCTGGCCGTTCGATCCGTCCGTATGGATATGGGTGGATAGAATTTCATGGCCATCTTTCCCCAGAGACAATACAGCGGCGCCGGCGCCATCGCCCCACAGGATACAGGAACTTCGATCCTTCCAGTTCAGCGTTCGCGTCATGATTTCCGATGCCACAACAAGAACGCGTTTTGCGGCGCCCGTTTTCAAATACTGCTCCGCAACGTTGAGCGCAAAGATATACCCTGAGCAGGCGGCAGTCACATCAAAGGTTACCGCTCGAATTGCGTTCAGCTTCGCTTGAAGCCAGTTGGCGGCTGATGGGCAACATGTGTCGGGCGTTATCGTGGCGAACAGAATAAGATCCACGTCCTCCGCCGTCATGCCGGCTGCCTCAAAGGCGGACAGAGAGGCTTCATAAGCGAGATCGGAACTGGTTACATCCGGGTCGGCAATCCTCCGTTCACTGATGCCCGTTCTCTGCACGATCCATTCGTCCGTGGTCTCAAGCCCCATGGCCTGCAGGTCCGCGTTAGACAACACCCTGGGCGGGACATAGGAACCTGTCCCCAATATCTCGATTCCTCCCATTATTCTACGCCTTCTCTACCTTGATACCCAGTTCCTTTTCCTTTTTTGCCACGGCCAGGCGTGTTTTGATTACCGTATCGGGAATCAGGCTCATGGAGTCGATGCCGCACTCCACAAGGAATTCGGCAAAATCCGGAAAATCACTGGGGGCCTGCCCGCAGATCCCGATCTTTTTTCCTTTTGCTTTCGCCACATCAATGACCTGCTTTATCAGGCGTTTTACGGCATCGTTTCTTTCATCGTAGAGATGTGCAACCAGAGAGGAATCCCTGTCCAGACCAAGAGTAAGCTGGGTCAGGTCATTGGACCCGATTGAAAAGCCGTCAAAAATCTCGGCAAATTGATCGGCGCAAATCACGTTGCTGGGGATTTCACACATGACATAGACTTCAAGGCCTTCTTCTCCCTGCACCAGGCCAAGCTTTTTCATCAGTTCGATCACCCTCTTTCCTTCCGCGGGCGTCCTGCAGAAAGGCACCATCACCTTGATGTTTGTCAGTCCCACTTCACTGCGGGCCTTGCGGAGTGCCAAGCACTCCAGTTCAAAGGCCGGCATGAAGTTGTCATCGTAATACCGGGAAGCCCCTCTCCACCCAATCATCGGATTGCTTTCCACCGGTTCGTACAGATATCCTCCAAGGAGGTTTTCATATTCATTGGTCTTGAAATCAGACAGCCTGACAATCACATCATTGGGATAGAACCCGGCGGCGATGCGGCTGACTCCTTCGGAAAGTTTGTCAATAAAAAACTTTCTCTTATCCTCATATACAGAAGTGATCTGATCTATTTTGTAGATGACTCCTGCGATCCTCTGATCGTTGTGCGCCTTTTTCTTGAGCTCTTCATAATTGAGTAAGGCCAGCGGGTGTATGCCGATATGAGAACTGATAATAAACTCCTCTCTCGCCAGACCTACCCCGTCATTGGGGATCCTGCCCTCTGCAAAGGCTTTTTCGGGCATGCCCACATTCATCATGATCTTGGTGCGTGTTTGAGGAATATCCTTCAGGTCGACCCGCTCCACCTCGAATTTCACCAGTCCGTCGTAAACATGCCCGGTTTCGCCCTCGCAGCATGACACGGTGACTTTCTGTCCTGTTTTGATCAATTCGTCGCCGTTCCCCGTCCCTATAACACAGGGGATTCCCAGTTCCCTTGATATGATCGCCGCATGACAGGTCCTTCCCCCCTTATTGGTGACAATGGCGGAGGCAATTTTCATAACAGGCTCCCAGTCCGGATCGGTCATGCTCGTTACAAGGACGTCCCCTTTCTTGAATTTCTCCATTTCCGTGGTTGACTGGATAATGTTGGCCACGCCCTGCCCCACTTTGGTTCCCACGGCCGTACCGCTGACCAGGGCATCCCCCCTCTCAAGGATATGGTAATTCTCGTAGGTGGCGCTATTCATCTCACCATGGATCGTCTCGGGTCGCGCCTGAACGATGAACAACTCCCCCGTACCCGCATTGATTCCATCGCCGTCCTTGGCCCATTCAATGTCCATCGGTTTGAAATGGCCGGATTCTTGGCTGTAGTGATCTTCAATGATGCAGGCCCATTCGGCCAGTTTCAGGATTTCATCTTCTTCCAGCACATATCTATGCCTTTCCGCAAGCGTAGTGGAGACATTCCGAACGGTGGCATCATCTTCCATGGAGTAGATCATCTTGATATCCCGATCTCCCACTTTGCGGCTGATTATCGCCCGTTTTCCCATCTTAAGGGTCGGTTTGAACACATAAAATTCATCGGGATTGACGGCCCCCTGAACGACATTTTCCCCAAGCCCATAGGCCCCGGAAATGAAAACCACATCCTTAAACCCGGTCTCCGTATCAATGGAGAACATCACGCCTGAATAGGCCGAATCACTCCTCACCATTTTTTGGACGGCAATGGAAAGGGAAACCTCAAACTGATCGAAGCCCTTATCGTGCCGATAGGAAATCGCCCGATTCGTAAAAAGGCTTGCAAAACATTTTCTGCACGAATCCAGAACGCTTCTTCTCCCCCGGATATTCAGGTAGGTATCCTGCTGTCCGGCAAAAGAGGCGTCCGGCAGGTCTTCCGCGGTGGCGGAGGACCGGATGGCCACATCCAGATTATCAAACCCTCCCTGATCAAACTCCTCAGCCAGTTTGTCATAAGCACTGAAAACGGCCTGCATCAGATCGGGAGGGATCTCCGAATGCAGAATAATATCCCGCGCCTGGCGACCTTTCCTCATGAGGTTTTCAAGATTGCTGGTATCCAGATCCTTGAGAACTTTCTTGATTTCATCTTCTATCCCGGCATATTTCAGGAAATAACGGTAGGCATAGGCCGTGATGGCAAAGCCGTTGGGGACTTTTATTCCTTTTTCATGAAGTTTCTGATACATTTCTCCAAGAGAAGCGTTTTTCCCCCCCACCAGGGGCACATCTCCTATGCCGATCTCATTGAACCAGAGGATGAATTTTTTGTGATTGTTCGCGGCCATTTGATGCCTCCTGATTTACTGAAGAGTTTGCATTTCCGTAAGTTGTGCGGCAACCTGGTCAAAAACCCGGCTCAAACATAGAAAACCGGCTTTCATCGCTGATTTCAAGAGAAATTTGACCTTTCTTAATTATTATCACCTATTATATTCTATTGTCAATTCACAAAATTTATTCTAAAACCTGAAGAAACTTTAATCTTAATTCTCCCCACCGGGAGGCAGGTCGAAAGGAAGGAAGTGTTTCATGACGGGAAAAACTTCCCAAAAATCCATTTACCTGGACCACAATGCAACCACACCGGTCCATCCGGACGCGCGTAACGAGATGCTGCCTTATCTTGAAAACGATTTCGGCAATCCATCCTCCAACTATCTCCTAGGAGAGAGGGCAAAGCGTGGAATTGAAAAGGCCCGGGTGGAAGTGGCGAGCCTTCTGGGATGCAAAGCAGAAAACATCCTCTTCACATCCGGAGGGACGGAATCCAACAACATGGTGCTGAAAGGCCTTGTGGATTTCAGGACCCCGGAAAGACATCATATTATTACTTCCTCGACGGAACACCCGGCTATCCTTAATCCTGCTTTGTTCCTTACGGAATTGGGCGTGAAAGTGACGATTCTTCCTGTGGACGGTTCAGGTCGGGTGGATCCTGACCAACTCAAAAAAGCAATCCTTCCTGACACCGTCCTGATCACCATTATGACCGCCAACAATGAAACGGGCACTCTCCAGCCGATCAGGGAGATTTCCGAAATCGCCAGGCAACACAACATTCCTTTTCATACAGATGCCGCCCAGGCCGTGGGAAAGATGCCTGTGGATGTATTAGATCCCGGAGTGGATTTTCTCACCATCGCGGGGCACAAACTTTACGGCCCCAAAGGGATGGGAGTTCTCTATGCTCGGGATATGGGCTCTCTCACCCCCCTCATTCACGGTGCGGGCCAGGAGTTCGGTAAAAGGGCGGGAACGGAAAACGTTATCCTGGCCGTGGGATTAGGGGCGGCATGCAGGATCGCCGGAAGCGGAATGGGAAGTACCTTCAAACAGATGATCCGATTGAGAGATGGGCTGGAAAAAAGGCTTTTCGAAAATATCGACGGCCTGGTGCTCAATGGTCACCCCACCCTGAGACTTCCCAACACACTGAATGTCGCCGTGCCCGGACTGGAAGGCGCAAAGATCCTGGCGGGCGTTCCTCGGATCATGGCCTCCACGGGGGCCGCCTGTCACGATCGGTCGGTCACCCTTAGCCACGTACTCTCTGCCATGCATGTCCCGCCGAAAGTGGGGATGGGCGCCATCCGGCTCAGTGTAGGACGGAACAACACCATGGAAGAGGTGGAAGAGGCCTCGGAGCAAATCATCAACCAGGTAAGAAGGATGCGAAATGGAAAATAGCCGTGAAAAGCCGGCATTGCTGGTCATCGACATGGTCAAAGACAATTTTGAAGAAGACAAGCGCCTGCCCATTACCGCCTTTGCAAAAAAGCTCATTGAACCGATTAATGCCCTTTCCGCCACGTTCAGAAAGCAGGGATGGCCGGTTATTTTCTCCACGGATGCCTTGTGCAACAACTTCAAAGCGGTTCTGCTGGAAGATTGTTGCGCCGCTTTTTCCATGGCGATTCATGAACAAACCCTCAATCTTTACAGGAAAAATCCCCTGTACCCGTTGTTCAAGGTATCGACTTCAAAAGAGATGTTGGCTGAACTTCATTGATCCCCATGGAAACTTCAGACTCGTCCTGCGTAAGGGTAGCCATACATGTCCCCATCAAAAACACCTTCACCTATAGGGTTCCCAAAGAGTTTGCTCCCCTCGCCCAAGTAGGCTGCCGGGTGCTGGCGCCTTTTCATCGACGCATGGTTATCGGTTATATCCTGGAGCAAACCCCCGAACCCGTGGACAGGGATTTGAAAGAAATTTCTGACGTTCTGGACATGACGCCGGTTTTCCCCCCGGCGATGGTTCCACTTTTTTTATGGATGGCCGATTACTACTTGAATCCAATCGGGTTGATCATAAAATCCGCAATTCCTGACGATCATTTTAAAACGGCGCGTCTCAAAAAAAGGGGACAAGAGGCCCTGAAAGGCTCGCTTTTTCAGACCAGGGAAACGGATATTCTCGAATGGGTCAACAAGAATCCCGGCAGGAGAATCCCGTGGTCTCTCAAAACCATCTATCCGCTTAAAGAAAAGGGGTTATTGCATATAGAAGACCGGATTCTTCCAACCGGCATCACCAATCCTTACCTGTTGAAGTTTGTGATGCCGGAAACCAATATCGATCTCGAAACAGCCCTCGCCTTCATCGGATCTGACGGTACGCCCAAGAATGAACCCGAATTTCTGGAAATGATTTATCGTGATGGAGCGGTCCTCTTGAAAGATATACGCAAGGCATTTGCCAATGGATCCTACCTTGTTAATAAATGGATCAAAAAGGGAGTACTTAAAACCCTGGTACTGCCCATTTCAAGGAATCCGGACGGCATCAGCATGCATCCTCCTTCCCATCCCCATACACTTAATGAGCAGCAACAGCAGACATTTCACAGCATCCTGACCAGTCTCGATAAAAGATCTTTTTCTTCCTTTCTCCTTTACGGCGTCACCGGCAGCGGAAAAACGGAAGTCTATTTTCGCGCCGTCGAACACACCATCAATTCCGGTAGGCAGGCCATCCTTATGGCGCCCGAAATATCTCTTGCCGTATATCTTGAGGGATTTTTCCGCGCAAATCTTGGAGACAGGGTTGCAGTGTACCACAGCGGTCTGAACAAAAAGGAAAGAGTCTATCTATGGCAGCAGATGGCGAAAGGAAAATTTGACGTGGTGATCGGGGCACGTTCCGCTCTTTTCGCACCTTTCTCCAGGCTGGGCCTGATTATCGTAGATGAGGAACACGACCCCGCCTATGTTCAGGAAGGAAGCATCGGCGCCACCCACTATCAGGCGAGGGACACGGCCGTCATGAGGGCCAGGATGGAAGGGGCGGTGGTGATCTTAGGTTCGGGAACCCCCTCCGTCCAGTCCTTTCACAACAGCACAACAGGCAGGTATCGCCTCTTGTCCATGCCGGAACGGGTCGAAAAACGTTCCCTTCCAGACATGGAACTGGTGGACATGAAACGGTTGAAAGAGGAATCCGGAAGGGAGGAGATTATCAGCGCCAGACTTCGGGCTGCCCTCCACGAAAATCTTTCGGAAGGAAATCAGGCCATCCTGTTCCTCAATCGCAGAGGTTTCAACCGCATCCATATCTGCCGCAGTTGTGGAAAATCGATCACGTGTCCAAACTGCGATGTAACCCTCACCTATCATCTCAAAGATGACAGACTGGCCTGCCATTACTGTGGATTTCAGTGCAAACCGACCTCCAGATGTCCTTCTTGCGGCGGAACCGCTCTGAGGGCCTACGGGTTCGGGACTGAAAAACTGGAAAACGAAGTAAAAGTCCTTTTTCCCGGGGCGAGAACCGCCAGGATTGATGGGGATATCGCTCGCAAAAAGGGGGAAATCAACAAAGTCCTGAAAAACTTCGGCCGGCAGGAAATCGACATCCTGGTGGGGACCCAAATGATCACAAAAGGATACGATTTCCCCCATGTTACCCTGGTCGGCATTATTTCCGCCGATCTGTCGCTGGGATTTCCGGATTTCAGGGCCGGAGAAAGAACCTTTCACCTCATATCACAGGTTGCCGGTCGCGCCGGGAGGGGGAATCTGAAAGGAAAAGTGATCATTCAGACACATAACCCGGACCACTATGTTATTCAAGCAGCCCTCGAACACAATTTCCAAGCATTCTATGAAAACGAAAAATCCTTGCGAAAACAGTTGAGGTATCCTCCATTTTCACACCTGGCATGCCTGAGGGTGAAAGGAAACAACAGGGAAAAGACGGAAGAAGCGGTGCACAGACTGCGAACGAATACAGACGCCGTTCTGAAAAAGTGGTCTCAGAGGGGCAAAGAAATTCGTGTTCTAGGGCCGGTTGAGTCTCCTATCGCAAGAATAAAAGGGAAATACAGGTGGCAGTTCCTCTTTAAATGCGGGAGCAGCAGACTCCTGAGACTCCTTTTAATGGAAGTGGAACGGCTCTGTGCAAACGATCTCAGATCCAGTGGCGTCAGTTTCCTCATAGATGTGGATCCTTACCACATGCTATAGGATTGACGAAACGGCGCCCACGACGGGTGGAAGCCATGCAGTATGGCCGGATCTTCGGTCTTGAGTATTTTCCTGAGCGTCATAAAGTCTTCAGGCATAACGGCCTCGGAAACCAGACCGTCAAAATCGACAATGACTGTACCGGCCGATCCGTAGGCATTCAGGGAATGGGGATAAGGCAACCCACGCGGAAACAGCGCCACCTTCGCTATGTGGATATTGCCTCCGACCCTGTAGTAGTCCACTTCCACGGTTTCCTTCCGAATTTTCTGCAACTCCTTGAGGACACCGAGGGACCGATTGTATTTGGCGACCCGTTCAAGGTCCTTTTCGGTCAGTGATGCAATCCGGTTCAGGTTCATATTGTCAAGAATATCAGACTGCTTGATTATTGCGCCCAACGGATGAAGGCCCGCACGAGTGACGAAATCCTCGTAACTTTCCTCTTCCCGACGGGTAACACTCTCGACTGCCTCCAGAACCACCCGCTCAAACCCCCTGCTTGTCAGATACTCTACAGAAAAGCCCCCATCTTCGATAACATCGTGAAGGACCGCTGCAATCATCTCCTGTTCAGTCTCCATCCGGAGCATCAGGCGCAGGGGGTGTAGAATATAAGGCGCCCCGGCCTTGTCCTTCTGTCCCTTGTGAGCGGCAAGAGCCACGACGATGGCGGTTTCGATTTTGGACAATTCCGAACACGAATCCGGCTTGGGCGGTCAGGGCGAAAGCTGTTCTTCATCAACATCTATCTCGTTCGCTTTCTTTATCGCCGTATTCATGATCTCACTTAGGGTCCTGCTTGGATCTTTGTTTGATTTGGTCATAAGCGTCCTCCTTGGCGGAAAATTTTATTGGGTCGTCATTCTTCATTTTCTTGTGGAAGATTCTTCCTAAAGGGTGTTAAACACTGAACTCTGATCTTGCCCTGAAGGCGAGGTTTCTCATGTTGGACTGAAATCAATACTTTTCACTACCTTCATCCGCCCACATTAGGGATGATTTGGTTCCGGCAAAACCGTAATGTCCGACAGGCTTTCCTTTGTCGCCTGCCTTGCCGCACTTCAGGCATTTTCCATTCCGAAAAACCTGGTTGCTGCAAGCTCCCTTCCTGCTCTGATCGCACCCGATGCTGCCAAAATAACTGCGGATATGAATGATACTACCACACTTACCACTAAATCAGCACTTGTGCGACAGACCGAAATGCGCTAATTTAGCCATCTACTGAAACTCGCTTTCGGCCACTTCCTTGTGGCTATCGGGGCGGCCCTATGGCTCGATCATTGTTTACTGCAGGATAGAGGGCTGTGACAAGGTGTAAGGTCAGTGAAGGTTTTAGCTGTTGCTTTGCCTGCGTAGAATTATGGACTCAATCGTAAGCTTTGAATTCGATAAGTGTATTAAAGCTCTCAATAACTATGATATCGGGTCTGCTCATGAGCATCTTCAAAAAGCCCGATCTCGATTATTAAGCATTTCCAAAAATAGTATTCAGTGGGCTATTTACTATTTAAACCTGTCTTCCGTCTACAACAATTCAGGTCGCTTTCAGGAAAGCATCAATTCCTGTGCAATGGCTGAGAAGATCCTCAAAAAGAGTAGAGATAGACAACTGACTGCTAAACTTGCATGCAATATGGCTTCGGCCTATTTGAATCTTAGCGATTATGCCGGTGCTCAGAAAAACATTCAAAAGGCAATAAGTCTCTATCAAAAGGAAAAACAGAAAGAGGCTTTGGCTGACGCGCTTCTTACATTAGGTCAAATTTTGTTGAGGAAAGGGGACTGGCCTGGTGCAATCAAAAAGTGCAGCAAGGCTTTGCTGTTGGCCAGGCAAAGTGAAAATAGGCGGATGGCGGGAGATGCCCTGATTCGATTGGGGTACATTTTTCGAGCTGATCCTGAGATTTTTCAGGAGGGAGGATATCTGCATCTGGCAATTGATCATTTCAGGCAAGCAGAAAAATACTTTAAGGATGTTGAATATAGGCCAGGCATAGTCGAGGCTTTGTATGAAAGGGCAACAACTTGCATTTCCCTCAATATGTTAGAGAAGACCCGGGAACTCATAAAACGGATAGAGGGAATGACCCATCCAGGATTACCCATGCGGTTTTTTTTACTGAATTTGACCTATTGCCTGCACAACCGGGAGGGCCAATTTGAGGATGCGATCGCAGATGCAAGACAGTTGCACGAATTCCATGATCAAGCAGGAGACAAAAAGGGTGTGGCTGATAGTCTTGAGAAGCTGGGATCCGCCTATTTAAACCTGCGCGATACGGATCAGGCAAGAAATTACGGGCGAGCAGCTCTGGGTTTGGCAACAAAAATAGGGGATGAATTGATTAAAACCAAAAGTCGGCAGCTGCTTCTGAATATTGACAAGCTCACCAATGCGCACTGCAGTTGAACAGACTTAAGAACCATGTCCCTAACCGATGAAGAAATTAAAAGGTTGCCAACAATCCTTTCAATCTTGGACCACATGGCCCATGCCGAAGAAAGACTCCGAAACCACAAAATATGGCGATATTTGTTGACCGATATCGGAGCGGAAGACAAATTTGAAATACGGGCTGAAGCGCCTGATGGTCCTTACGGCCTCCACCCCACCTCGTGCACTGTAAATACGTTTTTTAGAGGTCAAACAAAATCTTACCCTAAGTGTTTACCAACCCTATACAGAGGCATTGAAAGCGGCGAGCGAGATCAAATCGACATTTTCATTGATCGTATTCGGTCTGCTGAGTTTGAGCTTTTGCTCAAAACGCATCCATTTGCAAGATATGTGTTCCATAAGGGACTGAGAATCCAACCAAATGGAACGGCGATTCCAATAAAAGTCGATTATTTGGGCCTTGCGCAGCATTATGAATTGAATACGGATTCGCTGGATTTTACCAATGACAAATGGGTGGCTGCTTTTTTTGCTACCTGCACCAAGGTGAAGGGTGGGTATACACCCGTGGCGAGCAGAGGTTATGGGGTCCTTTACAGCTATATGATACTGCCAAAATCATGGGACGAAAGCACGGACCCAAACCAGAAATTCACTGCAATCGGATTACAGCCATTTCCAAGGCCTGGTGAGCAAAAGGCGTATGCTCTGAGATTAGAATCAAATGAGGATCTCAACCATCAACAGGGCGTAAAGAAAAATTTCTTCCGCCATAATTACCAGGCTGGCGAAATCATATATAACCGGATGAATCAGGGGAAGATCCTATTTCCTGTCGACACATTGGAGAAAAAAGCGACCAAAATCAAGAGAACCAAGAGGCTCAGCAAAAATGCTTTCAGTCTTGCCTGTGCAAAATATCCAGTTAAGGGCCTAAATGATCAAGATCTGATGGAGGCATGCGTGAATAAAGGCATCGTTTTCGTTGGTTCTCCGGTGGTCGAATTTTCCACGAACCATGAGGATGCTTTTTGGAAAAAATGGCATAACGGCGGTGAGGCGGAATTTCTTTCCAGGCTCGTATACCGGCGCGTTCTTTAGGGACTTGCCTCATCCGTAAACGAATTCAAAAGGGCCTGCATTTTCTTTCTCACGGATATGAAATCAACACTCTTGGCGGCCATCCTCTCATCCATATACAGACCGCGGTTTACTTCAATCATAATTGATGATACGCGAGGATCGTTCAGGAAAGAGGCCGGTACAATTGATCCATTGTAAGGTCTGTTGACCTCGGATAGACAGCCCATTTCCGTGAGGGTCTCCTTGGCCCGCCTTACTAAGGAACCCGGCGTATGAAACACATCCGTTCCAATACAAAATTCCGGTCTTGGAATACACTGGTCAGCATCGCAAGGCAAAGGGTGGCTTGGAAAGCTGTGGCAATCCACGATGAGCGCCTTTCCTCGGTCGGTCAATTCCCTTTTGACTTCCTTTTCCAGTTTGAAGTGGTGCGGTTCATAATAGCGAGAGAATATCATCCGTCTTTCTTCAGGCAACAACTCCCTCTTCAGTCGCTTCCCATGAGCGGTGGATGTATAAATCACGCCCATTCCAATACTGCTCATGGGTTCATCGGCATCTTTGGAATATCACTCAACGTCAACCAGGAGTCTTGAAACCGGGAAACGCACGACCGATGCCCCTGGAAACTCAAAAATCTCATCAACAAACCAATCCGTCATGAGCATCAATTCCTGTGCGAGCTCTTTATCAGTCAGCAGTATTTGATTCCTGAGATTCTCGGGGATCAGAATAGATGCGTGCGGGATATGAAGAATCATCGATCGAGCAGCCTTCTCTGCTCCTTAGGCCAGGGACCAAGAGAAGACTTCCATCCCTATTTGACGCAGGTTACGTGCCTGCTTTCGAGGATAAGGGGATCATTGGTAATCAGAGGCAGATCCAGATAACGGGCTGTTCCTGCAATCAGTCGGTCGTGCAGTTCGGGAATATCCGTGATCTCAAACGCACAGCTTATCAAACCAAAGGACAACGGCTCTTCCACGTAATTCAAGGCCGTGTCGAGGATCTTCTCCAAATCTTTCAGGGAGACAGGGATTCTGCCCTTCTCGTGCAAATAACCGATCTCGAAAATGACAACTGAAGGAATGATAATGATATTCTCCCCTTCATCGGCCATCTCCATGATTTGATGGATACTCTCATTGATCACTTTCTTTCCGGCGAGGAACTTGACAATCGCCTGTGTGTCGACAACATAACTGGCCATACTAATCCCCGTCGGCCTCCTCTTCCAGATGCTGTGTGGACCGCCTATTGAGCTCCGCCAGTTCCCTTGTTATCTCCTCTTCATCTATTTCATACCCTTTGAAGAGCGCTCCGATCTTTACCACCCGCTTCGCCCCGGCAGGGAATATCACCAGGACTTCGGAGGGCTGCTCAACCGGCGCCCTTTCTACCAGCCTGACGTTTCCGGCTTCGTATATTCCTTTTACTGCGTACATCAACCTCACCTCCCTTCAGCACATCATCATAACAGGACCTTATGATTTCATCAAGAGACCTGACAACCCCCCCAAGGAAATCCTTCGATTTTGAAATTCACCCTCAGCACATCAAGTGGAGAAGCGGAAACAACCATCCCTCTGATTCGAATCCCAGAATAATTTGCGTGTTCCCATCTTCTCTTTCCAATCTAATCAGGTTTCAACTCCGGATCTATTATTTCCCTGTCTACATTACGTATTCTCTTTAACTCGTCTTCTGCATTGACTGTCACGTACTCAACCTCAATTTCCATCGCTATAATGGAGCGAATGATTCGTTCCAACTCTCGACCCCAATCATTATGTTTTGCGCGATCAAAAGTTTTCGGCATGGACGTCGAATTCCTGTCAGGCCAGGAATCCCAGAACTTGGATTTCCATTCTTTAAGGTCATGGACCAACCCCTCAGTAGCGCCCGGCAAAGCATTTATTCGAATGTTTCCGCCGAAGGTAATCAAGCCGGTGGGGGTAGGATGCGAACAGCACGAGCCAACGCGACACGACATCCGTTTTCATCTCAACCAGGGACTTTGCTCCATGCTCTCTTAAGAGGGAAATGACGGCATCAAGATTCCTAATTCTTTCCTCTTTTCTTAATTCAATGTTTTTGTTGGACCCATCATCATCGTATACCCAATCATCAAAACTCCCGGAGCCGCTGATCCAGCGATCCTCTTCCACCGCATCAAGAAGGGTTTCATTTCTTTCACCAATGATATTCGGGTCTGCTCCATTTTCGAGCAGAAAAGAAACCAAATCGGCGTCTGCAATGCGGCATGCTTCCCAGAGCGCTGATTCGCCTTCATCCCCTACGTATGTTGGGTCCGCACCCAATTCAATGAGCAGATCTACAATTTTTCTGTCTCCTCCCAAGGCTATGCTGAAAACCACCTCAGATAAAACGGACTCCCCATCACGGACTGCATTGACGTCAGCGCCCAGGGAAACGAGTTCTCGAATGCGTGCCGCTCTCGCTGTGCCATGAGCCACTTCCTGCATCAGCGCCTTGTCCACGTCCCGCATCGTCTCATGTTTCATCCTTGCCATCTGTTCCCTCCCGGTCACCTGTTCTCCAGCTTCCTCCTGTGCCCCTGCGGACACGTACCGTACACATCCTCTTGAATATCCAATTCTTCATAAGGATAAACTTCCTGACATTCAGGACAGAAAAACGGGGCCCAGAATGGGTTCAACTCATACAGCATCACCGGATCTTTGAACATGAGAATCTTCCTTAAGGTCAGGTAGCCCTCGGGCATAACCGCCTCGGATACAATCCCGTCAAAGTCGATGATAATGGTCCCGGCAGCCCCGTATGTATTCAGGGTGTGCGGATAGGGGAGCCCCCGCGGAACCAGAGTCACCTTTGCCGCGTGGATATTTCCCCCGGCCTTGTAGTAATCCACCTGCACGGGTTCCTTCCGAATTTCCTGCAACTCCTTTAGGACGTTGAGGGCTCGGTGATATTTTTCCACCCGCTTGAGGTCCTTCTCGGTCAGGGATGCAATCCGGTTCAGGTTCATGTTGTCCAGGATGTCCGCATATTTGATTTTGGAACCAAGAGGGGCAGGCCCGCACGGGTAACAAAGTCCTCATATTTCCGTCTCACGTCGGGTGACGCTTTCCACCGCCTCCACAACTCTCCGATCAAAACCCCGCTCCCTGGTCAGGTAATTCCACGGAAAGCCCTGCGTCCTCGATGACATCATGAAGCACCGCCGCCAACATCTCATCCTCGGTTTGCATCTGGAGCATCAACCTCAATGGATGCAGAATATACGGCGTCCCGGCCTTGTCTTGCTGACCTCTGTGAGCGCCAAGGGCCACGGCAATGGCTGTTTCGATCGGAGAAAATTCCTTCTTCTCCTTCGGAGGAAAAGGGGCAATCGGCGGCTCTCCATCCACATCCATCTTGTTGACCTTGTCGATGGGGGCGTCCATAATCGCCGCCAGCATCCCGCTTGCGTCTTTCGTGGGTTTGTTCATGATTCTTCTCCAGGGTGGATAACGCTATTGAGTATTTTCGTGCATCTTTTTGTGGTTTCTTTTTCAGAAAGCAGTGTCGATCAGTTATATGACCACGCCTTCCTCCTGCCATTCCCTTTTTTTGCGAGGAAGACGGGCACTTTCTTAAAAACCTGCGGCTGGTTTTCGAGTTTTTTAAAATCCGCCTCCCGCGCAACCCCATCTGGCTTTGTCAGCCCCGTACTACAACTCGCCGACCATACTGGATAAAATGGCGAGCAGACTGGTTTGAAGATGCGGCCATAGGTCCACCTTCCATCAGCTATGGAGCAAGGAATGTGTCGAGGACAAACTTGGCATTATTCATGTGCCGTGCCTCCTAAACTATTGTCTGAATGCCGCAGTTCGTTTATAGCCTCCTCAAAACCGTCATCCAGATCCCCCGGCCAGGTGCCTGAAAAGCGCCCACACATCGATCAAAGGTTTACCATTCTGGACCTGCGCAAGTTCCTCCAATGTCGGCGATTCCCAGAAACTTCGGGAAAAAGCGTTGTCCTCTGCGGCAGCAACTCAGCGGCTTCATTCTCTTTGCCCTCCAAATGTTCTCTCTCAATACAGTCCACGGTTTCCCTCAATCATAATTAATGATATGCGACTATCCTTTTGCAGCATGCATCGGAGCCCTATTTCAAGACACAGACATGTCGATTCTCTCAACATATCTTCGGCATCAAGCCCTCAAAATATCCACCAGAACCTGAGCGTGGCGTAATTTTTTTCCTGTGTCCCTGATACACGCTTCTCATTTTTTACACTCCATGGAGGTGGCAGCAACTTTCATGCCATCATAAATTCGGCTCGTCGTACCCCTGTCATATCCACATTTTCCCCATTGTGCGATTTCCACGCTTGGGATAAACCAATAACGACGCAATTGATGCACCAATATCCGGATGCTGCGATCAGCCTGCTGAAATTCACTAACAGCCATGGCTTTGATGGCACAACGAATGATGAAAATTTCCTCCCCGTTGGTCCCGGATAAGGATTGCAGGTGCACGAACCGGAACCGTCAACCGGAAACTGGAAACCGGAAACTTTCATATAAAGCGTCTCGGGGCCGGTAAATCGCTCGGACAAATTTTCAGTGAAATTCATAAGAGATCATGGTAATTACTTTTTATCCCTTCAGGGCCATAAGCAAATCCTCAGCCGAATACCATGCGGCGGCGCGGATGGTGATAACAATCCCGGAATTGCGTAAGAATAGATATGATGAGTGTCATGGTTTAGGGAAAGGAGTGGATACGGCATGAAAACACGGGTAAAAGGACCCCCGGCAGAATATAAGACGACAAATGCGATGACAAATTCATTTCCGGACTGTGAGCTGTTTGATCGGGTGGTTGCTATCCTGGAGAAGGCGCGCGGCAATGTGGTCCGTTCGATAAACAGTAATATGGTTATTGCCTACTGGCTGATCGGGATGGTAAATTGTGGATACATTTAGGAGGGCGCAGAGCGGGCAGAGTATGGAAAACAGGTATTAGAGGATTTGTCCGGGCGATTGACAAAGCGATACCGACAGGGTTTTTCGGTTTCCAACCTTCAAAATTTTAGAAAATTCTACTTGGAGTATCCTGACCGCATTCGAATTCAGCACCCATGGGGTCATTAATTCGACGAGGGTTCCTCACCGAGTGAAAATCAGTACCCAATGGGTAGGAATTAATTGATCCTGTTGCAAGAACCATTCAGAAGGGATGTGAATTGCCACGAGGCTTTTTCTCACAACTTTCCTGGTCTCATTACAGAGCTTTAATGCGTGTTTCCAGAGCGGTTGCGCGGGATTTCTACGAGAACGAAGCGGCTACATGCGGGTGGAACAAGCGTACCCTCGAGAGACATATTCATTCTCAGTATTACGAGCGGATGCTCAGGAGCCAGCATCCAAAAGCCATGCTGGAGCAGACCAGAAATGCGGACCATCCTCGAGATGCAGCTATCGAAACGCTTAAAAATCCGTATGTTTTGGAATTTCTGGGTTTACCTGAAGTAGGCATCTTGCACGAAACCCAACTGGAAGCGGCCATCATTACCCATCTGCAGAATTTTTTGCTTGAATTGGGCAAAGGCTTTGCCTTTGTTGCCCGCCAGAAACGTCTCCGTTTTGACGATACGGATCTCTATGTGGACCTCGTTTTCTATAACTGTATCGTGAAATGCTACCTCTTGATTGATCTCAAAATGGGAGAGATTTCCCATCAGGACGTCGGGCAAATGGATGGCTATGTTCGCTTGTTCGATGATCTCCATGTTGCGCCTGACGATAACCCCACCATCGGCTTGATACTTTGCACGGAAAAAAACGAAGCTGTGGCCCGGTATTCGGTCTTGAAAGAGCGCAAACAGATATTCGCGTCCAAATATATGCTCTATTTGCCTACCGAAAAGGAACTCAGTGTCAGAATTGGTGTGAGAGCGCAGTCTTATTGAGGCCGCTCTTGATCTGAAAAAAGACAAATAACGTCCCGATCATCTTGAAAACCGAGACAGGAGCTATACTGAAAACTGGAAATTATCACAAAATATGCCGAGGTACGTTGATGCAACAATCGTATATTTATCACTCAAATCTCTTCAATTCCACATATTTTGAACGTGTTCTTTCCAACGAGGCCTTTCCCCGTAAGCGAGAACTGCCGTCGGATGCGCACGAACGTTTGGAAAAACTGATCGGGCATCTCTGGCTTTCCGTTCGCCCACTGTTTGTGAAAGATTTACCGGAAAGCAAATATAAAAATATCCCATGTGTTGGATTGCCGCCTTCCCTCGAAATGAATTCAAAAGCCAATGAAGACAACGTTGAAAACAGACTTTTGCTGCCCCTTTACGAAGAAGTCTTGGGCTTTGAATGTGAGAAACAGCAGTCCATGGAGTTGACGGGGCTTTCAAATGAAATTCAAAAAGCGAACCAAGAAACCCGACCTTGTCATTTTTCCCGATAAGCAGAAAAAACGGGCAGCTCTGGACCTTGTTGGCGAGCATAACAAAGCGGTTTGTGCGATTTCGTTTTGTTCCGATGCGGATTTTATTGTTGACGCCAAAAAATTTTCAAAGGGTATCGGGGCCGACGAAAGAGAGCGGCACTCCCAAAGAAGGCAGCGCCGCGCAGGATGTTGAACAGGTTTCCCGCTATCTGCAAGGCTGCGGGAAAAAATGGGGTGTGCTGACCAACGGTAGATGCTGGCGCTGATGCGGGCAGGCGCCCCCAGGGACCATCTTCGCTTTGACCTCGTGCTGTTTCTTGAGCACATCATTGTGCGGGAAAACCTTTCAGAAAAATCACAAATTCAGAAGCAGATGATCCGGGATGAAGACTTGGCCGTGTTCAATCTCTTCTGGCATTTCTTTGGACTTCCCGCGGTGAGCGGCGGTTATCTGGATCTTCTGCTTTCGGAAAGCGAGGCCAATACACGCAGGGTGAAGGATATTCTGCGGAAAACGCCCATATTGCCGGTCAGGAAATTGCACAGGGGTTTTGGCGACATCCGGAAAATGGTTATCCTGAAAAGCCCGGACAGGCGCAGCTTGACCATCTCCGCGAGCTCTCCCTTGTTTTTCTGTACCGTCTTCTGTTTGTACTCAAGGCGGAGGCACAGGGCCTGTTAAAGTTAAAAGACGATAAAGGCGCCGCCACGCTGTATGCCAAATTCCTGGCTACCAAAGCTGTTTTCGAACTCATCCATAAGTGTTCCGTAAGTGAGCGATTCCAAATCAGCAATGGATTCGATGCGTCGAAAAGACTGTTTGACGCCGTGAATACCGAAAGCCGCCAGTATGAGGTGCCGGCATACAACGGCGGCCTGTTCGACCCTGAAAACTACGCCGAACTGGATAGGATGAAGCTCACCGATAACGCAGTGTATGCGGTCTTGAAACGGTTGATTTATCTGGATGAAGCCGAACCGGTACCCTGACGCCGATCTGGATGTGAGGGATTTCGGGGATCCTTATGAAGGGCTTTTGGAACAGCGCCTTGTTTTGGAAAAAGTCCGGTAGTCTTATACGCTTTCCCTGCGGAACAAAAAAGGGGAGCGCAAGGCCAGCGGGTCTTATTTTACACCTGACAGCCTTGTGGATCATGTGGTACGCGACACGATTCTGCCTTTGCTGAATCAATGCGGAAACAATGCCGAAAAAATCCTTGCCCTGAAATTAGTCGATCCGTCCATGGGAAGCGGCCATTTTCTGGTGAAGATGGTGGATGTAATGGCATGGCATCTCACCTTCATCGGTAAACCTTTGGATAAAACGGTTTTAGATGATAACGGCCCCGAAGAATTCGCCTACTGGAAGCGCCAGGTGGTTGAAAATTGCATTTACGGGATCGACTTCAACCCCATGGCCGTGGAACTGGCCAAGGTGGCGCTCTGGCTCCATACGGCAAGCTTACGGGCGTCCGCTTTCTTTTCTGGACGATCACCTCAAATGCGGGAACAGCCTCGTGGGCGCTTCCCTGACCCGCATTGCCCGCCCGTCCCTGATGGCAAAAACAAAAAAGGAGGGATCTGCCTGGGTGGTCCTGGAAATGAAGACGCCAATGATCTTTCCGCCGGAAATACAAAAAAGAAAGCAGCCCAAAGAGCCAACCAGCCTCCTTTTGCCTTTTCCAATCGATACGTCCCTGTTTTCCGGCATTCTGGAAAAGCGTCCATGCCATTTTGCAAAGATCAAGCAACACGCGGAGCGACGTGAAGGCCAAACGCATACAGTATCTAAACCAGGGGTACGTCCGTCTGAAGGCCCACCGTATCCTGTGTGATCTATGGTGTGCCCAGTGGTTTATCCCGGTACCGGATGAAGAAAGCATTGCCGTTTACGAAAGCGCCGGGGGGAGTTTATGCGCGCGTCAAAAAAATCTGCGGCATAACGGATCATGACCAAAGAAGCGAAGCGGTTGAACGAGGGTCCTTCAGCATCCTTTCCTGAAAACGGGAGGAATTGCGGCCCGGGAAGAAGGGTATGGGCCGAAACCGATGCGTTTTTTTCACTGGGAACTGGAGTTTCCGGAAGTGGCCTTCACGGAGCAGGGAGAACTGAAGGACCATTTCGGGTTTGACGCCATGGTCGGCAATCCGCCATGGGACAAGATCAAGCCCGCAAAGCGTGATTTTTACGGCCCTTTCAACGATGAGGTGGCCAACCGTCAGGGTCTCAGCCTGGACGCCTTGATCCGGGACATGGAAGCCGAACAGCCGGAACTCGCTGAAGGGTGGCGTACCTATGAAACCATGACGAAGCAATTGACCTGGTTTCTTGGAAACGCCGGCATCTATAAACATCAAACAGCCCTTGTTGAAGGCAGGTGGGGACCCGGATCTGTTTAAATATTTCGTGGAGCGATCCTGGCAAGGGGTGTCTGAAAAGGGGCGTATCGGCCTGGTGCTTCCGGCCACCATCTGGCAGGCACAGGCACGTACCGGTCTGCGCCGTCTCCTGTTTGAAAAGGCGAGTGTGGAAAGCCTTTACACCTTTGAAAACTATCGTAAGTGGGCCTTTGACATAGATTCCAGGTTCAAATTTACCGCATTGGAATTTTCCCGTAAAAAGCCGGAAGAAGGGCACTCATTTCCCGCGGCCTTCATGCTGCGGGATACCCGGGTGCTGGAAGGAAAAATGCAGGATCGGGTGCTGTGTTCGAACCGGGACTTCATTGGGTCCATCAGCCCGGAGAGTCTGGCCCTGATCGACAACCGTTCCGACATGGAAGTGCGGTTGATTGAGCGGCTTCATAAGAACTTCCCCGCCCTTGGCAGTGCGGACAGCGGCTGGAATGTAACCTATCGTACCGACTTGCATATGACCAATGATGCCTGGTTATTCAAAACACGGGAATGGATGGAATCCAGAGGCTTATCTCTATTCGGCCGGGAAAAAATGAGGAGGGGCAGTGGGTTCAGAAAAAGCATCCGGATTCCAGAATCGTTACGTTGCCGGATAATTTGCCGCAAGGCGGTGAATACTGGGTATCCGCCGATGAAAAATGGTATCGGGCACGCGGGTATGGGGAAGAGCAACGGCATTTCAAAGACAAAGAACGGACTGTTTTCTACCACCCGGATGACAGTGGAAAAATAGACCGAAAGGGCAATGATCCCGACCGTATTCTCCCTGGGGAAATTTATTCTCCGCTTTATGAGGGCCGGATGGTTCACATCTTTGATCATTCCCAGAAAGCCTATGTTTCAGGAGAAGGCCGAAAGGCCATTTGGCAAGAGCAGGATATGGAGCAGAAGGTGATTACCCCCCGCGTTTTTTTGTTTGCAAGGTTGATGCCGAAAAGGAAGCGGATGTTCGGATAGGCTTTTGTGACGTGACCGGAGCGACGAATGAGAGAAGTCTCTTATCCTGTTTCGTGAGTT
>CAVVFZ010000034.1:0-504802 GCA_963747555.1 uncultured delta proteobacterium
ATTGTTGATTAGGGGCCTGCATATCTGTAACCTGTTAATTTATTAAATTTTTTAACTTCCTTTTTGGGCTGAGGGTGCTCATTACATCTCTCCCAATCTTCAACAACAGCCTGCATTTCATCATCCCATTTAATCAAGCCTTTTCCTATCCAATCATTGATTATCCCTAAAGGCGAAATTGTGGAACCTGAAAATTCCTGGTTGATAAATTCTGCAAGATCATCGTCTACTGTCGTCAGTTTGAAATTGTTTGCGATTGAGGTGGCGGCAATCACTTGATCAACTCTGCTCAAATTGAAATAGAGACCTGTCCTTTTATTTATTTTCCCCGCGGATACAATGTTCCTTACGGTCTCAAGAAAAAGCTGGAAGCCTTCTTTTCTTACTTCTGAATTCCCAAGTGCTTTTATTTTCGACTTGTATCTATCCCTCCAAGGATATTGTATTTTGAATTTTTGGGTCCGAAATAGCTCTTGCAAAACCTCCTGAATGGTTATGCACTCAAAACGTTCGTCACAGAACATATCCGGGGCGATTCTTATGAGCATCAAAACACTGCATGTATCACAGAGGATATTCATTTCAGGAAGCCGAGTTTTTCAATCTCAGGAGTTCGTCTTTAACCATTTTTGAGTCCGTCAGATTTTCAATGCACAGGAGTTCTCCCAGTTTCCTGGTAGTCAGTCCATCAATTTGCCCAAGAACGATTTTAATGAAAAGGGGGCTAAGGTCCGCTATGGCTCTTACGAAATCTCTCGGTTCTTTTTCTTTGAAAAGGATATCCCCAATAGTGGGAAATTCTTTTTTCAAATTCGTATCGGCTCCTCCGATCTTAAGGTCAAAGTCGGGGTTGATGTATTTGATCCTTTTGATAATACCGTACAGGGCGTGAGAATAGTTTCTTCCAAAGGTTTTGAGGTTATTTATTTGGATTCCGATCTTTAAGCCTTTGATGACATCGTATACCATTCGTACATATGCATCCGAAAACTGTATGTGATTTGCCACCATATCGCAGAATGCTTCTTCATCTTCATCAAATCCATCACTGATGGCAAATTCATCCCTTATGGCGTGCACAGCCTCATGCAAAAGCGGAAAAATCAAATCGAGAATATTCGTCTCGCTGTTGATAAAGACAATTCTATGGCCATGGATTTTTGTGTAAAAGGCGTATGCCTTTATTTTGTCGGGGAAAACCCTAAAGATGATCTTTATCCCCAGATTTTCCATAAGTCTGAAGGTGTCTTCATAGCTGGGTGGGCGGTCATCCAAAACACCTGCTTTCTTCCTTAACTCCTTAGCGACCTTTTTTGCGGTTTCATCAGATCGATTTCGCCCCCTCATGACTGGAAGGATTTCGGATTCAGGCGCGTTTCTGAATAGGAGATCATACTCTTTTGCCATTTCCAGGGCATCTTTCTGCATGGAGGGAGTGACCTTAGCTGTCTTTCTTGTCCGGTGTACAGGAACAGATATGGCCCCGTCAAAACCTTGGGAGAATAGGTAGTCAGGGCTTATTTTAAATAATTTACAAAGAAATATTAAATGATTACCTTTCGGAATTTGACCATTGATCCAGTCATTCACCGTCTGCCTGGAAACTCCAGCCATTTCCGCCAGCTTGACAATGGAAATGTTGTTTTCCGTTGTCAAATCCTTAATTTTGCTTCCTATCCATTCCATTGCATTTCCCCATTTACCAATGGCAATTGTGAGACATATATTACACTGCCGTTTTATTAAGACTAATCCGTGTGCTTGGGCATGTCAAGTAAACTTTACTATATATTCATAAAAATTCATAAATTAAGAGATTGCGTAAAGTTATGCCCGGACAGATTAAGCCAATAGCCTGCGAATGAATCCAGGTATATCAGCGGTTTCTTAGATACAACTGCTTGAATTACTAAGTTATTTCATTATTAAATGCACGGACAAATTGCCAAATGGGTGAGATTGTCATCCTTTTTAAAAGCCACCAAAGACACCAATAACCGGCTTTTTTGACATAGATTTTCAGGGTGCAACAACCGTGACCGGTTCCTTTCCACGGATTTCGGTTCGAGGGGGTTCGCTCTTAAGGACGAGAAGGCGTGGCTCGTCCATTACCGGCGATTTGTTTATCAATATAAGAAGGGAGGGCTTGTAACAGACGAGCAAGACCATTCAGAAGGCAATTGATCTTACGGGCGTTGAAAGATTCCGTTATCGCACCCGGTATTTCACCGACAGCGGCGTCATAGGCACGAAAGAGTTTGTTTCCAGGGTGTACCAGGATTTCAAAGACTATTTCTCGTCACGGTACGAGAAACGCCCGAAACCCATTCAGGGCCTGGATGGAGTCTACTCCCCCAAACCGCTTTCAGAGAACATTACGTGAGATAAAAGCAATGACTCGCCTGACGGCTACCAGTCTTGCCCCAGCCGATAGCCAATGAGGGCATGCCTTTACCATGAAAATGCCTTTTGGGTGCTTGCCCCTGTGAGAAAAAGAATAAGGGGCGGGCACCTATGGCACCTTATTCACGACTTGAGTTGATAGTTCAGAGTCTTGCCACTTCGGGTTGGCGCATAGAGTTAAGTCTGGGCCAGGGTCGTTCAGGAAGATCTTTCGAGGTTATTTACCCCGGAACCTAATGCGGTGGAGAACAGTGGGCGCGTCCGGGCGGGCTTGTATCGGCATGGCCCAACATCACATCAGATCCGGATTCGCCTGTTGCATCTTCTTACAAACCGCAAACTCAAGCCAGACTGAGGGTCGGCAAAAGATGTTTTTATTATAATAGCTGGAGTTCAAGAATATCTTTCATGAGAATGAAATGGTTATCCAATGAGTAGATTTCACATCGATTTTGTTTCGCGTTTTGTGCAACCAATAGATCAGGAACGCCGATTTCATTTAACCCGTTCTTCAAACATTCAAATTGGAATTCAATAATTTCGCCCCAATTGATGGAAAGGTTTAACTTATTAATATCATACAATAAGGTAACAATTTTTTGTTGATTGCGAACTTTCAAGGAAGGAACCAGTTCCGCAAGGATAAGATCATTGATAACAACAAGGTTTTCATCAATCAGGAAATCGAGCTTTTCAGCATTGTTTCCGTTCCTGAAATATTCTATCCATATGGCCGTATCGACTAATACCGACATTAACGCCCTCTAACAGCATTCATATCAATGTCCAAATCCACCTTGCCCTTATATTTCTTTAGATCGGATATCTTTGATTTCCTTATCAAATCCTCCAGGGCAGTAATAATAACTTTAGTTTTTGTGCTAATTTGGGTGGCCTTCATGGCCTCCTCAAGCAGATCTTCAGGTAAATCAAGCGTCGTTCGCATAATCGGCCTCCTTGCATATATATTATGCATACAATGTCAAGCCAGGGCCGAACAGTCCGTTATACCTGTCGCAAAGACTTCCGCAAAAGTGATTTCATGGATTAAAGAAATAAGGTACCATACAAATTATATGTGGTTCATCCGGATTTTGCGTACTTATAGATACAAATATGGCCTAACAAATTGGAATAAAATGTTATTTCATCTCTATGCCGAAAGCATGTGAATTATGCCCTCAAGGAAAACAGAGTGTGTCGTCCGGTCCAGGCCTTTTTCTTTCAAGCATATGTTTCCATTATGGTTACCCAGCAAGGCCGGTCAAGGAAACTTCACTATTGGCGTTCCTCCTTGACAGGCTTTCCTGGACGCTTCTCCATTAAAATCAATTGCTTATAAGAAAGTACGCAAAAACCGGATGAACCATTATTGTTCTTAACGGTGGTGGAGTGGAATGACAGGCATGGGAGAAAAAATGCTTTTGGTGGCGCTCGGTTGCAGCCGTTTGCCGAGGATCTTTGATATTGCTTCAAAAAACCATTTTGTTGTTTTTGGAACGATGGATGGCAAAGTCTTTGCCGATCTCACCGAATGCGTCCCGAACCATGGGGTCCCTGCCCTGCCGGTCTATTTCTATGAAACCGGGTGATTCGTCGACCGCCGGGTGGTTGCCGTCGGCAACCTTGACAAAATATGGCTTTCAGTTCCCGCCGATATTCCAATGATGGAGTTGCAGGATGCTTTCCGCGGCTACTTCAGCAAAGAATGGGACGAGGTCCTGGACACCGCTGATCCTTCTTTTTACTACAACGCTCTCAACAACGCCTATTTTGCGGTACGCGACCTGCTGCCTGTGGAAAATTTGACCCTGGATCGGCTTTCGGGAAAAGACGGGATCGGCAAGCAGCCCCATATTATCGTAAGCTAAGGATGAAATAACCTGCTGGAATATTTTATGCATTTTGATATAATAGGGATATGGAAGGTATCAAAATCAAGGGATTTTTGGACTAAGACAATGGAAAGCATAAATGAAATCCCGAATTATGCGCTTTGCGTGGAAAATAGAGATTGTGAAGATTTAGAGAAACGAAAAATTTATCAAGTCCTTTCCGATGAGGAAGAAGAAAAGGAAGGCTATTTAAGAATCCTTGATGAATCTGGTGAAGATTATCTTTATCCCGCATCCTATTTTATTCTTGTACAACTTCCCGTCGAAGCGCAAGAAGCGTTGCGATTAAAAGCTTGAGCCTCTGGCTCAATCATCTAACGAATAAGTTGGATTGCGAGCAGCCACAATCTTATTCGGTTGGTTTGACAAGCCCATATCTTCATTATTTAAATCAGACAGGTGAGCAAAGAATGGATCGGATTTTCTTTATGTTGGGCGCGCTATCCGCATTTATGGGAGTCGCGGCAGGAGCGTTTGGCGCTCACGTCCTGAAGACCCGCATAAGTACCGAGATGCTTCAGGTCTTCGAGGTGGGGGTGCGCTACCAGATGTATCATGCCTTCGCGCTGATCGCGACAGCCTGGGCTCTGACGAAGTGGCCCTCCTCGATCGTCATTACCGGAGGGTGGCTATTTGTCATTGGCACGGTCCTTTTTTCCGGCAACCTCTATCTCTTGAGTCTAAGCGGCGTGCGGTGGTTGGGCGCCATTACGCCGCTGGGCGGGCTGGCATTTCTGGCGGGCTGGATCTGCCTCGCTTTGGGCGCATGGAGGGCGAAAGGATACAAAGGTCTCTGAGACCCCGCCATGGAAGATCAAAATCAGGATTATCAACAGGATTTCGGGGTTCAATCCGGTGTCAGTGACGGAACCGGTTCGACCCATCCTGTGAGAAAGGAAGATTAGATGAATCAGGAAGATCAGACCGAGAGCGATAACCCGCTCTTGGTCGAAACCGGATTTCCCCCTTTTGACCGTATCACGCCGGAACAGATCGTTCCGGCCATTCGACTTATTCTTAAACGTGCCTACGAGCGGATCGAAACGCTCGAACAAAATCTGGCGCCAACCTGGGCAGGATTGCTGCAGCCGCTGGAAGACCTGGAGATCCCTTTTGAATACAGCTGGGGGGTGGTTTCACACCTGATGGGCGTTAAGAATTCCGAAGCACTGCGTAAAGCCCATACCCAGGTGCTCCCAGAAATAGTGCAGTTCGGACTGCGGGTCAAACAGAGTCCTGCCATCTATCAGGGCCTGCTGGCCATTCGTGATGGCGATGCCTGGGACAAGCTCGATGAAGCCCAGCAGCGTATTGTCGAGCAGAAGATCCGGGACGCCAAACATGCCGGAGTCGGCCTATCGGGTGAGGCCAGGGAAAGATTCAATGCCATTGCCAAAGAACTCTCACAATTGGAAACGGACTTTTCCAACCATGTGCTCGATGCCACCAAGGCCTTCGAATTCATTATTACAGATATCAAGCAAACCGAAGGCTGGCCGAAAACCCTGCGGCAGATCGCCGCACACGCTTGGAATGCGGTGAACAAGGAGGACCCAAAGGCTACACCCGAACACGGCCCCTGGCGCATCACTCTGGATTATCCCAGTTATGTGCCTTTCATGGAGCACCATCGCAATCGCACGCAACGCGAACAGGTTTACCGCGCCTTTATCCTGCGGGCTTCTTCCGGCGAATTGGACAACTCCGGATTGATCGCACGCATCCTCATGCTGCGCAAAGAGAAAGCGGTATTGCTGGGTTATGAAAACTATGCCGATCTTAGCCTGGAATCGAAAATGGCGCCCGATGTGGCGGCCGTGCAAAAGATGTTCGCCGAACTGGTGCAAGCCGCCCGGGAACACGCCAGGGCAGATCTGGATGCCTTGCGTCAACTGGCTGAAGCGTCCGGTCAGGTTGAGCCCCTGGCCCACTGGGATGTACCGTTTTGGGCGGAACGACTGCGGGAGCAACGCTTTGAATTTACGGATGAACAACTACGCCCTTATTTTCCGCTGCACCGCGTGATAGATGGATTGTTTTCCTTATGTACCCGCTTGTTCGGTGTCACCTTCGAACGAGCCGATGGACAAGCGTCCGTGTGGCACGAGGACGTACAATTTTATCGTGTTAAGAACGGTAACGGTGAAACCATGGCCTGGTTTTATCTTGATCCATACTCCCGTCCGGCGGAGAAGCGTGGCGGCGCGTGGATGGACAGTTGTCTGAGCCGCCGTTACGTCGATGGGGAATTGCGGCATCCGGTGGTGTATCTCTGCTGTAACGGAACACCGCCGGTGGATGGTCGTCCCTCGTTGATGAGCTTCGGGGAGGTGACGACGCTGTTCCACGAATTCGGTCACGGACTGCAGGGCATGCTCACAACAGTCGATTACAGCGACGCCGCCGGCATTAATGGTATCGAATGGGATGCGGTGGAGATCGCAAGCCAATTTATGGAAAACTGGTGCTACCACAAACCCACTCTCGTCGGGATGACAGCGCACTTCGAAACGGGCGAACCGCTGCCGGACGCGTTATTCGATAAAATCCGTGCTTCCCACACCTTCCGTGCCGGCTCCATCATGATGCGCCAACTGGAATTCGGCATCACCGATATGGTGCTGCATACCGAATTTGATCCACAGGGGGATACAACGGTTTTTGATGTGCATCAACAGATCGCACGGGACTTGAACCCACTGCCGCCGCTCCCCGAATCTCGATTTCTCTGTTCATTCAGTCATATTTTCGCCGGCGGTTATGCCGCAGGCTACTACAGTTATAAATGGGCGGAAGTGCTCAGCGCCGACACCTTTGCTGCCTTTGAAGAAGCCGGCTTGGAAAATGAGGCCGCGATCGCCGCGCTGGGACGCAGATACCGCCATACGATTCTCTCCTGTGGCGGTGGTCGCGATCCGATGAAAGTCTTTCAGGATTTCCGAGGCCGCGGCCCAAGCACGGAGGCTTTGCTGCGGCATAATGGGTTAAGATAGTCATGAATCATGTGAACATCCTTAACAGGGAGGGTTTGTCATGTACCGTATAATCACATGGATCGCGGCCATGGTGCTGTCGTCTTTTTGCATTTCCCAGGCGGAATCAAACACCCGTACTGAAAAAGCTGAAGAAGAAAATTATTATGTGTGGACGCGTGATGACATGCGAATGTGCCCGTCGCCTACATGCGGAGGGGTTTTCATCAAAGCCCTCAACCACGTCTTGACGTCCTGCGCAGACGGCAACGTGGCAAAGGATTGCCAGGTCATTCTATTAGATTTTTCCTTGCTCGACATGAGCGAAAATGAACAGGCTAATTTTCAACAGGCATTTACCGAAGGACTGGGGATCATCAAAGGCCAACTGCTTGAGGTGCAACAGGATGGTTTCCTGTTTCCTACCTTGAAGGTTTATGAAGCCTGGCTGGCCCAGTCGGGCGAGGAAACCGCCAAACCGGCGGGCTTTTTCCGGGTCCATGATACAGGTATTCAATGCATCACAACACCCTGTCTCACCGTGGACGAGGAGATTCTTAATCTGCGGTGGGACCGCTCCATAGCCGGGGTCGACCTGTCTTTCACCGGTGCTGAAATGGAACAGATCAACGCCGGTTACCAGGAGATGAAGACCGGATCCATCATCGCCACCGGCCGACATGTAGCGGTTCGCGGCCCAGCCGGATTTTCACAGAACCTTGTTGCCACCGAATTCTATCTGCCGGTCGGAACAGTGGGAACCCGTGAATAAAGGTGAGTAAAGAATGGATCGGATTTTCTTTTTTTTGGGTGCCCTGTCCGCCTTCATCGGAGTCGCGGCAGGCGCTTTCGGCGCTCACGGCCTGAAGGGTCGAATAAGTGCGGAGATGCTTACGGTCTTCGAGGTGGGAGTGCGCTACCAGATGTACCACGCCTTTGCACTGATCGCGGCCGCCTGGGCCCAGGCAAAGTGGCCCTCCACGAGCATCATCATCGGAGGGTGGTTCTTTGTTGTTGGCACGCTCCTCTTTTCCGGCAGTCTTTACCTTCTGAGTGTGAGCGGCGTGAGGTGGTTGGGCGCGATCACGCCGCTCGGTGGATTGGCCTTTCTGGCGGGCTGGATCTGCGTCGCGTGGGGTGTGTGGCGGGCGTAAGGGAAATCATGAAAAAGTTCTGCATTATTGTCGGCATAACGCTATTCGGATGGATCGGCTGGTGGATCGGGGGAAAAATCGGATTCACGACTGCATATATAATGAGCATCTTCGGCAGCATGCTGGGCGTTTACGTGGGATGGCGTATTTACAGTGATTATTTGTCGTGAGGGTCCAGGAGTTTGAGGAAGTCCGTGCAGGATTGATGAATCTGGATTCCCGCGTTCGCGGGAATGACGGCATTGGGGACTCTTTGCAGCCGCATGAACTTTGGATGCCGACTCACATTTCCAGGCCTTTTCCGCTGCGCGTCAGAAACTCCCGCACCTTCGGATTCTCCGATTCCTTCGCGAGTCTCTTCGGATCTCCGCCGGCGATCATGGTTCGGGTCTCCGCATCCAGGAACACGGAATTGTCCGCCACGGAAAAGATACTGGGGAGCTCGTGCGTAACCAGGACCATGGTGGTTCCCAGGCTGTCGCGCAACTCCACAATCAGATCATCCAACAGGGCCGATGTCACGGGATCGAGTCCCGCCGACGGCTCATCAAAAAACAACAGGGCCGGATCCAGCGCAAGCGCGCGGGCCACCCCTGCCCGTTTTCTCATGCCCCCGCTGATTTCCGAGGGGAAATAGTCCTCAAATCCTGCAAGTCCTACCAGCGCCAGTTTCAGGGAGGCAAGTTCCCTGATTGCTTTTGCATCCAGATCAGTGTATTCGCCGAGAGGCAAACTGATGTTTTCGGCAAGCGTCATGGAGCTCCACAGGGCGCCGCTCTGGTAGACAATCCCCAGGTTTCTGGACAGCCGGTCCCTTTCGCGTTGATCTGCCTCCCAGAAACTGACCCCCTCCAAAAAGACTTGCCCTTTCGCCGGTTCTTTCAGCCCGATAAGACAGCGCATCACTGTAGTTTTGCCACAGCCGCTCCCCCCCATAATGACAAAGATTTCCCCTTTTTTAACGGAAAAGTTCAGATTTCGCTGGATCACAAAATCGCCATAGGCGATTTCGAGATCCCTGGCTATAATGGGGGCATCTTTGTCGTTCATACGTTCTGCACTATTTCGCAAGGTCGTTCATAACCGCGGCAATCTCTTTACTCAGGGTCTCCACGGCCCTGCTTTCAGCGGCCACCAGCGATCCGTAATTACCGTCTCCCGTCGGTTCTCTGATGGTTGACTTCTTTGTCAGAAGCATCTGCTCCCTGTCCTTCCCGAAAACAGCCCATCGGGCGATGAGCACGACATCTCCTCCGAGCGTCCCGTCCAGGCGAAGGACCTCCATTTCCAAATGAAAATCAGCGGGAGAAGAGCCTCTCATGGGATAGACCGCAAACAGATCTCCAGGATTCAAAGCTGAGAGATTTTCCAACAGAACACGGATAAAATCCTCCTTGAGCGGTCCCGCCCATTCGTGAAACATGGCCAGATCCACCTCGTTTTCATTGATCCTTGTCACAATCTGCTGACGATCCAGATAGGCCGGAAATTCCACCGGACCTATCCCAATAGAGACAGGCACTTTTTTTCCCATCATGGGGGTTTCCTTAGTAGGGCCGGAAATGGAATTAAGCATATAGAATTTCGCCGGGGTACTGGTCCCGCACCCTGTTAGTGTCAGCAACAGAAGGGTGAACGCGATCGCCAGGATCTTTACCGTATTTGTATGCATAAACTTTATCTCCTTTCCGGGCTTCCTTTTCCGCGCAGCAGGGCCTCGGGATGACGTTCCAAAAAACTAGCCAAAGATTTAAATGCGCGGGCCATGGCTGAAATTTCTTTCAAGGTGTCGTCCAACTGATAAATAACAGGGGACTCTTTGCCGACTGTCCCTTTTACGGCCCCTAGCGCTTCCTCCGCCTCCTTCAATGCCTCCGTTGCCTCCTTTAGGCTGCCCTCAAGAGCGGAGGCCAGGTCTCCCACGCTCTTATCCACTTTCCGAACCAGTTTTCTGGCGTCGTTCACCGTGGCGTCCATGTCTGATGCCAGCGGACCAACTCTTTCATCCACATGGCGGGCCAGATCACCGTACTCTCTGACCGTTTTATCAACGCCGTTAAACAGGGGATCTAGCCGGCTATCCAGTTTACTGACAACCTTGTTCGCATCCGCTATGGTCGTCTTCAAGGACTTCAAGATTTCCGGTATTTCAGGGGAAGCCATGACCTTTTGCAGGGTATCCAGCGCCGACATAAGTTTTGAAACAATGCTGCTGAAATCAAGATCCTTCAATTTGTCGAAAAGCAGATCGAAAGTGGAAGGGAGGGTTGGAATCTCTGGATATTGCTTGTCAAGGCCTACCATTTTTATGGGAGCGTTTGGATGGAACTCCAACTCTATGACCAATTGACCGGTGAGCAGACTACTCATGATCAACTGCGCCCGCAACCCTTTTTCCAAAAGTGCCGGGAGTTTTCCTGCAGGGTTCCTCTGACGATTTCCACGGATAATTTGAATCCTGTCCACATCAATTTCCACGATGACAGGGATGTAAATAACCATATCCTCCGTGTCCGCCTCCAGGGAGATACTCTTGACGGAACCGACTTTTACTCCCCGGAACAGGACGGAGGCGCCCTCATTCAATCCTTTGACGGACCCCTGAAAGAAAAGAACAAATTTCTGGGTTTTCTTGATGAATTGTCCGCCGCCCAGGATGAGTACAGCGGCCACAGCCAGGACGACCGCTCCCACCACGAAGCTTCCGATAAGTATTTTACTTGCCTGTCTGTCCATGATACCCCTGCCTATATCCCCAAAACATTGCAGATCACTGTGATGACGGCGGTTGCTACGATGATGCTGACGATCCCGGTAACCACTGCCGATGTGGCCGCATCCCCTACAGCCGATGCGCTCCGGCCGCACTGCATCCCCCTGAGGCATCCGGCAACGGCAACCAGGACCCCAAACACCATTCCCTGAAAAACTCCAATAGACAGATCGAAAAGATTGAGAGAGCTTTTGGTCTGCAGGTAATATTGCACCACATTCAGGTCCAGCATGCCCACCCCCACGATCATCCCCCCTAAAATTCCCATCAGGTCCGCATACAAAACCAGGAGCGGCATCATCAGGGTAAGGCCCATGATGCGCGGCAGCACCAGAAAATCCATGGGGGAGATACCCATGGTCTTGAAGGCATCGATTTCCTCGTTCACCTGCATGGTGCCCAACTGGGCGGCAAAGGCGGCGCCCGTCCGGCCGGCCATGATGATCCCGGCCATAATGGCCCCCATCACCCGGACCATGGAGATGGCTACGAGATTTGCCACGTAAATCTGAGCGCCGAACATCACCAGCTGTACAGCCCCCACAAAGCCTAAAATAAGGCCAACCAGCACGCTGATCAGGGAGACAATGGGAAGGGCATGAATGCCACACTCCTGCATAATCATAGCAAGATCGGAACCGCGAAAACGTGCCTTTCCTCTCAAGAATCTCGAAAAGGATAAAGAGACATCCCCTATAAAGGCGAGGATTTCCCCCGTAGAGCGGATAAAATCGACGGTTTCCATACCGATCCGTGACAGGAAAGTGGGTTTTCCTTTTTCCTTTCGAACCCCTTTCTTTTCAGGAAAGGCCTCCATGAGTGCCAGGAGCCTTTTCACCCCCTCAGGCAACCCCTCTTGTTCGATCTCCAGGCCGGCTTTTTTGCCGCGGCTGATTATTTTGTTCAGAAATGTCAGAAAGATACTGTCCCAATGGGTAAGATCACTGGTTTCAAAAGAAATCCGGCTGATGCCGGATTCGGAAGAGAATGCTTTATCGATCTCTGCAACTGGCGGCAGTGTACTGCTGGTCGTCCATTTTCCGGAAAACGTCAACAGAAGAATGCCTTCGGAAGGCCGGCTGAATGCAAACGTGCATGACGTCGCTGTGCTATTTTTCACCTTCCTCATAAGGGTTTCCTTACCATGGCCTTCAAAGGACAATGTCACGGCTGCCGTATGAGTGGCATTATACCACTATTTTTCGAGACTGAACCTACCAAACGGACAGTAGGCAGGCCCGCCGCACGGAGGGCGAACAGGAACTCCTCCTACAACGATCTGTTTTCAAAATGAGCGCTGCTGACCTGGAATCCGGGTCCATTTTCCGGACCACGCACCGGCAATGCCCTGGGATGGAGGGAAAGATCCTGATCCCGCCACCCGGCAGGTCCCGTATCGAAATGAAAAAATCCGCCCACTTCATCCACACCGTTCCAGTACCAGATACAGCAGCAGGTAATGTGGATCAGATCGGTGATATGGTATCCTCCCTTGCACCCTTCGTCATGGGTTCCCCTATTCACAATTTCAGGGTTGTACAAGGCAGCCAGTTCACCTTGAGTGGGCATTCGCCAGTCGTTATATCCGCCAACCCGATAATCGCGGCAGAATTTAATCGCTTCTTCCCAGGTAGTGGGGATGCCGCTATCCTGTGCCGACCACATAAGACCCGTTGAGGCGTCTTTTACCGTCCCGTTATTGTAAGCAATAAAGCGGTCATCCCGAGAGGTTTCCACCACTTTTGGAGTAACCCTGCTCTCGTCGCTGACGCACGAAACCAGGAGAACCGCGAAAAATCCCACTGCCAACCATGTCTTTATCATCTTTTGCCTCCTGCTGTAAGCGTTATGCATTTAGGGGTCGGCCAGCGCCGTCACCGAATCGAAATCCTTTTGAAATGTAAGGATTTTGCATTCTTGCCAAAAGCGGATAAAATGTCAAGCATGGGATAATCACCCCGGCAGCCTATATATCAACCGGAACTTTCTCTTCTCGGTATTATTCATTTGACCTTGACCACTGAAAACAATATTTAATAAGGGGATACCAGATTTCTGGAAAGAAGCATCTCTACAAGGAGAAACTGATGAATAATCTGACCCTTAAACGGTTACCCGGGTATACTGAATTTCCGGGCCCGGTCGTTACGGTGATCATGGATGGCATGGGAATCGGTCCCCGGGATGACAGCAACGGGATATATGCGGCCTATACCCCTACTCTGGACGGGCTTTCCGAGGAACCTCTCAGTACCCGGTTAAAGGCACACGGCACAGCCGTCGGGATGCCTTCGGATGATGATATGGGAAATTCGGAAGTGGGACACAACGCCCTTGGCGCCGGAAGGATTTTTTCTCAGGGCGCCAAACTGGTCAGTGAAGCCATCGCATCAAAAAAGATCTTTGAAGGCAAGGCATGGGAGCAGGTGTTGGATCGCACCATGAAGGGCGGGACGTTGCATCTGATCGGGATGATCTCCGATGGCAATGTTCACAGCCATATCAATCATCTCTACGCGCTACTGGATCGTGCCGCTGCAGACGGAATAAAGCGGGTTCGTGTACACGGCCTTCTGGACGGACGTGATGTGGGGGAAAGAAGCGCCCTCTCCTTTTTTGAACCACTGGAAAAAAGGCTGAAAGAACTGTCGGCCGGGGACAGGGACTACCGGATCGCTTCTGGGGGAGGAAGAATGGTCACAACCATGGATCGCTACAACGCCGACTGGACCGTGGTCAAGAATGGATGGGATGCTCATGTGCTCGGGAAGGGACGAGCGTTCTCCTCCGCCACGGAGGCCATAAAAACCTATTACGCGGAAGATCCGGATATGACGGATCAGTATATGGCAAGTTTCGTCATTGTGGAAAACGGAGACCCTGTAGGCCTTATAAAGGATGGGGATGCGGTAATTCTCTTTAACTTTCGGGGCGATCGGGCCATAGAAATCTCGCGGGCCTTTGATGAACCCGATTTTAATGAATTTGACCGTGAACGGGTTCCCGAGGTTTTTTTTGCAGGAATCATGGAATATGACGGGGACGCCCATATCCCGAAAAACTATCTTGTGGAACCTCCTGCCATTGATAAGACCCTCGGTCAATATCTCTGTGCCGCGGGCGTAACCTCCTTTGCCATTTCAGAAACCCAGAAATTCGGTCATGTGACCTATTTCTGGAACGGGAACAATTCCGGATATATTGACGACAAGCTGGAAAAATATGTGGAGATCCCCTCGGACAAAATCACCTTCGAACTCAGGCCCTGGATGAAGGCCGCGGAAATCACCGACGCCGTCGTCGATGCCGTCAAGAGCGGGGCATACAAATTCATCCGTCTCAACTACGCCAATGGAGACATGGTGGGGCACACGGGATTTCCCGCGGCCATCCGCATTGCCGTGGAAACGGTGGATCTCTGCCTCGGTCGCCTCGTGAAGGCCATCGAGCATGCCCGTGGCGTAGCCGTCATCACGGCGGATCACGGCAACGCCGACTGTATGTGGACCGAAAAAAACGGGAAACGCTCGCCCATGGTGGCCCACACAAAAAATCCCGTTCCGTTCATTATTCACGATTGCTCCGAAGCAAATCGGTTCTCCCTGAGTCCTCTCGAGACCCGCGGGCTGAGCAACGTCGCAGCTACCATCTGCAATCTATTAGGATATGAGGCCCCCCCAGAGTACGAACCATCGCTGATTAGACTTGAATAACAAAGGAGAAAGACATGACAATCAACGACCTTGCAGGCAAACCGGCGCCACAATCGCTTTTGGCCAATGTCCCCAGACTCGTGTCTACCTATTATACCCACAGACCGGATTCGACCGTCGAAAGCCAGAAAGTGGCATTCGGGACGTCTGGTCACCGGGGCTCATCTCTCAAAAAGAGTTTCAACGAGGACCACATCCTGGCTATCTCCCAGGCGATCTGCGAATACCGAACCCGCAAGGGCATCAACGGGCCGCTGTTCATGGGAATGGACACCCATGCCCTGTCCGAGGCGGCCCTTGCCACCGCCATCGAGGTGTTTGCCGCCAATGGGGTAAACGTCATGGTGCAGGAAGGGCTCGGATATACCCCCACGCCCGTTATTTCGCATGCCATACTCACTTACAACCGGGGCAGAAAAAAAGGGATTGCCGATGGGGTCGTCGTCACCCCGTCCCATAACCCGCCCGAGGATGGTGGATTCAAATACAATCCCCCTGAAGGAGGACCGGCCGGCACGGAAACCACCGGCATCATAGAGGCTCGGGCCAATGACATCATCCAGGAAGGATTGAAATCCGTCCATCGAATGCCTTATGAAAAGGCGATAAAAACCGGTTACATCCAACCCTACGATTACATCTCTCCTTATGTGGGCGACCTCCCGAACATTATAGATATGGAAGCTGTTTCAGGGGCAGGGCTGACCATCGGTGTAGATCCCCTGGGCGGCGCATCCATCCATTACTGGGATCCCATCGCCGATCGCTACAAACTTTCCATCGAGGTCGTCAACCGCTCCGTTGACCCGACGTTTTCTTTCATGACGGTGGATAAGGATGGAAAAATCCGAATGGACTGCTCTTCGCCCTATGCCATGGCTGGACTGATTCAGATGAAAGACCGGTTTGACATCGCCTTTGGAAATGATCCCGATGCGGACAGACACGGCATCGTCACAAAAGGGATGGGTCTCATGAATCCCAACTATTTCCTTTCGGCGGCCATATGGTATCTTTTTCAGAACAGACCCGGCTGGCAAAAAGACGCTGCCATAGGCAAGACCCTTGTCTCCAGCTCCATGATCGATCGGGTGGCCGCTCACTTGCAGAGAAAACTGTCCGAAGTACCCGTGGGGTTCAAATGGTTTGTAAACGGACTGATGGACGGATCCTACGGTTTTGGAGGAGAGGAGAGCGCCGGCGCCTCTTTCCTGAGAAAAGACGGAACGGTCTGGACCACGGACAAGGACGGCATCATCATGGATCTTCTGGCCTGTGAAATGACCGCTGTAACCGGCAGAGACCCCTCCGAGACCTACACCCGACTCACGGAAATGTTCGGGACACCATTTTACGAACGGATCGATGCCCCTGCCTCGATCGAACAGAAGGCGATCCTGAAAAACCTCTCCCCTGAAATGGTGCCTTCAAAAGAACTGGCAGGAGAACCCATTACGGCAAAGCTTACCGAGGCTCCCGGGAATGGCGCAACCATCGGAGGGCTGAAGGTCGTCTCCGAAAACGGATGGTTCGCGGCCCGTCCCTCCGGTACGGAACAGATTTATAAAATTTATGCGGAAAGCTTCAAAGGCAAAGACCATCTCCGTCGGATACAGGAAGAAGCACAGGCCATGGTGAAGGCCGTCTTTGAAAGAAAAGGGGTCGTCTAATTGTTTCTGCGAACCGACTGGGCCGTATGGATGGCAACCAGCCTTGCCACCAGGGTGGCGATATAGATCTGTCCCATCACCGCCTCAACGCAAGCAAGGGTCTTTGCCTGGGGCGTCAACGGGACAATATCTCCGTACCCCAGGGTGGTCAAGGTCACAAAGCTGAAATAGGTAAAGTCCTTAAAACCGCTTCCCGCCCCCTCCCCTATCTGAAATGAGCCGGGCAGGAAATATTCCAGCACGGAAAAGGTGGAGGACCAGAAAAAGGCCATGAGCAGGTACACGCAAACGGCGGCCATGATCACATCCATGGTGACCTCGGGCTCCTGAATCAGGTACTCCAGAATAATGACCGCCACATAGGCAAGAAAAATCCCTGCAAGCAAGTCGCTCATCATACCGTTTACAGCACTTTTCTGAAAGTAATTCATCCAATGGATGGACATGGCGGGGACGAGCAGAAAGAGGGAAAAGATGAACGCCCTCTTTCTCTGGCTCACGGCGTAGGCGCCTGAAAGCAACAGCAGTGTAAACAGGATTTCCAGGATCAGCCGGAGCCTCCCGAACCCCACGAGAAAAGGATTCAGAATCAGAATCAGGCAAATCGATATAAGCAGGATGAGGAACCGTTTAGGGCGGGAATGGGAAAAGGCGTTGAAAGGTGTCACGATCTTTGCTCCTCGCAGGAGACTTTCTCCTGGCTGATTGTTGTCTGTTACCGGGTAACGGTCCTATTTTGCTTATCTGCCTGTCACCGACTTTTCCCCCTTGACCTCTGACTCTCTTATCCGCCCCACATCCGCCGATCGTATCCATCCCCGCTTTCGATCAGGGAGGTGAATGAGCATCCACCCATCCTCCACCCGCTCTTCGTCGACCATGGCTCCCTCATGGAGTTTAAAAAGGACCGTATCGGCAGAATGGGGACCTGCCATGACAGGCACTTCCTTTTTCAGGATTACCGCCCGGTCATCGTACTTTACCTGAACCCATTTTGCCCCGAAAGAAAGGCCGGAAATGAACCAGCAGGTCAGCACCAGCACAAAGAGATAAAAAAACCATTCCGAACGGTAAAAGAGTCGTACGAGCAGAATCGTCCAGAAAAGGAGATTCAAGGCGGCAAATGCCCAGAAGAGCTCTTTCAGATTGAAGGAATCCATCCAGAACAGGGTGTGCTCCATAAATCCTGTCGATGCGGGAATGGCGTCGCGGGTAAGGTTTCGCGCATAGGCAAGATTAAACTGGAGGTCGGCATCCCTCGGGATCAGAAGGCGGGCCCTTTCATACTCGAGGATCGCCAAACCAACCCGGTTCAGTCGGATATAGGCATTCCCCAGATTGTACAGCACATGCCCACCGGCATACCCGGAATTTATGAGATTTTGATACCCTTCAGCGGCTTTCTCGTAATGCCCTTCCTTCTGGGCCTGGTTGGCCTTGAAAAAAATTTCCTCCGGCCCATCAGCTCCGGCCCGCTTGATCGTACCTGAAAGAACCATCAATGCCGTCACAGCTGCAACCACGGCGATTGTCCCAAGAAGCCTCACTTGATTTCCCTTTCCATCTGTTTTATGCAAGCGGCGATTTCCGTGCCGATAGGTTCCCGGGTCCGATCCTGACCTGTGTAAATGGCGTTTTCAAGCTGCTTCAGCAGGGAGCCGAGTTTCATGGCCATATCAGGAGGTACACCTCTGGCCCGCAGGAGCGAAATCAGATCATCGGCCGTAATGGCAGCCATTTCCAATCCGAATCGGTCATTCACATAGTCCCTGACAGCCAGGATGAGACACCCCGCATCAGACCCTTCCAGAAGGCATGACCGGATGGCTTTTCCGGCGGCCTTTTTCGCTCTCTGGACATGCGCGGAGTGGATCGACCTCTTTTTGATTTTTAAAACACCGAGCGCAAACCCGTAGAAAACCCCGGGCGCAATCAGAAGCATCCACTGGAGGAAGGTCCCCTTTTGCCCATCCGAACCATTCCAATTATTTTCCACAAGGCCGAGATTCCTTACGGAATCGTGCAGGGGAAGAATATCGTGGCCGATCTCCTTTACATCCTGTTTGACAGGGGGCAAACGTGAAGTATCCGATTCTCCAACGGGAATTTTTTCGGAACGGCTCTCTTTTCCTGCCAGGACGGTAAGAGGGAAAGGGGTTGTTTCCAAGCGTTGGTACTGCGCTTTCTTAGGATCAAAGAAAGGAACAGTGAGGGAAGGAATCGTGTACGTTCCCTCTTTTTCCGGAACCAGGGCCCATTTCATGGTCTTCGACCCGCGGATTCCGGCGGGATCCATTTCAGAAGTCAAGACCGGTTCATCCGCATAGACCTTGACGTCCTGCAGCTCCGGCATCTTCATATCAGGAATGCGGTTGATATTGCCCCTGCCTTCCACCTTCACCGTCAGGGTGGCGGACTCCCCGGCCTTCAGGCGCAGCGGATCAATGCCGGCACTTATGGTAAAATCTCCTACAAGTCCGCTAAAGCTCTCTGGTCTTCCCTTGAGCGGAAGCGGTTCCACAATCAATTCCAGCACGTTGCTTGCAATGCTCAAAGGACGGTTTCCCGACATCAGACCGCCGCTGAAAAATGGATCATCAAACAGACCCCGTGCCGATCTTCGTCCGGGTTCGTTCACGGTCATATTCATGCGAGCCGGATCGATCCGGTACTTGCCCTCCTTTAACGGAGTCAGGGCGTAAGGGATCTCTATAATCCGATATTGCAGGCCATCGTAAGCCCCTTCATATTCCGATGGCTTTGCCAACTGGGTGAAAGTGAGGTTCTCCTGCTCCGGAAGCTGAAGAGAAATGTTGGTCGCTTGTCTCCGAAGATAAAGCCTCAGGGTATAGATCGGCTGTTCTTCCGCGAAAACCTTGTCCTTGCTGAGAGATGAGACCAAAAAGATGCCCTTGGATGGGGCATTCCCCCCTGCATTCTGCTGCCTCACATGGATCGTTTGAACATCACTCTTGTACGCTTTGCCGTCGATACGCACTTCCGCGGGGCCTATTTGAAATGTACCGGGCTTAGTGGGGGTTAGGAAGAAGCTGAAATTCACCCCCGAGCTGAATGTGCCATTGATAATATGAACACTGCTGGAGCTTCCCCCCCGCGTGACATGAAAGGCGTCAAGCCCGAGGATGACGGGCGGGGCATCGCTGCTCCGGGCACCGGAGACATGAACGTCCATTTGGATTGTGTCATCCATTCCGGCCTCGGTCCTGTCCAACGACAATTTTATGGAAATGGGATCAGCAGCCAGGCAGGGCGGGCAAAAAAAGAGAAGCAAGAAAAGCCACATCAGGTTTACCGGCTTCATATTACCAGTCCTTCCCCGACTTTGGCTGCGACACCCCTCGTTCCTGAAGCTGAAGCTCCATGAGTCGCGTTCGATCCTCTTTCACATTGTCCAGCATGGCCTCGGCCTTTGATATCGACATGGATGCCGTTTCCGATTTTTTCCCGTCATCCTTTGATTTTGATTCAGCAGGGGCATTTTGCGCCTGAAGCTCGCCCGAAAGGTCCTGCTTATCCTCCTTCTTTTCCGGCTCCCGGCGCTGTTCCGGCCCGTTCTTTTCTCCGGAATCTCCCCTCTTCTGTTCCTTTTCTTTATCGGAGTCGCGCTTCTTATCCTGTTCCGCTGAAGCTTTGTTTTCTCCGTCAGCTTCCTTTTGTGGCTCCTGTGCCTTGTTCTCCTGGTTCTTTTTCTCCTGGCCCTTATTCTTTTGGTCCTTGGATGAATCCCCTTCCTTTTTTTCCTCACTCTTTTTCTGCTTCTGGATCTCCTTCAAAGTCAATTCCAGGTTGAATTTTGCATTTTCGCTCTCAGGTTGCAGTTGAATGGCTTGTTTGAAATATTGGACCGCCGCGGAAAAATCACCCTGTTTAAAGGCGGTGTTGCCTGCGTTGAATACCGCCTTATACTGCATCTCTTTATCCTGACTCCTTTTGTAAACACTGGAAAAGGCGGCCATAGCGCCCTTATAATCCGAGCCCTGATAACCGGCGCATCCCCGGTTGTACCGGAAGCGCAGATCTTTCGGATTGTCCATGTCGGATTTTTCGTAAAGCGCTTCGGCCTCCTTGAATTTGCCTTTGCGGTACAGTTCATCTGGATTCTCAGACCCGAAAACCGGAGCCACCCATCCGGCCATGCTGGACGACAGAAAAACAGGCATCAGAAAGAAAAAGGAAAGAATAAAGATACGCAGTCTTTTTCCGGAAAAGGAAGATTTCTTCCCCATGTTGTGCAAAAATCCTTCAAAGAGCAGGATGACAAAGGCAGCTAATACAAAGAGGTAGAATTTCTCCTCGAATATCTTGATCTTTCCGCTCTTAAGGGTAGAGGCATGCGTACTCGATTTCACCCCGTCAAAATAGAGGAGATCCAGGTCCAGATCTCCGGAAACGGCCCGCACATACCGCCCGCCCGTGAGAGAGGCGATCTCTTGCAGGGCTTGCTCATCCAGTTTGGAAAGGATCATGTTTCCGTCCGCGTCTTTCTTGAAACCGCCCTTCCCTTCCTGTTGGGGTATGGGTCCGCCGGAGGGATCTCCAATGCCAAATACAAAGATCTTGATTCCTTTTGCAGCCGCTTCCCTGGCCGCCTGAACCCCTTTTGCCTCGTTGTCCTCTCCATCGGTAATCAGAATCATGACCTTATCGGTCTCCGCCTTTGGGTCAAAGGCCGACATTCCCACCTTCAGCGCTTCGCCCAGATCGGTCCCGGGCACAGGAATCAATTCCGGACTGAGGGCGTTTAAAAACAGATTAAGGGCGCCGTAATCCAGGGTCAGAGGACACTGTATGAAGGCCGCACCCGAAAAGGCCACCAGCGCAACCCTGTCCCCCTGCACGACCCTGATGAAGTCCGAGATTTCTCTCCTGGCCCTCTCCAGTCTGTCCGGTTTCACATCCTGAACCAGCATGCTCGGAGAAACATCCACAAGAAGCACGATATCAACCCCTTTTTGAGTCACTTCCTGGTAATGGCTGCCCCACCGGGGACCGGCAAGGGCAATCAGCATGAATCCCAATGCGCTGATGGTCAGGATTGGCCTTATGGCCCGCATACCCTCCGACCCATCCCCGGTCAGACGGGTGAGGAGTGGGGGATCGGCAAACTTTTCAAGGGATTGTCTGACTTTGCGCCCGCGAAAAACAAAGACCAGAACGGTCAAAGGAAGAAGCCAGAGGAAATGAAGCATCCATGGATGGGACAGATTCATGGGAGTACCCTCAGTACAACGGTTTCAAGCAGGATCTTGAGGACAAAAAGAAAAATAGCCGGGATGAGGAAATAGAGATACAGTTCCCTGAAGTGAAAGAACTCTTTGACCTTCACGTCTCGTTTTTCGGCATGGTCTATGATTTCATACACTTCCGCCAACCCCTTGCTGTCGGAAGCGCGAAAGTATCTTCCCCCTCCCGTTTCCGCCATCTTTTTCAGGGTTTTTTCGTCCAGGTCCACCCTTTCATAGACCGTTCGCTCTCCAAAAAAGGTCTTGACCTTGAAAGGGGCGGGACCTTCGCCGCCCACACCGATTGTATAGATCTTGATTCCGAGCGCCCTAACCGCCTGCGCCGCCTCTTCCGGAGAGATGCTCCCGGCATTTTGTCTGCCATCCGTAAGAAGAATCAATATCTTCGCCTTGGCTTCGATATCCTTGAGCCGTTTGCCCCCAATCGCAATGGCCGTGCCGATGGCCGTGCGGTCGCCCGCCATTCCGATGGTCATCTTGTCCACAAGCCCCAAAAGAAGCCCTTTATCCACGGTGAGTGGGGCCTGCGTAAACGCCTCCTCCCCGAATACCACCAGTCCGATACGATCCGTTTCTCTCTTCTTAATAAAATCACTGACCACCTTCTTCACCGCAGTCAGCCGGGAAACAGGTGTCCCGTCCAGGGTGAAATCCAGGGCCTGCATGGATCCGGACGTATCGAGACAGAGGACAATATCCACGCCCGGGGAACGGATATCCCTCGAAACATTATATAGTTGCGGCCTGGCTGCCGCAATTGCCAGCAGGATGAGGGTGCATGCCTTAAGCAGGAGGGGGAGCCTCACAAGCCACCCGGTCCTGCCCCCTGTCAAAGGAGCCATACGCGATGCCATGGAATGGGTAAGGCCCGAAGGCTTCCTTCTCCACGCAAAGACAAGCCATCCTGCAACCGGCAACAACAAAAAGAGGAGGAGTGGGTAGGCAAACCGGAACATCATCGAAACCGCCTCCCTCCCCGGAGTCTCTTCCGGATCGATCTATCCTCTTGCGTTTTCTTTGCCAAGGGTTGCCCGATTTCCTTTTCAAACGATTCACAGGTGTCCTCAATGTAGCCAAGGGCCTTTTTTACTTCCTCTTCCTTTCGGGCCTGCGTGGGTTTGAAGTCGGCAAATTTCACCAGATCCGCCTGTCTGAGCAGCTGGAGAAGTTCCCTGTCTTTCCCCTCTTTTATGGCCAGGGCGATCTCCTGGGTAGTAAATTCAACCGCTGGAAATCCTCGGAGTTCTTCGAGATATCTCCTCATAATCTCGGAAAATCGAAAATAAAAGACCTTCAGCTGTCCCCGCTCGAAGAGCTTTTCTCCCTCAAGCGCCTGGATGCTTTCTCTCGCCGCCACATGGGGAAGGATCCGAGGCATCTTGTCAACCCTACCCGCTCCGCCTCTTTTTCGCCACCACAAAAATCCCCCGGCCAGCAGGCACAGCAGCAAGATTGCCGCACCCCAAAACACTTCTTTCTTCCATTCGAAGCCGGTGGGGATGATGCCGTAAATCGGTTTAAGCACGGCCTCTTCCGGCTTCTCCCCCAGGTTCGAAAGGACATTCAGAGAGGCCGGCTCCGCATCCAGGACGGCTTCCGCCCCGTTCTTATTCAGGTATGTGACGGACAAAGGGCCAGTGGCGAGGGACCCCAGCTTATCCACCAGCAGTTTAATGCGTATTTCTCCTGAAAGGCCTTCCCCGGCAGGTGTTCCGCCGCCCACCGAAGGGATGTTTTCCAAGCCCAGAACCGTGAGCCCATCAAGCCCTTTTATCCCGACTTTATCGGGCAATCGGGCCCCCTCGGGGAGGGCGTAGTGCAGGATGAGCGTGACCACACTGCCCACCCGGGCGGAAGGCGGAATTATGGAGGTACTGAGAGCCCGCGATTGAGACGGATCCTCATTCGCCCCTGCAAAGGTAGCCACAACTGCGCCAAAAAGAGAAAAAAGGAACAGAAGAACAAAGGCCCGGCTTTTCATTGCCTCCTTCTCCTTTTTTCAAAAAGGCTGATCAACGGCTCCACCAGTGGCCCGTCCGTGTAAAGCAGCACCTGTTCCAGACCTGCCTTGCGGAATAGGCGATCGAGATCGGATTCTCTCTCCTGCCTGTATTCGCGCCATCTTTCCCTGAATTTTTTACTGGAACTGTTGACGAAAGCGATTTCCCCCGTTTCAGGGTCCTTCAGCCTGACAAGACCCACCCGGGGCAGTTCCTTCTCGGCAGGATCCACAATCCGGATCACCGTAAGGTCGTGCTTCTTTGCCGTCAAACGCAGGGACCTTTCAAAACCGGTATCCATGCAGTCCGAGATGAGAAAGACAATGGCGTGGCGTTTCACCACCCGGTTCAGATAGTCCAGCGCATCTTCGATACCGGTTCGCAGGTTCTCCGGTTCAAAAGTGAAGATTTCCTTGATCAGCCGCCATACATGGGATGCCCCTTTTTTTGGAGGGATATATTTTTCCACCTTCGAACTGAACAGGATCGCCCCCACTTTGTCATTGGTTCGAATGGCCAGGAAGGCCAACATACCGGCAACCTCCGCCAGGAGCTCCCGTTTGAATTTTCTTTTGGTGCCGAAAAGATGCGAACCCGAAAGATCCAGCAGGAGCATGACCGTCAGTTCGCGCTCCTCGTGAAAGACCTTTACGAATGGATGGCCGAAACGGGCCGAAACATTCCAGTCAATGGTCCGGATGTCATCTCCGATCTGATATTCCCGGACTTCGGCAAATTCCATGCCTCTCCCCCTGAACGCACTTTCATACTGCCCTGCGTACAGGTTATTGGCCATCCTCCTGGTGGAAAAGTGGAACCGTTGAATCTTCTTGAACAGTTCGACGGAGATCATTTCAAGGGACCTCGATCTGTTCCAGCAGCCGACCAATCAGGTCATCCGTGCTCTTTTCCTCCGCTTCCGCCTCATAGCTCAGAATGATCCGGTGTCTCAATATGTCGGGCGCCATCGATTTCACATCCTGCGGCGTCACGTATCCCCTGCCGTTGAGAAACGCATGGGCCCGGGCTGCCAGCCCCAGCCAGATAGAGGCCCTGGGAGAAGCGCCGTAGCTGATCATGGATGCCATTTCGCCGTCCAGTTTTCCGGGGGCTCGGGTAGCCCTGACGATCTCTACGATATAATCCATGATCCTTTCCTCCATGTGAATCGATCTCATGGTTTCAGCGGCCTCATGGATATGGCGAAAATCCACAATGCCGACAATGGCATCCCCTTCCCTGGAATAAGCCCTTTCCATGATCTGTTTTTCTTCCTGGGCCGAAGGATAATCCACCTTTATCTTCATCATGAATCGGTCGATCTGGGCCTCGGGGAGGGGATAGGTCCCCTCTTGTTCTATGGGGTTCTGCGTCGCCAGTACCAGAAATGGGTTTCCTAAAGGAAAAGTCGTTTCCCCAATGGTGATCTGCCGCTCTTGCATGGCCTCCAGCAAGGCGCTCTGCACCTTGGCCGGCGCCCGGTTGATTTCGTCTGCAAGGATGATGTGGTTGAATATGGGTCCTTTCTTGATCTCAAAGGTAACCGTATCCGGCCTGTAAAACTGGGTCCCCAGGATATCCGCGGGAAGGAGATCGGGCGTAAACTGAATCCGTTGAAAAGAAGTTCTTATGGAGGCTGCAAGGGACTTGACAGCCGTCGTCTTTGCCAACCCGGGAAGCCCTTCCAGCAGGATGTGTCCATCGCACAAGAGGCCGATTAACAACCTCTCGATAAGCCGCCTCTGGCCGACAATCACTTTCTCTATTTCAGCCATGATCCTTCGGAGCACCATGCTTTGCTTTTCAACCTGTTCCGTGATTTCACCGATATCCCTACTCACGTCTTTTTCCTCCCTGAAATCGATTAAAGAAATTGGAAACTCTAAATTTGAGAACCATTTATGAATAATGCCGTCAGGGTTTGGGGTGACCCAAGATAGCAATCTTCAAAGTTATATTTGATGACGGCGGTCAACTTGAAACAATAAGGATATTGTCGAACGGTTTTCAGAGGTAAGCGAGACAAAAAAGGAGGAAAGGTGGAAATGTGAAGCGCTTCGGCTTCAGACATATAGTAAAATACTTGTTCTGGAACCCTGCAACAATATCTTTTTCATGAAATAAGTGGTCGGGACGACTGGATTTGAACCAGCGGCCCCCGCGTCCCGAACGCGGTGCTCTACCAGACTGAGCCACGTCCCGACATGAGCCCATCCATTAAATTAAACGTTGAATTTATCCTATCTTGATTCGTAAAGCAAGAACAAATTATTCACGGTTTCAAAAAAGTCAAACGCCCCACAAAACAAGCCTTGTGAATTCGGATTGCGCTTAAAAGCTGATTACTTATCTAAGCTTACAGATGCTCCATAATAATCTTGATGAAATTATCCATAATCTTGGCGGTGGCGCCCCAGATGAGATCGTCCCGGTACTTAAAACTCAGGGTATTGAGCGTCATCCCGTCATACTCCACCAGGTGCATCTTCTCCTGTATGTTTTCGGGAAAAAACCGGTTGAGAGGTACTTTGATGATGGAATCCACTTCGGACCGGTTAAGGATCAGATCGTCAGGATAGGGAATGAGGCCCACAAAAGGATGAATAACAAAATTGGAGACAAGCGTAAGTGTGTCGTCGATTCGCCCCAAGATTTCCACCTGTTCCCTGTAAACGCCAATCTCTTCGTACGTCTCGCGAAGAGCGGTATCCTCAACAGTTTGGTCTCCCTCGTCGACCCCGCCGCCCGGAAACGATATCTGCCCTTTGTGCTCGGCTACCGTGTCGGTTCTTTTGGTAAACAGTACACGGCACAACCCATGGTCGTCAAACAGCGGGATCAGAACACTCGCATGCCGGTATTTTAACTCTTCGTCGGCAATGAGTTGTGGTTTTCTCTCCTTCAGGATTTTGCGAATATGATCTGTCAGGCACACTTCTTCCGGCATGGTTTCACGGATCCAGATTTATGGCATCTAATAAGTTATGAATTTCATCAAATATGATCATTATTGCCCAAGGTTCAAGCCGGCCATGTTTTTTCTAAGAGCCTGTTTGAAAATTATCTCGTCGCGAGGTTGAGCGAGGCTTTCAAGGGCAGGGAAGCAAGAAAATGGGGCTGGAAGCGTAGTTGAGCTATGGTGAAGACCCATTTTGGCAGCTGACGCAGCCATTGGAAGCCACAGCCGACCGCAGCAGGGATAATTTTCAAACAGGCTCTAAAGATCTGAAGGCGCCCCTAAACCGTACCGTATGTATTTACGTATTCGTCAAATACCGCCTTGGTTTCGTCTCCCATGGGCATATAGGTACCGTTCATCAATACCGGTTCCCTTTTTCTATAGAGGTAATCCACGACCTCCCTTATACCGGCCACGGCAATCACCGGAACCTCGCTTTTCAATACGAAATCCTTGACGGCATCCGCCCCTTTCCGGTTGAGAACCACGTTTCCTCCCGCGTCATAAAGGGCGGTTGTCTGCTGTCTGTCAATGCAAATCCCGATTCCAACAATATGCACCCTGATGTCCGTTTTGCGGCATTCGGAATCAATTTTTTCCAGAAGATCATATTTGGTTTTCATTGAGGTTGCAACATCATCCACGATAAAAATGCGACATCCATCAAAAAGGGCGCCATTAACAAACATGCTCTTGGTTTTGGTTCCTTCACCGTGTGTTTTGGCCTCTTTTCGATCGTAATCAAAATTCAGATCGATTCCATACTCCTGCCACAAGGCGATGGAAGTTGCCAGTGCGATGGAACTTCCTTTATACGAAGGCCCCAAAATAATATCCGTTTCCTTGGCAAGCCCCTCGGAAACCATCATGGCCGCAAAGAAAGAGCCCATTTCAATGCTGAGGCGACCGCTTCTGAACATGGCCATATTTACAAAATAAGGCGTCGGACGTCCATCTTTCAATACAAGCCCTTCATCAAAAAAGAGGGCGCCTGTTCTTGCCAGAATCAGGGACAGTCTTTCCTTGTAATCCTCCATCCTATATCCTTTCCTTCCCGGGGATGCCGGGACAAAAAAAGAGGCCTCGCAAACAGCTACGGCCTCCTCAAAACATTTTTTTACAAGCACTTTTCCGAATGAAAGCCCGAAAAGCCCTCCAACACGGGAGTCATCAACGGGTTCCTTCCTCCAACTGTTTTGATAGAAAATTTACTTGATAACGCATGGTTCGATCCGTCTTGATTCTTCGGTCGACCGTTTCAGCGGCATAAACAACCGTAGAATGGCTCCGGTTTATTCCCTTGCCGATCTCCTCCAGCGTTTCATCGGAGTGCTTCCTGCACAGGTACGAATAGATATTGCGCGGATCCCCATAGATTTTTTTCCTGGACCTTGAACTAAGCATCTCGACATCTATCTTATAATAAGTGCAAACCAGTTCTTTGATACGCTCGGAAGTCAGGGAAGAACTTGGTGCAACAAGGGTGTTGACAACGTCTCTGGCCGAATCAATGTCCGGTTTTTCTCCCACAAGTTCAGACTTTGCCCTGAGACATTTCAGTGCGCTTTCCATTTGACGGACATCGAGTTTCAGACGGGACGCGAGAAGATCTATCACATCTTTGGACAGGGAAATGTTGAGTGCGGCGGCCTTTTCCGACAAGATTTTGACCCTGGTTTCATAATCCGGTCCTGCAATCGTGGTGACAAGCCCCGAAGTCAAACGCGAGGACAATTCTTTGGACATCCGCGGGATATCCTTGGGAGGCAGGGCGCTCGTAAAAATAAGCTTTTTCTTATTCTCTGCCAGGGCGTCCAGGGTAAACCCCAATTCCGCTTGAATTTTTTCCTTTCCACCTAAAAAGTGGATATCCTCAAGCAGGAGGACATCACAGGAGCGACGATACCTGTTCTTGAAGGCCTCAATTTTCTTCTGTTTTAAAGAAAAAATCATTTCATTGGTAAAATCTTCAGCGGTCATGTAAAAAATTCGAGTTTCAGGGCCGTTGCTCAGAATGGTATGTCCTATGGCCTGGGAGAGATGTGTTTTGCCCAACCCGGTATTTGAAAGCATCAACAAGGAATTATAATCCTTCACACTCCCCATGGCGATGCTCTTTGAAGCGGAATAGGCGAATTCATTGGACTGCCCTACGATAAATCGATCGAATGTAAACTGGCTGTTGAGCCACAGATTCTTACCGGCCCTGATTTTTTCCATGCTGGGAAGGGCCAACTGCCTTTTTCCTGCAACCGGGAAATCTTGAGGAGACCTTGTCTTGGACGGTTCCACCTTAAGAATAAGATCGATATCGCCGTAACCGGATTTTCTGAACTTATCCTTTACGATATCGACATAATTCTCTCTGATCCAGTCCCTTGAAAATTTATTCGGGCAGCCGAGAACGATGCTATGCCCCATATTTTCCAGGAAAGAGACCGGATTGATCCAAAGAGAGAAGCTGTTCTTTGGAAGTTCCAACTCGATTTGACACTTTATTTTTTCCCAAACTGAATTCAATGGAGACTCCTGATGGTATTCTTTTGCAAACCATGGCCCTCTAAAGGACCGTATCATTACACCAGAATTAAGGATAGGCTGCAAGGCAATGCAAATGAGTTAGGGCAGATGTTCAAACAAGTGCCGCGACTTTAAAAAAAAACCGGTTTTCTGTCAAAGGCTCTTGCCGTTGATAAATACTTAGGGCCTCTGTTCTTTGTTGACAGTGGGTAACATGGTTCATTTGTTGGCAAATTATGGAGAAACCGTGTAAGGTATCGAGAAAAAAGAATATTTGCTTTATAATAAAAAAGCAATAATTCCAATATCTTTTAATATTTTTTTAATTGTGTTAATTCATTCTCCACAATCTCAATCTTTAGCTTTCTACGATTTACGCTTATTTTCAAAGAAAATCATTTTTTTTGGGATCAATTTTTCTGTTGTGATTCCTTCAGGCAACGGAAAAGAAAAAAGTGGTTTCTTTCTATCATTTTACGCCCTATCTCTTATGAGGAACTTGAAATCTTCCTATTTGGCTGCTCTTATGAACCATGAAAGCTATTGGAGGCAGCCGGCAGTCCCCTTTTTCTGAAGTGGTGAAACGGGCACGCGAAAACAGATCCTCTGTACAGGGGGTTATGATGGGCAGTACGGTTTCGTGAAGTTCTTCAAGGAGGATGAAAGGAAGGCTCATATCCCATCTCCGCCTTTTTGGGCCTCTGCGCGAAAACCCGTGTGAGCAGTTTCTATTGTGATCAAACCGGTGTTTTTATCGCGTGTCTCAGGTGAACAGGCTGGTTGAAATAGCCCAGTTCCAGATCAGGAAATTCTTTCTTCAGCTGCATCGGTCATGGTGGCCATGCCGATACCGGCAGATCGAATTCCCGGCATTGCCTGAAGGTACACCTGCGGATCGATGCAGAGATTCTTCAGATGAATGAAATTTACACCGGTTTGCCTGATCAACTTTCTCAAGGCCTCCATCTCCTCCGGCGTATCCGTAATACCCGGAAAAACAAGATAGTTGATCATCACATAAAGACCCATGTGCTCTTGCAAGGGAAATGGATCTGAGAACATCCTCAAAACAATAGCCCTTTGGCCGGTAATAGGCGGTGTAGAGTTTCCTCCCGGGCGCTGTTGATGCTGATCCGTATGGAATCAAGACCACTTCGGGCAATGGTGCGTATCCGCTCTGGCCAGCTCCCATTGGTATTGAGATTGATGGTCCCCATCCCCGTATTCCGCCGTATTTCCTCGATGGATGCTGCAATCAGTTCATACTCGGTAAGGGGCTCCCCCTCGCACCCCTGGCCGAAACTGATGATGGCATCTTCGGCGCCTTCCAAATGTTTGACGGCCAGATCAACGATCTCATCTTTTGAAGGAGTGAAAGAAATTCTTTCGTGGGAAGAATCACAGGAAAGTTCCGTTTGAAGGGAAAGACAGCCAAGACAGGAGGCGTTACAGCTTCTGCTCACCGGTACGGGCGCTTCCCACCTTCCCAAAAACAGATTTTTTGCGGCAAAACAATGGTTTACCGTCGCACAATGCGCAAGGTGATCGACAAGTGCCCCTTTAGCGCCTCTTTTCCGGTATTTCTTGATTGCGGGAACAAGCTTTCTATCATCAAAATTCCTCGGATCCCACCGATGATTGTATTCAACGCGAAACCCCGCGGCAAAATATCTCCCTCTTCCGAAAGCCGACCGCCCCATAGGCCCAGGATGGCAGCACCAACGATTTAGCGGCATAATCCACGGCGGGAAGATAGCTTCGAACGTATCCGGGTTCCAGAAAAGCGGCTACCGCATTGCAGGGGGAGAGGGAATCCCCAACATCCATTTCCCGAACCGTTACGACCTCTCCCGTTTCAGGATCAAGACCAACAGGGGGACAATGGGGGATAAAAAACAGTTTGCTGAACTCCGGCAGAGAGATCAGCTCTTTCCTTTTCAAAACAGTGACCTCGGAACCCGACATACCAAGCATGCGATAGTATGGATGGTCATATATATTGCCGCTGTTGTCGGCAAAAAGCATAAAAGGCAGTTCTTCAAAACGTTCTTTATCTGTTTTCATCTCGTCCGTCTTCGGCTCTCGTTACGATGCCGTTGTCTCAAATTCATTGCATCGGATTTCACTCAGGATAAATATCTTATCCCCTTTGAATTTTCAGGTAAAGGGTAAAATGGGCTTTCTCCTAAAGGGACGACTTGCAACTTTCCAGGAGCGTGGCCATATTGACTCAGGAGCGGGTTTACGGATAAGATGGGACAATGAATTGATTTTTCACCAAACATCGAGTAGTAAATAGCCATGTACAAAAAGACAATAAGGAATATTCCTTGTCTTGACAGACAGTGTTTCTTCAGGAATGGAATAAGAGGGCCGGCGGGGATTTGCGAACTTCCTTCCGCCCCGGAGTAACCTATGCGGCGTTCTCATAAAGGCGATATCCCGAACCGAAGACAGTTTCGACTCGTCAAATTTTTTGCCTACACAAGTTTCGTGGTCTTGATCATCTTCAGCTTTCCATTTTCCATGGTCATCTCTCAAAAGGCGAAAGATATCCTGATGCGGAGCTATGAAAATTATGCCCTCTTGCTTGGGGAAAACCTCAACCATCAGGTATTTCATAATTTTGTTCTGCCTGTGACCACCCAGTTTGGACAGATAAGGCTACGGGAAAAAAAACAGTACGAATGGATGGATAGGGTCGTCAAAAATACCATTCATAGTTTTAAGATCGATGTTGTCAATATCTACGATATCAAAAACGGGATCATTGCCTACAGCACCGATCCCGACCTCATCGGGAAAGAGATTGTAGAGGGCTCGGGATACAAGATGGCTGTAAAAGGGGAAAACTCGTCCCGCCTCATCTCAAGCGGGGAAGATTTCTGGCCCATCGGGATGGAAATGCCCGGAGGCAAGAAAAAACTCAGGACCTACATCCCTTTCCGGGTGGCCAACCCCTTTACGGGAGAGAAGGGTGAGATCGGGGGGGTCTTTGAGCTGATCCAGGATCTTTCGCAGGAATATGAGTCTCTTGTCAGGCTTCAGTACCTCATTTTTATGCTTTCCATCGTCATCATGGGGATGATTTTCATCGCCCTTCTCCTGATTGTCCGCAAGGCCGAAAGGACCATCGATGACAGGGCCAGTGAGCGGCGGGAGCTGGAGGCGCAGCTGAACCAGGCCGAACGGCTCGCCGCTCTGGGAGAGATGATTGCGGGGGTGTCCCATGAGATCAGAAATCCTCTCGGGATCATAAGAAGCACTGCGGAGTTTTTGGGCAGCATGCCGGGGTCGGACAAATCCCAGGCCAGACTGTCCCGGCTTATCATGGAGGAATCGAGCCGGTTGAATAATATCGTAACGGAATTTTTGGATTTCGCCCGACCACGAGAGCCGAATCTCGAAACCTGCCGTCTCGATGAAATTCTCAAAAAGAACGTTCAGTTCCTGGAGTCGGAATTGAAACTCAAAGGAATCTCTTACAGCGACAATCTGGGCGACCGTCCTCTGGAAATCAAAGCGGATCCTCACTTGCTTTACCGATGTTTCCTGAACATTTTCATGAATTCCATCCAAGCCATGGAAAATGGCGGCGCCATTTCCGTCAGCGTGAAAGAGGAAAAAGGTTCGTACGTCGTCGTTATTCAGGATACGGGGAGCGGAATCGATGAGGAGAGTATCAAAAAGATCTTCAATCCCTTTTTCAGTACAAAGGATAAGGGGAGCGGACTCGGGCTTTCCATCGTGAAAAACATTATTGAAGGACACAAAGGAAAGATTCTGATCGAAGGGAATAAAGGCGGAATCGACGGCGAAAAGGAAGCGGGAACAAGGGTTGTCATAACGCTTCCAAAAAATGGCGGGACAAGGCCTTTGTGACAAAAAAAATCGATGAACAAGAACCCAAGTCCGGATATTTGACAATGGAGACCGGGGCATGGAAACCATTCTTATTGTAGACGATGAAAAAAATTATCTTGTGGTGCTTGAAGCCCTTCTGGGGTCGGAGGGGTATGAAATAGTGACTGCCCTCAATGCAAAAAGTGCAATCAGCACTGCAGAGGAAGCGGATCTGGATCTTATCATAACCGATATGAAAATGCCTGGAATGAGCGGGATGGAACTGCTTGAAAAAATCAAGTCCATGAAGCCGGAACTGCCGGTCATCATGATGACCGCCTTTGGAACGATTGAAATGGCCGTGGAAGCCATGCGTAAAGGGGCCTATGATTATATTCAAAAGCCTTTTGAGAATGAACAGCTGAAGCTCACTGTAAAAAAGGCGTTGAACAACTATCGGCTGATCAAGGAAAACAAACTCCTCACGGAAGCCCTTTCAGAACGCTTCAAGTTCGGAAATATCGTTGGCAAAAGCAAACAGATGAAAAAGATCTACGATCTCATAGAAAAGGTCTCCCCTTCCAAGGCCTCGGTTCTCATCACCGGACCTTCCGGTACGGGGAAGGAATTGATTGCCAAGGCGATCCATTACCGAAGCGACAGAAAAGACAGGCCATTTATTTCCATTAATTGCGGGGCATTGACGGAGACACTCCTTGAGAGCGAACTTTTCGGGCATGAAAAGGGGGCTTTTACAGGAGCCATCGCCATGAAAAAAGGGCGGTTTGAACTGGCGGACGGAGGAACGCTTTTTCTGGACGAAGTGGGAGACATGCCCGCCCCTCTCCAGGTCAAACTTCTGAGGGTACTCCAGGAAATGGAGTTTGAAAGAGTGGGGGGAACGAAAACCATTCAAGTGGATGTCCGCATCATTTCAGCTTCCAACAGGAATATCAAGGAAGATGTAGCGGAAGGCGCGTTCAGAGAAGACCTCTATTACCGGCTCAACGTGATTCATATGGAGGTCCCTTCGCTGAAGGAAAGAGTAGACGATATCCCCCTGCTCGTTAGCCATTTCATTGCAAAATACAGCCAAAGCGACACCACTGCCGTGGAATTAGCTCCGGAAGTCTGGAAAACCCTGTATTCATACCCGTGGCCGGGCAATGTTCGAGAGCTCGAAAACATCATTGAACGGGCCCTGGTCCTCAATTCCAGCGGGACTATCACCATCACGGATCTCCCGGACGAACTGACCGGCGCCGAAACACAGTTTGATGTGGACCGGTTTATTCCCAGCAATGTGACCATGCCGGAGGCCCTGGAAAAAATCGAGGAAAAACTTCTGAGAAGGGCCTTGGCCCAGTGTAACAATGTCCAGTCCCATGCAGCAAAGACGCTGGGAATTACCAAGAGCCTGATTCAGCACAAAATGAAGAAGTACAATATCACGGTGTAGGGGTATAATCTTTTGTACCCGTATTTTCCATATAATTTTAATGACTTACAAAAAAACCAAAAATTTCGACAAATCCATGGTACAACTTTTTGTACTAATCGATTATGCGGCGGCAAATGTCAAACCCTTCATAAAAAAATCTTTTTGTTTAAATTCAAAAGCTTATATCAATAGATAAAATAGTAACAAAGAATTGGCAAGCATGTTGCAATATGCTTAGAACCAAACAATCATTACTCTTTCCTCCTAAAAAACCAACCGCCATTGTGGCGGTTGGTTTTTTTTTGCACAGAAAGAGCCCGCACACCCTGCCCTCGATTCAGTATCCCAGGCGCCTGAGTGCCCTTGTGTCTTTGCTCCAGTTTTTCTCTACCTTTACAGTGAGATCCAAGAATACCCCTGTTCCAAAGATCTTCTCGAGCTCAAGCCTGGCGGAGCGCCCTATGGATTTGATCATCCTGCCCCCCTGTCCAATGACAATGCCTTTCTGGGAATCCGTCTCCACACAGATGCGAGCAGCAATTCTGAGAAGATTCTTTCCCGGCACGTCTTCCACGTGGTCGATCACAACTGCACAGGAATAGGGAACTTCCTGCCTGATATGGAAATAGAGCTTCTCCCTTATAACCTCGGATATCCAAAACTCCTCGGTTTGATCGGTCTGCATATCTGCCGGAAAAAACTGGGGACCGGGCGTAAGCCGGATTTTCAGCTCTCCCAGAAGTCTATCCACTCCATACCCCTTGAGGGCCGAAATCGGGATGACTCCTTCAAAGGCATAACGTTGTGCGTACTCCCCGATGATCGGCAGGACCTTTTCCTTGGTCACCTTGTCTATCTTATTAATGATCAGAAATACGGGTATTTTGATCCCTTTCAAATTATTCAGCAGGGAAGAGATCTCTTCTTCGTTCCGGACGCCCGTCTGAATCATAAGCAACAGGATATCCACTTCGGAAAACGTGGCCAGAGCGGAAGACACCATGCTTTGGTGAAGGGCCGTTCTGGTCTTGTGTATCCCGGGCGTATCCACAAACACCATCTGAAAATCATCCCCATTCAATATCCCGGTCACACGGTTTCGCGTTGTCTGGGGCTTGGGGGATACAATGGAGAGTTTCGCCCCTGTAATCCTGTTCAGCAACGTCGACTTCCCCACATTGGGCGGGCCGGCTATGGCAATAAAGCCCGATCTGAATGTCATAGGTTTTCCACTCTAATCCTTCCGCCTTGCAGGGTGTCATCCGGAACCACTTCCAGTACCCGCGCCGCTGTTTTCTCCTCAATGCATTGAACGCCCTGGTTTTTATGCCCCCTGAGCAGAGGTTCATCTCGTGGGTTCACAAAAATTTTCATCGTTTTCGTTGCCCCGTCTTTAAGCAGATGGGGCGTAATCAGCTCGTGGAACAGAAAGGATCGAACCAGAAAACCAAAGGCTGGATGCCACGGTCCATCAAGGATTCGACCGTTTTCGAGAAGAGAGGGCGAGCTCATAAGCCCCATCCTGATCACCGGAATTCCTTCCTCTTCCAGCCTCCTGCAGGCACTGCCGCAAATCCTTACAGCATCTTGCAGGGTTAACGGCCGGTATTTTCCCGCCCGGTAGAGATCGGCAAGCGCTGTACCTTCAATGACCAGTGCGGGATAAATTCTCGCCATGGAAGGCCTCAGTTCAATGATCTTTGAAATGGTGTCGTAGAAACTGCTCTCCGAATCCCCCGGTAGTCCGGGCATCAGTTGTACGCCCACACGAAAGCCCATCCCCTTCAGGGTCCGGACGGCGTCGATGCTCTCCTGCACGGTATGCCCCCTTTTGCAGAGGGTAAGAACTTCGCTATCCATCGACTGAACACCCAGTTCCACCGTGTCCACAAAAAACGCCTTCATGAGAGCCAGTCGCGTCCTGCCAAGGGCATCCGGCCTCGTGGAGACCCTGATGGAAGAGATGATCCCTTCCTTAACAAATGGCGAAACAGCTCCCAGAACTCGCTTCATGTCCTCTTCAGGCAGGCGCGTAAAGGTGCCTCCGTAAAAGGCGACCTGAGAAAATTCGCCCTTATGAAACTTGGGGGATTTCAGCGCAGTCTCGATAATATTCCTGACCGTGCTGCCGGAGATGGTCCACGCCTCCCGGGCGGTAATCTTTTCCTGGTCGCAAAACAGGCATCTGTGTGGACATCCTGTGTGCGGAATAAATACCGGGATAATAAAAGGCCTCAGTTTTTTTTGAGACAAAAAAAGGCCTCCCTTGCAGCGTTTTGTTCGGCTTCCTTCTTACTGCTGCCCTCCCCTTCAGATATTTTCTCCCCGTTCAGAAGGAGCGCCACCCGGAAGGTCTTCTTATGGGCCTGACCGCTTTCTTCAACAATCTGGTACCTTGGCAACATCTTTCTGGTCTGCTGGGTAAATTCTTGCAGCAGACTCTTGAAATCGCTGTGGAGCTCGTAGCTTCCGACTTTTTCAAGCAATTGGGAAAACGCCTTCTCAATCATCTGCAGGGCCTTTTCAAACCCTCCGTCAAGGTAGACAGCCCCAATAACGGATTCGGCGGTATCCGCAAGTATGGATGGTTTTTCCCTGCCCTGCGTCTGCTCCTCTCCTTTGCCAAGCAAGAGGTATTCACTCAGACCCAGCGTTGAGGCAACCTGAAAAAGCCCGGATTCATCCACCACCATGGCCCTGAACTTGGACAATTCTCCCTCCGAAGCATCCTTGAATCGCTCCATGAGAAGGTGACTGATGGCCAAATCAAGCACGGCATCTCCCAGAAATTCCAGCCGTTCATTGTCTTTCAGTGCCGCATTATTCTGTTCATTGACATAGGAAGAATGGCAGAACGCCTGAACAAGCAGGTCAGGATTCCTGAACCGGTATCCGATCTTTTCGCTCAGTGCCTCAAAATCGGGTCCGGTCACAGACGTCTCTTCCCTTTCAGCATCCATCTCCTGTAGCTCCAGAATCTAACGGTTTGAAAAGCCGATGAATTTTCATTAACCTTCGCTATAAAGCAAGGCATGACTGCCATGCACCCGCACCAATCCTACCCCAACAAATCCATGGCCCGTTCCACAATCTTCTCTGCGCTGAATCCGAATTCCTTGAACAGGATGCTGCTCGGCGCGGAGGCCCCGAACCGGTCGAGACTGATGGTCGCCCCCGCCTCTCCCACAAACCTGTGCCATCCCATAGAAGATCCCGCCTCGATAGAGATGCGGGCTTTTATCTCGGAAGGCAATACCTGCAATTGATATTCCGCCGGCTGTTTTTCAAACAGCTCCCACGACGGCATACTGACCACCCGCACGGCTTTTCCTTTTTCTTGGAGGGCAGTTGCAGCAGCGAGCGTGATAGGTATTTCCGAACCGGTGGAAATGAGAATCAAATCAGGCGTTCTTTCTCCAAAATCCTTGAGGATGTAAGCGCCCTTTCCCACATTGGATGCGGAGGCGTACTCTGTTCTATCAAGGGTGGGTAGTCCCTGTCTTGTGAGAGCGAGAGCCACGGGGCCATCGGTCAGGGTGAGGGCCAGCTTCCAGGCCTCCCCGGTTTCATTGCCGTCACAGGGTCTGAGCAAGGTAAGATTGGGAATGGCCCGCAGGGAGGCGAGCTGTTCAACAGGTTGATGCGTGGGGCCGTCTTCACCAAGCCCTATGCTGTCGTGGGTAAATACATAGATCACCTTCAAACCCATAAGGGCGGCGAGTCGTATGGCCGGCCGCATGTAATCGCTAAAGATGAGAAAGGTGCCCCCATAGGGAATGATGCCCCCGTGGAGGGCCATACCGTTCAGAACAGAGCCCATGCCGTGTTCTCGAACACCGAAATGGAGGTTGCGCCCCTGGTAGGATCCCGGCTGAAAATACGTCTCCCCCGCGATTTCCGTCTTGTTTGAGGGAGAAAGGTCGGCGGAACCTCCCATGAGATTGTGCACTTTTTTGGCAACGGCGTTGAGGACTTTTCCGGAGGCGACCCGGGTTGCCATACCCTTTGCATCCGGAGGAAAGACCGGAATATCCTCGTCCCATCCGGCCGGCAAGCCACCTTTCATAAAACGCTCCCATTCGGAAGCCATCTCCGGCTCTTTTTCTTTGTAAGAATGGAAAAGCGTCTTCCAGGCATTTTCCTCTTGAAGCCCTTTTTCAACAGCTCTCGAAAGATGTTTCCGCACCTCGTCGGGCACAAGAAATTGTGCATCGCTTGGCCACCCCAACCTTTCTTTTGTCAGGGCAAGTTCATCGGCCCCCAACGGTTCCCCGTGGGCGGATGCCTTGTCCTGCTTGTTGGGGCTGCCATACCCGATGTGAGTCCTTACCGCAATCAGCGACGGCCTCTTGGTTTCAGCGCGCGCCTTTTGAATGGCCTTTTCGATGGCCTCAAGATCATTGCCGTCCGGAACTTCCTGGACATGCCAGTTGTACGCGCGAAACCGTTCTTTTCGATCCTCCGTAAAGGCGATCTCCGTAGAACCTTCTATGGTAATCCGGTTGTCATCATAGAGATAGATAAGCTTGCCGAGGCCAAGATGACCGGCCAGAGAGGCAGCCTCATGCGTCACGCCTTCCATCAGGTCGCCGTCGCTCACAATTCCATAGGTGAAATGATTGACGATTTCCAACCCCGGCCGGTTGAATCTGGTAGACAGAAACTGCTCTGCCAGCGCCATTCCCACTCCTCCGGCGAAACCCTGGCCCAGCGGTCCCGTCGTAATTTCCACCCCCGGAGTCAGGCCGTATTCCGGATGACCGGGCGTTCTGCTTCCCCATTGGCGGAATGCTTTCAGATCCTCCAGACTCAGGTCATATCCCGTCAGGTGAAGGAGGCTGTAAAGGAGCATGGAACCGTGGCCGGCGGAAAGGATAAAGCGATCTCTGTCCTCCCATTCCGGATTTTCCGGGTTGTGCTTCAAGAATCGCGTCCACAGGATATACGCCATGGATGCCGCTCCCATGGGGAGGCCGGGATGGCCTGAATTTGCCTTTTGAACAGCATCCGCCGAGAGCATCCTGATGGTATTGACACTCAGCTCGTCCAGTTTCGATCTCATTTTGTCTAAAACTCCTTTCCTGACTTGGATAAATTATAATTTTTTTATCTTTCCCCCGGCCCCCATCCTCTTGAGAATTGCAGGGATAAAAAAGGAAAAAACGAAAAGCGCCAGGGCGAAAAAGACTTCCGGTGAAACAAGCTGCTCCCATGTACCAGAAGACCATACATTTTTCAATGTTGCACTTAAAAAAGTGATAATAAAAATCGAAACAGGCACCCCCAGACCCGTCCCCAGAAGATAATCCCTGAAACGGACTCGCGTAATGCTGAAACCGTAGTTCATGGGCGTAAATGGGCAATTGAGAAGCCTTACGTAAAGAACCGTCACAAACCCATTGGCTTCTATGGCGTTATCGTATTTTTCCAGCTTTCCGCCAATCAGGGATGCAACCAGATCCCTTCCCAGCGACCTTCCAATGGCAAACGCCAGACAGGCACCTGCCACCGCTCCCATCCACCCGCAGAAAAACCCCCAGGACACCCCGAAGAGCGTTGCGGACAAAACAATCATGATGCTGGCCGGGACAAAGAGGCATATGGCTATTGCTTCAAAAGCAATGAACACTGCCGGCGCCCACAGACCGCATGCCTGCACAAGACGTCCAAGGACTTCCGGCGTCACTGTTTCCTTTAAAGAGGTGAAACGGAGAATCAGGATTCCGGTAAGAATAAAGACGGCGAGAAGGACAAACTTGATGATTGCCGTTCTTGAAACAGCACCTGTTTTAAAAATGGATTTGTTTCTCAAAAAGGATCGCTTTTCCGGGTCTGTCACATCTGCCCTCGCATCTTCGCCCAAAGCATCCCCACATATTCGTGTATGGCACGGGTGGAGTTGTCCAGGGCGTTGGAGTCCGGGAAAAAATCGTCCGGCATCAAGGGTTCTGGCGCTCTGCAGGTGGGACCGGCCGGACCCGGGACAGGGGCCATTCCCATTTTCCTGAAAAGGGCCATGGAACGGGGAAGATGGGTTGCGGATGTCACCAGAACAAAAGGGTGATCTCCTACGATAGCTTTAATCATCATGGCTTGATCTTTTGTATCCAGAGAGTTCTTTTCAAGGATCAGATCGTCGGGGTTCACTCCCAGAAAAAGGGCGACGTCCGCCATCCCCCGGGCTTCTGGGACCGGGTCATAGGCTCCTCCCCCAGACAGGACCAGCCTGCTTCCGGGGTTCAACCAATAGATCCGAATGCCTTCAAGCAGCCGGATGAGGGAATCCCCGTACAACCTCCCCGGAACGGGAATGGAAGGATGGGAGTTGTGTCCGCCCCCCAAAACCACCACATATTCCGCTTTCTTTTTTTCAGGAATCCCGCCGTGTAAAGATTCCCTGGAAAAAGCCTCGTATCTGCCATTCAAAGGGGCATTTATCATCCGTGAAACAGGAGGATAGCTGAACATGGTCAGGAGGACCAACCCCACGGTCAAAACGACTTTCCCGGCGGTCTTCATTCTGCCCCGCCACAGAAGAAAAAGTCCCACAAAAGAGAGAAGCAAACAGAAGGGCAGCGGAAGGAAGAAGGGGGCTATGATTTTTTTCAATAGAAACATGTTATCCTATTTTAATTTTCAGGCAGCGAATTTCAGATTCAGACAATTCATTCCGCCTTACGACTCCATTCCTGCTGGGATTCTTGGATAAGATACATCCTAGCGAGCCCTTCTCAAAGGCTGTCATTCAGTAAGAAACGCCATTTGCAAAACATCTCTTTCGGGTGTGGGTCCGGCGGGGCGAAAAGGCAGTCAGTCCGGATGCGATCATCCACCACCCTGGCAAAACTCTCAAATTCTCCCCTGTGCATCTCTTTGCACACAAATTCTCCAAGCCCCCGGTCCAATCTTGCCTGCTGGGTAGGACACGACGGAACCGAGATCAGGACCTCATTCTCCTTTTCTTCGATTTCGTATCCCACAAGAATGCACCAGGGGAAAAGTTTGAGCGCTTTCACAAAACCCTTCAATCCGGGTTCTCGGATTTCAAATCGTTCCAAGAGATCTTTTGCCGCCATGCCGGCCACCCGTCCCCATACCTGTTCATTGAGTCGTTCCGCGGTCTCCTGATCAAAACGCTCCCCCACCTTGATAAACCAGAAAGCATCCATGACCCGATAATGCCAGAGGAGAAATTCAATATATTTCTTCAGTTCCGGTTCTTTCATATTGTCGAAGATACCCAGATTCATGGAGTCTCCTTTTCCGTTACCCCTTATTTTCCACCACGCATGTCAATTCCCCTTTTGCCAAAAGCACATGGACCGCATCGCCTTTCCTGACGCATCCTGCATCTTTGAGGATGGTTCTTTCGGGCAGTTTACTGGTGATGCTGTATCCGCGATCAAGGATGGCAAGAGGACTCAAATCGTTTATTCTTTTCTCCAGAAGCGATCTCCCCACCTTCAGATCCGCGAGACGCTGATGCATCGCCCTGGCCAAAGACACCTGCTGAAAAGCAAGCATCTGCCGCATGGAAGCGGCTCTCATGGCCGGAGAGTGCAGACGCAGCGCCCTCATTTCAGTGGAAAGCCCTTGTCTTTTCAATTCGATGGCGTTTCTCATCAAACGCGTCAGGCGAACGAACAGATCATCTACGCGAAACAATTGGTCCTGGATCTTCTTTCTGGGACTTTTCATCCGCCCGGTGAGCGAATGGACCAGCTCCCGCCTCGTTCCTATTTTCATGAGAATGGCGGTTTTGAGCCGTGCATGAGCAGCCTCCAGCCTGTTTTGGAGGAATTCTTTTTCCTGAACCAATATTTCAGCTGCCACCGACGGGGTGGCTGCCCTGAAATCGGCGGCCAGATCGGAAATAGACCAATCGATTTCATGACCGACCGCGGAAACCACCGGAACGAGGGATCGCCTGATGGCATAGGCAAGTTCCTCCTGGTTGAAAGCCCAAAGATCTTCCAGGGAACCACCTCCTCTCGTCAATACAATGACATCCACTTTCAGATCGCGGTTAACCAGATCAAGGGCTTCCACCATGTCCTGACACGCCTGCTCCCCTTGCACCCTGACGGGAACAATAACAATCTCCATATTGACGAATCTTCTTTGAATCACTTTAAGAAAATCCCTGATGGCCGCCCCCGTAGGGGAGGTAATCACGGCGATTTTTTTTGGAAGAAAAGGGAGAGGCTTCTTGATTTCCCGATCAAAGATCCCCTTTGCGGACAGCTTCCTTTTTACCTGCTCAAAAGCCATGGCGAGGGCCCCGACACCCATCGGCTCCATATAATCCAGGACGATCTGATATTCTCCCCTGGGAGCATAGATTCCGAGCCTGCCCTGGACAAGAACTTTCATGCCGTCTTCGGGCGTGAATTTCAGATACCGTGCCTGCATCCGGAACATCACCGCCCTGAGCTGTGCCTTCTCGTCCTTGATCACCATATAAAAATGTCCGGAAACCGGTTTTCGGAAATTGGAGATTTCTCCTTCCACCCAGACAAATTCAAATTGCTTTTCAAGGACTTCCTTTATGGCCTCCGTCAGCCCGCTGACGGTGAAGACCCCCGGGCCTTGATTTTCTTCGTTTGACGGCATCAGTCTTTCACCTTATGTTTTCATTTTAGATCATCATAGGAAATTCATACCCTATACTCAAGATGAATTTCTTGTGAACATGGGAAATCGGGAGAAAATCCCTTGACCCCCCCGGGTTTGTCTCCTATATTCCGACGGAGATGAAAGGTCGCCCCCAAGGGGCCGAATGAAAGGTGGTCACATTGTTTATCACATTTGAAGGCATAGAGGGATGCGGAAAGTCTACCCAGGCGAGATTGCTGCTTCAACGGCTGACGCGACTGAAGGTCCCATCCGTCCTCACCATGGAGCCGGGAGGAACGGAAATAGGCATGGGAATCCGGCGCATTCTTCTCGACGCGCGAAACTGGGATCTGCCGCCCCTTGCAGAGCTGCTCCTCTATGAGGCCGACAGGACAATTCATGTGGAAAGGCTCATCAGGCCCGCCCTGCATGCGGGGAAATGGGTTGTGTGCGACCGTTTTTTCGATGCAACCACCGCTTACCAGGGGTATGCCAGAGAACAGGATATGAACACGGTAACGATGCTGAATCAAATGGCCTCTCGAGGTATCCTTCCGGATCTCACTTTCCTGATCGATTGTCCGGCAGAGGTGGGATTGCTCCGCGCCCTCAAAAGAAATGACAGTTGCGTCGAACAGGGGCAGGATCGTTTCGAAAAGGAAAAGCTCGATTTCCATGTCTCCGTAAGACAAGGATACCTTTCCATTGCCCAAGACAACCCGGAACGCTTCATCGTCGTAGATGGAACCCTGAAAGTGGATGAACTGGAGAAAATCATATTCAGCTGCATAAAGCCACTCCTGCCTCAGGGAGCACGGACGTCATGCTCTTTTCCCGAATAGTTGGTCAAAGCAAAGCCAAGAAATTCCTCCGACAGGTCATGTCCCGTGAAAAGATGCCTCATGCGTATCTTTTTACCGGAATCGCGGGGATTGGAAAAACCATGACGGCCATGGCCCTTTGCATGGCCCTGAACTGCCGGAATTCCAGCGGTGTTGAAGGATGTGGACGATGTCCCGCTTGTAAGCAGATACTCAGCGGGAATTCCCCTGATTTTTACAGCCTTGCCCCCGATGGGCAGAACGTAAAAATCGAACAAATCCGGGAGTTGAACAGACAACTCGCCTTTGCTCCGATTGATCGTTTCCGGGTAAGCGTCATCCGCAATGCCGAAACCATGACAGGCGAAGCGGCGAACGCCTTCCTGAAAACCCTGGAAGAACCGCCATCCGGGAACATCCTGATTTTGAACACCACGGAACCGATCGATCTGCTTCCAACCATTGTTTCACGTTGCCAGAGATTATCGTTCCAACCCATTCCGGTGGAGGACGTGTGCAGGTGGCTGGTGGAAACAAAAGGGCTCCAGGAACCCGAGGCCCGGATTATGGCCCGGATATCTCAGGGAAGTCCGGGCCTGGCGCTGGAAATGCTGAAAACGGATTTTCAGGAAAGAAGAAGGGAATGGATTTCACGCCTATTATCCCTGCATGATATGACCAGGGCAGACGCCGTCTCGCTGGCCTTTGACATGGCAAGCGGGGCAAAGGGTCGAAAAGATAGTTCCGGCGACAGGGAAAACAGCCTCTTGATCCTGATGGAGACCTGGAGGGCATGCTATCGCGATGTTCTGGTCCTTTCCACCGGCAGCCCCGTGAGAATGCTTATCAATGAAGACTTTCAAGAACCGTTGCAAAACATTGCAGGACGTTATAGCTTACAGGGTATCGTGGAGTGCATTCTGATGGTCGATCGAGCCCATGGGGAAATTAAAAGGATGAGGAATCCGTCGCTGGTCATGGAAAATCTCGTATTGCGTTTAAAGGGTGCCTTGCAGGGCGTCGGAACAGAAGGGGAAACAGGGTAGGCTTATGAGCAAGATTGTCGGCATCCAGTTCAGAAGTCGTGGAAATGTCTACGATTTCAACAGCGGTCATTTTGTTCTCAAAAAGGGCGACAAGGTCATGGTTGTCACCGAAGAAGGACCCGCCATCGGTTGTGTCTGTACCGAACCACAAATCAAAACCGAAGACGGACCCGCTCGTGAACTCAAGAAGATATTCCGCCTTGCCACAAAAGAAGAGATTGAAAGATACGACAAGTGCTGTCAACTGGAAGAAAAGGTCTACAATTACTGTTACCTGAGAATCCGCGAAAAATCGATCCCCATGAGTCTCGTATCGGTGGAACGACGATTTGACGGCAGCAAAATCGTCATTTTTTTCACAGCTGACGGGCGTGTGGATTTCCGGGAGCTCGTAAAAGATCTGGTGGGACAATTCAGGACCAAGATCGAAATGAGACAGATCGGAGTAAGACACCAGGCAAAGATGGTTGGCGGAATCGGCGTATGCGGAAAATCCCTGTGCTGTTCCTCACACCTGAAGGCGTTCGCACCGGTAACCATCAAGATGGCGAAAATGCAGAACATTTCTCTGAATCCCAGCAAGATTTCGGGGATGTGCGGCAGACTGATGTGTTGTCTGACCTATGAATATGACTATTATGATAAAACATCCCGAAAGATGCCAAAAATAGGGCAGAAAGTAAAAACAGAAAAGGGTGAAGGAAAAGTCATCCGGCGCAATATCCTCAAGGAAGAGGTCACCGTTCTTCTCGATTCCGGAGAGGAAATAGAAACCCAGACAATCATTCTTGAAACGCAAAGCAGACCCCCCAGTGAAAAACCCAAAACACCGAAGAGAAAAAAAAGAAGGAGTAACCGGTAGTGCCATCACAAGATCCGTTTTATATCACAACACCGATTTATTATGTAAATGCCGAGCCCCACATAGGCCATGCCTACACAACGATTGTAGCGGATGCACTGAATCGTTTTCATAAGCTTTCAGGGAAAGAAACCTTTTTCCTTACAGGCACGGATGAGCACGGAGATAAGATTGTGGAAGCGGCCAGGCGCCTGGGGCAGTCTCCAAAGGCCTATGTGGACAGAATCAGCAGTATGTTCAAGGAGCTCTGGCCAAAATTGAATATCTCCTACGACCGATTCATCCGGACAACCGACGAGCTTCACAAGAACATTGTCAGCCAAATCCTTACCCTGGTAAAAGACAGAGGAGACATCTATTTCAGCGAGTATGAAGGCCTTTACTGTGTGGGTTGTGAGCGTTTTTATACGGAAAAGGAATTGGTGGATGGAAAATGCCCGGATCATGACACGGAATTGAAAGTCATTCGGGAAGCCAACTATTTCTTTAAAATGAGCCGATATCAGGACTGGCTTATCGACCACATAAAAGAGCATCCGGATTTCATAAGACCTGAAAGATACCGCAATGAAGTACTCTCCTTTCTCAGCGAACCCCTGGAAGATCTTTGCATCTCCAGACCTAAATCCAGGCTCACCTGGGGGATTACCCTGCCCTTTGATGAAAATTTTGTAACCTATGTCTGGTTTGACGCCTTGATCAATTATGTATCCGCCATCGATTTTCCGGACGGCGATCTGTTCAAGAAATTCTGGCCCGCGGCCCAACACATTATTGCCAAGGATATCCTGAAACCCCACGGCATCTATTGGCCGTGTATGCTCAAATCCGCAGGCATTGAACTGTACCAAAACCTCAATGTCCACGGATACTGGAACATGAGCCACGGCAAAATGTCCAAATCCATCGGCAACGTGGTCAAACCACTCGATCTTGTGGACGTATACGGTCTTGATGCCTTTCGATATTTTCTCCTCAGAGACATGGTCTTCGGGCTTGATTCCGAATTCAGCGAACAGGCGCTGGTTGCCCGCTTGAATGCAGATCTCGCCAATGATCTTGGAAATCTGGTAAGCAGAAGCCTGTCCATGATGCACAAATATTTCAAGGGGGTATTGCCGGAAAGCGGACCGATGATGGAAGAGGATGAAGCGCTGAAAAATAGCGCTCTTGAGCTGATTGATGAATACAGTCGCCTGATGGGGGAAATGGGACTTCACAAAGCATTAATGGCTGTGTGGGAAGTCATTGGAAAGCTGAACAAATATATTGACGCTATGGCGCCGTGGGTCTTGGCCAAAACGGACAGGACCAGGCTTGAAACAGTCATTTTTCATCTATACGAAACCCTGAAAATTGTGGCTTCTCTCCTGTGGCCTTTCATACCGGAGACAGCGGAAAAAATTCAGGACCAGTTGAGCATGAAAAGAAAGGGGGCTGCGCTTTCCCTCGAAGACCTGAAGGCCTGGGGCAGGGAAAGACCCGAAGGACCGGTTTCCCTGGCCCCTGCTCTTTTTCCTCGCATCGAGAACAAAGAATCGGCAGAAAAGAAGGGGAAAAATGTCGGGCGAGAAGAAGCTGATCCTGTTAGGAATAGGACGGAGAATGAATCTACAGTGGAGGAAAAGGCCTGTATATCTTACGAAGACTTTCAGAAAATGGACCTGAGGATCGGCACCATAAGGAAAGTGGATGAAATTCCCGGTTCCAAGAAACTCTTTCAAATGACCGTTGATGTGGGAGAAGAAAGAACCGTGGTGGCCGGTCTCAAAGGACACTACGACAGGGAAACATTAACAGGGAAACAAGTTCTCGTGGTGGCGAACCTTGAGCCGGTAAAACTGATGGGCGTTGAATCCCGCGGTATGGTTTTGGCGGCAGGAGACGACACAGGTCTTCATCTGCTGACACCCGATTCCGAAACTGTTTCGGGGAGCAAAGTAAAATAGCTGCGGACGAAAGAAAATGAAAACCATCCTCGTTGTGACTAAGTCTCCGGATATTATTCATGCTATCCGTGCCTCTCTGGAACCGGAATGCAGTGTCGACGGCTCGTCCGGGGCAGAAGCTCTGGAAATGCTTGGCAACAAGCAGCATGACTTTCTCTTCATTGATCTGGAAGAATTGCGGGTAGACGGACACCCCGGAGAATACAAGGAAGCGCTGAGGTCTTTCTGGAAATTAAACCCGGCTGTCGGAATCATTGTACTGTCTACCCAGGAAACCGTCAAGGAAGCGGTACAGGCGGTCAAAGCCGGCGCCAGCAGCTATCTCACCTATCCCATCGATCCGGAGGAAACCAGATTCGTACTCAACAACGTCCATGCGTCCCTCCTTTTCAGGTCGGAACTGGACTATCTGCGGGACCATTTTTGGGATGCCACATCTCTTGAAATCATCCGGACCGACAACCCCCTGATGAAAAAGGTCTACGAAAAAGTAAGGTCCGTCGCACCGACCAGGAGCACGGTTCTTCTCACCGGAGAGACGGGAACTGGCAAAGGCGTCATCGCCAATCTCATCCATCAGCACAGCAACAGACGCGGCGCCCAGTTCATCAGCGTACATTGCGGCGCAATCCCGGACACCCTTCTGGAAAGCGAACTTTTCGGCCATGAAAAAGGGGCTTTTACGGGTGCGGTTCGAAGAAAGCTTGGGAAATTCGAAATTGCAAGCGGGGGAACCATTTTTTTAGATGAGATAGGCACCCTCACCCCCCCTGCCCAGATCAAGCTTCTCCAGGTATTGCAGGATTCAACGTTTCAACGGGTCGGAGGAGAAGAAACTTCCAGAACCGACGTTCGAATCATTGCAGCAACCAACATGGACTTGAAACAGATGTGCGAACTGGGCCAGTTCCGAAAAGACCTGTTTTACAGGTTAAATGTTTTTCCTCTGGAAATCCCGCCCCTTAGGGACCGATTAGAAGATATCCCCCATCTTTTTCATGTATTTTTGAAAAAGATGAACAAATACTATTCCAAAGAAATCACCGGCATCCATCCACAGGTGATGAAGGCATTTGAAAATTATTCCTGGCCGGGCAATATCCGTGAAATGGAAAACCTTGTGGAGAGGGCCTATATCCTGGAGACTAACTCCATGCTCACCCAGGACAACTTTCCCAATGAGCTCTTTGAATTTCAAGCCACTTCCCCGGGCATTTCATTCGGTGCGGAGATGACCCTGGCGGAAGTGCGGCGAAAGAGCATAGCGGATATTGAAAAGCGATATCTCAGAGAACTGTTGTCGCAGAAGAATGGAAAAATCAGTGATTCCGCGGCGGCCGCCGGAATCACCACCAGACAGCTGCACAAGCTGATGACGAGATACGGATTGCGGAAAAGCGACTTTAAAAAACCTGCCGCCCCGAAAAACAAGACGGAAAACTAAAACAGTTTCAAGTACGCCTGCCGGCCATCCATTCCAGGCCCAGAACGATCAGGAAACCGATTATCATCAGGGTAAGCCCCGCGATCAACTCCCCATTCCAGGCGGGCGGCAAAATATTTGCCTGTAAGATGGGAACGGTTTTTCCATGGCTGTCAACCAGACTCTCCAACGTCACCTTCCACGGCCACACCTTTCTTAGTGAACCAATCATGAGCCCAGTGAGCAGGGCCACCATGAGATCGTGGTATTTGCCTAAAAGCCATGCCAGAAGGCGGGAAAACAGGGCAATTCCCACACACGCCCCTGCCGCTACAACAGCAAGAAGGAGGAAGTTCTTCTCATTGACCGCCTGAAGCACAGCCTGATATTTTCCCATGAGAACCAGGATAAAGGACCCTGATATACCGGGAAGAATCATGGCGCATATGGCCACCGCTCCTGATACGAAAAAAAACCACAGGTCATCCGGCGTGGAAACGGGGACAAGCCCGACGAGGATATAGAGCCCCACAAGCCCGGCCAAGAGGGAGACCCACCGGGAGACTTTCCATTGATCGACTCGTTTGCTTACCGTCACAACGGAAGCAAGGATCAACCCCAGAAAAAAGGACCAGATCAGAACCGGTTCATTTTCAAGAAGCCAGGCCAGAAACTTGGAGAACGTGAAGATAGCGGTAAGGATTCCCAGCCCCAGAGAGAGAAGAAACTGCCAGGAGATCTCTTCAAAAAAGGCTCTTATCCGGAATGTAACAAGCAACCTGAGGCTTCTGAAATCAAAGGATTTTATGGCATTGAGCAATTCTTCATAAATCCCTAAGATAAAGGCCATGGTCCCGCCCGACACCCCGGGGACCACGTCGGCAGCACCCATGCAGAACCCTTTTACCGCCAGGACAATATAGTCTTTGACTGATCTTCCTTCTTTCCGGCTGTTTTTTTCTTTCCCCATTGAAAGCCCCCTATGAAAAATAGATCGCCAGGCACCCCACGCCCCAGCAATAGGGGGCAAAGTAATAAAAATGGCCCTTCTTTACAATGCCCATCAGAACTTTTAACGCCATAAAACCGATGACTCCCGAGGAGACCAGACCCAGAATCAGAGGAACAGCACCCAGCCTGTGAATAGCTTCCGCGTCCACTTGAAGGATCACCGCCCCCAAAATTGCGGGAATGGCCAACAAAAAAGAAAACCGCCCAGCCAACTCCCTGTCAAGTCCCAGCAGGAGAGCGCATACGATCGTTGAACCGGATCTGGATATTCCCGGCATAATAGCCAACCCCTGCGCCGTCCCCACGGCCAGGGCGACCAGGGGGCCCACGCGCATCGCCGTGTTGCGGGACTTGGGAATCAGCCGGGTGATCCCCACAATCGTCCCTGTTAGCAAAAGCATGATGCCTACGGTGAACATTGATCCAAAGGCCTCCTCTATGGGATCTTTGAAAATAAGCCCAATTATGGCCGTTGGCACGGAACCCAGTATCACCATCATGGCAAGTTGGGCATTCGGCTTGGCGCCGTCCTGTTTTCTTGAACCGGGCAATACAAACGACCAAAGCTCGGTAACCATCTTGACCAGATCGTTTCTGAAATAAAAGCACACGGCAATGAGGGTGCCAAGATGGAGAGACGCATCGAGAAGAATTTCAGGTTCTTTCAACCCAAGCAGCTTTTCGAATATGACCAGGTGCCCAGAACTACTGACCGGCAGAAATTCGGTAAGCCCCTGCACCATACCAAGAAAAATGGTTTCAAGGTTGTTCACCAGACGTCCCCTCCCCCTTTAAAAATCACATGACGGCACCGAACTGCCATGGAACGAATTCATTATCCCCAAACCCTAAAAGTTCACTCCGGGTAGGTTTCCCTGATGCGGTATCCAGGATAAGATGGAAAATCTCCTCTCCCATCTCCTGTATCGAAGCCGATCCATCAAGAATCTTCCCGCAATTCACATCCATATCCTCTTTCAAGCGCTGATACATTCCGGTATTTGAGGCCAGCTTGAGCGTAGGAACCGGTTTAAATCCGCATACGGTTCCTCTGCCCGTGGTAAAACAGACCAGATTAGCCCCGCCGGCAATCATCCCCGTAACCGATACCGCATCGTATCCGGGAGTATCCATGAACACCAGGCCTCCGGCTGAAACCGGTTCCGCATAGCCGTACACTTCCGTCAGATTGGTGGTTCCCCCCTTGGCCGCCGCTCCCAGAGATTTCTCCAGGATGGTTGTGAGGCCGCCGGCCTTGTTTCCTGGTGTGGGGTTGTTATTGATCGTCCCACCGAATCTGGCGGTGTGGGTCTCCCACCAGTGAATTCGTTCAATAAGTCTCGCGGCGATTTCCGGCTGTTTCGCCCTGCGCGTAAGAAGATGTTCCGCCCCGTAAATCTCGGGGGTTTCACTCAAGATGGCGGTTCCTCCCTGTCGCACCAGACAATCCACCGCGGCACCCAGGGCCGGATTGGCCGTTATGCCGGAGTAGGAGTCCGAGCCCCCGCATTCCAGGCCCACCAGCAAACGCGCTGCTGAAACCGGATGCCGTTCAACGAGATCGGCCTCCTCAAGCATCTCCCTGATCACGCCTATCCCTCGCGCAACGGTTTTTCTCGATCCTCCTGCATCCTGAATATTAAGGGTTCGCAGCCGGGGACCGATTTGAAGGGATCTATTCTCCAGGAGGCAGTCGAGATTATTGACCTCACATCCAAGACCCACCATGAGGACACCTGCGAAGTTCGGATTGTGCGCATATCCAGCCAGCGTGCGCTGCAGTAGAGAAAAGCTTTCGGAATCACCGGCCATGCCGCATCCGGATCCGTGCCCCAGGGAAACGATGCCGTCAACGCGCGGAAAGCGGGCCAGCAGTTCCTTCTGCACTCCGTTGGCAATAAGTCTTGCCACAGTGACGGAACAACTGACGGTAGCAAGCACGCCGATGTAGTTTCGGGTGCCCACTTTTCCATCCTCCCGCAGAATGCCATGAAAGGTAAGCCTCTCCTCTTCCGGAACATAGTCCGTTGGGGCGGCATCCATTCCCATGGCATAATCGCGGGAGAAATTTCCCATCCTGCAGTTCTGCGTATGAACGTGCCCTCCGGCAAAGATATCTTTCGAAGCAAGCCCGATAGGCTGACCGTATTTTCTGATCGCCTCCCCGGAATGGATCGTTCGAAGTGCTATCTTATGACCGGCCGGGATGGAATCCAGGCAGGAAATACCGAAATCTTTCAATGAAGTTCCGGAAACAAGGTCTGAAATGGCAACGGCCACATTGTCTTCCGGATTGAGGTGAATCACTTGTTTGGCAGTAGCATGCATAGATAACCTCCTTTATCTAACGGGACGTCCATCCCTCCACATGGCCATGAAACTTCCCGCCGGGGCATGCAGAAAATTTTCCATGGCCTTGCATTTCACCCTGAAAATGGAAAACACCGGGACAGGCAGGGTATGAAAACAGGTCGTTTCGAAATTGGCCATCCCCTTTGTCAAAAGCAGATCCGCTTCATTCAGCAGTCCAATAAATTTATCAGAGGAATGTTGCCAGTCCACCCCGGCCCCATCGGCACCCGTGTCGACAACCTCGTCAAACGTCCCTTCCAGGCCCGCCTTCTCAATTTCCATTGCGGTTAAATCGTTCAACGCAGGTCCTCCTTTTACCACCAGAACAATACGCTTGCTACGAGTTTTCATATATTCGTAAAGGGGAAGATCGAAATATATTTCTCCGGAATTATCTGTGAGGTAAAGAATCATTCCGGGTTTCCTGGAAAGAAATTCATCAAGAACGTCCAGATCGTCTCGATTAAAAAAGATCCCTTTCTCAATCTCTTTCGGGATATCGGCAAGCGCTTCAAGGGGGACCTTGAAGAAATCAAGACTGTTTCCCAGGGCCGCGAAAACAACGGCGGAACGCAGGTCGCGCCCCACATACCGCCGGGCTTCTGAAGAGATCTTGAACGAATGCTCCATTTCATCCGCCTTGAAACGGGCATAAGGGTCCTTTACCCCTGAGAGTTTTTTGACAAGCCGCAAAAATTGGTTGGCAATCTCAGGCGAAGTCAATCCGGCCTTCTCACCCTCGTCAATAATATGTAAGGCTCCTTGGAGGGCTTCCTTTTTTACCGAGGGGTTCTGATCCCCACAGGTCATTTGAATGACCTCTTCCGATAGATTTTTCAGGCAACTCATGCATTCGGGAAAAGTCTGCGTAAGTCTCAATTAGAGGTCCTCCAGAACCAAAAAAGCCCGTAGTTCAACCGGTGACCTACAGGCTTTCTTCACTCTATACAAATGCTCGTCAAAAAACCAGCGGGCATGGACGACATGAACCACATTGCAGCCCTGATCCCGCCTTCTTCATCTCCTACTGCGCCATATCCTGAACTTTTTTCAGAGCACGAACCTTGACCACTCTGCGTGCCGGTTTCGCCGGGATATCCATTTCGACTTTTGTAAAAGGATTAATCCCCTTCCGCGCCTTCGTGGCCGGCCTCTTTCTCACTTCAAACTTCAAAAGCCCCGGCAGTGTGAATTGACCGGCAGCGCGATTCTTGAGATGACGCTCGATGATAATACCCAGCTCATCGAAAACAGAAGACACCTGCTTCTTATTCAACCCGGTGTTTTCCGCTATCTCCTTTAAAATCAGGGATTTTGTCATTGGCTCCTTGATGCCGGTCATTTTTCTTTTTGCTTCTCCCGTTTTCTCTGCCATAGATAGCTCCTTTCATATGAACTTTGAAGATTGAAGTTTCTTTTCATTCACCAGGGGCCTCACACAAAAAACGCTGGAAATCCAGCACAAAACCCATTATTTAAAGACAGTTATTTTTTTTATAGCCCTTTGCTGCTATTGTCAATATTTTTTCGGAACAGTACTCACTTTTTGGAGACGACGTCATGAAATTTGCCGAACGACGAAAAACAAATCATTTTGCTATTTTCGGATTTTTGGCGCCTTTCCTGTCGGCCGGACTCCTTTGTCTTTTGCTTTTGGTTGCAGGAGAGACCCTCCTTTCTTCCCCACTCCTGCCGGTCTACCTCGTTGGGGTTCCTCTCATCCTCCTTGTGGGGGCTGTTTTTTCCATCAAATCAATTCCACGCATTGAGGAGATGGGAGAAAAAGACTATGCCTATGCCGGTCTGGTGCTCAATCTCTTTTTTCTTTTCGTTTATGCGATTTCCCTCTTTTACTTTTTTTTCAACCCAAACATGGCCGCTTAGAGACCCTCTGCCCCAATCACATGCCTACATATAGTGCCCCGCTTTTTCTTTGCCCTCACATGTTGATTCCAGCCTTATGCTGCTAAAAATGTTGTTTTTTTCTTGACACGAAGATAATTTTCTTTCATAGTGTCATAAAGTGCAATAAAGTGTAACAAAGTGGCACAAGGTACAACATGTTCAGAGGGCGTTCAAAACATATTCTTGACGAGAAAGGAAGGCTGGCCATTCCCTCCAGGTTCAAAGAAGTGTTGACGGAATTAGGGAATGACACCCTCGTCGTTACAAGAAAAGGCGAGTGCCTGTGGGCTTTTCCATTAGATACCTGGGCGATCTTGGAAGAAAAAATCGCCGCGCTGCCGCTGTTTGACGAAACGGGCATTGCATTTTACAGGAGTTTTATTTCCTCCGCGGAAGAATGTTCATTGAAAAATGGAAGAATCACCATCTCCGCCAGATTACGGGAAGAAGCGGGGTTGAACAAAGAAGTTGTACTTGCCGGTCATCTGAAGAAATTCGAGATATGGGACAAGGATAAGTGGGACGCGGAGTACGAGAGAGTCAGGAATATCTCTCTCGAATCCAGCCCGTCTCTTCAGGAACTTCGAATTTAAGCGATTTCCTTTCATTTGGTTACCCGATTTATCCGAACGTGGAAACAGAATGCCAGACACAGCTGAAAATTGCAAGTTATTGCGACCGTTAAAGCCGTCAAAAAGCAGGCGACCAGGAAACCGATCGGGTTATTCAAACCAAGTTTCAAATTCAAACCGCATCGCTTCCTGGTGAACTATTGAAGATGTTTCCCGATTGGGAGGCCGACTTGAAGTATCCTCATCAACCGGTACTCGTAGATGAAACGATTCAATATCTGATTCATTCCCCGAATGGCATATATGTAGACGGGACCGTCGGAAACGCGGGCCACAGCCAACGCATACTGGAACGTCTGAGTGAAGATGGCCGTCTCATTTGTCTGGACAGAGACCCTGATGCCATTCGGCTTTCGAGAAAAAGGCTGGCCCATCAAAAGAAGAATGTTGAAATGGTCCAGGCGAATTTTTCCGATCTGGGCAGTGTTCTTCATCAGAAAAACATACAGCATATCCATGGCGTACTGCTGGACCTGGGAATGTCATCCGGTCAGCTCGAAGATTCCGGGCGGGGATTCAGTTTTAACAGGGAGGAACCTCTCGACATGCGAATGGATCCTGATAGCGAACTTACCGCCTACCAGCTCGTAAATGAATACTCCCCAAAAGATCTTGAAGCCATTTTGAGAGACTACGGGCAGGAGAAACGGGCCAGGCAGATTGTCAAGGCAATCGTTGCTGAACGTGAAAAAAGACCTATTCAGAATTCCGCCCATCTTTCTGATCTCATCAGGCTCGCATACCCCCCATCTCAAAGATTCGGCCCCAGGCATCCAGCGACAAAAACCTTTCAGGCAATCAGGATCGCGGTCAACACGGAACTGAAGAACCTGGAGGTATTTTTAGACAGCATCCCCACACTCCTTACCCCTGGAGGGAGGCTTGTCGTCCTGTCGTACCATTCGCTCGAGGACCGGCGCGTGAAACAGGCCATGGTAAAATGGGAAAAAGCCTGTACGTGTCCTCCTGATTTTCCCTATTGCGTATGCAATAAGATCGCACTTTTCAGGAGACTGACAAAAAAGGGCGTCAAACCCGGTGTCGAGGAAACAGCAACAAACCCGAGAGCTCGCAGCGCGGTTCTAAGGGCTGCGGAAAGGATTTGACCATGACAAGACCCGAAACAATCTCAAAAATGAAGGGCGCCCGAAACGCCTCTACCGGAATCAGAATCAGAAACACAAAATGCCGGGGGCAGAAGTTTCATCTCACACGGAAGCAGATTATTCTGACGATCCTTATGATCTTCCTGTTCATGGGCAGCAGCATTGGCTATGTGTGGTCGAATTTTGAAAAAACCCAGATGGGCTACACACTCAGCGATCTAAAAAGAGAAGAGATGAGATTAGAGGCGAATAACAGCAAGTTGAGACTGGAACTGGCCTTTTTGAAATCTCCTCAAAATCTCGAACCGCGAGCCGTTAAAAAACTTGGATTACGGCAGCCATCCGCCAAGCAGATTATCACGTTGCCATGAAGGTTAAGGAAAAAAAGTGGATCCGATTTCGCATTCATCTGGTGGCGGTATTTTTTATGACAGGCCTGGCCACCGTATTTGCCCGGGCCTATCAACTGCAGGTTCTGGAAAAGGATTACCTCAAGGATATTGCCGACAACGGCATTACAGGAATTACAAAACTGCCCCCGGAGCGGGGAATCATTTATGACAGGGACGGAAATGAACTCGCGCTGAGCATCCAGGTCGGTTCCATTTTTGCCAACCCCAAGTCGGTCAAAAACAGGGAGGAAACAGAAAGGCGATTGTCTGAAATCTTGAAGATGAAAAAACAGGAGATCCGAGAGATTTTGAATGACAAGCGTTCCTTCGTATGGATACAGCGGAGGATCCCCTCAACCCTGGCCTCTCGCGTAAAGGCCGCGGGTTTAGAGGGGATAGGCGTAACAACGGAAAGTAGACGTTACTACCCTGGAAAAGAAATTGCGGCACACCTCATCGGATTTTCCGGAACCGATAACCAGGGCCTCGAAGGATTGGAACAGAAATATGACTCTTTTTTGAGAGGGCCGCAACAAGATCTGGTACGCATGCACGATGCCCGGGGAAGATCCTTCGACATGAAGACGCCCATACCCTCGGGACAAGCAATGCACAACCTGGTGCTGACCATTGACAAGGAGATTCAATATAAGGCGCAACAGGCCCTTGCCGCGGCCGTCAGGGATTCAGGCGCAAAATCAGGGCAGTGTCTTGTGGTCGATCCTGAAACCGGTGAAATTCTGGCCATGGCGGTGGTGCCGGAATTTAATCCCAATATATTTTCAAAATACGGAGCAGAATACTGGCGAAACCGTGCGGTAACCGACTGCTTTGAACCGGGGAGCACAATAAAGGCATTTCTTGTTTCCGCCTGTCTTGAAAAAGGCGTTGTAACCCCGAATACCATGTTTGATTGCGAAAATGGAAAATACGAAATCGGTGGAAAAATTGTCCACGATACCCATGAGTACGAGAAATTGAGTGTGGCGGATATTGTAATTCATTCCAGCAATATCGGCGCGATTAAGCTGGGAGAAAAGCTGGGACATGAAGCCTTCGTTTCCTATTTAAGAAAATTCGGGTTCGGAGAAAAAACGGGCATTGATATTTCAGGGGAAAGAAGCGGATTTATCAGAGATTCAAAAGACTCAAAAAAGATCGGCAAAGCGACGCTCTGTTTCGGCCAGGGAATGACGACCACCTCCCTGCAGCTCGCCATGGCCATGGCCGCCATCGCTAATGGAGGAAAATTGATGCAACCTTATGTGGTCAAGAAAATCATTGATGGAACGGGAAATACGGTCATGGAAAATACTCCGAAGGTGGTGCGAAGAGTGATTACGGAAAAAACGGCTCGAAAAGTGACAGCCATACTCGAAAACGTGACAAGCGCCGATGGCACCGCTCCAAAAGCCGCCATTTCGGGTTTCAGGGTAGCAGGAAAAACGGGGACATCGCAGAAGGTGGATGAAAAGACCAAAAGATATTCAAAGACGAAATATGTGGCAAGTTTCGTCGGTTTCGCGCCCGTGGAAAAACCCAGAGTGGTCCTGATGATTGCCATTGATGAGCCTCGAGGACTCTACTATGGAGGAATCGTCGCCGGTCCCGTGTTTAAAGAGGTGGGGCTCTGGACGCTGAACCATTTAGGGGTCAGTCCCGAAGCCGAATTGGCGATGGTCGCGGACGTGAAGCCCGTGACACCCCGGAGGATAAGTGCCAAGGATACCAAAGAGACCGACTCTCCCCCTCCCACGTTGGCAAACAATCTCATGCCGGATTTCAAGGGGATGGGGATGAGAGAAGTCCTCAACCAGAGCAGGGAACTGGGATTGAAAGTGAGCCTAAAAGGATCCGGTCTGGCAGCAGAACAGGAGCCTCTGGCAGGGTCGGAAATCAATCAGACAAAAAATCTCATCGTACACTTTAAACCTCCTACATAAATGCGCCAAAAAGATGTGAGACAGGGTAAAAATCGAACGGCATGCAGGGCAATCAGGGCAACTCCCGCTTACTGGAACAGGATCAAGGTGACAAAAAGAACGGTACAATTACGTGAACTCCTGGAAGGAATCCCAACCTCCCATATAAGCGGAGACCTTTCCATGGACATTGCGGGTCTGGCCTATGATTCCCGCAAAGTAGAACCCGGTTTTCTTTTTGTAGCCCTGAGAGGCCATCAGTTGGACGGAAGACATTTTATCCAGAATGCTGTCTCAAATGGGGCGGTCGCCGTCATTCACGAGGAGCTTGACAAAGAGGTTTCAGGGGAAGAGCCAAAACAAAATGCGGGGGCGGAGATAACCCGTATCCAGGTGGAAGACGCACGGGAGACCCTTTCAGAGCTGGCCGTCCGCTTCTACGATTATCCCTTTAGAGGAATCCCGCTTATAGGCGTTACGGGAACTAACGGAAAAACAACTACGAGTTACCTCCTGGAATCGATTCTCATCACGGCGGGAAAGAGCCCCGGAATTATTGGCACCATTAATTACCGAAGTCCCGACAAAACATGGGAGGCGTCCGTCACCACACCCGAATCCCTGGATTTGATGCGGATCATGCAGGCCATGGCATCGGAAAAGGTGACCCATATCGTCATGGAGGTTAGCTCCCATGCGCTTCATCAGGGAAGGGTTCGAAAATGCCCGTTTCAAACCGCCATATTCACGAATCTTTCAAGGGACCACCTGGATTACCATGATTCGATGGACGCCTACTTTGCCATCAAAAGCCTCCTTTTCAAGGGACTGTCAAAGAACCCCGAGAATGATTCCGCAACGGCGGTCATCAACTGGGATGATCCAAGAGGAAAGGAACTGGCAAGCCTGACCGGCGTTCCCGTCCTGACCTATGGCCTGGGTAAAGGGTGCCAGGTAAGAGCGGTGGATATTCATACGTCCGACCGGGGTCTGACTGCACATCTGATCACTCCATCAGGGGATGTCCGGATCCAGTCCCGTTTGATCGGTGATTTCAACCTTTACAACATCCTGGCGGCCGCGGCCGGAGCGCTTTCAGTGGGAATCGAACTTGGCCACATCTCCTCGGGCATTGCCGACCTGCATGGTGTTCCCGGACGTCTGGAAAGAGTGGAAAACGAACATTCCCTATCCATTGTTGTCGATTATGCGCATACGCCGGATGCCCTCTCCAAGGCGTTGGATGCCCTTAGAAAGCTGACTGCCGGGCGGCTCATTACCGTGTTTGGATGCGGCGGAAACAGGGACAGGGGAAAGCGGTCGGAAATGGGCCTCGTGGCGGGCAGGAAAAGCGATATGGTTTTCATTACATCGGATAATCCCAGGGATGAAGACCCTCTCACCATAGCTCGACAGGTCGAAGAGGGCGTTTTAAAATCAGGCCTGGACCGCTATTTTCTCGATTTGGATCGCAAAAGTGCGATCCAAAAGGCGATTCAAACGGCGACCGGAAAGGATATGGTTCTCATTGCCGGCAAAGGCCACGAGTCCTATCAGGTCATTGCGGGCAAGAAAAGACATTTTGACGACAGGGAAACAGCTTCGGAGGCGGCTTCCCTGTTGCCGTGATAAGGAGAACAAAGGAAATCGATGCCTGCTAAGTGGAACCAGATAACTGCCGGAGAAATAGCCAAAGCTACCGGAGCACTGCTTGTCAATGGAGAAAACAGCACTGTTTTCCATGGTCTCAGCACCGATTCCAGGTCCATTCAGGGTGGGGATCTGTTTATTGCTCTCACAGGGGACCGGTTTGACGGACACAATTTTGTGGGAGATACCCTGAGAAACGGCGCGTCCGGGGCGATCGTTACAAGAAGCTTTTTTCAAACCAAAGGGGCCGAATATTTCAGATCAATCGCGAATAGGGTATTTTCTGAAGAGAAAATGCAAAGCCCCGGTCCGGCTGTTTTCGTTGTGGACGACACCTTGAAAGCCCTCGGTGATCTGGCGGCGTGGTGGCGCCGGCAACACCGTGCGAAGGTTGTGGCCATAACGGGAAGTTCCGGAAAGACCACAGCCAAAGAGATGACATCCTCCGTTCTTGAGATAAGCAACAGGATCTTAAAGACCCGAGGCAATTTCAATAATCTCATAGGGCTCCCCCTTACCCTGCTCGGTCTTGAAGAACAGCACGACAAAGTGGTGCTGGAAATGGGGATGAACAGACCCGGGGAGATTTCCCGCCTGACCGAAATAGCGGACCCGGATGTAGGTGTAATACTCAATGTGGGAATGGCGCACATGGAAGGGCTGGGTTCCCTCGAAGGGATTGCCGAGGCCAAGGCTGAGTTGATGGAAAGGATTCGCCCGGAGGCCTTCATGGTCCTGAACGGGGACGATGAACTCCTGATGAAAAAGGCCGATGCCGTCTCCCGGAAAAAAATGACTTTCGGCATGGGCGAGAAAAACGATGTGCGAGCCTGCGGGATTGCATCCCATGGGCTGAAAGGGACCCGATTTCAGGTGGAATACGGCGAAAACGCCTGGCCGGTTGAGCTGAACATTCCCGGCCTCCACAATGTAATGAACGCATTGGCCGCCTTTGCCGTAGGAATCGCCCTCAGCGAGAAACCCGAAACGTTGACCGAAGGGCTCGCCCGGTATGAAGGGATGAAAGGCCGGTTCGGGATTGTGCAACTTCAAAGAAATATGGTCCTCGTTGACGACACCTACAATGCCAATCCATCTTCGCTAAAGGCCGCCATCGAAAGTGTCGGAACCTTGAGAACCAAAGGAGGCCGGCTCATCGTAGGGCTCGGCGATATGCTGGAACTGGGTGATGCCGCTGTCCAGGCGCACAGAAATGCGGGCGAACGGGTAGCCAGGGCCGGGGCGGTGCAGCTTTTTGCCCTGGGAGAACATGCCCGGGATATGGAGCAGGGTGCACTCGCGGCAGGGATGGCTCCGGGACGGGTGAAGGTCGTTCAAGACGTCAAAAAAATGGCTGAAAGCATTTTAGCAGAGCTGAAAGAAGGGGATCTTATTCTTCTCAAAGGGTCACGAAGAATGGGTCTTGAAAGGGTGTCCGAAGAGCTCAAAAAGCGGCACTCCTTGAAGAGCAGATCCGATGCGCTCTAAATCTTTACGAGTTGTTTCAAACGAAAAAGGGGAAACCATGAGGGAAACAAAGAAGGTTCTTGTAGTTGATGATGAACAGGGCATCAGGATACTCCTTTTTGAAGTACTGTCCAGAAGAGGATTTCAGGTCAGTTTGGCAAGCGATGGCATGGAATCGCTTGCAAAAATGGAAAACGAACCCTTCGATCTTGTCGTAACGGACATTAATATGCCCAAATTGGATGGGGTGGGCATGTTAAGAACCATGAAAGAAAAGGGTCGAAAAGAAAAGGTTATCGTCATCACCGGGAATGCATTCGACACGAGATTGCAAGACCCCGAGATGTACCGTGTGGAATCACACTTCTATAAACCCTTTGGCATGGAAGCTTTTTTAAGTACGGTGGATTCGCTCACCAGCATAAAAACATTTCTAAGGAAAAGCAGAGCCCCCATATCATGGGGCAGGGGAAATAGGATCACAACCAAATGCTGTTTAAGCTCATATACTTATTTCATATGGACGTGTCTTGGCTGAATGTTTTCAGATATATCACATTCAGGACCATCCTATCGAGCTTGACAGCACTGATGATCTGCTTCCTGCTGGGGGGATGGACCATCAGAAAGCTCCGAGATATGCAGATCGGGCAGCAAATCAGGAAAGACGGCCCGCCCACCCATCAAACCAAAGCAGGAACCCCCACCATGGGAGGATGCCTTATCCTGCCTGCGGTTCTCCTGTCCACGCTTCTCTGGGCCGACCTGACCAACGTTTACGTCTGGACGGCTATATTCGTCATCGTATTTTTTGGCGCCATCGGATTTACCGATGACTATTTGAAAATATCCAAAAAGAACAGCCGTGGCCTGAGTGCCAGGGCCAAACTCCTCCTCCAAATTGCGGGCGCCTTGGGGGCAGCCGTCATCATCTATTGCCAGCCCGGATTTGATCCGCTGTTGAACGTACCGTTCTTTAAGCAGGCTGCTCCTGATCTGGGTCTTGCCTACATCCCGTTTGCAGCATTTATTATCGTGGGAACGTCAAACGCCGTCAACCTCACGGACGGACTGGACGGCCTTGCCATCAGTCCCGCCATTGTCGCTTTCGGAAGCTACCTCATCTTCGCCTATCTCGCTGGACATGTGAAGATCGCCTCCTACTTGCAGATTCCCTATCTGCCTGGGGCCGGCGAACTCTGCATCCTGTGCGGATCGCTTGTCGGCGCCGGGCTTGGATTCCTGTGGTACAACGCCTACCCGGCGGAAATTTTCATGGGGGATGTGGGTTCTCTTCCCCTTGGCGCAGCGCTCGGAACAGTCGCGGTAATGACCAAGCAGGAGATCCTGCTCATCCTGGTGGGAGGCCTGTTCGTCTTTGAGGCGCTCTCCGTCATCTTTCAGGTATCCTATTTCAAATTGACCGGCGGGCAGCGGATTTTCCGCATGGCGCCCATCCATCATCATTTTGAAATGAAAGGCTGGTCCGAACCCAAGGTAATCGTCAGATTCTGGATTATTGCAATCATTTTGGCCCTCATGTCGATCAGCACGCTCAAGCTGAGGTAGCCTGTGTTATGAAAACGTCAAAGACCATTGCAGAACCGCACATGAGGATGCCATCGGACAGGGAGGTATTGGAGAAAAAGGTCCTGGTTGTGGGTCTGGGGATTTCCGGTTTCTGGGCCGCACGCTGCCTTGCCGACATGGGCGCAAGAGTAACCGTCACGGAGCAGCGGGGAAGAGAAAACATTGATCCTCAAATCCTGAGCGGCCTGGAAAACGTCGGCGTTGTTTTGGAAATCGGGGAGCACAGCACCCAAAGTTTTTTGCAGGCGGACCTAATCGTAGTAAGCCCGGGGGTTCCTCATGATACGCCCAACCTGCTTGCGGCAGCCAAAAAAGGCATCCCGGTAATCGGTGAGATGGAACTGGCGGCACGTTTTATCACGACCCCGATCATCGCGGTGACGGGGACCAATGGGAAGTCGTCCGTGACCACATGGTTGGGGCAGATGCTTGCAAACGCAGGGAAGCGGACCTTTGTGGGAGGCAACCTGGGAACGCCCCTTTCAGCCTATGTGGCACGTCATGAACAGGCGGATTACATTGTTGCGGAGGTGAGCAGTTTTCAGTTGGATACCACCGTTTCCTTTTGTCCTGAGATCTCTATTCTGCTCAATATCTCTCCCGATCATCTGGACAGGTACAGGGGATATGACGACTATATCCGCTCTAAGCTGCGCGTGTTTGAAAATCAGGGAAGCGGTCATTATGCCATTTTAAACGACGATGATCCTGTTCTACATGCTGCCCAGACGTCCTCTCCTGTGGCCATCCTCCGTTACGGTTTCATGAAACAAAGAGACAGGCAGGCCTTTTTTGATCAGGGTGCAATCCGCGTAGCTATCAAGGAGACCGATCCTCGACTTTTTTCTTTAAAAGACTTTTCTCTGCCGGGCATCCATAACATCGAAAACCTGATGGCGGTGGTACTTGCAGGCGAAGCCTTGGGAATAGACCCGAACGTCATTCAACAAACGATCAGTGAATGTAAAGGGCTTCCCCACAGACTGCAATTAGCAGGAAAGAAGAACCAAATCCGTTTCTATAATGATTCCAAGGCGACCAATATTGATGCCGCGGTCAGGGCCATCAGAAGTTTTGATGGTCCGATCATCCTCATTGCAGGGGGAAGACATAAGGGCGCGGACTACGATTCCCTGGTAGAGGCCGCGGAAGGCAATGTGAAACATGCGGTTTTCATCGGAGAATCCAGAGACCTGCTGGCAACGGCCTTCAAGGGCCGGATTTCCTACACCCTGGCGGAGGATATGAAAGAAGCCGTGGCCATCGCTTTTAAAGAGGCCGCAAACGGGGACTCCGTCCTCCTTGCCCCGGCGTGCGCAAGCTTTGACATGTATTCCAGCTATGCGCAGCGAGGAGAAACCTTTAACAACGCCGTGAGAGAACTGGTTCATGCCTGAGAAAGCTGCGACAGATTCGGGTTACAACTATATGATTCTGATCCCCACCATGCTGTTGATCTGCCTGGGACTGGTCATGATCTACAGCGCAAGCTCGAATCTGGGACAACTCCGTCTCGCAGACGGGTATTTCTTTCTGAAGAGGCAGGCTATTTTCTGCCTGATCGGCATCCCGTTGATGTTTGTGGCCAGATACGTACCCTATACGCTCTATTCCAGGTTTGTGTATCCTCTTTTGATGATCAGCGCCTGTTTTCTGGGGCTTCTGTATGTTCCCGCACTGGCCCGCGAGATAGGAGGGGCTCGCCGATGGCTGAATCTGGGCCCATTCTCCTTTCAACCTTCCGAACTGGTCAAGTTCTCTTTGGCGGTTTACATGGCCTACTCCATGTCGAAAAAGAGCGCTGAAATGACGTCTTTTTCAAGAGGAGTCCTCCCCCACCTGCTGGTGGCAGGCATTTTGATGCTGCTGGTTCTGCTTCAGCCCGACCTGGGCACCACGGTCATCATAGCTCTCTGGCTCCTGATCTCTTTGTTTGTGGGCGGTGTAAGAATTTTTCATCTTTCTTCCCTTTTTCTGCTCTGCTCTCCCGTAGTCATATGGCTGATAAGCAGGGCCGACTACAGGATAAAAAGGTGGCTGGCCTTCCTGGACCCCTGGGAAGACCCATCGGGAATCGGGTTCCAGATCATCCACTCTTTTCTGGCCTTTGGTTCCGGGGGGATTTTCGGCGCAGGGCTGGGCAACAGTAAACAGAAGCTCTTTTATCTTCCGGAGTCCCATACAGACTTCGTCCTGTCCATAACGGGCGAAGAACTGGGCCTTCTCGGTGTGACTACCATCATCATCCTTTTCGGCACGCTGATTATGGGAGGCATACGGGTTGCCCTGAAAGCGCGGGATCTTTACAGTACCTATCTCGCCTTGGGGATCACCAGCTTTTTAGGACTCCAGGTCATCATTAACATGGCGGTCGTGCTGGGTCTGCTTCCCACCAAGGGACTGACCCTTCCGCTCATAAGCTACGGTGGTTCTTCCCTGATCATGACGCTGCTGAGCATAGGCGTTCTCTTGAATATCTCCGCAAGGAGTTGAGGCAACGGGCGCTCGGATGAACACGATTTTCGGAAAGAAAAGGCGGGATAAAGAATTGAGAATCATCATTGCCGGGGGAGGAACCGGGGGACACCTGTTTCCGGGAATCGCAGTGGCAAGAGAGTTTCAGTCGAGATACCGAGATGCCGGAATCCTTTTTGTGATCGGCCGAAAACGAATGGAAATGGGGATTCTGTCTCATTATCAATTTCGGACGGAATCGATTGACATACAAGGTTTGAAAGGACAGGGATGGAAAAAAGGATTGAACGTTCTGATGGGAATTCCCCGAAGCATCCTGCAATCCGCGGCCATCATCAGACGCTTTTCTCCGTCGGTTGTCCTGGGGGTAGGGGGATATTCTTCAGGACCATTTTGTCTCGCAGCCAAAGGGATGGGGATTCCTACAGCGATTCATGAACAGAATTCCTATCCCGGCCTCACAAATCGCTTGCTGGCACGGATGGTCGATCGCACATTCATTTCTTTTTCAGCATGTGAACCCTTTTTGAAATCGAAACGGACGGTGCTCACCGGCAATCCGGTGCGCAAAGAGCTTTTTGAGGCTGTTGAAAAACGGACAGCGGACAGAGGCCCATTCCACGTGCTGGTTGTGGGGGGCAGCCAGGGGGCCAGGGCGGTGAACGAGGCATTTGTGGAGACCCTGACTCAATTGAAGACGGCAGGAAAAAGCATTCGGGTAATCCATCAGACCGGCGAGAGCGATTTTGAAAGAGTGCGTAAAGCCTATACAGACAGGGGGTTGTCAGCGGAAGTGGTCCCATTTATCCAGGAAATGGCGGAGGCCTACGGGTTCGCAGACATGGTTGTCGGCAGGGCGGGTGCGACGACCATCTTTGAACTGGCGGCGCTGGGGAAGCCTTCCGTGCTGATCCCCTACCCTTTTGCCGCAAACAACCATCAGGAAACCAATGCGAGTGCCCTGGTGGATATCGGCGGGGCGGAGATGCTCCACCAGAAAGACCTGAACGGGGAAAGTCTCCGACGGATTCTTACAAAGTATATGGAAGACAGGGCTGCTCTTCGGAAAATGGGAGAAAGAGCCGGCCGCATTTACCGTCCCGATGCTGCAAAAAGGATTGTCGATGAGTTAGAGGCCTTAAGACCATGAAACAGTTTGGAAAAGCAAAACATATTCATTTTGTGGGGATCGGAGGCATAGGCATGAGCGGTATTGCCGAGCTGCTGATCAACTTGGGATACGAGGTCAGCGGTTCGGATCTCAAAGATACGGCCGTAACCGAAAGGCTCACGGAACTGGGGGGAGTCGTATACCGGGGTCACAGGGCGGAACAGGTGGAGGGCGCGGACGTTGTCGTCTATTCTTCCGCCGTGCAAAAAACCAATCCCGAGGTCTTGGAGGCCAAGAGTCGATTCATCCCGGTAATCCCCAGGGCGGAGATGTTGGCCGAGCTCATGCGGCTCAAATATGGCGTGGCAATTGCGGGCGCACACGGAAAAACAACCACAACATCCATGGTTGCATCCATCCTCACCAAGGGAAACATGGATCCCACCGTCGTGATTGGCGGAAGGCTGGATATCTGGGGTGGATCGAATGCCAAGCTTGGCCAGGGGGAGATCCTGGTAGCAGAGGCCGATGAAAGCGACGGCTCCTTTCTTGCGCTGTCTCCCACCATTGCGGTCGTGACCAACATGGACCAGGAACATCTGGATCATTACGGAGACATGGACGCAATCCGAACGACTTTCACCGACTTCATCAACAAGGTTCCGTTCTATGGGGTTGCCGTATTGTGTCTCGACAACGAAGAAATTCAGGGGATCATCCCCCATCTCAAAAAGCGCCACATCACCTACGGCATGAGTTCGCAAGCGGATTTGAGAGCAAAAGACCTCAGCAAAGAACGAGCGGGAACAAGCTTTGAGATTACCCTGCACGGGAATTCTCTCGGCAGGATCTCCGTTGGAATGCCTGGAGAGCACAATGTCTTAAACGCCCTGGCTGCCACAGCCGTCGGTCTCGAACTGGACCTGGATATGGGGGTGATCAGAGAAGGGCTCAAGGCATTGGGGGGTCTTGCAAGACGTTTTCACGTGAAGGGGGAAAGGGAAGGGATTCTGTTCCTCGATGACTACGGGCACCATCCTACGGAAATCGCCGCCACACTCAAAACCGCAAAAGAATGTTGGCCGGAGAAGAGGCTGGTGGTTGCTTTTCAGCCCCACAGATTTACGAGGACAAGTGCGCTTTTCGATCGCTTTGCCATCAGCTTCAACGATGCGGATGTATTGCTGGTGGCGCCCATCTATTCCGCGGGAGAAGAGCCGATTGAAAACGTGACTTCTGAAAATCTTGTACAGGGCATACGGGATCACGGACACAAGGACGTTCTGTCTCTTTCCGGAGAGGAAGAGATGATCGAGGCCGTTCTCGCCATGATCCAGCCGGGAGATCTCCTGCTGACCCTCGGGGCCGGAAATATTTACCAGCTAGGCATCCGGATTCTTAACAGACCCGGAAAAATTTGTGCCGTTCACTGATTTGTCATGAATGAGGAGCAGAAAAAACAATTGATTCAAATGTTCGAAAAGAGGGTCTCCTTTGACTGCTCCATGGCCCGGTGCACCACATTCGGAACGGGGGGAAAGGCGGATGCGTTTTTGGAAGTCCTTGAAGAGGAAGAACTCTGCCTGCTCCTGCCGTGGCTTCTCAAAGAAGGTCTCCCCTGCATGGTTATCGGCAGAGGAAGCAACCTGGTGGTAAAGGATGACAGACTCAAGGGGATGGTGATTCGTTTCGGTGGCAAGCTCATGGAATTGTACCTGGATGACAACCGCAGTTCCCGCATTCTTGCAGGCGCGGGTCTTTCTATCAAAGATTTCCTGATGTGGTGCAAGGTTCAGGGCCTTTCCGGCATGGAATTTCTTGCCGGCATACCAGGGACTTTGGGGGGCGCTGTTTTCATGAACGCCGGCGCCTTCGGAAAAGAAATCTCTGAACATGTCTTGAACGTACAGATGGTCACACCCATGGGATTGAAGAAAGAGTTTACAAGATCTGAACTGGAATTTTCCTATCGCAAACTGGATATGGATCGAGGGAACCTCATCACCCGCATCTGTTTCGGAGCGGAGAAAGCGACCCCGAGACAGGTTTCGGAACATGTGGCGGATTTTCTCAAAAAACGAAAGGAAACCCAACCGTTAGAGTTTCCCAGTGCGGGTTCCATATTCAAAAACCCTCCGGGGGATTTCGCCGGGAGACTCATAGAAAAGGCAGGCCTGAAGGGAGCTCGCATGGGCGGGGCAATGATTTCAGAAAAACATGCCAATTTCATTGTAAATACGGGGAATGCAAGTTCCAGAGACATTCTTGCACTCATCGATCGGGCAAAAAAAGAAGTAAGGGAAGATTTCGGGGTCGAGCTGGAATTGGAAGTCCAGGTGGTCGGAGAATAAAACAAGGTGCTTTTCCATTTTCGGGCGCAAAACCCCGAAACTCCAAAACTCCGGATTTACACCCGTTGAAAGCAAATAGGTCTTGGAAGCCTCTTTATGGGACACGAACCAACCAAAAAACCGGATAAGGCGAAAATCTTCTCTTCCACCATACGGGCGATCCGTGGTGCAGGTTCTGCGCTGCTGAAGATTTTCTTTCTTATTATGTTTGTGGCTGTCGTGAGTTTTTCCTTTTTAGCGCTCTATCAATATCTGCTTTCCTCCCCGTATATGCGCCTGGAGGAGGTGCGGATAACCGGGATCGAAGAAGGACTCCAGGCGGAAATCATCGAACTTCATAACCTTGATTCGGATAAGAGCCTGCTTGGAATCAACCTCAATAACCTGAAAGATGAGATAGAAAAACACCCTTGGATACGGTCCGTCAGACTCGAGAGACGGTTCCCGAACACCTTGATCATCGATGCGGAAAGGCAGGAACCGCTTGCGCTGGTCGTCATGGACCGGATCTACTACATGAACAAATATGGAGAGATTTTCAAAGAGGTCGACGGACAGGACAGTGTTGATTTCCCCCTGATCACCGGTATTTCAGAGGACACGACAAAATCCAGGGCATTGCTGAAAAATACCGCCCATGTCATCAGTATTTTAGCTGCGGAGGCCGAACCTTTGTCTCTGAACCAGGTCTCCGAGATCCATGTAAGAAACAACGATGACATGTCTCTCTATTTCAAGCATCTCAAGGCCGAAGTCAGATTTAAATGGGATCATCTGAAAGGACAAATGGATGGACTTCGAAAGGTTGCCCAGCATCTTGCCAAAACAGGAAAGATGGAACAAATCAATCGCATTGATCTCAATTATATGGATGGCGCGGTTGTTTCCTTTAAGAACGGATAAAAAGAGAAAAGAGGAAGAAGAACGATGACCGACCAAATCATTGTAGGCCTGGATATAGGGACGAGCAAGATATGCGCCGTAGTAGGCAATGTGCACCAAGACGGGGTAGAGATCATCGGCATGGGCAGTCACCCCTCGGAAGGCTTGAGAAAAGGGGTCGTCATCAATATCGAAGACACGGTCAATTCTATTAAAGAAGCCATTGAAGAAGCGGAGACCATGGCCGGTTGTGAAATCAGCTCCGTATATGCAGGCATTGCAGGCGGTCATATCAAAGGCTTTAACACCTTAGGGGTCATTGATCTCAAGGAAAAGGAGGTCACTAAGAAAGATATCGCTCGTGTGATCGAGGTTGCGAGCGCGGTGGCTATTCCCATGGATAGAGAAGTGATCCACACCCTCGCCCAGGAGTTCATCGTCGATGACCAGGATGGGATCATAGACCCTTTGGGGATGGCCGGCGTTCGGCTGGAAGCCAAGGTGCATATTGTCACGGGAGCGGTGACTTCCGCGCAGAACATCATCAAATGTGCCAATAGGGCAGGCCTCGATGTGTATGATATTGTTCTTGAATCCCTTGCATCCAGCGAAGCGGTTCTGGCGAAAGAAGAGAGAAATCTGGGAACCGCACTCATTGACTTCGGGGGCGGAACCACCGATCTGGCCCTTCTCTCGCGGGGGGTGATCAAGCATACCTCCGTACTGGCCCTCGGCGGAGACAACCTTACCTACGACATCGCCGTAGGTCTCAGAACACCTCAAATCGAGGCCGAAAAGATCAAAATCAAATATGGCTGCGCCCTCTCTTCCATGATCGGCAAAGATGAAACCATAGAGGTCCCAGGAGTCGGAGGCAGAAAACCCCGAATCTTATCGCGGGAAATCCTGGGGGAGATTCTTGAACCGAGAATCGAAGAAATCTTCACTCTCATTTACAGCGAACTGATCAGCTCGGGATATGCGGAAATGGCAAGTTCGGGAGTTGTCGTTACAGGGGGATCGGCGGAACTTCCCGGTATGAGCGATATGGCGGAACAAATCTTCAATGCCCCGGCGCGGATAGGTTACCCGCGGGGAATAACCGGACTTACGGAACTCGTCAACCAACCCATGTATGCAACAGCGGTGGGTCTTGTCCTCCACGGAGCCAAGGCCATGGAAAAGAAAAAGAAATTCAGAATAAGGGACACCAATATCTTTCATCTCGTCATGTCAAGAATGAAAAAATGGTTTCGGGAAATCATCTAATGGATAACACAACATCAGGGGATTGTAAAAAAGAACAAGAAAGGGGGGCAAGATCATGAAATTTGAATTTGTGGATGATTCAGCGGAAAGAGGGGGGTATAATGCCAGAATAAAAGTCTTGGGGATTGGAGGAGCCGGCAACAATGCCATCAATAATATGATCAATTCCAACCTGCGGGGTGTTGAGTTCTTGGTAGCCAACACGGATTGCCAGGACCTGGAACGTTCCTGCTGCACTAAAAAGATTCAGCTTGGTCCCGCCGTTACAATGGGGCTGGGGGCTGGGGCCGACCCGGAAGTAGGCAAAACATCCGCCGAGGAAAGCATCAATGAACTGAGGGAATCGATCAGGCATTCCGACATGGTCTTCCTGGCTGCAGGAATGGGAGGAGGAACGGGAACAGGTGCCTCCCCCGTAGCGGCCCGCGAGTGCAGGGAAAGCGGAGCACTCACTGTGGCGGTGGTTACCAAGCCATTCGAGTTTGAAGGAAAAACCCGGATGAAAAGGGCCATGGAAGGGATTGAAGCGCTGAAAGAACAAGTGGACAGCCTGATCATCATTCCCAATGAGCGGCTGAAAACCCTGGGAGAAAAGGCGACCCCGTTCATGGAGCTCTTTACAAAAGCAGACGATGTTTTGCTGCAGGCCGTAAAGGGAATTTCCGATCTGATCATCAACCGGGGCTATATCAATCTGGATTTCGCCGATGTGAAAAATGTCATGAAAAAGAATGGTTCCGCTCTCATGGGAATGGGAAAAGCAAGCGGGGAAGGCAGGGCCTGTGAAGCAGCACAGATGGCCATTAACAGCCCGTTGCTTGAAGACATTTCCATTGAAGGCGCCAAAGGACTGCTCATCAACATATCAGGACCTCCGGATATGACCTGGGATGAAGTGGACCAGGCTTGCAAATACATAAAAAATGAAGTGAACGACAATGCGGAAGTCTTTTTCGGTATGGTCTTCGACGAAAATCTCAAGGACGAAGTATTGATTACAGTCATTGCCACCGGAATCGACGGCCCGAATGAAAAAATAGTGGAGACTAAAAAGCGGCCTTCATTGCCTTCATTGGAAGATGGGACCATGGATCGGGTCAAAAGTCCTCAAAAAGTGGTGAATATCAGACAGGCCACCACGGAGGAGCTTCAAAGCGACTGGACGGTCAGGAGAAACGGCGTGAATCTTGATATGCCTACCTTTCAAAGGGAAAAGATTAATCTCTCAAGCAAGGAGAACGATGGGAAAAAGAAATCCAAGAAAGGTCTTTTTGACAAGTTTAAATTTAAGGATGGTCTGGATTATCCCACATTTCTGAGAGTAAAACCCGATTAATAAACCCTGGAATCCAAGACGTGTACAAGAGAATCATTTCCCTTTACCGCGACAAACTGGCCAGGGAGGAAGGAACGATAACCAAGGATTGGGGAGGCAAACTCACTGTTGCTCTCGTATATCCCAGTACCTATCACCTTGGAATGTCGAACCTTGGATTCCAGATTGTTTACGGGCTTTTCAACAAAGACCCCGCAGTGGTTGCGGAGCGGTTTTTCATTCCCGAAGGGACGGAAATGTCTCTTTATCTTCAAACGGGAAAACCGCTTCTTTCGCTGGAGACCCAGCGCCCCCTGCATGATTTCGATCTGGTGGCCTTTTCTCTCTCTTTTGAAAACGATTTCCCCCATATCCTCCATATACTGGATTTGGGGAAAATCCCCCTGACGTCTGAAGAAAGAGGAAACAGATACCCGCTCATCATGGCAGGGGGGATCACCACGTTCATGAACCCCGAACCGCTTTCGTCGTTCATGGACCTGTTTCTGCTGGGTGAAGCAGAGACCTGCCTGAAAGAATTTCTGACCTGCCTGCTTGCCTTCGGAACGGAGCACGCCTCCAAAAATGAAATCCTTCTCCATCTCGCCCGAAATGTTCCCGGGGTGTATGTCCCTTCCTTTTACCGGGTTGATTATGGAAAGGACGGGACGATAAAAAGTTTTACGCCGGAGATGCAAGGAATCCCTGAAAAGATCCGCGTCTCTTTTTCCGCGGAGGGGGGCTTTTCGGAAGACTGCAGGCCTGTCTCTTCCATCATAACGCCCGAAACCGAGTTTGGGGATAAGGTTTTGTTGGAATTGGGCAGGGGGTGTGGACACTCCTGCCGGTTCTGTGCAGCAGGATATGTGTACAGGCCTCCGCGGGTCTATGAGGATTCCATGCTGCGTACATGCATCCAGGATTCCATTACAAAGAAAAGACAGCTGGGACTGCTGAGCGCGGCCGTATCCGATGTTCCGGGAATCAATGATCTGATGACCCTGATTGTCAATGCCGGGTGCAGATTCTCCGTGTCTTCCTTGCGGGCCGAATCCCTTACACGCGAACTTCTTCTGAATCTTCGGGAAACGGGACAGCATACCGTTACCATAGCTCCTGAAGCAGGAACCGAAAGATTGCGGAAGACCATCAACAAACATCTCACGGAAGACCAGATCGTCGAGTCCGCCCGACTGATATCCGGGACGGACGACTTTTCTTTAAGACTTTATTTTCTGGTGGGCCTGCCCACCGAAACCCAGGAAGATATCGAAGGAATCGTACATCTCGTAAAGCTCATAAGGCACCATATGGTGAAAGAATCGGCATCTCGGGGGACCATCGGACAGATCCGGATGAGCATCAATTGTTTTGTGCCCAAGCCTTTCACCCCGTTTCAGTGGTTCCCCATGGACCAGGTTACGACCCTCAAAGAAAAGCAGAAATGGCTCAAGAAGGCATTTGCAAAGGTGGGTGGGACAAAAGTCAATTCGGATGTCCCCAAATGGGCCTATGTGCAGACCCTCCTTTCCATGGGAGACAGGCGGGTCGGCGCCATTCTGCTACAGACCCACAGATTCGGTGGAAACTGGTCGAAAGCGTTCCGATTTTCACAGGTGAACCCGGACTTCTTTACCTACCGTCCCAAAGACCTGGCCGAAATCCTGCCCTGGGACTTTATAGACCATGGCATTTCAAAACGGCATCTGAAAAAGGAGTACGCACTGGCACTCGAGGCAAAGGAATCGGAAGAGTGCAATGTGGGAGAATGTTTCCGATGCGGAGCCTGCGGGCACAAGCCGCATCCTTCGTGAAAAAACGATCGGGGATAGTTCAGGTGAGAGGCAAAGAAGCAATAGCCAAAGGCGTAAGCAAAAGAGGTTGACTGGGAAGCTGTAAGGGAACACCTAATTCTTCAAAAAAAATCTTCTCAATTCCGGGCAGACAGCAGGTTCCGCCGGTGAGAATGATACGCTCCACATTGTGGCCCTTTATATGGCCTGCCACGATGTCGCAAATCCGCAGCAGGGTGGGACGCGCCAGCTCCAGGATACCGTACCGTTCGGGCAGACGTTTGCGCTTTTCGGCCTCTTCCAGCGAAATGTCGAAATGACCGGCAATGGATAGGGTAATGTGTCGGCCGCCGCTGGGTTCATCTCCGCTGAAGACCACCGAGCCCTTTTGCACCACCGCGGTTCCGGTGGTGCCGCCGCCCACATCCACCACCGCCGCCCTGTCAAGTTCCAGCAGGGTAGCCACACAGGATGGTTCATCCCGGACTTCCGTCACGTCCAGACCCGCCGTTTCCAGTATGTTTGTGGAAAGTCTTGCATCGGTTCCGGGAGGAAAGGAGGTGGAGGCCCCGGTCAGTTTCACCCCCAACCGCTTCTCGGCCTTGGCGATGAGCGCCTTAACAATATCCACCGCACCGATGAAATCCACGACGATTCCGTCGCGAACCACCTCCGCCCATTCCAGAAAGGCTGCCACCGGCCTCGCCGCACCGTCCAGGACCATGAGCACCACATCCGCGGTACCCAGGTCGATGCCGGCATGCAGAGGCCCCGACACGGAAACTGTCCGGGTCTGGTTCAACTGTTTCTCGGCCAGATCGAGGCGTTCGGTTACTTGTTTCCAGGAAAGGGGCATCATTCTGCCTTTAAACGATCCGGAAAGCGCCAACCAGGGTGCAGCGTCTGAGGCGCACGAAGGTCTGTGCATTGGTAACGCCTTCCCCGGTGGGGGTGGAGATGGTCATGGACGTCCAGCCTTCTCCGCCCGCGCCAAGACCTGCCACATGGGGGCCGTTTTTCACGAACAGGCTGGTATTTATGCGAGTGGCCATGGCATCCATATATTCTATGTTGCGGGAATGCATGCCCGCAGTGTGGAACAGGCCGCCTTCCAGCAGCATGGCCCAGTCCAGGGCCTCATCAAAGTCACGGGCCCTGAGCAAAGGAATAATCGGCATCATCTGTTCCATGCGCGCAAAGATGTAATCGGTCTCACGGCCCACGTCCACCAGGAGCAGGCGACAGGAATCGGGCACACTGAACCCGCCGGCCGAGGCCAACTCGGCGGCATCCCGCCCCACCCATTTGGGGTTGGGCCGGGCGTTGGGACCGGGATAGTCAATGAGCACTTCCCGGGCAATGGCGTCCGCCTGTTCCCGGCTGACCTGCATGGCGCCGCAGCGGATCAACTCCTCTTTCAGCTCATCGGCAATGGATTCAACCGCGACAATCTCCTTTTCATCACAGCATACGATGTTGTTGTCGAAAGAGGCGCCGTCATAAATACTGCGGGCGGCCCTGGCCAGATCCGCTGTTTCGTCCACTACCACCGGGGGATTGCCGGCCCCAGCTGCGATGAGCCGCTTGTTGGTGATGTCCCGGGCCGCCTTTACCACCGCCTCACCGCCGGTTACCACCAGTAAGATTGATGCCTGGGAAGGTGAAGAGTTGTTGGGCCGATTCGATGGAGGGTTCCTTGACGCAGGTGAGCAGGTTGGTTACGCCCGTCTCCTCACTGATGGCCTTGTTGAGCATCTTGAGGGTCTCCTGGGTGATGCGTTTTGCGGCCGGGTGAGGGGCGAAGACCACGGCGTTGCCGCCGCTGATCATGCTGATGGCATTGTTGATGATGGTTGCCGCCGGGTTGGTGGACGGGGTCACCGAGGCGATAACGCCCCAGGGGGCATTTTCGATAAGAGTCAGGCCCGTATCTCCGGAGATGGCACTGGGCGCCAGAATCTCGGGACCTGGGGTCCGGTCGGCAACCAGCAGGTTCTTTTTCACCTTATCCTCTATGCGGCCCATGCCGATCTCCTGCACGGCCATCTCGGCCAACCTCCGGGCATTGGAACGGGCCGCCCGCCGGATAACCTTCACCACCCGTTCCCGCAGCGCGATGGTGCGATTCTTCTTATAGGCCGCGTCCGCAGCAGCGACGGCGTCTTCCAGCCGTTCAAAGACACCGTGATCACCCTTGTCCCGGGAGGGGGCCAACGGGTCGACCGAGGTCTCAAGCTGGTTTATTACCTGTCTGACAATAGACTCAATTTCGTGCGATGTTATAGCCATGGGAGCTCCAATTACGGACAAGATTCGACTTATTTACTGTAAAGCGTTTTTTTCCCTGAGGTTACCTGATCTATAATGCCGATGACGCTGAGATCCAAAGGAGGCTTGCCCTCCAGGATCATGCGAGCGGAACTGCCCCTCACCAGAAGGACCAATTCGCCCTCGCCGGCGCCCATGGTGTCGGCTGCTATTTGAGCCGGAAACAGGACCTTGCCCTGCCGGATCTACGATATCCACCAGAAGGAAGGTCAGGTTGGGCAGACCGAGATCGCGTACCGTAGAGACTACCTGTCCCACTACTTTTCCCAATTCCATGTCAATTCTCCCACCGCTGCGTTGGCGTTTATTTCTTGCTTTTCTTCGCCTTTTTCTCCGGAGCATCGGTCGCCTTGGCCGGTTCGAAGAGCGGACCGATGTCATCGGTGATGAAGGTCTCCACATAATCTCCGGGCCGGGCGATGAGGTTGCTGTTTACGCAGTCGCCAACCCTGGCAGCGGCAGCCTTGCCCGCATCCACCGCGGCCCTGCAAGCGGCCAGATCGCCGGTGCAGATCACGCTCAAAAGGGCGGCATCGGCATTGCAAACCGTCTTTACACGCACTTGCGCGGTTTTTACCATGGCGTCCGCAGCCTCGATGGCGGCAATCAGTCCCACAGTCTCCACAAAACCCAATGATTCGTTAGCTGACATGATAACCTCTCTTTCGGCCTCAGAGAATGTCTTTCCGGGCCGTTACATGATGTGACGCAAAACCTGGGGATCCATGTTGGGAATCACTGCCTTGCGCACCAGAAGTCCATTTTCGGCCACGGCCGCGGAACCCGCTTTCACCGCCGCCTTCACCGAGGCCACATCACCGCACAGGGTGCAGAAAGCCTTTCCCCCAGTCCCATGGCAATGCGCACCTCTATGAGGGACACATTCGCTGTCTTGCTGGCAACATCCGCAGCCACAATGGAGGAAGCCGCGGAGAACGTCTCAATGACCCCCACCGCATTTCCCGTGATTTCTTCGATGGCGCAGGACATGGCGGAAATAACATCGGGATGGATGTTGGGGATGATGAAATGATCCACGGTCGTATCCCCTGCGTGGGTCAGCCCCGTTTCGACTGAGGCCCGCACGGCCGCAACTCCGCCATGCACCCCGACCACAAATTTGCCCGGGCAGATGGTCTTGAGCAGCAGCACCTCAACGACGGCGGCCTTCACCATATGATCCGCAGTCTCTATGCCGGCGGCAATGCTGTTGAATTCAATCATACCCACAGCTTGTATAGTGGTTTTCATCTCAGGACCTCTCAATGACCACCGAATCGTTCACCTGGACCACCGTGCCCGAAATGGAGGCATGAACTCCCGCCCCCAGTGCCTCTTTCGGTATTTCACCCAGTCTGTCACCAGCCTGCACCCGATCTCCCACCTTTACGACCGCGGCAGCCGGGGCACCGATATGCTGTCTCAGCGGGATCATGACTCTGTGGGGCTCGAATTCCCCGGCGTACTCGGGATGAAGATCCATGTAGCGGGAGATGCCCAGTTTAATGGCCAGGCGGGGTACCGGGATCTTGCGGTATTGCCTCAGAGCCGATTGCTCGGCCAACACTTCCTTCCGCCCTTCATAGGAGACCCCCTGTTTGGAAAAGAGCCCCTTCAAGGCGGTATTGATGCGCCGGGGCGACAGTCGCATGGGACAGCTGAACAACTCGCAGATCCCGCATTCACAGCACAAAAACGCCTGCATGGCGCCCATGGCGGTATCCTCGCCGCCTCCGAAGGCCCGCATAACCTTATGGGTCTCAAAGCTGTGACCCACCAGATACCGGGGGCAAAGGTCTGTGCAGTAACGGCATTGGATACAAGCCGTGGCGGCCCGTTTTCGCATCACATCGAGCGAAAGGGTGGCACATTCGTGAAGATAGTGCCCACGGGGCAGCGCGATCACGCCGCCGCTGGTCTTGGTGACAACGGCCTCGGCCAGTCCCTCGGGTGTGTCCACGAAACGACCCATCATGGGACCCCCCAGGATATAGACCGGGTCATCAATCGCAACACCCCCGCATTGATCGATGCAGTCGGACATCCTTGTCCCGATGGGGACCTTTATCAAACCGGGCCGACCAACGTCACCGGTTACGGTGATCACCTTGTGCGTCACCGGCTTGCCATCCAGGGCCCGGCTTACTGAGTACAGGGTCCCCACATTGGCCACCAGCGCCCCCACCTCCTTGGGCAAACCCAAAGGGGGAATGCTTCGTCCGGTAACTTCGTACACCAGGATATGTTCATCACCCGCCGGATAAAAGTTATCCAGTTGGGTCAGTTCCACGGAAGTCCCTTCCAGGCAGGCCTCAAAGGCCCGCGCGGCGCCTGTATATTTCCGCTTAATGGCGATGACACTCCGGGAGGCCCCCGTAGCCCTTGCCAACTCCGTCAGGGCCCGAACGATCTCAGGGGCATGGGACTGCATGACGTACTGATCCGAATAGAGCAACGGCTCGCATTCACAGCCGTTGGCTATCACCGTCTCCACCGAAGCGGCGTATTTGACATGGGCCGGAAATCCTGCCCCGCCTTCGCCCACTACCCCGGCATCACGTATCAACCCTATGAATGCGTCAGTGTTCATGCAGTTTTTAGCAATTCTCACCGTGGGTTATCTGTAATCAGAGGCCATGGCAAAACAATGCGGACGATTCCCTTCGCACAGATCCAAAGGAGAATTGCAATCCTTTCTTTTCCCGAACGTCCGTCCTCGGGGATACCCCGGTTTTTATTTCTTGATCGGGAAGATTTCTTCCAGATCGCCGTGGGGACGTGGAATTACATGCACTGCAATCACCTCGCCCAGGCGTTTTGCCGCAGCAGCGCCCGCGTCCGTGGCGGCCTTGCAGGAAGCCACATCGCCCCGCACCATGGCGGTTACATATCCGGCGCCGATCTGTTTGTATCCCACCAGTTCCACCCGGGCGGCTTTGACCATGGCGTCAGCCGCTTCAATCAGTGCCGTAAGTCCCTTTGTTTCGATCATGCCCAAAGCGTCCATCATTTTTTTTACTCCTTGCTCAAATGTTTAGTGGTTTGCCGATTAATTCAACAGGTTGCCTCTTTCCAGGCAGAGCCCGATAACCGCTACTTTGAAAATATCCTTGGCGCTGCATCCTCGGGACAGGTCGTGCCAGCCACGCTCAAAGCCTTGCAAAAAAGGCCCCATGGCCGTGTAACCCGCCAATCGTTGCACCATTTTATATGCGATATTCCCCGCCTCCAGAGACGGAAAGATAAATACATTGGCCTTCCCTTCGATGATGCTCCCGGGCGCCTTGAGCGCCGCCAGATCGGGAACCGCGGCGGCATCAAACTGGAGTTCTCCATCCACCATGATGTCCGGTGCCCGTCGCCGGATCTCCTCCACCGCCTGGCTGACAAAATGAGCCCGCGGATGCTTGCTGCTGCCCTTCGTAGAAAAGGAAAGCAAAGCCACCCTGGGTTCTTCCCGCAGGAGGTTACGGGCTTTCTCCGCGGATACAATGGCTATATCAGCCAGGGTATCGGGGGAGGGCTCGGGCACCACCGCGCAGTCGGCAAAGATGTATTTACGCTCTCCGTCAGGGGAGAGCATAAAAAGAAAACTGGATATGGTGTTTATGCCGGCTTTCTTGGGCAGAACCCCTAATCCTGCCCGAATGATTTCCGCGGTGGAAGACAGGTTGCCCCCCACGCCGATGTCAACCTCTCCCCTTCTGACCATCATGGCGGCGGCGGTCAGGGGATTACTCATAAATTCTCGAGCCCGCTCTTCGGAAACCGGTTTGTTTTTCTCGCGACGCATGGCAACATAGGTTTCCATGTTCTTCTCAAGCAGGGTGGGGCTGGTGCAGTCCACCACGGTGAAACCGGTCGCAGGGATTTCTGACTGGCGCATCTTGTCCCGTACCGAGAAAGGCGATGCAACCAAAACCGGTTCTGCCAGCCCCTGTTTCTTCAGTTGAAAGGCTGCCTCAAGAACCCGGTTGTCCAGGCTGTCGGGAAATACCACTGTCCCGGGTTTGCTGCGGCAAGTTTCCATGCATTGTTCCAGAACGTCCACGCCCTCAGTCTTTACTCCGTGCTTGATGGTCTCTGATCATGGTCGATGTTATTCACTATGTAAGGCTGTTAACGCAGGCCAGTTTCACGCGGTCAGTGGCGCTGTAGAGCACGGCGGTTCCCCGGGGCATGTAGACCATATCGCCCTGTTTCATACTGGAAACCCGTCCGTCAATCGTAAGGGACAACTCTCCATCAATAACAATACAGATTTCTTCTTTATCCACAACCCGATGAAAAGAGGCCTTGGACCATTCCAGATAACCTCCTGCCAAAGAAGCGTCGTCGGAGCACTTGAATGCATCCGAGACCATGACTTTTTCTTCCACCGGAATGGGGCCGTTCAGTTCCCCGGGTATCCTGTTTCCTTTAATAAAGCAGACCTCTCCCACACGGGTCAGGACCTGGTCGAAATCGCGCTCTTTTGGGGCGGCGGATTTGGTCAGGTGATCCGTGACCACCTTCCGCACCAGATCCTCCAACTTTTGAGGAGCCAATTTGCCTGGGAACCGATCTCTTATGAGGTTGCTCACCTGATCAACCACCTTCTCCGCCTGGGTCTTTTCGAACCCTTGTGTCACGACAAGGGCTGCTTTCCCTTGACCGGAACCCTCTTCAACTTCCAATCCCAGATAAAGGGCTTTATCTCTGGCCCCGTCAGTGATGATACATTCCCCGATATGGGCAACGATGACTTTGCTTCCCGCCTTGGCGGCCTCAACCACATCCGCCTCGGTAATGACCTGTTTCCCCATATTGTTCTCCTGAATCCTGACAACACCGCTTTACGATAGAAAAATCCGGATGCACCCCTTACCCATAAAGATATTCTCCGGGGTGAGGACGCACAGGTTGAAGTCTTCTGCAACAATCCTTTGCGACATGCCAATTCGAAGTATAACTGCAACATCCAAGCCAAGGCTGATGAAGGTCGAGATTTGTTCTCGAAAGGAGACTATGCAAGAATTGTGACGGAAACTTTTCCTTGAAAGCACTGTCGTCTTGGAATAGAATTCATGCTATCAACCCTTTAAAAATACTGCAATTAAAAAAACTTGTGAGGGTATTTACATCCATCCCATCCCCGGCTTTAAGAAAGGATCCCTGCGGAATTATGGGGACCTGGCCCGATATGCGCTAAGGAAAAAGAGCTGAAGACTCCTGCCACGGATCTTTATATAAAAGATGTTGCAATGTTGCAACTGGAGCCTTTCTTTTGGCATTGCTGCGGATTATCTGTAAATGATTTTGAATTTCGGGCTTTTTTCGTCATAAGCAGGACTTGAGGAAGCAGGAGGAATTGCCTATAAATAACAATGTTGCAAAAATGCACCGAAAACATTTTCTTGTTTTTTATCGAACTTATTAATAATGTAATTTAAAAGTCAAAGTTGCAATATTGCGACGCTGAAAGGTCTCAGGGTCACTAAAAAGAGGGTCTTTTTTGCCGATTGAAGACCTCTGTAGACTCTCGGAGTGGGGATATGGACAGGCTTGATGCCGGCATCTCAACAAAGGGCGGGAGCCAAGGTTTTTGAGAGGATGAAATTTCCCCTATCTTCAGGAATAAATGGCCGGAAACCGACGTTTTCAAGGCGAGGATGATGATTTTGACAGAAGGTTGTTCGGAACTGGTATGGTTCTTGATTGTAGGAAAGAAGAAAAGAACGTTTAACTACAAAACCAAGGAGAAATGACCATGGATTGCTGCTTATCTCCACAAGAACAACTTATACAAGATCAGATTGCCGGACGAGAAAACAAGTTTCGAAGCGATAAGGCTCATGCACGTGCCTTTAAGATTCTGGATCGGATTCAAAACCTCACTCCCAAAGTGGATATTGAGCGAGGCAAGCTGTTTACCGAGTCCATGAAGCGAACCGAAGGCCAGCCTCTTGTATTGCGCTGGGCCAAAGCCCTGAAAAACATAGCCGAGAATATGTCCGTCTATATTGATGATGATCAACTTCTGGTGGGGCGCTCAGGTTCCCAGGGACGATACGGCATCCTCTACCCGGAGCTGGATGGAGATTTTCTGGACATGGCGGTCAGTGAACTCTCCAAGCGAGACGTTTCCCCCTTTCTCATCGACCAGGACGACGCGGATGTCATCGTAAATGAAATCGCTCCTTATTGGAAAGGAAAGACGTATCACGAGAGCCTGGCTCAGGCCCTCCCGGCGGAGACTTTGCCTCTCACCTACAATCCAAACGATACCATGCTTTCCCGGTTTATTGTCAACGAGACCTCCTCATTTCGCTCTTCGCTGCAGTGGGTCCACGATTTTGAGAAAGTATTGAAACGCGGTTTTGGCGGCATCCGGGAAGAGGCGCAGAGAAGAATAGATGCCCTGGATCCCTTCAGCCCCATAGACAACGTTGAAAGAAAGCCTTTTTTAGAGGCCGTTGTTACGGTCTGTGATGCCATTATCCTCTGGGCAAATCGCCATGCCGCATTAGCCAGACAGATGGCTGCCAAAGAGGCCGATCCGGTGCGAAAGGGCGAATTGGAACGTATCGCAGAGACCTGTGCACGGGTGCCCGAACACCCGGCCCGGAACTTTTATGAGGCCATGCAGTCCCAGTGGTTCACCCAGATGTTTTCCCGTATCGAGCAGAAGACCGGGAACAATCATCTCCAACGGGCGCATGGATCAGTACCTTTATCCTTATTATAAGGCAGATCTGGAGGCCGGTGTTCTCACCGAAGAGGAAGCCATAGAGTTGTTTGAGTGCATGTGGGTTTCCATGGCGCAGTTTATTGATCTTTACCTCTCTCCCACCGGCGGCGCCTTCAATGAGGGGTATGCCCATTGGGAAGCGGTTACCGTGGGTGGACAGACAGCCGACGGCAGGGATGCCACCAATGATTTGACCTATTTGCTACTCCGTTCAAAACGGGAGTTTCCCCTCCATTATCCCGACCTGGCCGCCCGCGTGCATACCCGTTCACCAAGGCGTTATCTCTGGGAACTGGCCGAAACCATCAAGGATGGCTCGGGCTTCCCCAAGCTGATGAACGATGAGGAAATCATTCCTCTGCATTTGTCAAAGGGTGCTACTTTTGAAGAGATTTATGATTACGCGGCCTCAGGATGCGCCGAGGTGCGCATGCCCAACCGGGACACCTACACCAGCGGCTGTGCATACATCAACTATGCCGCCGCCCTGGAAATGGCGCTTTATGGCGGACGTATGAAGAAGTACGGCGATGAGATCATCGGTCTGGACACGGGCGATCCCACAAAGTTCACCGACTGGGAACAGTTCTGGGACACCTATTTGGCCCAGCAGCTCAACTTTATCAAGCATGCCTTCATTCAGCAGCAGATCGTAATCAATCTGCGGCCCAGGCACTTCGCGGCACCCATGGGATCGGCATTGCACGATCTTTGTATGGCATCATGTACCGATCTGCACGCTCCCAAGATCGAGGGCGGTATCGACCTGGGTTATTTTGAATGCATTGGGTACGGCACAGTGGTGGACTCTCTGGCCGCCATCAAGAAACTGGTATTCGAAGAGAAGAAACTCACCATGGCGGAGATCATCGAGGCCTTGGAGGTGAATTTCGAAGGCAAGGAAGATATTCGGGCCATGCTCCGCAATGTGCCCTGTTACGGCAACAACGACCCCTATGCCGACATGATTGCCAAGGACATTGATCGGGAGTCCTTAAAGTTTACCAAGAAGTACTCCAAGGAACTGGGAGTCCATCTTGACCTGCGTCTGGTCCCTTTTACCTCCCACGTACCGTTCGGCAAGGTGATCAGCGCAACCCCCAACGGAAGGTTGGCCTACTCCGCCCTGTCCGACGGTTCTTCCGCCTCCCATGGGGCGGACGTCAATGGACCCACAGCGGTCCTGCTCTCCAACTTTGTCTCCAAGAACTACGATTACAGGGAGCGGGCGGCCAGGCTGCTTAACATCAAGCTGACCCCCAATTGTGTGGCGGGCGACGAGGGCACGGAAAAGCTGATCTCTTTCATCAAGACCTTCGTGGACCTGAAGCTCTGGCATATTCAGTTCAATATCATCAACCGGGACACCTTATTGGCGGCCCAGAAAGATCCGGACAAATACCGTAACCTGATTGTCAGGATTGCCGGCTACAGTGCCTACTTCTGCGATCTGTCCAAGGACCTGCAGGACGACCTCATTGCCAGGACGGAACATACCACCATTTAACCTAAACCGCATAACGCTCACGTTCGGGGACCCAAAGGTCCCCGAACGGGTCCGCAGATAACTAGAGGAAGACTGTTTGAACACCACACCTGACAGACTAAAAAAAGGAATTGTCTTTAACATCCAGAAATTTTCAGTGCATGACGGTCCGGGTATCAGGACCATTATATTTCTAAAGGGGTGCAGCCTGCGCTGTGACTGGTGCAGCAACCCCGAATCTCAACGGCTGAACCGGGAGCTGGCCTATAATCCGAACAAGTGCCTCACCGATCAGGCATGCGGGCGCTGCAGGGACGTATGCCCCCGGCAGGCGCTTTCGGTGGGGGATGACGGCAAGATGATTTGGGACGCTTCCGCGTGCGACCATTGCCTTCTGTGTGCCGAGGCTTGTCCCAACCATGCCCTGAATGTCTATGGGTATGAAATCAGCGTGGAGGATGCCCTTAAAAGGGTGGAGGAAGACGAGGCCTTCTATTCCCGTTCGGGCGGCGGGGTCACCCTAAGCGGCGGGGAACCGCTTTTCCAGGCGGAATTTGCACTGGCCCTCCTGCGCGAGGCCCGTAAACGCCGCATCGATACCTGTATCGAGACTTGCGGGAATGTCCCCTGGGAGGTTTTGGAGGAGGCGGGTAGGTACCTGAACAGTATTTATTACGATATCAAGTCCGTAGATAAAAAGGCGCACAACAGGCACGTCGGCGCATCCAATGAACTGATTCTGGGCAATCTTGCCAGGCTCAAACAGACTTATCCCGAACTTCTTGTCCGGGTTCGCACGCCGGTTATTCCCGGATTCAACGATAGTGCCGAGGCCATAGCGGGCATCGTGGATTTCATCAGGGATATGACCAACATAGACTATGAACTCCTGGCGTATCATCGAATGGGTTCGCCCAAGTATGGCTATCTGGGGCGGGACTATCTTCTGAAGGGACTGGACAATCTGCCCAAGGAAAAGTTTGAAGAATTGCGTGAGCTTGTCGCCTCCCGTCTCAAGGAAACCGTTGAGAAGCATTTCGGCAGCAAAGCCTGTTTCAATCCCCGAGCCCATGCATATGCAGACCAGATGGCAAAGGACTGTTCGGAAAAATGAAGCCTTCACTTTGGGAATGGGTTACTGATGAACGGATCTTGAACCAGCTGGTAGCCGGTTTCCCAACCTGGGGCCTCCTGCTGATAATGGCGGCCTGTATCTATGTCCTTTCCAAGGGGGCCGACTACATGATAGACGGCGCTGCCTCCCTGGCCCTGCATACAGGCATGCCCCGGATTGTGATCGGCGCCACCATTATCTCGCTGGGCACCACCACGCCCGAAATGTTCGTCAGTGTGCTGGCGGCATGGACAGGGAACCCTGGGCTGGCCCTGGGCAATGGTGTGGGTAGCATCATTTGCGACACCGGCCTTATATTCGGTTCCATGTGTATCATCAGCAGGGTTCCGGTAAGTCAGTACATCCTCAACAGAACGGGATGGGTCCAGGTGGGCGCCGCTACCCTTTTGGTCGTGATCTCGATTCTGTCCTACGCGGTCAGTGGCGGCCGGCCGGTTTTGGGTAGATGGATCGGCCTGTTCTTTCTGGCCCTCTTGGTCTGCTATCTCTATATGGCCTACCGCTGGGCTCGCCTGGGGATCTTATACGAAGACGAAAAAGAGGAACCCCATTGGGGGACCCTCCACTCACTCTTTTTCACCCTGATCGGCCTGCTGGGGGTGGTCGTGAGCAGCCGCGTGCTGGTACCGGTTGCGGCCGAAGGGGCTGGCCGCATGGGGGTACCCCAGGACATCATCGCCGCCACGCTCGTAGCTTTCGGTACCTCCCTGCCTGAACTGATGACGGCCATCACCTCTGTACGTAAGGGGCATCCCGAGATCATGGTAGGGAATGTGGTTGGCGCCGACGTCTTAAACTGTCTGTTTGTAATCGGTGCGGCAGCTGCCGCCCGTCCCCTGGAAGTCCCGTCCAATTTCTTCGAGTTTCATTTTCCGGCCATGCTGATCATTCTTTATTCGTTCCGAGTCTTCATTTTTATAAATCAAGACGGCTGGTTCAAACGCTGGCAGGGGATCTGGATTTTAGGGGTGTATCTGGTTTACTTGGTTTTGCAATACACCTTTAATATGGGTACTTGATAAGCAGGCAGAACAAAGTTGAAAATGACATCGTGGGTCAAACCCACTGAAACAATGAGGATACAGAAAGGTAAATAACCGGATTCCTGATAAATATCTTGAAATGAATGGGCAATAATTGTAATGATTCAAAATACAAAAGGAATCAAGAATTGTTCTCGTATCCCTGAAACGAAAGGAGTTGCTTATGCCCGAAATCCCAACAAGAGAGGAGGCGTTCGCGCTTCTCAAAGAGTATAATCAGAGCGACAGCCTGATCCGACACGCCCTTGCCGTGGAGGGGGTCATGCGATATGCGGCCAGGCTCAGGGGGGAGGATGAAGAGGAGTGGGGAGTGATCGGCCTGGTACACGACCTTGATTATGAAAAATTCCCGGAGAAACACTGCCTCAAAAGTGAGGAGATTCTCACGGAAAGGGGCTGGCCCGAAAAATACGTCAGGGCGGTGATCAGCCATGGGTGGGGAATCTGCTCCCAGGTCGAACCGCAGAGCCTGCTTGAGAGATATCTGTATGCCATCGATGAACTGACTGGACTCGTGGCAACCTCCGCCCTGGTGCGCCCATCCAAAAGCGTCTTGGATTTGACGGCCAAATCCGTAAAAAAGAAGTGGAAAGACAAGCGATTCGCAGCCGGCGTGGACAGATCGATCATCGAGAAAGGCGCTTCCATGTTGGGAATGGAATTGTCTGACCTGATCACCGAAACCATCATGGGGATGAGGGATGTGGCAGAAGAGATAGGATTGAAGGGAACGATTGAGTGAAAATGTTGAATCTAAAAAAACGGAGCAAACAGGATGAGTAGTGTGGAAGTGACCCCGAAAGGAGATTTTATTCGCGATATCATTGCGGAGGATATCAGGACAGGCAAACATGGAGGGAGGGTGGAAACCCGTTTCCCCCCTGAACCCAACGGCTACCTGCATATCGGGCATGCCAAATCGATCTGCCTCAATTTCGGCGTCGCTGCTGAAAATAACGGGGTCTGCCACCTGAGGTTCGATGACACCAACCCCAGCAAGGAAGAAGTGGAATATATCGATTCCATTAAAGAAGATGTCCGCTGGCTGGGTTTCGACTGGGGGAAACATCTTTATTACGCTTCCGACTATTTTGAACAGCTCTACAACTATGCCATCCAGCTTATCAAAAAGAGATTTGCCTATGTATGCAGCCTCAGCGCCGGTGAAATAAGGGAATATCGAGGGACTCTGACCGAACCGGGGAAAGACAGCCCCTACAGGAATCGCACGGTGGAAGAGAATCTGGACCTGTTTCATCGCATGAGGGCCGGCGAATTCGAAAACGGCGCCCACGTGCTCCGGGCAAAGATTGATATGGCTTCCGCAAACATCAACATGCGCGACCCGGTCCTTTACCGTATATCCCATGCCTCCCATCACAGGACGGGAAATGCATGGTGCATCTATCCCATGTATGATTTCGCACACTGTCTCTCCGACTCCATCGAGGGGATCACCCATTCCCTCTGTACGCTGGAGTTCAAGGACAACAGGGTTCTGTATGACTGGGTCCTGGACCATCTCGATGTCCCCTGCCACCCCCAGCAGATCGAATTTGCCCGCCTGAATCTGACCCGAACGGTCATGAGCAAACGCAAACTCCTGGAACTGGTCCAATCCGGAGCGGTCAGCGGCTGGGATGATCCCCGCATGCCGACCCTGTCCGGACTGAGACGCAGGGGGTATACACCGGCGTCCATCCGGACTTTCTGTGATCGGATCGGCGTTGCAACAAGGAACAGCACGGTGGACATGGCGCTGCTGGAACACTGTTTGCGGGAGGATCTGAACAGAACGGCCCCCCGAATGATGGGGGTCTTGAAGCCTCTGAAGGTTATCCTGGATAATTACCCGGAAGACCTGACGGAGGAACTGGAATTCATGAATCACCCTGAAGACCCCTCCATGGGAACGCGAAAGGTTCCTTTTTCAAGGGAGCTCTTCATTGAACAGGAAGATTTCAGGGAAGACCCTCCGAAAAAGTTTTTCCGGTTGGCGCCCGGAAGGGAAGTGCGGCTTCGTTATGCCTACTACATCACCTGCACTGGTGTCGAACGGGATGAGCAAACCGGAGAGATTTCCGCCTTGCACTGCACCTATGATCCCGAAACCAGGGGCGGTTCTTCGCCGGACGGGCGGAAAGTCAAAGGAACGCTGCACTGGGTTTCGGCCCCTCACGCGCTAAAGGCGGATGTCCGCCTCTACGATTCCCTGTTTCTCGACCCGGAAGCCCCGGAAACCGAGGGGAGCGCCGACATCCAGAGCAAATTGAATCCCGACTCCATGGAAGTCCTTTCGAACTGCCGTGTTGAACCAGGCCTGAAAGGGGCCGAACCGGGAAACCGGTTCCAGTTTGAAAGGTTGGGCTACTTCTGTGCGGATAAAAAAGACTTCTCCCGGGAGGCCCTTGTTTTCAACCGAACCGTCACCTTGCGCGATTCCTGGGCAAAAATTGAAAAGGCCCAAGAGCAGAAAAAGTAATCAGATTTTTTTCTTGACCCCTGCAAAAGGCATGGTTTAGCATAAATGGTGGTGATTCGGTTGCAGTTTACAGGCGTGGTCCCCGATCGTTGCGGGCTTTTCCTGTTTTCTGGTCTGCATTCCGAGATCATCATGGAAATCTTTTATGAAGGAGGGATATACGTTGGGAGAAGGAGTTGTAAAATGGTTCAGCGACAGGAAGGGGTTCGGATTTATTGAACAAGAAAATGGCCAGGACCTTTTTGTGCATCACTCAGCCATCGATATGGCTGGATTCCGCACTTTAAATGAAGGAGACAGGGTAAGCTTCGAGATCGAAGACACGGACCGTGGCCCCAAGGCCAAAAACGTTATAAAACTCTGATCATAATGATAGGCGCCTGAAAGGGAGGCATCGTCTCCGTAAAGAGGCGATGCCTTTTTTTCCATTGACTCAATCGGCTCCCAAATACCCCTATGTCCCAGACCCCGCCTTCCATTGAGAACATCCTCGGTCCGAATGGTATATTGGCCGGGAACCTCAAAGGTTTTGAATTCCGGCCATCCCAGCTCCAAATGGCCTTAGACCTTGCGGAATCCATTCAAAAGCAAATCCCCGCCCTTGTGGAAGCCGGAACAGGCACCGGCAAGACCTTCGGTTATCTTGTTCCCGTGGTGTTGAGCGGAAAAAAAACCGTCATATCCACCGGCACGAAAAACCTTCAGGAACAGATCTATTTCAAGGACATTCCTCTGCTGAGAAATGCCGCACGGATGAAAATCGACGCGGTCATCATGAAGGGGAGAAAAAATTATCTCTGCCTTCACAGATATCGGCAGTTTTTTGCCCAGCCCTCCCTCCTCAACAGCACCCTGAACGAAATGGGGACCAAAATTGAAGAATGGATTCAAACGACCCTGTTTGCGGATCGGAGCGAGGTGGAATGGTTGAAGGATGACGATCTCTTGTGGGATTCCCTTTCCTCCACTTCCGACCAATGCCTTGGATCGGAATGCAGTTTTCTTAACGACTGTTTTTTAGGGAAACTCAGGAGCAGGGCCGCCGGGGCAAGGATTATCATCGTGAACCACCACCTCTTTTTTGCGGATATGAAGGTGAAAGAAGGAGGCTTTGGAGAAATCATTCCCCGTTTTCAGGTGGCCGTGTTCGACGAAGCCCATACCGTGGAAGAAATCGCCGCATCCTATTTTGGCGAAAGCATCAGCACTCGACAGATTTCGGACTTTGTGGGAGAGTTCGAAAGGGAGTTAAAAAACAAAACAGAAACCATCAAAAGGCAAGTAACGGGACATCTGAAGACCGTAAGGGCGGAAGCGGAAATCTTGAAGGGGTTTTTCCTGGATAAGAAAGAAAAGGGAAGAATAGAGGACAACGACCTTTCAAGAATGGATGCAGGGCCTGTACGGAATATACGAAACACGCTGAGCGCCATCCGGGCGAATCCCGAACTCAAGGCTTCTGAAAACGATAAGATCCGAAATCTGCTGGCAAGGGCAAAGGAACTGGATCAGGGCCTAAGGGATATTTTAGAGAAAAAGGGAGAGACCTGGTTGAACTGGTACGAAAGGAGGAACAAAAGCCTCGTCCTTTATACGTCTCCTCTGGATATCTCCCAGTCCCTGAACCAAAGGCTCTATGAAAAACTGGAAACGGTTGTCTTTACCTCCGCCACCCTTTCCACCGGGGGCTCTTTCACCTACATCCATTCCCGTTTGGGTCTTCCCGAGGAATTCATACAGGGCATATATCTTTCAGATTTCGACTTTGCTACCCAAGCCCTGATGTATATTCCCGAAAAAATGCCGCTTCCGGCCGATCCGGATTTCAGCCGTGCGGTTACGGAGCAAATTCAGGGGATTCTTGAAAAAACCAAGGGAAGAGCCCTTGTCCTTTTTACGAGCCACTATAATCTCAATATCGCGTATCAGATATTGAAAAAGCAGATCCCCTACACCCTTTACAAACAGGGAGATGCCCCCAGATCGGTTCTTCTCGAGGCATTCAAACGCGATGTCAGCTCCGTGCTTATGGCAACCGGCTCCTTCTGGCAGGGTGTGGATGTACCGGGCGAGACACTGAGCTGCCTGATCATCGACAAACTTCCCTTTGATTCGCCGGGGGAACCGCTGGTTGGCGCAAAGATAGATGCCATTCGCAACAGGGGCGGGAATCCGTTTTTTGAATACCAGGTTCCCTCGGCCATCATATCCCTGAAACAGGGTCTCGGAAGGCTCATAAGGAAAAGTTCGGATAGGGGGATACTTTCGATCCTGGATATCAGGGTTCGCAATACACGATACGGGAAAATTTTCCTGAAAAGCCTCCCCCCCATGCCCATTACACAGGATTTAGACGATATTGATGCATTTTTTAGCAGGTCTTAAGTTTTCGGTTTTACGTTTCACGTTTAGAATGAGGTGAATATTCAATGACCCCCAAACCATGGAAAGTTGTCTCCAGCCAAAAAGACCGATCGTACCGTGTTTTCAGTCTCAGAACCGACCGGGCCGTTTCCCCGCGAACCGGAAAAGAACACAGCTTTTTCATCCTGGAATCCACTTCCTGGGTGAATATCATTCCCCTTACCAGTGATGGCAAGGTGGTCATGGTCAGACAATACCGTCACGGCGCAGGTGAAGTGACCCTGGAAATCCCGGGGGGTCTGGTGGAAGAAGGGGATACCCCTGAAACCGCCGCTATACGGGAACTCGTGGAAGAAACAGGATATACGGCTGGAAAGGTCATCCCTCTCGGAAATGTTCAGCCCAATCCCGCCATACAGAATAATCGATGCTACTCATTTATTGCCCGGGATGTCCATTTGACAAGAGAGCAGTCCCAGGACGAAAAAGAGGATATTGAGGTGGTTTTAAGGCCGCTTTCAGAAATACCTTCGGCAATCCGTAACGGAGAGATCACCCATGCCCTTGTGTTAGCCGCATTTTACAGGTTTTATATGGAATATCAGCCGGATATTTTAACACAATGTAAGGAGCAGCAATGGACCTACAGGAGGCTTCGGCGAAGAAAAAACGCCTGAGGGATTTTCTGGGTGGATTGGATTCCCTCCTGGTGGCGTTTTCGGGCGGTGTTGACAGCGCCTATCTACTCAGGGAAGCACAAGAGGTGCTGGGAAAAAAGGTTGTGGCCGCTACAGCCAGTTCCCCCATACACCCCCGTCGCGAATTGGAAGAGGCGGTTCAATTTGCCCGAAACATCGGCGTGGACCATGTTGTTTTTTCTTCGGAAGAAATGAGGCTGGAGGAGTTTCTCATCAACAGAGGCGACAGATGCTACCATTGTAAGAGAGCACTCTCCAAGAAGCTGCTTTCCATTGCGGCCGAACGGGGCATGAGCAGGGTGGCCCATGGCGCAAACATGGACGACCTCGGTGACTTCCGCCCCGGATTTAAAGCCGCAAAGGAGGCCGGGATGATTGCGCCCCTCATGGAGGCCGAACTCGTAAAAAGCGAGATCCGTTTTTTAGCAAAAGCGATGGGGCTTGACCAATGGAGCAAACCCGCCATGGCGTGCCTGGCCAGCAGAATTCCCTACGGAACACCGGTCACGGCCTTGGCGCTTGATATGGTGGATCGAGCCGAAAATTTCCTGCGGGATGCGGGATTTGAGGAGGTGAGGGTCAGACACCATGGAAGCGTGGCCAGAATAGAGGTGGTGCCCCATCGCATAAAAGACATTCAGGAGGATCCCCTGAGGAACGATCTGATCACGACCTTCAGAAAGATAGGGTTCGAGCATATTGCCCTCGACCTTGAGGGGTATGAACAGGGAAAAATGAACCGCGATCTGGGCGACCGGGAGCAAGAATAAGAATTGGCGCACTTTCGGCGAGGAACGTTCTCCTCCTTCGTCACTCAACGTTGGGCGTCGGACATGGGACGGACACATTTCATATGGATTGATCTTTAAATTGTTTTCGGTTACGATGTTTCGTCGAAAGTGACTTTTTTGGCCGCACATTTTTTCGCATCTTATTTGAAAATCGGATAAAAAATAGAGTCATAAGGTCTTCCTCTTCCCGGAAAACAACGGTGACACCATGATTTTAGGGCTTGATGTGGGGGGCACCCAGACCGATACGGTGCTTATTGAAAAGGGACAGGTTGTCGTTGCAAATAAAACCCCGACAACCCAGGACCTCCTGGAAACAGTGCGGGGAGCGCTCGATAAAGTTCTGGACATTGTAGATCCTTCCAAAATAGAGCGCATGGCCTTCTCCACTACCCTGGCGACCAATGCCATTGCACAGGACGATCTTGAAAATACCGGAATGATCGTTTCCGCAGGTCCTGGAATAGATCCCCAATGGCATACGGTCGGACCGTCTTTCCACGTGGTGGAGGGATGCCTGGACCACCAAGGCTTTGAAGTGCTGCCCCTTCGCAAGGAATCGGTCATGAACGCCGCTTCCTGCATCCGCGGGCAGGGAATCAGCCTGGTGGGAGTCGTCGGCAAGTTCTCAGTTCGCAACCCTGATCACGAACTTCTGGCGGCCGACTGGCTTAAAGACCTGTTCGTCCATGTCGCCCAAGGGCACAAAGTGTCCGGAACGCTTAACTTTCCAAGAAGAATCACAACAACCTATCTCAATGCCGCACTGTATAACGTCCACAGACATTTCACAGATGCTCTCACACAGACGTTGAAAGAGAAATCCCTTTTCGCGCCCAGATATCTCCTGAAACCGGACGGAGGGACGGTTGTTCTGGAGGAGAGTGATGCCTCTCCTGCATCCATGGCCCAGTCCGGTCCCGCGGCAGGGGTGATGGGCGCCCTGGCGCTGGACGGTTGCCGCACGGGAACCACACTGGTACTTGACGTGGGCGGAACCACCACGGACATGTCTGTAGTTCTTGACGGAATCCCCCTTTTCAGCCCATCCGGCATAAGGCTCGGTCCTTTCCAGACCCTTATCCGATCCCTTCTGACCCATTCCGTGGGGATCGGAGGAGACAGCGAGATCAGGATTGACAAAGGGAAGACCATTAGGATCGGACCCTTTCGAAAAGGAAGCCCGGTCGCCCTGGGAGGCCCGGCGCCCACACCGACGGATGCCATGATTACCCTGGGGCTGATGAAAATCGGGAATCGAAACGCCGCTGTAAATCAGATGAAGGAATTGGGGAAGGTCCTTGGTCTGGATGCGGTCGGAGCAGCGAGAAAAATTCTGAAGCTTACGGCAAAATCCATAGCCGGATCCGCCGAGGCCTTTTTGCATGAAATAAATTCCCAACCTGTATATACGATTCACGAGGTGTTGCACGATCAGGAAATAAAGCCTACCTGCGCACTCATCATGGGGGGGCCTGCGCCTCATCTGGTGGACTATCTGCAAGCCGCACTCGGCATACCATGCCGGGTCCCGGATCACTTTGAGGTCGCCAATGCCGTGGGTGCCGCAGTAGCAAGAGTCACCTGTGCGTTGACCCTCCAGGCCGATACCTCCCGGGGCTTCGTAGTGATTCCCGAAGCCAACATAAAGGCCAGAATCGGGACCGGTTTCGGGTTGGAAGAAGCGATCCTGTTAGGCCGGAAAACACTGGAGGAAAGGGCTGCCGCCATCGGAGCGCTGCAGGAAGTACTGGATATCACCATAACCGAAAAACAGGTGTTCAACATGATTCGGGGCTACGCCAGAACGGGTTGCAATATTCGACTGAAGATGTGCCTGACACCGGGTCTGGTTGATGAGTGGAGGAGGGCCAGAAATGATGCTTAAAGCCGGCCGGCGTACAGGCCTTGTTTTTTTTCCGGCCTTTGACTGGGCCATCAGCCCTACCCATCCCGAGCGGGAAGAAAGACTTCTTTACACGATGGATCAGATCCAGGAAGAGGGTCTGTTTGATGTAAAGGGAATTGTAGAATACAAGGTGCGGCCCGCGACCTACGAAGATATTCAACGGGCCCACATCTGCGTTCCCGACGAGGCCGCCGTTACAACGGAAAGCCACCTGATCTCCGCCGGGGGTTGCCTGGTAGCGGCGGATGCCGTCATGAAAGGGGAAGTGGAAAGCGCATTTGCCATTGTACGGCCCCCGGGGCACCACGCCATGAAAGTGGTTCATGGCAACAGGGGGTTCTGCAACATCAACATCGAAGCGATCATGGTAGAATATATCCGGGAGAAATACGGCATTCGAAGGGTGGCCATTGTGGATACGGACTGTCACCATGGTGACGGAACCCAGGATATTTACTGGCATGACCCGGACACCCTGTTTATCTCCATACACCAGGATGGCCGCACCCTGTATCCGGGATCCGGTTTTCCCAGTGAAGCGGGGGGCCCCAATGCCAAAGGAACCACCATCAACATTCCGCTGCCGCCTGAAACAGGGGAGGCAGGTTTTCTATACGTAATGGACAGGCTCGTCATGCCTTTGCTGGATCAATTCCGGCCTGAACTGATCATAAATTCGGCGGGCCAAGATAACCATTTCAATGACCCCATTACCAACATGAACTTCTCCGCCCGCGGATATGCCCTGCTGAATGCACAGCTCAAACCGGATATCGCGGTTCTGGAAGGGGGGTATGCAGTGGAAGATGCCCTCCCCTATGTGAATGTGGGAATTATCATGGCCATGGCGGGCATGGATACCTCCTTTGTAAAAGAACCCAACTACGACACCGATTACCGACCCCAATCGCCGATCGTCACGCGACAAATTGAGAAGATATCGGATAACATTGAAGAGAGATTTCTGAAATGCCGACCCGACAAGGCGGAAATTGCTGAAGGAGTGATTGTGGAAAGGGCGCGGGACATTGATTACGACACGGATAACATCCGCGAGCGGCAGCACGAAAAAATCAGAAGCTGCAGATGCTGCGCAGGGGTCCTCTCCACCGTGTCCACATCCAGCCTGGGGCAGCATATCCTGGCCGTCCAGATCCCGAAATGGGCCTGCGAACCTTGTCGGGAGCTGGGGATAGAATGGTTTCGTGAAGGCTGTAACGGAGCCTATACCCACCTGTACCTGCAGGATCGTGACAGGAAAATTTTTGAGCGGGTTTGATAAAGGAATCCGAGAGAAGCGGAGAATACGAATGGAAGCAACGGAGAACCACGTATTAGAAGAGGCGGTTTCAACCCTTCTCAATGGGTGGTCCCGGGATCCTGGAAACGTGAAAGAAGTTTTCAGGGAACTAAAAGAGACTATCTCCAGAAAACCGGGGGTTGAGCTGAACTTCAAGCCGCGGCCCGGGGTGAGCTATTCCCTGAGAGGAAACGTCAGGACGTCTCTTGAAAAAAAGCCCACACTTTTTGTGCTGATAGATGTCATCGATGATGATCCCGATAATCGCTGGTTGTCCGTATGTTTATACGAAGAAAAGATCACGGACCCAGAGCAGGCGGGAGAACTTGTCCCGGCCGGCATCCTGGGAGAGGATGGGTATTGCTTTGATGTCTTTGAATACAGCGAATCCGACTTGATCTACCTCCGGCAAAGAATCGATGAAGCCTATCTCCATACCGCGTGACGCTATATGAAACTTCCAATGGCAGCGTGCAGGAAATTCAAGCTTTTTATCGGAGATCGGGATCGGGATCGGGATCGACCCAATTCATGCACCTGCCCCCTTCGATAACGATACCGATAGCGATTTGGATTTCGATCACTGAAGCTGCACAAGAGGTCCCTATGGGAACCACAATCTTTCCTGAAAAGATACCCCCAACAGAGACGAAACCCGGGAAAATCCGCAAGCTGATTGGGGACAGGGGCAACTATTTTTTAAGCAGATTTCAAGGGGAAACCGGCGAAAACATCTCCGCGTGCTACCAGTGTGAGCGATGTACCAATGCCTGCCCGGTCAGTTCCTACATGGATATAAAGCCCCATCAGGTGATCCGCCACATTCAGCTTGGTTGGCGGGAGGATCTGATGAAATCTTCAACCATCTGGGTCTGTCTCTCCTGTGAAATGTGCACCACCTACTGCCCCAACGAAGTAGGGGTAGCCGAGGCTATCAATCATCTGAGAAATATGGCCACCCATTCATCCATACCCCCAAAAGAAAAACACCTGGCCGTATTTCATCAGACGTTTCTGGAAGAACTCAAGCGCTTTGGCCGTGTCAACGAGTTCTGGCTCATGAATGCCTATAATCTCAAACCGAATATTTTGAAGGAAAAGCTCAGGTCCGGTCAGTTTGCAAAAGAACTGATCCTGGGATTGACTCTTTGGAAGAAGGGCAGGCTTCACCTGCTGCCCCGAAGGTCAAAAGCCATTCGGGAGATCAAGGAAGTCTATCGCCGGAGTCGGGGGAAGATTGTGTGATGAGGATTTCTTTTTACCCGGGTTGCTCCCTTCAAGGCATGGCCAAGGATTACGCCGTTTCCATTGCAGCGGTGTTCGATGGTCTGGGGATTGAACTCGTGGAGATCGAGGACTGGTCGTGCTGCGGGTCCACCGCGGCCCACAGTCTGAGCGAAATGATGGCCGTGGCCCTTCCTGCAAGAAATCTGGCCGCCGCGGAAAATATGGGGCTGGACATGGTCACGCCCTGTGCCAACTGCTTCAATCGTCTTCGTTATTCACTCAAAATGATTAAAAAGGGATTTCTGGATGTCCCATGGAAGATAACCGGAAAAAGCCATGTTTATGATATGACCCGTTTTCTGAGTACGCCGGACATGCTTTCCCGTATCGAAAAAAGGATCGTCAGGCCTCTCGCCGGTCTGAAAGTGGTTTGTTACTATGGGTGCCAGACCGTACGATCGCCCCGTATCACCGGGTACACGGACTTTGAAAATCCCCGGACCCTTGATCTGTTGGCCGAAGCAGCGGGCGCCCGGGTCATCGACTGGTCTTATAAATCGACCTGTTGCGGGGCGAGCATCGGTATTGGGCGTAGAGATATCCAGGAATCCCTGACACGACGTCTCTTTTATAAAGCGCTTGAGGCCGGGGCCGAGGCCATCGTGGTCTCCTGTCCGCTGTGCCAGGCCAATATGGATATGATCCAGAAAGATGCCGGAAAATCCACAGCGCCGGTTTTTTACTTTACTGAGTTGATCCGGATGGCTTTTGAGGGTGGGGGCCGAAGAGAGTGGTTCAGGACACATATCACCGATCCGGTACCCCTACTGGCCGCAAAGGGTTTCTTGATATGACCATGTCGACCACCAAGCAACCCATCGGGAAAGCAATCGTGATCGGTGGCGGCATAGGCGGCATCCAGTGCGCCCTTGATCTTGCGGAAACCGGATTTTATGTATACCTGTTGGAAAAATCCCATACCCTGGGCGGAAACATGGCCCGGCTTGACAAGACTTTTCCCACCAACGACTGTTCCACCTGTATGTTTTCGCCGAAATTGGTTCAGGCAGCAGGCCATGCAAATATCGAGATCATACCCAACTGCCGTCTGCTTCATCTTCATGGAGAACCAGGCGATTTCTCCGCCACAATCGAGATCAAGCCTCGGTATATCGACCCGGAGAAGTGTATCACCTGCGGACAGTGTGCGGCAAAATGCCCCACCAGCATACCGGATCCGTTCAATGGGGGGCTTTCGAATCGAAAAGCGGCCTTTCTGACATTTCCCCAGGCCGTTCCCATGGCCTACGCCCTGGATGCTGAGCATTGTCTCTATCTCACCAAAAAGAAATGCGGTATATGTAAGAAGATCTGCCCCACAAAGGCCGTGGAATACGACCAGCAACCAACCAGGACTATCCTCCATGCCGGAGCCATCGTCATCTCCGCCGGATTTTCCCCGGCCCTTACGGAAAAGGAAGGGGAATTCGGGTATGGGCGCTATAGGAACGTGGTGACCTCCCTTCAGTACGAGAGGATACTCTCTGCAACCGGCCCTTACCGCGGACACGTAAAGCGCCCGTCCGATGGAAAAGTGCCGGAAAAAGTGGCCTGGATTCAGTGCGTCATGTCCCGTGACGCATCAAGAAAACGTCCTTTCTGTTCGTCCGTCTGCTGTATGCACGCCGCGAAGCAAGCGGTAATGACCAGGGAACATGAACCGGATACCAGGGCCGTTATTTATTTTATGGATATTCGTGCTCACGGCAAAGGCTTCGATGACTATGTGGACCGCGCCAGGCATGCCCATGGTGTCGAGTACCGACGTTCCATGATTTCCCAGGTCTATCTCAATCCCACAAACGACAGCCTGATCATTGAAACATTCGACCACCACCTCAACCGAAAAATGGAAGAGGAATACGATATGGTGGTTCTCTCCACCGGTTTTAAACCTTCGGAGGGGTTTGCGGATCTCGCGGAGAATCTGGGCCTTGTCACCAATCCCTATGGTTTCATTGAAACGGATTTCGATACACCTGTATCCACTTCCATCCCCGGTATCTTTGTCTGTGGCGGAATCGAGGCGCCTAAGGACATCCCGGAGACGGTTATTCAGGCCGGGGCTGCCGCGGCCGAGGCATCCGCACTTATCAGCGAAGCCAGATTTGCTGAAACGGTCACAAAGACAACGCCGGAAGAGCGGCCCGTAGATCCCGAACCGAGGGTGGGGGTCTTTGTGTGTCACTGTGGAACCAATATTGCCGGTGTGGTGGACATTTCTCCCGTCGTGGAATACGTGAAAACCCTTCCCCACGTTGCGCTTGCCACCGATTTCACGTTTACCTGTTCCACGGAAACCCAGCAGATTCTGATCGATCTGATCCAAAAACACAACCTCAATCGGGTCGTGGTGGCCGCCTGTTCCCCCAATACCCACGAACCGCTTTTTCAGGAGACTCTTCGGGAGGCAGGCCTGAATCCGTATCTTTTCGAACTGGTGAGTATTCGGGAACAGTGCGCATGGGTCCACGGGAATGATCCCCAAAGAGCCACGGAAAAGGCAAAAGGGCTCATTCGAGCCGGGATAGCCAGGGCGGCGCGGCTTGAGCCATTGACCGAGAACACCTATCCCGTTGTAAACGAAGGACTGGTTATTGGTGGAGGGGTCGCGGGAATGACGGCCGCGCTGGCCATTGCCGAACAGGGTTTTCATGTGCATCTGGTTGAAGCAACCGGCCAGTTGGGGGGTTTTGCCAGGAACCTCACAACCACCCGTGAAGGGAATTCTCCTTCCAGACTGCTTCGACACGCAGAGGAACGGATTCGCCTGAATCCGCACATTACACTGCATATGAACAGCCGTCTTGTTTCTCACAGCGGTCATTCCGGGGCCTTTGAGGGAACGATTCAGGAAGAAGGGGAAGATCGAGTCATTCGATACGGTGCGGTGGTTATTGCCACAGGGGGTCGCCCCTACGAACCGGATGAGTTTCTTTACGGAACGGATGAACGGATTTTGACGCAGGTGGAGATTTCCAGACGCATCCAGGAGCGCCCCAAATGGGCAGAGGGGATCAACCGGGTTGTCATGATTCAGTGCGTCGGTTCCCGAAACAAGGAGTTCGCTTTTTGCAGCAGGGTCTGTTGTACCGCGGCCGTCAGAAACAGCATCCGGCTTAAGGAACTGAATCCGGACATGCAGATTGTGGTGCTGTACAGGGATATGAGGACATTCGGTTTCAAGGAACTGCTTTACCTCAAGGCCAGGAAGATGGGTGTCCTGTTCTTCCGCTATGTTCCGGAAGAAAAACCGGTGGTTCTGGACAATAACGGAACCCTGACGGTCCATTTTTCGGACAGGAGTTCGCACCGGGATTTTGCCGTGGAACCGGACCTGGTCATTCTCAGCGCGGGGATGCGACCGGGTGATGGGGCCCAACCCATTGCGGATCTGTTCAAACTGCCCCGAGGCCGGGAAGGATTTTTCATGGAGGCCCATGTGAAACTTCGGCCGGTGGAGTTTGCGTCCCCGGGTATCTTTTTGGCCGGGCTGGCCCACAGTCCGAGATTTCTTGAAGAAACCATCACCATGGCCAAAAGCGCCTCTCAGCAGGCCATGAAAATTCTCTGTAGCAAGGAAATGAAGACCCTGGCGGCGGTGGCCCGGGTGGATCCGGATAAGTGCGCGGCATGCCTGGTTTGTGTCCGTGAATGTCCCTTTCACGCTCCGTTCATCAATGCGGAAGGGGTGTCGGAGATCCCTCCGTCCGCATGCAGGGGATGCGGTATCTGTGTCGCGGAATGCCCGGCAAAGGCGATCACACTCAAACACAGCACCGATGAACAGGTCCTGTCCAAAATCGACGCCCTTCTGGAGTCTGCTAATGATTGCCTCAGCGATTGAGAAGTGGCGCAATCTTGCCCTGCTGGTAACGGCGGAGGTGCTTATTTTTGGCCTTTGGTTCTCCGCCTCCGCGATTCTGCCCCAGATGACGGAAGAATGGCGGCTCAGCGGAGCGGACCAATCGTGGATGACCATGAGTGTTCAGATCGGTTTCGTGTTTGGCGCTCTCTGTATTGCCCTCCTGAATCTGGCCGACCGCCTTCCTCCCAATCGTCTGATTGCCGTTTGTGCCTTCGGCGGCGCGGCGGCCAACGCGGGGATTGCCTTCCTCGATTATGCCCCCGCCCTTGCCCTTCTGTTACGCTTCGTTACCGGCATGGGCCTCGCCGGCAGCTATCCGCCCGGCATGAAACTCGCTGCAACGTGGTGCAAAGAAGACCGTGGACTGGGTATCGGTTTGCTGGTGGGGGGGATTGTTCTGGGCAAATCCATTCCCCATCTGCTCAACGCCCTTCCACTTCTTGGTAACGACGGCATGCCCCCCTGGCGTACGGTACTGTTGGTCACCTCTGCTTTGGCCGCCCTTGGCGCGCTTGTGGCGGGAATCGGGGTCCATGCAGGCCCTTTTCTGACGGGAGTGGCCCCCTTCAACTGGCGTTTCGCGGGCAGGGTGCTAAGCCACAAGCCCACGCGACTTGCAAATTTTGGTTATTTGGGTCACATGTGGGAACTGTACGGCATGTGGACGTGGGTCCCTATCTTCTTGATTGCCAGTTACAGTTCGGCCGGTTGGAGCACTCTGTCAGCGCGCCTGGCCGGATTTGCAGCGATCGCCGTCGGCGCTTTCGGCAGCCTGGCCGCCGGTCTTTTGGCCGACCGTTTCGGGCGATCCCGCGTTACGATAATCAGTCTGGTCTTATCCGGAACATGCACCCTGTGTGTGGGGATCTTCTTTTCCAACCCAGGCCTTTTGACGGTTCTCTGCCTCGTTTGGGGGATCACTGTCGTGGCCGACAGCGCCCAGTTCAGCGCGGCTGTCAGCGAGCTTACCGACCCTCGCTACGTGGGAACGGCACTCACCGTTCAAACCACCCTTGGATTTCTTTTGACCATGATCTCGATCCGCATCATACCCCCACTGGTAGAGATTATAGGCTGGGAATGGGCCTTTGCGGTCCTTGCGCCCGGCCCCGTGTTCGGCATCTGGAGCATGCTGCGTCTTCGTCGCATGCCCGAAGCCACACGCATGGCATCGGGAAATCGGTAAAAACACGAACAAGCCACCACGATTCACAAATCAGATGGAAGGGCAGCAAATATCGAGCAGAGTCATGGTGGCAAAGAGACTGTGTGATAGGAAAAAAATGCCTACTGAAAAATCGGAAGATTGCCTGCAATGACCAATTCGTTTCGTCGGGGCTGGAGGTTAAAATCTAAAAAGAAAGTTCGGATGGCACTTAATTCCAAGGCTTCTCGAGTGTGCGTGCATCTTTTCCGTGCGATCTTCACCAACAAAAGGAATGAGGTCGCACCAGAGAAAACAACGGCGGTTCAGGAAGCCACTTCAATCCTCGCCCTGTTGGCTAAGCAACCATCAGATCAACCTCTTTTCACTATTTAATCCCTTTGCAAAAGGCAGAACCACACCCCCGGTTCTGCCTTTTTCTATTGTGCTCAGATCAGGAACGTTGCAGTCTGCCTAAAGCGTCTCCAGCTACGCCTCGATACGCACCCGGATTTGCCCCATTTCGCTCTCCGCCTAAATATTTTCCAGATACAGGATGGGAAAGCACGGAGCCGATACGCTGAAACCAGTAGTTACTAAGCCGAAGCCTTCATCATTTCCATCATTCTCTGTCGCATATTCCGGGTTACAGTTTTGCGGTCGTGGCCTTCCGTGAGGCGTTTGCCAAGCAATTTGCCTGCATCGGCCGCCGCGGCCATGACTTCAGGTTGTTTTGTCACATTCGGAATCATTTCCGGAGTAATTTTCACATTCGGTCCAAAAAGCATCCGGGGCACTCCCACTCCGCAGGTTTCGCCATATCCGCAGGAAAAGCAGGAAGCAGCACCCTGCCCACCGACTTTCGCCACGGGTTCAATGAAATTGTACAGAAAGAAATTCTGGATGACATCCGCGGGGACGTTGCCGTCCATGCCTCCAACCCCCACGGACACCCCCAGTTTTCCCCAAAGGGTATCCCCTTCCTGGTGCCTGAACTGGAACCATCTTTCCAGAAAGGCGTGGCACAGGGCGTTAAGGGTGGAATAATAGTTGGCCGCTCCAATTACATAGGCATCGGCGTGTACGATCAAATCCCGAAGATCGCTCATATCATCCTTGACCTTGCAGATGTTGTCCCCGGCGCAGCCCAGGCAGGCAATACAACCCCCGATCTGTTTTCCTCTGAGGGAAACGAGATCGAAATCGATCCCCGTATTTTCAAGAACGGTCTTCACCAGTTGATAAACGCCGGAAGTCTCTTCCTTCCTTGCACTTCCGGAGATTCCAAGTATTTTCATCTGACGGCTCCTTTCCGGCCCATGGGGTGTTTTTCAGTTTAAAATAGCCTTGCAACACCGATCCCTTTTCAAAAACGAAAATCGTCTACGATCATAGCACATTCAGACGGTCATGCCAATTTGAGCGTTCGCGTGACAGAGATGCCGATGATCGAATTATAACGTTGTGCGAGCAGTTCCCAAGCCGCGAAGAATCGCGGCAAGATGCCACTCACACTGCCTTTCGAAGCAAAATTCCTATTCCGATGAAAACCACAGTGAGGGCATTGCTTCCAAGGGTATGGACTCGGGGGCTACTTTCGGAAACCTCGCGGATTTTCAGCGGTGGTTTCCTCCCACTTTTCCAGCAATGCTAACAATTCCCGGGCCTTTTCAGGATAGGTGTTCAAGACGTTGTAACTCTCCTGCGGGTCGGATTCCAGATCATAAAGAAGGGGCCAACGTTTGCCAAGTTGTTTGCTGCCCAAACGGTCGGGAACCGGCGCCGCATCCATGGGGACTGGCCAGGTATAGCGATTGATCTTCCGAAAAAACTTCCACTTTCCAAGCCGAACCCCTTCCAGAAGATCGTAGTGGTAGAAAAAGATCGGTCTGGGGGGAACCGTATGAGCTTTCCCGATCAAGAGACCGGAGATGTCTCTGCCGTCAATGACCCGATCCTCCGGGGAACCGACGCCTGCCAGGGTCAGCAGTGTGGGAAAAAGGTCCAGGTTCATGATCGGTTCCGTGTTCACGCGCCCTTGGGGGATCCTGCCCGGCCACCTCGCGATAAAGGGAACCCGGAAACCCCCTTCGTAACTCTGGCCTTTGCGGCCCCTCAGACTTCCTGCACTTCCCTCGAACCAGGGACCGTTGTCGCTGGTGAAAATGAGAAAGGTATTGTCTTCGATCCCGTCGCGTCTCAGACAATCCACAATCTCACCGACGCTCCAGTCGATCTCCTCCACCGCGTCTCCGTATTTCCCTGCCTTTGATTTTCCGGAGAACCCTTTGGATGCGAAAAGAGGCTGATGGGGGAACGTGTGAGCAAGGTAAAGGAAAAAAGGGTTGCCCTTTGAGGCGTCAATGAATTTCACCGCCTCCCGTGTGTAAAGACCCGTGAGGCGTGCCTGATCGTCGCCCATGTCGGGTTCAATTTCTTCTTCATTACGAAAAAGGGGGAAAGGGCGCATGTCGTTGCTGTGGGGTACACCAAAATAGAAATCAAAACCGTGCCGCCGGGGGTTGTATTGAGGGTCCCGGCTATAGTCTCCCAGGTGCCATTTGCCGATCATGCCGGTCTGGTAACCGGCGGCCTTGAGCGCTTCAGCCAGGGTAATTTCCTTTTCCGACAACCCACCGGCCACATAATCCTCCCGGATGTCCACGACCCCGAGGCCTTTCAGAACACTCGCCAATTTCCGTACCATTGTCTTGGTGAGCGCTTCATCTTTTGGGTAGGGATTACCGATCACTCCCGTCCTGAAGGGATAGCGTCCGGTGAGCAGTCCGGCCCGGGAAGGGGCGCACACGGCACTACAGGCGTAGTATTGGGTGAAGCGGGTGCCGCCCTCGGCCAGACGGTCCACATTCGGGGTGCGGATGGCTTTTCCACCGTAAACGCCCAGATCCCCATACCCCAGGTCATCGCAGTAAATGATGATCACATTCGGCCGGGGCGCGTGGGGATTCACGACCTTGGGTTCCTTGAGACTCGAGGCCTGGGGATAGGGACCATACAGGTCATCCACGGATTTGGCTTTTAGAAGCGGGTAGACCAGAAAGACCATGGCCAGAAGGAAAACCACTATGATCAAGGAATAGGCCATTCTCTTTTTCACCTTGCCCTCGCCAGATTTTCTCATATCAGCGCCTCCAAATCTGTTTCCCATGCGGTCTTAGAGATCCCTCCCTGATGGGAGGTCGTCCGGAAGTGTGACACAATATCATTACACGTGGCAAAGGCATAGGTTTCATAGGGCTATTCCGTGATTCAGCAAGAAAATATTCCCATGGCAGATTCGTGCCGCCCGCCTCCAATGAAAATTAGGACTCGTGGGCATGGGGAGATTTTTCTAATGATCTGAATTTTTTGAACCACTTCCTGAGTGATAGCAGATAGTGCCAGCATCCATATGGATACAGGCGATACGACATCTATTGGTGTGAGCAGTATCGAGATGTCTTTCGATGTCTTCCGGTTTCCCTTGGATTGTATAAATAGCGATAATTCGGAGGTGTGCCTTTCAGCTTTCAGAAGTGTGGCAACGCCCCAATCCAAGGGTAGGCACAAAACAGAGTTGCCAAGTTGCCAAAAGCTCATACTTGCCTCCTTCTATTGGAATCATGATCTGCAATTAGGAATATAGCCTTTGTAGGGAGCTCAGCATACAATTTTTCTATCGCCTCCTTGTCATGTTTCCTTTCAAGCCTTCGCACTATGAAGTGCCCTCTTGCCATATCTTGAAAATGATCAATAAATATAGTGTTAATTATTGCTCCTCCAGCAGCACCGATTGCTGGTATAGCTTGAGCGGCAGCCTTTTCTGTGACTTGAATACCAAACCGTTCAGCAATCTTGGCTATAAACCTAATTAATACTGGCGCACCATTGTCCGTTAAAGTTTTACTTGCAAGAAACTTTGAAGCATCAGCTACTGATTTTGCGAGTGCAGCTCGAACCGCATAATACCCACTTTCGGTTCCGTCATCCGACGCACTATTGCCGCCAAGGGCAAAAACCTCTAAGCATGCCAGCTTAGTCTCTATCGTTGAGATGGATTCACCTTCGCTCCTTGCAACGTCTGCTATTGAACGCAACATTATTGAAGTAGAGATAGGTAGCTCTATGGCTATTGCAGAAATTCCGAAAAATCCTCCAACGCCGCCGCTAACAGCTACACCTAATTTGTGCCAAATATTAGATGATGCTTCACCAGGAATATCTTTCATGGTGAAAATTGCTGCGTCCGATGCCTTAAGCAGAGCAGTCTGTGTGATGTCACCAATGTTTTTATTCCAGTTTTCTGGCAATAAGCTCAAACCTTTTTCAATTGGAGTACCAATAAAATTAGTTATCTTAGCCGCGATCCCGGGATTTTCTAAAAGGTTTTTTGCAACCTGAAGCTCTTTTCTATCTTGTTCGGGGAAACTTGTTGTCATACGAAACCCCTTTATTATTTTCGTGGTTAACGGCCAGCTCAGTGGTGCGAAGCAGCCACTGAAGCGAAATGTTATGCGATAGTAAGGCTGGAAATAGAAACGTCAGTGTTTCGCCGTTCCCAAAAGCTCTTTATAGTGACTATTGAATTTCGCTGATAGCGTATAAAGGGTATGGCCATTCGGCTTACCATCCTTTATCATGTGCCTTACTTCACCGATTACCTTCATATAGCCTTCATGCTTTTTGAAAAGCTTTTTGCCTTTTTTTGCAGCCTGCCTCAGGCACTTCCGTCTTGTATTTTCAGTTATGAGCAAGTGAACATCAAAAAAATTCTTTGTCATAGATTCGACTCTAGCAGCACTATTAACCGCATTTCCAAGAATAATCTGTTTTGAAACTATCTTATCACCGTCTGTCTTGTATTCCATCTCGACAAAACGGGCATATGCGGTGTGGACACCAATTCCAAAATCATATCGTAGGTCAACACGGTCTATCTTTAGCGCTCTGTTATACTCTGCGATATGCCCCCTCAAAAACGTACTCAAATGAGCTGCACATTGCACACAAGAAATGGCGTGAGACTCATTTGCGAAAACGATTAGATGGCCATCCCCCGTGTGGTTAAATGCAAAATCAGATTTGTTTACTCCAGAACGCTCGTAGAGATAGTTTATAATCTCTTCGTGAATTCCGATCATCATTTTGATTATTAACATTCTTTTCTTTTTGTTTTTCAATAATCTAAGAAGGGCTGTTGAATTCCTAAGATCCAAGATCATTGCTGTAGCAGCCCTATTGGCAGGATCTTCGGTGGAGCTTATCCTAATGGTCATGTTTTACCTCTCATTGTTGCCATTCGCATAACAATAATTAGATGTATCCGCATAAAATGCGGAGTTGGTTGTTTCTGTCCCTATAAGACGCCTCTGTAAATCGTTCCATTATCTCGTTAACCAACAGAATTTTAATCACTTCACCGACAATGTCGCGAAATCAAGAAGATACGAAAATTTAAGATTTACGGTCAAAATACTCATAACGGTATTGCCGATGAGCAGCGCTCCAGAAAAGGGATTCCGAATAAAAAACAAGGGCTTCTTCCAGGATCTGATTATTGACATCACAAATTCTCCGCATTAAAAGTATCTCCTCCGTTTAAATCACCTGATCTGAATCCTTTATAAAACCATTGCTTCCTCTGCTCAGAAGTTCCATGAGTAAAACTCTCCGGCACAACGTATCCTTGAGTGCTATTTTGAATGCGGTCATCACCAACTGCACTGGCTGCATTTAGTGCTTCGTCAATATCTCCCTCTTGAAGTAAATTTTTCCTCTTAACATAATGAGCCCACACTCCGGCCAAATAGTCTGCTTGTAATTCAAGACGAATGAGATATTTATTAAACTCTTTCTCGCTGAGTCTTGAACGGAGAGACATCACCTTCTCATTGATCCCGAGAAGTGTTTGAACATGGTGTCCCACTTCGTGAGCAATCACATACGCCATAGCAAAATCACCCGGCGCCTGAAATCTTTTTTGCAGCTCATCAAAAAAACTCAAATCAATATACAGTTTGTAATCACCGGGGCAATAAAATGGACCGGTGGCTACACCGGAAAACCCACACGCAGACTGCACACTCCCTGAATAAAGAACCAGTTTCGGATACTTATAAGTCAATCCTTCCTTGCGGAATAACTCCGTCCACACATCTTCGGTCTCTGCAAGGACCACAGATACAAATTGTGCAAGCTCATTTTCCTCCGCCGTTCCCTGATAGGGCGCAGTGGTCTGTGAATCGTTAAGTTGCATATTGTTTAAAACTTGTGTCGGATCACCGCCAAGAAGGTAAATTGCAAGTACGAGAATTATTGTTCCGATTCCACCGCCCACCATAACTTTCGCAGAACGACCCCGACGGTCTTCGACATTCGAGCTTCCTCTTCTGCCTTTCCAGAGCATAGTATTCTCCTCATTGATTAATTAAGAGGTAAATCCAAATAAAATATTTTGAAGTCCTGTTAAAGATTATGGGTTATACTCAGCACAATTATATCAGGTTTTAAAGGGGAGTATAACAGGAAGAATGTAGACTGATTGGTTTCTAAAAGTCATGATAATTTCAAAATACATTGAATAGCGCTTTACCAATCGTTGCACTCAATCAGAGGCACAGATTGAGATATAACCCGGTATTTGTTCGTATCGCAGTCAATACATGATTGAGGCTGTGTTCAAGGAAATGAAGGATCTGTGCACCGGAAGCTGGTGGCCCCTTCATCATTGGACGGATTCGAAGATCTGGGTCCATGCTTTGTACTGCACGGTGGCCTTGCTTGTGAGGGCCTTGGCATTGAGGCGGTCGAGAGAGGCGGGTTTATCGTTGAGTATGTCTCGCTTTCTCTCGGAACCCGACGCGGTCAGGAAGGTAGTCAATGCCTACCCCAAAAAGCGTGGCCAGCAGACGGCGCGCCAGCAATCGGTCTTGACGAAGACATCTGAGCTTCAGAATCAGATTCTGAACATCCTTAGCCTCCGAAAAGAGGACATCGCGTTTTAGGGTAAGACAAGGCAGCTGTTATCCCATAGATTATTCATAGGAATTAGTCTTGCCGATGAATAAGTCGGAAACTCGGGCTACAATATCCATTATGAGCTATTCGAAACTAAAAGGCAGAGCCATGGTGCCTCTGCCTACATTCTGGCTTCCCAATATGCCGTTATTATCACTGGAGCACATCCTTTATTAATATTTTGTTTGAGAATTGACCAGTGGAAAAGATGCACAAACATTCGAGGAGCCCTAATTGTTTCTATTATGTTTTTTTATCCTTTCCCAAATTTCTTTCCCTATACAGCTTGTTTGATCTTGCCTTTGGTCTTCCCTCAAGCTCGCCTTACAAGCCACACGATTAGTGCAATAACTAGGATCGTACCAACTATACCCATACCCAACATACTATCACCTCCTTAAATCCAACCTTACCGGTTTGATCCCATCATCAGTTCTACCGGATCATATACATGGTAGTGCAAATAGCCTGCCAACAACCGGGTGGAATTAGAAGTTTCGAATCATCCTTTAATAACAGGCGATTAGATCAATAGGAGAGAACAATATAGAATTATGAATGATTTGTTTGGCCTCAACATTTGGTGGAACCTCAGCATATTGAGGGATACTTTGAAGGGCGGCGGACAGCCTGCTAAAGAGATAGGAATCTGCGGAAATTGACGCCATTTGGGCGTAATCCGGGCCCACCAATCCCCGAGATTCCAAGGCCGGTTTTTAAAAGGCCACGAGGCTAAGACCTTAGATTAACCTGTTCATAAGCCTCAACGGGGTAATCCGGGTCGCAATAGAGGTAATCGTCAGAAAAAGGGACCCGAGAATCCGAGTAATCCGGATAGGACTCGGGTGGTGCCCGTTGGCCCTCTTGGGTGGAGGTCTGGCTTTCTGATCCCAAAGTCCCAAGTGTTTTAAATACATGACGGTGAGATATGTGGCTCGTATCACAAACTATTTGATTTCTGTGATACGTACTTGACAACACAACATTTCTTCTAAAACCTGAACCTCGATCTACTTGTGTATAGGGAAGACGCTATTAAGAAAACCCTTGGTGATTTTTGATCTGATTTAGAGGCGGATTACGGGAATCATTTACTGGCGTGTGTTAAGTTCTCAAATTCAAGATTAGAGTTGTCATCCTTTTCCATGCTGCACCAAAAAGATTCCGTGCAGGACAACTGATTTTTCAGGCTGCCAGTCTCCGGCTCCAACGGAATATTCATATAGGAAAACATGAATCGGGAATCTGTCCAGTTTTCGTATCGTACTTTTCACTTTACGGGCAGGTGATTTACACAAGGCTGGGAGATCAATTGTTCACCCTTTTTGACAATCTTCAGAGTCACCTATAATCACCATATCATTTCAGGTGAACCATGCCGACAGACATCCCATCGGTCAATCTCCAGATTCTGTTTTCCGATGCGTACCAGTTGCTCTGCCGAAGCAGAAAGAGCCATCCTTCTTCATCCGATATTTGGTAATTTCGCCGTGGCTGGAAACACCACTTCCATATGGTGATTGACTGGTTCATCCAGGGAAGACATCTATTCTCCGTTCAGGAAAGGGTCACACTGACTAAGGGGGATACGGTCGCCCTTTGGTCATCATGCGATGCGCTGGTGTTGAAGGTGCTGACACACATTGTTCAGACAGTGCTAAAACCTTTTCTCTCGAAAAACTGCTATCACCCGAAAGGAGGCGGCGGACATACAAGAAAGGGCCGACGCCATCACCGAACATTTTCTGGAAGTGCGGAAGACCGAGGACAATATCCTTTTTCTGCCTTGTGAACCTCTTCTCGAAAAGATAGTGCTGTCGGAAGAGCTTCTGAAGGTCATTGATTGGCTCATCATAGGAGCTGAGTCAAAGGGGGCGAAAAAAGTGCAACATAATGCTGAATGGGTGGAATCCCTCCTGCGGTAAATGAGAGAGAACGATATCCCTGTTTATTTCAAGGAAAATTTGGTGCTTCGGCCTCAGGAGCTACCCGCACCACAGGCTGAGGAAGAGGCATAGAGTAAAGTGAAGAACGCATGGCCATTATTTTCGTAAAAAAACGCTTGCAGTCGTGATTCCATAAGAAGTATAATCTATATGGTACTGATAAAATACTGAAAGAAAAATCTTCGAAAGTTCCTTCCGGGTTTTCAGTAGGGAATATTACGAAATTTCTTTGTCCACATGCAAATTAACTGCAATTTTCAATGACGTGCTTTTCAAAATGAGCGCGGTTCGCTTTCTGACTATTCCCAATACCAAGATGTTTACGAGATAGATGCACATTTAAACAGGAGGAGTTTCAAAATGCTATGTAAAAAACTTTTTTCCATTTTTTCTTTATTCGCCGTCATGTTCTTTGGCCTTTCCGCAGTACAGGAGAGGCAGGCCTGCGCATCTCCTGTTATATATGCTATGGTTTCGGAAGGTGATAATCTTGTGATTCCATCCGGTGAATATCGGTTTTTAATCATGGATATAACCCTTGGAAATTACACCGTCTCATCCAGCGATGCGTCAATAGTCAATGTGTGGATTGATGGAACTATTCTCTGCATGGGAGCCGTGAATAGCGGCACTGCGGCAATCACAGTTTATTCTAATGGTTTGCCTGAGCTCGCCTTTATGGCTACCGTACCTGCTCCACCAGGAATCTCAGTAAACCCTGAATCCGTTACTATCGAGCGAGGCCAAACAGCATTTTGCACAATCAGCGGAGGAACAGGAAATTATGTGGCTGCATCTCAAAATACAAACATCGCAACGGCTTATGTCATTGGAGCTGGCCTTGGTATTGAAGGAGTTTCAGCAGGGACTACGGCTGTCATGATTTCAGACAGCGCTTCTTCAATGACAGGTGTTATCGTGACAGTTACAGATAACCAGCCGCCGCCACCAGCCTCCTATACTGAGTGGGGAGCCTTTAATGGGCTTTATTGTAAAGACGGAACCAAACTTACTTTTTCCTTAACCTTGGATGGTGTTACGAAGAAATCCGTGACGTATGGCTCAACATCAACTCCGACTTTTGAAGGATTCGTGCAGACATCTCCTGGCGTAAAGAATTTAACAATCAGTTTGATTGGTTGCAGTGGCGTTGTAAATATTAACGGTAACATGACGACATCCATAGCACTCGAGTCCGGCAAGCAGTATTTCATCTCTCCCGGAATAGAAGATGATCAGCTGGTGATACGCATAATCACGCAACAGTCAAGAATGCTATCAGGACAAGTGGAAGAGCCTATATCGACAGTGATAGGAAGATACAAAGTCGATATTTCTTGTCTTCAAGATTGATATCCACATAGGAATCTTTAAAAAAGCGAAGAACATCATGAACGAAAATGGAAACCCGGAGATACCCTCCTAAATCGTAATTAATCCACCGGCTATGCCGGTGAGAAATGAAAAGGTTATACCGTTTCGGGCGAAAGAATAATAAACGGTCTTCCGAGGAAGGCCCCTAAGGGCGAGGAGGACCGTAATGAAAGATTGGAACAGTCAAGCACATGTAAAGTGGGGATGCAAGTTTCATGTTGTGATATTGTATTAGCGTTTTATCCATAGTCCCGCCGAAAGAATAGCTGCATCTCTGGAATCAAGCACTGGCCTTCTTGAAAAATGAGATTCTGTTAAATGGAAGCGGGATTATTGATAAAACAAAAATGAACGAAGCCGAGATGTTGGCGTGAAATGTGCAATATGGGTAAAGCATCCACTTTCTCTTTCCCATCATATAACCACAAGGAATGTTACATAATTCTTGCAAGAAATAAAGAAGAAAATCAAAGCTACCGCGGGGCGGTTTCGTTCATTGCCGGAATATACAAGGAAAGGACTTTATGGCAAAATCCGCCAAAGGATCGTAGAGATTCTTCGGGAATTATGCCGTCACAAAGGAGTAGAAATGGAAGAAGGGCGTGCGATGCCGGACCATATCCATCTTCTCCTGAGTCTCCCGCCGAAATGCAGCCTTGTGATGACGATTGGATATTTGAAGTCGAACAGTGCGATCCGAATCAATCGTCAACTGCTGAAGACGAAAGGGACATTGTTTGGGCGCTCATTTTGGGCCAGGGATACTGCGTGAGCACCGTTGGCTACTCTATCAGGAGCAAAAGACAATGACGCGATCTATTTTTATCAAAACCTTTTCTATTACAGTTATCATTCTTTTTTCTCAACCCGCATTGGCAATCATGATCGGTTTGAGTACCGAAGAACTGACCAAGGCCTCGCAAACCGTAATTTTAGGACAAGTCGAGGATGTCAATTCTCAGTGGAATGAGGCTGGGGATAAGATTGTCACCATGGTTGCTGTGGCTGTTAAAGAAGTTATCAGGGGGGATCTCAACAATGAGAGGCAAGTCATAGTAGAATATGAAGGTGGTGAAGTGGGGGAAATTGGGCTGAGGGTTTCCGATTCGCCAACTCTCATAAAAGGTGAGAATGTTGTTCTGTTCCTCGAACTCCTTGACGAAACAAAGAACGGATTGCGCTGTAAAATAGTTGGTAGAGCCCAAGGAAAATACTCCATAGGTAAAGATGGAATTGCGAGAAAAGCTGGATTTGATGCTGTCAGGGGAGAAAATGTCGTGGATAACAACATCCCCGTAAATGAACTCGTGGACAGGATAAAGGATGCAAGATGAAAAAGCGATCCTTATCTAAATTGGCAGTCCAGTGTTTTTCTCTGGTGTTCATCTTCGGTGTTTTATGCCTAAATTCGAATGCATACCAAGTTCACAAAACGTCAAATGGGGATGAAATAAAGTGGGACGCAAGAAGTGCAACCTACCATATAAACACTTCCGGAGGACCTTCTGGGAACCTTTCAGCTATTCAAGCAGCAATGCAAACGTGGACAGACGTCACCTCCTCCTACTTCTCTTTTATTTATGACGGGGCCACGTCAAATACCTGTCGGTCCGACGATGGTCTTAACAGTGTATGTTTCGGGTCAATGGGAAGCACTGGGACATTGGCCATGAATTCAATATGGTACAAGACTTCTACAGGCCAAATCGTAGAGACTGATATAGAATTTAACACTGATTATACTTATAAAACGGATGCTTCTGCCAATGCTTATGATGTCCAAAATATCGCCACTCATGAATTTGGGCATTCGCTGAGCTTAGCTGACCTTTATGGGGCATATGATTCTGATAAAACAATGTATGGTTATGGAGAAAAAGGGGAGACGAAAAAGAGGACTCTTTCTCAAGACGATATAAACGGAATTGCGCATTTGTATCCGGTTACAATCTCAACTGCCCCAACTGCTCCGACTCTGACGGTCCAAACATCAGGTTACACCGTGACTATTTTCTGGGAAGCCGTTCAAGGAGCAGCAGGCTACGTACTTGGCTATGCTCCATATCCCGATGCCAGTTGGTATGAATCTGCCGATGTGGGGTTGCAGCACTACTTTTCTGGTGAAATGCCTTACGGGTCTGCATATTACGTGTGGGTGGTCGCCTACAACACCGTAGGCTGGAGCGATCCTTCCAATTTCGAATCTTTCATTGTTGATGACCCTTTCCCTTTGCAGGTCACTCCCTCCGCCCTCCATGTGAAAGCCGGAGAAGCAGGATACTGCACCATCAGCGGTGGAACTGGATACTATGGCGCCTATTCCGACAATCCTTCTGTGGCGCAGGTCTCCGTGAGCGGGAGTACGCTAAGTGTGCTGGCGGTTGCGGTGGGTTCGGCCACGATTACGGTGTACGACAGCGCTTCCACCATGTTAACGGTATCTGTGACAGTAACCTGGGGGGATATGACCCCCACCTATACCAACAGCCTTGGCCAGGCCTTCATCCTGCTCCCGGCGGGCACATTCACCATGGGAAGCCCATCGGACGAGCCAGGCCGGTCCAGTAGTGAAACGCAGCATCAGGTGACCTTGACGCAGCCGTTTTACATGCAGACCACGGAGGTGACCCAGGCCCAGTGGGAGGCGGTGATCGGGAGCAATCCTTCGCTTTTTGACGGCTGTCCCACCTGCCCGGTGGAATCTGTTTCGTGGAATGACGTGCAGGGGTTTATAACGAAGATGAACGCGCGTGGGGAAGGGACGTACAGTCTTCCTACGGAGGCCCAGTGGGAATATGCGGCGCGTGCGGGGAGCACGACAGCGTTTTATAACGGGGGGATAACCGTCACAGAATGTGATTATGATCCCAACCTGAATGCCATTGGGTGGTACTGTTATAACGATGAAGCTCGTTCGAGCCTGGTAGGCCAGAAGGCGCCCAATGCGTGGGGTTTGTACGACATGTCGGGGAATGTTGAAGAGTGGTGTTCGGACTGGTATGGCAGTTATCCTTCAAATGCGGTTACAGATCCAACGGGGCCTTCTTCGGGCTTGTACCGTGTGTTACGGGGCGGCGGCTGGATCGACAACGCCACGCACTGTCGGTCGGCGACTCGTAGCCTCGGCAGTCTCGACTACCGTTTCTTCACTTTCGGCTTCCGCCTGTTGAGGCATCCTTGAAATTTTTGTGGCTTTTGCACTTTGCAAATCTAATGAAGAAGCCTTATCAACCTTGTAATTAAAAAAGGTCTTTGTCTAAAGCCCTTCTGAGAAGCTCTTTGCAGATATCAAGAAACGATAAAATAGGTAATCGCTTCAAACAGTTTAAAAATGGAGGACTGTTTTGAAAACGAATATGTTTTGTCTGGCATTCATGCTCCTTGCCCTCGCTTGCGCGGCCAAACATGATGGGTCCCTTACAGAATACCCTGTGTATCCCGAACAAATGACAAAGTTCTACGATACGAATTTTAGGGGCGACAATACGATAAGCCTCATAAATGACCAGAATTCAACAGATGAATTTCTAATCTCAATTCAAGGATCGAATGTTGTTATTTCTCCTAATACAAAGCGTTCTCAATCTTACAGGCACGGAGAGGACTGGCAAGAACGAAAAGAGTTAGTGGGTAATCTGAGATCTTGGACTGAAACCGCGATATCTGTTCTGCGAAAAGAACTCGAAAAGAAGGGATTCAAGGTAACTCCTAATGCGAAGAAAAAAATAGATCTCGCCATTACAAAAGAAATGGAAATAATTCCAGTAGCCACGACCTTTCTCAGATGTATTCTGCACTTGAAAGTTGAAACAGGTGGCGGATACCAAGCAGAATTTGAAGGAAACAATATGTCTTACGACAGAATTGAGAATGTCTTGGGAGGTTCGGTCATATTAGCAGTGGGAGAGATGTTAAATGATGACCGGATTCTCGCTTATCTTGGCGGATCTGAGGGGTCGTCCGGTATGAATACAGACAAGGAATCTGTGTCACCTAAGACTATTGAAAAACGAAAAGCATATACCATTAGTGAAGTTTCCAAAATGTTAGGTGTCTCTGAACCCACAATAAAAGCGTGGATTGCCGATGGCGAATTGAAGGCGACTAAGATAGGTTCGACCTGGCTTATTCCAAGCTCTGAAATAGAAAAGATTGCAAATCCATCTAAATAGATTTTCAGATTGGTTGCATTCTTTTAAAACTTCGGGATTTGAGTATTGAAAAGAAAAGTTTTTTTGCTGAATTGATGTTGTATTTTTGAGATTGGGTGGAAGATCCGTTTTTATGATATGTTATCAGTATCTCAAAGAATTCAGGCCATAAAAGTGTTGAGATATGCCTTACGTATGCAAATACACCGTTATTTGAGTAACGTCAGAAAAGGAATTTTTCCGACCACTACATCTGGTAGTTGATCAGCTTGCAGCCAATCCGGTTACGGAAAAGGATTTCTTGCATAACTCTTGCATGTGAATTGGGCCAATTTACACCGATTTTCAACGACTTGTAAACCAAGAAATTTAGAAGTTTCCAGCGCAAGGTTACATATGCCAACCTTGAAGTCAAAGATTTCGCTTTCGCAGACAAATTTTCCAGGATCTCATCAGGAAATGAAGAAAATTTCTATCGACACGGAAGTTTGAGAAAGGCGTGCAGACCCAAAATATAGTAGGTGGAATTCTTGTTGGATGAATTCATTCCTCAAGCCATTTCAGGACCTGTGCTTTTATGGTCTCCTGCGCCTGAACCACGGCGTTGGACAGGGGTGGCGTGTAATATCCGGGAGCATGCGTCCAGAAGTGATGCGAGGCGCCTTCCACCCACAGGACCGGCTGCCCGAGCAATGGTTGACAGTCCGGAGTTCTGCACACCCCCAAAGAATGCCATGGATCGATGCTTGCACTTACGTACATGATTCTCGTCCCCACCGGATCCCATCCTCCATAGTACGCGTTTGTTTCAGCAATTCTTTCCTGGATCTCATTGGCATCGATACCGAAAGCGGGGAGGCAAGAATGGGATTGGACCTCAACCGTGTTCATGTGCGGTTCCTGTGTAAAGGGACACTCGGTGCCTGGATCACAGGTCTGGAAAAATCCAAATTCGTTACATGCCTGGTATTGCCAAGAGCGCTCCGGCCAGGATGAAAGAGATGTATCAAGCAAGGGGGCTATCGTTGCTTTCTGATAATCGACCGAAGTACATTTTTCACCGGCATAAAGGCTCCACAAAACGGCCAACCTGTCTATCGGTTCCCCTAAGTCGCTATTCAACATATAGTCCGAACAGACTTTCGCAATACTGCAGGCATCTTCCTCACAGTTCGGATCATTCGATTGCACCGGAAACAGCGAACCCGTAAGCGGACCCGAAAGATCAATCCCATCTTGTGTGGTAAGATAGTAGAGGAATTGGAACTGATTATAGGCGTCTTTCAACGGATCGCTTTCCGCTTCGCCGGTACAGAGGTTAAAACGATCATAGAGGAACTGCCGCCCTTCTACACTGCTTAAAAGCATTCCGATATCACTAAACGCTTTCCGAATCTGTTCAACACATTGATCAGAACCTCCTACAATGGTTGCTCCCATGCTTTGGGCCATTACATCATTGAATCCCTGCATGTTGTACCATGCCTCAACGGGACCGGAAGAAGACACGGCTGCAAAAATGAGGTTCGGATATTTTATTCGGGCCCACGCGGCGAGCATCCCCGGATAACTACCCCCAAAGGTTACCCACCTGTTTTTATTCGTCAGATTGTGAATTTCGCTGATGTAGTCATGAAACTGTGCGATATCGCCAAGGGCCTGTCTGCTTGTGAGCCATTTCAAATTAGCGGTGGAGAGATCCGAGACAGGCTGGCTTTCGCCATAGTAGCGGTGCTCAAGGGCCAGAATCAGAGCCCCTGCCTGTTTGGCCAACTCCACCATAACCGCACAATGCACTGTTCCTGTTTTGACCACGTCAGGCGTAAGCTCAGATCCTTCGCCACCCACACATAAGAAGACGGGCCCACTGCCATCGAAGAAAGTGTCATTGACAAAATAGCGCTGCTTCCATGTTCTGGTTTCTTCCTGTGAAAAATGATCCAACCGTTGTTCCGTGTACCAGCGGGTAACCTCATCTACGGAGGGGCTATCCTTCTCATTATCGCTGCAGGAAGCAAAAAGGGCAGCGATACAACAGCAAATGCAGGCCAAACGGATCAGCGGTATCGCATTGTAATGTTTTTCGGACATCATCGCAGGCCTCCCTCCCTGTGCAATTTCGTGCCCCGCAGCATAACATGAATAGTTAATGACCGGTTAATCATTATTCGTTATCATTTTCAATGCCTGTCCGGGTCGATCCCGAAAAGAGCACTTTGCATGATGCGGGTAATGTAAGAGACCTGCTCCACGGTGAAATAACCGCCACGGATGCGATGGGTGGTTTTTCGGTAAGCCCTGGCATGTTCTTCCGACCGGAAGAAAACGCTCTGTTTTCAAAAGGACTCGATGATGCTGGGCTCCTTCAGTTTTTGAACATTTACATCCGGAACAAAGATGATCGGCCGAATGCCTCCTTCGCCATGAATAGTTGTTTCCAGCTCGCTGTTGACTTCCATTTTCATGGGGTCCGAGCAATGGGCACAGGTCGAGCGGATCGTTACGGACAATTTCTTCTTCTGTAAATGCCCTTGCACGAAGGGCGCTGCAAACGCATCGATTGCTCAGGCGGCATAGCAGGTTTTGCCGTTATCAAAGGTCAAGTGGTGCGGTGTTTCTTCCACGGTGACAGGATAAGCCCAGGTGACCGATCCGCTTTTGTCGCGAAATAGAAAGGTCATGTGCTCCTCCAGGTCGGTCAAAATGTTGTGCACATGGTCGATTTCAAGATCCAGGACGTTTGCGATCTCCTCCGACGGGATCGGGGTCGAACGACCTGGAATGGATCGTACTGCGTGGTGATGAACTCGGCGATGCTCAGGAGTCATGAATTCGAGATCGGACAGAATGCGACGTCGGTGTTTCTTGATCTGCTTTTCCCATAGGGAGGTACGAACCTGAAGCATGAAGCGCCAGATTCCGTTCATCATAGGTTTGTTCATCTTTATACCTCTCTTTCGCTTTTTAGAATAGCGGGACTAAGGTTGCTTTCTCTTCAATGCTTTTCCATACAAGAAGTCTGGCGACACGGAATTTGCCTTGGAGTATACCGTTCCAATCCTTTGTGGTATTGTTCTTTCACGCATTAAAATTGATGGAGCGCGCAAATGAACAAAGAAATTCGGAAAAGTTCCCACGGCGGCGCAACCGCATCTGCGGATATGGTACGCGTGATGTTTACGTATCTGGAATACCGGAAAATCGATACCGCAATGGTGGAAAGAGTGGCGGGTCTCGACCGGTTTCAAATGGAGCCGCGCATACCGGCATCCAAGGTCAACCGTTTATGGGAAGTGGCTCAAAAAGCGTCCGATGACCCTGATTTCGGGCTTCATTTGGGAGAGGCCTTCATTCACCTTGGCCAGGGCCATTTGCTGTTTTCTGTCATGCGTTACAGCCCCGTGCTGTCTCGGTAAAAGATACGGTCCATTGTCTGCTGGACCGGAAATATCCCTCTCTTCACCCGGATCGTCACCATGTGGAGGCAACATTCACCATCATCTATAGCAGCCTCAATGCCCTTTCAGCGACAAAGGTTCCTTTGAAGGCAGTTTTTTTCCGTAACGAAAGGCCGGCATCAACGGCGGAGCTGGAGCGTGTTTTTCGCGCGCCACTTTATTTTGGATGCCCGGAGGAACGGTTGGTTTTTCAAAAACGGAGCCTTGAACAACCCATACACAGCGGCGATCCGGCTTGGGCGACCGATCAGCCGAGGATGGAGGCCGATCGACATCATCTTGGGATGTGTTTGGCCCTCTGCGTGCAGTAGATCGAAGGCATCGATACAGCAGCGGGAAAAATCGTCGGCGATCGTAAACTTACCGCCTGCCATAAACCCCATGTCGTTCGTATCAAAAGCGTAAGGCACAATCATGTAGTCTTGACCGCCTATCTTGCGAAGGTAGGGAAGATCATCGTCATAGACGTCCGAATCGTACAAGAAGCCGAATTCCTCCCCCAATAGGCGCCTCGTGTTTGGCGACGGTGCACCTCTGGTGTGCCAGCCTACGGGTCGATCCCGATTGCGATACTGATACCGAAAAGGTACATGAAATCGGTAGGTTTATGCCTCGACCTGCGTGACCTTTTTCCCGGTCAAAGGTCGCGCTCATATGATATGTTGAGTCTCGATTTTTCATCCTTTATAGGAACGGCAGGCTACGAATTATCGTTTTGCAACGGCCCTGGCGGCAAGAATGCCGCTTGCGGAGGCCTGAAGCAGACCCCTGGTGATACCTGCTCCATCGCCGATGGCAAATAGATTTTCTATCCCTGTCTCCATTTCAGGGGTCAGGTCAATCCTGTTGGAGTAGAATTTGACCTCCACGCCGTAGAGAAGGGTGTGTCTGGAGTATACGCCTGGCGCTATTTTCTCAAGGGCCTGAAGCATCTCGATGATACTCAGGAGATGGCGGTAAGGAAAAACAAAGCTCAAGTCACCCGGGGTCGCATCCTTTAGGGTCGGTCTGGTAAGACAACGGTCGATACGTTCCCGGGTGCTCCGTCTGCCCGCCAACAGATCGCCCAGCCTTTGGATGATCACTCCTCTGCCAAGCAGGTTCGCCAAACGGGCGATGTAGTGGCCATAGGCAATGGGGTCATCGAACGGTTTCGTGAACGCACTGCTCACCAGAACGGCAAAGTTGGTGTTTTCACTTCTCTTGCCTGCATAGCTGTGCCCGTTCACGGTGACGATTCCACTGTTTGCCTCCGTGACCACCTCACCGTATGGATTCATACAGAATGTGCGTACCTTATCATCGAATGTTTTTGAGTAATGAATGAGCTTTGCTTCATAAGCCGTGTCCGTGATTTCCTTAAACACAGGGGCCGAAAGTTCCACACGCACGCCGATGTCCACGGAAGTGGCCCTTGTTTTCAACCCCAGGGAATCCGCCTGTTTTTTCATCCAGCGGGCGCCTGATCGGCCAGGAGCGACGATAACAAACCCGGCGGGAATCGTTCGACCGTCAGCAAGTTTCACCCCTTGAATCCTGCCATGGCCAGCCATGAGTTCCCGGACTTCGCATTCCGTACGTATGTCTACCCGTCCGGTCAGGGACCTCTTGAAACTTTCCAGGACGGCTTGACAATTGTCCGTACCGATATGGCGGATGCGGTCCGGCAGGAGTTGGAGGTCGGCCATGCGGGCTCTGTCGGCCAACGCTTCCAATTGCGGTGAACTCTCGCCGAAAATGCGGTCAGGCGCCCCATTGGCCGCATAAATCTCATCCGTGTTCTTTAACAGTTCGTACAGAGGCCCGTCTTCCATGAATTCATTCAGGACGCCCCCCACTTCGGTGGAAAGGGTAAGCTTTCCATCGCTGAACGCGCCTGCGCCTCCCCATCCGCAAAGTCTGTCTTCGGGATTTTGCCGCTCCCGTTTATCGATATCTTTTCCCTGTTCCAGCAGCAATATTCCCTTTACGCCCAAGTCCGCGAGGGTCAGGGCCGCAAAAATGCCGGCAGGACCGGCACCCACAATAACGACGTTATAATCCATGGCGCCACCGAAAAAGCATTTTGAAGTTACGCAAAGAAAAACGCATTAGGATTCGCAGATAGCTCCGTCTTATTAAGGCATTTGGCTCGCGCGGCGGATCAGTGGAAAATCAATCAAGATTCAACAAATCCGCAGGGCCTACAATCGAAAAAAGGCGGCTCAAATGCAGCAAGGACGTAATCAGTTTACCACAGAGTGCGGAAGGACGCAAACAGACCGGACGCCATTTAAAAAGGAGGAATACCGGATTCCCCACGTGGCCACCGAACAGGCCGCTTTTCAGAGCCCGGCCTACCTCATCGAGCCGGTGGACGGGACAGGATCGGGCGACGCGTTCCACACCGGCATGATTTATGGTTTTCTGAGAGGATGGGACATGAGGGAGACAGCGCAATTCGCGAATGCGTGCGGAGACGTACGATAGTACGTCGCACAAGGAAACACGCAGTTTGACGCCGACTTGTCCCGATCCCACCGGGGGATTGCGGAAAAGGGCCATTTATGGATGGAAACTAACTAAAAACCAAAGGATCGAATTGATAAGGACCTTTTTATGTGAAAACTTAATTTTTCCTGCCTTTTTGATATTCCCGTATTGATTCTTTATTGCTTTCCTGTCATTGTCTTTCAAAAACAGGAGCATCCAACATGTTTGTCTGCGCTATTAACCTCCCGTTATCTGGAAAACGTTTATCAAATCTGTTTCGAGAGAATGATATTACTGTCCTCCCGGTTGAACAGGCATTGCGGAATCCGGATTCGTTATTGACCATTCCTGAGGGAGCGCAATCAGAATGAAAGAACTATTAAAGAATATTCACGAGCAGCAGAAAAGAATCAATGAGATGCGTCCTCTGCCGACTGAAACCTTGGCATCCCTGAAAGGATATTACAAAATAGGTCTTACCTGGACAAGCAACGCCATTGAAGGAAATACCCTTAGTGAATCCGAAACAAAAGTAGTTATCGAGGATGGCCTTACAATCGGTGGGAAACCCCTGAGGGACCATCTCGAAGCATGTGGCCATGCTGAAGCTTTTCAGGAAATGATGGGGCTGGTTCAAAAGCGCCAAATTTCCGAAGAGGTTATTCTTAAGATGCACCGGTTATTCTACAGAAAAATTGCCGCAGAAAATGCCGGCCTGTATCGAAATAGCAAAGTATTTATACCAGGTTCGCATTATCCCCTCCCCGACGCCGACAGCATTCCGCATTTAATGAAAGAACTGATCTCAACGATAGAAAAGGACAGGAACAAGGAGCATCCGGTACTTACGGCGACAAAGGCGCATCTTGAATTTGTGTTTATTCATCCATTTGTTGACGGCAATGGAAGAATAGCAAGACTTGTAATAAATCTTATCCTTCTGCAGGAGGGCTATACTATTGCATTGATACCGCCGGTTCTTCGGGTGGATTATATTGCATCCCTTGAGGCAGCGCATGGAAACGATACAGACTTCTTAAGGCTCATATGCAGATGCGTGTATGAAACACAGAAGGACTATTTGCGAATGATTGATTCCTGAAAAAAGGCATAGGAGGAAAACTTCCGTAGGAGAATGAAATGATACTCAATTTCGATGAAAACGAAAAAAGACTCATAGCCACCATCAAAAAATCGGACCGTGTTGAAACATATACATTCTCACTGCTTTTTTGTGACAACCCTGTTTGCGCATGCAATACGGTTCATATGAATCTGTCTCCCCCGGGGAACGAAAATGCGGGAACGTTAGGCTTTGCCCACCAAATCAGTATTGATGTGATAGAAAAGAAACTGGCCTATCTTCCCGGCAAAAAAATACCCAAAGAGGAAATGGCATTTGCAAAGACTTTCCTCCGTGAATTGGACGAGGAGGATTATACATTTCTGTGGGGCCAATATTTTGCTTACAAAAACGGGATTACAGAAAAGGCGAATCCGGATGAAATAGAGGCAGAGTTTGACTATAAGGCAGTGGAAAATGAAGGGGTAATGTATGCATACAGGGATGTGCTGCCATTCGGGGAGCAGCTTAACGCAACCATTGATGGGGGAAAATATATCATTTTCGACTCGTACTGTTTACGATCCGGATGTGCATGCACCGACACTATCCTCAGTATATTTTCCGCTGAACCCTCCCACAATAAAAGCATACGGTCGTCCATGTGTGATGTGGTGTTATCGTATGCCAAAAAGTCATGGGCTCCCTATGAAAACAGGGAACTATCCCTATCCGTGGAAGCAGCGCGATCGGCCATAGAGAAACAGATCCCTGATTTTTATAAGAAGCTGAAACAAAGGCATGTAAGGCTCAAACGCATTTACGCGGCGTGCAAAAAGAAATATTATCTGCCTTCTCAGCCTGTACAGTCCCCACAGATTCAAAAGGTCGGTCGTAACGCCCCGTGCCCATGTGGAAGCGGAAAGAAGTTCAAGAAATGCTGTATGGGAAAATCCTGAATGGATCATAAAACAATGGTCATCAAAAAAAACCTCCTATTGCCCCTCTTACTCCTGGCGTTATGCCTCTTCCATCCAGGCTGTTCCAATAGCGAGGATGACTCTTTGCGCCGTGTTAAGAGTGCGGGGAAAATTAGTTTCGGCATGAGCAGTGACTATCCTCCCTTTACCTTTTATAACAACAAAGGGGAACTGGAAGGTTTCGACGTGGATGTGGCGCGCGAAATCGCCAAAAGACTTGACGTCGAATTGAACCTGGTCGTGAGAAAATGGAACGGAATCATTGATGGCCTTCTCGATGGATCTTACGATGCCATATTGGGCAGTATGGCCATCACCGAGGATCGTGAGAGGATCGTCGCGTTCTCTACCCCTTACTACCATTCCTCCGTCCAGGTTATGATCCGAAAGGGAGCCCCATTCAAAGATCTCAAGGATTTGAAGGGCAAAATTGTCGGCCTTGAAGCCGGATCCAACTATGTGGACGATGCCAAAAAATTGGGTATGACCGATATCCGCCTGTTTGATTCCGGGACCGAGGCCTTTCTTGCTCTTAGCAAAGGCAAATTGGATGCAGTGATTTCAGATCAAATCGTAGGCCTCAATGCAATCAAGCTCGGCAAGTATGAGATTGAATTCCTGGGTGGACCTCTACGTCGGGAGAGGGTCGGTATAGCGTTTCGGAAGGAAGACAAGGCACTCATACAGGCGATAAACAGCATCCTGGAAAAGATGCAGAAAGACGGCTTTCTCAGAGAACTTAGCGCAAAAATGGGTCGGTGCGAATATAACTGTTTCTGATGAGGCGATCATGGAGGACTTTGTAGGAAAACCCGCTCTCCCTTTCAACCGTCGCGACAGCAAAGGACGAACACTATCTTTATACAACTACAAGGGAAATTGGCTTTTGATGGTTTTTCATCGTCATCTTGGTTGATTGCCCTGCCGAGCCCATCTCGCGCAGTTGCGCGATCACGAAGAGGAATTCAGCAGACGGAATGTGAAGATCGTGGTAGTCACGTTTGAAGCCGACCTGTTATCCCATGGCTATGCGGAAGAAACATCCCTGACCTGGCCGCTCATTATCGACGCAAGGCTTGAGCTCTATCGAAGTTATGGGATGCTCTCCGCTTCTTTTTGGGATATTTGGGGACCGAAGACCTGGATGGCGTATTTGAGGGAACTCATCAAAGGAGAGAAACTTCAAAGATCAGAAGGCGATCTCATGCAGCGGGGAGGAGACGTATTGATCGATCCGGATGGCATTGTACGGATGCACCACGTAGGCAAAGGTCCGGCGGATCGTCCCGGCGTTGAAAGGTTTCTTCAAATAGTTGCCGCGGGCGGAAAAACAGGCCGAGTCGTGCATATGTAAAAATTTCGCTTCGGATGACAGAAAATTGATGAAATTATGCATTACTGCACGGTAATCTTTCTCCGGATACCCAGTTTTTTTATTTTTGAATGAAGCGTGGTGGGCTTAAGCCCTAACAATTGGGCGGCCTCTCCTTCCCCCCCGACTTTCCAGGTGCATTTATCGAGAATTTTGATGATGTAGGATCGTTCCATTTCTTCCAATGTCAAGTCCCTGGAAGTTTCGCTATCATCTCGGCCGTAGGCCTGGAAACTGGGCAGGACCAATGATTTCCCTTCGCTTAGGATGACGGCCCTTTCAATAACATGGCGCAGTTCACGCACATTTCCCGGCCAGGGGTAAGCCATCAGCCGTTTCATGTTCCGGTTCGAAATCCCTTGGATATCTTTTCCCAGGTTGTTATTGTATATCTTGAGAAGCAGAACAAAGCCAAAGGACCCCTTAATACGGTTGCACCCTGGGCTGGTCTTCCATTGACCGGGAAGGCGGCATCCTCTATGATCCCCAAGCAGACGAGAGATTCATGGGTGAACTCAAGAAACATTTGGAAAAGGAGATTGCCTTTGAAACAGTGAAATGCAACCTCCAAGATCTTCCCACGGCCAAGGCCTTTGTAAACAGCCTCGATGAAATGATGAAAGAAGTTTTTCATGACGGATAATGGCGAAGGCTGTTTAAGGAGGCGTGATGCATTATCTGATGAAGCGGGGTATCGATTCCACCATGCAGAAATTCTGAGCATTAACGGAACGAATTTCGGATAATGCGAATCTGATCGTCCCCGTGGCGGATAGGCACAGGGAAGCGGTTATCAAAGCCTGTCCGCGCATGGGAAAAACCGTTCTCAGCCTTGAAGCCCTTTCAAAACCCTTTAACCTTCCTGAAATTACGGATGAACCCCCCGGTTTGATGCCGCTGGATAAATACTGCATGCTGGAGTGTGGTCACTGGGAGTTTACGGATCAGGCCATGAGCATGATTGAAGACCGCTTGAATGAAGCCATGGATCCCATTTTACGCTATCTTGAAATCCAAGCAGAGTAAGTTCCGCGGTAACAAGTACAGGAGATGGTAAAATGAAAGAAGGAGAGAATTTTGATGTTCTGGTGGCAGGGGCCGGACCGGGTGGCGCCGCGGCGGCAAAGCGCTGTGCCAAAAGTGGGCTTAAGACTCTTTTGGTTGAAAAAAGAAGGCTTCCGCGTGACAAGGTGTGCTCGGGAATGATTATGGGGAAGTGGGCACTTCAGATTATCGAGGAGGAATTCGGCAAAATCCCCGAATCCGTCCTCACGGTTCCACCGCTCTTGTCCGGTCATCGATTTTATGTGGGCACGAATGAAACCCGGGAACTGAAATGGCCCACCGCGCTTTCCTGGCGAAAGGATCTGGATTTCTGGCTGGCGCAAGGCGCCGTAAAAAGCGGCGCGAAGCTGCGAGACGGAGTGCGTCTCAACGAAATGGAAATAGAGCAGGACGGCTGTCGGGTTACCCTTCAAAATGGGAGGGAGACCGAAACTCTGAATGCACGGTTCGTGATCGGCGCGGACGGAGCGTCATCTCTTGTCCGAAGATCTCTGTTCCCTGATCTGAAAGTACGTTTTTCAGGTCCTATAAGGGAATGTCACCAAGGTTCCCTGGATCTACCCAAAGAGATCTTTCACTGGTTCTTCCCGAAAAATCTGCCGCGTCCCCGGTTTAACGTCAACCATAAAGGCGACGTATTTCTGATTGAGGGCTCGGGCCTTCGGGAACTTCGAAAAGAAATCAGCGAGATCCTCTCTCCTTACGGCTTTAATCCCGACGCTGTGCCCATCTGGAAGGACGGCTGCGCCATACCGTTGCTCCACGAAGATTTGCTCTCGGGAACATTCAAGCCCGCCCACAAAAACATTCTGCTGGTTGGGGATGCGGCGGGTCTCATTCTGCCCATTACCTTTGAAGGGATAGGTTCCGCGCTCAAAAGCGGACTTCTCGCGGCCGAAGCCATCATCAATGGTTTGGAAGATGAAAATCAGGTTGCCTCCGTATACCTCAAAAGCCTTGGGCCCATGGTGGAAACCATCGGACGGCTCTGCGAGGTTCAAAATGCTTTGAAAGATGCCGCCAATGGCGGCCCGGACCTCCTGGCGAGGGCATTGAGAGATGCTTATCGGGAGACCCTGACCATTCAGGAGGGATAATTTAGGCAGGTCCTGAATTACCCGAATCAAGGAGAGGTCGATGCCGGAGGAACGGATTGCACATCCCCACCCTGAACAGAATCGCTAACGCTCTTGATGTCGACGTCCATTTTCTTTTTAAGGAGGAAACACCTAAATGAAGCCCTTTGCGGAATGTGCCCCGTGTATTCTGGAATGGACATTCGGGAGGACGGCATCTTCCCTGGATGAAAACCAAAGGATTGAAATAATGAGGACCCTGCTGGGTGTGTTGCATGATGAATTCAGGGTGGATCAAAACGTGGCCCTGATCGCCAGGAAAATCCTTGACTCGGTGCATTCCAGAGTACTCGCCGCCGCAACCATTTACGATGAGATCAAGATAGCAAGCAATGATGCGGCAAAAGCGTTGTTGCCTGTGGCCCGACAATTTGTCCAAAGGGGTAAAACCCAGGCTGAGCGTTTCGAAAGGGCCTGTTGTCTCGCGTCAACGGGCAATGTCTCGCCTATCGCGGCGCCCTCAGGGGCGCTTGAATTTTCCAGCGCGGAAGGTTTCATCGCGGGAAGCGGACCCTTTCCAAGGCTGATGGGCGATGTATACGAAGCCGCCCGTGACAAAAAACACGTTCTGTTCCTTTGCGACAATGCCGGGGAAATCGGTTTCGATTCCCTGCTGATAGAACAACTCAAGGCCATGGGGGCCGGCGTAACCCTTGTTGTGAAGGAAGAACCCTTTTTTGAAGATGCCGCCTTTCGGGATGCCGCTTACTTTTGCTTGGATAAACAGTGCGAATGCATCCTGAGCGTTAAAACCCTTTTCATCCCCGGCGAAAGCGGAGCTGTTCTGGATGATGCTTTCAAAAAAAGTGATCTTGTGATAGCAAAAGGCACTTTCAATTTCGAATGTCTTTATGGCGAAAAGCTCGGAAAGCCCATCATCTTTATCCTGAAAAGCAAATGCGGGCCCATTTCAAAAAAGTCCGGCGTTGATCAAGGCAATTACTTTGTGATGCTTGAAGAGGGATAACCAGGCGCGGGTTTCAGTCTTCAGGTTTCAGTAGGTGCAACTCAATCCCCGCAAGGACATCCAATGCCTGAGCAAATCGTATTTGATGTACTTACCGGGGATCTCCCAAAGAAGGAAAGGGAAAGGGTAATTACACAGCTGAACTCCGGCCAATGTAAGGACCTGGTTGCCACAATTCAGGTTGTGGGCGAAAAGGTTGATATTCCTCCCCTGGCATTGAATACACGAAAGGGCCGCGGACAATTCCCGATATATAGATGGATGATACAGGGCGCCCTGTCAAGGCAAGTGGGAAGCTCAACTGAAAAATGGCATTTTAGATCTCTCGATATCTCTCTGTGATTTTCAGGGAAAAGCTACCTGATCAATTCTTCACATTTTTAAAACTATTCAAATTCACCCATGATATAGTGATACTTCACCCCAACGTCGCCAAGATCGTACAATACTGGCAGATCAATCTTACACTATTTCCCCGCAAATAAATCATGATGCGGTGGATCGACATTCTGGATGAGTAAGCGAGCCGATGACCGGGCAGGGCGTACAAGGGCTATCCATAGTATAAAGCGTATGTTTGTTCAGATATTTTCTCCTGCAACTGTACATCTCACCTTTTTTGACCCATGCGGCAGAAGTCTCTCTTCAATGCCACCCAAAAACTTCTCAATTTATAAAGGTTCGCTTGGGTCGTCTATAAATCTCTTACAGCCGAATGGTCTAAATGGCCCGTGATGTTGTCATCCACAAACGAGATCATTTTATCTTTCAGCGCATCAAGTTGTCGGATTACGTGGTCTGTGAGACGGTGTCTGAATCTACCACCATGAAAGTTGGTCGCCGAAAAGGTATAAACCCACGTGGTCAACAGACTGGTCCCGCAAGAGCGGCTCCGTCTTTTCACCCGGGTTCATCCTTTGGCCGCTGAATTTCCACACTGCCATTGCATTTAATTTAGTATCCCTCTCCTAAAAGCCCTTCATCATCCCCTGGATCAGGTATGGCACTTCTATTCGACCGGTGGGAGAAAGTATCCGGCTGCTGAAGTTGGTGGTATATCTCTTTTTCAAGGTGCGGGCAAGTTTTCGGTATTCTTGGGAATCAATGGCTTCGGCGATATTTACAAAGGTCCGGGCTGTGCATTCGGCAAGGATTCGAGGCCCTGTTCCGACGGAAAGCCGCCAGCCGTGGGTTACGGGTACCCCAAGCTGTTTCATGGTGGGAATGGCTTCCTCTTTGACGAACCGGTTGTGTTCGTCTTCCTTGCCAGGCACGATATCATAATACTGGTTGAACTTCCAGGCGCCGGTCTGAATGCTGAACGTCTGGCTGCGAAACATGCCGGTGGGAATCCACACCCTGCTGCCGTAGTTGTAGACATATTTCATGAGATTTGTGGACAGTATCCGGTACTCTCTGGAGGATAGGGCGGCCAGAAGGCCCATGTCGTTTTTCACGGCGGCCGCAGCCATGATCCTGGGGCCCGATCCGACGGCAACATAGAATCCGCCCACCAGCTTGATGCCCAGGTTATCGAGGCCGGGGTTGAACTCTTCGGAAATAAACTTGGAGTATTCATCGTACTCCCCTGGATTGACGTCCCAGTACTGGGTAAATAGTATGGTCATGCGTTGTCTCCTTGGGTCAAGAACATGGGATGTTTCCCGCAAAAAGGGCCGGGAATTCTTTCACATCTTGAAAATCCGGGTCATCAGTTCGGCCAGGTATTCGGAATCATCTTCCTTCGTTTTCTTCGAGAACTTGGCCGGCCGTGTTTGAACCCAGAACAGATTCTCCGGAAAGGTCATGTCCGCGTCAAAGACCCATTCCATATCCTGGGGCATGTCGAAGTAGGACTCTACCTTGAGAGCGATACGCAGGATCTCGCCTAATTCCGATTCGCTGATACAGGGCATCTCCTGCTTTTCCACCGGAACAGTAACCATCCCTATGCCGTCCTTTTTGTATACCACCATGCGCGGCTTTTTACTGATTATGGACGATACGATCGATCCGCTGGCCTTGTCCAAGAGGAAACTGTCCGGCGTAATTTCACCCGAAACCACGCTCTCTCCAAGACCCCAGTTTCCCTCAACCACCGCCTTGGTGAGATCCCCCGTGGTAGGCTGGACCGTCAGCGTCACCCCCGCGCTTCTGGCGTTGACCATTTTAAGGACCGCCACGCCAATGGGCGCTTTGCTCATCTCCATCCCCTTTTCCAGACGAAATGCGATGGCCCGGGTAGTGAAGGCGCTTCCCCATACCTTGATGATTTTCGTCAACAGGTCCTTCCTTCCCTTCACGTTCAAATAGGTTTCCATCTGTCCTGGCATACTGACCGCTCCGCTGGAACGCGTGGCGACGGCCACGTCCGGCTGGCCCACGGTTTCACAGAGCTCATCATAAAAGGTGTGGAGTTCTTGTTTCATGCCTTCCGGCATATCTCTGGACTCGATAATGCCTCTAATGATGCGGCCCGCTTCCACCTGCTTTTCCACTTTTCTCAGGGTTTCTCCTGCTTCTTTCACATACTTTATGATTTCTTCGCCGGCGCCCGTTTCCTTCATAAAACGTTCATATCCATCCACGGATATGGCAAAACCGGGCGGCACCCGCATGCCCATATGCACCATCTCTCCCAGGTTTGCACATTTCTTGCCCACCAGGTCATTGTGTCCACTGCGAAGTTCTTCAAGCCTGTAGATCCATTTTTCCGTCATGCTCAATTCCCCTTTTAAAGGCCATGAGACATCGGAAAACCCATTGGTTGGGTACTCCGGAACATCTCACCGCCGCTGGTTGAAAAAACATGTCCAAGGGGAAGGGGCGCAATGGCATCCCCTCCCCCGGGGCAGGTAAAAATGTTTAAAAAGGCCTTATCATTTGTCCAGGATATAAACGGTTCCCATATTGGCATCCACCTTCACCATTTGTCCCGACCGGATCTTGGCGGTTCCTTCAAACACATTCATCACAACGGGAATGCCATACTCCCGGCCCACGATGGCCGCATGGGAGAGGCTGGCGCCGCGATCCACAATGACGCCTTTGATCATGCTGAAAATGGGTGTCCAGCTTGGGGACGTGCTGGCAGCCACCAGGATGTCTCCTTCCTGGACCAGACTCAGTTCATCCTCGCTCATGATAACCCGGGCGGGTCCTTCCGCGACACCCGGCGATCCGCATGTTCCATAAAGATCCGCTTTCAGTTCCGGTCTTACCTGTGGCATGGAACCGACCACCACTTTCAGGGCGATGGGATCGTTGCTCTTTACCAGCACGGCCATGGCCTGATCCAGGTCAAATCCTTCCTTCAGCATGGCCGGTGGATTGGGATTCTTGCACCATCCTTCCCATTCCGCCTTTCTTCGATTCACGATATAGCGCATGTCAAACTGATCCGGATTGATTCCGGCCCGCCGCACTTCATCCGGCTGCAGGAAGAACATATCCTCGGCGTCATCGATGGCCCCTTCCTGGACCCAGCGTCTCCCAAGTCCAAGGGCGCTTCGTCTCATCATGGCGTGGGTATAGAGATCCAGGTAGTGATCGTGTTCTTCGCTGAAGACCCCGCTCTTCTGGGCCAATCGCATCAATTGTTCAAACCACCCCCGCTGTGCCTGGGGAACCTTTTCCATCACTTCCTTTTCGGCCGCCAGACGGGCCTTGGTGACTTTCGCCCTTTCGGCCTCCAGACTGAAACTACCACCCTTTTGAAGAAACTGTTTCACGTTCACCAGGGCCGGAGTGGGATCTTCCACCCACGTGGGCAGATTGATCTCGCTCATACGCTGCATGCGCCAGCCATCCTCATTCATAAATTCGGTAAAATCCTTCATGAAGGCTCGACCCTTGTCACTACCTTCCAATCGGCTTTTGATGCCTTCCACGTCACCTTCCAAGAAGGCGGCTTCAAGACCATCTTCCCTCGCACGCTTGGAGAAGCCCCACAAGCGTTTGTCCACTTGAAAGACCTTGTTGTCAAAACCGGACACCAGTTGATGAAAGAGGGGGGACGTATCGTCGATTCCCGCAAGTTCGCGGCACATGTTTTCAAACAGGATGTACGCCGTGTAGGTGCCGTACATCATATACATGTGGATTTCCCACATGCGACGGCAGGTATTGATGGTTTCCTCGAAGTTGGCCAATAAATCCAGGTTTTCCGCGGTATCCAGATCCAGTTTTTTCAGCTCTTCGTACCGCCCCAGAATCTCCTTCACCAAACCGTTCCACAGCCCATCATAGTCCTGGATAAAGGGAAGGATGGCCGTTCGAAACTTCTTCTCCCGGCGCTGCTTCTCCTCTTCGCTCTTCACCAACATAAGCGTCAGGTAACCGCCTCCGTTATGAAAACGCCAGTCCCATCCCTTGACCGTGGGCAGACTGAGTTTTTCCGCGCCGTACTGCATGCCATGGCGGCAGAAACTTACCCAGAACCACCCGAACATGGGCGTCCACGGAGGGACGGAATGGGTACCGTCAAGAAACCATGCTGGAGACTGCTCGAAATCGCTTTCCGGATCAAATTCCAAACCTGGAACGACATCATACACTTTCATCTTTTTCCCTCCTCTGAAAACATGTTTGTGGAACGCAAAACCGGCTTATGTACACCTTCCCGGGAATAGGCGGTTTTGCAACAATCGCGATTGCCTTTACCCCCACCAACACCCCCTTTCTTTGCTTGAGTATTTAGCTATTAGGCTTTAGCTAAAAGCTTATCCCACCAGCGTCAACGCGCCTGGATCACACCATTTCACACACTGGGGATCGGGCGGGTCCCCGCAGAAATCACACTTGAGAGGAATTCCCGTATCGGGTTCTTTAAAGGCGGATTTGACCGGACAGGAAGCCCTGCAGACCACGCACATGCTCACCTCGACGCCGTTAATCACCGCAGTCTCTTTTGAATTGCATGCCGCTTCCGTGTAGGGACCGGCGATGACCGGAAAGCAGACATTTTCATCCAGATAAACACGAATCCTGGATCTCTGGGGATTCACCGAATTCGTATGTTCCAGAGAACAGGCCACCTGGCACATGCGGCACCCGGTACACTTGGTATAATCGATTTTGATCCTCATGGGTTGACGGCGCCTCCTTCGGAAAGTCCCAGCTCCGCCAGCTTATCCGGGGTGGGAATGCCGTCTTCCGTCCATCCTCGAAGACGGTAGTATTCCGGAAGCATACGATCCATGTGCACCACCTGTCCCTTGACCCGTGGTTCGTGGGTCATCCTCCTGGGCAGGGCGTCGTCCTTGCTGGTAAGCCCCGCCTTCAGGTTGAACAGCCGCTCCATGTTCCAGATCCTCTCTCCGATCCGGGCCAGTTCCTGTTCCGTGTAATCGAGTCCGGTTATGACCGTCAGCCATACCAGAAGCTTCTCAGCCCAGAGAGGACCGTGATAAATAATCCAGCACAGGACCGCGGAATCCACCAGGGCGATATAATCCTGGTCGTGCTTGGTCCATTTCAAATGTTCTTCAGGCTCTCTTCTCCCGTCATAGAAAGGAAGCGTGGCCTTGGTATGACTGCCCCCCACGTTGTTGGTGGCATATTGAAGCCCGATAATTTCGACCCCCTGCGGGTGCCAGGCGGGCATTCCCATCCCCTTGACCCCCATGAAAAGCTCGGGATGGCCGTATCTTTCCGCCACGCTTTTCCCCCTTCCGCCAGAATATCGCCGAAACCTTCGCGGACAGCCGTCATCTTAAGCATTTCCATCATCGCTTTGGTGTTGCCGAAACCCATGGCGCATCCCATTTCCTCTTCCGACACGAACCCCGATTCAAACAGTTCCATGGCGCAGGAAATGGTAGCCCCCGAGGTGATGGTATCCATCCCCAGCTCATTGCACAGATAATTGGCGCGGCAGATGTCGTCCAGATCCCCGAATCCACAGTTTGAACCCAGCAGCGCCATGCTCTCGTGTTCCGGCCCTTTGGCGGTCCAGTGGTAATCCGTATCCTTGATGCGGCTTCGCTTTGAGCACGCGAAGGGGCATCCGAAACAGGCTTCATCCCGCACCCGAATATGGTCTCTTACGTGATTGGGATCCTCGTACCACTCAAAGGCCTTGGAGTATCCCTCCTGGAAATTTCGCGTGGCCTGGGTTCCGCTCTTGTTGGCCCGTCCGGGAAGGGACCAGGTGCCGTACATGCGCCGTGTTCTCAGCACGCGGTTGATCCTCCCCTCTTCCAGGAAGTCCATTACGGCCTGTTTGTACCCTTTTACATCGGCCACATCCACCTGCCCCGTACCGCTTGCCACAATGGCCTTAACGTTCTTTGAGCCCATGACCGCCCCCAGGCCGGAGCGTCCGGCGGCCCGGCCCAAATCCGCCATGATGCAGGCGAACCTCACCAGATTTTCGCCGGCAGGTCCTATGGTGACAATGCTCAGGTCGCTCAATTGCCACTCGTCCATGGTATCGCTCAACTCTTCTCGAAGCGCATGCTCCGTATCGGTACACCACTTTCCCCACAAATGCTCCGCTGGCCGGATTTCCACCACGTCATCCCTGATATAGAGGTACACGGGAGAGGACGACCGGCCCTCAAGAATCAGAAAATCATAGCCCGCATATTTCAGATTCGGGCCGAAATAGCCGCCACAACAGGGGTTTGCGATATATCCGCTCAAAGGCGATTTGGATACCACAACGAATCTTCCGCCAGCGGGTGCGCCCGTACCGGTCAGAGGACCGGTGGCAAAGATCAACTTGTTTTGAGGCCCCAGAGGATCAATAAGCGGATCTATCTCATCCATCAGAATCTTCAGTCCGGCTCCACGCCCCCCGATATAATTCCGGTAAAATTCCGGAGACGGTTCCTCAACCGTGCGGTTGCCCGTCGTTAGATCGATCCTGAGTGTTTTACCTTTCCATCCGAACATGGGGCTCCTTTCCGAGGCGTGAGAGCCGTTACTTCAACATGCTCTTAGCTCTTGAACGCTAATCCGCTGACAGCATTGAAAAAACCTGTTCTTCATTGTATCCCATCACATCCAGGGCGCCGCTTCTGCACGATGCCGCACAGAGACCGCACCCCTTGCACAGGGCGCTGTTTACCACCGCAGACCCCGCACCTGATCCACTTCCACCGCATGGAAGGGGCATACTTCCGCGCAGACCCCGCAAGCCGTGCATTTTCGGGTATCCACCCGGCAGATGGCCCCTTCTCCCCGCATCTCCTTTTGGGACAGCACGGTCATGGCGCGGGAAGCCGCGGCGTGCCCCTGGGCAATGCTTTCGCTGATCGGTTTGGGGCCGTGGGCCAGACCACAGAAATAGATCCCGTCCGTCGGGAAATCCACCGGACGGAGTTTCATATGGGCCTCCATGAAAAAGCCGTCCGGGTTCAGGGGAACTTTAAGTGCCTGGGAAAGGGCATGATTCTCCGGTGAAGGAACGGTGGCCGCGGCCAGGGAGACAAGATCGGCCTGCAGCAGCAATTTCCGTCCAAGGGTCGGCTCGGTCACCGTCACCTGCATGCCCGAACTCCCGACCTCCACCCGGGGCTTGTCCGACTCATGGTATCGAATAAACATCACCCCGTTGTCCGCCGCCTCCCGATAGACGTTTTCCATGAGACCATAGGTCCGCATATCCCGGTAAAGCACGTAGATCTTCATATCCGGGTTAATTTTCTTTAATTGAAGGGCGTTTTTTACCGCCTGCCCGCAACAGACCCGGCTGCAATAGGGCCGTTCAGAATCCCTGGAACCAACACATTGAATCATCACAAGCGACCGGCACGACTGTATGCACTCTTTCCGGGAAGAAATTTCTTCCTCCAATTCCAGATGGGTCATAACCCGTTCATCCCCGCCGTAGAGATATTCATCGGGCCGGTATTCCCCGGCGCCGGTAGCCACCACTGTTACGCCATGGGAGATATCCGTGAGCGTCCTGCGCTCTCCTGTTTGAAGGCTTGTGCGGAAATTCCCCACATACCCTGAAGAGTCTCTGATATGGGCGCCCGTGTGGACCTGAATCAGCAGGTGATGGTAAATCTTCCGGATCAATTCCTTGAGATAGGGTTGGACGGGATCCCCTTCCACGGTGTATCGAAGCCTTGCAGCCATTCCCCCCAGGGTATCGCTCTTTTCCACCAGGTGCACCTTGATTCCCTGGTTTGCCAGAGAAAGCGCGCAGACCATGCCGGATATGCCGCCCCCGATAACGAGGGCGGAGCGGAGAATGCTGTAGGGATGCTGAACAAGGGGCGAGAGCAATCCGGCCTTGGTTGCCGCCATTCGAACCAGATCCCTGGCTTTGGCCGTGGCCGTCTTCTTGTCCCCCACATGGACCCAGGCACAGTGTTCCCGAATATTGCACATTTCAAAAAGGAAAGGATTCAATCCGGCCTGCCTGAGGGCATCCCGGAAGACCGGTTCATGGGTCCTGGGGGTGCAGGCCGCCACGATCACGCGGTTGAGGTCTTTGTCCTGAATGGTCTGGACCATTCGCCTGATGGAATCGATGGAACAACTGAATGTTTCTTCCTGGGCATGGACGACGCCGCCCAGTGTCTTTGCGTAGGCCACCACATCGGGCACATCCACACCCTTGATAATATTGGTTCCGCAGTGACAGACGAAGACCCCCACACGGGGCGGCTCGCCCCGCGTATCCCGTTCCGGCGGGTAGGATTTCTCCGATACCAGGGTTCCCCGGGAGAGGGCCAGTTTCCGGGTGGCCAGCGCCGCCGAGCCGCCGGCCATGGTCACGGAATCAGGGATGTCCATGGGCCCGCAAAAAGCGCCGCAGGCATAGATTCCGGCCCTTTCGGTCTCCATGGGGTGGAAAGCGGAGGACGGTTGGCAGAATCCGTCTTCATTCAGGCTGATCCCCATTGTCTCCGCCAGGGCCCGATTGCCGGGAGGTGCGTTGATCCCGACGGATAAGACCACCAGATCAAAGGCCTCTTCCCGAACCTGGGTCCCGTCCAGACGATATCTGAGGGTCACGGCATGGGTTTCCGGGTCCTCGCCCACAACCGAGGGTTTGGCCCACTGAAACCGGACCCCTGAAAGCCCTTTGGCCCGCTCATAGTAGCGCTCAAAACCCTTGCCGAAGGCCCGCACGTCATTATGGAGGATGACGGCTTCAAGGGGAGGGATGTGTTCCTTGGAAAGAATCACCTGTTTCATGGCGTACATGCAGCACACCGATGAGCAATAGGGCTTTTTCGCGGATACGTCCCGGGAACCAACGCACTGAATCCAGGCGATCTTTGCAGGCGTTGAACCGTCGGATGGACGTCGAAGCACTCCGCCATTGGGGCCGGAAGCACTCAGGAGGCGCTCGTATTCCAGGCTGGTGACTACGTTCCTGTAGCGGCCGTACCCATAAAGACTCTGCCGGGAAGGATCGAAAACCTCATAACCGGGGGCCAGGATGATGCTGCCCACGCGGATCTCGTTCTTCCGGGCCTGCTGGTGAAAGTCGATGGCCCGCGTTCTGCAGGTAGGCACGCAGATCTGACATTCCTTCCGCTGAAGGAAAAGGCAATGGGCCGGGTCCACCACGCTCACCGCCGGCACGGCCTGGGCAAAAGGCAGGTGGATGCATTTGACGGAAGCCAGTCCCGCATTGTAATCATCCCTGACGCCGACGGGACAGTACTCGGAGCATACCCCGCAACCGGTGCATTTTTCCGGATCCACATAGCGGGGCCGCTGGACCAGACGAACGGTGAAATCGCCCGCCTCGCCCTGGACCGCGTCCACCTCCGAATCGGTCAAAATGGAGATATTGGGGTTGGTGGCGCATTCCAGAAATTTGGGCGACAGGATGCACATGGAGCAGTCATTGGTGGGAAAGGTCTTGTCCAACTGACTCATCTTCCCCCCAATGGAGGGAGACTTGTCCACCAGGTAGACCTTGAACCCGGCATTGGCCGTATCCAGGGCCGCCTGAATGCCGCTGACGCCCGCGCCGACCACCATGACGGCGCCGATCTTCTCGCCTGCGGCATTTTGCGTTGTGGAACCCGGATCTATTTGCGCCATTTAATGCTCCATCGCCATTGCCACAATCTCTGAAACATCCTTGATTTCCAGTTTTCCTTCCAACTCAGCGGTGGTCACACTGTCCTTGAAATTCAGGATACAGTAGGGGCAGGCCGTGGCCAGGATATCAGCCCCCTGTTCCACGGCCTGCGCCACCAGGATATCGGAAAACCGTTCCCCTTTGCGGGTTTCCATCCAGATACGTCCGCCGCCTCCGCCGCAACAGAGGCTGTTTTCCCTGGCGTTTATTTCATCCATCAACTCCAGTCCCGGAATAGCTTTCAGCACTTTACGGGGTTCCTCATATATGCCGTTGTGCCGTCCCAGATAGCAGGGATCATGGTAGACCACCTTCTTATTCACCTCATTGGTGAAGGTGATTTTTCCCTGCTCAACGAGCTCGGAAAGGACTTCGTCACATGGACCACTTCAAAATTCCCGCCCATTTCCGGATAATCTTTCTTAAAAGTGGTATAGCAGTGGGGAGAGGTAGCGATAATTTTCCTTACGCCTTCCTTTTTAAACAGTTCGATATTACTCCCGGCAAGAGAGTCAAACACCTCCCGGTTGCCGACCTTGCGGACGCTCTCGCCGCAGCAGCTCTCGCCCTTGCCCAGGGTCCCGAAAGGAGATGCCGGCTTGCTGAAGAATCCGTGCCGTGGCTCGGGCCACATTCCCTAATCGGCTGTCATAGGCCGGAACACAGCAGGAAAAGTAAAGGGCTTCCAGCTCCGGATTGAAAGGTTTAATCTCAATATCCCGACCCCACTCGGACCGTTTGTCACGCTCGCCTCCCCAGGGATTGCCTTCACCGGTCAACCCTCCCATGGCGCTCCGAAGACTCGCCGGCGCCATGCGATATTCGAAATCTAAAAGGATCTTTCGAACGGCGCCCAGGACATCGGTGATTGCCACCCCGCGCGGGCAACGGCTTACGCACAGGTTGCAGGTAGTGCAGAGCCACCACCATTCATTCTCCAGATCCACCAGTCCGTACCGGGACTCGCAGATCATCCGGTGGGGCATGAAGGTCCGGACCGCATTCCAGGGACAACTGGCCGTACAAAGTCCGCACTGAAAGCACAGCTTAAAGGCTTCGCCCCCGGCTTCCCGAATCAGGTCAATGGCTTCTTCCAAAGGCTCAACAGTTTCCAACTCACAACTCCCTAATGCATATACCGTCCCCCATCCACCACCAGAGTCTGTCCGGTGATGAAATCACTTTCCGGTAGAGGCCAGGAAAAGGGCCGCACCCGTGATGTCGTCCGGTGTTCCCAGGCGTTTGAGGGGAGTCTTGGAGGTGTCGTATTTTGTCACGTCAGCCAGAGATCGGCTGGCTTCCGTGTCCGTGAACCCCGGGGCCACGGCATTGATGCAGATGTTATAAGGACCCAGCTCAACGGCCAGAGATCGCGTCAATGCCAGGATGCCGCCCTTGGAAGCCACATAGTGCACAAAACCGTGGGACCCGGTAAAGGCCGTCTCGGAACAGAGGTTTACGATTTTCCCATAGGCCTGCTGCTTCATGAACGGGAAACACGGCGCGCGTCGCCAGAAAGGCGCCCTTCACATTCACGCCCATGACCCGGTCCCATTCGTTCAGGGAAATTTCATCAAAGGGCTTCCTGACCAGTCCGTCATAGATGGCCGCATTATTGATGAGGATGTCGATGCTTCCGAATGCCGCCGCGGTTGCTTCCGCCATGGCCTTCGTATCCTGCTCGCTGGTCACATCCCCTTCAAAAAACCGGGCGTCTCCGCCTAATTCCTCGATCAGGCGCACGGTTTCTTTCATATCCTCCAGGTCTTTGTCCGTGAACACAATATTCATGACCATGACCCGGGCCCCTTCCTGCGCCAAACCGAAGCGCGAATGCCCGGCCCAATCCGCGGGCCCCGCCGGTCACAATGGCTGTTCTGCCCTTCAAACGCATGTGCAATCTCCTTCGAGCTGTTAGCCTTTAGCCATTAGCTGTCAGCTTAAGGCCAACAGCTAATACGCTAATTGCTCAATTAATACTCCGGCTTTGCCTCTTGTAATCCCACGCCGGAGCGTGGGAACAAGAGTTTGTCTTCATTCGTGCTATTCGTGTTATTCGTGGTCGACTCAATACGTCGGCTTTCGCAGCCCGTAATCATCCGCGATCACCTGGTAACAGTTATAGCTGGATCCCCGTCCGATGGCGGGACCGCCCGCAACGCCCGAGGAGCACATATACAGGCCCTTGATAAAGGTCTTGAGACCGCCCGGCAGTCCTCGGAAACGACCGCTCTGGGAACCGCCGCAGTTGCCTTCCGACCAGCCCCCTTCCCGCATGTCCAGATGGGTATCCTGAATATCGATGGGGGTGGCAACGCGCTCGGCGATGAGATTGTCCTTGGTCATGTTGGGGGCGTATTTCCGCCATTGTTTCATCATGTCATCCACAAACTCGTCATGGAGCTGCCGCCATTCCTTTCTGGAGAAAAGGCGTGCCGGGGCGGTGAATTCCTCCACATGGATGCTGTGTTTTCCCTTCGGGGGCCCGGGTGGGGTCCCAGATGCTGTCGGGCGCCGTTAAGAGATGAAACTTGGAAGGCATGCCCAACAGAAAGATTTCGTGCATATACTTGTCTTCCGTATATCCCAGATCCTTGGGCAGGTAGTAGGTGCGCGGGGTGCAATTAATATCGGGGTTGTCCTTGGCTGCCGTATACTGGGGCAGCTCATGCACGCCGATGGGTCCCCAGAAGAGTTGCGCGCGATCAAAGAAGTAGGTGTCCACTTTCCGCTTCATGGGCGTGGTAAGATGATCCGGGCCGATCATGCGGAGAAACAACTGAGGCGTGGCATTGTCGGATACCACCATCTGTTTGGCCTCTATTTCCGTGCCGTCCAGGAGTTTGATGCCTTTTGCCCTGCCGTTATCGATCAAGAGCTTATCCACTTCGGAGTTGAGGAAATACTCCACCCCCAGCTTCTTGCCGGCCGAAACCAGGGAATCCGTAATGGACTGGGTCCCCCCTTTGGCAATGGCCGCCGTCTCCCATCCCAACACCAGGTGGAGCGTCGCAAAGGCGAACATGATGCCCGGCACGTCATCGGGGTAGATGCCGCAGGAGGTGAGGAACCCTCTCATGGTCAGAATCCTCAGCTCAGGACTCTCAAAGATAAAGTGGGCCCATTCCTTGGCGGTCATGAAGTGCATGGAGGGATCAAAACCCGTTTTAGGATCGAGGACCAGTCTTTCCAGGGCATCCGGCACGCCGTAAGGGGTGGGGACGGAATATCGAAATTCGTGAAACGCAGGCCGGATGTATTTGTCGTATTTGTCCGTCCAGTACAGATAGGCCTCGGCGTCAGCCTTGGAAAAGCGGGCGATTTGATCGTACGTCTTTTTGACGTTTGACTCGCTGTATTCCGTCTTTCCGGTCTTGGGGTCCACTACCTTATAACCTGCATAGGCCACATAAGAAGTGCCGTCATCAAAGACGGCCGCTTCATTGGTATCCGGGAACACATACTCCAGACCTTCTTCGCGGAGGTTGAATTCCTTGTAGGCCGGGTGGCCGTAATACCGTGTAAAGTGGGCGCAGAAATTGCCTCGAAACCCGGGGGCCGGAGAGTCGTCAAAGGATACGGCCCCGCCGCCCAGATGATCCAGCCGTTCAAAAACCCCTACTGATAAACCCGCCTTGGCCAGATAAGGGGCAATGGTCGTCCCATGATGTCCACCGCCAATGACTACCGCATCGTAAGATTTGTCCGCCATGTTGTGTTCCTCCTGTTTCTTTTAATATGGTTGAAATTTTTTATATCAAAATTGAAATCACAAATATGAAAGCAGGTGCCTGCTTTCTCCATTGCATGCTGCATAGCCCGCGAAATTCCAGAGGCCTGGCAAGTGACCTGAAACCTGAACCCTGAAACCGTGCCCCGTGCACGTTTCCATCTATCTGAGGCTCATGAAAATTTCGGCCAGTTTTCCGGCCTGATCCTCCACCGATCCTTCAATAAGCTGGCAGTTTCTTCCCATGTCGGGAGGAGAGGAGAGGGCCGCAATCCCCATCTTCTGGAGCGCTTCCCTCGGCTACGCCGAAATCATTGGCGCTCCAGGTGGAAATGGCGCCCGATCCCTTCATCGTCTTCAGCATTTTGGTTCTGGAGATGTACCGCAATTCACCCACCTCATTGCTTACGGTCACCAGCGCCGGCATTTTGGCTTTCACCCGTTCGTATCCGTCGGGCAGGCTCTTCTTGACCAGCACGTTCCCATCCTCCACATGTGATCTCCCGGGCCAGACTGATGCACGGAAGATCAAGCATTTCCCCCAGGATGAGACCCACCTGTCCCGAATCCCAGTCTCCGGCCTGCCTTCCCGCCAGGATCAGGTCGTATTTGCCGATCTTCCGGATGGCGCCCGCCAGGGCCGTTGCGGTGGAATAACTGTCCAGCTTTTCAAAGGCCTCGTCTTCCAGCAGGATCAATTCATCGGCGTCTGCCGCCAGGGCCTTTCTGAGTACCGTGTCCGAAACCTTTTTGCCGAGGCTCAGGACCGTTATTCTTCCGCCAAGCTCTTCTTTCAGTCGAATGGCCGCCTCCAGGGCATTTTCATCAAACGGACTGATGACCTGGGGTGCATCCACGACCACTTCCATCTTTTGCGCATCCACGCACACGTCGGAAAGGGGCGCTTCCGGATCGGGGATCTGTTTGGCGCAGACGATGATATGTAATTCCGTCATGACAACTCCTCCAGTTTTTCTATGAGAGCGGGTATAACCTCTTCATAATCTTCCACCACGCCGTAATCGGCCACCTTGAACATGTTGCAGCCCGGATCCGTATTGATGGCGATGATCTTTTTGGAATGAACCATGCCCACCAAATGCTGGATGGCCCCCGATATTCCCACCGCCACATAGATATCCGGAGCGATCATGGTGCCGGTGAGCCCCACCTGATGGTCCGAAGAGATCCAGCCCTTGTCCACGGCCACCCGGCTGCATCCGATCATGACGCTGCCGAAGATCTTGCTCAGGGCCTCTCTCAGTTCCTCAAGCATCTCAAAGCCGTCTTCTTCTCCCAGGCCCGCTCCGCCGGCCACGACCACGTTCGCCTTGTCCAGGGAAACCACGTCCTCCTTGACGATTTCAAGCGATTCCACCCGCTTCATGGATTCCTCGATATTCCCTTTGATCTCCACCAGTTCCCCAACGGCAGCGCCAGGCTCCGCGGGCGGAAAAACCTTTCCGCGCACCGTCGCCAATTGGGGATCGCCCGTGCATTTGAAAACCGAGATGGCATTGCCCCCTGAAACCGGTTTGGTCCTGAGCAGAAGCCCGTCCGCCGGATCAATGGCCAGGTCGATACAGTCGGTGGTCAGTCCGGATTTCATGCGGCAGGCCAGTCTCGGACCCAGCTCCATTCCCGATGAAGCCGTGGCTCATGAGAAGGATTTTCGGTTTGATCTCGCCGCAGGCCTGTTCCAGGGCCTTGAGCCACAGATCGGCCTGAAAACCCCGCAGCAGGGGATGCTCCAACCTTATAGACCCTGGCCGCACCGTAAGTGAGGGCCTGGTCGGCCGCTCCGGAAATCCCGTCCCCCATCAAGAGCAGGGAAAAGTCGCCGCCCGTTTCACCGGCCAGTTTCTTTCCCGCGCCCAACAATTCAAGGGTCCTCGTATTCAAGGCGCCCTCTTTTACTTCTCCCAGTATCAAAACCTCGCTCATCCTGAACCTCCCTCTTAGGATTTACTGTTGGCATTGAAAATCTCTTACCTATTCGTGCAATTCGTCTGATTCGTGGTCCGAAACGGTCGCCTGCAAAACCAGTTCATTCAGGTCCATGACCCGGAACGGTTCTTTCAAACCAGCGGCTTTGCGCGCATCCTCCATCATGATGAGACACAAGGGGCATGCGGTGATGAGGATCTCGGCGCCCGTGGCCTCGGCTTCCCGGATCCGGACCGCGCTCATCTTGACCTCCCCCTGCAGGTCCTGCCACATCCTTCCGCCGCCTCCGCCGCAGCAGAGGCTGTTCTCCCGGCAATGCTCCATCTCCACCAGTTTGATGCCGGGAATGGCGCGAATAATTTCTCTCGGTTCGTCAAAAATCCGATTGTGCCGTCCCAGATAACAGGGATCATGGTAGGTCACCGTTGCCTCCAGGCCTTTCTTTAAGGGAAGCTTTCCTTCCTTCAGCAGTTCCCAAAGGACTTGTGTATAATGGCGGGCCCTGAAGGGGGCGTCCGGATACTCATTGCGGAAGGTATGAAAACAGTGGGGCGATGAGGTCACCACCTCGGTAATGCCTTGTTTTTCAAAGATCTCCAGGCATCCCTCTCTCTGCTCCTCAAACAGCCCCAATTCCCCCACGCGCCGGGCAATGTCTCCGCAGCAGGGCTCTTTCTTCCCCAGAATGCCGAAATTCACACCGGCTGTCTGAAGATTTTGGGAAAAAGACCGGGCGATTACGTTGCGCCGTATCGTCAAAGGAGGTGGTGCAGCCCACAAAGTAGCACAGATCGGCTTCCGCCCCTTTCTTGGTGAGATCGGTCAGGTCCAGCTCCTTGGCCCAGGCCCCCCGCTTGCTCTTGGAGGACTCCCAGGGGTTGCTGTATTTGAAAAGCTTTTCGAGGGTCTGGCTCAAAAGCGGAGGAACCAGCGTTCCTTCCTCCACCGCAACCACCCTTTTTCGGGTCACGGCCTCGAAGGCGGCACCATAGACCGGACAGACCTCCAGGCATGCCCGGCAGGTGGTGCAGTACCAGAAATTATCCTCCACTTTTGTTGCCTGGTTGCGACTCAGAAACCGGATATCTCCCAGTGGAGAATGCTTCTGCCACAATTCATGCCGCATGGCCTGGACAAAATCGCGGGGCGCGAAAGGCTCCCCCGCGCCGGCCGAAGGACAGGCCGCAACGCACCGGCCGCACCGCATACAGCCGTCAAAGAAGATGGCGTCGCCCAGGTCAAATTCACCGGCATTGTCTTCTATTCCCAATACCCTGGGTTCGGCGGCGCCCTGAAAATAAATGCCTGCCGGCGCTCCCAGGATATGAAACAGTTTGGTGTAGGGAATCACGGCGATGAAACCAAGGCAGAGGAGGGTATGCAGCCACCAGAGAAACGGGTAACTTGATTCGGCTGTGGCCGGAACAAAGAGCCCGCTTACTCCCCAGCCTACGAAGGACCATGCGGCCCAGGCCGGATGCAGGGCGGAAAGCCTTGCCCCTTCCAGCACGAAACCCGACAGCACAATCAGCAGGAACCACAGAGGAACTAGGGCATCCTCCAGCCTTCTTTCAAGCCGGGGGACGCGCTGCAGGTATCTGCGGATGAGCGCCCACAAAATCCCTGCCAGAAGCATGAGGCCCGCCACATCCATGACCAGGGAAAAGATCAGGTAGGCCGGGCCCGTGAGAAAGGAAACGACATAATGGTGGACGGCCAGCACGCTGGTCCCCACAAAAAGGATCAGAAAACCCCAGAAGATAGAGAGGTGCATGATCCCCGCGGCCATTTCCCCCTGAAGTATCCGTCGCCCAAGGAAGGCGTCCATCAGCATCTTTTTAAGAGCATCCCCGGAAAAGGGGACCCGGGAGGATTTCGCGGCCTTTTTCCAGACCCGGATATGGGCGGCTATACCTGCCAGAAAAAGCCCCGTGGCCAGGACCGCAAGGACGTAGAAGATCCAAACGGAGTCGATCTGCCAGAACATGTTGCGATGGGGCGCCATGGAATCCTTTTCACCTTTGCCCTCCCGTCCGAAGGGACCCGGGTATAGGAGGAATTTTAGATTTTGGATTTTGAATGGGGTTCATTATTGTTCTTTTTCTAATTGACTTGTCAAAGCAATTGTTTTTATAAAGTCATAAGGTTTTCTTATGCTGCAAAAGATATGCTTATGGGATAGAGAATGCGAATCAACCTGAATCAGCTCCGGTCTTTCTTCCTGGCGGCCCGCGAAAAAAGTATTACGAAGGCCGCCGAGGCCTTGTATATCACCCAGCCGGCGGTGACCATGCAGATCAAATCGCTGGAAGTAGGATCTGGCGTTGAAGCTTTTTACGCGGTATGGAAAGGGGCTTGAGCTGACCGATGCGGGCAGGGTTCTTTTTGGTTATGCCGAACGGGTATTTGAAATCGTGGAGGAGATGGAATACGTCCTGAAAGGCCATGCCGATCTTTCCCATGGCTCTTTGACCATCGGCACCACAAGAAGCTTTGCAAGGCACCTCATGCCGGGGCTCCTTGCGCGTTTTCAGGAAAAGTATCCCGGCGTCAAAGTATTCCTCAATGTGGGGAGTTCAACAAAAATTGCCGATGGCGTGATGGCCTATGCCTACGACCTGGGAGTCATCGGTCGAATTCCCTTTCGAAGCAAACTGAGCGTGGTTCCCTATTCAAAAGAGGAGTTCTGCCTTGTGGTTCCCACCAGTCATCGATTGGCCGGGATGAAGGAGGTAGGGTTTCAGGATGTGAAAAACGAGCCCATCATCATTCGCGAGGATGGATCAGGTTCCAGATATGCCATCCTCTCCCTGCTCAGTTCCCACGGTATAAAGCCGTCGGTCCTCCTGGAGGCGGAGAGCGTTGAGTTTATCAAGGAGTACATCATCAAAGGTAAGGGCATATCCTTTCTTTACAAACCGGAAATCCGCCTGGAGGCCCAGTTGGGTCTTCTCAAGCCCCTGACCTTGAAGGAAGGCCCCATCCTCATACAGACCGATGTGGTTTTTCCAAAGGAAATGGACCTGACGCCACCCACTAAGGCGTTTCTTCGTCTGTTTGAGTAGACGCCGGGTTGAGGTTTCAGGTTTCGGGTTTCAGGTTTCAGGACTTGCCGTTTCTCATTCTGAATCTAAGATTTCAGGTCAGGCAATTTTGTCATGGCCACAGGATTGTACTATTAAATCCGTTAAAGGCCATCAGACGAGGCTGACACCTGACACCTGAAACCTCCCTCCCTGCCTGGCCTCCTACTCCTTTCCCCCGTTCCGACAAAGCACCGCGGCCATGCATTCAACGGCCCGGGACAATTCCCGGAACACGGGAACCCCCAGGTCTCTTGCTTCCTTTTGAAAGGCTTCGGCCAGGTCCTTTTGACCAAGCAGCCAGAAGAAAGCCGGTTTGCCTGTCTCTCTGACGACTTGCATCGTACTTTGAAGGTTGAATTTCCGCGCCAGCCCTCCCAGAAAGATATGGAAAAGAACCGCATCTACCCCGGAGTCGTCACAGACCGCCCGGATGGACTCCCCGTAAGCCCTTCTCAATCCCCGATCGTTCTATGGCCGGCCAGAGGTCGATGGGATTGGACACCGGCATCCATTCGGGATACACTCCCTCTAAAATGGTGCGGGATTTTTCGCAGAGATCGGCCAGCTCCAGCCCGTATCGGTCCAGGAAATCGGCGGAGACAATGCCCCCCGCCCCGCTGAATGTTACGACGGCCACCCGTCCACCCTTTCGTTTCAGAGGTTCGGGATACACTGCCAGGCTCCTGGCCAGATCCATCATCTGATTGAAGTCGTCGGCTCGTACCACGCCCGCCTGGTCCATGGCTCCGCTCAGCACGGCCCCGTTTCCTGCAAGACTGGCCGTATGGCTCATGGCAGCCTCGGCCCCCTTTTCACTTCTTCCCCCCTTAAGGAGGACGATTGGTTTTTCCGAATTCCTGCAAGCCTGCAGAAATCGCCGACCGTCTGTGACCGATTCAATGTAAAGGGCTATGGCACGGGTGTCCCCATCCTCTATCAAATATTCCAAAAGATCGCATTCATCCACATCGACCTTGTTTCCGATGGAGCAGACCTTGCTTATCCCCATGATGCCATGGGACATCAGGTCTATAAGGAACCCCCCGGATAACATGCCGCTTTGGACTACCAGCGAAACATCGCCCGACGGTAGGCCATCCGCCCAGATGGTAGGGGAAACAAAGGAAAATACATGTCTGGCGACTGCATCCACCACGCCCATACAGTTTGGCCCCCAGATGCGGATGGGACTTTCGCGGGCAATTTCGGTCAGTTCATCCTGCAGGTTTTTTCCTGTTTTCCCTGTTTCAGCAAATCCGGCGGACTCGATGATAACCCCGGGAATGCCGCGACCCACGCAGTCCCGGACCACCGCCGGCACCATGGGGGCAGGCACAAAAATGATAGCGAGTTCCACCGGATCGGGGACGTCCCCAACGGAGGAATAACACGGCTGCCCATCCATTTCCTTGTAACGAGGGTTGATCGGATAGACCGGACCCTTGAAACCGGACTTTAAATTGTGCCATATGGAAAATGCGCCCTTTTTTGGATTTGCCGTGGCGCCCACGAGAGCGATGCCTTTCGGATTAAAAAAATATTCCATTCTTTTTGGTTTCCCGACCTTTCTGAAAAGTCCCTTCCGGTATCGAGGGAGGTGATTCTTATTTAGTTAGGGCCGCGGAAAAAATGTATTATCCCAACTTCCATCACCTCTTCGGTCCCTTTTGCCCGCTCTTCAATCGTCAAGTCCTCAAAATAGTAAGACTATTCTTGCGGGTTGCCGATTTCAGATCGAACAAACTGAACTCGAATATGCGCGTAATTTGGAACAACTCATTTTTTCCGCGGCCCTTATAAAGCGAAGAGGATAAACCAAATCCCCGTCCGGAATGTAAAGCAATTGAGAAGGGGTGTCAATTTGACAGTTTGAAAAAGTTTTCGACGACAAAGGGACACCGTCTCTTTATCCATTCCTCGATTCCATTTTACATAGTGCCGAAATTGCGATAGGTTAGCCCAGAAATCTGTCTGTTTGCAACTCCGGCATTGCTTTTGCTCTGAATCGTGGGGATCGGTGCTTAATTGGAAAAAGAAATGATGGTCGGATCAGCCGAACATTGGAAGGAATCCTAATACATAGGAGAAAGCCAGATGAGTATTCATAACCTGGAGAGAATCTTCAAGCCCAATTCCCTGGCCATTATAGGCGCCAGTGAACGACCGGGAAGCATCGGCGATTCTCTCATGAAAAACGTCTTGACCGGGGGCTACAAGGGAAAGGTTTTTCCCGTAAATCCAAAAACAGGGGTGATTCACGGGCTTCCTGCCTGCGCTTCCGTTAAGGATATTGACCAATCCGTCGATCTGGCTATTATTGCGACCCCGATCCTGAAGGTCCCTTCCATTATCCGCGAATGCGTTCGCGCCAAGGTTGCCGGCGCCGTTGTACTCTCCGCCGGGGGAAAAGAGATCGGCAAAAAAGGACTGGAGGTGGAGGCCAAAATCAAGGAAGAAGCCCGAAAAGGAGATCTTCGCATTATCGGTCCCAATTGCATGGGGATTATATCAACGGAACCGGGACTCAATGCCAGCTTCGGCAGTTTGATGCCGTTAGCCGGAAAGATGGCCTTTGTATCCCAGAGTGGCGCCATCTGCGCTGCTATCCTCGACCTATCCATGCGTGAGGGAATCGGCTTCAGCCATTTTGTAAGCATCGGCTCCATGCTGGACGTGGACTTCGGGGATTTGATCAACTATCTCGGGGAAGATCCCGGTGTGAAGAGTATCGTCCTTTATGTGGAAAGCCTTACCAATGTTCGGAAGTTTATGGGCGCGGCACGGGCCATATCCAGGGTAAAACCGATTGTTGTTCTGAAATCAGGGAGATCCAGGGCCGGAGCTGCTGCTGCTGCTTCCCATACCGGCGCCCTCGCGGGGGAAGATGCCATCTATGATGCGGCATTCAAACGCTGCGGCATTGAACGGGTGGACACCATTGGCGATCTGTTTGATTGTGCGGAACTTATGGCCAAGCAGCCCCTCCCTGTCGGGCCGGGATTAGGCATTATCACCAACGGCGGCGGACCGGGGGTCATGGCGGCGGATGCCCTTTCCGCCCATGGGATCGAACCGGTTTCTCTCTCGGAGGAAACCAGAAAGAAGCTGGACAACATCCTCCCCCCATACTGGAGCAGGGCCAACCCCGTGGATATCCTGGGAGATGCCTCTCCGGAACGATGGAGAGACGCGATGAACATCTGTCTTTCAGCTCGCGAGATCTATGCCCTGGTCATCATCTTCGTGCCCCAGGCCCTGAGCAGCGGGGATGACATTGCAAGGGCTGTTTCGGAACTGATCCGAAGCCGCCCCTGCCCTCCCCTGTTTGCCGTATGGATGGGGGGAGAAAGCGTTGCAAACGGCCACGCCATCCTCAACGAAGCAGGCATCCCCACCTATGAAACACCGGAAAGGGCCGTCAACGCCTTTGTTCATCTGTATCGGTACAAACGAAATCTGGAGATGCTTCAAGAAATTCCGCCGGAACTTCCCCGCTCTCTTCATTTCGATCGGGAAAAGGCGGACGGAATCGTACAAGACGGGCTGAAGAGGAGAAGAGCACTGCTCACGGAAGTCGAATCAAAGGCCCTTCTCGCAGCCTATGGCATTCCCGTAAATCCCACGGAAATAGCGAAGAACCTGGATCAGGCCTTGGAGATAGCACGGAAAATGGGGTATCCACTGGTGATGAAGGTCCATTCGAGAGATATCGTTCACAAATCCGATGCCGGCGGAGTGCAGCTGAACCTACGATCGGAACAGGATGTTGAGGCGGCCTATGGGAAGATTATCGCCCGCTCGCAATCCTATGATCCGAAAGCAAAAATCCTGGGCGTGACCATTCAAGCCATGCTGGAACGGCCCGATTATGAAGTCATCCTGGGCAGCAAGCAAGACGCCCTTTTCGGTCCCGTTATCCTTTTTGGAATGGGCGGCATCATGACGGAGATCCTGAAAGATCAGTCTATAGCCCTTCCCCCTCTAAACCGGTTACTGGCCAGGCGTCTCATGGAGAATACCAAGGTCTACAAGGCGCTCAAGGGGTTTCGAAACCGCCCCCCGGTCAGCCTGGACCTTTTGGAGGAGATCCTGATTCGACTTTCTCAACTCGTTACCGATTTCCCTGAGATCAGAGAACTGGACATCAACCCCATGATCCTTTCAGCAAAGGGAGCCTGCGCGGTGGATGCGAGGGTCATGGTGGAACCATCGGAAATGAAGGCGCCCCGTCATCTCGTTATCTGCCCTTATCCCAACCAGTTTGAGAGAACCGTAACAACAAAGGGGGGGCTGTGTTTATTCATCCGGCCCATAAAGCCGGAAGATGCGCCGCTTCTTCAGGATCTTTTCCATACCCTGTCTGAAAAAAGCATCTACTACCGCTTCTTCTCTCCGCTTAAATCCCTCTCACACAAAATGCTTGTGACGTTTACCCAGATTGACTACGACAAAGACATGGCCCTGATCGCCATGGATGCGGCACGCAAAGAGGAGAAGATCCTGGGCGTAGCCCGCCTCATCCGAAAACCGGGAGGAACGAAAGCGGAGTTTGCCATTGTCGTGGGTGATGACTGGCAGGGAAAGGGGATCGGAGCGGCGCTTATGGATCAACTGATTCTGGTCGCCCGCAAACAGGACCTGGAATCCGTATATGGATTTGTCTTGCCCCAAAATAAGCAGATGCTGCTTCTTGCCAGGAATCTGGGGTTTAAAATCGACGGAATCCCGGATGAACAGGATGGCGGGGTGAAAATTGAGCTGGAAAGGCTGTGATCCAAAATAAACCTCCCTGGTATCCTATTCAAATTCCTTGGTACTATGTTTGGATTCGACAAAGCCATTCCGCCACAGGGTCTTTTTTGCTGCCGCATCTAATTCCCATGGAGCACCGGTCCTTTTAGACTGGTACGGAGAGGTCGTTGAAAGCTCAGCATTATTTTTTGTACCAGCCTAAAAGGACCTTACAACAGTCAGTGAAGGTCGATCCAAGATGCGACAGCAAAAAAGACCCTGTGACTCCATTACTGCCAGGATTTTTGAATATGATACCCTCCCTGCCTCTCTGCGTCTCCGCGCGAGATCATTTGTTCCAGGAAAGACCATGCCGGCAATTGCCCGGCCTCACACAACCTGGTATACGGTAACGGGTCTGGAATACCCTTTGACCTGTTGTGGAGGTTGTTCTTTCAGATTAAAGGGGTGCCTGAGCCTTTTTACAGTTTCCTCGCTTATGAGGATATCGCAGTGAAAAGATTTTGTCAGATCCTGCAGCCTTGAAGCCAGATTGACCGTGTTTCCGATAAGGGCATAGGACAGATGATCTTCGCTCCCGGTATTCCCCGCCAATACTTCACCGGTACAGATCCCTATTCCATGGGCAAACGGGGGTTTGCCCTGAGCAACACGCTGTTCGTTCAGGTTTTGAAGAGCTTTTCTCATCTCCAGGGCGGCCTTTACGGCCTGATCCGCGTGGCCTTCACATTTCAAGGGAACCCCGAAAACCGCCTCGATTTCATCTCCCACGTATTGAAGCACCAACCCCTCGTGAAAGCGAATAACATGCTGCATGGCGGTGAAATACGACCTCATGCTCCGGATGGCCTCTTCCGGATCGTTTTCTTCCACGTAGGTCGTAAAATCCCGGAGATCCGAAAACAACAAGGTTGCCTCAGTTCTTTCGCCGTTCAAGGGAATGTTTCCGGCCAGGATCTGGTCCCTGATTTCGGGCGTGACATACTTTCCAAAGGTGTTCTTTATCCTTTCTCTGTCGGCAAGGGCGCGAATCATATCATTGCCCACATCGCCCAAAACCCCGATTTCATCGTTGGACAGGACCCTTATCTGCTGGTCGAAATGCCCTTCCTTTAATTTTTCCACAACATTCAGGATATCCTCAAGAGGCTCCAGGATGGATTTCCCCACAAGAACATTGAGTCTCATGGCCAGGATGATAAAGATGACACTCAGAACGGCGGTGAACAGAAATATGCTTCCGGCCAGATCAGACGGGGAAAGTACGCTGTTTTTCGCTTCTACCGCAATAAACAGGAGCGTAACCAAAAGAAGGAGCATCGGATTGAGGGTTCCCGCAAGATTGAGAAGCCTGATTCTCCGTAAAATGGAAATTTTCACCGTCCCCGGCAACGCCGCCAGCCTTCCTCGCGGAAAAAATAGAGGAATAAGGTGTTGCCGTAAAAAATTTTCCAGCAGGAAAAAAGAGAGCCCCGCAGTAATCAGACCGATCATAAAGGATCTGAAAAAGAGAAAAAAGCATATGGTTGCAGAAGTATAAAAAAAGAGATGGAAGGTCAGAATCACAAAAAACGGCACGACAACGTAGGTGGACACATTGATCAGGGTGAGTATCAGAGGAAGGTTGATGAGTCGCTTTTCAGCCTTTTCTCTGAGTCCATCGGGGATTCTCCCCTGTTCAGTTATGATCAGCTTGCAGACGCGGGAGATGGGCCTTTGGATCCTGGATTGAATCCAGAGTATCAACAACATAACCACCGGATAAATGAGAAAAAAAAGGAGCCACCCCTTCTCTTTAAAAAGAAAAATTCTGGTTTCTTCAAAAAATTCGAGGGGAGTAAAAAAGTTGAGAGCGAAAATCGTCAGAAAACCGAACAAGTTCGCGCCCAGATTTCGGAGATAAAGCCCCGTCATCCCGGGTTGAAGAACTCGCGGTTCTTTCATGTTATCTTCCTCTATCTTTAACGGCATTTTTGTCCCCATTTCCTGGCAAAATTCTTCCCGTGGATTTCTTTAAAATTACCGTCTCTTTAAAAAATATGGTACTATGTCGGCAGTGAATCTATTTTATTAACGGTTTTCTCATTTAAAAACAACCTACTTCAAAAGATGGCCTGTGGAAGGAAAAAATCAGGAAGCGGCCCACAGGCACGATTTTATAAGACCAAATAATGTTTGAAAATGAATCTGGAAAATCCATTATCTCTTGAAAATGTCTGCGAAAGCCTTCTGAAAAGCGGGCTCATATCCATGGACCAGAAGAAAGAGATCCTTCTGGATAGAACCGCGTTGCCTCAGAACGCTGATCGAACGCGGCGCCTTTCCGGTTTGTCTAAAAAAAGGAGCTTCAATCCGGTTGTTATCATCGATCAGATCGCCGCCTTGAAAATGAACAGGTGGGATGACCCTGAAAAAATTCTGGACGAAGATACCATCTATCAATCCCTTGCAGAGGAATGGGGAATCCCTTACAAAAAGATAGATCCGCTCAAGCTTGATCTGGACCTCGTGACAACCACCCTGCCCCATACCTTTGCCAGAAGACATCTGGCCCTTCCTGTTCTTGCAAAGGACGGATGTCTGTTTGTGGCCATGGCCAATCCTTTCAATGTTGAAATCCTCGACAATATTGCCAGGGTTGTTCACATGAAGGTAAAACCCGTGGTCAGTTCCCGATCGGATATTATCAGGCTTCTTGATGAATTTTACGGCTTTAAAAGATCTATTACCGCAGCGGAAAATGAGTTTTCGGGCTCTTCGGTGGATCTGGGCAACCTGGAACAGTATGTACGCCTTAAAACGGCGGAAGAACTTCCCTCCAACGACAAACACATCGTGAACGCCGTGAATCATATCCTTAGTTATGCCTTCGATCAGCGGGCAAGCGATGTCCACATCGAGCCCAAGCGCGAAGTAAGCCTGATAAGGATACGGATAGACGGGGTCCTGCATCCCATCTATGATTTCCCGAAAAAGGTACATTCGGCTATCGTGAGTCGCATCAAGAGCCTCGCAAGGCTGGATATCTCGGAAAAGCGGAAACCCCAGGACGGCAGGATCAAGATGGATAAAGGGGGAGTGGAGACCGAAATAAGGGTTTCGACGGTCCCTGTGGCCTTCGGTGAGAAGGTGGTCATGCGAATCATGGATCCGGAAATCCTCTTCCAGGATCTGGAAAATCTCGGCTTTTCTCCGGAAGACCTGGCCTCTTACAACCAGGTTATCCACATGCCGCACGGAATGGTCGTGGTCTGCGGACCAACGGGCAGTGGAAAATCCACAACCCTCTATTCAACGCTGCGGGATCTCGCCTCACCGGGAGTGAACATTACAACGGTGGAAGACCCGGTGGAAATGGTTCATGAAGGGTTTAACCAGATCGGAGTTCTGCCCGCGGTAAACGTAACCTTTGCATCGATTCTCCGGAATATTCTGAGACAGGACCCCGATATTATCATGGTTGGGGAAATGAGAGACCTGGAAACCGCTGTAAATGCCGTTCAGGCCGCCCTGACCGGGCATTTGGTTCTTTCGACCCTTCACACCAATGATGCCGTTTCCGCCATCATACGACTCCTTGACCTGGGAATTCCGGCATTCCTCATCCAGGCAACGATGATCGGAATCCTTGCACAACGGTTGGTGCGTAAGATATGCGTGTACTGCAAGGAAGCTTTTCAAATAGACAGCGGGGAATTAAAGGCCCAAGGTCTGGACCTTGGCAGAGAGGGAACGGTGGAGCTTTTCAGGGGAAAGGGATGCTTGAAGTGCCGGGGTACAGGGTACTCCGGCAGAATTGCCATCTTCGAATTTCTTCCGATCACGGAAACCATAAGAAAGTTGATCAAGGCCGAAACGGATACGGAGACCTTGCGTGTCCAAGCACTGGAAGAAGGGATGTTCACCCTCAGGGAAAATGCCGTAAGAAAACTCCTGGAAGGGAAGACCACCTTTGAAGAGGTTCTCAGAGTCACCTGGACGCATACATAAGATCGATGCGACCTATTTTTGTAAAGCGGAGGATAGAAAAATGTCTCATTTCCCGTTTTTCAAAGACCGACATCTATTGCGGTCGGTCCTGTTTATTTTTTTTCTTTTCCCGGCCATGCCATTATGTTTTGCGGGCAGTCAGGCTGATAATGTCGTATCCGCATCCGTGGTTATTGAAAGCAAAGGAGACGGGGGCATAAAAATCGGCGGCCGGAAATTTCTGGTAACGGACAGAACCCAAATCCTTGATCTGCTTGGAAAATCTATCCCAATTTGCGATCTCCCCGTCCCCAGTGAGGCGGTGGTCGAATATATTGAGGTGGACGATAATGTCCCTGAATGTCTGAAAATTGAGGTTACCAGGCTTTTGCCGAATTCAGAGATTGGGCCGAAGTCAAAGGATTCGGATTGAGGATGACATTGCCATAGGTCTATGGCCACAATGGATGATCAGCATGCTTGTTCAACTTAACATTCATGATTTTGCTATTATCAGACATCTGGAACTTTCTCTGAAGGAAGGGTTGAACATCCTTTCGGGAGAGACAGGCGCCGGCAAATCTATTATTATCAACGCCATCAACTTGATTTTGGGCGGGAGATCCTCACTGGACATTATTCGTTCAGGGTCCGGAGAAGCCGTGGTGGAAGCTTTTTTTGAATTTCCAAAAGATACGGAAATCAAAGGATATTTAAAGGACATCGGGGTCTCTTTTGATGGAGAACTGCTCATCAAAAGGACGATCTCCCGCGAAGGTCGAAACAAGGTTTTCTTAAACGGCGCCATGGTCACCCTGCAGATGCTCTCCGGCCTCGGATCCCGACTGATCAGTATTTCGGGTCAACATGAACACCAGATGCTCCTGAACCCTGAAAATCATCTTGCGCTCCTGGATGACTTCAGCGGTCTTACGGGCGACCGGGACCTCCTTCATCAGATGTACCGCAGCTACCAGACTGTGATGGAAGAAATGGAGACCCTGAAAACAGAGATCGAACGGCAGAAGGAGAAGAGGGAACTGGCCCGGTTCCAGATGCAGGAAATCGAACAAGCTGCCGTGATTCCCGGAGAAGACAAATCCCTTTTGCAAGAAAAGAAGAGGCTTCAACATGCGGAAGAACTGTTGGAGATCGTTACCTACGGCTACCAGGTGCTGTATGAAAACAACGATTCGATTCTTTCTTCTCTGGGGCGATGCACGAGGCAGGTGGGAAAAGCGGCACAAATCGACAGGGATCTGACCCGGATTGAAGATATCCTCAATGGGATTCAGGCTGGCCTTGAAGATGCCTCTTTTGCCCTCAGGGATTATCGGAAACGCATCGAAATCGATCCCTCGCGATTGGAACAGGTTTCGGAAAGGCTAACCGCACTCAATCAGCTCAAGCGCAAGTATGGGCCGGAACTGGAAGATGTTCTTGCCGTCAAAGAGGAACTGATTTCCCGGATGTCCCAGATGGACATTCACGGGAAGCGACTTTCGGATCTGGAAGGGACAGCCCAACGGTTGGAGAAAGAACTGCTTCAAAAAGCCATGGCCCTTTCTGCAGACCGCAGGAAAGGAGCGAAGCTTTTCAAGGAAGACCTGGAAAGAGAGTTGCGTCGGTTGCACATGAACAGAACCGAATTTCAGATTAATTTTCAGGAGAACCGGTCGGGGGAAGAAAAGATCAAGATAGGCCCTGACGGTATTGATCATGTGGAATTCATGATCTCTCCAAATCCCGGGGAAGCGCTTAAACCGCTCTCCAAAATAGCCTCCGGCGGCGAGCTGTCAAGAATCATGCTGGCCATCAAGTCCATTCTTGCAAGGACCGGCGCTGTCGAAACGATTATCTTTGATGAAGTGGATGCGGGAATAAGCGGAGCCACGGCCGAAGTCGTGGGGAAAAAGATCAAAACCCTTGCCGATTATCACCAGATATTGTGCATTACCCATCTTCCCCAAATCGCCAGCCAGGTAGGAACCCATTACACCGTTAAAAAGGAAGTGGTCTCCGATCGGACGGAAGTCTCCATCTGCTGTCTGAAGCCCGAAGAAAGGGTTCGGGAAATCGCAAGGCTTTTAGGGGGAAGTGAGATCACCCACCACGCTGTGGCCCATGCGGAAGACATGCTCCGGAAGGCCGCACGTGCGGAAGAGCGGATTCCGTAAGCGAGAAGATTAAAGGGGAGCAACCACCCATGAGAGAAATTTCAGTAACGGATATTGAAGGGATCCGAATCGGACACGCACAGGATCTGGATGCCCTTACCGGATGCACGGTGCTCATAGCGGAAAAGGGGGTTACCGCGGGAGTGGACGTCCGGGGCGGAGCGCCGGGAACCAGGGAAACCGACCTGCTGGATCCGGTCAATTTGGTTCAGCAGATTCATGCCGTTCTTCTTGCCGGTGGAAGTGCATTTGGACTGGACGCTGCAACCGGCGTCATGCAATATCTCGAAGAACGGGGCGTGGGCTTTGATGTGGGCATCACCAAAATCCCCATCGTGTGCGGAGCGGTTCTGTTTGATCTGGGGATTGGGGATCACAAAGTGCGTCCGGACAGCAAGATGGGGTATCAGGCCTGCCTGAATGCGACACTTACCGGGTGTGCTGAAGGAGACGTGGGGGCGGGGACGGGAGCTTCCGTCGGGAAGATTCTCGGCGTGGAGCAATCCATGAAGAGCGGACTCGGGACCTGCTGCTATCAGGCGGGAGCCTTCAAATTGGGAGCAGTCGTCGCGGTAAACTGTCTCGGGGATGTCATCTATCCGAAGACAGGCGCCATCCTGGCCGGAGTCTTGAGCAAAGACAGGAGTGCCTTTTTGGATACCGAGAAGATCATGATCGAACAGTTTGTGGACGGGGGCATTTCTTTCGGCGGCAATACCACCATCGGCATGGTTGTTACAAACGGAAAATTCACCAAATCCCACGCCGGAAAGCTTGCCTCCATGGCACATAACGGCCTGGCAAGAACCATGAGACCATCCCACACCATGCTGGATGGCGACACCATTTTTGCCCTGGCAACCGGAGAAGTGGAATCGGACATTAACGTGGCGGGAATGCTTGCGGCAAGGGCCGTGGAAAGTGCCGTATTGAGAGCCGTAGTAAGAGCAAAAGCCCTTGGAGGGCTTCCCTGTTGTTCAGAACTGCCATTCCTGAGAAAACAAATTCAGGAAATAAAGACGGCGGGGAGGAAAATCCTGTAGACTTACTCTGCTCCTCTCCTTTCAAGGAGAGAAGCCATGGTTTTTTTCCAACGGTTAATCCTGGACAGGGTGTGTTCGAGAACCTCGATCAGATCTTCTTTTTGAAACGGCTTCAGGAGAAAATCGTTTGCACCCCCATGCAGGGCATTGAAAAAATCTTCCAGCTGCTCGGAAACGGTAATGATAATGACTTGAACACGGTGGCTGTAGGTAGCCTTGATTTCTTGCAGAAGTTCAATGCCGCTCATTCCGGGCATATTCAGATCCGTGATCACAATGACAAAGTTTTTGCTCTTCAGGGCTTCGAGCGCCTCTTTTCCTGAATATACGGATGTCACGTTCCAACCTTTTAAGTATTTAAGGATCAATTTGTGGGTCATTGGATCATCGTCAACAAGCAGAATGGGCGCGTGAGGATTTGCAACAGTCGCCATATTTTGACGTTCCTCCCTCTCTTTGGCGGATCACCGATTGAATTCTTTGGGATAAAGAATATTATTCAAACATTTTTTTCGGTAGATTTAGGCAAAAACGTCAAAATGCAGACATAGCCCACAAGCTTAAGATTTGACATTCTGCGGGGGTATGGTATATCCTTGGGCAAATCCCTGCAGGTAAAATCAGACCATTGAACAGGTGGTAGAATCCTATGGCAGAAGATTTTTATAAAATTTTAGGCGTATCCAAAGACGCATCCAAAGAGCAAATAAAAAAGGCCTACCGCAAACTGGCCAGGAAATGGCACCCTGACATCAATCCGGGGAACAAGGACGCAGAGCAGAAATTCAAGGAGATTTCGGCGGCCTACGATTGCCTTGGCAATGAGGAAAAGAGAAAACTCTACGATGAATTCGGGGAAGAAGGGCTTCGATCTGGATTTGACTCGGAAAAGGCGCGAGAATATTCCAAGTGGAGCTCTTTCCAGCAAGAGCAGCCGGGATACGGCGGGGAAGGTTTTGGACAATATCAGAATTACGAGGATATTTTCGGAGATATCTTTGGCGGACGGGCAGGCGGGGGAGGATTCAGGACCTCCGGACCTTCACGGGGGCGCGATATTCAGCATGATATGACGATCGATCTTCTTTCAGCCCTGAGAGGATTTGACACCGAACTTTCCATGCAGAAACCGACAACCTGTCAGAGATGCAAGGGAACAGGGAACGAACCGGGCGCCACAATCAGCACCTGTCCTTACTGCGGAGGGTCAGGCAGACAGGACGTGGCAAGCGGACCCATGCGTTTTACCAAACCATGCCCCCATTGCCACGGACATGGCCAGATCGGTAAACCCTGCACGCAGTGCGGGGGCAGTGGTCAGGTGGTTGGAACGGAGAAGATCAGGGTGGTTATTCCCAGCGGTGTAAAAGAAGGCTCCAAGGTTCGTGTCGCAGGCAAGGGTGAACCGGGCGCCAACGGGGGCAATCCCGGAGATCTCTATTTGATCATTCATTTGCGACAGCACCCTTTTCTGAAGAGAGAGGGGGACAATCTGCTGATGGATGTGCCAGTAACCCTGAGCGAGGCAATGGCTGGGGGAACAATCAATATCCCCACCGTGGACGGCCCGGTCAAGCTGAAGATCCCGGCTGGAAGCCAGAATGGCCAGACGCTTCGCCTGAAAGGAAAAGGGGCCGTTAATCTGAAAACCAAGGAACGAGGCAACCTGATGGTAAGACTGTTTGTCACGTTGCCGAAAACGGAAGACAGCGAGGTGCTTGAAGCCGTCAAGAAAATGGACCGGCTTTATGGGGCCGATGTAAGGGCTGAAATAAAATTATAGGCTGTCGGAGCTGTTCTCAGTGTCAGCGGCCTGCATCCAGATGGGTTCGCACCTGCCTTGACAGATCGGCAAGGATGGCGTCGAATTGCTTTCTCATCTCAATCATATTGCGCCTCATTTGCAGGATGATCTCAACGCCCGGCAGGTTCACTTCCAACTCATCCATCAGCATTTTGGCCACCCGCAATTTCTCCATTTCCACTGTAGAGAATTTCCTTGCGGGCAGATCATCATCCTCGCAGGTGGCGCATACAATGCTTTCTTCCTCGAGAATCCTGAGAAACTGTTCATCGACCTCGAAAAACTCCAATACCTCTCTTACCGTCCAGAATTCTTTAGCCATGGCAAATTCCCGAAATCTGAAATAATTGTAAGCGACAAAGGGTTTCAGTAACCCATATTCATTTTTTATATGGTAAGGCGAGTGTATCACAACCCCAACAAATTCACAAGCTGATAGTCAAAAAAGAACGTCTCGCACAAATGTCATTTACATCCATTGCAGATCATGGTATTGCTAACGCCCAATTTTCCCGAGCGTTTTTGAATTGTTTGAATTTGCAGGCAAAAATATTTTCTAACTGTGTGGAGGAACCCTAAATGCTTCTGAGCCTCATGAGAAAGCATGCCAAATCGTGGCTTATTAAGGTGCTGATAGCCATTATAGCCGTCGTTTTTGTATTTTACTTCGGATACTCTTTTACTTCCAACAAGAACCTGAAGGTTGCCTATGTAAATGGCGAACTGATTAGCGAGCCTGAATATCAGAAAACCTACCAGGATATGCTGGATGCAGTAAGAAACAGATACAAAGATATGTGGAATGATACCCTCATAAAATCTCTGAATCTAAGGGACAGGGCACTGGAAAACCTTATCAACCAGCGCTTGATGACCCAGGCCGCCAGACGTCTGGGGCTGGATGTAACAGAAGGTGAGATCCAGAAAGCAATCATGAGCTACCCTGCTTTTCAGGTGAACGGACAATTCGATGTGGGAAGATACCGGTCTCTTCTGGGGTACAACCGAATGAATCCGGAAGATTTTGAGTTGAATATGGCGCAGGAGTTGATCGACAAGAAACTTCGCGAGTTCCTTTTTGCCTTTCTGGATATAACCGACTTGGAGGTACGAGATTACTACACCTTTATGAACCAGAAAATAAAGATAAGCTTTGTACCGTTCAAAGCAGCTGATTACAAAAAGGAAATCAAGACTACCCAGGCCGATCTTGAGAGCTATTTCAAGGAGAATAAGGAACAATACAGATTGCCTAAGCAGATAAAGGTATCCTTTATCGAAATTGATCCGGAAAAATTCAAGGGAAAAGTGGAGATCACGGAAAAGGAAATTGAAGGGTATTATGAATACAACAAGGAGAGATTCACGGAACCCAAAAAAGTGAGAGCAAGGCATATCCTTTTTAAATTAAAAGAGAACGCCAGTGAAGAGGAAAAGGCGAAAGTCAGAAAACAGGCGGAGTCGGTCCTTGAGATGGCCAAAAAAGGGGAGGATTTTGCTGAACTTGCCAAGAAGTATTCCGAGGGGCCGACAAAGGAAAAGGGTGGAGATTTAGGCTTCTTTGAAAAAGGCAAAATGGTTCCCGCCTTTGAAAAGGCGGCGTACGCGCTGAAAGAGGGGGAGATCAGCGAAATCGTGCAAACCCAGTTCGGCCTTCATATCATCAAGGTGGAAGAGATTAAAGAGGCGCGAACCAAACCGATTGAAGAGGTGAGGCAGGAAATCGTAGAAGCCATTACCCAAAATATATCCGCGGAGCTCGCGCATGAAAAAGGGCTGAACATAACGGATCAGATGCCCTACGATGTGGATCTTTCCAGTTTCGGCAAAGAGCAGGGGTTTGATGTAAAGGTCTCGGATTATTTTTCCAGCGGCGCATCCATTCCAGGCATCAATGAGAGTGAAAAAATGAGCGAATCCTTGTTCGCCCTTAACAAGGGAGAGACCAGCGAACTGGTCCGGCTTGGAGACAAATTCTATATTTTCCAGGTGGCCGATAGCCGGGATTCCTTTATTCCGGAACTCAAAGATGTGGAAGAACGTGTAAAAGAAAGTTATATCGATGCCGAGGCGGAGAAAGCTTCGAGGGTCGCGGCTGACAACTATCTGAAGGAGCTCAAGGGAGGAAAATCCTGGGAAGAACTGGCAAAAGAAAAGGACAGGCTGGTGGAGACAACCGGCTTTTTCAGCCGTAAGGACCCGTTCCCGAAAATAGGATATGCCCCGGATCTGACCGAAATGGCCTTTAGCCTGGGGCCGGATAAAAGGTATCCTGAAAATGTTTTTGGGAACGCTCAGGGGACTTTCGTGATCCGGTGGGACGCAAGCCAGGCAATCGACGAGAAAAAATTCGAAGAGGAAAAGGAGCAATTCCGTAACATCCTTGCGGAAACGTCCCACAGGCGTATTTTTGAAATATGGCTCCAGAATCTGAAGAAGAATGCAAAGATTGAAATCCTGAGACCCATATCACAAGGTAGTGAGTAGCCGTTTCAGAGATCTTTCCTCTTCATGGCACCAAACAGAAAGCGATTACTTTTTCGGTTCAATGCAGCATGCTTTGATCGGATAGCTCCTGCCACCCAATCGGATAACGTAGTTGCCGTTTTCTTCTTCAACATATCCGGCCAGCTGATAATAGGCCGGGCGTAAAAAGCGGGCGGGAAAGGTCATGTTCTTTATCCTGCAATAAAGAACATGGTGATTTCCGGTGCAAAGGGTTTCCGGTAAGAGATTTTCACTTGTGCCATCGCTCAGATGCAGCACGAATCCGGGCTTTCCATTCCCTGTCTTTTCCTGAAACACGACCCGGGTAACCACAAAAGCCGTATCCTCAACATCCACATAACATTTTGTTCCCTGCCAGTTGATGAGATACTGTCCTGCCTCTTGATCCAGCTCCATATTCTGGTAGAACAGCTCGATCAGGTCTTGGCGAATCATCTCGGCGCCCTTATGGGTCCAGCGCCCTTCTTTATCAATATGAATAAGGCATGGTTGAATTGCACCCGTCTCAGGTATCATTGGTGAAAATCCTCTTTGTTATGCAACAGTTTCTTTAGGTAGTCAGAGAATAGCCCTGTGCGCAATTCCCTAACGCGTTCCTTTGTCCGGAAAAATCAAATATCACCTCCGGCCTGATTTTACAAGCCTCCCCTCTGTTTTTCATCCCTCTGCCTGTCTTGACAAGCTTCATTATTAAGCTTAATTTTATTTCATTTGCATGAACAAAAGAGCAGTGTATCCTAACTCAGGTTCCCTGGCAGCGAAATACGGAAAGCCATTCCGTTACGAGGTCTTTTTTACTGCCGCATCTGATTCCTATGGCAGCACCGGCCCTTCTATGCTGGTACGGAAAAATGGATGGATAATAATAGCTTCCTTGTACCAGCATAGAAGGGCCTCTCCACGGTCGGTGGAGGTTTATCCAAGATGCGGCAGTAAAAAAGACCTCGTAACTCCACTCGTACCATTGTTTTTGAATAGGATACAGAGCAGTCTGTTTTGCAATTCCATTTCATGGAGGAACATAATAAATGCGATTTGATAAATTCACCTTAAAATCACAGGAAGTCGTTCAGGCATCCCAGCAATTAGCGGAAAAACTGGGGCATCAGCAGATTGAACCGGAACATCTGGTGAAGGCGATTCTGGAACAGACGGAGGGCGTTATTCCGCCGCTTCTCGGAAAAATCGGGGCCAACCAGAATCAACTCGTTCAAGCCTTCGACGCCGCGCTGCACAAGCTCCCCAAAGTCTCCGGCACAAGTATCGGTCAGGCATATATATCCCCGAGGGCAAAGGCGGTGCTTGACCAGGCCTTTACCGAAGCAGAGCAGGTAAAGGACGAATTTGTAAGCCTGGAGCATATCCTTCTGGCCGTGACGGACGAGAAGAAAGGCGAAGCGGCAAAAATTCTGGCGTCGGCCGGAATTACGAGAGATTCTATTCTCAAAGCACTGGTGGATATTCGGGGAGGACAGAGGATCACCGACCAGAATCCGGAAGATAAATATCAGGCACTCGAACGGTTCAGCCGTGACCTTACGGCGGTGGCCGCCAAAGGGAATTTGGATCCCGTAATCGGTCGAGACGATGAAATTCGAAGGATCATCCAGGTCCTCTCCCGCAGAACCAAAAATAACCCGGTGCTGATCGGAGAACCGGGCGTGGGGAAAACAGCCATTGTGGAAGGTCTGGCCCAGCGGATCATTCAGGGCGATATCCCCGAGACCCTCAAGGACAAGAGGGTCGTGGCGCTCGATATGGGGTCGCTCATTGCGGGGGCAAAATACCGGGGAGAATTTGAAGATAGACTCAAGGCCGTGTTGAAGGAAGTCACCGATTCCAACGGCCAGATCATCCTATTTATCGACGAGATGCATACCCTGGTGGGTGCGGGGGCCGCCGAGGGCGCCGTGGATGCCTCCAACATGCTCAAGCCGGCTCTGGCCAGAGGGGAGTTGCGATGCGTCGGGGCCACCACCATCAAAGAATACCGGAAATATATCGAAAAGGATGCCGCCTTTGAGAGACGTTTTCAACCGGTAATGGTGGAGGAACCCTCCGTAGAAGACACCATATCCATATTGAGAGGGTTGAAGGAAAAATATGAGGTGCATCACGGGGTTCGCATCAAGGATTCCGCGCTGGTGGCTGCCGCGACCCTCTCGAATCGATATATTACGGACCGGTTTCTGCCGGACAAGGCGATTGACCTCATCGATGAGGCAACGTCCCGGCTCAGGATTGAAATCGACAGCCTCCCTGCTGAAATTGACGATCTCCAGAGGAAGACCACCCAGTTGGAGATAGAGAGGGAGGCTCTTAAGAAGGAGAAGGACAGGGCTTCCAAAGATCGACTCGAAAAAATTAAAGATGAACTGGGCAACCTTCAATCCCAGACGGAAGAGATGACCGCTCACTGGAAGAAAGAGAAGGAGGCCATTAGCAAGATTCGGGAGATCAAAGAAAGCCTGGAAACCACAAAATCCGAAGCACAGATTGCGGAAAGGTCGGGCGATCTTGCCAGGGCGGCGGAGCTCAAATATGGAAAATTAATCCAATTGGAAAATGAGCTGGAGGAGGATAACAAAAAGCTTGAAGAACTCCAGTCCGGTCAGAAAATGCTCAAGGAGGAAGTGGACAGTGAGGATATCGCCGAGGTAGTGGCGAAATGGACGGGCATTCCTGTTTCCCGAATGATGGAAGGAGAAAAAGAGAAACTCCTCAAAATGGAGGAACGCCTGTCTCTCAGGGTGGTCGGGCAGGACAACGCCATCAATTCCGTCGCCAATGCCGTCCGACGGGCGAGATCAGGGCTGCAGGACCCCAACAGGCCGATTGGGTCTTTTATCTTCATGGGACCGACCGGTGTGGGAAAGACGGAACTTGCCAGGGCGCTGGCCCAGTTCCTGTTCGATGATGAGCAGTACATGATTCGCGTGGATATGTCTGAGTATATGGAAAGACACTCCGTTGCCAGACTGATTGGAGCACCCCCCGGTTATGTGGGTTATGAAGAGGGGGGATACCTCACGGAGGCGGTGCGCAGGCACCCCTATTCCGTGGTTCTGTTCGATGAAATAGAAAAGGCCCACCCCGATGTATTTAACGCCCTCCTTCAGATCCTGGACGATGGACGGATGACCGATGGAAAGGGCCGCACGGTGGATTTCAAAAACACGGTACTTATCATGACGTCCAACGTAGGGAGCCAGTTTATCCAGGAGATGAAAGGCCACGAAAACGCGAAAATGGAGCAGGCGATCATGGACGCGCTGCGCGCGACCTTCAAGCCGGAGTTCCTGAACCGGATTGATGATATCGTTATCTTCAATTCCCTTGGCCAGAAGGAGATCAGGAAGATCGTGGGCATCCAGATCAGTCTGCTCGGGAAGCGTCTGGCAGACAGCAAGATCACCCTGAAACTTACGGACAAGGCGGAAGAATATATTGCCAACATCGGATTTGATCCGGTGTACGGGGCAAGGCCCCTCAAGAGGGCCATTCAGCGCTACATCCAGGATCCTCTGGCCGTTAAAATTCTGGAAGGGGCGGTAAAAGAAGGAGATCAGGTGACCATCGATGTGAAGGACGGGCAGGTGGTGTTTGAGTAATGAACTGAAGAATTGATGATTCGTACAAGGATGGGTTTCAGGTTTTGGGTTTCAGTGTACAGCAACGGCTGTTTCGGTCGGCGATTTCATTGCAGTCGATGTATCAGAGCAGGCCGGTACTTTCGCTGACACCTGAAACCTGAAAACATTTTTCTGGGATCAAGTCAAAGTCTTACCGAAAATCAGTAATGAACCCCGCAAAAGTTTTAGAACCTCTTCCCATTAATTTTGTCCTTCAGGGTGGGCGAAGTCTTGAAGGAAACCCGCCTTCTGGACCCGATGATGATGCTCTCCCCAGTCTGCGGATTTCTTCCCGGCCTGGCCCATTTGAACCGCACCCGGAACTTGCCGAATCTCCGGATAAAAAGTTCATCCCCCCCGACTAATGTTCTCTTCATGATCTCAAAGAGGTGATCCACGATTTCCGCAGCCTCTTTCGGCTGCAGAGAAACGCAGTCCATTTCCGGAAAAAGAAAAAGCTGGGGGCCCTTTTTCCGATTCTTCATTCGAACCTTTTCCCGCACTTTCCTGATGATATCCGTTTTTGTGAGCGTCATATTCGGCGCCTCTCCAGTCCCATGGAACCCTGTGGCGGCTATCCGCCGAATTGCATATCGTAAAGTTGCCTGAACCGTCCGTTCTTATCGAGAAGATCTTGCCTGGTGCCGGATTCCAGAATTCTTCCTTCCTCCAATACAAAAATGCGATCCGCACGCATGATGGTACTGAGCCGGTGAGCAACGATCAGGATGGTCCGTGTTCCTTTCAGGTTTTCAATGGCCTTCTGAACCAGCCCCTCGCTTTCCGCGTCCAGGGCCGAGGCGGCTTCATCCAGCATGAGAATGGCCGGGTCCACCAGAATGGCCCTTGCAATAGCAAGGCGTTGCCTCTGACCGCCGGAAAGAAGGCTTCCCTGGTCCCCAATCCTGGTCTGATACTGTGCCGGTTGCGCCATAATGAATCCATGGGCATGGGCAGCCTTGGCGGCTTCTATTACCTCGGCTTCCGATTTGTCCGGGCTTCCATAACGAATATTATACAGAATGGTTTCGTTAAACAGGAGCGTTTCCTGGTTCACAATCCCGATCTGTTCTCGTAGGGACCTGAGAGTCACATCCCGTATATCCGTGCCATCTATGGTGATCCTGCCGGCATCAACATCATAATAGCGCGGAACAAGATCGAGGAGGGTACTCTTTCCAGCGCCGGTGGATCCCACAAAGGCGATCATCTCTCCGGCCTTTATGCGAAAGGAGATCTGCCGCAAAACCAGGTTTGCCTCTGAATAGCTGAAATCCACCTCCTCAAACACCAGGGAGTCTTTATGCCTGGGAAGGGGAAGGGCGCCTTTCTTATCCCGGATATCAGGAACGGTTTCCATGATCCCGAACACACGATTTGTGGCCCCCTGAATGGTCTTGATGCTGTTGTTGACCAGTGCCAGTCGCTTGATCGGCCGGTAGACCCTCGAGAAGGCATAGGCCATAGCCATGAGCTCTCCCAGGGTGTGGTGGAAGTAGATCTTTCCGGCAATCAGGATTCCCGGCATGACCAGGAAAACCACGGTGTCCATCATGGGACCGAGACCCTGCTGCCAACGGTTCCAGTGCATCACCCGTTTATAAAGGCGTCTCGGCCAGCCCGCTAAACCGCTTCACCTCGCTTTCCCCGGTAAAAAAGCCGTGGATCAATTTCAGGCAAAGGAGGGTTTCATGGTAATCCTGGGTTACTTCGGCGGTGGCATCCTGCACCCGAACCGACTGCTTCTTCACTTTCTTTCCGAACAAGCGTACCAGGACTGCGATGAACGGAACCACGAAAAAAACAAGCAGGGTCATCTTCAGGTTCATGACAAAGAGGTAAAGGAGAAATACCAGTGCGGTGATCGGATACTCGATGAGTCCTAAAAGGACTTCCGAGATGAGGTTCTGCAACACGACCAGATCGGCTGTGGACCGGGCGATCAGTTCACCCGATTTCTTGCTGTGGTAGTAGCCGATAGAAAGGGAAATGAATTTCTTGAAAAGGTCTATGCGGAGGGCCTTGACCGCCCGGTTGGCAAATGCGGCGGCCGCGAGTCCGCTGAAATAGGTGGTCACCGATTTGAAAAATATGGAAACAAAGGCAACCAGGGTCAGAAGGACCAGCAGCCGATTGGGAGAGATACTTTTTATCAGGACCAGTTCGGTCCTTTGCCAGGAGAACCAGGACCCCGATTGAAAGGCGATCCAGGGGATCTTCCAGGCCACCGGATCCGAGCCTGTTTTCATTCCCTCATCAACAAACGGCTGAAGGAGATAAACGGGGACCACCACAAAAAGGGATGAGATGGCGGCAAGAATGAGGGCGCAGACGACCAACGCCCGGTGCCCTCTCACGTAAGAGGCGATATCTTTGCCTAAGATGGTATCCAGCATGGGGGAAATCCGCCCTCATCGCCTCAATTATGCTTTGCGATAAATAAATGATAACGCTTACAGGTGCACCCACCCGCCGGAAAAGCGGCTGGTTTTACAACGCACCGATAAGCCGTGAAATAACGATGCGCTGCACTTCGGAGGTGCCTTCCCCGATCTCCAGCAGTTTCTGATCCCTGTAAAACCTCTCCACGTTGTATTCATTCATCAACCCATATCCCCCGTGGAGTTGAACGGCATGGTTGGCGCATCGGTACATGACTTCGGAACAGTGAAGTTTCGCCATTGCGGCTTCCTTGCTAAAAGGCTTGCTATTATCCCGAAGCCAGCAGGCTTTGTAGAGGATAAGTCGTGCGCACTCAATCTCCAGGGCCATATCAGCCAATTTAAAGGCATTGACCTGAAAGGTGGAGATCGGTTTTCCGAACTGTTCCCGCTCCCTGGCATATTTCATCGCCAGATCAAAACAGCCCTGGGCGCCTCCCAACCCCATGGCCCCGATGGACAATCGGCCCCCGTCGAGTGTCTGCATCATCTGGTAAAAGCCGTTCCCTCTGGGGCCGAGCATGTTCTCTTCGGGAACGCGACAGTCATCAAAATACAGCTCGCTGGTGTTGGAGGCACGCCACATCATTTTCCCGTGCATCTCTCTGGCTTCAAAGCCCGGCGTTCCCGATTCAACGAGAATGCATGAAAGCTCTTGCCGACCATCTTCTCTTGTTCCCGTGCGGCAGAGGGAGGTGACGCCGGAAGTGAGTTTCGTGGAGGCATTGGTGATAAAGATCTTGCTGCCGTTTATAATCCATTCGTCGCCATCCAGAACCGCCGTGGTCTTGGAATTTCCCGCATCGGATCCCGCATTGGGTTCCGTTAATCCAAAGCCCCACAGGGCCTCGCCGCTGCACAATTTTGGTAGATATTTTTTCTTTTGTTCCTCGTTGCCGAAATAGTACAGAGGACCTATCCCAAGGGAATTGCCGGCCGCCACGGTAGCGGCATGAGATCCGTCAACCCGGGCGATTTCTTCCGTGGCAATAATATAGGACAGGTAGTCCATACCCTGCCCTCCGTATTTTTCCGAAACGAACATGCCGAAAAGACCCAAATCAGCCATTTTCCTCATGGTTTCGTAGGAGAACTCTTCCTTTTGATCCAATTCAATGGCTACCGGTTTGATTTCCTTTTCGGCAAAATCACGAACAGAATTACGGAGAATCTCCTGCTCCATGGATAGACTGAAGTCCATAATCACTCCTTCCCGAAATGAACGGTTTCAGGCGCCACGCTTCCCGCAGAAAGCGGGGAACTCGGCCGACCAAGATCCTTATTAATGGGTTGAGGGTTCAAAGGCCTTATAGCTCCATTCCCAACGGCAATTTTAAATAGGATGCCATAAACCGATAACTGGAAACCATGAACCATGATGTTGTTTTTATAGGCAGATGAGAAAAACTTGTCAATCATAAAAAGGAGACGAAACATCTCCATGAAATTTAATTAATAGTTAAGTATGAATTTTTTCAATAAAAGGCATTATAAAAAAACTTGACATATACAAAATATTCATAAATACTAAAATCACGATCTACACATAAGAACTGCATGAAGAGGGAATAGGGCTTGAATATAGGTTCGTTGATTCGGAAGTATCGAAAGGAAAAGAAACTGACGCTGAAAACCGTCTCCCAAAAGGCAAACGTTTCGGAAGGTTTTCTGAGCCAGGTAGAAAATAACGTGAGTTCACCATCGGTGGATACCTTGGTGAGCATAAGCAACGCTATCGGCGTGAACGCAGGAGACCTCCTGAACCGGATCGAAAATCAGGAGCGATTGATCCTTATCCGCAGGGAAGAATGGATCGATGTGGATCTTCCCCATACGGGTTTTGCCACCAGACGATTCTTTCCGCCTGAAAGCAGAAGCGTCATCGACAGCGCTATTCTTGTGCTTGAACCGGGAAAATCGATCCCGGTTCGAAAAGGCATCAAGAATGGCCAGGAAATACTCTGTATCCTGAAGGGGTCTTTGGAGTTGATCCATCAGGGAAAAAAGATCACCCTCTCCGAAGGGGATACCGTTCATTTCTGGTCTGATCTGCAAAAGCAGAGTATCTCGACAGCAGATGACAACACCGCCGTGGCATTATGGATTGGGACCTTGTGATCACATGGAACGTAACACCTGAAACCTAAAACCTAAACCTCATTTTTTTCCCTGGAAGAACCATGTTACAGATGCAAAAACGAAAGGAGGAACAAGGATGATTAAATTCAGTGAACGACAACTCAGGACACCCAAACTCATGCGTCCGGTTTATCTTGTAACGGCGGGCCAGTCGAAGTTCGATCGGGCAATGCCGGACAAAAGGACGGAAGAACTCTGTGTCGATGCCCTTACCATGGCGGCAAGGCTCATTGACAAGACTCCGGCGGAACTGAAAAGCTACATTCATACAGCCTATTACGGTCATTTTGCCGACCATTTCGGCGACCAGCTTCTTGGTGAAGCGGTTATCCACGACAGGCTGGGGCTGGATCCTCTTGGCAATGTCGGGGTCAAAACGGGAGGCGCCACGGGCGGTTCGACATTGTGGGAAGCAGTCAAGGCCGTCGCTTCCGGGTATTCCGACTGTACCCTGGCCATGGGGTGGGAGCGCATGGACGAAGTTCCCACGGATGAGGGGAACCATTTAATCTCCTGTGCCGCGGACAAGGATTGGGAAACCCCCCTGGGGCATATCTATACCGGCTATTATGCGGTCATGGCCCAGAAATACTGGCAGGTGTTTGGAAAAGAGGAAGAATCGTTCCGGCGCACCCTGGCGGAAATTTCCGTGAAACACCACGGATACGCGCGATTCAACCCCTGGGCTCAGGCACCCATGAAGATCACGGTGGATGACGTGCTCAATTCTCCCGTGGTGGCCTATCCCCTCCGGGCGCTGGACTGCTGCCTCATGAGCGTCGGCGCCGCGTGCGCTATTATCTGCGACGAACCCACTGCCATTGAGCTTACCAAAGGCACCAAAAACAAACCCCTGCGCATCTGGGTGACCGCAGGATCACACACCCTGAGGCCTGCCTGCAGAAGGGATATGGAAATCCCCCTGCTCCCCAATGAGACCGCCGGCCAGTACGCAGACCTCGGAAAACGTTTCCCGGGCGGTGAGCGGTATCCCGGCTTTACCGGATTTCTGGCCGCCAGAATGAGCGCCTATTACGCTTATCGCATGACAGGGATTGTAGATCCCATGGAAGACCTGGATGTCATAGAACTCCATGACGCCTTTACGATCAGCGATGTGCAGACCTATGAAGATGTGGGTCTCAGACCTTATGGATACGGCAGGGATTATGTGGAGTCCGGAGACTGCTATCATACCAACCCGCACACAGGCCAACCGGGCAGGCTTCCTTCCAATCTTTCGGGCGGCCTCATCGGCTGCATGCATGCCGTGGGCGCTACCGGAATCATGCAGACCTTTGAAATCGCCTCTCAGATCTGGAATCGATGGGCCGAGCTGCATGGAGATCCCAAAGTCTGGAAAGAGTTCGGCAGGGAAAAGCCTGACGACTGGACCGATCTGCAGGTTAAAGGAGCAAAACGGGCCCTGGCCATCAGTCACGCAGGAGTGGGATCGCATGTTACGGCAACCATCCTGATGGATCCTGATCATCTCTTGAAAAAGGACGCATAAGGAGGGAGGAAGAAATGAGTATATTTGGAACAGTGAGGGTCAAAGACGGAAAATACAGAATCAAGGGCGATTTTCATCACATAACACCCAATACGCCCATAAGAAATGAAGATGAGGGATGGAAGCTCATGGGGGTGACAAACCCCAGGGAAATGACCTACATCCATATGTACGGTGGAGAAGCCCCTTTCTTCGAAAGCATCTCCCAGGGAAAAATATTGGGGACCCGATGCGATAATCCGGGCTGCGAAAACAAAGGAACCGTTTATATTCCCTTTCGCATCCACTGTCCGGACTGTCTTGGCAGAAACACGATTGTGGACTTTACCGACATCTGCAGGGAGACCGCCAAGGTCCATACATTTATGGTCTGTGAGCGATCCGGCGCTTTCAATACCCTGGATAAGCCGATCAAATTCATCAACGTGGAATTCAAAGGGGTCGCCACCATTCTGATGAGTTATCTCTCCATTGGCGAGCCAAAAATAGGGATGCATGTGGTCCCCATCTTCAGGACGGTAAATCCCACTTACACGATTACCGATCTTTCCTGGGTCAAGGAAGGTGTCAAAGCGGAAGACCTTCCAGAGGGATTTTCGTTCGCATAAGAATTTTGTATAAATTTTGGAAAAAAGGGGCTGCGTGTTGGTTGCGGCCCTTTTCTTTTCTCCGTATTTGTAATACAAAGATGGAACCAGACTTCATGGACGAGTCATTCCGATCGATTCGACTTTCCCCTTCAGCATCATTGTTTACCCTGGCACTATGGCAAAACTTTGGGAGAATGCATGAAAAAAACAGCCTTGATTTTGGGTGTTTCCGGTCAGGATGGATCTTATCTGGCCAGTTTTCTGTTAAGAAAAGGGTATCGAGTTGTGGGGTGTTCAAGAGACGCCCAGATTTCCCGTTTTTCCAACCTGGTTCGTTTGAAGATCAGAGATCAGGTGGAGGTTGAATCGGTTTCGTTAAATGACTTCAGGAGTGTGCTTCAGGTACTTAAGAAGATCCGGCCCGATGAGGTGTATAACCTGGCCGGTCAGAGTTCGGTCGGGCTCTCTTTTGACCAGCCGGTTGAATCTTTTGAGAGTATCAGTGTCGGGACCCTGAATCTCCTTGAGGCTATCCGGTTTCTCGAACTTCCCATCAAACTCTATAATGCCGGGTCCAGTGAATGTTTCGGCAACACCGGAGATCGTCCCGCCGATGAGAGGACGCCTTTTCGCCCCCGAAGTCCCTATGCCGTGGCCAAAGCGGCCGCCTTCTGGCAACTGGATAACTACCGGGAGGCCTACGGGCTCTTTGCCTGTTCAGGCCTTCTATTCAATCACGAATCCCCTCTCAGACCTCCCAGATTTGTCACCCGCAAAATCGTCGATGCCGTTTGCCGCATCTCCAAAGGATCCCGTGAAAAACTGGAACTGGGAAACATGGCGGTGGAAAGAGATTGGGGGTGGGCCCCCGAATATGTGGAGGCCATGTGGCTGATGCTTCAACAGGAAGCGCCGGAAGACTTTATTATCGCAACGGGAGAGAGCCACAGGCTGGAAGATTTTGTGAGCCGGGCCTTTGGTGCGGCAGATCTTGACTGGCGAGCCCATGTAGTCTCAAATCCTCGGCTATTTAGGCCGACGGACATCATGACGATTCGAGCAAATCCCGAGAAAGCCATGCAGAAACTAAACTGGAGAGCCCGTTATCATATGGGAGATGTAGTCAGAATGATGGTGGAAGCCGGAATGAAAGCAGAAGGTTGAACCCCGCTCCGGAAATTGTCTGAGGGCCGCGGAAAAAATGAGTTGTTCCAAATTACGCGCATATTCGAGTTCAGTTTGTTCGATCTGAAATTGGCAACCCGCAAGAATAGTCTGACTATTTTGAGGACTTGACGATTGAAGAGCGGGCAAAAGGGACCGAAGAGATGATGGAAGTTGGGATAATACATTTTTTCCGCGGCCCTGAGTTCCTTCCCACAAGATTCATACCATTTTCGACATTTGGTACGTCTATAAGCTCCTTTCTTTGCAGGAAATCATGAACGTTGAAGACCGCATGGTCCTTTTCAGAAATGCCGTTGGCTTTGAAGGTGTCGGGGATGAAGCCATTCGGCACATTGCCGAACTTTCCTTTGTTACACGATATAGAAAAGGGCAGACTGTTTTTGATGAAAATGATGCGTGTCATTATTTTCACGTGGTTGCCCAGGGACTTATAAAGGTCTCGCTGGTTTCCCTTTCAGGGAACCGAATGACCTACCTGTTGGCAGGCCATGGAGAGCCCTTGAACCTGGGTTGGTCCGTTCAGCGGAGCCCCTCGTTCCCTTTGTGCCGAGGCTATGGAGGAATCTGCCGTAGCCCGGATAAAAAGAGAAGACTTCGTCGCCTTTGCCCACGGAAACCCTCTCCTGATGCAAAATATCATACTCATCCTGGGACATGCCGTGGACAGCGCCAACAGCAGAGTTCTGGACATGATGGGAATGTGCGTTGAAGAAAGGATACTTAAGGTTCTTTTTACTCTTTACCTGAAATTTGGAAGCCGGCTTGATTTTACCAGCGCGGAGCTGGCTGAACTGGCGGGAACCACAACGGAATCGGCCTTGAGGGTCATGTCTCGCCTGCGGCAATCAGGCGTTCTTAAAACCGGGAGGGGTCGGATAGAGATACAAAAGCCGGAATACCTGGAATCGGCGGGAACGGAAATCCTGTGGATCTGAATGAACTGCCCTCCCGTCTTTGGGCCTTTTCTTTTTTTGTTCTATTCTTTTTTTGAAAATTACTATTTTTTTTGATACAGTATGACAGTTGTCATAGAAAGATTCTTTCAGCATGAGTAAAGTGAACGTATAAAGAATAAACTTCGTACAATCCTATTGAAAGGGGGTGACAATCGACATACCGGCTATCTGGGGTCTGATGGTTAATCTTAAATTTCGATAAGGAGTTTTTGCCATGAAGAAGATTTCTTTGTTTTTCCTGTGTTTTTCCGTTTTTATTGCCGGATGTTTCATGATTGCACCCCTTAATTCGCAGGCCGAAACCATTTCACTCACCTATAGCAATTTTTTCCCCCCCACGCATGTTCAATCCAAACTGGCCGACGCCTGGTGTAAAGAAGTGGAAAAACGTACGAACGGCCGGATTAAGATCCAGTACTTTCCCGGGCAAACGCTGACCAAGGCCACGCAGAACTATGATGGTGTAGTCCAGGGACTGTCGGACATTGGTTTGTGCCTTTTCGCATATACCCGCGGACGTTTTCCGGTGATGGAGGTGGTGGACCTTCCTCTGGGATATCCGTCGGGGATGGCTGCGACCATGGTAGTAAATGACGTGTACAACAAATTCAAACCCAAGGAATTAGACGATGTGGCGGTGATGTATCTTCATGCCCACGGACCAGGATTGCTGTTTACCAAAAAGAAACCGGTGAAAAAAATGGACGACATGAAAGGGCTGAAGCTCCGCGCTCACGGGACGACTGCAAAGGTGGTCAAGGCGCTTGGGGGAACGCCGGTGGCTATGCCCATGCCCGAGCTCTATCAGTCGCTCCAGAAAGGTGTTGTGGACGGCGCCATGTATCCCATGGAAGTGAACAAGGGTTGGAAAATGGCTGAAGTGGTCGAATACGGGACGCTGGATTACCCCATTGCCTACACCTCCTCTTTTTATGTGGTGATGAACAAGGACAAATGGGCCTCCCTTTCCGACGAGGACAAGAAGATCATAGAGGAGATCAACAAGGAATGGATACCCAAACATGGAAAGGCCTGGGATGAGAGTGATAAAGAAGGACGGGCCTACTTCCTCTCCAAAGGCGGGAAGTTGATAGAACTTTCCAAAGAGGAAGGAGACAAGTGGAAAGCCGCTGTTGCCCCCGTGATTGAAGAGTACGCCGTTGATGCGGATAAGAAGGGGCTGCCGGGCAAGGAACTGGTAGAGTACACAGAGAAGTCTTTGGAGAAATATAGCAAGTAGGTTTTTTTGAGTGACGAGTGGCAAGTGACGAAGGTTTTTTTCGTGCCGCTTACCGGCTATCCATGGCGGAAGCCTTTTAACGGAAACGCATTCGTTTGACAAGAAAACGCCCATCCCCCTTAAATTAAGGGGGGATGGGGGATTTGGGAGGAAGACAGTGGACGTCATGGGCCGTTTTACAGCAAGACTCATAGGTCTGGTCAAATTCCTGGGGGGCATTGCCCTGGTGGGGATGATGGCGCTCACGACGGCGGATGTGATCTTCCGGTATTTCGGACATCCTATCTTCGGCGCCGTCGAGATCGTGACTTTTTTGGCCACCATCCTGCTGGCCTGCGCCATGCCCATGACACACGCGGAAAAGGGACATGTTGGCGTTGACCTGGTGGTGCGTTTGTTCAGCCGCCGGGGTCAGGCGGTCAACGACGCCGTCACCGGTCTGCTTGCCTTTATCCTGTTTGTACTGGTGTGCTGGCAGTGCACGTTATACGCCCAGACCATGAAGAGGACGGGTGAAGTATCCATGAGCCTGGAGTTTCCCAACTATCTTTTCGTGTATGTGGTGGCGGTGGCCTTCGGGGTGCTGTGCCTGGTTATCCTTGCGGAACTGATGAACAACATTCGAACCATCTTCGGGAAAAAATGAATCCTACTCTTGTTGGCGTAATCGGAATTTTTGTGCTGATCCTGGTGTTTTTCACACGCATGCCCGTGGCCTACGTGATGGCCATGGTCGGGTACGTGGGATTCAGCGTTCTGGTATCGGGAACGGCCGGATTGAAACTGCTCTCCCGGGATTTCTACGATGTGTACTCCTCCTATGGGCTCACCATTATTCCCATGTTCGTGTTCATGGGCCAGATCGCCTTCAATGCGGGAATCAGCAGGAGGCTCTACGATGCGGCCTATAAGTTTGTGGGGGCTTACAGGGGAGGGCTTGCCACGGCCACCGTGGTCGCCTGCACCGCCTTCGGAGCGGTGAGCGGTTCTTCTCCCGCCACGGCTGCCACCATGGCGACTGTGGGACTTCCAGAGATGAAACGGTATAACTACGCGCCTGAACTGGCCACGGGATCCGTGGCCAGCGGGGGAGGCCTGGGAATGCTCATGCCCCCGAGCGTGGTACTGATTATTTACGGGATATTGACGGAACAGTCGATCGGGGCGTTGTTTGTTGCGGGCATCATCCCCGCCCTGTTTATTACCATTTGCTTTGCCGTGGCCATTTCCATCTACTGCTGGAAGTACCCCGAACAGGGCCCGGCGGGAGAGAAGTTTTCCTGGGGGGAGCGGTTTCGTTCTTTGGGAAAGACCGGAGAGACGCTCACGGTTTTCGTCCTGGTGATGGGGGGGCTCTTTACGGGCATCTTCACTCCCACGGAGGCCGGCGGGGTGGGTTCAACCGCGGTGCTTCTGGTGGCGGTGCTTCGAGGGCGCCTTTCCTGGGATGGTTTTGTGAAATCGGTGAACGAAACCCTCAAGACGTCGTGCATGGTGCTGCTTCTGATTGCCGGTGCGGTGATATTCGGGCATTTTTTAGCCGTAACGCGCATTCCCTTCGAGGTGGCCAACTGGATTGCTGCGATGAATATGCCTCCGTTTGTGATCGTTCTGATGATCATGCTGGTATACCTGATCGGGGGATGTTTTATCGATGCCCTGGCCCTGATCATGCTGACCATCCCGATTTTCTACCCGATCATTGTCAACCTGGGCTACGATCCCATCTGGTTCGGGGTGGTCATTGTCCTGGTAACCCAGATGGGGGTGATTACCCCGCCTGTGGGAATCAATGTTTTCGTGGTGGCGGGGATCGCCAAAGACATTCCGCTGGAGACCATTTTCAAGGGGGTCCTGCCATTCCTCATCGCCCTGATCATCGGAACCATCATCATCATCGCCGTGCCGCCCATCTCTCTGTGGCTTCCCAACCTGATGTACTGACCTACACCTAACGGAGGATTGTTCCCTGTGGAAACCCCCTATTGGAATCCCTATCTGGAAACCCTGGCGCCCGAAAGGCTCAGGGGCATTCAGCTGAAAAAATTTCAGAACATCGTCGCCTGGGCCTACGACCGCTCCCCCTACTACAAGAGGCTTTATCAAGAGGCGGGTCTTGAACCCGGGGATATCCGGTCCTGGGACGATGTCTCACGAGTACCTCAAATGGACAAGGCAAGGCTGAAAGAGGGGCAGGAGGGCGACCCCTTCCCTTACGGGCGGCTGCTGTGCCAGCCGATCGAGGAAGTGGCGGAGTTTCGGCAGACATCGGGAACCACCGGCAAACCCGTTTACCAGGCGGATTCCTGGGCGGACTGGGAATGGTGGTCCGAATCATGGTGCTACATTCTTTGGTCCCAGGGATACCGATCGAGAGACCGCGTTTTTTTTCCTTTTGGATACAACGTGTTTGTGGCTTTCTGGGCCGCCCATTATGCCGCGGAGAGGCTGGGCTGCGAAGTGGTTCCGGGAGGAGTCCTGGACACCGCGGCACGCATCCTCAAGATGCAGGAATTGAAAACTACCGCTATGATGGGAACCCCCACTTACCTCCTCAATATGGCGGATGTTGCCCGGAATCGGCTGGGAATATCCCCCGAAAACCTGCCCATCGAGAGGGTCACCTGTGCGGGCGAGCCCGGGGCGTCGATCCCAACCACCAAGAAAAGGCTGGAGGATGCCTGGGGCGCAAAGGTATTTGACCACGCCGGCGCCACCGAAATCGGGGCATGGAGTTACGAGTGCCTGGAGCAGCCGGGCGGTCTCCATGTGAACGAAGGGCTGTTTCTGGTGGAAATTGAGGACCTGGACACAGGCGCCCTGATCACGGAACCAGGAGTGAAGGGCAAGATGATCATCACCGCCTTTGACCGTTTTGCCCAGCCCTGCATCCGTTTTGATTCCAAGGATATCATTGAATGGCAAAAAGAGCCCTGCCCGTGCGGCCGAACCTATCGACTGATCAAGGGCGGTGTCCAGGGAAGGTCCGACGATATCACCAAGGTCAAGGGGGTGCTTCTTTCCCCCTCGGCCATCGAAGAGGTTGTCCGGGGGTTTCCCGAACTTTCCAATGAATATGAAGCAACGGTGGAGCGAATCGGCGACAATGAAAAGATCACCTTGAAAATTGAACTGGTTGAAGGGGCCCAATCCAACGAAAAGGAGATCCTGGCCCGTTTATCCAATGCCCTCCGGTTGAACACCAACCTGGGCTACACCATCCAGGTCCATCCGCTGGGCTCCCTTCCCCGATACGAGGTGAAGGCCAGGAGATTCAAGGATTTAAGGAAGATTCATTGACAAGGGGAGCGGCATGTGGAAACAGAACAATTAGAATACATCCGAAAAAGTGTGGCGGATCTCACGAGGGATGCGGAAATCCTTTTGAATCAGGCAGATGGTTTTCCAAGCATTCAGCAGAATACCAAGAGGGTAAAGGCCTGTATACGCATGATGCAGATTGCTTTGGGGCAGGTAACCATGACCCCGGAAAGACATTCTTGAGCTCATCCGATACAGGTGAAAAACCGGAACGATTTGTCCGGATGATAATGGGTTCATTTCCTGGATGAGCAATTCCGGCTGCCGCCTTTGACCTCATTCCGAGCCTCCCTGACTGGCCTTGCCGAATTGTCCATATCAGCTCGCATTTTTCAATCTATCCACAAATTGTATCCTATTCAAATTCCTTGGTACTATGTTTGGGTTCGACAAAGCCATTCCGCCACATGGTCTTTTTTGCTGCCGCATCTAATTTCTACGGAGCACCGGTCCTTTTAGGCTGGTATGGAGAGGTCATTTAAAGCTCAGTATCATTTTTTGTAGCAGTCTAAAAGGACCTATCAACGGACCGTGAAGGTCGATCCAAGATGCGGCAGCAAAAAAGACCCTGTGACTCCATTACGCAAGGTTTTTTGAATAAGATACTACAAATCCTCAAATTCTCATCGTGAAGGAATCGCAGTTAATTTGAACAAGCTATGCGGTCTTGCTTGAACATTTTTTAATTTCATAGTAAAGAGGTCTCCCAAGTGGCCCGGAAGACAACTTGGAAAATATCTCAGAGATAGGAGGAAAACATGCTGAAACTTGGAGAAAAGGGTGCCATCATCCAGAGAGACAAAGAAACCTATGCCATTGCACCACATATCCCATGCGGAGTGGTAACCCCCGACCTTCTTCGAAAACTGGCGGATACGGCTGAGAAATACCAGGCCCAGGCCTTGAAGATTACCGGCGCCACACGCATTGCCATCGTGGGTCTCAAGGAAGAGGATATCGATTCGGTCTGGGAAGACCTGGCTCTGAAACCGGGAGCCGCTGTGGGGCTCTGCGTAAGAAGTGTGCGTGCGTGTCCCGGAACCACTTTTTGCAAGATCGGCCAGCAGGACGCCCTGGGGATGGGGATGAAGCTGGATGAGCGCTATCACGGCCTGGAACTCCCGGGAAAATTTAAAATGGCGGTATCCGGCTGCAACCTGAACTGCGCGGAAGGCTGGGTGCGTGACGTTGGCCTTTACGGAAAGGCCAAGGGATGGACTCTGACGATCGGTGGAAACGTGGGGGCGGCGCCTCGAATCGGACAGGAGCTCTTGAGTGATCTGGAGGACGAACAGGCCCTTTCCGCCGTTGAAACGGTGGTTAACTATTATAAGGAGAATGCGAAAAAGGGTGAGCGCCTGGGAAAAATGATTGATCGTATGGGCTTTGACGCCGTCAAAGAAGCCCTGTCCTGAAATCGGGCAGGAAAATATTGATCCCCCTATGCCAAAATTCTTTTTCAAAATTTCTGGCGAAGATGTTAAGGAAGGTCTTCTTAATAGCTGCAAACCAAACCTAAAACAAAAGCTCAGGCAGGGCAGAAGACCATCTTTGATGCGGGCACAAAACAGAAAAAGGACTTACGGCAAATTACCATAAGTCCTTGATTTTGTTGGTGGGCCTGGAAGGGCTCGAACCTTCGACCAATTGATTAAGAGTCAACTGCTCTGCCAACTGAGCTACAGGCCCTTTTTCGTTTTAAGCATTTATCATGGCGCGCCCGGCAGGACTCGAACCTGCGGCCTACGGGTTCGAAGCCCGGCGCTCTATCCAACTGAGCTACGGGCGCCACGAAGTCTGGGGGGATATTTACCAGGAAAGCCAAACCTTGTCAATAATTTTTTAAAAAAAATCGCTTGACATAAAACTTTTTTTTTCATAAAAAGATCTTTTACAATTTTCGAAACACAGGACGATACCTATGAAAACGTTTTTTGCAAAAGAACATGAAGTAGAAAAGCAATGGTTCCTGGTGAATGCCGACAATAAACCACTGGGAAGAATCGCAACCGAGATCGCTTCGAGGTTGAGAGGAAAACATAAGCCCATATTCACCCCACATGCGGATACGGGCGACTTTATCGTGGTCGTAAACGCCGAAAGGGTGACTCTGTCAGGTCGGAAGTGGGACAAAAAGATCTATTATCGACATACGGGCTACTTAGGCGGACTCAAGGAGATTACAGCCAGGAAGCTCCTTGAAAAAAAACCGGAAGATCTTCTTCGTTTCGCTGTTAGGGGCATGTTGCCGAAAAACAGCCTGGGAAGACGTCAACTGAAGAAGTTGAAGATCTATACCGGCACGGACCATCCACATCAGGCTCAACAATTGAAGGAATTGGAGATTTAGATGGCAGAAGAACTCTACAGCGCTACCGGCAAAAGAAAGACGTCTATCGCAAGAATTTGGATGAAGCCCGGCAACGGAGAAATTCGGATCAATAAAAAGACGGCGGAAGAGTATCTGGTTCGGGAAGCCGACAGGACCACGATCATGTCCCCGCTTCAACTGGCTCAGATGCCCGATAAGTTCGATATTTACGTGAACGTGAAGGGTGGAGGGATATCAGGCCAGGCAGGCGCTATCCGGCATGGGATTAGCAAAGCGCTCGTGGACATGGATGCCAGTTTAAGAGAAGTGTTAAAGAAAGCTGGATTTCTCACAAGGGATTCGAGGATGAAAGAGCGCAAGAAATATGGTCAACCCGGTGCCAGGGCGCGTTTTCAGTACTCAAAAAGATAGATTTATCACAGTTTTTTTGCAAGAAAAGGGAATCCTCCGAGGATTCCCTTTTTTTTACTCCATTCAATGGCTATTGAGAAAAACATCAAACTTTCCGTAAGCTATGACGGTTCCCAATACCATGGCTGGCAACGCCAGGACAATGGTATGACCATTCAGGAAATGGTGGAAGAAAAACTCCGAACCATGATCGGTTCCGAGGCCAGACTGATTGCTTCGGGTAGAACGGATGCGGGCGTCCATGCCTTGCACCAGACATGTAATTTCAGGACGTTTACCTCCATTCCTCCCGAGGCCCTTCGAAAGGGACTCAATGCCCTGCTCCCCGACGACATTTTCATCAAAGACGCCGAATATGTTCCCTTGGATTTTCATTCTCGTTACCATTGTAAAAGCAAGGTGTACGAGTACCGAATACTGAACCGCCAAGACCCCGATATATTCCTTCGCAGATATGTCTGGCAAATCCGGCGACCATTGAACGTCGGCGCCATTTTGCCTTGTATGGACATTATTAAGGGAACCAGGGATTTTTCCAGTTTCAAATCAACGGGAAGTGGGAATACAAATCCCGTCAGGACGGTCCTTCTTGCTGAACTTGCCGTTGAAAAGGGAGATCTGCTGGTTTTCAGGATCAAGGCCAACGGTTTCCTGCGGCATATGGTGAGAAATATCGTGGGAACACTGATTGACGTGGGTCTGGAAAAAACGACACCGGCCCAATTCAAGGAGATTCTGGATTCGCGAAATCGACAGTTGGCCGGAATAAAGGCCCCTCCCGAGGGGCTTTTCCTGGTGGAAGTGAATTATTGATGCCCGCCTCTGCTTTGCCGTGGTCATTCCCGGATGCACGAGACGATCAGAACTTTGAAAGCCGTAACCGTGAATCCTGAAGCGCTTGAAAAAGAAGATTTTTTTCTTGACACAAGAATGGTTTTTTTCTATAGGTTTCAAGCTAAAATCACAAGTGATCCGGTAACGATTCTAACAACCACCCCTTGAAGGGAACAAATTTCAGCAATGGGTATTCAAAGCCTCCTGGCCGAAAAAAGGTCCGATCTTGTAAAAGAATGGCGCAATATAATCATCGCCTCCTACCCCAAAGACAGCCAGTCCTTTTTAAAAAAAGGAAAGAGTCAGTTCGCAAACCCTGTGGGTTTCGTCATTGCCAATGAGATAGAATCCCTTTACGATGAATTAATCAAAGAGGACGGAGACGTGGAAAAAATCACGGCCTGTCTGGAAAATATCATCCGCATCAGGGCTGTACAGGATTTCAAGCCTTCGCAGGCAGTGTCCTTCGTCATGGAATTGAAAGATCTTGTCAGAGGTGTGCTGGGAGAGGGGCATTCCGCTCTACTGAAGGATTTTGACAGCCGGATGGATCAAATGACGCTCCTGGCCTTTGACATTTACGGAAAATGCCGTCAGAGACTCTTTGAAATCAGGGTGAATGAAGTGAAAAATGAGGTGGGCAGGTTATTGGAAAGAGCAAATCTTATTAGCGAGATTCCGGAATGTTCACCGGATCTTTAAGAGACAGGTTTACTGGGACAGTATTTTGAAATGAGGTAATGGTCTATGAATTTTGTACTAAGCATTCTGGTTTCCTTTTTCGCTGTCATCGTCGTTGTGCTGATCCCCTGGATCGGCGTGGGAGCGCTGGATTTGCGCGTTCTTTTCGGAATAATCATTCCTTATGCGGCTATGCTCACTTTCTTTGTGGGAATCATTGTTCGGGTCATTGACTGGGGCAAGTCCCCCGTACCTTTCAGGATCCCGACCACGGCGGGGCAGGAATGGTCATTTCCCTGGATCAAGCAGAATCCCATTGACAATCCCAAAGGAACCTGGGGCGTTGTCGTCAGAATGATTTTCGAAGTACTTACCTTTCGATCGCTATTCCGAAACACCAGACTCGAGTACAGAAGAATCGACGGTGTTCCCAAAATAGATTATGAATGGGAAAAATGGCTCTGGCTTGCCGCCCTTCTTTTTCACTACTCCTTTTTCGTCATTTTTTTGAGGCACTTCCGTTTTTTCATGGAACCTGTCCCGAGTTTTGTAACCCTGCTTCAGAACCTGGACGGATTCATGCAGATGGGCGCCGCCCCTTTTAACGGTTTTAATTTGCCGGGTGTTTATCTTACGGATATGCTTTTGATGGCAGCCGTGACCTGGCTTTTCCTCCGGAGAGTCCTCTATCCCCAGATTCGTTATATTTCCCTGCCCGCCGATTATTTTCCCCTCTTTCTGATCCTTGCACTCGGTTTTACCGGCATGCTTATGCGATATCTCATCCGGGTCGACATTACCAAGGTAAAGGAACTGGCCGTTGGTCTGTTCAAGTTCAGCCCCACCGCGCCCGAGGGAATCGGCGTGATTTTTTATATCCATCTGTTTATTATCTGCGTACTGATTGCCTATTTTCCCTTCAGTAAACTGATGCATCTCGCCGGAGTGTTTCTGAGTCCCACACGAAACCTGGCGAACAACTCCCGTTTTGTAAGACACGTCAATCCTTGGAGCTACCCTGTACATACCCATACGTATGAAGAATACGAAGATGAATTCAGAGAACATATGATAGAGGCTGGGCTGCCTGTTGACAAAGGGGCTGAAACCTCGGAAACAGAAAATTAAGGAGTAATCATGGCCGATACCCCAAAACCGGAACAAACCGCGAAGATTGATCACTCTCCACCCTTGATGAAGGGGTGGATGGATACGCCAACGGAGATTAAGGCAGGTGTGGCCTGTTATGGCGCCAAACCCAAAAGCCTTGAATACGTGGGCATGCCTTATCCCAAAGAGTGGAGTCCCTTGGACGATGATTGGAAATTGCCGGAAAACTGGAAGGAAATCATTGAAGAAGGCTTTAAGGACCGCCTGGACAAGTACCGATCCTTCAAGCTTTTCATGGATATCTGCGTCCGGTGTGGCGCCTGTGCGGACAAATGCCATTTTTTCATCGGTTCCGGCGACCCCAAGAATATGCCGGTGCTCCGCGCCGAGCTTTTCCGATCGGTGTACAGAAAGAACCACACGAAGGCCGGTAAGTTTTTGGGGAAACTTGCCGGCGCCCGGGACCTCACGGAAGAGGTGCTCAAGGAATGGTGGTATTATCTCTACCAGTGTACGGAATGTCGACGCTGTTCCCTCTTCTGTCCCTATGGAATTGATACGGCTGAAATAACGATCATGGGGCGGGAGCTCACCAACCTGTTGGGCCTCAATATCGACTGGATTGCTTCGCCCGTGGCCAACTGTTACAGGACGGGGAATCATCTTGGTATTCAGCCACACGCATTCAAGGATATGCTTGAATTTTTCGTGGACGAAATCGAAGAGATTACGGGAATCCACGTTGAGCCCGATTTCAACCGGAAAGGGGCCGAGATCCTTTTCATCACCCCTTCCGGAGACGTATTTGCGGATCCGGGCACCTATACCTGTATGGGGTATTTGATGCTTTTTCATCAGCTGAAATCTCTCGGCCTGGATATCACCTGGAGCACCTATGCCTCCGAGGGAGGAAACTTCGGATTTTTCACATCCCATGAAATGGCCAAACGACTCAATGCCAAGATGTATGCGGAAGCCAGAAGATTGAAAGTCAAATGGTTGTTGGGCGGCGAGTGCGGCCATATGTGGCGCGTCTTGAACCAGTACATGGATACCTTTAACGGCCCGGCGGATTTCATGGAAAAACCGGTTTCTCCCATCACCGGGACCGCCTTTGAAAACGCCAACAGCACAAAAATGGTTCATCTGGTTGAGTTTACGGCTGATCTGATAAAGAATGGCAAACTGAAACTGGACCCGAGCCGGAACGACCACTTGAATGTCACGTTCCATGATTCGTGCAACACCGCAAGGGGCATGGGGTTCCTGGAAGAGCCGAGATATGTAATCAAGAATGTCTGCAACAATTTCTATGAGATGCCGCCTGAGACGATCAGGGAGCAGACATTTTGCTGTGGAAGCGGCTCCGGTTTGAATGCAGGGGAAAATATGGAAATCCGCATGCGAGGCGGGCTTCCCCGGGCCAATGCGGTAAAACATGTGCATGAAAAACATGACGTAAACATGCTTTCCTGTATCTGCGCCATTGACCGGGCGGTATTAACGGCTTCCATGCAATACTGGGTTCCTGAAGTCGACGTTTGCGGTGTTCATGAGCTGGTTGCCAATGCACTGATTATGGACGGGGAAAAGAAGAGAACCACGGATTTGCGTGGGGAAACGCTCCCTGGAATGGAGGATGAAGAGGATGTATGATGGAGGAAAAATCATCGTTGGGTTGATTATCGGCATCGGCCTTTTCCTTTCCCCTTTCTTCTATAATGCAGGAAAGGCCGCCAAGGCGCCTGATCCACAGCTTACGGTCGAGGCCAAAAAGGCCAAACAGTGTGTAGCAGATACGGCGTACATGAGGACCTCCCATTTTCAAATGCTGGATGAATGGAGGAACACAGCCGTTCGGGATGGGGAAAGGTATTACAAGGCCGACAACGGAAAAATTTACTACAAGAGTCTTCAGGTCACATGTATGAGCTGCCATTCCAATAAAACAAAGTTCTGTGATCAGTGTCACAACTATATGGATGTGGCCCCCTTTTGCTGGGACTGTCATATTGTACCGAAGGAGAGTAAGTAATGGGCGTAGACAGAAGAGACTTCTTAAAGATAGCCGGGGTTGCCGCCCTTTTCGGGCTTGGCGGAAAGGCGGCGATGGATATCCTCGCGCCTGGCGAGCTCGAAGCTGCCACAGAAGGGGCTCCCCTTACCGAGGGAAAGAGATGGAGCATGGTTATTGACATGCGAAAATGCCTCGAAAAGCAGGAGAAGGGTGCCTGCAAGGATTGCATTCTTGCCTGTCACACGGTGCACAACGTCCCCGATTGGGGCGAGCCAAAGCATGAAATCAAATGGATCTGGAAAGAACTTTATGAAAACTCTTTTCCCGATACCCCGAATGAGTTTGTTGATGAAGGTTTCCGGGACAAACCATTTATTCTCCTGTGCAACCACTGCCTCAACCCTCCCTGCGTTCGGGTCTGTCCCACAAAGGCTACATTCAAGCGGGCGAATGGGATTGTTGACATGGATATGCATCGCTGTATTGGATGCCGTTTCTGTATGGCGGCCTGTCCGTACGGTTCCCGAAGTTTTAACTGGGGACTTCCCAGAAAGGCCCCCAAGGAACTGAATCCCAACTTTCCTACAAATCCCGACTATCCCGAACGTACCAAAGGGGTTGTTGAAAAGTGCAACTTTTGTGAAGAACGGGTCGTCAAAGGAGTGCTTCCCGCCTGCGTAGAGGCCTGCGACAAGATCAAGGTGAACGCACTCCATTTCGGGGATCTTGATGACCCTAAATCAAACGTCAGAGAGCTGCTCCGTGAGCACTATTCTATAAGACGAAAACCTGCATTAGGAACAGAACCAAATTTATTCTATATTATATGAGGTAGGTTATGCTTGACAGAGCGCTGAAAGGAAGTCAGGGATATTGGGGATGGTTAATCTTTCTGCTCGTTTTGATGGGGACAGGTCTCGGATGCTATCTCTATCAGTACCGGGAAGGTTTGATCATTACGGGGATGAGCAGGGATGTGTCCTGGGGGTTTTATATAGCCCAGTTCACTTACCTGGTCGGCGTCGCCGCCGGCGGCGTGATGGTGGTACTGCCCTACTACCTGCATGATTACAAGGCCTTTGGCAGGATCACCATTTTGGGTGAATTTCTTGCCATTGCAGCGGTTCTTATGTGCTTGCTGTTCATCTTCGCGGATTTGGGCCAGCCCACAAGAATCATGAATGTGATCCTGTATCCCACGCCCAACTCTATCCTGTTCTGGGATATGATCGTACTAAATGTTTATCTCCTGTTGAATCTTTTTATCGGCTGGAACGTACTTACAGCGGAAAGGAAAGGCCTTCACTACCAGAAATGGGTCAAGGTCTTGATCTATATTTCCATCCCCTGGGCGTTCAGCATCCATACGGTTACGGCTTTTCTTTACGCCGGCATCCCCGGAAGGCACTATTGGCTGACGGCGATTATGGCTGCCCGTTTTCTGTCCTCGGCCTTTGCGGCTGGCCCGGCCCTTCTTCTGCTTTTGTGTCTGATTGTCCGCAAGGTGACCAACTTCGATCCGGGCGAGAAGCAGATAAGGACCCTTGGCGGCATCATTGCTTATGCCTTTATTCTGAATGTCTTCTTTTTCATACTCGAATTTTTCACGGCCTTTTACAGCAATATTCCCGGCCACATGCACTCCATTGTATACCTCTTCTCCGGGTATGAAGGATATGGAAAGCTGGTTCCATGGATGTGGACCGCCACCGGATTTGCCCTGGTTGCCCTCATCCTCCTCATTGTTCCCGCAACAAGAAGGAAAGAAGACACGCTGGCCTTGGGCTGTGTTGCGGTCATCATCGCCACTTGGATTGATAAAGGTCTTGGTCTGATCGTTGGTGGTTTCGTTCCCAATATGTTTGACAGGGTTACCGAATACTGGCCTACGACTCCTGAGATTTTAATCACCATCGGGATCTGGGCAACCGGATTCTTTGCCTTGACCATTCTTTTTAAGATCGCCGTCTCCATTAAGGAGGAGGTTGCCGCCTGATTCGTTTCCTTTGAATGTATGGATTAAAAAGCGGGCCTGTCCGAAATGGACGGCCCGCTTTTTTTGGATTCGTTTCTTAATTCCAATTTCGAGTTTCCAGTTTCTCTGATAAACAAGAACCGTATTCCGTGAACCGCCATAAATGACTTCCCGACCTTACTGAAGAATGCTTATTTTTCCCTTTTCTGTTCCCGTCCACGCGATGCGAAAAAAGCTTGACAGCCTAAATGTACTCTGATAAACAATCGCACAAACGATAAAGGCATGTGGAAAAATGACGAAAGCGTCAATCACCATGAAGAGCTTTTTTTAGCTACTTTATATTTACATTACAGGAGGTTAGTAAACATGGGTTATGAAGTCGTTGTCGATCCGGAAAAGTGTGAAGGCTGTGAGGAATGTATTGAGGTTTGCCCTGTAGATGTGTACGAACTGCAGGATGACAAATCCGTGCCGGTCAATGCTGAGGAATGCCTCGGATGTGAGAGCTGTATCGAGGTATGCGAGCATGAGGCCATTACCGTTACCGAGGTGTAGTCAAATCCCCTTTCAAACACAGTCGATTTGCATCGCGCCTCCTGCGGTTTTGGTATCGGGAGGCGCTTTTTTTTTGAAAAAGCCGTTTCCGTGAAGCCGGAAGTGCAAATCCGTACGTAAAGAAAACATAAAAGGCCAGTCTCTCAGGAGACCGGCCTTTTATGTTGAAACAGTTCAGGGGTTATTTCTTTTCGTGACAGTCGTTACATTTCTTGAACGGGCCAGAAGGTTTTCCTTCTTTTTCAAGGGCCTTGTGACAATCCTTGCAGTTCTTGTGATAGGCGTTCTGCAGCTTCATCGGCTCGCCTTTCTCTGCCTTTTCAAGATGGCAGGCACTGCACTTCTGCACCGGGTCGCCGTCTTTCCATACGTTTTTGCCATCCTTAAAGACGTGATGACATTCGGTACAAGCGATCTTGTAATCCACATGGTGCTTCTCGTGGGTAAATTTCACCGGACCTTTTTTATCTTTCGCATAGCTGTTCTCAATTAATATTTCCTTGGGAACATCCGCTGCCGTTAAAATACCCACCGTGAGGAAAAACATACCAGTGAAAATGGCCATCAATACGGTTGTAAACCTCTTGCTCATTGACAAATTCACCTCCTTTCCATTAAAGAATTGGTTACACTTTTTTCCCTGTTAAAATCTCCAAAGCAGTCTTGATTGACTGCGTAAATATACTCAATAGCGAAGCCCGATGTCAAGAAAAACCCGCAGTTGCGGTTGAAATCAGGACTGTTCTTCACCGTCTTCGCGCGCAAATGCGGCCAGCTCATACAAGATTTTCAAGGACTCTTTCGCTTCCTCCGGATCGACCTGATGAATGGCAAAACCCGCATGAACAATCACATAATCTCCAATCTGTGCATCCTGAAGTAGAAGCATACTTACTTCTCTTTGCACCCCTTCCATGTCCACCGTGCCCATGTCGTCTTTCAGCCCGATTACTCTTGCCGGAATAGCTAAACACATAAGAACCAGTCCCCACTTTTCGTTTCTATATTCCCATGGATGCGCGATGTTCATAAGCCGCCCCGAGCCGTTCAAGCTCCTTAAGAACCATGTTGCTCAGTGGTGTCAGCTTCTCTTTTACGGCATCCGTTAGTTCGATGCCCAGCGTTTCGATGTCTTCAGGCTCGACGCCTAGAATAATCGTCTCCGGCACCTTTTCAAAGACCTGGCACAGAGTCAGGGTTTCCAGGAGATCAACCTGGTGCAACGAATTCTTACCAAGAATCCGTTTCGGAATATCTTCCCCTTCAAGCCGATAGAGCGACCCGGGTTTCCCTCCATTTTTTATGGCATCCACCACGATAAGATGATCCGCATCGGAAATAACCGCAAGAAGACCCATCCCCAGAACCCCCCCATCAATGAGTTTTACATTCTGAGGAAATGTGTACATGGCCTCAAGGGTTTCCACCACCCTCACCCCGATTCCTTCATCCGTAAACAGGATATTCCCTACGCCCAGCACGGTAATCTGTTCTCCGGTCATTTCTTATGATACCACCCAGCCATTTTCAGTTTCATGCGGAAAGTCCGCTTTTCTCAAAATGAACGCCTACCCAACTCCGGAAACCTTATCCGCATTCATAACCCGACGTGCATCTCGCAGGAAGGTCGCAGCCCCCTGTTTCGATGACCTGTCGTAGGAAAACAACCGGAATCTCATGCGGGCCGCAAGGGTTTCGGAGACCACCGGAAGGGGATGCGTGGAAAAAAGCGCACGTATCCGTTCCAGGTTTTCTGCCCCCTGCTCCTCAGTGGTCCGTGGAAGCACAAGGCAGAAGCACTCCCTATCCGCACAGCAAAGAAAGTCTTCCTCCCGAATATGGTTTCTCAAGAGATCCCCAATCTCCGAAATCAACAGGTTCCCTATCTTATACCCATTTTCCCCGACAATTTCCATTAAATTGTCCATGCATACGAAAATCATGGAAAGAGGGAGGTCAAATCTTTTCGAACGGGAAATCTCACTCTCCAGCATTTCCAGGGAAAAATCAAACGTGTGAAGTCCGGCAGGCCCGTCGATTGCCGTCTCCTCCAGAAAGCAGGTTGTGAGATTTTCAAGTCGATCACACAAAACCGTCATGAGATTGAAAAAGAAACGCTGGGCAGCCGGCGGGTACAACCACTGCAGCCTTTTAATCATTTTCTCATTGATCATGAGCAGTTCAGCCGGGTCTGCGGCAACAACCGTGGCAGATCTTTTGCAGGATCTAATCATTCCCATTTCCCCTACCACATCGCCGGCCTGTAAGACGGAAATAACTCTTTTCCTGCCCGTTCCTGCCTTAAAGGAGCCTTCATCCGCTATATCAACCACTTCCAGTTTTCCAGAAATAATAGCATACATGGAATGGCTGACTTCGCCTTTCTTCATGATGACTTTCCCTCTCTCGTAGGTTTGCAGGGCGCCGGCCAACAGGATGTAATAAACCTGGGACTTCGACATCCCCTTGAAAAGCGGGATGCCTTTTTGGGGATCCTTGCCAAGCCGCAATTTGAGCATATCCCACAAGGTGACCAGTTCTACATGAAGCATCAGCGAGGGCAGAAGGATAAGATCAGCGATGAGCGCTGAAAACATGGTGACAACGATGACCAGGCCAAAAGTGGCAGTGGGTTTGAAATGGGAAAAAAGCAGTGCGGAAAAACCGAGGCTGATGGTCAGAGTGGTCAGAATAATCGGTTTGCCCATGTGGCGGATCGTTTCCCTGAGGGCCTTTTCTTTGTTGAGATCCCTTTTAAACTCGCGGTTGTAACGCACGAGATAATGAATGGTATCATCCACCGCCAGTCCCACGGCGATACTGGCAACAAGGCTGGTCACCATGGACAAAGGAATGCCGATCCAACCCATCAGACCAAAACTCACAATAATAGGGAAGCAGTTGGGAAGCATCCCGATAAACCCCACCTTGTAAGACATGAACAACAGAAACATGATCGCAAAAACAAGGAGCAGCGTAAGCAACAGGCTCTTTATCTGCCCTTCCGTGATCAGCTGACTGCTCTCCGAGATGACCATGCCCATCCCCGTTACCGTGAAGGAAAAATTACCGGGAAAGCTTTGTTTCAGATATTTTTCAACTTGCCTCCGAATATCCAGGAAGTCTCTCGAACTGGAGATATGCGTTCGCAACATGATATTGACCTTTGAAAAGGCCGGATTCATAAAGCGCTTCAACATATCCTCCCCTAACATGGCCTTAAAGTTGTTGATGAGCATGCGAATTTCGAAAGACTCTTCCGGCAGGGCGTAAAAACCGGCCTGGTATTGGTTGACTGCGAAATTGACCAGTTTAAGATAGTCGACAAATGAGATGGTTTTATCTACCCCTTTTAACGAATCCAAATAGACTTGCAGGTCGGCAATCCTCTTGAGATGGGCAGGATTTTCAAAGAAATCTTCCACTCCGCTCTCAATGGCCACGTTGATGGGAAAACTCCCGGACATATTCCTGTAAATATCTCGGAAGTGACTGGCAACCGGGGTGTCTTCCCGAAAGAAGCCCATCGGGTTGGTTTCCACCTGAATCCGTGATATCCCGACAATTCCTATAGCGGTGACAAGAATGAAAAGGAAAAGAGCAATTTTTTGATGATGAAGGTCGATCTCAATAATGGCGGACAAAATCCGATCGAAAATACCTCCCTCTCTGTCCAGCATGCCCATGCTTCGTGTTTTTGGAAACGGCATCAGAGAGATGATTGCGGGCAGAAAAGTGAGCAGGATAAGGAGCATGAACAGGATGCCGACGCAGGAAAAAAAGGCAAATTCCCTGATGGCGGTAATTTTGTTGATGAGCAAAGAACCCAGACCAATCGTGGTAGTCATCACTGCCAGGGAGGTGGGAAAACCGAGTTTGAGAAAGCATTGTAAAGAGGCCTCCGCAGGACTTCCGGCGGTCTTTACTGCCGAAAGATATTCAGGAAAAATATACATGCAGTAGGCGGTTCCCACGGCAATGAGAAAAACGGGAACAATCATGGTCAGCAATGACAACGGAGTCCCCAGGATTGCCATGAGACCGAAGGTCCAGATCAGCGCGATGGCAACGGAACCGGCCGGAATGAGAACGCCCCGCAGATTCCGAAAGAACAAAAAAAGCACGAGGGCCACGAGAAGAAAAGTCACGGGCGGCAGGCGTAGAAAGTCCTGTTCGGTAAAATCGGCCAAGGCCTTGGAAACAATAGGCATCCCTATCTGGTACAGGGAGATAAAATTTTTCTGCCGATCCAGGATCTCCTTTACGGAGTGAATGATGCCGTCCTTATCCCGAATATCCTCAAGAATCAAAGAAATAGCTGTGGTTCCACCATCCGGGGAGAGGATGTTTTTTGTAAGAAGATCGACCGGTTTAATTTTGTTTCGGAATTCATCCAGCGTCCAGTTACCTGTAACATCGATCGATTTCCGAATTCCGGGAAGACTGATAACACGCCTCACTCCTTTGATTTCAGATAAGGTCTGCGCTAACTTTTCAATCTCGCCGAATGTTTCTTCAACAAAAATATCGTCGGCTTTTGCTACAACGAGGATAATTTCTTCACAGCCGAATTCCTTTTTGAAGGCGTCGTACTCTTTGCTTTCCGGAAGATCTTCAATAGTCAGGTCATAGATGGAGGTTTGGAAACGGAGATCGGGAATGGCCAAGGCGAAAAAAAGGGTGATGAAAAAAATAGAGAGGATAACCTGCCACGGGTGAGACACCACATAGTGCAGAAAGGCTGCGGGACGGGATAATGTACTCGGGTCCGCCATGGCAATATCCCCGCCGAAAGGACACAATCTGAATGGACCGCTTTGATGATAACGAAAAAGCCCTTCACCACGCACCGTTCCGTGGAGATGAAGGGCTATTTATTCACAGTGCCCTTTTAGATCACCTTGATCTTGTACACCTCGTTCGAGTGTGGATCGATCACATGAACCGCACAGGCGATACAGGGATCAAAGGAATGAACGGTCCTCAGGATTTCAAGCGGTCTCTTTGGATCGTCTACAGGCGTTCCGATGAGTGCCTCTTCCACGGGTCCCAGTTTTCCTTTTTCACAACGTGGCCCCAGGTTCCATGTGGAAGGAACCACATATTGATAGTTTTTGATCTTCTTGTTTTCGATTTCGATCCAGTGCCCCAGAGAGCCCCTGGCCACATCGTTCAGCCCGCAGCCCTTTGCACTGTCGGGCATGGTCCAGGACGTATACGTCTTGCTGTTGCCTTTCTTCAAATTGCCCACAAGCTCCATGATCCACCCCTCCATGGCATTGCCGATGACCAGCGTTTCCAGGCCTCGAGCTGCCGTTCGCCCGAGAGTGGAGAAAAGCGCCGAAGTGGGGATGCCCAGTTTTTGCAGGGTGCTGTTAACCACATCCTGAAATTCCTTTTTGCCGGAGGCATAGGCTACGAGAACCCTGGCAAGGGGCCCGACTTCGCACGGTTCTCCTTCATAACGAGGAGCTTTGAGCCAGGAATATTTGGCGCCGGTGTTGTACTGCGGATCCTGTTTAAAAGGAATGGTCTGTCCCTCGTAGGGATGTCTGTAAGGAGCCCCTTCATACCAGGCACGGTCGATATGTTCCGTTACCTTTGTTGGATCTGCCATTTTCACACCGGCCAGATCTCGCTTCATAATGACGCCGCGAGGCAGAAACAGGCTTTCGGGTTCTTTGGCGGACTGGGGCAGGTCCCCCCAGGCCAGGAAGTTGGTTGTTCCGCCGATGCTGCCCCAATCTTTGTAAAAGGATGCAATAGCGATCAGATCCGGGATGTACACGTTCTTGATAAAGTCCTGGGTCTGTTTCCAGATGTAGAGGAATTCCGCAATGCGGTCCGGGGTAAGGTCTTTGACGCTGGTTACGCCGCCCACAACCAGGGACTGCAGATGGGGGTTCTTGGCGCCGAATATGGCGTGCATTCTGACCGCCTTCGCCTGAAGTCTAAGGGCCTCAATATAATGGGCCACTGCCATGAGATTGGCCTCGGGAGGCAGCTTATAGGCCGGACTTCCCCAGTACCCATTTGCAAAGGGACCTAACTGACCGCTGTCCACAAAGGTCTTGACCCGTTCCTGTACCTGCTTGAAATACTGTGTTCCGCCGTATGGGTCATTGCTGACATTGTCGGCTAAAATGGCGGTCTTTTTGGGATCCGCGCTCAAGGCGCTGACCACATCCACAAAATCCAGGGCGTGCAGGTGATAGAAATGGACAATATGGTCCTGCTGGAACTGTGCTCCGTGCAAGAGATTTCTGATAATGCGGGCGTTGTCGGGAATGGTCACGCCAACCGCATCTTCCACTGCCCTTACCGAGGACAGATAATGAACGTACGTACAGACCCCGCAGGAGCGTTGCACAAACAGAGGGGCATCCCTGGGATCTCTCCCCTGCAAAATGATTTCAATACCCCGGAACATCTGTCCGGAACTCCACGCGTCCTTGACCTTGCCTCCTTCAATTTCCACTTCAATTCTAAGATGGCCTTCTATCCTTGTAATTGGATCGACTATGATTCTTTTGCCCATACTATCTCCTCTCTTTTCGTAAGAGTATTTTTCTTCCGTTGCAATCCCTGCCGCCTCAAGAACTATTTACTTTCCTCGAAAAACGGCGTCATCTTGTCCCAGAAATCCGGCTCGCTGCAACCGATGCAGGGATGTCCGGCTTCCACGGGCCAGCTCGTTCCATCATTGAACTTGGCCACGGCACAATTGTTGTAGGTATCCGGCCCTTTGCACCCCATTTTGTACAGACAGTAACCCATGGCGGCTTCTTCAGAACCGAATTCCGTCACAAATTCATCCTGTTCATAGTGTGCTCTTCTGGAACATTGATCGTGGATTGTTTGTCCATAGGCAAAGAGAGGCCTCCCCAGATTGTCCAGATCAGGAAGTTTGCCCAGGAGCAGGTAGTTTACAATAGTCCCCACGAGGTTGATGGGATTAGGCGGGCAACCGGCAATATTGACCGTTTTGATGCCCAAGGCCTCTCCAACCCCTTTATAGCCGCCGGGATTGGGTTTGGCAGCCTGAATGCCGCCGAAGCAGGCGCAGGCGCCGATGCAGACCACTGCTGCGGCTTTCGGGCAGATCTCTTTTCCCATTTCAAGGAATGTTCGGCCGCCGACTTTTCCGTACCCACCGTTATATGCGGTCGCTATGGCGCCCTCTACAACGCAGATAAACTTTCCATTATATTTTTTCACCGCCGAATGAAGCACATCCTCCGCCTGGTAACCGGAAGGCGCCATAATGGTTTCGTGGTACTCGATGTCAAGGATATTCATGACCAGTTCATCGATCCAGGGATACATCGATCGGAGCGTTGCCTCGGAGCAGCCGGTGCATTCGCCAAAATGCAGCCATATCACAGGAGGTCTCTGCTTTGGCGCGGCAAAAACTTCAGCAACTTTCGGAATGAACGAGGAAGAAAGCCCCATGGTAGCGGTTAGAATACCGCAGAACTTCATGAAATCTCTTCGTGAGACCCCTTTGCTTTCCAGCCTTTCATAAAACTCCTTGTTTCCTTTCATTCGGCACCTCCTGATGCAGGTTTGTTGGACCACAATTAATATTGGAAGACATGTCGACAAACAGACGAAGTATCTAAAAAAGGATTCCGGTTTGTCAAGGGTTTTTGTGCCGGGAAAGCGATCTTTTTTGCTTACATTTCTTAGAGATGCCTCAACAATCTATACCATTTTGCTATGGAAGAAATTTCGCAAGGCCAGATGAAAGGCGTTTGTACGAGGAGTGCGACTGCCAAACGGAATCAGCGAAAACCGTTTTCTAAGGCCAGCAGATCAAGGTGTGTGGTGGTCAGGTAATCCAGTTCCAGCGGAGTTGTTTGTTCAAAAGTCCTCTCGTCTACCGTTTTAATATATCGGCCACACGCTTTACAGAACACTACTCGAAACCCTTCCTCCCCATCCACCGTAAAATATCCAAGGGTCTCCTGCGCACTGTTATTGCAGAAAGGACACCGGAGCCTTGGGAAGCGCCATTCTTCTCCGCAAAACTCACAGTGCAGCAAACGCATGCCGTTCTTTAAAAGGCGAGCCATACAGGGTTCGGAACCGCAAAGGGGGCAGAAACCCCTTTTCCAGCCCGTTTTGTTAAACCCGAGAGGTACAAGATTTCTAAGGCGGTCCAGAAAAGGTTTCAAGGCCATTTTCCCGAGGAATTCGAGCCCTGCCGGTTCCAAGTCGGTCTCGGTGGCTATCTTTCGGAGAACTGCTTCATTCTTTTCCAATACCGCTCTCAAAAGATTTTGAGCCCATTGGGGATCTTTTTGAATGGCATCAAGGGCCTTTGCAAACGTTTCCTGTCCTCCGCCATTCCCCTTGACCATCATCCGCAATATTTCTTTCAAGAGATTTATGGAGGCAGTAAGATCCAGCGGCAATGCATTTCTTGAAAAAAGAGAGACACCCTCTTGCATTTCCCCTTGAATTAAGTCCTCTTTCGCTGAGGTCAGTTCCATGCCGGCCGCATCCATCAACAGTGCAATGGCGCGAAAAGAGAAAAGAACGTCCCTGTAGACCGGCCGTTCCAGAATCAAACGATCGATATGCACCAACAGGCTTTTGTCCATAAGGAAGTACCTCAGGCCCGAACTGCACTCCCCCGGGGGGATTTCAAATCCGCGTACAGGTAATATTTTTTGGGAACATCCGCCATGAGGTAGAAAACCCGGAGATACTCGATTCCCGTAAGGGTGGCTTTGGGGAATCTAACCTTTGCCTTTTCCAGGCGATCCCGGGCCAAGGCCACCATCCGGCCTCTATCACCGAAATTCATGGCGCCTGTGGGGCATGTCTTCACGCATGCGGGCAACAGCCCGTTGTGAACCCTGTCAACACACATGGTGCACTTGGATATTTGCCCGGTGTCCGCCTGTACCCTGGGGATATCATAAGGGCAGGCCTCTCTCACGTCCATGGCATCCATGTTTTTCAGTTTGTCCGTATACAGGACTGCTCCGGTCTCTTTGTCAACGAGAATACCTCCGGGTACTGTATCCTCGGCAGCTTCCAGGCACGTGGGGGCAAGACAGTGTCGACACTGGTCGGGGAAAAAATACCACACCGGTTTGTTGTCCGGTCCTTTATATTCCTGGAATCGAACCAGTTTAAACGTGTCGAAAGAAAGATCTTCCGGGTTTTGCATACTCCCCCGGTTGGCAGTCTTTGTGGCCGGCGCCTGGTTCCACTGCTTGCAGGCGATCTGGCAGCCCCGGCACGCCGTACAGATCGTCGTGTCGATAAAAAACGCTTTTCCGCTCATCTCACCCACTCCTTTATAATTTTTTCACGTTGACCATAAAAGCCTTCGTCTCAGGAATCCGGGTGTTGGGATCTCCGGCCGTGGACGTTAAGAGGTTGGCTGAGTCGCCGCCGTCTTCGGGATGGACCCATCCATAGTGCCACGGAAGACCCACCTGGTGTACGATATTGCCCTGAATATTGAAAGGCCTCAAACGAACGGTTACCACAGCCACTGCCTCCAGCGCACCGCGCGCCGATTCCACCTTCACTTTTTCGCCGTTTCGTACCCCTAACATACCCGCCAGTTCCCTGCTCATTTCCACAAAGAGTTGCGGCTCTGCCTCAAGCAGCCAGGGTTGCCACCTGCTCATTACTCCGGTCTGCCAGTGCTCTGACACGCGAAAAGTGGTTCCCACAAAAGGATATGCGGGATCGCAGGATCTATAGATATCCATGGGAGTATGGTAGGTTATGGCCGCCGGATTGGTCAACTGGCTGGAAAAGGGATTTTTTTTCACCGGACATTCGACGGCTTCATAATGCTCCGGAAAAGGTCCGTCTGCCCTGCCGGGACCGAAAATGCGGCCATGGCCTTCGACGTTCATGATAAAGGGGTACCGGCTCTCCGGATCGAGAGAACCGTCCGGTTTGAGCATGGGAGGCCAGCCCCCGTCCGGAACATCTCCAATCCATTTCCCTTTCCTCCCATTCTCACCGGCGGTCCACACGATCACCGGATGTTTTTCGTCCCAGGGCCTTCCGTGAAGGTCGACGGATGCCCGGTTGTAGATAATCCGCCGATTGAGGGGCCAGCACCAGGCCCATTCGGGATTCAGACCGATGCCACTCCTCTCCCTGATCCGTCGCGCGGACATATTGCCGTCGCCGGTATAGGAGTTGCAGTACAACCAGTTCCCGCTGCTGGTGGAGCCATCGTCCTGAAGAAGAGCAAAACCGGGAACAAGGTCTCCTTTTTTGTACTGCTTTCCACCGATCGACCTGTCCTTGAGGAAGTACCCGTTTATCTCCCTGGCCATCTTCCAGGCATCAAATTCTCCCTGGGTACCGTAGTCCCATTTCAAGTTGAGGATCGGTTCCGGAAAGACCGCCTCTTTGTCTTGTCTGTAAAGGTCCTTGATCCGATCGCCTAATTCCATCAGGATACAGCCATCGGCCCTGGCCTGTCCTGGCGGATTCGCCGCCTTGTATCGCCATTGCATCCATCGGCCGCTGTTGGTAATCGACCCTTCCTTTTCCACGGAAACCGCGCAGGGGAGAAAAAATACCTCTGTTTTGATCTTTTTCGGATTCATCCCGGGCCCTTTCCAGAAAGAGCCGGTTTCGTTTTCAAAGATATTCACATTGACCATCCAATCCAGCTTTGCCAGACCGGCCCGGTTCTTGTTCGCATCCGCTCCGGAGGCCGCAGGGTTCTGACCCCAGGCAAAAAATCCCGTAAACTCCCCCCGAACCATGGCATCGAACAGGTCGAGCCAGGAGTAAGTCTTTCCGTCATCAATCTTTGGCAGCCAATGGTAGCCGAAATCATTGGTATGGGTTGCTTTGTCGCCAAAATAGGATTTCAACAGGCTCACGGAGTATTTGGGGTAGTTGCCCCACCAGTTGGCACTCACCGGATCGTTGGTCGTCGGAGTGTTCGCCCTGTTGTAGGCAGCCAGTGTGGAGTGAGATGCAACAGGGGTCTTCAGATACCCGGGCCATATGTCGAAAAGAATGGCATGATCGGTAGACCCCTGCACATTGGACTCGCCTCTCAGTGCGTTCACGCCTCCTCCGGCTATGCCCATATTTCCCAAAAGAAGCTGAATAATACACATAGCGCGAATGTTCTGAACCCCGACCGTATGCTGGGTCCATCCCATGGCATACATAATGGTGCCGGCTTTCCCCCTTGTTCCGGTATGGGCAAACATTTCGTAGACCTTCAGGAGGTCCTCTTCCGGTGTTCCGGTGATGGAAGATACCGTTTTCAGGTCGTAGCGGCTGAAATGCTCTTTCAGCAGCTGCAATACGCAACGGGGGGCGTTCAGGCTTTGGTCCTTTTTGGGGTTCCCCTTCTCGTCTTTTTCAAAGGCCCACAGGGTTTTGTCGTATTTTCCGGAGGCCTTATCAAAACCGGAAAAGAGTCCGTCGCTGAACCCGTAGGAATCGGCTACGATGAAGGAAGCATTGGTATAGGACGCCACGTATTCTTCAAAATACTTTTTGTTTTCAATAATGTACTTGATCATGCCGCCCAAAAAGGCGATATCGGTTCCCGACCGCAGGGCTGTGTAGAAATCGGCCTTGGCCGACGTGCGGGTAAACCGCGGGTCCACGCTGATCAGTTTCCCCCCTTGTTTCATGGCTTCCGTGATCCATTTAAAAGACACGGGATGGTTTTCCGCCGGGTTGGCCCCCATAACCAGGATGCAATCGCTGTTTCGAATGTCAATCCAGTGGTTGGTCATCGCGCCGCGTCCAAACGACTCTGCCAGAGCCGCAACCGTCGCGCTGTGTCAGATACGGGCCTGATGTTCGATGTAGACCAGCCCCAGAGACCGCATGAGGGCCTGGATCATCCAGCACTCTTCATTGTCCAGGGCTGCACTGCCGACGCTCGCAATGCCCATGGTCCGATTCACGACCTGCCCTTTTTCATTTTTTGGGACAAAACTCGCATCACGGCTCTGTTTCACCCTTTTGGCGATGGCGGAGAGCGCCCAGTCCCAGGAAACCGTCGTCCAATCCGTGCTTTGTGGAGCGCGATACAGGGGCGCGGTCACGCGACTTTGGTTATTCACCAACTGGCTCAGCCCCGCCCCCTTGGAACAGAGCGCGCCTTCATTGATCGGATGGTCGGGGTCTCCTTCAATGTTGATGATCTTTCCCGCTCCCGTCTCTCCCGTGCTGCAGATGATTCCGCACCCTACGGCGCAATAGCAGCAGATGCTCGTAGTTTCCCTTGAAAATTGGATCCTGAGCGTCTGCGCGTGGGCTTGGAACGGTTTCAGATCAAATCCCAACCCCAAAAGCGCTCCGCAAGCGGCCGAAGTACCTATCGTTTTCAAGAATTCGCGACGGGTGAATTTCATTTCCTTTCCTTCCTTTTTGTTTTTTCCTGGTGAGTCCATGAACGGGGTAATGCATGAAAGAAAGCAGGATTATGCCAACTTTTAGACAGTATCACGAAAAAAATTATACCCTCCATGAACCAAAATGCAAAGGGAATTCCCGGTACAAGCCGCAAGAGGACGGAAACTGGGTGTACGGAGCGTCCCTATAAAGGAGGGAAGACTACCCGTCTCTCAGGAAATTGGCGGGGAACGCCCCTTAAACCATCCGGGGTTCCTCTTTGGGCTTTGACACGTCCTGTTTCATGTCCTATACTGCGCTACCCCATCAAATTGTGGGAAAAGGGATTAAGGAGGAAACCATGGAAATTGTGAACGCAGGCAAAAAGGGAGAGTGGCTGGTCATTTACGTGAAAGGAAGAATCGACGCGGTCTCCGCTCCCGAATTTGAAAAGAAGCTGACGGATTGGATTCAGGCGGGAGAGATTCACCTCATTGTCGACTTTGGCGGGCTTGAGTACATCAGCAGCGCCGGCTTAAGAAGTGTCCTGGGAACCGCAAAGAGGCTCAAATCCAAAGACGGGAACCTGGTGGTTTCCGATCTCAGAGATACGGTCAAAGAGGTTTTTGATATCTCCGGGTTCAGCACGATCATCCCCATTTCCGATACGGTAGAAGGGGCCATCGATGGAAAAAATAGTCTTACCGGCTGAGATGGAGCAATTGGAAAACCTGATCCTCTTTGTAACAAGGCATGCAAAGGATGCCGGCTATGAGTCCAGGCGGGTGAGAGAGATTGAACTTGCCGCGGAGGAAGCGTTGGTCAATATCTTTCATTATGCGTATCCCGGGGCAACGGGGGTGGTGCGGGTCGCGTGCGAAAGAACCGGCGCCGACGAGTTCCTGCTGGAAATCTCCGACGATGGAACCCCTTTTAACGCCCTCGCCCTTTCTGATCCGGATCTTTCCTCAGATATCTCCGAACGGAAAACGGGCGGGCTCGGTGTGTTTTTTATGAAGAAGATGGCCGATGCTTATCAGTACCGCAGATACGGCGACAGCAACTTCCTCACGCTGAAATTCCGAAAAACACCAAAAGGATAGCGTCGGGGAAAATGCTTACAGACAGGAGCATCACTTTCAAGCTGGTCATGCTGATTCTTTTGAGTGCGGGCGCCATTTTTGCCGACAATTACCATATCTCAAAACAGATCATTATCCAAAATATCTAACAGGATGCCAAAAATCTTACCATGGCCAACGTAAATCGCATGGAAAGGAGAGTCGCTGTTTCTGTATACGGACGGCGTTACCAAAGCCATGAATGAAAAAAAGGAAGGAATGCTGCATTCCCCTCTTCCTGCAGTGGATGACGAGGAAGGGAGCAGTCTTCCGTCGTCGCTGCCTTTTGTGGTGGATGCCCATGTGCATCTTTTTCCCGACCACCTGTTTCAATCCATATGGGAATGGTTTGACCATTTCGGATGGCCGATCCGATACAAGTTGACCGCCTCCAGCGCCATTGAATTTCTACTTTCAAGAGGCGTAGGACATGTGGTCGCCCTGCACTACGCCCATAAGCCGGATGTGGCGCGCATGCTGAACGCCCACATGGCCGCCCTTTGCCGGAAGCATCCCCAGGTAACAGGCACGGCAACAGTTTTCCCAGGAGAAGAGGGGGCCGAAGGCATCCTGCGGGAAGCCTTTGAAATGGGCCTTTACGGCGTTAAGCTCCATTGCCACGTCCAGTGCTTTGAGCTGGATAGTCCGGGCATGCACCATATCTACCGCATTTGTTCCGATGAACAGATGCCGCTGATCATGCATGTGGGACGCGAACCCAAGAGCCCGGCCTATCGATGCGATCCCTATCTTCTGTGCAGCGCCGGAAAAGTGGAGCAGGTTTTAAAGGAGTATCCGACACTTAAAGTCTGCGTTCCTCACATGGGGGCGGACGAATTCGAGAGTTACCAAAGGATGATGGAGCGGTATGATACGCTTTGGCTTGACACGACCATGACCCTGGCGGAATATCTGCCTTTCCGTTTTGAACGATCCCTCAAGGAAATGAGAACGGACCGGATCATGTACGGAACGGATTTTCCCAACATCCCCTATGCGTGGGACAGGGAAATCACAAAATTGTGCAAACTGGGGCTTTCGGAGGCATCGCTTGCCTGCATCCTGGGTAAAAATGCCTCCGACTTGTTCGGTTTCAAAATAGTGGGCGAATCATCCGTTTAAAGATCAAGGATTTAAATGCAAGGAGTCAGAACCTATGGCAAAAATAGAGATGGAAATGAAAGGCAGGGTAGCGGTGGTTACCATGAATGATGGGGAGAACCGATTTAACCCTGCATTTCTCAATGCATTGTCAGAAGCGTTGGATCGGGTGGAAAAGGAGACGGACGCGAACGCATTAGTGGTCGCTTCTTCCCACGAGAAGATCTTTTGCAATGGAATCGACCTGGACTGGCTTGTCCCTTTTGTCAAAAAAGGGGATTTTGAGACGGCAAAGGGGCTATTTTATGACATGAACAAAATCTTTAAGAGGCTGCTTCTTTATCCCATGCCCACCATCGCCGCCATATCGGGGCACGCCTTTGCCGGTGGGGCCATTTTGTGCTGCGCTTTCGATTTCCGTTTCATGCGGTCGGACCGGGGATATCTCTGTTTTCCCGAAGTGGATCTGGGAATTCCATTCCTTCCAGGGATGCTGGCCCTGCTGAAAAGGGCTATTCCCCTGTACGAGGTGGAAGAAATGATTTATACGGGAAAAAGGCTTACCGCAGAAGAATGTCTGTCTCACCATATGGTCATGAAAGCGTGCCCTATCGATAATCTCATGGAGGAAGCGCTCACATTTGCCCAAGGATTGAACAAAAGAAGAGAAATTATTCTGGAACTCAAAAAGAGAATGCACAAAGACGTGGTTCACGCATGGGATGTGGAAGACCCTCCTGTAATCGATTCGGGAGTGTTTTATGTCTGATGTCAGGGAGAAAGGGGCCGTTTTTCGAAAGGGCGAAACCATAGAACTGCTCGTGGAGGCCATGGCCAACGGCGGTAGGGGAATCGGCCGCGTGGACGGATGCGTCGTCTTTGTGCGGGGGGCCATCACGGGGGACCGGATTGCGTGCAGGATTGTGAAAAAAAAGAAAGCCTACGCCGAGGCGCTGCTCGTGGAACTGCTCACCCCGTCGCCACACAGAATCCAACCGCCCTGCCCTTATGCCGGATATTGTGGGGGCTGCCAGTGGCAGCACGTGGCCTATGCAAAGCAATTGGAATTTAAAAGAGATCAGGTTGTGGAGCCGCTCGAACACATCGGAGGGCTGAAGAATCCCCCTGTGCACCAGGTATTGCCATCAGAAAAGGTGTTCGGTTACCGGAACAAAATGGAGTTTTCCTTTTCCGACAGGCGCTGGTATCTCCCGGATGAAATGCACCTGCGGGAAAACCTTAGTGATTTTGCCCTGGGTCTCCATGTCCCCGGGGCCTTCCAGAAAGTGATTGATATGGAGGCATGCCTGCTGCAGCAGGATACCGGCAATCGTATATTGCAGGATGTGAAACGGTATGCACTGGAAAGCGGCATTCCCGTATATGGCCTCAAGAGCCATGAAGGGTTCTGGAGATTTCTGACGCTTCGATATTCCGTGGCATTAGATGAATGGATGGTGAATCTGATTACCTCCCAATACAGGCCCGAAACGGTGCAGCCCCTGTCTGAATTCCTGTGCGCGAAATATGAGAGAATCAGGACAGTGGTCAACAACATCAATATCCGAAAAGCCTCCATCGCAGTGGGAGAATCCGAGAAGACGCTTTTTGGAGACGGGTATATTGAAGACAAGATCGGAGATTTCCGTTTCAAGATCTCAGCCAATTCATTTTTTCAGACCAACTCGGCGGGAGCGGCCGCCTTGTACAGGACGGTAGCCAAATACGCCGGGCTGCAAGGGGGTGAAACGATTCTGGACCTCTACAGCGGAACCGGGACCATCCCTATTTTTATTTCAGAAAAAGCCGCGTCCGTAACGGGAATAGAGATCAGCGAGAGCGCCAGTGCGGATGCAAGAAAAAATGCCGGAGATAATGAGGTGAAGAATTGTCGATTTATTTGCGGGGACATACGAGATACCCTGAAAGAGATCTCTTTTCAACCAGATGTCGTGATTATTGATCCCCCGAGGGTCGGCATGCACAAGGATGTCCTAACCAGGCTTCTTGAGATGGCCCCTGAAAGGATCGTTTACACTTCCTGCAACCCCGCCACCCTTGCAAGAGATCTGAGCCAGATGGTCGGTACTTATGAACTTCACGAAGTACAGCCTGTGGATTTGTTTCCAAATACCTACCACATTGAGGCCGTTGCGAGGTTGTCCCTTAAAAGGGGATAAACATTGCTGGAGAAACGCCGATTGCCGTCACAAAATGGTTGACAAAGCGTTCTATTATCAATATAGTTTATCGTTTGAAATTATGGAGAGACAGATTTTCTGAAATTCCAAAGAAATAAGAAGAGCAAAGGGGGTGATTGGATTTGGCCGAAGGCTTTATATTAATATCTGCCGTGAATAAGCCACGCGGCCTGCATAGTCTTGGAAAGAACCCCCTAACCCATGAGCCCTTCCCGGCTTTCAACTTTTACAGGCGAGGTGATGTATTGTAATCATTCCCCTTCGAATAGAGCATTCTGCCGGTTATGTGGGCAGTAGTTGAAGGCAAGGAAGAGCATCTCTAAAATATTGAGGTGCTTTTTTTATTTCACCCGTACAAGCTAACAATACAAGGAATAGAGGTGATATGCAGTTATGAAAGTCATTGTTCGTGACAACCAGATAGAGAAGGCGATTAAAGACCTTAAAAGAAAGCTGACCAAGGAAGGCTTTTTTTCAGAAATCAAGGAAAGGCGCTTCTACGACAAACCAAGCGTTCAAAAGAAAAAGAAACAGGCCAAAGCCGCCAAGAGGAGACGGAAACGGTTGAGAAGGTTCTAATCGTCTCTTGCTGCTTTCTTTCCCCCCCCTGACCCCTCCCCTTTCCAGGGGGAGGAGAGTTTTTCCGAACCACTTCATTTTCCTTTTTTTCTCTCCGTAAACTCCACGCGCTCAAATCTCTTTTGCGTATACAATCGAATGCATAGCGGTTTTTTCACTTGACAAGTACAGAGAGAGTCGGGTAAATACGCAAAAGTTTAAGACCCCTTAAAGACCATACACCCTTAACACCATTCAAGAGGCTTAACAACATGACAAATCCAACCAATCCCTCTAAGGAGCCTTTAAAGGGGGGGGCACCCTCTTCCGGTTCCGGATTTTTCCCGGCGTGGATGAATATAAACGTGATTGTCAAGGATGCCGGATTTTTCATTGCCGGCCTCATAGGCGCTCTGATTGTGGGATGGATCATTTTCCCCATGGTGCTCTACTCCAAGCAACCCCAACCAATGAATTTCAATCATGCCCTGCATCTGGATCCCGAAAAAGTGTCGGGCATTGAAGGCGAAACCAATGAAGAAAAGTGCGCCTTTTGCCATGTTTTCAGGGATGACGGCAGTTTTGCCGGCATTCCCAAGCTGGACAAATGCACGGAGTGTCATGATGATCCCGAATCTCCTCTTGGCGAAACCGCCGCGGAAAAAGAGTTCCTGGATCAGTTTGTGGCAAACGAAAAGCAGGTCCCGTGGCTTATTTATTCAAAACAGCCCGATTGTGTATATTTTTCGCATATCGCCCATGTGAAGATGGGAGAAATTGGATGCACCACCTGTCACGGGGATTTTGCAAACAACGAAAAACTGCCGCTGTATATCGAAAACCGGCTGACCGGGTACAGCATCGATATCTGGGGGAAAAACATATCCGGCATTTACTGGAACAAAACGTATGCGGATCGGATGAAAATGGATGACTGCGCCAGGTGTCACAGCGAGAGGGGCCAGGAACAGAATAACGCCTGCTTTGTATGCCACAAATAAGGGGAAAATAACCATGAAAATAACCAGAAGAAACTTCATCGCATCGGTTGTCGGCGGAGTGGTGGGTATTCAGGTAACGCCGCTTCCGTGGAAATTTACGGATGATGCCGCCATATGGACGCAAAACTGGCCCTGGGTTCCGGTTCCCCCCCCTGGTGAGTTTACGGAAGAAACTTCGGTCTGCAACCTCTGTCCGGGAGGATGTGGAATTGCCGTGCGAAAAGTGGACGAGCGTGCGGTCAAGATAGAAGGGCGCACCGATTACCCCGTAAATCCAGGCGGCATCTGCCCTGTGGGAATGGGCGGATTACAGCTTTTGTATAATGAAAGCATTCGCTTCACAAGTCCCATGAAGAGGGTCGGCGCCCGTGGATCCGGCGAATTCCAGGATATCACATGGGATGAGGCTTTTGCTATTTTAGGAAAAAGAATCCGTGAGCTGCGAAAGCAGGGGCAGACGGAAAAGCTGGCCGTTGTGGACGGAAATCCACCCGACACAACCATGTCAGTGCTTGTAGAGCGTCTCATGACCGCTGTAGGAAGCCCCAATTACCTACGTCCCGCTTCTATCGAAGATACTTATCGCATGGGAAATGCATTCATGCAGGGACATGAAAACCCCATTGCCTATGATCTTGAAAATGCCGACTACATCTTGAGCTTCGGCTGCGGTCTTCTGGAAGGCTGGGGGGCGCCGGGCAGGATTCTGAACGCGTGGGGGCTCTGGCATGAGGGCAACCCGGCCAAGAGGAAATGCAGAATCGTCCAGATAGAATCGAGGGCTTCCAACACCGCCTCAAAGGCGAATTACTGGGTTGCCCCGAAACCCGGGACGGATGCGGCGCTGGCTTTGGGTATCGCTCACGTAATCATAAAAGAAGATCTTTACGACAAAAACTTTGTGGAGCAGAACTGTTTCGGCTTCGAGGACTGGAGTTCCCCGTTGGGCGACAAAAAACATATGGGTTTCAAAACCATGGTTCTCCAACACTACTCCCCTTCTTCCGTTTCAAAAATCACCGGCGTTGCTGAAAGGATCATAGTAGCTGCGGGCAAAAAATTCGCCAAGTCGAAAGCACCCATAGCCATATACGGCAAAGGAAAAGATACTCTCAATGGGTCGGTCTACGAGTTCATGGCGGTGCAAAGCCTGAACGCCTTGGTCGGAAACCTGAACAAACCCGGCGGCGTTCTTCTGCCGGACCCCTTGCCGCTGAGCCCCCTTCCTGTTTTTGATGCGGATGAGATCGCCCAGAAAGGGTTGGCCAATCCACGGCTTGACGCAGCCGGCACCACCCGGTATCCATTTAGCCAGAGCCTTTTAAACAACTTTTCGGACGCCGTTAACCAGGCGCCTCATTCCCCCATCGATACGCTCCTTGTTTTTTCCGCTAATCCTGTTTTCACCCAGCCTGACGGGGGCGCCTTTCTGGAGGCATTAAAGAAGATTCCCTTCATTGTAAGCTTTTCGCCTTATCGGGATGAAACGGCTGCCATGGCTGACTTGATTCTTCCAGATCATAACTACCTGGAAAAAAGGTACGACGTGGTATGGCCCGTGGGTCTCCAATACCCCTTTTATGGGGTTTCCAATCCCGTGGTTATCCCGCTCTATAATACAATGAATGCCGGTGATGCGGTCATTGAGCTCTCCAAGGCCATTGATGAATCCGTCGGGGCTGCCTTTCCATGGGCGAATTTTGAAGAAGTCCTGATGGCAAGGACGAGGGGTCTTTTTGAAGCAGGGATTGGGCTGGCCAAGTACAGCGACTCCGATCCTGCCTGGAAGTGGCATAACACGGCTCCTAAAGGCGGATTCAAGAGCTTTGATCAGATGTGGAAGGCGGTGACCTCCGCTGGGATGTGGTATCTCCCGGTGACAAAGATGGGGCCCCCTTCCTTCAAAACCCCCAGTAAAAAATTCGAGTTTTACAGCAGGCAGATTCAACGGGCACTCGACAATTTGAGCGAGGATTCCTCCAAACAAATCTCTGTAAAAGATCTTGGAATTCGCGTCTCCTTAGACGAGGCATGCATGGGACACTATACGGCGATGATTCCCGAAGCGGACACGCCCGAATATCCGCTTAGGATGGTTCCCTACGAGATGATGAATCTAGCCAGCAATTGGATACCCAATCCACCGTATTTGTACAAGACGATCTTTGAAGATCAGCTTCTCAAAGATATTTCTTTTGCAACTGTGAATCCGGAGACAGCCGCAACGTATAAACTGAAACAGGGCGATCACGTCATCGTGCAGTCACCCGCAGGTCAGGCGAAAGTGGGAGTGAATCTCTATGAAGGGGCCATGCCGGGTTTCGTGTATCTTCCCCTCGGATTCGGGCATACCGCCTACGATGAATTCCTGAAAGGGAAAGGCGCCAATCCCAACAATGTTATACAGGCCGGAAAAGACCCCTTGAGCGGGGATCCTGTCTGGTGGAATACGCCCGTAAAATTAATCAAGGTTTAGGCGAGGTAACTCATGAAAGAAGAACATGACCAGGGAAAATACAAATATGGAATGGTCATCGATCTTGACAAATGTACCGGCTGCGGCACATGCATGGTCGCCTGTGCTGCTGAAAATAATGTTGCGGTCAGACCGGATCAGTCGGATAAAGAGCGGACCATCACATGGATGCGTCTTTACAGGATAAGCAATGGAAAAAAATTTCCTCATACGGAGGTCAGTTATTTTCCAAGACCATGCATGCACTGCGACCATAATCCGCCCTGTGTTTCGGTATGCGTTGCCACCGCCACCAAACTCGATTTCAACACCGGAATTGTCAGCCAGATTTATACCAGGTGTATTGGCTGCAGATACTGCCAGGCCGCTTGTCCTTACGGCGTCAGATACTTCAGTTGGTGGGATTGGTTTCCACAGGATAAAGGCATGGATCGCTCTCTCTCTCCCGAAGTTTCGGTACGTATGCGAGGGGTGGTTGAAAAATGCACTTTCTGTCATCACCGTTTAATGCGGGCAAAGAACCAGGCCTATGCGGAAGATCGAAGAGAGCTGGAAGAAGGGGAATACATTACCGCCTGCACGGAAGCCTGTCCGGCCAAGGCCATCACCTTCGGTGACCTGAACAATCCGGAACATGAGGTAACCCGGTTGAGCAAGCACCCTTTCACGTTCAGGCTTCTGGAACGGCTCGGGACGCACCCCAAGGTCTACTACCATTCCAGTAGAGACTGGGTAAGAAAACTCGGGGACAACTTTCTGCCCGGAGAGTATACCCCTGTTGTCAACAAGACATGGGCGGAAGAGGAGTGGTCCACGGAGCCTGGAAGGGACGAATTCTGAGAGTTTTCCCTTCCCGACACGTAAAACCTGATGATTTCGACCTTCTTCGAATTCATCGAAAATAACAGATTTTTTCGGTACGTTCAGATACTGAGTCGGCTTTCAACTCTCAGGAGGAAAATAAATGGATTCGCCATTGTTGCCGCACGGTGTAAAAAGATGTTCCCCAGGGGTGTTTTTGCTTTGGACCCTGCCCTGGCTGGCCCTGCTGGCATGGGGTGGCCTTTCTGCTGTTCTGTGCCTCTGGAAAGGGCTGAATCAGACAAACATGAGCAACGTGTTTGCCTTTGCCCTTTGGATTGTATTCGACCTTGCCGTGATTGCTCTTGGGGCCGGCGCGTTTTTTACCGGATTTCTGACCTATATCATCGGGAAAAAAGAACTCAAGAACATCATCAATACCGCGGTGATTATCGGCTTCATTTGCTACTCCGGCGCCATGGCCATGCTGGGAATAGATATCGGCCAGCCTGTGCGCGGTTGGTTTATTTTCTGGCACGCCAACATTCACTCCATGCTCGTTGAGGTGTCTTTCTGCATTACCTGCTATCTTATGGTGCTGGCCATCGAATTTATTCCTATCATCCTGGAAAACAGGAAGCTTGAAGAGATCAAAGGCTTCAGATTGTTAGGGCACAATCTACACGAATTCATGGCCCTCTTTGCCGCAACGGGAACATTCCTCTCCTTTTTTCACCAGGGTTCGCTGGGCGGCATGTTCGGCGTTATGTATGCCAGGCCTTTTGCAGCAAGGGAAGGGTTTTACATTTGGCCCTGGACCTTCTTTCTGTTTGTTTTGTCAGCCATAGCCTGTGGCCCGTGTTTCACCATACTCTGCACCAAGCTTACCGAATTTATCACGAGGAAGAAACTGGTGCCCGACAATGCGATCCAACTTCTGGCCAAGATATCCGGGTGGCTGCTTTCCCTCTACATGGTTCTGAAAATTATTGACTACCTGGGCTGGATATACGGAGTCATTCCCCGAGCCGGGTTGACCTTTATGAGCTTCTTCCGGGAAGGTCCTTACGGCGTCTGGATAATCATTATGGAAATGATTGTCTGCGGCATCCTGCCGGCTATTATTCTTATGACGCCTGCAGCAAGAAAAAGTACGGGGTGGCTTATTTTCGCCAGCCTGCTGAACTGTACCGGCATCGTTCTGAACCGCTTCCTGTTTATTATTGTGACGTTAGCCGTACCGGTCATGCCTTTCGACAAATTCTGGGGTTATCTGCCAACCTGGCAGGAATGGGGAATTGGTCTGGCAGTAGTCGGATACGGCTTCCTGGTATTCTCCGCTGCATACCGATACCTGCCGGTATTTCCTAAAGAGGTGGAGCTCAACCCGGTTCCGGAATAATTTTGAGAAAGATCAAGGAGAGATACGATGACCCCGTTTTCTTTTGAATGGCATTGGACGATTGAATATATTATCTTTTTCGGTTTTCTCTATCTGGCCCTCGGTATTGTGGGAACCGGTGTGACCGTTATCGGAATCAAGACACTGCTTCAAATCTGGGGTTTCATGCGGGAAAGGCATTTCTGATTGCCGACCATCCCTCGATGTTTCTTGTCACTGCATGACTCTTTGAACGTTTACACTCCTGCTCGTGCCTGAGAGCAGGAGTGTTTTCAACTCCGTAGAAAACGGGAAACCTCTGAAATCCCTTCCTCAAACGGCTTCTGTTTCCCCGGCAATGAAAACCTCCCTGAATTGCTAAAAAATTATGCCCGTCTATGAATACAGCGCCCTTGACAGGGCAGGCAGAAAAAAAAATGGCATCATTGATGCGGACAGCCCCGTAACCGCACGACAGAAGTTACGGCTGTCAGGAATTTTTCCCATAGAGATGAAAGAATCTCTGTCTGCTTCAAAAGAACAGGTTTCGAGCTCCTTCTCCCCCTCCTTTTTGTTCAGAAAAGTCAAACCTGCGGAATTGTCTGCCGCCACCAGGCAGATTTCCATTTTAATCGGGGCCGGGGTTACGCTGGTTGAATCCCTTGACGCATTGATCAGGCAGGTCGCCAACCCTGCGTTCAAAAAAATCCTGGTCCAGGTCAAGGAATCGGTCAACCAGGGAAATAGCCTGGCTTCCTCTCTGTCCCAGCACCCAAAGGTTTTTTCTCAAATCTATATCAACATGGTCCGGGCCGGAGAGGCCTCCGGTTCCCTGGATCTTGTGCTGGATCGGCTGGCTGAATTCAGTGAACACCAGGTCGCGCTGAAAGGGCGTTTGAAAGCGGCACTGGCCTACCCGATACTCATGTCTATCATCGGATTTCTGGTTCTTTTCTTCCTTATTGCATTCATCGTTCCTAATATTACAAAGATTTTCAGTGAAATGCACCAGGTCCTTCCTTTACCGACGCTCCTTCTCATAAGCACCAGCAGTTTTCTGAAATCATTCTGGTGGATATTGCTTCTCTTTCTGGTGTGCGGGATTTTCTTTCTGAAAAAAGCCGTCAGGAAGCCAAAAGGTCGTATCCTTTGGGACAAGATAAGGCTTCGTTCCCCTATCATGGGGACGCTTACGACGAAAGTGGCGGTGGCGAGATTTTCGCGGACGCTGGGTACGCTCCTCCAAAACGGCGTCCCGCTTCTTTCCGCATTGCAGATCGTCCGCAATATCGTGAATAACATTTTAATCGGCCAGATTATCGATGATGCCATCGAAGAAATACGCACCGGAAAAACGCTTGCTGCATCCCTTGGCCGAAGCCGGTGGTTCCCTCCCGTGGCGGTTCAGATGATCTCCGTCGGGGAGCAGAGCGGTGAACTGGAGAACATGCTTCACAGGTTAGCGGACATTTATGAAAAGGAAGTCGAATCCCAAACCCTTGCCATGACCTCCATGCTGGAACCGGTTATGATTCTTGTTATGGGGCTTGTCGTGGGTTTCGTCGTCATATCCATTCTGCTTCCCATTTTTGAGATGAATCAGATGATCCGTTAACCTCCCAACCGGTTCTCCTTGAAGGTACTGATGGCGTTGAAAATGAAACAGGGTGGAATCAAAAGAATTGGGGATGACCATAAGCCTTTTTTCAGGCCCTCCCTTTTTCTTGAAAAATCTCTTACACCTCATCCCGAAAACATGCGGAAAGCAACATTTGACAAAAGAGGGAAGGCATAGTAATTGATATCTCTGTTTTGTAAATTAAGGGTGGTGTGAAAGAAAGGACCGCTTGGAAATTGTCTGTTGGAAACTTTTTTCGGTGAAAGGAGGTGAGTTTATTCAGTCGGGGTTATTTGTTGATATTTCAGAAAAAACAAACATCCATTCAGGAGGGCTATTGCAATGAAAAGGAATCTATTAAGGGTATTTGTGGCCATCACCATGGTGCTGCTGTGGGCTTCAACCGGTCTGGCAGCGGAAAAAGTGATCAAATGGAAGGTGCAGGGATTTGTTCCCGCCGGCATGTTGTATCACGATACCTTGCTCCGTTTGGCGGATGCGGTTAAGAAAGCGACAAACGGACGTCTGATCTTTGAAGTCTATCCGGCCGGTTCTCTGGTGCCTCCCTTTGAGGGAATCAAGGCTGTGAGTGATGGCGTGTATGAGGCAAATTATGGGTATACGGGCCAATGGGTGGGGAAAATCCCCGTTGCTCCGCTTTTTTGCTCCGTCCCCGGCGGGTTCAACCCCCTTGATATGCAGATGTGGCTCAATGCGGGCGGCGGCAAGGAACTGTGGCAGGAGATGTATGATACCTACGGCTATAACGTGAAGGTTCTTGTCAGTGATCCCATTCCCATGGAAGATTTCATGTGGGCAAAAAAACCCCTGAAAACCGTGGAAGATTTTAAAGGGATAAAGATGCGCATGATGCCTCTCATGGGCGATGTGCTGGCAAAACACGGCATGTCCGTGATTTTTGTCCCGGGTGGAGAAATCATGCCCAATCTGCAGAGGGGTGTTCTGGACGCGGCGGAATACAGCATTCCCGCGTTCGACAAGACCCTGGGCATCTGGGAGGTCTGTAAATATGTGATGCTCCCGGGCATCCATCAACCTACCTCGCAGTGTGAACTGGTGATCAACAAGAAGGCTTGGGCGGCCCTGCCTGACGACCTGAAGGCCCAGTTGGAAGCCGCAGTCAACTCGACGAGACTGAACAACTGGCTCTGGATGGAAAAGAAAAATATCGAGGCGGTGGACTTTTTCAAAAAAAACGGTGTGACGTTTGTGACCATGGACCCCGAAACGGTGAAGACATTTACCCAATGGGCGCATGATTACCTGGATGAGCTGGCATCCAAAGACAAATTTTTTGCTAAGGTTTGGAATTCCCAGAAGGCATTTGGCGAGAAGTGGTACCCGTACCATGCCATCTACCACCTTCCCCATTAATTCGTTCCCAAAATTCAAGGGTTAAAGGCAGGCTGCTGCCTCTCTAAGATGATGGGCAGCGGCCTTCGCCTTCTGCAAGAGGCAAAAATGGAAAAATTTTTTCATATCATCGATCGCACGAGCGATCTGGTGGGCAAAGGCGCCAGTTTTCTGGTGGTGATCCTGGTTATCGCCATTGGGTACGACATCACCCTGCGGTATTTCTTTAACATTCCCTGCTTCTGGTCCTATGACATGACGATCATGCTCTATGGGAGCTACGCTATCCTGGGCACCGCCTACTGTCATTATTGCAACGGACATGTGAGGATGGACCTGCTCTATGGCCGTTTATCCCGAAGGGGCAGGGCGATCATGGACATCATCTGCTATATTTTTCTTTTCTTCCCCCTGTTTACCGTACTGATCTGGAAGTGCGGAAACTATGCATTCTGGTCGCTTATAAACGGAGAACGGTCATCCGCCAGTGCCTGGAGACCCGTGCTCGGACCGTTCAACATGGTGATTGTTTTAGGGCTGGTCTTGTTCTTCCTGCAGGGGCTGGTGGATTTTCTGAGAAATATCATTTTTGTGGCCAAGGGAGGAAAACATGAGTCCTGAGCTGACAACCATTCTTATGCTCCTGAGTCTTCTTATCCTGTTGACAGGCTTCCCCATTGCCCTGGGTGTCGGCACGGTAGGGCTTGTATTCGGGTTACTCACTTCCGGGCAGGCCTTTCTTTACATGATGCCCATGCGGGTCATGACCGGAACCCTCTCTGAATATATCCTGGCGGCCGTTCCCCTTTTTATTTTCATGGGAACCATGATGCAGACCTCAGGGGTTGCCGAAAGAGCTTTCCAGGTGCTGCATAAATGGATGAGCGGACTCAATGGAGGCCTGGCTGTTGCGACGGTCGCTCTTGCCATCATGTTTGCGGCCACCACGGGGGTGGTGGGCGCCTCCGAAACGGCCATCGGGCTCCTCGCGGTTCCGGCCATGCTCAACGCCAACTACAGACAGTCCCTTGCCAGCGGCTGCGTCTGCGCCGGAGGCACCCTGGGGATTCTCATTCCACCCAGCATTATGCTCATCCTCTATGCCCCCATGGCCGGGGTATCGGTAATCCAGATGTTTGCCGGCGCCATTATACCGGGAATTCTTCTGGGCGTGATCTATATCATTTATATCCTGCTCAGGTGTTACATCACTCCCGAGATGGGGCCAAGCCTCCCCCCGGAAGAAAGAATGCCGTTTTTTTCCATGGAATCTTTCCTCATGGGGCTCAAATATCTCATTCCCCCAGCTCTTCTTGTGGCTCTCGTTCTGGGCTCCATTCTTATTGGGGTGGCTTCCCCCACGGAGGCGGGCGCCGTAGGTTCCATAGGCGCCACCATCCTGAGCATGTTGTACAAACAGCTTACCTGGAAGAGATTCAAGGAGAACTGTTTTATGACGATCAGGATTACGTCGATGATCATTTTCATCGCCGTTGCCGCCAACCTTTTTACCGGCGCCTTCCTGAGCGCGGGGTGCGGTCAGGTGATTACCGATTTTCTCATGTCCCTGGGTTTAGGGAAGTGGGGTATCTTTATCACCATGCTTCTGATTATCCTTTTTCTCGGCATGTTTATCGACTGGATCGGGATTCTTCTGATCGTTGTCCCTATTTTTTCCCCCATACTCTTCAACCTCGGTTTCGATGCCCTCTGGGTAGGCCTGGTGATCTGTACCAGCCTCCAGATATCATTCCTTTCGCCGCCGTTCGCCTACTCCATTTTCTATCTGAAAGGCCTGGATCTTGGCCTGGACCTGATGGAGATGTATAAGGGAATTGTTCCTTTTGTCTGCCTTCAGGTCCTGGTGGTCATTGCCCTGATCCTCTTTCCGGAGCTGTGTCTGTGGCTGCCGAGAGTGTTGATGTAATCAATTAAGACGAGGTCTCGTTTATGAACATTGGAACCCTGTTGAGCAGGCACGCCCGGTATCAGCCGGACAAACTTGCTCTTATTTTTGAGAATACCAGGTGGTCGTACAGCGAATACAATCGGAGTGTAAACCGCCTGGCAAACGCATTGATTGACTTGGGAATAAAAAAAGGGGATAAGATCGCCACCTTACTTCCCAACTGCCTGGAGTTGCTTGAGGTGTACTGGGCCGTCGCGAAAATTGGTGCGGTCGTCGTACCCATGAGCACGCTGCTTTTGAACAAAGGCCTTATCTCCCTCCTCAACGATTCGGATGCGGTCATGATTATCGCCAACTCCCATTTCGTGGACACCCTGAACCAGATCAGGGAAGACCTTCCCGGGATTCCTCATGACGGATACATCCTGACAGACGGCCCGGATACCCCTGGTTTTCAAGACTATCACGGTCTTAAGGCCTCGGCAAGGGGGCGCAATCCTGAAGGCATTCAAATCTGTGGCGATGATATGTACAACATCATCTACAGCAGCGGCACAACAGGCGACCCCAAAGGCATCGTGCACAGCCATGATGTGCGCGCCATGTACTGCACCCTGTTTTCTTCCATTTTTCGCATGACTCCCGAAAGCGTTATCCTTCATTCGGGCGCCATTGTATTTAACGGCGCCTTTGTTACGCTCATGGCCTCCATGTTTTTGGGGGCCACCTATATTCTTCACCGGCAATTCGACACGGAAGACTTCATCGAAACGGTCAGGAAAGAGAAGGTGACCCATGTGATGATGGTACCTGCCCAGATCGTTGCGGTTCTTCATTCTCCCGGTTTTTCCGGCGAAGCCCTTTCCTCTTTGGAAATGATCTGTTCCGTGGGGGCGCCCCTGCACAGAGAACATAAGGAGGAGTTGATCAAGCACCTGCCGGACCGGCTTTATGAACTCTATGGTCTCACGGAAGGATTCCTCACTATCCTCGACAAGAATGACTATATGACCAAGACCGGTTCCGTCGGGGTTCCCACTTCATTTTATGATATGCGAATCGAGGATGAAAACAGAAACGAGGTTCCACCGGGCGAGGTGGGGGAAATCGTGGGAAAGGGACCGACCCTGATGGTGGAATACTACAAACGCCCCGATCTCACGGAAAAGGCCATCGTAAATGGCTGGCTCTATACCGGAGATATGGGGTACGTGGACGAAGATGGCTTCCTGTACCTTGTCGATCGGAAAAAGGACATGATGATTTCCGGGGGTGTGAATGTTTACCCCCGGGATATCGAGGAAATTATTGTTCAGCATCCTGCCGTGATGGAAGCCGCCGTGTTCGGTGTTCCAAGCGACAAATGGGGCGAATCCCCTGTTGCGGCCGTTACACTTGCGAGTCCCGGGGAAATTGGGGAAAAGGAGCTGGCGGACTGGATTAACGCGCATGTGAGCGCAAAATTCCAGCGTGTCCAGAAGGTGATCATTATGGATGAATTTCCTCGAAATATCGCGGGAAAGACGTTGAAGCGGGTCATGCGGGACGATTTTTTATCCGAGACGGCGTGATCGGTCCTGTTTGAACGTTTTAGGGAGAAGAAATATGAAACTGGAAGAAATACAAAACATTGGTGTTCTTGGATCGGGTATCATGGGACACGGCATTGCCCAGAGCTTCCTCATGGGAGGCTATCCTGTGATGCTCTATGATATCGGGGAATCAATCCTGGCGACCGCCAGGTCGCATATCCAAAAAAACCTGGAACGTTTTTGCCGTTCCGGCCTCCTGAAAGAAGAAGAAATCCCCCCATGTCTTCAAAGGCTTTCCACCACCACGGACCTGAAGAAAGCGGTTGCCGGAATGGATTTTATCGTGGAGGCCGCCCCTGAAGTCCTGAATCTCAAACAAGAGCTTTTTGAGCAGATAGAAATCTTTGCAGGGGAAAATACCATCATTGCCACGAACACATCGTCCCTCACCCTCGGAGAGATCAGCACCAGGGTCAGGAACAAGGGCAGGCTGGTGGTTACCCACTGGTTTAATCCTCCTCACATCGTACCCGTTGTGGAAGTGGTAAAAAACGAGAACACCAGCGATGAGACAGCAGACATCGCCTATGCGCTGCTGGAGAAGATCAAAAAACTGCCGGTGAAAATCAACCGAGAAATCCCGGGCTTCATTGTCAACCGGATCCAGATTGCCATGGTTCGAGAAGTGCTCGATCTTTTTGAACAGGGCGTGGCAAGCGCCTCGGATATCGACCGGGCCGTCAGGGGGAGCATCGGTTTTCGGCTGGCCAGCATCGGCCCTCTGCTCACCATGGATCTGGGAGGCCTCCAGGTCTGGTACAATGTCTTTCAAAACCTCTTGCCGGTGATCCGGAGCTCAACAAAAATTCCCGATGTGCTGGAACGCCTGGTTGCCGAAGGGAACAAAGGAATTCAGAGTGGAAAGGGGTTCTACGATTATGCCGTAGATTTTTCCCAGACGGGCCTGGACAAGGCAATCCATCAGCGGGATCAGGAGTTCCTGGACCGTCTGAAGCATCTATATCTGGAGAAAGCCGATGCTAAGTAAAACAATCACAGAGGGAACCCTGTTATGGGAGCCTTCTGAAGCGCTAAAACGCGCGGCCAATATCACGAAATTCATGGCCTGGCTCAAAGAGAAAAAGGGGCTGGAATTTCAAGATTACAATGCTCTCTGGCAGTGGTCTGTAACAGAGATAGCGGATTTCTGGGAATCCCTCTGGGATTTCTACGAGATTATCGCGTCCAAACCCTACCATAAGGTCCTGGATGGAAAGATGCCCACGGCCAGATGGTTCCAGGGATCGGAACTCAATTATGTGGAACATGTTTTTCGTCGCAAAACGACAAAACACCCCGCACTCCTGTTTCAATCGGAGATTACCCCTCTCACGGAAATCTCCTGGGACCAACTCTACGGACAAGTTTCCTCGGTGGCAACCTCCCTCCGGGATCTCGGGGTAAAAAAGGGCGATCGGGTCGCCTCCTTTATGCCCAATATTCCTGAAACCCTGGTTGCGTTTCTTGCAACCGCAAGCATCGGCGCCATCTGGTCAAGCTGTTCACCGGATTTCGGAACACGAAGCGTCATCGATCGGTTTCTGCAGATCGAGCCCAAAATCCTTTTTGCGGTGGATGGGTATTCCTATGGTGGAAAAGCCTTTGAGCGTCAAACGGCCGTTGCCACACTGCAGGAGGTTCTGCCCTCTCTCGAGAAGACCATCATGGTTCCCTACCTTAATAGAAATGTCGGAACCGAAGAGTTTAAAGGCCTTAAGAAGATCCTCCTCTGGGACGATCTCTTAGGGAAAACAACCGATCTGATCTATGAACAGGTGCCCTTCGACCATCCCATCTGGGTGGTTTACTCCTCGGGAACCACCGGGCTGCCGAAAGGCCTTGTCCACGGTCACGGCGGCATCCTGATCGAATTCATGAAATTTCAGGGGATTCAGATGGATACCCACGCAGGAGACCGTTTCTTCTGGTTCAGCACCACCGGTTGGGTCATGTGGAATATTGTTCAGAGCTCCCTTCTTATGGGCGCCACCCCCGTTCTTTATGACGGAAGCCCAGGCTATCCGGACATGGATGTACTGTGGGAGCTGGCTGAAAAAGCAAAGGTCACCGTTTTCGGAACGAGTGCGGCTTTTATTACGGCCTGTATGGGTGAGGGGATGAAACCCGGTGAAAAGCATGATCTGAGCAACCTCAAAGTTGTGGGGTCTACGGGATCTCCACTCCCTCCGGAAGGTTTCAAGTGGGTCTATGAGCATGTAAAGAAGGACGTATGGTTAGCCTCGGTAAGCGGAGGTACGGATATCGTGAGCGGGTTTCTGGCTTCTTCCCCTCTGTTGCCGGTACATGCCAGCGAACTTCAATGCAGGGGACTGGGCATCAAAGCCGCAGCCTTTGATGAAGAGGGCAATGAATTGCTGGATCAGGTGGGGGAACTCGTTGTCACGGAGCCTATGCCGTCCATGCCCTTGTTTTTGTGGAACGATACGGATAACAAGCGCTACCTGGAAAGCTACTTCGACCTGTATCCGGGTATCTGGAGACACGGGGACTGGATCAAGTTCACGCCGAGGGGCAGCGCAGTCATTCTGGGGCGATCCGATTCCACCCTCAATCGCCAGGGTGTTCGAATGGGAAGCAGTGAGATTTATAGCGTCGTGGAAGATCTTCCCGAAATTGCAGACAGCCTCATCGTAGGGTTCGAAGGCCCAGATGGGCAGTACCATATGCCCCTTTATGTTGTTCTTAAAGGAGATGCCCTACTGGACGATGCCTTGAAAAGCAAAATCAACAAGAGCATTCGAAGCGCCCTGTCGCCGCGGCATGTCCCGGACAGCATTCACGCCATTGGGGAAGTTCCTCACACCTTGAACGGAAAAAAACTGGAAGTGCCCGTCAAGAAAATCCTTGCCGGTTTCCCTGTGGAAAGGGCCGTTAATGTGGATTCCATGGCAAATCCCGGGGCGATTGACTATTTTGTGAACGCGGCCCGAGCGTTTGAAGAGAAAAGGAGATGACTATGACTGAAAAGGCCTTTCAAGATTACTACCCGGATGATTTTGCCCATTGCTACGGCTGTGGAAGGTTGAACGAAGATGGTCTGCAATTAAAGAGTTACTGGGATGGAGAAGAAACCGTTTGTCGTTTTCATCCGCGCCCCTATCATACGGGTGGCTTTCCAGGATTCGGATATGGAGGACTGGTGGCATCTCTTCTCGATTGTCATGGCACCGCTTCCGCGGCCGCTGCAAAGTACAGGGAAGAAGGCAGGGAGATGGGAACGACCCCACCTCTGCGGTTTGTGACGGCTTCATTAAAGGTCGATTTTCTGGCCCCCACGCCCATTGACACGGTTCTGGAGGTCCGTGGGACGATCAAGGAGGTAAAGGGGCGAAAAGTCACCGTGACAGAGACCCTCTCGGCAAAAGGAAAAATTGTCGCAAAAGGAGAGGTCATTGCCGTCCTGATTCCTGAAAATTTCATGGAGGGAAAATAGAGCATCCTTATCCCCTTTCTATGAGCTCCTGATAAAGCATCTCCATATCCTTCAAGAGCCGTTTTTCCGAAAACTGCTCTTCAACGAACAGGCGGGCCCGCTCGATTCGCGCGGACGTTTCTTCCGAATCCATGTCCATGAGAAATTCCAGACCCTCTGCAAAACCGGCGGCATCCCCTTTTTCGCAGAGGATTCCTCTTTCATGGATCTTGAAATGATTTTTTGACCGCCCGTCCGTTTGTTCCCCCAAAAGATCTGGAACACCACCCACTTCCGTGGCGATCACGGGAACGGAGGATGCCATAGCCTCAATCATGGAAAAGGGCGTTCCTTCGTTAAGGGAGGTAAGAGCCAGGATATCCACGTCGGCATAGACCATGGGCAGGTTTCTCATCCACCCCAGGAACCGTACGTGGGAATCAATCCCCACATTCTTACAATAAGTTTCGAGCCCTCCTCGCAATTCTCCGTCTCCTACCACTAAAAAAAAGACCTTTCGTTCCGGATCACCGTCTATTAACCGTTTGGCGGCTTCAAAAAACATCTGGTGGTTCTTTATGGGAACAAGGCGACCGATAATCCCTATAATTACGGTGCTCTTGTCAATCCCAAGCCTCTGTCGGAGCTCTCCTTTGAATTTCCACGATGAAAGAAATGGGGCCAGATCAAATCCAAGAGGGATGGTCTTGATGCGATCGGCCGTTGTAATTTTGAATTTTTCGGACAGGTCTCTTTTCTGGGAATCACTGATGGCCACGATCACGTCGGTGCCCCTTGCCAACAGCCGTTCGACCCATACGAAGGCAGAAGATTTTATTTTGCTGAAATATCCTTCAAAAACATGGCCATGGAACGTATGAACGGTTCGGATTTTTTTCCTATAAATCAAATTATACAGGATCACTGCCAGTCTTGCAGTGGTCCCGGCCTTGGCGGTGTGCGTGTCCACGATTTGCGGATTTTCAGCGCGAAGGAGGGAAAAGATCTTGAAGAAGGCCTTCAGATCCAGCAATGGCCGGATCTCGCGCTGCAGCTCATCGATAGCTATGGGCTTTTCGTCCAGGGAATCGAAGAGGTAGCTCATATCTCCTTCCTGATGGGATATCTTCCCGGTCACAAGAATGGAGTGGAATCTGCTTGGGTTGAGCCCTTTCGTCAGTAAATATACGTGTATGGAGGGACCGCCTATATTCAGTCTGGCGATGAAACGGAGCAGCTTTATCCGTCCGTCGGGAGGTGAATATGCATTTTTTCCACCATGGGAAACGCTCAGCAGACGATGGAACAGAAACGATATGCCCTGGGAGCAGATGACGAAGAAGAAACGGTACAGGAGCCCCCAGAAAATGAGTGGCCTCAGAAAGGAGTGGGGCGACCTGGCATGCTTTTCAAAAAGGCGATAAATGCTCTTGTGAAATTCCAGCACGGATCGAAAGATGTTTTTATTGCTGCTGACTCCCGCAAAATGAACGACGGAAGACCTTGGAAAATAAATCACCTTCCATCCGCTCTGCCACATGCGGCGGCACCAGTCTGCATCTTCCCAGTACATGAAGAACCGGGCATCCAAGGGACCCACGTTTTCTATGGATTCTCTTCGCACCATCATACAGGCCCCTGACACCCAATCCACCGGCATGGGGGTAAAACCATCAGACCTGCTTGTCAAGATATTTTCCCGGGTGATCGGATTGTCCGGAAAAAATCTCGTGAGGATTGATCTTCTACCAAAGAGCGCGGTGAGCAGGGTCGGAAAGGCCCTTGCGGATCCTTGGACGGTCTTGTCAATGTCCAGGATTCTCGGTCCGACTATTCCCACCTTGCCGTGTGTATTCATGTATTCCAGGACCGGTTTGAAAAAGCCTGGAGAGACAATGGTGTCCGGGTTCAGGATCAAAATGTAAGGAGCAAAACCTTGGAAAATGGATCGGTTGATAGCCCGAGCGAACCCCAGATTGCTGTCGTTTTTGATTAAATGCACATCGGGGAAAAGAACGCTCACCCGATCGACATTATCTCCGGAAGCATTGTCCTGCACCCAGATATGGATTGTCAGCCCTTGGGAAGCGTCATAAAGGGATCTCAGACATTGCAGGAGGTGGTCTGTACTGTTGTAATTAACCACAATGACATCCACATGAGGACTGTCCACAATTTTCATATCCTTCATTTTCTTGTAATCCTCATGGCCAAACGTGGAAGAAACCGCTCCTTTACCATGAGTCTCCACAGATAGACGTTATTCACGGACTTTTCCGATTGAATCCGTCTCCGATTTTTCATAACTCTCTTAAAACGCTTCATGGCATGCCATTTAGCCCTCAAAAAAGGTCCTGCCATGCCCTTGCACCCGAAATAAAAGAAGGCCGCCAGGTCATACAGGGCATGGGACCATAGGGATCGCAGAAGCAAACCGGACGGCATATTCTGAAAATAGACCCATTCAAGGTTGCGATGTCCATAGTATATGGAAATCGCGGAGTCCCTGATAATGCTGGAACTGACCATATGGAACACCTCCGCCGCGGGTACGTAGAGACATGGGTAGCCGGAAAGCTGTGCTCTGAAACTGAGATCCACGTCTTCGTAGAGCAGGAAGAATTCCGGATCGAAGAAACCCACATGGTCAAGCATTGCCTTGCGATACAGGGCGGCCGCTGCACAGGCTCCAAAAATGTATTGGGTTTGGGCATAATCTTTCGCCGGCGAACCCCTCCCCCTGAGAACACCGGCCCCGGCCGTGGAGTAACCGTCCCCTGCTCGATCGATGACTTCCCGATTGTCATAATAAAGTATTCTGGCTGCGGCAAATCCGGCAGCCGGATTGTTTTCAAGGCTCTCCGTCAGGTGTTTGAGCCACTGGGGATGGGCCACCGCGTCATTGTTTAAAAGGGCGATGTATTTCGTCTTTGCCTGTGACAAGGCCACATTATTTGCAGCAGCAAACCCCAGGTTCCGAGACAAGGAGATGACCCTGACTTCCGGATAGCGTCCTGAAACAAGATCAACAGATCCATCCGAGGATCCGTTGTCCACAAGGATCGTTGAAAAGTCTTGGAATTCCTGCTTTCTCAGGCTTTCGAGACAATCCGGGAGCAGCTTTTTTCCATTCCAGTTTACAATAATTACCGTGACAAGATCCTGCACATCGTCTCCGATTATAAAGGTCAATGCAGTTCGATTTCATGGCGGATGACGGCATTGTCGTAAGCAGCCATCACGTCTTTTTCCCGCAGCGTTCCAATGAGCTTGCGTCCATTTTCTCCCCCGATCACCGGTAGCTGAGAAATCCCCCGCTCGCCCATAAGACCCATGGCGACCTGGATATTATCGTCCGGTCTCACGGTAACAAGATCGGCAGTGGCCACATCCTTTGCAATAATCAAATAGTTCACCTCTTCCTCTTCGAGCAGAGGACGGATATCCCTGAAAGAGATAATGCCCGTTAAATCATTTTCCTTGTTAACCATATGGAGATAGGATACGTTTCTTATCTTAAAGGTGCTGAGCAGACTGACCAGGGGCATGCCTTCGGGAATGGTGACCACATCCTTTTCCATGATCTGGCGGACTTTGATGTTTTTGAGAATATTCTGTTCAAGACCCTTGGAAAGGTCCACGCCTCTCCGGAGCAGCTTAATGGTGTAGATCGATCCGGTTTTGAGGGAGGAAGCCACGATCGTGCTCAGAATGCAAGTGATCATCATGGGCAGAATGATCTTATAATTGCCGGTCATCTCGAAGATAATCAGAATAGCGGTAATGGGGGCGTGGGTGGTGCCCGCCACAAAAGCCCCCATACCCACAAGGGCGTAAGCCGCAGGAGGCGCGGTCATTCCCGGAAAGAAGAGGTTGACGACCCAACCGAAAAAACCGCCCACCATGGACCCCATGAAGAGGGAAGGCGCAAAGATACCCCCGGATCCCCCTGTTCCAAGGGTAATAGAGGTGGCGGCCATCTTCACAAAAATGAGCGTCAAAAGCAGTGTGCCCGTCATTTGATTCAGCAGGGCCAGGTTCATGGCGCCGTATCCGACACCGAACACCTGGGGCCATTTTAGAAGAATGACCCCTAACATCAATCCCCCGATGGCTGGTTTCAACCAATCCGGGATCTTGACGACATCCGAAAGATCCTCCGCCTTATACAGGACCGTGATAAAAAGGATACTCAAAAGGCCGGCCAGGATTCCAAGGAACGGATAAATGATCAGCTCCCAGAGAGAAATCAGTTCGTAAGAAGGGATAACAAAGGCGGGAAAATCGCCAAAATAGTGACGGGAAATGGTGGTGGCCATAACGGATGAAAGGACTACGGGGGAAAAGGCCGCGAGACCAAAATCCCCCAAAAGTACCTCCAGGGCAAAAAGCACCCCGGCAATAGGCGCATTGAACGTGGCGGCAATTCCGGCGGCGGCGCCGCAGCCCACCATGGTTCTGCGTTGCTGGCTAGACATCTTGAAAAGCTGAGATACGCTCGACCCTATGGAAGAACCGATCTGCACAATGGGACCCTCACGCCCCACGGACCCTCCTGAACCGATACAGATGGCGGAGGCGATAATTTTCACAAAGGCCACCCTCTTTCGAATATGCCCTCCGCGAAGAGATACGGCTTCCATGACCTCCGGAACCCCATGCCCTTTGGCCTCCCTTGCGCCAAAACGAACCAGAATTCCCACGATCAGGCCGCCCAGGGTGGGCATGCCGATCATAACATAGGTTGGAACAGAGGCTGCGAAAGTCAGGATATCTTGATCGTTATGGTAAAAGAGATACTGTGCACCCTTAATCACAAATCGGAAAAGCACGGCGCCGTATCCACTCAATATGCCGATGACGATGGCGATTAGCAGGCTGAAGATATGCTGGTCAGGGCGATATCGCCGGATTCGGTCGATGATGTCTCTGAGATGGATAGTGGGTCTGAAAATATTCATTATGGAATCAAGTTATGGAAAACTTAACGCATCCTCTTCAGGGACACTGGCAGAAATGCAGTGACAAGATTCTTTTTGCCGCTGCAACTTGGATGAACTTTCACTGATCGATGATAGGTCCTTTCAGGCTGGTACAACCGAAGTCTTTCTGATCGTAAATCGGACATCTTTGCCGATCAGGTTTTCAGAAACAATTTCGCCCTGATTATGGCCTACCACCCGTCTTATGCGGTCGAGCTTATCCTGCTCGATAATGCATTCAAAGGTTTTTCCTGGAGGCAGAATTCGCAGACATAAACTTACGTCTTGGTATGCCTTTCAGCAGTCACCTCGATAATCGGCAACCTGCAAAAACGCCTTTTGGTTTTTCTTCTGCCGTTCTGCTTTCCAGTCAGTTTTCTTCAACGCCATTTATTTCTTCCTCTTTGGAATTTTCCAGCAGGAAATCAACCAGCGCCCGACAGAGGGGCGAAGCAATCCTCCGCCTGTCCCTTATGAGGGTGAAGTTCCGATACATATGAAGCCCTTTCAAATGGAGAGCTTTTAAAATGCCCATCTCCAGTTCCGTATCCGCGGCGCGTGCCGAAAGGATGGATACGCCGAGCCCTGCTTTGATTCCCTCCTTGACCGCCGTGGACGTTCCAAAGCGAGCGACCGTGTGCAATGCCTCAATTCCTTTCAAACCGGATGCCTTTAGATAGTCATCCATGATTTTCAGGGTGCCCGATCCTAACTCCCGGAGGATGAAAGGTTCACCCATGAGATCCTGGACCGTCACTTCGTTTGTTTCCGCCCATCGGTGGCCGGAGGGGACAAGCAGCACCAGTTGATCTCTCCACAGTTCCTGGCAGATGAGGTTCCTTTGCGTTTTTCTGGAACCCACCACACCAAGTTCCATCTCCCCGGCAAGGACCCTGGTCCGTATATCGTCGGTGTTGGCAATACTCAGATCAACAGACACAAAGGGATATCGCTCCCGAAAACGACCGATGAGCTTCGGAAGGATATACTCTCCGGGAATGGTGCTTCCTCCGATAGAAACCTCTCCTTTCCGCACGCCGAGGAAATCCCTCATTTCAAGGCATGCGGTTCTCTTCATATCCAGGAGGAGAACGGCATGCTTATACAAGAGCTCGCCGGCTTTTGTGGGGACCACCTGCCTCCCCAGGCGATCCAGGAGTCTTGTTCCAACCTGAGCCTCCAGGGTGGCGATTCTCTCACTCACCGAGGCTTGGGCCAGAAATACGCGTCCCGCCGCCTTGGAAAAACTCTTCAAGTCAACCACGGCCCGAAAGATTTCCAGCTGGCGGATATCAAAATCTATGTTGGAGATCTGTTTGGGCATACCAGGTTCCATCCCCGGTTCTCCCCCTTTCAGATATAGGAAAACCAGTAATTCTCGATTGCGCTGAAGTTCTTTTTCACCGCCTCTTTTCCCAATATCGGGCCCATGTGACCCGGCAAAACGAATTCCACATCGAGGTTAGACAGTTTCAGTATGCTTTCCTTCAGGGCATTTCCGTTTCCCCCGGGAAGATCGGTCCTGCCTATACCCTCCTTGAAAATCACGTCGCCCGTGATCAGCACTTTCTTCTCCGGCCAGTAAAGGCAGATCGATCCGGGAGAATGCCCCGGGGTGTAAATGACCTGAAGATCTATGTTGCCGATTTGCAGAGACCCGTCTTGGAGAAGAATATCCGGTTCGAAATGGGATATCCCGAGAGCTTCTCCATAATGGGGAGCAACACGTTTGATGAAATCCATCTCGATAGAAGAGATCGCGATCAGGGTCGGGGTATCTTTGAACACGCGGAGCCCCTCCATGTGGTCCGGATGTCCATGGGTGATGATCACCAGGTCGATCTCTTGCGGCGTGAGGGAAAGACGGCCCAGTTCCTCTTTCACCTGATTGAACAGGTGGTAATGGCCCGGGTCCACAAGAATTTTTTTGTCCCCTTCAATAAGGCATGTATTGCAGTTATTGGCGGATGGGTTATTCCAGGGAAAAAAGTAAAGTCCATCAAATATCTTCATGGGGTTGCTCTCCTTGGTATTTTTGCGCTATGATAGGTGTCCTTATACCTGATGTCAAGGAAACCGAAGAAGGGGTTCCGAATGAGTATACAATCGGCTGAAACGGACATGTTTCTGAATCTGGATGAGCAGAAAAAGCTTCGTATTCTGGGAGCGGCAATAGATGAATTTGCCCATAAAAGTTATGGCAATGCCAGCATGAATGTGGTTGTGGAAAAGGCAGGGATTTCGAAAGGGGCCCTCTTTAAATATTTTACGAGCAAGGCGGGTCTGTTTGGCTATGTTTACAGAATGTCGCTTGGGATTATCAAGGACTATCTGCGGGAGGTCCGGGACGGAAGTGAAAACGAGGATTTTTTCGTCAGACTGCAAAAGGTGATGCAGGCGGGGATTGACTTTACAAGGGCACACCCGGGCCTGGCGCGAATTTACTACCGGATTATCTTTACGGGAGATTCTCCTCATAAAAAGGAGATCCTGGCGGAGATTCATGGCGAATCCCTGGAATTTATACAATCATTGATCCAAAAAGGGATCGATCGTGGGGAGTTGCGGCCGGATCTTGACCCAGAAGCGGCCGCATTTGTTGTAGAGTCGGTTGTGGATCGTTTCGTTCAATCCCACAATGTGCCGTACATGGAGCTTCCTCTCCGCGCAGGAAATGCCCAACCTGAAGATTCCGGACAGACGTTGATTGAGATTGTTGCGCTTCTCAGGAAAGGCATGGCCTTCTGACTATGAACCTTCTGATTGTGGCGGCCATGAAACAGGAACTGGACCTCCTCATAACGGCATGCCGAGCCGAAACCAGGAAACCCGCGGCGGGGTATGGTTATTATAAGGGAACCCTCGGGAACCACTCGCTGCGGATTGGGATCACCGGTGTGGGGATTGCATCCGCTTCCATGGCTCTTGGGGCGTTCTGCGCCATGGATACTCCGGAGGCTGCGATTATGGTAGGTTCTGCCGGCATGTTACCGGGGGTCGGCCTTTCTGTTGGCGATATGGTCGTGGCCCAAACGGAAATCCTCTCGGAACTGGGCGTGGTGTCCGGGCCAGGGATGGGCGACGGATTTCTACTGAAACTCTCCGGCGTGGCGCAGGAAATCCCTCTTGATCGGGAACTCTGCGGACAGGCGGCTGAAGCTGCCATGAAAACAGGCAAGGTGGTCTGCGGAAAGTCGCTTACGGTAACCGGGGCCTCGGCAAACAGGGAGCACGCAGCGCTGCGCGGAAAGCGGTTTGGCGCCCTGGCCGAGAATATGGAAGGATATGCCGTGGCCCTCGCAGGACGGCAGTTCGGAATCCCCACCGCCGAAATCAGGGGTATCAGCAACGAGGCAGGCGATCGAAATCGGTCGAACTGGGATTTCGAGACGGCCATGTGTCTTCCTCAAAAAGCGGTGCTGGAGTTTCTCCTATGACCCATTTGCGTATCGGCTATTCGACCTGCCCTAACGACACCTTCATCTTTGCAGGCCTTCCCGCCCTGGGAGGTGTTTCTCCTGTCACGTTTGATCCGATCCTGGCAGATGTGGAAACCCTCAACGGCTGGGCTATGGAAAAACGGCTGGAACTCTCCAAACTCTCTTTTTTTGCCTTTGGAAAAGTTCGGGAACACTACGCCCTGCTGCACGCGGGAGCAGCCCTTGGACGCGGGTGTGGTCCCGTCATCGTTGCCCGGCCTGAAACCAGTCTCCGCGAGCTTGCAAACGGGATGGTGGCCGCCCCCGGAAACCTCACAACAGCCAGACTTCTCTTGACGCTTTATCTCGGAAAAGAGCCCCGATCCAGGCAGATGATTTTTTCAGAGGTCATGCCTGCCGTGCGTGATGGAAGGGCGGACTTCGGGCTTGTGATCCACGAAGGGCGGTTTACTTACCGCGAGCATGGCCTTCAGATCCTGCTGGATCTGGGAGAATGGTGGGAAAAGGAGACGGGATTTCCCATTCCCCTGGGAGGAATCAGCATTCGGCGTGAATTGGGAGAGGATATAGCCAGGGATGTGGATGGATGCTATTCGCGCCTCCCTCAATCTTGCCAGGAGTGGTTCAAAAACGGTTATGGACTATGTGATGGCCCACGCCCAGGAAATGATCCCACAGGTGGTCCGGCAGCACATCGATCTCTACGTCAACCCATTTTCCCGGGATCTGGGCGAAGAGGGCCAAAAAGCGATCCGTTTCCTGATGGATCAGGCGGAAAAGTCCGGGCTTCTGAAACCCTGTTCTCTGCCCATCATGGCGTACTAACATTCCACCTTTGTCTTTATGAAAAGACCTCCAGACTCAAAATAGGAGCAACATCCATCACTCCAATACTCCATTACCCCAAACCGGATTCACACGAGTCCCGCGATTACAGCCAGAAGCAGACTGGCAGAGACAAGACTGTTGACTTTGAAGAAGGCCATATCCAATTTCGAGAGGTTGTCCGGAGCCACGAGCCGGTGTTCATAAAAAAGAAGGCCTCCGGTAATCAGAGAGAAGAGGTAAAAGAAGGTTCCAAGAGATGCCAGGAAGCCTGCCAGGAGAAAGAGGAGAAAAGCGGCCAAATGGCTGAGGGCCGCGAGCTTCATGGCGGGCACTGTTCCCAGAGTCGCGGGAATGGAATGGAGTCCTTTTTCCCGGTCAAACTCCACATCCTGGCAGGCGTAGAGGATATCAAAACCGGCCGTCCAGAATATGACCCCCAACCCCAGCACAACCGGGGGCCAGGCCCACGTTCCCCTTACGGCAATCCATCCTGCCACCGGAGCCATCCCGAGGGCCAACCCCAGCAGATAGTGGCACAGGGATGTAAACCGTTTTGTATAGGAGTACCCCAGAAGCACCACAAGAGCGACCGGAGCCAGTTTGCCGCAAAGCGGGTTGATAGCCCAGGGAACCGTGAGAAAGAGGGCAACGGCGATCCCGGTAAAAAGCCACACGGACGGCACGGATACGACTCCGGTGGGGATCTCCCTTTCCGCTGTCCTTGGATTCTGAGCGTCCAGCCGACTGTCTACAAGACGGTTAAACGCCATGGCGGCCGCCCGGGCCGCCGTAAAGGCCACTGCCATGAGGAACAGGGTCCAAAGATGCGGCACGCCGCCAGCGCCAAGAACGGCTCCGGTCAGTGCCAGGGGCAGTGCAAACAGCGTATGTTCGATTTTGATGAGAGAAAGGAAAGTCTTCGCACTCACACTCACAGTCCCAACCTTCTCCAGAGACCGTCTACCCTGTTTACCACATCGGAAGACATCCGGATCAGATCGGGCCAACGACGTTCATACCCTTCCGAAGGCCACTTGGCCGTGCAGTCCAAACCCATTTTGGTTCCCATGTGGGGCAGGCCGGATGCATGATCCAGCGCATCTACCGGTCCCTTGACCTGCACAAGGTCTCTGGCCGGATCCACGTTGCCGCCCAGGTGAAAGAGCACCTGGGACAGGTCCTGCACGTTCACTTCCCTGTCAAAAACAAAGACCATTTTGGTGAACATCATCTGCCCTAATCCCCAGATGGCCTGCATCACCTTGTGGGCATGCCCCGGATATCGCTTATCGATGCTCACAAAACACAGGTTGTGAAAGCAGCCTTCCACGGGAAGATTCATGTCTACGATTTCAGGAAGCTGCTGTCTGATCAGAGGAAGAAACAATCGTTCCGTTACTTTGCCAAGCCACTGATCCTCCATGGGAGGATATCCTACAATGGTGGCGGGATAAACGGGATCTTTACGGCGGGTCATGGCCGTAAGATGAAAGACCGGATAACGGTCGGCCGGAGAATAATATCCCGTGTGGTCTCCGAAGGGGCCTTCCGTTTTTGTCTCTCCGGGTTGAATATATCCCTCCAGAATGAATTGGCTCTCCGCCGGGACCTCCAGATCACAGGTAACACACGTAACCATCTCCACCGGTTTTCCCCTCAAGAATCCGGAAAGGATCAATTCGTCCACCCCGTCCGGCACGGGGGCCGTGGCGCAATAGGTGGTAACAGGATCGGCTCCGATAGCCACGGCCACAGGGAAAAGGCCTTCGGGGGAGGCTTCCCTGTAATGGGCGGCCCCGTCTTTGTGAATGTGCCAGTGCATCCCCGCTGTACGATCATCGTAGACCTGCATGCGGTACATTCCCATGTTACGTTTCCCCGTTAGGGGATGGCGCGTAATCACCAGGGGGAGCGTAATAAAAGGACCCCCGTCGTAAGGCCAGCAGGTCAGGACCGGGAGGAGGGACAGATCCGGATTTTCCGTATTCACCACTTCCTGGCAGGGGGCATGCTTTACATTCTTCGGAAAGAGATCCGCCACCTCTTTGAGCACTGGAAGAAGCTTCAACTTCTCCACCCAGCCTTTTGGGGGCGCCATCTCCAGAAAGCGGGCAAATCCCGCTCCCAGATCATCCAGCTCCTGAATGTCGAAGATGGATCTGATCCGGTCCAGGCTCCCGTACAGGTTGGTAAGAACCGGGATATCGTACCCTTTTGGATTTTCAAAAAGGAGTGCGGGCCCCCCCTTTTTTACCACCCTGTCGGTCACTTCGGTCATTTCAAACTTCGGACTCAAGGGCTCCTTGATCCTTACAAGCTGTCCACGCTCCTCAAAGTCCTTGATCACGGATTGAAGATTCTTAAATGGCATGACTTTTTGGTATCCTATTCAACAAAGTGTACCTGCAAATTTTCTTCCGAAACGAGGGCCTCAGCCACCTGTCCGGGTCGCTTTGCCTGCGCATCAACATAAATCATCTGAACTTTATTTCCAGGTCTGAGTGCGCCCCTTTCAGGTTGCCCCAAGGCTGTCGCCCCATTGACGGTTGCAAGAGCCAGGATCGTATCCGGATGTACGCCGGGATAATGTTTGGCAATAAACCCCATTTCATCAAAGAGACTCAGGCTTGCCGCGGAAGCCAGAGAGTCCGTACCAATCGCCGGATCGATTCCGGCCTTCAGGAACCTTTCCATATCCGGAAGCTTTCCGTGAAGGGCCCAGTTGGAACGGGGGCAGAGACAGACCCTGCATCTGCTTTCGGCTAACAGGTCTATCTCCTGCGGGTTTACCTCCAGCAGATGGACAGCGAGGGTATCCTTATCCAACAGACCCTGTTTGAAGGCCAGGTCAATGGGGCGATTGCCAAAACAGTTCCATCCTGAAAAATCAATTCCGGCTTTGCCCATCAGATCGGCCCACACCCCTTGTCCCGTCTGGAGAAATTCAATCTCCTCTTTCGATTCGGCCAGGTGCATGCAGAATGGGTTACCGGCCAGCCTGTCCGCCTCCTTGATTCTTACAAGAAGAGCCGGGCTGGTAGTGTTGGGGGCATGACCGGCATAGGCGTTTTGGATCCTCCGGTTATCGGGGGGAAGCGGCGTTAACTCCTTGTCATTTCCCAAGAACTCGTGCCAGATCATGGCCCGTAAGCCCGCCTTTTCAATGGATTCCGCTACAGGGAAATGGGGGCCGAATTCTCCTATCAGTCCTGTTCCTGTCCGTTTCAGTTCCTCGGCAGCGACGTGAACCGCCTGAAGCGCTTCTTCCTCCGTAACGCCTCTTCTTTCGGACAGAAGGGCCTGTATCCATGCCGCAAAACCTGCTCCAAGGGGCAGTCTCCCGGCCAGAACGGACAAGCTCAGGTGGGTGTGGGCATTGACAAGGGCTGGCATCAACACCCCTTCGCCGTGATCCACTTCTTTCCCGGCGCCTTTACCTGCGAACCCTTTCAGAACCTGGACAATTCGGCCATCTTCCAGGATAACCGCACCGTTTTCCAGCCATTGTCCCGGACCGGTCATCACCCATTTTGCCCTGTGAATCACCATAGTCATGGGGTAGGCCCGTCACTTGACTCAATGGGTCGGTACAGAGTGTCTCTCTGGACGGCCCTGAAACCGGCGGCATCAATGAGCCTGATGATTTCAGCCCGGGATATGGTATGATGGACTCCAGCGGAAGCCACCACATTTTCCTCGATCATGGTGGAACCCATGTCATCCGCCCCGAAATGCAGGGCGACCTGGCCGATGTGATGGCCCTGGGTTACCCATGATGCCTGGATATGACCAATGTTGTCCAGAACAATGCGGGACATGGCAAGCATCCTCAAGTAGGTGGTCCCTCCGACCGCACGGTTTGTCAGGCTCGTTCCACCAGGCTGATAGGGCCAGGGAATAAACGCCGTAAATCCTCCTGTCTCCTCCTGGAGCCGCCGAATGACAAAGAGGTGCTCCATCCTTTCTTCCGCCGTCTCGATATGTCCGAACATCATGGTGGCAGTGGTCTTCAGACCCAGATGGTGGGCAGTGCGCATGACCTGAAGCCACTGGGAAGTGGAAGCCTTGTTCGGAGAAAGCTTTTCGCGAACCCGATCCACCAGGATTTCGGCGCCGCCACCCGGAATGGAGCCTAATCCGGCGGTCATCAATCTTTGCACCACTTCTTCCATGGCAAGCCCGGCCTGCTCTGCCATGAATAGGATCTCAGGGGGAGAAAAACCATGGACATGAAGACCAAGGTCCCGCATCATGCGAATCCGGCTCTCGTGCCACCCAAGGTCCAGTCCCGGATTCAATCCTCCCTGGTAGAGGATGTGCGTCCCCCCGAGCTCCAGGGTTTCCCGGCATTTCTGCTCCAGCGTGGGTCCATCCAGGACATAGGCTTCCTGGTCGCCCTTTTGACGGCAGAAAGCGCAGAAAGCGCAGCCGGAAACACAGATATTCGTATAATTGATGTTCCGGTCAACCGCGTAGGTCGCCACCGGTTTGGGATTTTGTCGGAATCGTATCTCTTGGGCTATCTGCCCCAGGGTGAGAAGGTCTGCCTGTTCATACAAAAGGAGGGCATCGTGAAAATCCACTCGTCCCTCTTCCGCAGCGTCAATGGCGTTTTTCAAGGTCTTCGTTTTCATTCCTGATCCTTACTACACAAGGCAAGTGTAAATCAATAGCGTTGAAGCGTCGAAAGTGCCGTCTTCAGCGGACTGAAGCACTGGGCCTTGGAGTGGTGGAGTATTGCTCTGAAACCCTAAGATGCGGAATCCAGGGGTTGATGGAAGGTATCCCGCTGCACAGGCTCAAACCCTGACTCTTTGATCAGCGCTATCAATCGGTCCCGGGTCATTCCGGGGGCGGTCTTTGCTCCGGCCTGGTGTGCGATCGTCTCCTTGACAATGGTTCCCTCCAGGTCGTCGGCGCCAAAGTGAAGGGCCGTCTGGGTAAGCCTGGGGCCTAACATGACCCAGTATGCCTTGATATGGGCAAAATTATCCAGGATCAAGCGGGCGGTCGCAATGGTTTTCAAGATATCCACGGCAGTGGGGCCCGGCATGTGGCTCATGGGGGTATTTTCCGGATGGAAGGGAAGCGGAATGAACGCCCGGAACCCACCCGATGCATCCTGCTGGCTGCGCAATCGCAGGAGGTGCTCTATCCGCTCAGCTGGTGTTTCCATGTGCCCGAAAAGGAGTGTAGCATTGGTCCCGATACCGAGGCCGTGGGCTTCCCCGTGGATCTTGAGCCAGGTTTCCGCATCAATCTTGCGGGGGAAAAGCGCCTCTCTTACGCGCGCTGAAAACACCTCGGCGCCTCCTCCGGGCATGGCCGATAATCCCGACTCTTTCAACTTTGTGAGACATTCCATGGTAGAAATATGAGCAATGGAAGCCATATGCGCGATTTCAACGGCGGTAAAGGCCTTGATCTTGAGCCCGGGTCTGGAATTATTCAGGGCCTTCAGGAGAGCCTGGTAGTAGGATAGATCCAGATCAGGGTGGCATCCCCCCACCAGATGAACCTCTCTGAGATCCGCCACGGGACTTAGAGCAATCTGCTCGGCGGCCTCTTCGGGCGTCATGGCATATCCGTCCACCGAATCGGAAGCCCTGTGAAACGCACAGAATCGGCAACGGTTTTCACAGATATTGGTATAGTTCAGATGGTGGTTGGATATAAAGAAGGCCTTCTCTCCATAAAGCGACCTTTTGATCCCCAGGGCCAGCTGGCCCAGTCCCGTCAGGTCCGAGGTAGCGAGGCAGGCGAGTCCGTCTTCCATCCCGAGCCGTTCCCTTTCCAATAGCTTTTTACTGATCCTTTTCAAACCGGGATCCGCCATTCGTTCAGATCTTTTCATACGCTTTGTTTCCATTTGTTTTGCCTGTTTAATTTTCACTTGACTTGAGTGACCACCTGGTCAACAATAATATTTTCAAGAAGGATTTACAACTTTTTTCTGAGTCTGGAGGGCATCATCATGGCAACCCTTTCTTCCAGAAGAATCCTTTATTTCGCAGGACTTCTTCTCCTTTTTTTCTTTCTGGAAGCAAATCCTGCTCAGGCAGGCGACACGATCCGCATCGGGGCACTCCGATTGACTTCCTCCGCCCCCATCTTTATCGCTGTGGAAAGAGGTCTTTTCAAGCAAGAAGGGCTGGATGTGGAAGTGAAATTCATGAAATCGGCCCAACCGGTCGCCATGGCCCTGGCAGCCGGCGACCTGGATGTGGGCGCCACCGGATTGACCGCCGGACTTTACAACGCCATGGCAAATGGCTTGAAAATCGCCATTGTGGCAGACAAGGGACGTGTCTGGCCGGGCTATAAGCTGGTGGGCATCATGATCAGCAACGATGCCTGGGAGAAAGGAATCCGGACCCTCCCCGATCTGAAGGGGAAACGGGTGGGAATCACGCAGATCGGGTCTACCTTCCATTATATGTTGGGCCATATCCTGGCGAAAAACGGCATGCGCCTGGAGGAGGTAAAACCGACACCTCTCGGAGGCGTAAAAAATATGATGGATGCCGTGGCTTCCAACCGCATTGAAAGCTCCTTTATGGTGCAGCCTTTTTGCACCACCATGGAAAAAAAGGGAATGGGTCATCTCATGCTTTGGGTCAGCCAGGAGATGTCTTACCAGATCGCGGCCGTTTTTTTCTCTGAAAAACTGGCCGCCGATGAACCGGTGGCCTTGCGGTTTCTGCGCGCCTATATCCGGGCCTGCAGGATCTATTATGATAACTGTCTCAGAATGGAAGGAGACCATCTGCTGAAAGGGCCTGAATTTGACCAGGTAATCGGCTATATTGCAAAATATACCGATCGAAAGCCCGAACTCATAGCAGAGGGTCTGAATTATAATGACCGCAACGGGAAGCTGTTTGAGGAAGATATCCAGCGACAGATCGACTGGTATGTGGACCACAAAATGGTCGGAAAAAAGCTGGATGCAGCCCGGATTACCCGTATGGATCTGTGGCGAAAGGCCCTGGACAGCCTTGGCAACGGGTCATGAATGCGGTCATCAGCAACGTTTCCAAGACCTTTGAGTCTCCGGACGGAAGGAAAACCGCTGCTCTCGGAAAAGTGAGTTTCCGTATCCGGGAAGGAGAGTTTGTGGCGGTTGTCGGCCGTTCGGGATGCGGGAAGTCGACCCTCCTCAATATTATTGCAGGCCTCCTGTCCGCGACTACGGGGGAGGTGGTTTTTGAGGACCTTTTAGACCGCGACCGCCCTCTTACCTCCGTCGTTTTCCAGGAACTGGCCCTGTTTCCGTGGCGAACGGTTCGAAAAAATATCACGTTCGGTCTCGAAGAGCAGGGAATCCCTGTAGACCGCGGAAACCACACCGCAGACGATCTCATCCGGTTGGTGGGTCTGGAGGGATTTGAGAATCATTATCCTCACCAGTTATCGGGAGGGATGAAACAGAGGACAGCCATAGCCAGGGCATTGGCGGTTTCCCCGGAACTCCTTCTCATGGATGAACCTTTCTCCGCCCTGGACGCCCAGATCCGTATGGATATGCAGCTGGAACTTTCCCGCATTTATGAAACGACCCGGCAGAGCTTCCTGTATATTACCCATTACATCCCCGAGGCGGTTTTCCTGGCCGATCGGGTGATTATCATGGGAGGTCGACCGGGCAGGATTGAAGAGATCGTCCCCATTGAACTTCCCCGGCCCCGCAGGGAAAAGGTCAAGGTGGATCCGCGTTTTGTGCAGTACCTGAATCAGATATGGGAACAGGTCAGGGGGTAAAACTGTTCACGGTTTCCAATTATCGATTCACGGTTGAAAGAACGGTGAATGTATCCTATTCATGCATCCTGGCAAGGATGGAGTCATGAGGTCTTTTTCCTTGCGGCATCTTGGATAAAACTACCCAACACGGGTTGAAGGTCCTTCATCGCGGGGTACATTGCACAAAATTCTTATCAAACATCAATACTGGGTTGTACCCTGCGGGGAAGGACCGTGGGCTCCGGTAGGAATTAGATGCGGCAAGGAAAAAGACCTCATGGCGGAATGGTTTAGCTGAAACCTACAATACAAATCCAGGAAATTTGAATAAGATATCTGTGAATTGTGAATCCTGAACAGACAACCGTGTTCAGATACGAGGGTTTGAAGATGGCCGGTGAACGGAAAGTTGTTGAAGACAAGACCCGATTTCTGGTACGCAGGGAAAACCGGGTCGTGAGCCTCTTATCCGTCCTGGCCGTACTTGCGGCGTGGGAAATCATCGGCCGATCGGGCCTTGTGACGCCCCTGTTTCTGCCTCCCCTTACCGCGGTGCTTCGTACCGGCCTTGAGATGGTCAAGAGCGGCGAGATCCTGCAACATCTCATGGCCAGTTTATGGCGTATCGGGTGCGGTTTTTTTATGGGGGCGGCAGTCGGAATCGTTACGGGGCTTGCCACCGGATATTCCCAGTTTGTGGATGATGTGGCGCATCCGCTCATCGCGGCAACCTATCCGATCCCGAAGATTGCCATTCTGCCTCTTCTCATCCTCTGGCTGGGCATCGGGGAGGCTTCAAAAATAGCGGTGATTGCCCTGGGCGTTTTTTTTCCCGTGGTCATAAATGTTCGATCCGGGGTAAGAAATATGGAACCGGTTCTGATCAAAGCGGCCCTTTCCCTTGGTTCCGGCCCGCTTCATATCGTAACCAGGGTGATCCTTCCTGCCAGTGTCCCCATGATCTTTGCAGGATTGAAACTGGGCATCGGGATCGCTTTGCTCCTGGTGGTTACCGCCGAGATGATCGCGGCGGATAAAGGGATCGGGTTTCTGATCCTTTCCGCCGCCGATCTCATGCAGACCCCGCGCCTGCTATTCGGGATACTGGTGCTGTCCCTCATGGGCATTTCTTTTGCCTGGATCCTGGAAAAACTGGAACGCAAACTTGTTCCGTGGCGCTGATTTTGGAATTATGGAGGGAGAAATGAAACGCATTTTAACCATTGCAGGATCGGACTCCGGTGGAGGAGCCGGGATTCAGGCGGATATCAAGACCATTACAGTTCTCGGCGCTTACGGCATGACCGTAATCACGGCCCTCACGGCGCAGAATACGATCGGAGTCCAGGGAGTGCACACTGTCCCGGTTTCCTTTATTGAAGAACAGATGGAATCGGTCTTGTCTGATATCGGCGCCGACGCCGTCAAGACAGGAATGCTGGCCACCGGTGATGTGGTGGAGGCGGTCGCAGAAAAATTGCGGAAATACAGGGTGCAACATCTCGTAGTAGATCCCGTTATGGTATCCACAAGCGGCGACCCCCTTCTTACGCAAAGCGCCATCGAGGTCATGAAACGCACCCTCTTTCCTCTGGCCGATCTGGTGACTCCCAATCTTTCGGAGGCCTCTCTTCTGTGTGGTTTTCCCGTCGGCAGTCTTTCCGAGATGCGGAAATCGGCGGAGCGGATTCAAAAAATGGGGCCAAGGAATGTTCTGATCAAAGGGGGGCACCACGAAGGGGAAGCCGTGGATCTCTTGTTCGACGGCCATTCCTTTACCCCCTTCGCCGCCGCCCGCATACGCACCAGGAATACACACGGAACCGGTTGCACCCTTTCAGCCGCCCTGGCCACATTCCTGGCCCAGGGGCAGCCCATGAAGGATGCCGTGGCACTGGCAAAAGCGTTCATCACCCGGGCCATCTCGTCCGGATTAAACATCGGCGCAGGGCACGGACCCACCAATCCCTATAGCCATATTTCAGAGAAGAACGGTTGACGGTTACCGGGTTTTTTAACCGTGAACCAGCATCTGGAAACCGGCAACCGGTCAGATCACCTTCACCGTCTTCAGCCATCCCGGCCTTTCTTTTTCAGCCTCTTCCATGGCAGCGGGCGACCCCAACACCTTGACAATACCGTTATCCCTCACTTCTTCCAAAGCCGGAGCCATGGCCCTGAAATCGTTCTCTGTGGTAGCCAAAATCTCGTCGCGCATCTGTTGGCGGTTTTCCTCCGTCTGGCCGATGAGATAGCGGACCATGGAGGTAAATCCCTTGGCATCGGGGAGCATATAACTGTCCATGTCTCCTATGGCGCCGATGATGCTCTTGGTCAGCTCCTCCCTGCTCAGGGAAATTCCTTGTAGAAACTTTGCAGTCCTGTCGAATGTCTCCACGGTCTTGAAAAGATTGGGGTCCCTGTAGGAAATAAAGTTCAAGACGCCGGAGAGTCGATCGAGCATGCAGAACGCGCCATAAGCGCCCCCCTGCACCCGCACGTGATCCCATAACCACCCATTTCGAAGGTATCGGGTGATCACCAGCGCTGAACCGTGAAATCCGTAGGATCCATGGTAAATATTCGCGCCTTTTCCCACATAGTTCACCTGGGATGGAATGGTGAGACCTTCAGAAACCGGGATCTTGTCCGACGGCCAGTGCGATATGGCACAGGAAGCTTCCGGCATAGTCTTCAGGAAATCGCTCAGAAGAGGTTCAAGGAGAGTCCAGCCTGGCTGGTCTACCGTGATGTTGGATAGCATCGTCTTTCGGTTCAAAAGAATCCGGTGGATTTCCTGCAGCGTGGCAAGAACCAGGGGCCAGTCGTTTTCAACGGCCTTGGCCAGATCTCTCAGAAAGAAAAGATAACTTATCCCTCCTATCTGCTCCGAGGCCTGATGGGATTCGCTGAAATGGGACTTGAGCCTGAGATTGACCATCTGATGTCCGGAGGGGATCATCTTTTGTTCCATTCTGGCCTTCTCCTCCATCACCATCTGCCGGAATCGCTCCCGATTATCCAGCTTCACAGTCAGGAGAATATCCCTGAAAACGTTCAGCAATTCCCCCGCCTGGCTGTACATGGCCTTGCCACTGACAAAAAGCCACGAGGCGCTCTCTGTGGAACCCTTTTTGTTTGAGCTGAACGGATGGGCATGGATACCGCCGGTGGTGCTGCTGATACGCTGGGTAAGCGCAACAAAGTCTTCCTTTTCCGTCCCCATCTCCGTCAAGGCGCGCCCAAACAGCGGAATGTAAGGAAGATATTCAAAAGGCAACCTATGAAGATCCAGACCCAGATCCACATAGGCAATCCCGTTCGTGAACAGGTCATGGAGAAGCAATCGACTTTCGTGCGCCTCGGAAACCGTCAAAGGGATAACCCTGTTTTTTGTATCCAGGTCGCTCAGACTCAACATGGGGATAGCAGCCAGGGCTTCCGGAGAGTCGGGCGCCTGCTGAGAACGCTTCAGTTCTCCTGCGTTTTCCCTGACGCGTTCCAGATCATCTCTTTTCATTGCCTCCTGAACTTTTTTTAAACGTGCTTTTTCGTTCGCTTCCTCCCGATCCTGTAGGGATGCGTCCGGCTTCAACACGACCATGGTTCTGTGCGGATTGGAAAGAAGTCTGCTCTCAATTATCTTTTCAAAAAAGAAAGGTTCCGAAAGCGCCTTATTTCGTATCTCTTGAAGTGGCTCTTCAAATGCCAGCAGGGTCAATGGGTTGCTGTCATAAAGCCAGGTGGTCAGCGACCGCAACATGAGGAGGAGGCCTCTGGGAAAACTGCCCGTGTTGTTTTCCCGCAACCTGAATTCGATCGTGTTCAAGGCGGCGTCTCTGGTTTTGGGATCTATTCCCGATCGGGCAAGATCGCCAAGTGTCGCGAGGATCAGCGTTTCCACTTCCTCCACATCCTTCATTCGTACTCCTTTGAGACCTGTGGAAAAAGTGATCTGCCGCAATTCGGCGCCCAGTCCGCCCCCCGCTAAGTCCTCCCCCAATCCCGATTCGATGAGCGCCTTTCGAAGGGGTGATCCGGGCATGCCAAGAAGGATATATTCCAGGATATGAAGGGAAAAATTCATTTCGATTTCGTTGGTTTCCGACAACAACCAGTTTAGGGTGACCATCCCTTTGGGGTCATCCAGGTTCGCCTCTCCCGCCATGAACGAACGGGTCAGGCGTCTGGGTTCCTTAAAGGGCGGCTGCAGATCTATTTTGGAAACCATCTTAAGGGGCTCAAAATCCTTTAGACACGCATTCATGAGCCTCAGCCGTTCATCCGGATCATCGTCTCCATAAAAATATATTCGGGCGTTGGATGGATGGTAGTATTTTTCATGAAAAGTGTGAAACTGTTCATAGCTGAGATTCGGAATATCCCTGGGATCGCCACCCGAATCAAAGCCATAGGCATTATCCGGGAAAAGGCTTTGAAGAGAGTATTCCGACAGGACACTGTCCGGGGAAGAATAGGCCCCTTTCATCTCATTATAAACCACCCCTTTGTAAGAAAGGGGTTCATCGATTTTTTCCAGCTCAAAATGCCATCCTTCCTGCTGGAATATGGCGGGGGTAATCCTCGGATAAAAAACCGCGTCCAGATAAACATCGATCAGGTTATAAAAATCCTGCAGGTTCTGACTGGCTACCGGATAGCAGGTCTTATCCGGGTAGGTGAACGCATTGAGGAAGGTCTGCAAAGATCCTTTCAGGAGTTCCACGAATGGTTCTTTCACCGGGTATTTACGAGAGCCGCAAAGAACGGAATGTTCCAATATGTGGGCCACACCCGTTGAATCGGAAGGGGGCGTTCGAAAAGTAATGCCGAAAACCTTGTTTTCATCGTCCGTCGTGAGGGAGAGGAGTTCCGCCCCCGTCTTGCAGTGGCGGAATAACTTCGCCACTGCCTTGATCTCTCTGATCTCCTGCTCCTGCAGGAGATCGAATCCGTGAATGTTTGTCATTTTTTCCCTTTTCCTTTCTTTCTTCACAACAATTTGAATTACAGCAAGAATAGCGAACAGAATAAACCCTAAATAGTTCAGCGCATCGCCTGCCCATATCATCAGAATGGCGCCTGCCCCGTACAGGATGGTTTCCACCCAGGAAAGGGAGGTAAGAAAAAATTTCTCCATACAGATTACGAAGGCTGTAATGGACAGGACGGAGAATATGATCGTCTGGATCACCTCACCGGTGGGACCATTTAAGAGCAATGGATGATAGGCCATGATGACGGGAATGATGTACAGTCCCTTGGCCAGTTTCCAGGAAGTAAAGGCGGTCCGCATGGGACTGGAGCCGGCAATGCCTGATGCGGCAAAGGATTCCAGGGCAACGGGAGGCGTGACGTTCGCGTCCTGGCTGTACCAGAAGACAATCATGTGGGCCGTAAGGAGTGGTATGCCCAGATCCATGAGTCCGGGCCCGGCAAGGATGACCAGCACAATATAGGACGCGGTAACGGGCAACCCCATTCCAAGAAGCAGGGAGGTAAAGGCAACCAGGCCCAGGGCCAGCAGCGGGATACCGTGTGAAAGAGAAACCACAAGCGAAGAAAAACGGAGCCCGGTGCCGGTGAGATTGACCACCCCCACGATGATCCCCGCAGCCGCGCAGGCCACAGCTACTACCACGGCGTTTCGTGCACCCATTTCCAGGGTTTTCAATAGAGTTTTAAAAGATATGCGCGATCCCTTTCTCGTCAGTGCGGTACAGTAGACAGCAAGTATGGCGATGAACCCCGCCATCATCGGGCTGTAATTCATGATGAGTACGGTGATGAGAATCGCTACGGGGACAATGAAATGAATGCCGTTCTTCAAGGTTTTTCCGACCCTCGGCAGAAGCTCTTTCGGCAGTCCCCAGATTCCCAGTTTCTGGGCCTCAATGTGCACAAAGAGAATAACGGAAAAAAAGTAGAGAACCGCGGGAATAAAGGAAATTTTGACAATCTCAAGATAGGGAGTCTGGGTAAATTCAGCCATCAGGAAGGCGCCTGCCCCCATGATGGGAGGCATGAGCTGCCCCCCGGTGGAGGCCGCTGCTTCCACGGCCGCCGCTACATGGGGCTTGTATCCTATCTTTTTCATCATGGGGATGGTAAAGGAGCCTGTCGCCACCACATTGGCCACCGCGCTTCCGGCAACCGAGCCCATGAATCCACTGGCAATTACCGCTGTTTTTGCCGGTCCTCCGGAAAATCGACCGGTAAGAGAATAGGCCATGTCGATAAAAAAAGTCCCGGCGCCCGTCTTGTCCAGAAATGCCCCGAACAGAATAAATATGAAGACGAACGTTGCCGCTACTCCGGTGGGGAGACCGAATATCCCTTCCGTGGTGAGAGAAAGCGTGGTGGCCATACGTTCGATGGAATATCCTTTATGAACCAGAATTTCCGGCATGTACGGTCCAAAATATCCGAACAGGAGAAATACAAAGGCAATGAGCGTCAGGTTCAGACCGATCACGCGACGTGTTGCTTCCAGGACCAGGACGATCAGGGTAATTCCGGAGGCGATATCCCACGGACTCCAGTCCCCCTGCCGGTCGAAGATGCCGTTCAGATCGATAAAGATATACGCCCCCACCACAATAGTCACGACAACAAGAAACAGGTCCACGCAAAGGGCCACATTCATGCGATCTCTTCGGGCCTTCTGATAAAGGGGTCTGGTCAGGAAAGCGATAACAAGGATGGAACTGAGAAAAACGGCCCTGTGCCTCATGGCGGTCATGGCTACGATTCCGGCAGTGTACAGCTCAAACAGACTGAGGCCTATTCCGATGACGGCAACGGTTTTTAAAATTCCTTGCCCGATGATGGAAGCGGACCCTGCTGTCTCCATATTTTTTGTCATGAACGCCTCCTTGGATCGACAGGTAAAAGAAGCCGGCAGGGAAATAGCCTCCTTTGAGCCCTACCCCCTCTCAGTTTTCCAATACCTTATTCAACGTGTTTTTCAACGTTGCAAGAGAAAACGGCTTCTGCATGAAATCCTGTGCGCCCGCATTGAGAATCTCCTGAGCAGGACCATCCATTGAATACCCGCTGCACACGATAACTTTAAGGCCCGGGCGGGCTTCCATAAGGAGAGGATATACCTTTCCCCCTCCCATATCGGGCAGTTTGATGTCCAGCAGGGCGAGGGCGATTTCTTGCCGGAGGGTCCTGGCCGTATGGATGGCATCTTTTCCAGTCTTTGCGACAATCACCTTATAGCCGAGTCTTTCCAGAAGCGTTTGGGTGATTTCGACGACCATGGCTTCATCTTCAATGAGCAAGATGTTCCCAGCCCCCATTTCCGGTTCTTCCAATGGCGCTTTGGACTCTTCAGGAGTCGCTTCCATGGCAGGCAGATAGATCCGAACCAGCGTCCCGCTACCAGGTTTTGAGTCCACAAAGATCGATCCGCGATGATTCCGAATGATCCCGTAAACCGCGGCCATGCCCAGCCCCCTTCCCTGAAACTTCGTAGTAAAAAAAGGATCAAACAGTCTGCTCAGCGTTTCCCCATCCATCCCTTTTCCATGATCCTCAATCGTCAAGCTCACGTAACTTCCTGGAGCAAACTCCCTGTGGTTCTTGACAAATTCTTTATCGACCCTGAGGCTTCTTGTGGTGATTTTTATTCGACCGTCCCCAAACGACGCTTCATCGGCATTGGCAAGAATGGCCGAAAGAACCATTTGCATCTGTGCGGAATCCACTTTCACATGGGGGATGTTTTTCTGAAGGTCCAATTCTATGGTGGTGGAAGAAGCGATCGTTTGTTTTTGGATGGGAAGGATCTCTTTGATAAGCGTATTCAGAGAAACGGTTTTCGGCCTGTATTTCCCACCCTTTGCGTAAGCAAGCAACTGTTTGGTCAGGTTGGCCATTCGCAGAGCGGAGCTCTTCATCAAATCCAGTCGCTCATGGTTTTTTCCTTTTTCATCCATCTCCAGTTGAAGCAGTTCTATGTTTCCCGTAATGCCCATGAGTATGTTGTTGAATTCATGAGCTATGCCTCCAGCCAGTGTGGCAATGGATTCCGTTTTTCGCACAAATTGAAGCTCTTCTTCCAAGATCTTTTTTTCGGTAACATCTTTGAATATTCCCAGGGTCCCAATAGGTTCCCCGTTGGTATTCCGAATATATGAGACACTGATAATAACGTCTACAAGGCCACCACCCATTTTCTTCATTTTCAAATCGTAATTGTGTAGTTTGCCTCTATCCTGAAGGCCTTCCATGATGCTTTTGGCGTCTTCCTTCCCATTGTGGTAAAAGGACCACGCCTTCTTCCCGAGGATCTCTTCTTCTTTATACCCGGTTATTTCATAGAGTCCGGGAGAGCTGAAAAGAACCGTCCCATGCAAATCCGTAGAAATGATCCCATCAATGGAACTGTTGACAATGCTTTCCAGAAAATTCTTGGAATGGTTCAGTTCCATTTCCATCCGTTTTTTGTTGGTGACGTCCCGGAGAATTCCTCGGAAGCCCGTGCCTTCACCGTTGACACCCGCCATGGCAGCAATGGAAGTTTCCAGATCCCGCTGCTCTCCATCTTTTCGAATGATCGACAAAGCAAGCTGTCTGGCAGGCGTTTTCGTGGTATGGACGGCATTAAGGACCTGGTTCAGTTTCTCCAGATCCTTTTCGTCCAGGTATTGCTGACTGCTGGTTCCTATCAACTCTTCCTCAGAGTAGCCGAAAATTCCGGATGCGGACTGATTGACGAAGGTGAAATTTCCCGCCGCATCCAATTCGTAATACCCTTCTTCAATATCCTCAAGGATGTTCCGGTATTTCTGTTCGCTCTTCCGGCGTTCCGACTCGGCCGTTCTTCGATCCGTAATATCACGAATGGACTCAATAGCGCCGATGATTTCACCTTGGCTGTCAAAGAGAAGGGATGCCTTGTTCCACAGATAACCGCCGGGCTTCACGATCGGATCATAAGTTTCGGAAATCAGGGAGTCTCCATCCTTTTTTACATAACGGTACTTCCTTTCGGCTTCCTCATTCCAATGACCTACAAGATCGATCAAAACGGGTTTTCTGTCGCCATAAAACGGGATCGCATATTCATAGTTTCCTTTTCCCAGCATGTCCCTGGCCTTTATACCTGTCATCTTCTGGATTGCCTGGTTCCACGCGATCACCTTCCCCTGGCTGTCAATGGCAAAAGTGGCGTCGGGAAGAAAATTAATGATCTGGCGCAAATATTGTTCCGAGGTCTTTAGAGCCTGGTCTAACTCCTTGACTCTCTCTTTCAATTGTTCACAGGCCGGTGTTTTGCTCATGCGAATGCTCCAAGTTCTTTGTTGCGCCTGCTTTCTGTGTCTTCAGGGTTGTTATCGCTATCGGAATCGATTTCGATTTCGATTCCGATTCCGATTCCGATTTAGAGCCCGATCTTCCTGCCTCTCTCGATCCATCCGGCACCGGCGTGGCGCTGTTCGGGAAAAAAGACCGGTATATGGCGTAAAGGAGGCTGACTGGACCGGCTGAAAAACGAACAGCCTCATGGGAAAACCTTCGGGAAAGATTTGTCTTCGTGTTTCTCCAGATGATGGTATGATCAACACCCGGACTTCCTACCCGTAACACAAAGTTGCCGGTGGGCATGTGCATATCTTCGATAGCTTCAAAGGGCCCCTTTTTTACCATTCTGCCTATTCCAGGCATCTTGCCCATACCGGCGCCGAATTTGAGATATCGCTCTTCCTCTATGTAGATGCGTCCCTTTGCATCCAAGCTGTGTTCTTCCCAGATAGGAGCGTTTTCCACGGAATGGTAGTAGCGGATGGTAAACCGTTCGCCCGGTTTCATTGGTAATACCAACAAATCTCGGCCATCTTTTACCAGGGTGATGTGCAACTCCAGGCCACCCGGCAAGCACCAGGCGGCGAGGAGCAGGCCCACTGCCACAACGGTTCCCCCCCATAAGACAAGGGCTACCGGTTTTCCAGTCACCGGACTCTTCCGGATCAAGGGATGAGCTTTTCGGGAACCTGGATGCCTTTTTCCTTCAAGTATTTGATGGTTCCCGGATGCAGCGGGATCGGCGAATACTTTACGGCATTTTCAGGTGTCGTATAGGCGGCGGAAGGATGAATCTTTCGCAGCATGTCGTTATGTTCGTACAGGGCTTTGACCAGGTTGTAAACCAGATCCGTATCTAATGATTTCTGGCAGATCATCACATTCCACACGCCGATTGTGGGCACCGGTTTGTCAACACCATTGTATACACCTCCGGCAAGATCCACGGCAGCATAGGTTTTATTGGATGCCAGGATCTTCTCGGTCTGTTCCTTTGTAAATGGAACAATCCTGATTTCGTGGGTCGTTGCCAGGTCCATGATGGAACTGGTCCCTGGACCCACAGACCATATTCCCAATTCAATCGTCCCGTCCCTGAGGGCATTGGCGCTTTCCGTGAATGAAAGCCGCGTGTCTTTGAAAGAATCAAGAGGGATGCCAAGGGCCTTCAGTACGGCCTCCGCCATAAAGTTGGTGCCGCTTCCAGGGCTTCCGGTGCTGATGGTTTTTCCCTTGACCTGCTCAAGATTGGTTATGGGGCTGCTTTTCAGTGTCACGCACTGCAGCAGGTTGGGATACATGATAGCCATAGAAAGGATTTGCTGCTTCTTCCCTTTGAATTTGGATGTTCCCTCATAGCCGGCGACCGCCACGTCTCCCATCACTTCACCAATGACAGTTTCTCCCTTATCGGCCAGCTTTACATTTTCCACGCTTGCCCCCGTCACTTCGGCAACCGCTTTCACACCGGGGACATACCTGGTCCATATTTCGGCAACGCCCCCTCCATAAGGATAATAGATTCCACCCGTGCCGCCCGTACCAATCCCTAAGAAGACGGTCTTCGCCGACGCAGATCCTGGAGTAAACCATGCGAAAGAAGCACAAATTGCAAGTAGAAAGCCCAGTTTTTTCATGATGTACAATCCTCCTTTATGGATGAGACTGCTTGTTAATCCATGGATTTAATCATAAGCTCGATCGATGCAGGTTTACTTTCCATATCGGGTACCGGGTAGACGAAAGAAGCCGTTACACCCGGCTTGACGAGACCATTCTTCGTTTTCTGAGGAATGAGTCCTCCCACCGCTTTTCCGTTATCCAGAAAAATGTTCACCCGGTAGCGTTGTGGTTTGTCGCTGACATTCTTGACGCCCACTTTAAAGTGAAGTGTATTTTTTCCCTCCCATCGCTTGAAAAAACACGAAAATTCTTCCAGTTGCGCATTCGCGGATATCTTCTTTTCGATTTTTCCGTCAGCAGCACACTCAAAGATTTCCTCGCCGGCTTTGACCGTTGTCCATATAGCTCCAGCCAGTCCCAGAACAACCGTCGCAGCCATCACGATTGCCCAACGCAGAACTCCATTGCCTTGTTTCATTTTTCCTCCTTTCTCCACAGGGTTGATGAAAGAAAATCTTTGGATAATAAATAGAAAATTAGCATCCTGGGAAGGATTCGTAAATAACAAAATAAAAAAAATGATATGGCTCATTTTTGTTGTCAATCAGTCTTCTGCTGAAATATCTATTCGTATTTGAATTCATGGAAATCGAAATCCCTATCCAAGTCCGGATCGAATTGAGACCAGCCTTCATAAATATTTTTCTTGACGCCTGAACCACAAAAATCGTATATTAAAAAGCTCTTTATAATATAGACTACCATAGGAGATTAAACCATGTCGTCCAATGCTAAAGTAACCAAGGCCATCCGGGCTCGAAAAGCGAAGCCGAATAAAAAGAATATCAAGAAGAATCTGGAGCGTATCTCGAACAATGCGATGATATTGAGAGAGCTTGCCTCCAAGGAGTAGGCCCATCTCCAACCTCATGAATACCTTTCTTGCCTCTCTTTTAAAGGTCCGTCTCTATGGCGGGCCTTTTTTCTTTACTTCCACAAGGTGTTTCGTTATAAAGTTACGATGAATTACCATTCATTTTCTATTGAAAGGAGATACTATGAAAGATGTAGTCATTGTTTCCGCGTGTAGAACGGCGGTGGGGGCTTTCGGAGGCACTTTGAAGGATTTGAACGCCGCAGTCATAGGCAGCGTTTCCATGAAAGAAGCGATCAAACGCGCAGGCATTGATCCCGTGATGATCGACGATGTCCGTTTCGGCTGTTGCATGGAACCGGCGGACGCCCTGAATGTAAGCAGAGTCTCCGCTCTCATGGCCGGAATTCCCGACACCGTAACGGCTGCAACCATCAACCGCGTCTGTATTTCTGGGATGGAAGCCGTTATTTCGGGGATGGCCATGATACAGGCCGGCATGGCTGATATTATCCTGGCAGGCGGGACCGAACATATGTCAGGAGTTCCATACATTGTTCCAGGCGCCCGTTGGGGCTGTCGTCTGCAGGACCAGGTTTTTGTGGATGCCATGATCCATGCCCTTCATTGCGGATCCCATCTCATCCCGCACCCGGAAGATGGCCCTCTAAAAGAAGGAATGCCCTTGGAGATGTTTAAAGGGAAGCCATATATTATGGGTCATACTGCTGAATTTATCGCACAAATGCACAATATAAGCAGGGAAGCGATGGACGAGGTGGCCCTGAGGAGCCACAATAATGCAGAACGGGCAACAAAGGAAGGGGACTTCAAGGAGGAGATCGTGCCTATAGAGGTCCCCCAGAGGAAGAAACCCCCGATTCTGTTTGACAAGGACGAACACTTCAGGCCTGGAATGACTATGGAAAAGCTGGCCAGCCTGCCGCCCGGTTTTATACCCAAAATCGGCAAGGTCACGGCAGGCAATTCCTCCGGCATCAACGACGGGTCGAGCGCCATGGTCATCATGTCGGCGGAAAAGGCCGCAGATCTTGGCCTTACCCCCATGGCAAGGATCAAGGCAATCGGCCGGGGGGCCTGTCACCCGTCCGTCATGGGTTTGAGCCCGGTCCCTGCCGTCAAAGACCTTTTCAAAAGAAATCCAAAGCTGAAGCTGGAGGATTTTGAACTGATAGAAGTCAATGAGGCCTTTGCCGCACAATATCTCGGTTGTGAAATCGAGTTGGGCCTGAACAGAGAGATCACCAACGTAAACGGATCCGGAATCGGGCTGGGTCACCCCGTAGGTTCAACGGGATGCCGGATTATGGTGACACTCCTGTACGCCATGAGAAAGAAAGGAAAAAGCCTGGGGTTGGCAACCCTTTGCGGTGGCGGCGGAGTTTCCATGGCCTGCGCGATCGAAGCGCTCTAAAAGCACGGTTTCCAGTTGCCAGTTCACGGTTACCGGTTATCGATTCAAGGTTGAAAAACCTGCAACCGGTAATCGTCAACTGTAAACCGCTTTTATAAATATTTTGCGGATTTTAGCTTGTGCCCGACCCTGTATTCCATATGCAGTGCGAGGACGCTACGAATCTGCTCTGTACTTCTTGCATCCCAATCCATGGAAGACAGTTGCTCCACTGAAACAGACTGCATTTTTTTCAGCATAGCCACCATGGAAGGCTCGAGCCCCGGTGCACTTTTCGATTCCCCAAGACATTTCAGACAGCTGATTCCGCCTTTGTCCCGATTGAAAACCGCCGTCCCCTGCCCTGCGTATCTCCTTCCACATTGGCAGCACCTGGTAAGATCGATGGCATATCCTCCAAGGGCCATGGCCCTGGCCTCAAAAAACACCCGCAGTCGAACAAGGTCGCTTCCTCTATCCATGGCGGAAAGAGAATCCCTGAACAATTCAAAGGCATTCGTATCCGCTGTCCCTGAAGGAAAAAGCAATTCCACAAGCTCCAATAGATAACTGGCCACCGAGAGAGAAGAAAAATGGTTCCGTATCCCTGGGAAGGAGTGGATCAACTTTCCTGACTGGAGAAAACAGAGGTCCCGGCCTTGTTTGATATCGTATTCCAGACTGCAAAGGCAGAACAGATCAAGGCAGTTGACAAATCGGTTTCGACTTTTTCTGCCCCCCTTGGCAACCCCTTTCAACACCCCCTTGTCCGCGGTAAAGAAACTGACAATCAAGTCAGTTTCACCATACTCATAGGTTCTCATGATGATGGAGGGGGAGATATTCGACTTCATGGAAAAATATTGCCTTCCTGTTAAAAGATTATACCCATTATCTTAACTGCAATCCTATCAGTTTCCGTTTGCTGGATACAGTGATCCACCATGAAGAACATGAAGGACATGAAGAAAAGGGTCACCGCTTTTCTGCTCTACCCTTCATGCTCTTCCTGTCCTTCATAGCGTGAAATATCCTTAAAAAAAAGCCCCCTCTTTCGAATCCGGAAGAGGGGGCTTAAATATATCACAAACAGTGCGCGTCTAAACAACCGCGCCCTTCAAGAAAGAAGGTCTAGAAGGTGATCTGGAACTGTACACCAAAGACCTGGTAGCTTCCGCTGTCCACGCTGGACTGTGTGGCGGTTGTGTTATTCCACGCGGTGTTGCTGTCGCCATCATCATACCACATCAACTCAGGCCGTACACTGAAGCCTTTGGCCAACTGAATGGGACAACTGATACCCCACATCATGGATTTATAATCTAACGGATTGTCATCGCCGGAGGAGCTCATCTGGCCGAAAATCAGGTGAGGCGTAACCGGACCGAACTTAAATGCCAGATCAATCCAGTAACCCCAGCCGGTGGTGTCATCCAGCCTGTAATCAGAGTTAACGGTTGGCCTGTAGGACGTAACGCCTGAATTTGTAGCAGTGGGGTTGGCACCGATAAGCATTCTGGTGTTACCAATGTTCTGGCCGTAGTTACCTTCAGCCGTCAGCATGACCGGACCCATACCGAACTTGAGGCCCAGCGATCCGGCGTAGGTGGAGACGGAATCGTCAATGGTGGAATTCACCTGTTTGTCAAACGTTCTCTGCTGCCACAAGAGGCCGGGATACAGTACGACAGGTCCGATATTGATATGCGCACCAAGGTCGAACCGGGGAATTTTCGTGCTTGTCGTATAATCCTGGGGATTAATGGTTCCCGAGGCATCAATAAACCTGGCACCGCCATTAGGATCCACAACGGCCAGGGCAATACCGAACATCTTGTTCATTTCAAAGGTAGCGCGGACCTGGGGAAAACGTCCTGAGTAGTATTCACCGTAGCCGACGCCGATGATGTTGAGGCTGTTGTCCTGGGTACCCAACAGCTGACTCGGGTTCAGAGGAGAGAAGGGGGTTGTGCTGTGACCAGCCATGATCTGGAACTGGCTGTTTACATCCCACCAACCGTATGCATGCCGGACGGAGACGGCCGTGCTGCCGCTGGCGCCGCCGATACCGAACTCAATATACATTCCTACGTTGTCTTCATTGGTCCATCTTCCATAAAGACGGGTAATACTCGGCAGTTCGATTCTCGTATTGCTGTAAGACTCTTTGCCATTTGTGCCTTCATAGATTGCTGCTGATTTTGAATTTCTCTGGAGATAGTAGAAATCCGTGAAGATAATACCGCCGATCTTAACCTCTGCCATAGCCGGTACGGAAAAAGCGACCAGCAGGAGCGCTGCAATTCCCAATACAAATAATTTTTTCATTACTCATTCCTCCTAAATTGTACATTCGTGTAATAAAAAAAACAAAAACAATCATCCTCAAAACAAAAGCCTCTTAGATTTCACCTCCTTTCCTAATTTTATGTGAATATCGCAAGACACTCACACAAACAAAGTTTAAAACTTTCTCCTTGGAAAAGGCATTTACCAGAGTACAAGAAGATTGTCAAGTGTTTTTCGCTGACAAGCCTCCCGACTCAGGCGAAAAAATGTTACAGATCCCCTTGCATTTCGTTTTCCAACGAACGTCTTCAGTGCCTTCAGCAGTTTCCCGTTAAAAGCGCCGGCAATCGCTTAGGCATGGTTAGCTCTCATAGATCCCTGTCACAACCATTTGCGCTTCCTTTATGATCCTGTCAAATAGTTCTTTCACCGTAGGAATATCGTGGGCAAGCCCGATCCCCTGGCCGCAGGAAATGACCCCCGAATCCAAATCGCCGTCCCGGTACATTTTCCTTGCCTTTTCGCCCGCCGCAATATTGATGATCTCGGGTAGATTCGACTGTGCATCCTCCAGTTCAGCACATTTTTTCGCCGCCCCGTTGTTCCATACCCTGTGCGTGGCGCCGATGGATCGCATGATCAGCATGGTATCCAGCTCCCCGGCATTTACAAGGGCGTTCTTGAGGAGATCATGGATCGGGGCCTCCCTGGTAACCAGCAGGCGCGTACCCATTATCACCCCTTTTGCGCCGAGGGAAAGAACGGCCGCGAGTCCCCGGCCATCGGAAACGCCCCCTCCCCCGATGACAGGGACACGGAGGCTTTCCGCCACTCTTGGAACCAGGACCAATGTCCCCACATCCAGTTTGCCGGTAGCGCCTCCGTTTTCATATCCCACGACCGTCACGATGTCGGCCCCCATCTCCTGCACCTTCAGGGCATAACGAACCCCCACGCATTTATGCATCCAGACGAGCCCTGCCTCCTTAAATCGGGCACACAGGTCAGCGGGCGCCGAATGTCCGGAGGTCTCCACGATTTTCACCCCCTTTTCCAAAAGGAGATCGAGATAGTCATTGTTGTCAATGGGCCGCATCATGGGAAAGAGATTGAGATTGACCGCAAAAGGCCTGTCAGTGAGGTCAAAAAGCTGATCCAGGGCTTTCGCAAAGTCCTCACGGGTCTGATAAATAGCGGAGGCAAGCACCCCGAGTCCGCCGGCGTTGGAAATGGCAGCCGTGAATGCGGAGGTGGAAATCCACATCATGGTTCCCCCCACAATGGGATACTCAATTCCCAGCATTTCGGTAACAGCGGTCTTGAACATATACCTCCTCCTTGCTTTCGGTTACCGGCTCTTCCATTTTTCCTAAAGCTCCTTCAAGCCATTTCAGCCCCTGGATTCCATCTTTCTATTTCCCCATCATAGCAAGAGGGATCAACGATTTTCCCCTCTTTAAGGCCAGCTCCATCATGGTCATCTGCGCCTTTTCCGGGGGCTCCCTTCTATTTTCTTTCGCTTTCGCCCGCAGTTTGATCGCCTCCACGGCGCAGGTGGAGACACAAAGACCGCAACCGATGCAGCGATCAAGATTGACTTGGGCGACTTCGTTATCTCCGATAGTAATGGCGTTCATCTGGCACCGGTCCAGGCAGACTTCACAGGCAACACAAAGATCAGGATCTACCTGAGCAAAATAATTGGCGATGACGATTTCTACGGGTTTCGGATGCCGGTTCAGCATCCGCAGCATCCCGCAGCAATCCCCGCAGCAGTTACACATTCCCCCGGGGTTCTGGGCGTTGAACGGCTGTGGCACCAGGCCGGCTTTTTCGCAGTTATCCAGGATCTCCAGGGCCTCTTCCTGAGTAATCCACCTTCCCATCCCCTTTTCCACATAATAGTCCGCATGAGACCCAGCCATGATACAGACTTCAACCGGCTTCTCACACGCCTGCCCCAACAGACCCTGCTGAACCCTGCAGATACATTTTGCCACGGCAAGTCGGTCTTTGGCTTTGATGATCTCGCGGGCATCATCATAGGGCACAACAGGCCAGGTAACATCAATCGCCTGGTTTACCGGGATGGTTCTCATGGGGACCGTCTGCCTGGAACTTTCTCCGGCAAAGGCCTCATTGTAATAGTCCTCCATCAGCCGGGCCAGTTCGAGATCCATGGTTTTTACCTGGTATTCGTAAATCCCCACCACGTAGGGGGCGGCCCCGTATTTGACAGTGTCCCCTTTTCGAACCCGAAAGACCAGTCCATTTTCCGCCATCTGTTCCAAAAGGCTCGCCACATGGTCCGGGTCCCGGCCGGTTCGTTTGGCCACATCCGCAGGGGCCTCCATCATCAGACTGAGCTGAAGGTACATCTCCGCGGCCTCCTCGGTAAAAAGCCTTCGAAGGATCTGGATCTCCACACCCGATTCGGTAGCGGGAAAACCGATGGAATACTGGTCCAGTTGTTCTCTCAGCCTTGCGTACACATCTTTGGACATTGCCATATTTCTCAGGTCCCCATCTCCCATGAAGACAGGTATTTTTCCTGTTCCTCCGTCAATGTGTCAATTTCCACACCCATCGATTTCAGTTTCAATCTAGCGATTTCCTTGTCGATTTCAGCGGGAACAGGGTATACCTTCTTTTCCAGGACCCGGTATGTTTTCGCCACATGTTCCGCCGACAGAGCCTGGTTGGCAAAACTCATATCCATCACGCTGGACGGATGTCCTTCGGCAGCAGCCAGATTCACCAGTCTGCCTTCCCCCAAAAGAAAGATCCTGCGACCGTTTTTCAGGGTGAACTCATCCACAAATTCCCGGATGTTCCTCTTTTCCACGGAGGCATCCGCTAATCCCGGGAGATCCAGCTCCACATCGAAGTGCCCGGAATTAGAAACGATTGCCCCGTTTTTCATGGTAACATAATGTTCCCCCCTGATGACGTTGATATCGCCGGTAAGGGTGCAGAAAAAATCACCGAGAGGAGCCGCCTTGGCGATGGTCATAACCTGGAATCCGTCCATGACTGCTTCGAGGGCGCGCAGTGGATCCACTTCACACACGATCACATGGGCGCCATGTCCCTTTGCCTTGGTGGCAACCCCCCTGCCACACCAGCCATATCCACTCACCACGAAAGTGCTTCCCGCAAGGAGGCGGTTTGTGGCCCTGATAATCCCATCCAGGGAACTCTGCCCGGTGCCGTAGCGGTTATCAAAGAGATGCTTGGTATCCGCATCGTTGACGGATATGATGGGGAATTGCAGCACGCCGTCTTTCTCCATGCTCCGCAGCCGGATGACGCCTGTGGTCGTTTCTTCCGTCCCGCCGATCACGTTCAACAGGAGCTGCTTTCTGGCTTCATCGGATAACCCCTGTCCCCACTCGCTGACAGACGGTTCCAGGTCTTCCCATTTCTTGAGAGCAATGAAATGAAGAGAACTGACCAGATCCGCTCCGTCATCCATGGTAAGGTGGGGCCCATGTTTGAGAGCCGAAAGGATATGGCTGTAGTAGGTGGCATGGTCCTCTCCCTTTATGGCAAAAACCGGTATTTCATCGTCTGCTACGAGGGAGGCCGCCACATCGTCCTGGGTGGAGAGGGGATTCGACGCGCAGACCACCAGGTCCGCTCCACCCGCCTTTAGTGTTTTGGCCAAGGCGGCTGTTTCCGTGGTAACGTGAAGACATGCGGAAAGTTTCAACCCCTTCAAAGGCTTCTCTTTTTCGAATCGTTCCCTGATGCTCCTGAGCACATCCATGCTCATCTCGGCCCATTCAATTCTGAGGCGACCCTTTGCTGCCAGGTTTATATCTTTGATATCATAATCCATAAATGTAACCTCTCTTTATATTTTTATTTTACCGCCTTTTTCAGGTTTGCTATGGCGTCTGTCTTTTCCCAGGAAAATTCGGGAAGCTCCCGTCCAAAATGACCATAATTGGTGGTTTTCCTGTAAATGGGCCGCAGGAGATCCAGCCGTTCAATAATGGCAGCCGGCCGCAGGTCAAACTCTTTTTTGACGATCTCGGTAAGCTCGCTGCTTGGAAGGACGCCGGTACTGTAGGCGCCTACCATCACGGAGACCGGTTCCGCCCGTCCGATCGTGTAGGCCACCTGAATCTCGCAATTGCGGGCGAGCCCGGCGGCCACCATGTTTTTAGCAATATAGCGGCACATGTAAGACGCACTGCGATCCACCTTTGAGGGATCTTTTCCGGAAAATGCGCCGCCTCCATGGTAGCCGAATCCACCATAGGTATCCATGATGATCTTACGTCCCGTAAGACCGCAGTCACCCATAGGGCCGCCCACCACAAATCGCCCTGTGGTATTGATGAAATACTGGGTATCCTGATCCAGCAGTTCTTTGGGAATAACCTCGAGGATGACTTTTTCGATAATCGCCTCTCTGAGGGTATCGTAATCCACATCCGGACTGTGCTGGGCTGCGATAACCACGGTATGAATCCTGGAGGGAACTCCGTCCACATATTGCACGGTAACCTGGGACTTTCCGTCAGGTCTGAGCCATGGCAATTGTCCCGATTTCCTTACGTGGGCAAGTCTTCGGGTCAGACCGTGGGCCAGGTAGATCGGCATGGGCATAAAGACATCGGTGTCCTGGCAGGCATAGCCGAACATGAGACCCTGGTCTCCCGCACCCTGTTCTTTGAAGAGGCCGGTCCCGTCAACCCCCATGGCGATATCAGGGGACTGTTTATCAATAGTAGAAAGGACGGCACAGGTCTCCCAATCAAATCCCATAGAGGAATTTTTGTACCCGATATCTTTGATGGTCGTGCGAACCACTTCGGGAAGGTCTACATAGGCGGAGGTGGTAATTTCCCCTGAAATCATGGCCATACCCGTGGTTACGAGGGTTTCGCAGGCTACCCGGGCCTTGGGGTCCTGTCCGATGATTTCATCGAGGACATGATCGGAAATCTGATCGGCTACCTTGTCGGGATGTCCCTCGGTCACCGATTCGGAAGTAAATAAAAAGTTGGAAGGTCTCATTCCTGTCTCCTTTCATTCAGGTGTGGTTGAATGGTTGTTTCGTTAAATTCTGGAGCCGGTTCCAATCTCGGCTGCTTGATGCAATTATTATGAATCCCTGCCTAATACACGATTGTCTATCAGCCGGGTCTTGCCCACATAGACTGCAAGGGCAAGCAGCGTATCTTCTGAAATGGCTTCCACGTCATCCAGCGTAACCGAATCACACAGGTTCACATAGTCTATTTTGGTATGGGGGTAGCGCTGAATCAAAGAACAGACCGCGCTTTTCACAACTTTCGCCTTTTTCTCTCCGTTCCGAAACAGTTCCACCGCCAGATCGATCGATTTTTTGAGGCAGAGGGCCGATCCCCTTTCTTCTTTGGAAAGGTAACTGTTGCGTGAACTCATGGCCAGCCCATCAGGCTCCCGGTAGGTCGGCACCCCAATGATCTGAACGTCCATATTGAGATCCATGACCATCCGGCTGATCACGGCTAATTGCTGGTAATCTTTCTGGCCGAAGACGGCAATGTTCGGTTTTACAATATGGAAAAGCTTGGCAACTACTGTCGTTACGCCATCAAAATGCCCCGGCCTCGAAAGACCACAGAGATGCATGGGCAGTTTCTCCACCCGCACAGCGGTCTGATTTCCTTCGGGATACATCTCTTTCACGGAGGGCATGAAAACGATATCCACCCCAACATTGTCGGCCTTTTCCAGATCGCCTTCCTCGTCTCTCGGATACTGATCCAGATCTTCGTTCGGACCAAACTGCGTGGGGTTTACAAAGATACTGATAACCAGTCTATCTGAATGTTTTATTCCCGCGCGCATCAACGCCAGATGGCCCTCATGGAGAAAACCCATGGTGGGAACAAACGCGATAGTCTGTCCCGCTGCCCTGACGGCATCGGACCACTGCTGCATATCCTGAACAGTCTGAATAATTTCCATTGGATAACTCTCAAGCGAACAGTGCTCAAATGAGCGGTAAAACAGTTTGGCATCCGTTGATGGTTTCTGATCTTAAACGGCAAACTGTCCTATCTATCATCTCGTTTCCGCCTTGTCAACAGCCAGAGCCGAAGTCAGGCACAGGTACTCGTCCATGTTCAGGGTTTCCGCTCGTCTTCCGGGATCGATATTACAGGCGGCCATCGCTTTTAAGAGGTCTTCTTTGGACCACCCATCTCCCGAAATCCCCATGGAATTCAGAAGCGTCTTTCTCCTGTGAGAAAAAGCGCCTTTTACCGTTTTGCTGAAAGCGGCATCACTGAGAGCCCTTTTAGGGTAAGGTTTTTCAAAATCGAGTGCAACCACCATGGAATTGACCATGGGCTTTGGAAAAAAAGCCCTTCGGCCCACTTCCAGGATCGGTTTCACACTCGCGTTATACTGGATTAAAAGGGTCATGGCGCCGTAATCTCGGTTTCCGGGTATGGCGGCTAAACGTTTGGCAACTTCCCATTGAAACATCAATACCGCTCTCGAAACATATTCCCGGTTTTCCATCAGTTTTTTCAGTACAGGAGAGGAGATGTTGTAAGGCAGGTTTCCCGCAACCTGGATCTTTGTGGAAGACTCCGGCCGGATGCTGCTGAAATCAAAGGAGAGAATATCTTCTTGCACGAGCGTTACATTGGGGATTTTCAGACGCTTTAACTCCCCTTTCAAGGAATCCACCAGCCTTCTGTCTTTTTCCACGGCAACCACGCGCCCCACGCACTTGGAAAGGGGCAATGTCAAGGCGCCGAGTCCCGCACCGATTTCAACGACGGTGTCCTTGGTGGAAAATCCGGTTGCCGCGATGATTCTTTCAATAACGACAGGATCAACAAGAAAATTCTGCCCTAATTTCTTATTGGGACGAATTTTCATGGGGTATCCTTTTGAACAGGAAGGATTTGATGCTTGCGTTCCCTCCGTAATTCGCGCCAGGCCCGGATCTTCTTAAATATGACAAGAAAAATAAAATAGGAAGGGATGGCAAAAACGGTTCCCATGATCAGTCCACCCACTAGAAATGTGGCCACCATGAGGCCCCCGGAGGAAAGGATTTTTTCAACGATCACCATCGATTCCTGGCCGGACCGGACAGCTGCCATGATCGATGAAAAAAGGGCCTCCTGCCCATGCAGACCAAGAATGTGCACACCGATTTTATAGCTGAAATAATAGAGGAAATACCAGTTCAAAGGATTGCTGACCCACGTTCCCAGCGCTGCCGTAATCTTGCTGCCCTTAAAAAAAAGCGCAAGAGCCAAGGCGAGGGCCATCTGGAAAGGCATGATCGGCATCATACCGGTGAAGATGCCGAAAGACATGCCAAGGGCGAGTTCATGTGGGTCGCCCCTCAAACGAATGAATCGAAGGTAATAGTATCGGAGTAGTCTCTTTGGTTTCAAGGGTTCTTACGTGCTCCCGCCTGCACTTTATCAGAGAGGGAACCTTCAACAGGGTTCATGAAAAATCCCGGCTAATCTGAAAATTAACCTCTTCAATGGGATATCGGGACCGTACATCCAGAGACAGATCGCCCGTAATTCCCTTCAGTAGTCGATGATAACCAGCTGCCGCGATCATGGCGCCGTTATCGGTGCAGAATTCCGGAGCTGGGTAAAAGGCGGCGATTCCCTCCCTTGAAGCCTCTGCGGACATCCTTGTGCGCAAACGCCCGTTGCATGCAACGCCACCTGCCACCACCAGGGAAGTAACCCCTGTTTTCTTAGCCGCCATGATCGTCTTTTGAACAAGGACGTCCACAACAGATTCCTGAAAGGAGGCTGCAATGTCTGCAAGCTGAATAGGGTGAAAAGCTTCGTCACGACTGCCTCCTTCTTTCCATTTTTTCATGTAGAGGGAGACGGCTGTTTTCAACCCGCTGAAACTGAAATCGAGGGAGTCCTTGTTCAGGTAAGCCCTGGGAAACCTGATCTTGTCGGGATTTCCTTCCAGAGAAATTTTTTCCACGGCCACCCCACCGGGATAACCAAGGCCGGAGATTTTGGCCACTTTGTCGAAGGCCTCTCCGGCCGCGTCATCCACGGTCTGCCCCATGGACATGTATTTCCCATAATTTTGCACATGGTAGATATTGGTGTGTCCTCCGGAAACCGTCAGGGCGACAAAAGGAAATTCCGGCACTTCTTTTTCAAGAAAAATGGATAGGATATGCCCTTCAAGGTGATTGATGGGGATGAGAGGTTTTCCCTTCGAATAAGCCAATCCGGCGGCATAATACAGCCCCACGAGAAGGGAACCCACCAGGCCGGGGCCTACGGTCACGGCGATGCCGTCCACTGCATCCAGTAGCGTACCCGCTTTCAGGAGGGCTTCCTCCACAACATACATAATATTCTTGATATGTTCCCGGGAGGCCAGTTCCGGCACAACCCCGCCATGGGGACGGTGAATGCCGACCTGTGATTGCACCACGCTGGAAAGGACTTTCCTCCCGTCTGCCACTACGCCCGCCGACGTATCATCGCAGGAGGTATCGATGCCTAAAACGTTCATCAATCTTCAACATCCAGTCCGAAGGCGGTGTGCAGCACGCGAACGGCAAGTTCCGTATATTTTTCCTCGATAACGCAGGAGATTTTAATTTCCGAGGTGCTGATCATCACGATATTGATATTTTCCTCCGCCAGGGTTTCAAACATCTTCTTGGCGACGCCGGCATGTGTTCGCATTCCCACTCCGATGATCGATATCTTGGCAATGTCTTCATCCCCCATGACCTTTTCCGCCCCGATTCTTTCCGCCACCTCTCCCACGAGCTTCATGGTTTTGTAAAAGTCCGCCTTGGGCACCGTAAAAGTCAGATCGGTAAAGGCATCCTGACTGGTGTTCTGCACGATCATATCCACCACAATACCGGCCTTGAAAACAGGTTCAAAGATCGTGGAAGCGATTCCCGGATGGTCGGGAACCTTCGTGATTGTCACCCGGGCTTCATTTTTGTTGTAGGCAACCCCTGTTACGACCACCTTTTCCATGTCATTTGTTTCAGCCACCACCATCGTGCCCCTTTCTTTGGTAAATGTTGACCTTACATGAATCGGAACATTAAATTTTTTTGCAAATTCCACGGAACGGATCTCCAAAACCTTGGCGCCCAGACTGGCCATCTCCAGCATTTCGTCATAGGAGATGAAATCCATCTTTCCGGCCTTCGGGCAGATGTTGGGATCCGTTGTGTACACCCCTTCTACGTCTGTAAAAATCTCACAGACATCCGCCTCGAGCGCTGCCGCCAATGCCACGGCCGTTGTATCAGACCCTCCTCTTCCGAGGGTAGTGATATCACCATGGTCATCGAGACCCTGAAATCCGGCTACGGTAACAATTCGGCCCTCATTTAGATTTTTGCGGATTCTTTCCGTATCAATGTTGTGAATTCTGGCCTTTCCATAAAGATCATCGGTATGGATGGCCACCTGGAAGCCCAAAAAAGAACAGGCCTCAAAACCCAGGGACTTTACCGTCATGGCAAACAGGGCCACGCTCACCTGTTCTCCGGTCGCCAGCAGGACATCCATTTCTCTCGGATCCGGATCAGGGGAAATCTGGGAGGCCAATTTAATGAGTCCGTCCGTCTGACCCGCCATGGCAGACAGGACCACCACCATCTGGTTGCCCTCTTTGTGAGCGTCTATCACCCTTTCCGCAACGGCTCTGATCTTTTCTACGCTGCCGACAGACGTTCCGCCGTATTTCTGCACAATAATCGCCATAGTTATTCCTCGATAAACATCCGTTGCCGGTTACCAATTACAAGTTGCCGGCTTTTAGAAAATCGTCAACTGAAAACTGCAAACCGCTTTTTTTCATTTCCGCCAATATGCTCGCTGCTCTAACATGATCTCCCGAAAAAGTAAACTCCCGCGAGAAATCATCCAGGATAACAATTTTAATGGCAATCCTCCATTCGGGCAGGACTTCCGGCCATCGATCCGCCCATTCCATCACCGTTACGCCATCCCCATAAAGATATTCTTCAAGGCCGGCGGAAAGAAAGTCGGAAAGTTCCCCAAGGCGGTAAATATCCATATGAAAAAGGGGACATCTCCCCTCATATACGTTGACAAGCGAAAACGAAGGGCTGACTACAACCGTATCGGCCGACACGTCGAGACCCAGGGCGATCCCTTTCGCAAACCAGGTTTTTCCACTGCCCAGCTCACCGGCGAGGGCAACCAGATCTCCTTCCGCAAGCAGAACGCCCAACTTCCGACCCAACTGGATTGTCTCTTCATCGGAATGGGTTTTAATGGCAAGATCTTCTTGGTTCAATTCACGAGAGTCCTGATAATATCCGATTTCCCGATGATTCCAACCATCCGTTTATCCTTCATCACGGGAATCGTGTAGATCTTCTTATCCGTCATGATGGTGGCGATTTCGTCAATGGGGGTTGTTTCATCCACGGTAACCGGTTTCTCAACGTAAAGTTCTCCCACCGTGGTTGCACTGATCCGCTCTATCTCCTTTTCCATCTTCTTTGGCCTTTCAAGATAGAATACGGCATCAAAAAGTGCGAAAACCGTAGGGATGTGGAGCTTTTTGTTGTTACGGATGAGATCGGTTTCACAGATAATCCCGATCAAACCTCCCTCGTCATCAACGACCGGAACACCATTGATATTTTTCTTGTAAAGAATGTCCGCAAGGTCGGTCAATGATGTCTCTTTCTTAACCGTAATCACATCTTTGGTCATAATATCGCTTGCATTCAACATACGCATCACTCCTGTTTAGAAATCCTTTACAATCTCTATCATTTTCCTCACCGCATTTTCAAAACCCGTCAGGATGGCCATGGCGACAATGCTGTGTCCGATGCTGTATTCTCCAACCAGGGGAAGCCCTTTGAATCGCTTAATATTGAAATAGTTGAGCCCGTGCCCGGCGCTGACTTCAAGAGAGAGGGATGCCGCGGATTCAACGGCCATGGCAATCTTTGCAAACCGTTGAACAGTCTCTTCTTCGGTTTTGGCTTCTGCATAATGCCCCGTATGGATTTCCACGATATCCGCTCCACACGCATGGGAAGCCCGTATCTGATCAAGATCAGGATCCACAAATAAACTGACCTGAATGCCGACGGTTTTCAGCCGTTCCACAACCTGCTGGTAATGCTTTGGCCTGCCTTTCACGTCCAATCCGCCTTCCGTGGTCAGTTCCTGCCGTTTTTCAGGAACAAGGGTAACCAAGTCCGGCCTGATTTTCAAAGCGATCTCCACCATTTCATCCACTGCGGCCATTTCCATATTCAACCTGGTTTTCACGGTCTGCCTCAGCAGTTCGAGATCTCGGTCATGAATATGTCTTCGGTCTTCGCGAAGGTGACAGATGATTCCGTCAGCTCCCGCGAGTTCCGCGAGACCGGCTGCCAGGACCGGATCGGGTTCGTTTGTCCCCCTTGCTTCCCTGACAGTCGCTACGTGATCTACGTTTACGGCCAAACGCGCCATAACATGCATTCCTCCATATTTATTTCGTTTCGAATTGGGTAACCGTTCACAGGGCCAGGTTTCAGTTGTCAGGTGTGAGGTTTCAAATGATCGCCAGCAGTCTTTTTTCCATTTCTTCCATCGCAAGGGCCTCTTCCTCGTTCTTTTCATGATCATACCCGACAAGATGCAGTACGCCGTGAACGAGAAGGGCTTCCACCCTCTGCTGCAGCGTCTCCCCGGACTCCAGGGCCTCCTGCCGTGCCCTGTCAATAGAGATCACCACGTCCCCAAGCAGGATAGATCGGGGGGTCAGGCAGCCGTCTTCCTCTGCGCCGGACTCATCCATGGCAAAGGCAAGCACATTTGTAGACCCCTCTTTGGCCCTGTATCGACGGTTGAGCGCACTCATTTCCAGATCATCGGTAAAGAGGATGCTCAATTCCCTGTCATCGCAACCCAAGTCTCTTAAGACTTTCTCCATTTTCCGCTTTATCGTCTGTTCTTCTAAATGCGGAATCGGGCTTTGAAAGCTGATCCATATCTCCATTCTTTTCCCTTTTAGAAGCATCCCCCTTTTCCGCCCCATTGAGAGCGGGGGTCTCCGTATGCCCGGGGGCAATCTTGACGATCGGTTCCGGGTAAGCAATACGATGATGAAAAATGCCGCTCAATGTCTGGTTGAAACTCTTCGCGATTTCATGAAGATCCTTGAGGGTCAACTCACATTCATCCAGTTGGCCGTCGGAAAATGCCTTGTTCATTATTTTCTGAACCATCCCCTGAATTCTCGCAGTGGTCGGATCCACAAGCGTTTTCGAGGCCGCCTGGATCTGGTCCGCGAGCATGACCAGCCCGGCTTCTTTTGTTTGGGGTTTAGGGCCGGGATAACGAAAGTCCTCTTCTTCCACCTGTATGTTTTTTTCTCCCTTTTTCTCGGCCTGATTTTTGGCCTTTTCGTAGAAAAATGAGATGAGACTTGTACCGTGATGCTGTCGAATAATCTCGATGATCTCTTTTCCCAGTTTGAATTGCCTTGCCAGTTCGACGCCGTCTTTTACGTGGGAAGTAAGGATCAGACTGCTCATGGAGGGCGCCAGCTTTTCATGTTTATTTTCGCTGGTTCTCTGATTTTCTATGAAATAAAGCGGCTTCTTTATTTTTCCTATGTCATGATAATAGGCGGCCACTTTTGCCAGCAGGGGATTTGCATGAATGGCCCGGGCCGAGGCCTCCACCAGATTGCTGACAATAACGCTGTGATGGTACGTACCCGGCGCCTGAACCATAAGTTCACGCAGGAGTGGTTGGTCCAGACTTGCCAGTTCCAAGAGCTTGATATCCGTTGTGTAGCCAAACGTCATCTCAACGAGCGGTAGAATTCCCGTAGCCACGATTCCCACGAGAATTCCTCCCATAAATGCGGAACAGCAGGCCAATCCTGTTTCAAGAGTGAAAAAAGAACCGTACAAGACCTCAATGCAAAGGGCCAGAATCATGTTGCAGAGACCCACCTTCAGGCCCGTTCGAATAAAGACGCCCCTTTCTCTGCATTGCGTTACTCCGGATGCCGCCACAAGAGAACCGGTAAAAAAATACACGAAGAAGCCGACGCGCCCATCCACGATGAGACAGGACAGAACAGATACTACGAGAGAAAAACTGGCAGCGACCTTGATTCCCTGGAATATGGAAATCAGCATGGCCCCACTGGCCACGGGGATGACAAACAGCAAAACCCTGGGACCGAAGTGGTGGAACCCGCGGGCGATTTCGCCCGATACCAGGTCGAATGCAATCACCACCAGAAATATCGTCAGAAGGGTTGCCAGAAAGAAATAGAGGTCTTTTGAAGAGGCTATCGAATGTTCAGAAGCCCTGGTAAGCATGCCGACCAGGTACATGACTCCTAAAAAGAGCGTGATGAAGACGACCATGGCAGGAAATCTGCCCAAAAAGTCATTCTGCTTCAGAAGCCTGTTTTGTCCGGAGATTTTCAGGAGATGATCGGCGGTGATTTTTTCCCCCTCCCTCACCAGCATCTCCCCTTTTTTAACCATAAAATAGAACGGTTTTACCGATTTTTCGGCATCCTCCCTCTTTACTGCGGTTTCCCGTTTGTTAAAGGTAAGGTTTGGTTTGATCAACAGAAGGGCCATTTCTACGGCAGCTTCTTTCAGCTGCACCGGCCGGATGTTGCTCCCCTCGATTTCCCCCTGTTCTTTTATGAAATCTTCGGCGGATTCCACATCATAAAACTGGCTCAGATCGCTCACCTGTTTCTCTTTTCCATCCACGATATCATGCAGAATTATCCCTTTTCCGTTCTGGCTCATGAGGGTTCCCCTGTCTCCAACCACACCGACCTTAAAGAGCTGGCTCACAAGGGTTAGAAGAAATTTTTCCACCTCCTTGGGAAAATCATACTGGATCAGCGTATCGATCAGTTCATCGTTATACGGGACGGCCAGGATTTCAAAGAAACGATTTTTTGCGGAATCGAGGGTTTCCGTGGCTTCATCGGAAGGCTTTTTGGGTGTTTCACCGGTAGTCTCAGAAACAGAAGAAAAATCGGGATGAGCACTCAGGTGATCCCGGCCCAAATCAAAGGCCTCTTTTATTCTTGAAGCAATATTCGCAGCGGTAGGATCAAAATCGTAGACATAGAGTGCGGCTTTAAGGGCATCTTCTCGGTTCTTATTCGTTAAGTCGGTATTCTCCACTAAAAAACGTCTGTCGGCCTTGACATCGCGATCCGCAATATCCCCGAGTTTGTAAGTCTGCGGACGAACGAGAATGCTGGGAAAAAGAAGGATTGAAAAAAAAGCGCTCAGGGCGATCAGAGCATACCATCTCTTGGCCTCCACCCCCAACAGAATCTCTTTTTTTTCTTTCCGTTTCTTCTTCCCCAGTAGGGCGTCTTTCTCCTTTTTCCCCAGAGGAATGCCTGTCTTGAGGGACTTAGGAGCGCTGGTCTTGGATTTTCTGGTCATTATGCTGCTTTACCCGAACCGTTTTTCCCTTGTTCAACGTTTTCATAGGCATCAATGATTTCCTGCACAAGGGGATGCCTGATAACGTCCTCTCTGGAAAAAGCAACAAATTGTATGCCTTCAATTCCCGCGAGAATTCTCCTTGCCTCAAGGAGCCCCGATATCTGGCCTCTCGGAAGATCGGTCTGGGTGATATCTCCCGTAATAACGGCCTTCGATCGAAACCCGAGGCGGGTCAGAAACATCTTCATCTGTTCCGGAGTTGAATTCTGGGCCTCATCCAGAATCACAAAAGAATCATTGAGCGTTCTGCCTCTCATAAAGGCAAGAGGGGCTACTTCAATCACTCCCTGGTCCAGGAGCTCGGAGGCATTTTCAAAAGGCATCATGTCGTGGAGGGCGTCATAGAGCGGTCTCAGATACGGATTCACTTTTTCATAGAGATCTCCGGGCAAAAAGCCCAGGCGCTCACCGGCTTCCACGGCCGGTCTGGCCAGGACGATACGGGAGACTTCCTTTCGCATCAGGGAAGAGACCGCCATGGCCATGGCTAAGTAGGTCTTGCCTGTTCCTGCCGGCCCGATTCCAAACACCATGTCAAATTTCCGTATACTTTCTACATAATTTTTCTGGTTGATGGACTTGGGGACAATGGTTCGCTTCTTGGCCGGGATGAAAACTTCCGTCTTGAACAGTTCCTTCAAGTTTACCGAACTATCGCTGCTCAGGATCCTGACCGCATAGCCCACGTCGCCGGAATAGAGAGGGTATCCTGCCTTTAACAGTTCGTAGAGTTGTGTAAGGACCTTCTCGGCCAGTTCGACTTCCCAGTCTCCTCCCTGGAGTAGCAATACGTTGCCTCTCACATTTAGAGAAACGCCGGTCTTTTTTGCGATAATGTTCAGATTTGCATTCTGTTCCCCGCAGAGCGTCTGCATCAGGGTCTGGTCGGGAAAGTTTATCTTTCTGGAAATATTTGTCATATCGCTTTCTTCCCGTAAATCTGAACGGGTGTGCATTTTTTGCGGGGTCGGTTGTTTAAATCGAGAAGGATGATCTCTCATATTTTCGTACTATATCTCCTCAGGGGCTATCCTGTCCATGGCCTTTTTGGGCGCATTCAGGGCGCCGCTCTCACATTCACTGATTCGGGAATTATAATACATTTTTCAATAAATGCACAGATTAGGTGCTATCGGCCTAAAAACTGGGCTTGTTGAAACATGAAACGCCTGATGCTGATGTTCATGAGAAGCCCCAGTGCAGCCATGGAGGTAATCAGCGATGAACCGCCATAACTGAAAAGAAGGAGGGGAATTCCTACCACGGGAAGAAGACCGGTTACCATACCCACGTTGATGACAACCTGCCAGAACACAATGCCTACAATTCCAACGGCCATCATGGAGCCGAACCTGTCTTTTGAACTCCTCGCAATATTCAATCCCCACAAGACCAAAAAAAGGTATAGCATGAGAAGGACAACCGATCCTATGAGGCCCCATTCCTCCGCCAGAACGGAGAAAGCGAAATCCGTATGCTGTTCCGGCAGAAAATGCAGTCTCGTCTGGGTCCCCTGAAGAAAACCTTTCCCCCATAAAAAACCTGACCCTATGGCAATCTTTGATTGGTTGATGTGATATCCGGCGCCCAAAGGATCCATATCAGGATTGATAAAGGTCATAATTCGAGCCCTCTGATAGTCTTTCATGCCGATCCAGACAAAAGGCGCAAAAGATGCACAGGCCCCGAGAAAGATAAGCAATGATTTCCAGTGCACCTTTGCAATCAGCACCATGGAACCCGACAAAAGCGCCAGAAAAAGGGCCGTGCCAAGGTCGGGTTCCTTCAGGATAAAGGCGAACGGGAAAAGAATCAGAAGGAACGGTTGCCACAAATTCCTCAGTCGATAGGCAGAAGAATCGTCACGGTCACTGAAAAATTTCGCCAGAACCATAACCATGGAGATTTTCATTAATTCAGAAGGTTGAAAAGATATGGGGCCCAAAACAAGCCAACGCTGGGATCCCGATGACACTTTTCCCACGATCAATACGATAAGAAGCAAAATAACGGATATGAAATAGGCCGGAAAAGCCATCCGCTCCAGCACGGAATAGTTGAACGTGGTCATCAGAAAAAAAACAAAAAACCCGATCAGGAACCAGTATATCTGCTTTTTAAAGATCTGGGCGCCGCCGATGTCTCGGATAGGGTAGGTTGCACTGTAGAGATTAAGGATGCTGACCCCGGCGATGAGAATGAGCAAAATCAGCAAAACCCAATCGAAATTCTGGATCAACCGGCGATCAAGCATCATTTGCAAACCCTCATCCCGCTTTCTCTCCAGCCAGAAATGACTCAATTAGTTTCTTTGCAATGGGTGCGGCCACGCTTCCGCCATGACCGCCATGCTCGATAACAACAGCCACCGCTATTTTAGGGGCCTCAGCCGGCGCAATGGCGACAAACCAGGCATGATCCCTGTATTTCCATGGAATCTCCTCTTGGTCTTTCGGAGCCTGATCCTTTTTCATGGCGATCACCTGCGCCGTTCCCGTTTTTCCGGCGACCGTAATCCCATCTATCCGCGCAACTTTTGCAGTGCCGCGCGGTTCATTGACCACACCACATAAAGCGGACCGCACATCGTCAAAATATTCCTTCTTTATTTCCGCTTTTCCCGTGGGCTGCGGGGTAAACCTGTGTGTGATTTCACCATCGGGTTCTCGTATCCATCGCGTCACCTGGGGCTTGAGTATGGTCCCTCCGTTAAAAACCGCGGAAATGAGAGTAGCCATTTGAATGGGCGTTGCAAGAACAAAACTCTGTCCAATAGAGGTGGAGATCGTTTCGCCGGCCTGCCATGGAACACCCCATCTCCTTATTTTCCATTCTTTCGATGGGACCAGTCCGCTTTTTTCATTGCCCAGAGCCAACCCGCTCTCCCTCCCCATACCGAAAAGCTTTGCATAATAGGCAATCTTGTCAATTCCCAATCTTTTGCCAAGCGTATAAAAATAGACATCGCACGATTCCACCAGCGCCCGATGGAGATTTACCTTACCGTGGCCATATTTTTTCCAGCATCTGTATTTCTGCTTTCCCAGAAAAAAAGATCCGCCGCAGAATATCTCCTCGTTTGGTGTCACGACCCCTTCCTGCAAGGCTGCCAGAGCAATGACAATCTTGAAAACTGATCCAGGCGGATACTGGCCCGTGAGGGCCCGGTTCTGAAGCGGAAAATCGCCGGATGAAACCATATCCTTCCACGTTTCTTGATCGATTCCCTTGATAAAGAGATTGGGATCAAAGGAGGGGCTGCTTGCGAGAGCGAGTATTTCACCATTCATGGGGTTCAGACAAACAATGGCCCCATGTTTTTCCTCAAGTAGTTTATTGGCAAGGGTCTGCAGGTCCGTATCCAGGGTTAGAAAGATATCCGATCCGGAAACAGGGGCTTTATGTGAGATGACCTGGATCTTTCGGCCTTCAGCGTCTACTTCCACCTGTTCTCCTCCTCGAAGGCCATTAAGCAAAGGCTGCCATCTCCATTCTATTCCGGTCTTTCCGATCAAATCCCCCGATCTAATATTTTCATAGATCCCCTTCTGCAATTGATTTTCCGTGACTTCTCCAAGATAACCAAGCACATGAGGAGCAAAATCGCCTCTGGAATAACGCCGCTGAGGCTTCACCTGTATGCCGATCCCGGGCAAATCAAACGCATGGGTTTCAATCCTGGCCAACTCATCACGGGAAATGTCTTTCTTGATGAGAACGGGTTTGAAAGGCATGGCGCGTGCAGCCGCGTCGAGCTGCTGGGTTGCCTGATCCGAATCGAATTCAATCAAACCCTGTAATTTAGAAAAGAGGCTGCCGCGGTCCTGGATGTCTTCGGGAATTACATACAAGTTGTACGAAGGCCGGTTATCCACCAGGATATTTCCTTTTCTGTCAAGGATCATCCCCCGCGAAGAGTCTACATACTGAAGCCTTATACGATTGTGTTCCGACTTAGACAGATAAACAGGACCGTTCACGACCTGCAGGAACCACAAACGAAGAATTAAGACACTGAATATGGCTAAAACGAACAGGGACGCAAATTTCAGCTGTCTTTGAAACACTTCGGATGAAACAGGATCGAATTTGGATGTTTTCAAATCGTTCTCTCTACTTCCAGATGGTCTGCGTTTTATTTGTCATCGGTCACGGGTTTCTGAAAATGGATCGACCGTCCTGGAGAAAGGTCGTTTTCATCTTCCGGCGGCATGGCGCGAAGACTGTTCAGAAGCATGAATGCCAAAGGGGTGATAAGCCCGCTCCCAAAAATGGAAATGGCGGATACCTTGAAAAAATAGGATGATGCAATCAGTGTATGGGAGAAAAGACCAACAAGCAAAACCATCAAGATCTGTTTGAACAGAATTGCAATCGCTACAATGATCGCCTGTCCCTTGGCCTCCCGGAGATTGAAAAACCTGGAAGCGATGCTGATTCCCAAGAAAACGCCAAGATACAGGGCGGGAAAAAGCCCCTGCAATCCGGTTGAAAAAAGATCAATGACAATTCCCTCTCCCAGGGCGAAAGATCCTGCTGCTAACTGTCCCGATGACAGGTAGAGATAAGCGGTCAGAATCGCCAGGAAGTCCAGGTCAAATAAATCAACCCCCCAGGGATTGGTCCAAATCCCCTTCAACAGGGTCAAAAGGATTCCGGCCAGCCACAACAGGATATGGAAACGGATTTTCCTGTCCGGTTTCGATTCTTTAATGTATCGGAGATTTCTCTTTTTGATTCGTTTTTTCCACATTGAGTATAATCATTACTTCTTCCAGTTTGGAGAAATCAACTGCGGGCCTCACCGTGATTTTTTTAAAGAGCATCCCCGGATCTTCAGTGATTTGCAAGATCTTTCCTACCGGCAGGCCTTTAGGAAATACCCCCCCCAATCCGGATGTAATAAGCTGGTCCCCCACCTTGGCATCCGCCGTTTTAACGAGATATTCAAGATTGCACACGTCCGTTGAAAGTCCCTTGAGAACGCCCCTGTCCCGCGATCTCTGCAGAAGGCAGTCTACCGCGCTGTTCTGGTCCACGACCAGCAGGATTTTGGAATAATCAGGGGATACGGAAATCACCCGTCCCACAATCCCTGAGGCATTCACGACTGGCATGTCCGTTTTCACGCCGGCGACAGTCCCTTTGTCCACGATAATTGATTTGAACCAGCCGGAAGGATCAAGCCCGATGACCTGGGCTGCAACAACGGTGTTTTTGATGATCTGCTTGAATTGAAGAAGTTTTCTCAGCCTTTCTTGTGTTGCCAGTAGTTCTTTGTATCGACTGTTTTCTGATTTCAAGGTATCGAGATCCTGCTTCAGACCTCGATTTTCATCCCTCAGACCGACAAGGTAAAAATAATCCGTCCAGATCTTTTCCACGGAACCAACTGCCAGTTTCATCAATTTCTGAAACGGCGCGGTAACCTCAATAATGAACTGTTCGGCAGGGTTCCACGACGAATCCGAACCGGGATTTGTCGAAAGCAGAAAAAGTGCGAAACCAGCGAAAACGATCCAAATCCATATTTTGCTGAAACCTCTGTTCCTTAGCAATGCCGAAGTTATCCCCCGCTTTTCCATGTTTCCGTCGCGAAGAGGGAAACAGCAACACACCGACTTTTTTACCGGATTGTAACTTCCTTGAGGATCGCTATATTGTCCAAAGCTTTCCCTGACCCAAGCACAACGGTAGAGAGGGGGTCTTCTGCTATGGTGACAGGCAGTTTCGTTTCCTCTCGCAAAAGGGCATCAAGATTTTTGAGCAGTGCGCCTCCTCCGGTCAGTACGATCCCCCTGTCCACGATATCCGCCGCCAGCTCCGGCGGAGTTTGTTCCAGCGCGACTCGGACCACTTCAACAATCGCATCCACCTGTTCGGAAATAGCCATCCGGACCTCATCGGAATCGATTGTCAGGATCTTGGGTATTCCGCTGACAAGGTCCCTCCCTTTCACCTCAATGGTCTCAGGTTGCTCGCTCGGATAGGCATTGGCGATGCCCGTCTTTATGATTTCCGCAGTGCTTATGCCGATGAGAAGATTATATTTTCTCTTGATATGCTGAAGGATGGCTTCATCCATCTTATCCCCGCCGACTCTTATGGATTTGCTGTAAACAATGCCTGCAAGGGATATGACGGCAACTTCCGTGGTCCCTCCGCCGATATCAACGACCATGTTGCATATCGGTTCGGTAATGGGCAATCCAGCCCCGATTGCCGCCGCCATGGGTTCTTCAATGAGAAAGACCTCCCTGGCCCCCGCGGATTCGGCCGACTCGCGGACAGCCCTCTTTTCCACCTGGGTGATGCCGCTCGGCACGCAGATCATGATTCGAGGTCGTACAAAGGTCCTTCTGTTATGAACCTTTCGGATGAAATGACGGAGCATGGCCTCGGTAATTTCAAAATCCGCGATTACCCCATCTTTCATTGGGCGAATGGCGACAATATTTCCAGGCGTTCGCCCTAACATCATTTTCGCCTCTCTGCCGACAGCCAGGACCTTGTTACCCCCTCTTCCGTCCTCTCTTACAGCTACCACCGATGGCTCCCTCAGCACAATCCCCTTGCTCTTCATGTAAACCAGCGTGTTGGCAGTACCGAGATCGATGGCCAAATCGTTGGAGAATAGACCCAGAATCGGATCAAAAATCATAAAGTTCTCCTTTCCTTTAAATACATTGCTCAGTTTTGATGAATTCGTAAAAAGCCGACTTCATTACGTTTCAGGTGTCACATAAAACTTAAATCCCCTCGTACAAACTCTTCTGGAGACTTTTTTCGAGAGGGCTGCATTTTTTCACAAGTTATATCTACTTTGCTATTCTTAAAGGATGTAAATCAAATTATCAATTATAAAATGGTCGGGCTCTCAAAAACCTGATTTCAACCTATCATCATAACCTTTTGAAATATTTGTTTTAACGAAATTCTCCCGGAATTTCGAAAACCTGACAGCTTTGAGGAAACTTTTCAAGTCCTGAACCTCCAAGGGCGACTCGGGCACCATTTCGAAACAGGGAGTGCTACAGCTGCTTATTTTGTCTTGACAGAGAGTTTGACCTGTGCTTATATTGACGATTACGCTAAATCCAACGTAGGGGATACTATACTTATGAAAAGAACTTATCAGCCCAGCAGAATTAAAAGAGCAAGGACTCATGGTTTCAGGGCCAGGATGCAAACTAAAGGCGGGATGGACGTCTTAAGGCGAAGAAGAGCCAAGGGAAGAAAGCGGTTGACCGTATAAACGCTTTCAACAATCCTGCTGACTGTAATGCGATTTCATGGGACCTTTTTCGTTTCAAAAACAAGTAAGGTTATTGAAGCGGGCCGAATTTGTCAATCTTAATCGGTCGGGAAAGCGGCATCACGCAAAACATTTTATTGTTATCGCCAAACAAAACGGATTACAAATCAGCAGGCTTGGGGTCAGTGTCAGCAAAAGGGTGGGAAACGCGATCGTAAGAAACAGAGTCAAACGGCTAATCAGGGAATTCTTCAGACTCAACAGACCTTTTTTTCCCCATGGATATGATTTTGTAGTCATAGCGAAAAAGGATTCCGGATATCTGGATTTCAAGAAAACGCAAAAGGAACTCAGTGAGTTCTTCCTGGATAAAAAATTTGTTTCTTCTCTGTAGAAAGCTGCCCGTGTGGCTGATCTCTGCTTATCAGCTGCTGGTGTCCCCTTTCTTCTCGCCTTCCTGCCGTTTCTATCCCACATGCTCTAACTATGCCCGCCAGGCCTTTCAGAAATACGGTGTGCTGAAAGGAGCTTACCTGACAGTGCTGAGGATAGCCAAGTGCCATCCGTTTCATCCCGGCGGATATGACCCTCTTGTGTGAAAGGTTACTTTGTTCCATCGGTTTCCCGCGGATTGCGGGATTTACGCTTCAATCATCAGAAATCTCGCCCCGCGCGACAATCCGGCATGCAGCCTGACCTTCCATGATACGCGACGCCCTTCGTGCCAGATCATGAAGATCCCCTGCAGAAAGGATTGAAATGAGCTGGTCTACATCTTATGGATAAAAAGACAATCATAGCTTTTGCTTTATCTTTCGTCATACTCGTAGGTTGGTCATTCTTTTTCGGACCATCAAAAAAGCCTGTTCCAACAGAACAGAAGACAACGTCCCAAGAGACCCTTACACAACAGCCCGTTCACCGGTACCGCCGACTGTTGAAAAGGCACAGGAGACAAGCCTTAACGGCGCTGTTCCCGCCCCCATGGCCCCCGTTCCAAGAGCGGACGAAAAGGATATTACGGTAGACACTCCCCTGTACGAAGCGGTTTTCAGCAATGTCGGCCCCGCCATTAAGAGTTTCAAGCTCAAGAAATACCGTGAGACAATCGCCGCCGATTCTCCCCTGATTGATCTGGCCACCCTAAAAGATGGATTGGGCCATTATCTTGCCGTCGGTTTTCAGGACCAGGCTGTCAACGGGCTCGGGAATCTCGTTTATCACGCCGACCGCGATGTTATCCGCCTTAATCCTTCCTCTCCCCCGGAACAGCTTACGTTTAAAACGCAGACCGAAAAAGGCCTCACGCTGGTACAGACCTTTCATTTTTATCCGGACCAGTACCGGATTGATTTGAAGATAGACGTGACCAATGGAACGGCCACTCCTTTGACGGGCAGCTTCACGGCCTCCCTCCTGGCCATGCCGCCGAAAACAAAATCCAGCTACTACTCCTACGATGGCTTTGCCGTTCTGTTAGACGATAAACTGGAAGAGACGAAGGTAGAAGATGTAAACGAAGAAAAAACCGTTTCCGGCAAATTGGGCTGGGTTGCCTACGAGGATAATTTTTTCATTTCCGCGGTGGTTCCCGAAGAAGCGGTAAAGGGGACGTTCCAGGCCCGGAAACTTTCCTCCGGGGCGCTCCAGGGGAACTATATGCTGCCTCCTGTCACGATTGATCCCCTCGCACTCCAATCGACCCGGTATGAATACTATCTGGGCCCCCGAGACTTGGGCATTATGAAAAAGTTCGGGAAGAACCTGGAGCAGGCCATCAACTTCGGATGGACGGACATCATTGCAAAACCGCTCCTTTACGTCCTGCGTTTTTTCTATAATTACATCCACAATTACGGGGTATCCATCATTCTTCTCACCGTCCTTGTCAAGATTCTTTTCTGGCCGCTTACCCACAAGAGTTACAAGTCGATGAATGAGATGAAAAAACTCCAGCCCCTGATGGCCAAAATACGAGAGAAATACAAGAACGACAAACAGAAGATGAATCAGGAGATCATGGGGTTGTATAAGACCTACAAGGTGAATCCCATGGGGGGATGTCTTCCCATGGTCATCCAGATCCCGGTCTTTTTCGCCCTTTTCAGGGTGTTGGGAAACTGTATTGAACTTCGGCATGCCCCTTTTGTTTTCTGGATCAACGACCTCTCGGCTCCAGACCGGCTATTGCACTTTTCGTTTAAGATTCCGTTCATGACCCCCCCTTACGGAATCCCTGTGCTGACCCTGCTGATGGGCGCTTCCATGTTTCTCCAACAGAAGATGACGCCAACACCCGGCGATCCGGCACAAGCCAAAATCATGATGTTTTTGCCCGTTATTTTCACCTTCATGTTTATCAACTTCCCATCCGGACTTGTTTTGTACTGGCTCACAAACAATCTCTTATCGATCGGTCAGCAGTACAGAATCCATAAAAGTTCGGTGTAATTTCTGGAGGACACCCATGCGACCCTACGAATTTGAAGGAAAGAACGAGGAAGATGCTGTAGCCAAGGCCTGCAGCGCCCTGAATCTCACGCGAGATGAATTGCAGATCAAAGTCCTTGAGCCGGGATCAGCGGGGATTTTCGGCCTGGTAGGAGGCAGAAAGGCCAAAATCAGAGCCGTTCCCATCGTCAAGGAAGCTGTGCCGGAAGAGAAACCTGTTGCGGTACGGGAAGAGGCGCCGGCCGAAAAAGTGCCTGCGGAGGCGGCAACTCCGGCAACTCCGGAGACGGCGGAAGACAAGGACGCAATGGCGGTAGCCAAAGAAGCCCTTGAAAATATTCTGGCTCTCATCCCCATGGAAGACACGGAAGTGACGGCTGCTTTTGTGGATAACACGATCAATTTGAACATAGAAGGGGATAAGTCAGGGCTGCTGATAGGAAGGAAGGGGAAAACATTAGATGCCCTTCAGTTTATCGTGAACAAGATCGTGAACAAAACGCTTGAAAAGAGGACCCGCGTCCTCATTGATTCCGAGAACTACCGCAGCAGGAGAAAAGAATTTCTGGTTGAAATGGCCAAAAGAATGGGAGAAAAGGCGAAAAAGATCAAGAAGCCGGTGGCAACCAACCTGCTCAATCCACACGACAGACGAATCGTGCACCTGGCCCTGAAGGACGATGCGGAACTGGGAACAAAAGGCAGCGGCGAGGGTATTCTCAAAAAAGTGGTAATCATTCCCAAGAGTCGTCATTCTTCAAAATCCGGTCGTGCCGACAAAGGGGCGCCGGCAAACCGAGAATCTAGTATTGAACAGCCATGAAAACCGGGATCTGAAGGCCCCATCCATGACCGCAAAATGAGCGCTATCCCCAACGATACCATTGCGGCCATAGTCACCCCTCCCGGCCGGGCGGGGATCGGCATCATTCGCATAAGCGGGCCCCTTTCCCATTCCATTGCAGGAACCTTGTTCCGACCGAAAACGGCCAAAAAGGCCTTTCAGAGTCACCACCTATATCTTGGACATCTCGTCGATCCTGCCACAGGATGCACGCTGGATGAAGTCCTCCTTAGCTTCATGCATGCCCCCCATACCTACACCTGCGAAGACGTTGTTGAAATCAACTCCCACAGTGGTTACGCCCTTCTGGAAACCATTCTGAGAATGGTCCTGCAGCAGGGCGCCAGGCCGGCCCGACCCGGTGAATTTACCCTGAGGGCATTCCTCAGCGGCCGTATCGACCTGACCCAGGCCGAAGCGGTCATGGATCTCATTAACTCCAGGTCGGAGAAAGGCCTTTTCCTTGCCGCGCGGCACGTGTCGGGGCTATTCAGGGACCAGGTGGAGGAATTACGCGCTCATGCCGTCCATATCCTTGCAGGCGTGGAGGCGGCCATAGATTTTCCGGAAGAAGGCCTGGAAACGACTTCCCCGGATGCCGACTGGCCGGAGGCCATGGAAAACGAGCTGATAAAGCCTGTCAAAACATTGATCGGATCAGGTTCCAACAGATTCTGGATGGAAGGGGTTCACACGGTCATTGTGGGGCGGGTCAATGCCGGCAAGTCCAGTCTCCTGAACCGTCTCCTGAATGAAGAGCGGGCCATCGTTGCTTCACTTCCCGGAACGACCAGAGATTTCATCGAGTCCAGCGTTGAAATCGAGGGTATCCCTTTCCGTCTGGTAGACACGGCCGGACTTCGTGATGCAGCCGACGAGGTGGAACATCAGGGAATCAGTCTGACGGAAAAGAAGATCTCTGAGGCCGATCTGCTCCTGATTGTCTTGGACTGGAGCCGACCCTTGTCACGCGAGGACAGGGAGATTCTTTTAAAGGCAAACGGCATGCAGGCCGTCCTTGTTCTGAACAAGACCGATCTGCCCTGCCATCCCGGGGAGGCATCGGACCTTGAGAACCTTCCCACCCTTCCCAAAGTCAGTATTTCCGCCCTGACAGGGAGTGGCATAGAAGACCTGAAAAGAACCATGACGGAGATAGTCCTCGGGGCCGGCCGGGAAACACTACTGGAAACGGTGGGGCCGAACCTGCGGCAGCAACAGGCGCTGAAGCAGGCCCTGGATTATTTTGAGGCATCCCTGAAGGGAACCAGAGAGGAGGTCCCCCTGGAGATCATTGCCCTGGAACTGAAAAGCGGACTCGACGCCTTGGGCGAGATCATCGGAGAAACCACGAACGAGGACATTCTGGATAGCATTTTCAGCCAGTTCTGCCTTGGGAAGTAAGATCAGGAAAAATATTCCCTCACCTGCTTAATCGCACAGTATTTTCCGCACATGGTGCACACATCATCCTCACTGGGCGGATTCTTTTCCCGATATTCGCGGGCCTTTTTGGGGTCAATGGCCAGCTTGAGCATGGTATCCCAGTCGAGATTATTTCTTGCCACAGCCATCTGCCGATCCTTTTCGATGGCGCTCTTGTTTCCTTTGGCAATGTCCGCAGCATGCGCGGCAATTTTCGTCACGACCACCCCTTCTCGAACGTCCGCCGCGTCAGGAAGGCAGAGATGCTCTGAAGGAGTCACGTAGCAGAGGAAGTCGGCCCCTGCTGTTGCCGCCAGGGCCCCCCCGATGGCGCAGGCCACATGGTCGTAACCGGCCGCGATGTCTGTAACCAGGGGACCAAGCACATAAAAGGGCGCGTCGTGACACAGCTGCTTTTGCAAAATGACATTGGCTTCTATCTGATTCAGGGGAACGTGCCCGGGTCCTTCTATCATGACCTGCACATCCTTTTCCCAGGCCAGCTTGGTCAGATGTCCCAGGGTCATCAGTTCATGGATCTGGGCCCTGTCCGTAGCATCGGCAAGACAACCCGGCCGCAGCCCATCTCCAAGGCTCAGCGTGACATCGTATTTTCTGACAATGTCAAGGAGCCTGTCGTAGTGCTCGTACAACGGGTTTTCCCTGTCGTGGTGAAGCATCCAGGTGGTCAGAAACGAACCCCCGCGGCTTACGATATTGGTAATCCTCCCCTGGGCCTTCAGCATCTCCAGCGCCCCACGGGTCAGACCGCAGTGAACCGTGATAAAATCAACGCCATCGGCGCACTGCTTTTCAATGACCTCGAATATCTTGTCCACACTGAGATGGACCAGGCCGCCCTTTGCCTCCACCGTTTCGACCACAGCCTGGTAAATGGGCACCGTTCCCACACAGACAGTGGATGCCTCCAGGATCGCTTTTCGCGATTCATCAATGTTGCCGCCGGTTGAAAGATCCATGACGGCATCTGCCCCGGCCTCGATGGCCACACGGACCTTCTCCAGCTCTTCATCCAGCAAAGCCCTGTCTGAAGAAGTCCCAATGTTTGCGTTGACCTTTACTGTGAGACCTTTCCCGATCCCGCAGGGAACCAGGTTCTTATGGGCGCTGTTTGCCGGGATCACCACTTTGCCATTGGCGATCTGATCCCTGAGCCACTCCTTATCAACTTTTTCCTTTTCCGCCACGATCACCATTTCGGGGGTAATCGCGCCTGTTCTTGCTTTTTCTAACTGAGTCATTGCTATCTCTTTCTTCGCTTGATTAAATTGATTAAATAGTTGTGCACCAGCCTTTTAAATTATGATTAAATATCGTTTAACGCAAGCTGAAAAACGGTCCTGTCCTTCGGAATGGGCCGATTCTTTTGTTAGCTACGGGAAGAAGACCGGGGTTCCGGGCCGGTTCAACAAATCGGCCGCTTCAGGGACGACCTTTTTATTTTACGGCGGGGGGACCGTTGGGGGGAAAGCCGGACAGAAGGAGCAGGCCATAATCCTTTTTCAACAAAAAGGTGACAATCTCTTCGGGAACATCAACAGGAGTTACCAGGACTTTTCTTTCACCGACTCCTCTAAAAAAAATGCCCGGCATGCTGATATCCATCCTTAAAGGATCAGCGTCATGGATAGCCTCCATTCTGTGCTGACCTTTGTCACTCTTCACCTGAAGCTTCTCCAGTATCCGGCTCGTTAGGACAAGGGGATCTTTTTCATCAACCAGGGACAGTACGGAAATATCCCGCTTCTTCAAAAGAGCGATCAGTTGCGGGGCCAATCCGGTCAGGTCGAAGATGGTATTGCCCTTTTCGGTTTTCACAAAAAAGTCTGCATTGATGACAAGTCGGAAATCTTCCTTCTGCCCCGTGAAGGCCAGAATCTGTTCCCGGGTGGAAAAAGGATATCCCGTAAGTTTCAGAAGGGCCTCTATCAGAGCGAATCGGTCTTCCACCCGATAGACCTTGCCTCGGGGCTTGACGGTATCCAGCGGGTTGACTCCGGGTGGGTATTCAAGCATTTGGACCCGCTGCTTTTCCAGGTACTTCTTCACGTTTTCCGGAACATATCCCTGGGGGGAAGAAACCAGATTCAACACGAGTGTTTTCGGCTCCGGATTGGGAACTTCATCCGCAACGGATAGGATCCAGTCGCCCTTTACTTCAAAGCGAATATCTTTTCCAAGAAAAAGCGACTCTCCCGCCTTGACCGCCCTGGTAAACCCGCAGGCCTTCAGAATTTTATCGAGAGCGGATCTCAAGTCATCGCCTTTTTCGAGCTGGACAATCCGGTATTCATTCCAGGTCGAATGAATAAAACGGCTCATATCCCGGGGCAGTTCACCGGTCATATCCAGGATGACCGTTACCCCGTCGTTCAGGCGAATGACCGGGTAGGAGGATGCCTTGAGATTGATCTGCCCTCCGGCATTCAAGGGAATGAAGTGCTCCCCGGAATCGATCCACTCACTTCCCATTTCCGTGAAGATCTGGCCGATATCCCCGGCTTTATAGGGGACCCTGACAGAAGCGGTTTCGCCTTTCGTTTTTGGGCCCTCAGAGTACGGCGCCTTTTTGGGTTTTTTCGACGAAGCGGAATGGGGAGGTCTTTTCGGCGCAGGCCGGACCTGGGCCACCTCGCGGGGCGGCTGAGGGGGTCGGACGGATGTCTCCTCCGGATTGACCGTAGGATTGGGGATCTTTGTTCCGGCATTTACCGGATGAATGGAGATCCCGCCGCCCGATGCATTGTCCAGGTCGGGAATGCGGGGCGCTTTTTCGGGAGAGACTACCCTGACAGGAGGGAAAAGAGGGAGCCGGACCTTCTGCCCGACCAGAACCCTGTCCAAGTCCTGAATGGAGGGATTGCACTCCCTGAAAAGAGGGTAATATTCGTTGTATAGCTGGTTTCTTGAAAGTCCGTACTTGTCTATGGCAAGAGACCCGATCGAATCTCCCCGCCGCATTTTGTGGGGTTCATATTTGAGCTGCCCAGATAAACCCTTCGGAATTTCGCGTTCCGTCTCGACCGCCCCCGCCGTCCCGATCTCCTTCTTCTCCATTTCGGAGCTTTCCGGGGCATTTTTTTCCGCAACCGGCGCGGGGATCGTTACATCTTTTTCGGAAGAACCGGCCTTGACGAGGATCATGATTTTTTCACCAGGCCGGATCATATTCAGATCCCGAAAAGAACTGTTCAGTTCCTTTAAAAGCTTGAGAATTTTCAACACATCCTTTTCGGGGAGAACGCCCTTGTTCCTGAGAATCTGGATCAGCCAGTCCCCTTCCTGGACCACATACTCTTCCGTAACCAGATCGAGATTTCCCAGATGGATGGAACCGGTTTCATCCTTTTCCCCAGTTTGCTCGGTCTTCGCCGTTTCCGCAGGCACAGAAGAAGGCGGCGTCTGCGCCTGCTCCGCGGGAGCCGCAAAAACATAGGCCGGCAAGAAAAGCAGAAGAGCCAAAAGAATGTTTCTGTAAACAGGCAGTGTCGTTACCTCATCCTGAATTTATTGAATGATAATCCGCACGGGGAAGTAGGCGCTGATGAGACCTAAACTCTCCGTCACTGTAATGTAGTCCCAGATCACGTCCCCCACAGCGGCGGGAGTTCCCACGTTTGGATCATACACATATTGGTTATAAGCGGGTCCTACAGCAGACGAACCTTTTGAAAGTTGGGACAGAGGCGTAAAGGTGTCCGTTGTGGCAACGAACAAGTTGAAAAAGTATGTAGCTGTAAAGCTCCCACCCGTACCGGTCACAAGCCCGATTGGAAACGAGGAATCGGGCAAGAGCCCCTGTTTTGCCTGGACTACTTCCGCACTCAGCCTCAACTGCAGGGTGGAAGTGGTTTCCGTCCCTTGTACAAAAGTTTTGGCCGTAATACGACTCACAATCCATACCGCACTGGCTTTCAGATAAACCAGATTAAATGCCGCAACCCCATTCTCTCCCGTAATCACCTCGGAAGGTACGGGTGCGCCCCCGGCCGAGGAATTCGGCGGCGTCAACTGGCCGTCGCCGTTTGCGTCTTCTCCGGGATCGAGAATCAGGTTTTCGTTTGCGTCTTCGTTATTGAAGGTGCCGGAAATGTATGGCACAAAAAATACCCCGTCCACGGTCGGGTCCTGGTCGTACCAGACGCCCGATGAATACTGAAGCGGCCAGGCGCTCAAAGTGACCTTGGCGCCCGCTACGGGGTTACCGTTGGAATCGGTGACAAGAGCGGACATAGGTAACCGGTAGGTGGCTTCATCCACGTCATAAATCACAGTACCCCGACCGATGACCACGGAGCCGGCCGTACCCCCAATGACGATACCCACGGACGCGGTCGGCTCCGAGGTAATAGCCACGAACGAACCGGCCGGTTCAGTGGTGAGAATCGGAGGGGGTGTAATCGTAAGGGCGCCTGCAGCAACGCTGAATAGGGTGTAGCCACCGTCATTGAAGGTGGATCCTTCTACCCTGATTCGGTCTCCTGCAACAAAGCCGTCCGTCACAAAGGAACCGCCAGGGTCGGATCTGGTAATTATGGGATCGGCAAAGGAGATCTGATTGGACCAGGTCCTTCCCTTACCCACGACCCAGGCATTGATGGTCACCCCTTCCGCTCCCGTGCTCAGAGAACCCGAAGTAAAGGTGGTGATAGCCTGTCCGGCACTGTTCGTTATGACCACGGCGGGAGAGACGCTTTCGCCCCCTCCGCTGGGGTTCCGAATGGCAAATGCAACGGGAACACCGGCGACGACTTGGCTCCCGGATGCCGGCGATGTCCGCACCGTGGCGGTCAGGGTGACCTCATTGATGGTGCCTCCGGTGCTTGGAGGCAAGGTATACCCATTGGCCTGCAGCGTCATCTGGGCGGCTTGGCCCGAGGGCAGCGAGAAGGACACCGTCACCTTATCCGTTGTGGACGGATTGGCGGCATCATATGCCTGGACAGTAGCCGTTCCGGCCAGATTGGAAGCGAGCACGGCCCACACAAAATTTGCGGCCGGCACAGGTTTTGTTACAATGGGGCTGCCTCCGCCATCCCATACCCCGATGCTGGTGGCAAACACCACATTCGCAATGGGATCCGGGGCGCGAACCCGCACGAGAACTCCGTTTGTAATCGTAACGGTCGCTCCAGCGGTTTCCGCAATAAGCGTGTCCGTGCTGACGAGGGTCAGCGTATTGGCATTAGGTATTGCGGCAATTGTATAAACTCCGTCGTTACTCGTTGAGCCTCCAACCATAATGACGTCGTTAACGGAATAACCGACAAAGCCACCTGTATTTACAATCGTATCGGGATTAGAATCGACGAAGGATATGGTGGCAACATCCGGTGTGACTGCTAGGGACGCCGTCGTCCTGGTTTTTGCGCTGAAAGTTTTCGTTGGGGGAAGGACAACAGCAAAAGTCGTGTCCACTGGGTTAATGACATAGTCCTGAGCGGCAGTGGTTCCCAGGCCTGTGGCGGTCACGGTCACTGTACCTGCGGCTGGCGCCGGTAACGGAAACTACCATCTGCCCGGCGACGTTGGTGTTACCGGAAAGCGGTGAGAGAGTCACAGTACCAGTTCCCGACTGGCTCAGCGTGATGGGGGTATTGTAGACCGCATTGTTTCCGGCATCCCTGCCCGTAATAGTCAGAAGGGCCACAGAACCATTGACGGGGAGAGTCGATGCATCCGTTGAAACCGACAGGGTGGAGCCCACGATCTGAATGGGAATTTCCTGCGGCCCAAGCCCCGTGACCGTGGCGGTTATGGTCACGATCCTGTTACTCCTGTCTGTGGTTCCCGAAGAAAAGACGGTTGTTGCCCGTCCGTTTGCATCCGTTACAGCGGAGGCTTTACTGAGTTGTCCTCCGCTGGCCATGAATGCAATAGTGGCGCCTTCAATCACAGCTTTATCACTATCCAGAACTGTAGCTGTGACCGTAGAGCTATCGGAATTGTCCGATTTGACGCTTGTTTTAGAAATGGCCAAAGACAGGGAGGCCGGCACGCCGGGGGTTCCTCCCGTAAACTCGACAAATACCCCTTGGGATACACCATTCGATTGGGCATTCACGAGCGCCGAGCCGGCAGTTTTACTCGATATGAGTGAAACCACCACAATGCCGTTGGCATCCATTGTTTGTATGGAATACTCTACCTGACCGTTGCTGAATTTCCCCATGGTGGTGCTAAAGGTGACGGCTGTTCCCTGAGCGACCGGATTACCAGTACTGTCTGTAAGAGTGGCTGTTATCTTCGATGAACTCACACCGTCCGCCGGAATACTCGTAGGACTGGCCACAAGGGCGATAGAAATAGATGCATTTCCGATGGTGACGTATACGGCCTGCATTACACCGTTGGATGTAGCTGTAACCATAGCGGAACCGGACGTAGACCCCGCTTTGAGGGATACACTGACCACGCCGCTTCCATCGGGCGTGATAACGGTATACGTTGTACTGCCGTTGCTGAATGTCCCAAGGGTGGTTGCAAATACTACAGCGGTTCCCTTTGGCACAGGTACGCTTACAGCATCTTTGATCGTAGCGGTAATGGTGGAAGAACTGGCCCCGTCGGCCGGAATCTTTTCCGGACTGGCGGTCAGAGTGATGGAGCCGACCACCGTTGAACTGGTAAAAACAACAGAGACAGTCTGGGTTGCAAGGCCATACTTGGCGGTAACCACCCCTGTTCCGGCAACAACAGGCGCCGTTAGTTCTACACTGGCGATGCCGGATGCATCTGTCAGACCTATGCTTGAACTGAGGCTGCCGTTTGTGGTGGAAAAAATAACCGTTTCATTTTCAATGGCAACACCGGAATCATTCTTGAGCCGAACGGTGATGGTGGATTTGTCGACCCCGTTCGAAATGATGGTGCTGGGTGTCGCAGTCATGTCGGAGAGGGAGATCCCAAGGAAATACACGATTGCTGAATCGCTCTGGTTTCCTATCCTTGCGGTAACCGTCGCGGTGAGGGTAGTGGAACTCAATACGGACGTGAGTTTTGCGGAGGCGATCCCGTTTACCGTCATTGCGGTGTTTTCAATGGAGCCCAGATTGGTGTAGAAGTTTACAACGGTTCCGTCGGCTACGGTATTTCCATATATATCGGTCACCGTAGCCTTAATCGTTGTGTAATTTTCGCCGTTTGCATAAATCTGCAGAGGCTGGTCAGGGAGTTCGACTTTGGCAGCGGCGTTGCCTGTTACAGTAATATCAACCGTGTCATTCAGGGACTCCTTGTTATCACTTGTGGTTGACTGGCCTGTTTCCGCCTTGATGGAGTACACCCCCGCAGTAGTTGTGCTGGTAAATGTGTAGTAGGCGTTTCCCATGGCATCGGTGCGCGATACCTGGAGCACTTTCGGATTTCCCACCTGGGCCGGTCCGATGCTTCCTGCCACGATGATCTCCCAAGCCGCTTGCGCATCCACCTGGAAGTAATAATTGCCGGCGCCCATCGTTATGCTTACGGCTTCGTTAGTGAATGGGCCTTCCTTGTTAATAAGAGTAGTTTCCAGTTTGCCCGTGTCCCTGTTGTAGAGGCGTACGGTCAACGTGGTAACATTCGAACCGCTGTAGGTAAAGGTGAATGTGGTGCTACCGCTGTAACTATAAAAATCAGGCGTAACATGCAGATTATCCCCGTTTCCCCTCCACGTATTGTTGTCCGGTAAGGGGGTGGGAACATTGGAGGATGCCGCATCATAAAAAGTAATGGGCACACCGCTCACAGGTACTTGTCTGGCAATATTGCTGGAAACGTTCATCACCGTCGCCGTTACAATCGACGTAGAAACCCCATCTGCAGGAATAGTCGAGGGATTGGCGGTTACGTTAAGCGTTGAAAGATAGGTATTAGTAAAGACGATGGTTGCAGCCTGCGTCACTTCACTGGTTTTGGCCAAGACATAATTGGTCCCCGGAACCACGCCGGCAAGCAGAGAAATGGAGACAACACCGGTACTATCGGGGGTAAGTACCGCGTAACTCTTGCCTCCATTGGGAAAGGTTCCAAGCCCGGTCATGAAAAGCACCTCTGTTCCCGGTGTGACGGGACTTCCCGTGCTGTTGACAACGGTAGCGGTAATAACGGATGAACTTACGCCGTCAGCCGGGATGGAGCTGGGCGATGCGACGAGCGAAATGGCGGCCCCTGCCCCGGTGATGCTGATGTAAATCGTTTGTGTCGCATTGTTTGATCTAACCGTGACTTTTGCGGAACCTGCCTTGGTTCCCGCAATGAGAGCTGTCTCCACCACACCTGTGGGGGGTGCTGAAGTGTCCGGCCAGCCTACATCATTAAGGGGAGGTTGGGTCTGAACGGTATAGGTGGGGCCTCCGTTCCTGAAACGTCCCAGCGTGGTCGTGAAGGTCACGTCGGTGAAGTTGCGAACCGGGTTGCCCGCACTGTCTGTTACGACAGCCCTGATTATTGCAGAACTGCTCCCGTCAGCGGGAATACTGGTTACGTCTACCGAGAGGGAAATTGACCCACTCGCCCCTGCAACACTTCCCGAGTCGCCGCCTCCACCCCCGCAGGAGGCCAGAAACAGGAAAGGCCAAGGACGACAACGCACGTCAGGATAGATCGGAAAGTTCCATTTTTTAGCATCGATTATTTCTCCCTCATAAAAAAACTTCGTTTCCGGTTTCCAGTTTCGGTTACCGGTTCTTTCATTCTCAACCCTTGCCCGGGAACAAGGGAAGGAATAATTATATGGAAGCGCCAGCGGTTTTTTCCAATTCACCGCAGGGCATTTTCGAAAAGCTCAGCCATTGATTAACGACACGCCAGAAAGTGCCTACAGCTCCTTTTTTGACATCAAGGGGAATCTCTCCGGGTGTTCAATTGAGTCAGCACTCACATCAACTAAACCGGGAAAGTCACAAAAAAGGCGGTTGCCAGTTGACAGCTGTTTCAACCGGAAACTGGAAACCGTAAACACATTCAACTTCGATTGGATGCACTACACACTGAACACCGACCACTGCCCACTGTCCATCACCCACTGCCTACTGCTGTTCCAGCGCCCCCAACATTACTTGGGCCTCTTTTGCTTCCTTCCCGTCCGCTCCATATTTGATGACCAGCTTCAATTCTTCGATGGCCTCTTCCTTTTTATCCGCCTTCAGGAGAAGCCGGCCCATGAGGAGGTGGGCAGCCGGATCTCTTGGAAAGGTGAGATTGGCCTCCCTGCAGGCCTCGAGAGCCTCTTGCCAGTTCCCCTGGGCGTCGTAGGCAAGGGCCAGGTTCAGGTAAGCCACAAAGTAGGAACCGGCCGTTTTGATGGCAAGCTGGTAGCACTCAATGGCCTTATTGTAGTTCCCCTTGTTGAAATAGGCGGTACCCATGTTGTTGTAAGCATATTGGGGCGTTTCGTAGAGCGGGTTTTTAGCGGCTTCTTTAAAGCAGAAGATGGCCTTGTCCCACTCTCCCATGAGCAGGTAAACGGTGCCCATGTTATTCCGGGCCTCCGGAAAATCCGGCTTGAGTTTCAGGGCCTGGTTGAAATACTGGAGCGCCAGGTCGTATTTGCCCAGGTTCCGGCAAACCAGGGCAAGGTCCTGATTCAGCGCCGGATTTTTCGGGTCCAGTTTGTGGGCTTTCAGGAGCTCCGCGTACCCCTGCCTTACCTTTCCCTCGGATACCAGGGCGTTGCCCAGATTCTTCAGGGCCTCCGCCCGTTTGATTTCGTCGGTCCGATTCGTTGCGCAGGAGGCGATGAAAACCGACAGAAAAATCAGCAGGAAGAGAAGGGAACATCCGGAACGAAACTTTTCCGTCATGGCTTTCAGATCCCTGACCCCACAGCATTAATCACTGTTGGCGTGAGGAAGATCAACAGCTCCACTTGAGCCCGTGTGCTGCGCTGGGCTTTGAAAAGCCAACCCAAAAGGGGAACATCCATGAGCCACGGGATCCCATGAATCCCCGGTTTGGTCTTCTTTTTGATAAATCCCGCCGATGACAACGGTTTCCCCGGTTTTTACGATCAGGGTACTCGTGATCTTCTTTTCGGTCCGTCCCGGTGGGGAGGTCTGGGTCACCCCGTCTCTCGGTTCGATTTCTCTCGCATCGGTGGCTTTGTTGTCCGTCACCTCCACCACCATGGTCACATGGGAGTTGTCCGCACTCACCGTGGGGCTGACTTTCAGCGAGAGCAGCGCAGGGATCTCTTTGTAATCGATGGTATCCTGGGTCCTGATGGGGAAGTATTCCACTGACCCCCTTGCAACTTCAGCCACCCCACCGTTTACGGTCATCACCTTGGGGGCGGAGAGAATGTTGATCTTCTGATCATTCCTCAGCCAGGGCCAGGGAGGCATCCAGGGCGATAGAACCCAAACCCCCGCCGGTGAGCCAGCCGATTGCCAGGCCGATATTCGGGGACCAGGATGCCGGTGAGTTGGTGGAAAACTGTGTGCTTCCCATGGAATTGGAACCGGGGTTGTACCAGTCCGCCTGAATTCCCGGATTTGCTGTTGTCCAGGGAACTCCATCGGATTCCCAGGTCCCTTGCAAAACCCGTCTGAGCCTCCACCACCCGCGCCTCGATCATCACCTGTTTTTCAGCAACGTCCAGTTTGGTTATAAATTCCTTGACCTTTTCCACTTTGGCTCTGACGCCGTTGGCAATGATCATGTTGGTTCCGGCATCATAGGAGAGGTACAGATCCAGGGCCTTGATCTTGGTCGCCTTTCCCTGTTCCTCTTCGCCCTTTTGTTGTTCTTCCGATTCGCCCCCCTCGATATCCAGAATACCCATGACAGGAGGGGTGGCGCTCGGATCGCCCACCAGCATCTTGTAGATATCAGCGGCCTTTCTGTTCCGGATCAAGATGAAGTCAATGATTTTGGCCTCGAATATTCCCTGGAGCCTTTTGGCGGCCATGAGGGCGTTCTTGCGATTCTTATCGGCGATCTCCATATCCGCCAGTTTGCTTTTGGGGACCACCCAGAGCACGTCGTTTTCAATCTGGTAGGTAAGCCCATTGGGCCTGAGAATCATTTCAATGGCTTGATCCCAGGGGACGTCGTTCAGGGTCATGGAAATCTTTCCCGTCACATCGGCCCCCCATACAATATTGATGCCGGCCACTTCAGAGATCAGCCGGAGGATATTCCGGATATCCGTGTCCACAAAATCAAAACTCATCCGCTGGCCCGCATATTGTTGTGAGGTGTTCTGGTAAATGGCTGCTCTTGAATCCGTTCCTTTCTTGCTGCCGTCCTTTTGCCCTGAAGGTCGTGATGAAACCTTCGCTGGTTTTTTACTTGACGAACCGGCAGTCTTTTGCAGGGAAGGCCCCGAAGCCCCGGCTGCGCTTTTTGGGAAGGTGGAGAAATCCAGATAAAGTGTCGGTCCTTCCCAGTTGATATAATACGGCGACAGCTCCCTGAGTGTGAGGTGTAGGAAGACATCCCGAGCGCCTTCGGGATGAATCACTTTTATGCTCTCCAACGCTCCTTCAAAAGACTGCGTATTTAGCTTATTTATCAGCAAAGGGCTTATGGTGCTGTCCTTGAGGTCAAGGACCAGGTTTTTTCCGTTCGGTTTCAACTGGTATTGCAGTTCCTTTTCACAGTTTATGGTCAGTCTCGTTCTGTTCTTTTTCGGTTTGGACACTTCCACATTGAGGATCTGCGGGAGTCCAGGAGTTACCGTTATAGGCGCAACCGCCTGGCCGGCTGCCTGATTTGCCGTACCTCCCGGGCCGATCACAATCCGGGTGACGGGTCCTTCGGTCGTAACCGTACATCCCTTTCCTTCTTCCCGCAGATATATGACGAGACCGGTATATCCGGAACCGCGATCCTGTATGGTTACCTCCCGTACAGGACCGTTTCCCGCCTTCAGGGCGTGTGAGAATGTACTGGAGGGGATTCCCTTTATATCAAGACAGATGCGAGGGGGAGAAGAAAGGGTGAAAAACGGGCTGAAGATCGTTTCGATTGAACTGGTAATGGTGATAATGGAACGATTGGCTTCAGAAGTGAGGGCGATGGTCTCGAGAACAGGCGTTTCCGCGGATTTTTCAGTCCGGGTTGCCCCGGGAGTGCTGCAACCCCATTGGAAGAACCATGAAATAATGATGAGGGCACAAAAAAGATGCCCTGCCGGTTTGCGGGTTTTTCCGTTCATATTGTTATCCCCGATTTGATTTCTTCCGTTTCACCAATCATAATCCGAAAACCTTGAAAACTTCCGTTATCTTTTTGACCCCTTTCACGGGCTCATCCTGGCTTCCTTCTATTTCAAGCCTTCTGACAAAAATCTCCGGACGATCTCTGCGATAAACAAAGTTGACCACGTAAACGTTCAACCCCGGCTTTACAGAAAACTTGAATCTCGTCACGAATTCCGACCTGGGTTTCTTGGTCCCGTAGTCGCTTTCCGCCAGGGGCTTGAGGGTTGCCGTGGCAACATGAAGCCCTATTTTCAGCATGTTGGGCCAGTCTTGTTCGGCGGTGTGCAGTTTCCACCCCATACCGGTTTCCAGCATGGACAGTCTTTTGCTTTTGCCGCTTTGGTTCCAAAGGTACGTGAAACGAAGACCGGTATCGCCTTTTTCAAAAGGGATGAAATAGTAGTCGCTGCTTTTCTGGAGCACGTAGGGCTCAAGCGCATAGGAGGAACCCCCACTCTCTTTGATGACGAGAGAACATTCTTTGATGATATAGCTCAACTCCTTTAGGGCATCCAAACTTTTCACACGACTATGCATCACCTGGCCCGTGCGGTTTTGAATTGCCCCCACCTTCTCTTCCTTCCGCATATCATAAACCAGTCCATCTCCCTTTATTTGCCAGGAAGGATTGAGGTCGTCGCAAAGAGGCTGGGTTACAAAGATCACCTGGGCCAGGTCTTCCTCTTTTTGAAAGGTCGTGAACTTTCTCTCGCCCGGGGCCACGACCCTGGTAAAGAAATCGAGCCCGGATTTGGTAAAATTTACTTTCCACTGCTCCGGGAGTTCTTCCGCCCCACTCTGCACGGCTTGTGGAAAGGGTTCCAGTTCCCATTTGTTATAGTGCGGCGGAACGGTTCCCCACAGAGAAATCCGACAGACCAGATCCGCTCTGCTCACGGTCCTTATGGTTCCTAAAAGATACACATCGGCGCCCAACTCATCCACCATTCGTTCTCTGAGCAGATAATTCTCATCAAAATTGTGGGCTGTCAGCACCATCCCTTCCAGTGTCTTCTGAGCGGGCAAAAGTTCGAACGGTTGATTGCTTCCAAAGGCAAGTCTGATCCTGTTTGAAAGGTATCTTGACCCTTCTGTAATATTTCCTTCCTCATCCGTAAAATCAAAGACGGCGATTTTTATGCTCGGCTTTTTTTGGGAATGAAAATATTTGGTGGCGATTCTTTCCATCAGAGACCGCGAAAGCGCATCGATACCCGCATTGAGCAAAGAAGTACTTTCGATCCAGCCAGCTGGTTTTCCTGTGTCTGCGTCTACGAGTGGAACACCCCCGGCGCCATTTGCCGGACCCTGGTAGAACGATCCCAACAAGAGCACCAAAAACAAAAATGAGAATAATTTCGCAGCCTTTTTCATAAATCTTTCCTCTGACAGCTGAAACTCAAAACCTCATATGAAACTACAATTGGTCTGAACCGCAAGGCGCCAAGAATGCAAAGCCTTTTTCGAATCGGAACGGACGATTCGAAAAAACAGCCGCTATTTTTTCATGTGTTACCATTTAGCAGATCATTTCGCTAACGTAACCATTCCCCAAATGCCCGAAGGGCTGAATGCTTTATCGAATCGTCCGTTCCGATTCGGTAAAAAACCTAAATCTTAGTGTTCTTAGCGCCTTGAGCGTAGCGGGCGGTAAATAGTCGTTTGAGAAGTTTCTGTGTCGATTTCACAGTCAATGGGTAACCGCAAACCGCTCTATTCAAACAGTTCGTCCTGCATCTTAAGTTCCACTTCCTTGAACTGAAGCTTGAAATCTTTCGTCAGATATGGTTCGTCTATGATGACCTTTCGGCCGCGATAGACTATTTTTTTTATGACGCCCCCATTTGTCCCGATAGCGATGCCCTTTTTCAGTATGTACCCCATGCCCCTTGGATCTCTGACCATGGCCCAGTCTTTTCCCTTATCTTTCACAATGGCGGTGAGGGTGAGCTGGGAGAGATCCAGTTTCTGCAGTTCCGTTTTGGGTTCTTTCAGCTCCTGGAGCTTTCTTTCCGCCGCAATCTGTTCTTGTTTGAGCTTCTCCTCTCTTTCGAGCTGCTCCCTTTTCCTCCTCTCCAGGTCCAGCGTTTCATTTCGCTTGCTTCGTATAAAATAGGAAACAAAGGGGTCCGGCAATTTTTCGGGATCGAAAGGAGGCATCGTTTTTGAAGGTTCCTGCTTCACCACCTCTTCCGCGTCCGCTTTTGCCTGCTGTTCCTGCTTTGCAGCCATAACCAGAGAGGGCATAAGATCGGCCCATAGCATCAGGGCTGCCAGGGAGAAGATCAGAAGATATGTAAAGATGCGTGGGATCATTTATTTTGCTTCGCCGTCATTGATGGTCATTCGCTACGCTGTCATTTTGCTTTGCTGCCATTCGCTCCAACACACAGCAACGAGTAACCAATGACTATTTCTTATTTTCTTTCCCTGCTTTGGGCTTCTCTTCTTTTTCCTTGAAACGGTAAGTTACGGCGTTGCATCGGGTGATAAGCCTTACGGAAAGTTTATCCTTGGGCCTCATAGTTATATTGACGATATTTACGATACGCTTCATCTTGCTGACTTTGTAAAAAAACGCCGCCACATTCCGGTAGTCACCCTCCACTTCGATGGTCACCGGGATCTCCACATAAAAATCCTTCGCCACTTCCACCTCGGGCACGAACAGCTTGAATTCCAGGCCGGCATCTATTCCCTGCTCCGTAATTCCCTTGAGCAAACTGGGGATTTCCCGTTCGTCCGGAAGAAGTTCAAGCGCCGCAACAAGTTTCTGGTCGATTTCCGCTTTTTTCGCTTTCAGTACAGGCAGATTCCTTGCTTTGATTTTCCCCATCCTGATCTTGTCTTCCAAGGCGGTGATCTCTTTCTCCTTTTGACTGATTGCTTCTGCCTTGGGCATATAGACGAGAAAAGTGAACCCCCCGCCGATAAGCACAATGGCCCCGAAAAAGATCAGCAGTCGGTGAAGACGCTTGAGTTTTTCCGCCTTCTTGGTAATAGCGTTAAACGGCTTTTTCCAGGGAATCTCATGAATATTCAATTTCAGCATTTGCTATTTCCCCTTTTTTGCAACTTTCTTCTCAGGTTCCGGTATGGGTTTGCTGAAACTGGTCTTACAAGTAAGGACAAAATTCGATGCCTTCAGTTTGTATTGGGGGAAATCCTGCAGCTGGGTGCTCTTTAAATCCACATTTGTAATATGTTCGGCCTTGCCGAGGCTGGTCATGAAACTCGCCACGGTGTTATTATCCATTGCTGACCCCTGGAGCGTCAGCAGGCCCTTGGACTCGGAGAGAGAGTTCAGCCACAACCGCTCCACGGGAGCCGCCGTTGCAACCTCTTCAAGCAGTTGAAGCGCACCCGTTTTGTCGTTTTCAAGACCTTCGATAACTCCCAGCCGCGTCTCTACAATCTTGATTTCTTTGTTGAGCAGTGCGATTTCCCGCAGGACCTTGTCATACTTTTTGGACTCCTCTCGCAACCGGGTTTCTTCATCTTCAAGATGCTTCAGATTTTGATTGAGAGAAATGAACTCATAACCGCCGGCAACAAAAAGAAAAATCATGGTGAGAAGAAAAATACTTACTTCCCGCCTGATATTTTCCCTTTTCCTGGCTGCTCGAAATGGCAGTAGATTGATCTTTATCACTATTTGTCCCCGATACTTCTCAGCGCCAGACCCACTGCCACGCCGGCTTGCGGCGCCATGTAGTTGAGATAATCCAGGTCGAAATGCTTTTCATTTATGGCAATATCAAAGAATGGATTCAATTCCTTTACGGTGATTCCGGTTTCCATTTCCAGGTATCTGGCGAACCCGGGAAGCCTGCATGAGCCTCCGGCCAAGAGAATTTCGGCCACGGGCCCGCCGGAGTATGTCCCGGCAACGAACTCCAGGGCTCGCCTGATTTCCCTGACCCAGGTGGAGGCCTGGGCAGTGAAAATGCTCTCCAGCGAATCTCGACGTCCCTTTTCTTCTGACCCGTCCAGTTTGATTTTTTCCGCCTCTCCAAAAGTCACATTGAAAGCGGTCATGATTTCCGTATTGATCCGTGCCCCTCCGTAGGATGAATCTCTGGAAAATACGGAAATACCGTTTCTTACGGTGTTGATCTGAAGCTCGTTGGCGCCGATGTTTATGATGGCAAAACTGCCCATGGGATCTTCAACACTGATTTCCACTGCGTTCTGGAGAGCGAATACATCAACATCCAGGATTACGGGATTCAGGTCTGCGGCAGTAACGAGGTTGATATATTCTTCCACGACATCCTTCTTGGCGGCAACCAACATGACATCCATTGTTTGGGAAGCGTCCGTCTCCCTTTTATCGTCCTCACCCTCCTCACTTTTGATACGAGGTAAAACGGCAAAATCGATATTGACATCATTGATATCAAAGGGAATATGTTTTTCGGCCTCTTCCTGGATGACCTTTTCCAATCCTGTTTCATCCGTTCTATCCAGCTCTATCTTTTTTGCAATCACGGCATAACCGGACAGAGATACGGCAACATTCCGGTTGTTCACCCGCAGGTTCTCAAACAGATTTCGGATGGCGCCGGATACCGATTCAATATCCTTGATAGAGCCTTCCACAATGGCTCCCTGTGGGACTCCCACCATGCCAAAATTTTTCAGGGCTCTTCCGTTTCGGGTATACTCGAGCTCCACCAGTTTAATGGTGCAGGAACCGATATCGAGACCAACAATTTGATTTTTCTTGATAATTGCCATAATCACAGGATAAGGGCGTTGAGGAGAGAGCGGCCCTTTTCAGGTCTATTTCCATCAGTCTGGAACCAGATTTCTTGGATCCGGGAATACCCTAATTCATCGCAATAAGAGAGGATGTATCTGCCAATTTTTTTGGATTTATCTCCCTATAGCAAAAAAATGCCCTATTGTCAATGATATAGATTTTTTGGTAGTTACTATTACCGCCAATGCCATAGCCTGACCATAAATCCAGCCATTCGGTCATAACCCTTGAATTTCAGAAAGTAATCCCTTAACCCACCAAAATTGTTTTCAAAAAAAAGCCGGGCTGCCTTTCTCCAGGCAACCCGGCAAAATTTCCCAGGCAACCCGGCTGTCTTGATTTAAGACCCGTGGCTTTCCGTCCCCACCTCACGATAGGTTTGGCTTTCTCTTAAATAAAATTTAAGCGCTCAAAAAATCACATTCTATTCTATTTAGGCATAAAGAATACGTATTTTTATAGTTTTCGATATTAAGATAGCCTCATGAACTGAACAGAGGTTGAATGATTAGTGAGTACACCTGCACCTGATAAAATAACAAAAACTTTATTATGTCAATAAAAATCCGCGCCCGGCAGCAATTCTCATTATGGCTTTTTGCATACAACCGGCCATGGGGGTTTGTTTCAAAACAGCGCCAAGACCCATTAGCAGTTCCATTGCACGGCGGTGCAGCTTCAAAATTAGGCTGGAAACAGGCTCGTAAGAGAAGTATCCTGTGCAAAAAACGTCTTACCGCCTGTTGGGTAATGCAAAAAAGGGGTGATGCATCTGCAAAAGATGTTCGAAGCGGACAATTGTCGCCATCTTGAAACAAACCCCCATAGCCTCAGATTACAGATAAGCCATAATGAGAATTGCTGCGCGCCCGGGAACCCCGTTATTAGAACAGATCTTGGGGCTGAGAAATGAAACAATATTGCCGGAGCGCTAAAAACAAACAGGTAAAAATCTCTTTACAATGGAATCTGGAAGATTTAAGTTCCGAGGAAAAAATAAAAGGGGGCAATTCTTGGGCACCAAAGAACCAAAAAGCAAACTAAGAAAAAAGAGCGTATTTCGTGAATATGCAGAGGCGGCGGCCATTGCCGTCATACTGGCCCTCTTCATACGAACATTCGTGGTGCAAGCCTTTAAAATCCCTTCAGGGTCGATGGAGCCGACCCTGCTTGTGGGGGACCACATTCTGGTAAACAAATTCATCTATGGCATAAAGATCCCCTTTATCAACAAGACCCTGATCCCCATAAGCAATCCGAAGAGGAATGATGTGATCGTCTTCATCTACCCGGTGGACAAGAGCAAGGATTTCATAAAGCGGGTTATCGGCCTTCCGGGTGACACGGTGGAGATGAAAGGGCATCAAATTTTTATCAACGGCAAGCTCTTTAATGACACCCATGGCGTCTACACCAGCAATCCTTCTTCTGACAGGGCCCTGAATCCTGAAATCTCCAATTTCGGTCCGGTCACTGTTCCAGCCGGACATCTTTTTGTTATGGGGGACAATCGGGATCATAGCTACGACAGTCGGTTCTGGGGATTCGTGCCCCTCGATGCAGTAAAGGGAGAAGCCTTCATTATCTACTGGTCGTGGCCCCATTGGAAACGTTTTCTGCACGTCATTCATTGACGTAAGGCCCCACCGAAAAGAGGTCCATCAGAACGAGAAGTCTATCCCATCCCATGCTCCGGCATGGGAACGACAAACGCAGGAAAAAGCCAAAAAAGGTTTTGCGATCTTCGCGCCTTGTAGATTCAGTTCACTATGAGGTTTCACACAAGGTCGCGTCGCCTGCGGTCATTTCAGAGCGCCTTCGAAATTCACCCCAGCAATTCCCGATATGGATTATCTACGATCTGAGGCCATGGGGTTCTGTTTCAAAACGGCGTCAATTATCTGCTTCAGACCTATTTTGCAAATGTTTCACCCCGTCTTATTGCACAGGACGACTCTCTTGCGAGTCGGTTTTCAACCAAATTTTGAAGATGTACCGCCGTGCTATAGAATGACCAAAGCGTTTTGGCGCCGCTTTGAAGCAGAATCCCATGGTCGGTTGTACGAAGAAGCCATAATGAGAATTGCAGAATTCGCCCCAGCAATTCTAATTTTGGCCTGAATACTAAGAGGCCTGTACGTTATTGGTTAACTCTGGATAGAAATCGATGTTATCAGTGGCCGCTAAAAGTTGATTTTCCGTAAAAAAAGGGCGTCTATATTCCGAATGAAAAAATCAGGTCTGTTTACATGCTCAATCAGAGAAAAGGGACACATTAATCCGCCAAGTCATGGGGAATTAAAAATGTCACACCCAAAACAGTTCATCTTTAGCCTTTGTCTGGGAGCTCTAACTCTAGCCCCCGTGCCATGAACGTCAGCATCACCTCCCAGCTGTTAAAGCAGATATAGCGGGTCAAAGCTCGGATGTCATCAAAGAAGGTTTTTCGAGTTGGCAGATCGTCTCGAATCAGTTTATATATTTCGTCAAACATCCCCAAGGCAGTATGAAAAAGAAATGCCAGGAGATTTAATGTCAGCAAGAAATTAGACAAATGTTTTTTACCATGGCCAAAATTATGCTCAAGATGATACCCCTTGGTTTTTAATATGTTGTTGTTTTCATTTTCAATTTTCCAACGGGATCGGCCATCTTCCACGATCTGTTTGACATTGTCTTTTGATATGGTGAAATCAGTTGCAAATGCATTTTTGTATAACCGTTTGCCGCCAGCCGAAGTGATGGTCAGTTCGCACCAGTTAACCTCTATAGCATCTTCACCATCACGTATAGGCACTTGGTTTACGAAACGATAGGTATAGGTATGATGGGTTTTACCTGTCCATCTTTTTTCCACCAAAGTTTTAACCCCATTTATTTTTTCAAGTCCTTCTATCCATTGATAAAGGGTTTTGTGCGAATCCGGTTTGCACACAAGGATGAAATGGAGTTGTTCGGCCAATATCAAGGTACAGATCGGTTGTCGGCAATACAAATCATCGCCTAAAATGGTAATCCCGAGTTCTTTGTACATTGGTGCATACTGTGCTATCCAGCGTTTGGCTGCAGCATTTTCACAGTCCTGTTTACTGTGTCCGTCCTGAGGTGTAATAAACTCCGGGGGTAAAGAGATAACCCTGTTTTGGCCGGGAGCGACGAAAACGGGTGTAATTGCAGCGTGGGAATAGGTTGTGGTTCCGTTTTTATGTTCTTTGGTGCTGCAATTTTGGCAATGAATCTTATTGGAAGAAAAGAAATGTGTGCCGTCCAGTGCACACAACAAGTTGTTACCGTATGAACGAAACGCATCCAAGTGCCCGGAATCCTTTATCCCATCAAAGATATAATGGTAGACCGGATACACTTCAGACGGTTCAACATCATCCATCAAATTTCGGATATGGTTGTCACAAGGGATTTGATCCATATCAAACAGGGTCTGGGCATTGCTTATGCCTTTATTTTTCAACATAGCTTTTTGAAATGATAGAAAAGAAGGGCTTTGGGTGAAAAAAACAGAAAATGCACCCAAGGCTGCATCTTCAATGCTGTAACGCGTATTTGTACCTATGCGTTTATCAGGAAAATTAGCCATTGCAGAACGAAGATAGCTGACCATGCTATCGAAATTGAGCTCTTGAGATTCAATATTGGGTTGTTTTGATCCGGGCATTCTTGCTTTTGATAATTAGAGGGTTGACTTACCCATCATCTATTATCATCAGCAAGATAAAATGTCCAGTAAAAAATTTAACAAATAATAACAATACCTTATGTTGTTGACATAGAAAAACCAAAAAAGGAATACAATTTAAAAAAGAACATCAGGCCAAAATTAGAATTGCAGAATTCGCCCATAAATACTTGACAACACAAATACATCATTTTAGTCTAATAAATTGGACTGATACAAATTTTCAGTATTTTTGCAGAATCCGAGAATGACGCTTTTTTCGTAAGATTTTAACCACAATGTTAGGATGAGAAAGGAAACGTTTTATGGGAGCGACAACCAAGACGGTAGAAGGAAACGAGGCGGCGGCCCATGTGGCGTATGCCATGAGCGATGTGGCGGCCATATACCCTATTACGCCATCGAGCACCATGGGGGAATATGCCGATGAATGGGCCGCCCATGGAAGAAAAAACATCTTTGGACAGGTCCTGAAAGTGGTGGAAATGCAGTCTGAGGCAGGCGCAGCGGGCGCTGTTCACGGGGCCTTGTCGGGCGGGGCGCTGTGCACCACCTTTACAGCGTCTCAGGGTCTTCTGCTTATGATTCCCAACATGTATAAGATTGCAGGTGAATTGATGCCCGGCGTTTTTCATGTATCCGCCAGGGCTATCGCTTCCCATGCCCTTTCCATATTCGGGGATCATGGAGACATCAATGCCGTACGCCAGACCGGATTTTCCTTGCTGGCATCGGCCTCCGTGCAGGAAGCCATGGATCTGGCCCTCGTGGCCCATCTTGCATCCATTCGCGCCAGCCTGCCTTTCATTCATTTTTTTGATGGTTTCAGGACCTCGTCGGAAATCCAGAAGATCGAATTCATCGATTACGACGACATGGGCAGGCTCGTTGATTTGGAGGCGATCGATCTGTTCCGAAGCAGGGCCATGAATCCGGAGCACCCTCAACTGCGGGGGACGGCCCAGAATCCAGACATCTTTTTCCAGAACAGGGAAGCCTCCAATCCCTTTTACAATCGCATTCCGGCCATCGTACAGGAAGAGATGGACAAAGTCGGCGACCTGGTGGGGCGTACCTACAACCTTTTTGATTATGTAGGAGATCCGGAAGCGGACCGGGTGGTCATCTCCATGGCTTCGAGCTGTGACACCCTTGAGGAAACCGTAAATCATCTCAACAAAAACGGAGAACGGGTCGGCCTGTTGAAGGTTCGCCTCTATCATCCCTTTTCCACGGAGCATTTTCTCAGGGCCCTTCCCGCCACAACGGAAAAGATCGCCGTCTTGGAAAGAACCAAGGCGCCGGGCTCCCTTGGTGAGCCTCTGTACCAGGACGTATGCACCGTTTTCCATGAGAAAGGTGATTTTCAGGAAGTGGTGGGCGGCAGATACGGACTCGGAAGCAAGGACTTTACCCCATCCATGGCAAAGGCGGTCTTCGACAACCTGCGATCCAGGGGACCCAAGAACCATTTTACGGTGGGGATCGTGGATGATGTCACCTTCACTTCCCTGAAAGAAGCCGAAGAGTTCGATCCCACACCCGAAGGAACGGTGAGCTGCAAATTCTGGGGCCTGGGGGCTGACGGAACCGTAGGCGCCAACAAGAACGCCATTAAGATCATCGGTGAAAATACGGATATGTTCGCGCAGGCATACTTTGCCTACGATGCCAAAAAGTCCGGGGGCATTACCATGTCGCATCTGAGGTTTTCGCCCCACAGGATTCAGTCTCCCTACCTGCTGGAAAGGGCCGACTTCATCGCCTGTCACAACCCGGCTTTTGTGCACCAGTATGAAATCCTTGAGGGAATCAAAAAAGGCGGATCATTCCTGCTCAATTCCGACTGGAGCCTAAAGGAGCTGGAGAAAAATCTCCCCGACCATATGAAAAGGACCATTGCGCAGAAAGATATCTCCTTCTACAACATTGATGCGCTGGCTATCGCCAAAAAGCTCGGGTTGGGCGCCCGGATCAACATGATCATGCAGGCCGCCTTTTTTAAGATCGCCAATGTCATTCCGCCTGAAGAGGCCTTCGGCCTGATGAAAGAGGCTATCAAGAAGAGCTACGGAAAAAAGGGCGAAAAGATCGTCAAGATGAACGAGGATGCGGTGGATCAAGCCGTGGGCGCGCTCAAGAAGATCAAGGTTCCCAAATCCTGGGCGACGGCCGGACATGAAGCCTACATGGATAAAGACGAGCCGGAATTCGTGACCGATGTCATGCGGCCCATGCTTGCCCAGCAAGGGGACAAACTGCCGGTCAGCCTGATGCCGCCGGATGGCATTTTTCCTACCGCCACCACCCAGTACGAAAAGAGAGGCATCGCCGTCAACGTGCCCCAGTGGCTGCCGGAAAACTGTATTCAATGCAACCAGTGCGCCTTTGTCTGCCCCCATGCGGTGATCAGACCGGTGCTGGCGCGCGAGGAGGATCTGAAGAATGCGCCGAAGGATTTTGTGACGCTGGAAGCCAAGGGCAAAGAATTCAAGGACCTGCGTTTCCGGATACAGATCAGCCCGCTCGACTGTACCGGTTGTGGAAACTGCGCACAGGTGTGCCCTGCCAAGGAGAAGGCCCTGGTCATGAAACCCCTTGCTTCCCAGTCGGACGTCCAGGTCCCCAATCACCATTTTTCAACACATCTTCCAAGGATTGAAGATGTGGTCTCTCCCACCTCGGTGAAAGGCAGCCAGTTCAAACTGCCCTTGTTCGAGTTCTCAGGGGCCTGTCCCGGATGCGGCGAAACCCCCTATATAAAACTGGTCACCCAGTTGTATGGAGACCGGATGATCATCGCAAACGCCACGGGATGCTCTTCCATTTATGGAGGATCGGCGCCTGTCTGCCCCTATACGGTGGATGAAAATGGGTATGGTCCAGCCTGGGCCAATTCCCTTTTCGAAGACAATGCGGAATATGGGCTCGGCATGGAGCTGGCAGTGAATCAGCGTCGGGCGGCGCTTGCCGATCTCATGCGGGAAGCCCTTGAAGGCAAGGTTTCCGCCCCCCTTAAAGAGGCCATGGAAGGGTGGCTCGCCAATATGGAGGATGGGGATCTGTCCAGGAAATTCGGGCAGGAATTGGCCGGACTGATTGAAGATGAGTTCATGAATTCGGACGTTGAGGTGGATACGCTGCTTCTGGAAATTCTCGATATGCGTGATTATCTCACCCGGAAGTCCATTTGGATCATCGGTGGAGACGGCTGGGCCTACGATATCGGTTTTGGAGGACTGGACCACGTAATCGCGTCCGGGCACGACGTCAATATTTTGGTGCTGGATACCGAAGTGTATTCCAACACGGGCGGACAATCCTCCAAGGCCACACCCACGGGGGCGGTTGCCAAATTTGCCGCCAGCGGCAAGCCCACCCGGAAAAAAGATCTGGGACGTATGGCCATGACGTATGGATATGTATACGTCGCTTCGGTGGCCATGGGCGCCAACAAGAACCAGCTCATGAAGGCCGTGGTGGAGGCCGAAAGCTACCGGGGGCCGTCCCTGATTATTTCCTATGCCCCTTGCATTAATCACGGGATCAACATGGGAATGAGCCAGGAAGAGGAAAAAAAGGCGGTGGAAGCCGGTTACTGGCCTCTTTACCGATACGATCCACGGCTGAAAGATGAAGGGAAGAATCCGTTCATCCTGGATTCCAAAGAGCCCACAGGCAATTTCAAGGACTTTCTCATGGGCGAGGTACGTTACTCCAGCCTGACCAGGACGTTCCCGGAAAGTGCCGAAAAGCTTTTTGATACAGCCGAAAAAGAGATGAAAGAACGCTACGAACTCTACAAACATATGGCCGAGTAGAAAGAATAATTTTCAACTCCGTCAACAACCCCGGGCAGGGCCCTGCGGCCCCGCCCGGATCTTTCTTTGAGAATAGGGAGATGGCATGGAATTGGATCGACCGTTGGTCCTGGCCACAAAGAATAAGGGAAAGATTGCCGAATTCAGAGAGCTCTTCAAGGGGATGTCGGTACCCCTGAAGTCTCTGGATGATTTCGGACCGATCCCCGAGGTGGTGGAAGATGGCGAAACATTTGAAGACAATGCCGTGAAAAAAGCTCATTTCACGGCGAGGGTCCTTGGATTTCCGGCAATTGCCGATGATTCGGGCCTTGTTGTGGAGGCCTTGGGGGGCCGTCCCGGAGTCCGTTCTTCACGGTTTGCCGGAGAGGGCGCCACCGATTTGGATAACAATCGCAAACTCCTTAAGGATATGGAAGGGGTCAGCAACAGGGAAGCCTATTTTCTCTGCGTCCTTGCCGTTGCGGTTCCACGTGGCCCCGCTCTCATATATGAGGGAAAATGCCACGGCATCATAACCCACGATATGAGGGGCAACCAGGGATTCGGATATGATCCTCTTTTTTACCATCCCCCATCGGGGAAGACTTTTGCCGAGATGCCTTCAGAAGAAAAGAACCGTCTGAGTCATCGAGGAAAGGCCATGCTGGAACTGAAAGGAGAAGCGAAAAAAGTTCTCATCTGGCTAAGGCAGCGTCTAAAGGAAGAAACCTTTTGATTTCATGTAAGAAATCCGCCTAACAGTCAAATGGGTGTAAAGGGGGCATACTTTTTTTGTCACCTTTTTTTAAAATCCGGCTCTTTAATGGCAGGAGAAGCGGAAATGACGGACAGGGTGGGTATTTGACAAACATTTTTTCATGCCTATCATAAAATTGAAGGAACAAAGAATACTATTCAGGGAGGATAATATGTTAGAAATTACTGAAAAAGCCAGTGAGATGATCAAGGATTTTCTGAAAGATCGGGATGAGATTCCAGCCATCCGGATCATGCTTTCACAAGGTGGCTGATCCGGGCCCTCTTTGGGCATGGCTCTGGATGAGTCAAGAAAAGACGATGAGATTTTTGACGACAGGGGTCTTACCTATGTAATCGAAAAATCCCTATATGAAAATGTGAAACCCATTCGCGTGGATTACGTTACCAGCGCCATGGGAGCCGGTTTCAATATTGCTTCGAGCATGCCGACCGGCGCTTCATGTGGCAGCAGCGGCGGATCCTGCAGCTGCTAATTTTCTAAAAGGCATACAAATCATCACCCTCTCAGGAAGAAGTGCGAAGGTCAACTTCCATGACGAGGGTGGTGATTTTTTTTATCCTTCAGAAAGCCCCTAATTGGCAGTGGGAGATTTTTATCCCAAGCTTTTCACAGGCTGAAGATACCTCCATTTTTCTCAATCCAAAAGCCTCGGCAATATCCCATGCCACAGAACAGGCGAGACGGTTGTCGGAAAGAGAGTCCTGAATTTTTTTCCGCAGATTTTCCGGAACCACTTCGGCCGCTTTCACGATGCGTTTCCGGGGGGTATAGCCAAAAAGGCCAAGTTGACATTTGCTCAAGCGCAGTTCAAGAAGGTCCGCGGCCACACCAACTTCGGATGCCTCCCGTCCTGTCTCCGACACGATCTTAAAGGCGACTGCACAGGGGATCTGTCCGTCTTCCGCCTCCTTTTTCAAGGCATCCGCTACCAAGGGATCAATGTTTGTGCTCTCATCATGTTTTTCTTTGAAGTGACCTTTGTCTTCTTTCGTCATGATTTTGTCTCCTGCAAATATTTAAGTGCTTGATTTTGAATCCAGCGTAACATAAAAATCGGGACATGGACAAGAGATGTGAATGACGTGAACCAAAAGAATCCTCCATGCCTCTGCGCCGAGAAGGATTCAGGTCTCGGTGAGCATCGACTGATCTGACTTATAGAAAGCAGGACACAAAAACCGGAAGGCCCTTTTCGCCGGTGAAAGGTGGAAATTATGATTCGAGAAAACGTCAGGAAGATATTACAGGAACTGCCGGAAGGAGTGGAACTGGTCGGTGCGGCCAAAACCAGGACCACGGACGAAATAGCGGAAGCCATTGACGCGGGCCTCCGGATTGTGGGGCACAATTATGTTCAAGAGGCCGAGGCATCGTTTCGCGCCTTGGGGGGCAGGGCGAAATGGCACATGATCGGCCATTTGCAGTCCAATAAGGCCAAAAAAGCCGTGGAAATCTTCGACATGGTTGAAACGGTGGATTCCCTGAAGCTTGCCCATGCCATCAGCAAGGCAGCCGTGGCGAAGCAGAAGATTATGCAGGTCCTCGTGGAAATCAACAGCGGAGAAGAAAACCAGAAGGCAGGCGTTCTCCCGGTGAATGCCCATTCTCTTATCCTGGAGATGGTACGTCTAAAGAACCTGAAAGTTGTGGGGTTGATGACCATGGGTCCTTTTGTCGGAGATCCGGAAGATGCCAGGCCCTATTTTAAAAGGACAAAGGATCTCTTCGAAGAAATAAAACAAAAGGGAATTGAGGACCTGGAAATGCAGGTCCTTTCCATGGGGATGTCTAATTCTTACAGGATTGCCATCGAAGAAGGCGCTACGTTTGTGCGGATTGGAACAAAGATATTCGGGGAGCGATAAAGGACACACCCATCACAATCTGGACAGGATAATGTATTTGTCTTTAAAATCTACTTTAAAACGGTCTCCTTCGCGGAATGGCGTCTCCAAGAGATGTTCGCGTGTGACAAGGATTCCATCTGCTTTGAGCTTCACCGGGCTGGTGTCCCTGTACAGGCCCGCCACATGAATATATCTCTTAAGTTTGTAGCTCAGATAGGCTACTTTCTCCTGCAGTGTCTTGAGTGAAATCCCCGTTTCCGCGCAGATCTTTCGGGCATCTTTGTATTTGAGGATGAAGAACAGAAGTTGCTTCTCCGATGGGATAGCGCTCTTGATTACAGGGGCATCCGTAATTTCCCTGATCGGCTGAGGAACTTTTTTGGGCTCTTCCTTCACAGGCACCGGCTGGGAAGCGACCAACAAATCAGCCACAGGCCCGGCATTTTCGGAACGACTATCCTCCGGCAGCAATTTACGGATTTCAACGTCCCAGCGATCCAGATTGGGCAGGGCGTCATCCAGCTCATTACTCAATCGGTCCCATTCGCTACCCGGATCAAGGTCAAAATCATCCACATCCTTGAGCAACCCTTCTCCCATGATGTTTCTCCTCTCACCTGTTGAAATGAGAAAAAAATATACTGTAACAAAATGGAAAAGTAAATAGTAAAAAAATGTTGGACGGTTATGGCTTTTTCAGAAAACGCTTCTCTCCAAATCGTCAGTGCATTTGGAGGGTTCACGTTGACACTCCCCACGAGTCCTCTTAACATCCTTGATAACCTTTGGCTTTTCAGGTCCCATTATCTATGCCTTTTCCCATAAAATTATTCGTTACCCTCTTCATGGCCGTATTCGTAACTGCCATGGGAGCGGGTTTTGTAGCCCCTCTTCTTCCGGTTTATGCCCACGATCTGGGTGCGGGAACCTTTCAGATCGGCCTGCTTTTCGGAGCATTTTCCATCACCAGAACCCTCTTTGTCCCCTATTTTGGAAAGCTATCGGATATCAAAGAGAAAAAGCCATTTCTCACGGGAGGCCTTTTAATCTATTTTCTTGTGTCCATTGTTTATTCCCTGGCCCACAATGTGTGGGCCCTGATAGCGCTTCGCCTTGGGCAGGGATTTGCTTCAGCCATGATTTTCCCCGTCGCACAGGCCTATGTGGGGGAAATTACCCCCATCGGAAAAGAGGGCAGGGTCATGGGGTTGTTTAACATTTCCCTTTACGCGGGGTTGAGCGCCGGGCCGGTTTTAGGAGGAATGTTGAAGGACTGGATCAATATCGAGGCAGCTTTCCTGAGCATGGCGGCGCTGATACTGACAGGCTTCTGCCTCTGCCTCCTGTTGTTGCCACGGGAGGCGTCAGGAAACAGGGAGGTCTCCGGTCCCCGGAAGAATCCGATTGCCTACGGGAAATTAGCCAGAGTTCCTGCCGTATTGTCTCTTTTTGTTTTCCGTGCCTGTTTTACCACGTGCATAGGCATTACGTGGGCTTTTCTCCCCCTGTTTGCCAGTACCAGACTCGGACTTTCCAGTTCCGCCATCGGCATCGTGGTCATGATCAATGTCCTATTGGCAGGGGTACTCCAGGTTCCCATGGGATATTGTGCGGATCGCTTCAGCAAAAAGAGCCTGACCGTCACAGGCGGAATCCTGGGAATGGCCGCCATGCTGTTCCTGGATGGTTCAAAATCGTTTTGGGAGCTTTTTCTGGTCAACGCAGCGTTGGGCGTAGCCGGAGGGATTTCCTTCCCGGCCATTATGGCGGCGAGCGTCATCGAAGGCCGAAGAAACAAAGCCATGGGTTCTGTCATGGGGATTTTGGCCCTGGCACACAGCGTGGGGATGCTTGCGGGCCCCATGATCGCAGGGACGTTTCTTGATTATTCTTCCTTTAAGACCATTTTCATGATCGGGGCAGCGATCATGGGTGCGGGGACAATCCTGTTCTGGAGAAAAGCACTGACGTCGGTGGCCTGATCTCCCACTCGTCATTCATAATTCCTAATTCTTAATTTCTTACTCCTCCACCCAATCCAGGGTTCTCTCCACCGCCTTCTTCCACCCCTTGTATCCTTTGTCCCTTCGGGCCGCTTCCATGTCCGGTCGCCATTCCTTCTCAACTTTCCATCTTTTGCTCAATTCTTCGAGACCGGACCAGAAACCCGTGGCCAGGCCCGCGGCATAAGCAGCACCCAGGCAGGTGGTCTCAACGATGGTCGGCCGGATAACCGGTACGTCCAGCATATCCGCCTGGAACTGCATCAACAGATCGTTGTGGACCATCCCGCCATCCACCTTCAGGTGAGACAGGGTTACGCCCGAATCCCTGTTCATGGCCTCCACGATATCTCGGGTCTGGTAACAGACGGCCTCGAGGGCGGCCCTGGCCATGTGTCCCCGGTTCACATATCGGGTGAGTCCCACCATAACTCCCCTCGCATCCGAGCGCCAGTATGGCGCAAAGAGCCCTGAAAAGGCGGGAACAATATACATCCCTCCGCTGTCTTCCACCTGTCGGGCCAGCTCTTCCACCTCCGGGGCGCTGGAAATCAATTTGAGGTTGTCCCTGAGCCATTGAACCAGGGCGCCGGCAATGGCGATGGAGCCCTCAAGGGCGTATATGGGTTCTTTGCCCCTTACCTGGTATGCCAGGGTTGTAATCAAGCCTTGTGTCGAGACCACCGGCCTGGAACCGGTATTCATGAGGAGAAAACAACCGGTGCCGTAGGTGTTCTTGGCCTGGCCCTCTTCGAAACAGAGTTGACCCACAAGGGCGGCCTGTTGGTCTCCCAGGGCGCCGCAGACGGGAACGCGTGCCCCCACAGGCCCCTCTTTGGATGTCATCCCCCAGAATTCCGTATCCACGGAGGGGACGATCCGTGGAAGAATCCGTCTCGGTATTTCCAACCGGTCGAGAATTTCCTCATCCCAGTCCAGGGTCTTCAAATCCATAAGCATGGTGCGGCTGGCGTTGGTCACATCGGTTACGTGGGCGCCCCCTGCCGGACCGCCCGTGAGTTGCCAGATACACCAGGTCTCCATGGTCCCGAAGCAGGCGTCTCCGCGAAGGGCGGCGGCTCGCGCCTCGGGATGGTGATCCAGTATCCATTTGATTTTCGGGCCGGAGAAATAGGTGGCCACCGGGAGGCCCGTTTTGCCTCTGAACCGGTCGATTCCACCATCCTTGATCAGCTCGTGGCAGAGCTTGTCCGTTCGCGTGCACTGCCAGACAATGGCATGGCCATAAGGCCTTCCCGTATTTTTGTCCCAAAGGACCGTGGTTTCCCTCTGATTCGTGATCCCTATGGCAGCAAGATCCTGTCCCCTGATTCCGGTTTTCAGAAGGGCCTTGGCAATGACTTCCTGCGCATTTTTCCAGATTTCCAGCGGGTCATGTTCCACCCATCCCGGTCTTGGAAATATCTGTTTATGTTCTTTCTGCGCAAAACCCGCAATGTCCCCCGCATGATCAAAAATAATAAAACGGGTACTGGTTGTCCCCTGGTCCAGTGCTCCTACGTATCCGGCCATTTCACCCTCCCGAAAAAAAGGGCCGGCCTGCCGGGCCGGCCCCTATTGAACCTGCAATAAAACATTTCACTAACAGTAGGCTATTTAACCCGTCCCTCGCGCCAGGCCTGAATAAGCTGGTCGTAGTCGACGGTCTGACCTTTCGGCTTCTCATTGGCAAGCTTGGGTTTGGGCGATCCGGGCTTTTTCAGCCACACTTCCGGATCGATGCATTCATTCAGCTTTGGCGCGCATTCTTTCTGCGCCCCTGAGCGCTCGATGCGCTGCATGACCTTGTCCATCTCCGTAGCAAGATTGTCCATGGCCCTGTCCACGGTCACCTCTCCGGAAACCGCCTCGCCCACATTCTGCCACCACAACTGTGCCAGTTTAGGATAGTCAGGCACATTGGTTCCTGTGGGAGTCCATGCCACGCGTGCCGGGCTGCGGTAGAATTCCACCAGTCCGCCCAACTTCGGCGCCCTGTCGGTGAAGGCCTGGCTCCGGATGTCGCTGTCGCGGACTGGCGTCAGGCCGACCATGGCTTTCTTGAGGGAAGTGGTCTTGGCCACGCAAAACTGGGCGAAGAGCCATGCGGCTTTGCGACGATCCAACGGCGTGCTCTTCATGAAGGTCCAGGACCCGCAGTCCTGATAGCCTAACTTCATCCCCTCTTCCCAGTAGGGGCCGTGAGGTGAAGGGGCCATACGCCATTTCGGAGTCCCGTCCGCATTGACCGTGGGGCCCGGTTTGACCATATCAGGCACGAAAGCCGTGTACCAAAAGATCTGCTGGGCCACATTCCCCCCGGCCAGGAACGGCAGGTAGGTGTAGAAATCCATTCCCAAAGCACCGGGAGGAGCATATTTTCTTAGCCATTCCATATACTTGCGTAGGGAGTACTTGGCTGCCGGGCTGTTGGTGGCGCCGCCGCGGCAAACACTCGACCCCACGGGGTTGCATCCTTCAACCCGGATGCCCCATTCGTCCACAGGTTTGCCGTTAGGCAGACCCTTATCTCCACAACCGGCCATGGACAGCCAGGCATCCGTAAAACGCCAGCCCAGGTCCGGGGCCTTTTTTCCGTAATCATTGTGACCGTAGACCGCCTTGCCATCGATTTCCTTGACAACTTCCGTAAAAAATTGGGCGATATCCTCGTAAGCAGACCAGTTGACCGGCACGCCAAGCTCATAGCCATAGATTTCCTTGAATTTCTTCTTGAAATCCGGTCTGCTGAACCAGTCATAACGGAACCAATAGAGGTTGGCGAACTGCTGGTCCGGAAGCTGATAGATCTTTCCGTCCGGACCTGTGGTGAAGGATATACCCATGAAATCCGGAACATCGAGGGTCGGCAAGGTCACGTCCTTTCCTTCACCTGCCATGAAATCGCTCAGTGGCACAACAAAGCCGTAACGCATGTGCGTGCCGATAAGGTCGGAATCGTTGACCCAACCATCATAGATATTTTTCCCGGATGCCCATTGGGTTTGGAGCTTTTCAATGACGTCCCCCTCCTGGATCAAGTCAAAGGAGACTTTGATTCCGGTAATCTCTTCGAAGGCCTTGGCTAAAACCTTTGCCTCATATTCGTGAGTTGTGAGAGTCTCGGAGACGACCTTGATATTCATCCCTTTAAAAGGTTCAGCCGCCTTGATAAACCATTCCATTTCCTTCATCTGTTGATCTTTGGTCAGTGTAGAGGGCTGAAACTCGTTGTCCACCCATTTTTTGGCAGCGTCCATCTGCGGAGAGGACCAGCACGGAACGCTGAGAAAAACAAACGCCAGGGCTGCAATCATGCAAAAAAGAGTTCTCTTCTTGCTCATTGCTTTATTCTCCTTTCAAATCGATTGGGTTCATCGCACACGCCCCACCCGTCTACAGATGTTTTCCATGGGACCGATGCCGGACCGGGAAAACAGGCAAGGCTAACCAGAGGCTTTATTCGATCCGCCCCATCTCCTTGTGTCGTCACCACCCCCTTTCCAAACTCCAATCTATCCCCAGATCATCACCACGGCAATCCAGCACACCGCAACTGCCAACAGTATCCATAAAGAAAAATGCGTCCAGGCGATCCAGGCGAAGAAAAGATAAATACTGCTCAAAATTCCCATAAAAAGGCGATCGCCCGGTGTCGTGGGGATCGGCAGGAAACCGCGTCGCTCCAGCGAAGGAGACAGAGTCTGCCATACGGTCATGGCAATGACGATTGAGATAATGGCGCCGCAAAAAATGGCCGTAGGCACGGTCCATTCCATCCATGCTAATGTAAACTTCATGGTTCTCCCTCCCTTCCCTATACCCGGCCCATGGCAAAGCCTTTGGCCATATGATTGCGCACAAACCAGATCACCATGGCGCCCGGCACAATGGTCAGAATGCCCGCGGCGGCCAGGAGGCCGTAGTCGAGTCCGGTGGCGCTGATGGTCCGGGTCATGATTGCCGAGATCGGTTTTGCTTCGGTTACCGTCAATGTCCGGGCCAGCAGCAGCTCCACCCAGCTGAACATGAAGCAGAAAAAGGCCGTCACCCCCACCCCGGCACGGATCAACGGAATAAAAATGGTGATAAAAAAGCGCGGAAAACTGTAGCCGTCGATAAAGGCGGTCTCATCGATTTCTCGAGGTACTCCGGACATGAAGCCTTCCAGTATCCACACCGCCAGGGGTACATTGAACAGACAGTGAGCCAGGGCTACCGCTATGTGGGTGTCCAGGAGACCCACAGTGGAATAGAGCTGAAAAAACGGCAGTGCAAACACGGCCGCCGGCGCCATGCGGTTGGTGAGCAGCCAGAAAAACATCTGCTTGTCGCCCACGAACTGGTAGCGGGAAAAGGCGTAGGCGGCAGGCAGGGCCACGAACAGCGAAATGACGGTGTTCATAGCCACATAAATCATGGAATTGACATACCCCATATACCAGGATGAGTCCGTAAAGATCTTCATGTAATTCATAAAGGTAATATTTTTCGGATAGAGGGCAAAGGACGCCAGGATGTCCGCATTGGACCGGAGCGACATGTTAAGCATCCAGTAGATGGGCATCAGCAGCAGGATGAAGTAGATAACAAGGCCGACGACTTTTTTCTTTCCTTTCATACCTTTTCTCCTTTTCCGACCCGCTGTAGGGCCTGGTAGAAGATAAAGCTGAACAGCAGTACGATGACGAAGTAGATGAGCGAAAAGGCCCCGCCCGGTCCCAGATCGAATTGCAGCAGGGCAATCTTTACAAGATAAATGGAGAGGAACGTGGTGGTATTGCCGGGACCGCCCCCCGTGAGTACGAAAGGTTCCGCGTAGATGAGAAAGCTGTCCATGAAACGCAGCAGAAAGGCGATGGTCAACACGCCCCGCATCTTGGGAAGCTGGATGTACAGGAATGTGGACCACGCCGATGCGCCGTCGATTCGTGCTGCCTGATAGTAGGCCTCCGGAATGGCCCGAAGCCCCGCATAGGCCAGCAGGGCCACCAGCGGCGTCCAGTGCCAGACCTCCATCATCATGAGGGTGATCCATGCATCCAGCGGATTAGCCGTATGGTCAAACGGAATGCCCAAAAAATTGTTTATGGTTGCACCCAGCAGGCCGATATCAGGCCGGGTAAAGATGATCCAGATGGTCCCGATGGTATTCCACGGGATCAGCAGAGGGAGGGCGATGGTCACCAGACAGACAGGGACCCCCCAGCCCTTTTTCGGCATGGCCAGGGCAATGAGAATGCCCAGGGGCATTTCAATCACCAGCACGAGCCCCGAAAAAAGGAACTGGCGCCACAGGGCCTCATGAAGGCGTCTGTCCGCCAGCATCTCCCGAAACCACTCGGTCCCTACAAAGATGCTCTGCCCGGGCCCAAAGATATCCTGGACCGAATAGTTGATTACGGTCATCAGTGGAATGATGGCGCTGAAAGCGACGATGACGAAAACCGGCAGCACCAGCCACCAGGCCTTGTTGTTTGGCCATTTTTCCATGGGCATATCCTTTGCTATCTGTTACTTATAACTCTTTACTTGCCACTCGTCACTCGTCACTTAATCAACCACCCGTCCGAAAAAAGCCTGGTCCATTGCTTTGGAAAACCAAGCCAGGACCGATCTTTCCGGATAGGGTGGTCTTCGAGAACCCTGGCCTTTACGATTTTCTCCGCCAGGGTAAGCGTCACAATCTTATAGCTGCCCAGATCCTCCACCAGTTTGACCCGGGCTTCGATCCTGCCTTCTCCTGGTTCGCCGTGACACTTCCAGGTGCATGGGCCGAATTCCCAGTTGCAGCTTCCCTTTGGATTTATGCCCTTTTGTCGCTGTTTCATCGCTCAGGGCAATGCCAAGGCCGTCAACGCGCGCCATATTCCCATCCAGGGTGCATTCCAGAAGATTCATGCCTGGGCTCCCTATAAAATACCCCACAAAACTGTGTTCCGGATTCTCAAAAAGATCCTGGGGGGAGCCGATCTGCACCATTTCCCCTTCGTACATGACGGCTACCTGGTCCGCGAATGTCAACGCTTCCACCTGGTCGTGGGTCACATAGATGAAGGTCAGTTTCAACTGCTCATGGATCTCCTTGAGTTTGCGCCGCAGGTGCCACTTGAGTTGCGGATCGATCACCGTCAACGGCTCATCGAAAAGGATGGCTGCCACATCGCTTCGGACCAGCCCGCGACCCAGGGAGATCTTCTGCTTGGCATCGGCGGCAAGACCCGCGGCCCTTTTGTTGAGAAAGGAGGTGAGATCCAGAATATCCGCTATTTCCAGGACCCTTTCCTTCACCTGATCTTCGTTGATGCCGCGATTGCGCAAAGGAAATGCCAGATTATTGTAAACCGTCATGGTATCGTAGAGAACGGGAAACTGGAAGACCTGGGCGATATTGCGTTTTTCCGGCGGCAACGCTCGTGACATCCCTGCCGTCGAACAGAACTTTTCCTCTGCTGGGAGTAAGCAGGCCTGAAACGACGTTGAGCAAGGTGGTTTTTCCACAGCCGGAGGGCCCCAAAAGCGCACAGGCAGCACCATCTTCCCATACATTCTGGATTCGCTTCAGGGCATAATCCGATTCCTTTTTGGGCTTCTGCTGATAGCTGTGCGCGATTTCATTCAGCTCGATGCAAGCCATGACGGCCTCCTATTTCAGTCTGTCTACTATCGTCGGGAGTTGGAAGGGCGACGCAACCAGCATTCCTGCCTCATCATATACAAAGAAACAACACGGGCTGACATAAACGGTTATTTCGGAACCGATGCGAACGGAGCGCACCCCGTTTTCCTGAATGACCAATGAAAGTGAATCGTGAGTCGCATGGATGAACGTTTCCGATCCGTTTATCTCCGCCAATTCCACGGTTGCTTGAATTTCCGCATCTTCCGCGCTGTTTCTGGATACAAACAGATGGTTGGAACGTACCCCGAAGGTATAGTTTCCCTCTTTCAGGGCCTTCATATGGTCCTCCAACGGCATTTCAATATTCAGTCCCATTTGGGCCATATTTCCCTGAATCGTGCCCGGAATGAAATTGATGGGTGGGTCGCTGAAAACCTCGGCTGCCCTGGTGCTTGCGGGCGCGTGATAAACCTCGGGGGTGGAGCCGGTCTGGAGGACGCGCCCTTCATCGATCACTACGATATTGCCCCCCAGCATAAGGGCCTCGGTCGGCTCCGTGGTGGTGTAGACGACAATGGCATCGCGCTGCTCAAAAATCTCCTGAAGTTCAGCACGCAGTTCCTCGCGCAGTTTATAGTCCAGGTTCACCAGGGGTTCATCTAAGAGGAGCAGATCCGTTTCCTTCACCAGTGCCCGCGCAATGGCCACGCGCTGCTGCTGTCCACCGGAAAGTTCCGTGGGAAGGCGATCAAGGAAGTTTTCAAGATGGAGCATTTCGGCGGTCTTTCGAACCCTTCGGTCAATTTCCGCCTTTTCCATTTTGGCTATTTTCAGAGGGGAGGCGATATTCTTATAGATGGTCAGGGAGGGATAGTTGATGAACTGCTGGTACACCATGGCAACACTTCGTTTTCGAACGGATACTCCCGTAACATCTTTTCCGTTCGTACGGATCCGCCCGGTGGTAGGCCTGTCCAGCCCGGCCATCAATCGAAGGAGCGATGTCTTCCCGGACAGGGTACGCCCCAGGAGCACATTGCGGGAACCTGATTCAAATTCCAGGTTGATGCCCTTTAGATGGGTTTCTCCCGCCACTATCTTGCTGATATTTTCAAGAACAAGAGACATGGGCCTTTTTTCCTGTTATGGAGTTTATGCCATAGAAAAAACCCAAAATTGGATCTTATGGCATTGGCTCCACGATTTCAAATGTTTTATGCTGTTTTCTTTATCCTAATCTTAATTATACTCATTTGCAGACTGCTTTAAGAACACCCGATTAAGATTATGTTCGCGAGGCAAAAGCATCCACCGCCGCCCAGGCCGTGCTGATGGCTAAGCCCGAACCGCTTTTACTTCGCATCCAGTCCTGGTGCGCCAGAATGGATCCACAGCTAAAAAGATTGTCCAGCGCCGGATCTCCCTTTTCGTTCAATGGCCTGAACAGGTTATCCACCTCAATACCCGCCCGGTTGGCCGGATGACCTCTGAGATCAAGAAATTCTTTCCTATGCCAGTCTCTTCTCTCTGCGGGCTGAAAAACCGGCAGATCAAACAGCGGTTCCCTGATTTTGTCCCGGTCGGCCCGAAGCCCACGGGCCCAGAATCTCCCCGCGGCCAGGATGACCCCTTGGGCCTGAATGCTTTTTTTCTGGTCCTTGTGTTCGACGTCAAGGAAAAAGCCGGCGCCGTTCTCTCTTTCCCAGCGGACAACCCGGCCGGGCATAAGAATTTGGACGCCTCTGGCCGTCAGCCCCCTAATGAAGGCCTCATCCAGTCTGAGGCCGGGAACGGAAAGGGGCATGGTGGGAATTTCAAAGACCGGCCTGTCCAGTTCTCTGGAAAGTTGCTCTACGACTTCGTGGGATCGGTTCATGCCCAGGACCGCAGGCAGTCCAACCACCTCGGCGTTTTCAAGGTGTGGACGGATTGCATCGGCGAGTTTATTCAGATTCCCCGGGAATTCCATATCCCTGGCCATAACATCCCCTGTAACAAGCCCGACAATTTTTTCACTCCCGGGAAAGACTACTTCCCTGCCTCGGATTCCCGGCCATCTGTTGGCCATGGTCTCCGCAATCTGTGTAGCGCTGAAATCCATCAGCCCCTTGAATCCCACAATCAGACAGTGCCGTTTTTCCTTTAAGGCCTTTACCCCCTCCCACATGCTCTGCGGAACGTAGTAGGTGTATTTGGTGGTTCCCAGGGGCGTCATCACTTCCGAATTGCTGTTTCCGTCTTTCCGGTATAAAAGTCCCTCTCCCTTTAAAAAAGAAACCACTTTTTCCAAAGAACCAGTGATGGTATCTTTGCTGAGCCGGGCATAGGGGTGGGCCGGATGCTCCTTGGAAAGGACCTCCATGGCCGCCCAGGGATCCCTCCATCTGTTTCCCGTTTCAACCGGATGAGTGCCCAAAAGATCCAGGAGACCGCTCGCGAACATGGTGGCGCCCGAAACACCCGCAACGATGGTGGAAATGCCCCGTTCAGCGGCAAAAAGCGCCGCGGAAAGACCGGATAAACCGCATCCGATCACCGCCAGTTCGCAAGATAAAGGATGGCCCGGAGGTTTCATATCGTCCTGTCCTCCTTGGTCTCCCAGATGGTTTTCCAGATCAAAGGAACCGCAGTACAGGGCCTCTTTGAGTTCCGCCTGCATCAACTGGCTATGCCAGAGGACGGGGCGTTCTCCTTTCCATCGTTCCTGCAAAAACTCCCGAAGGCTTTTGAGTCCCTCCGGTCCTTTCACCTGTCCGGTTTCCTGAAGAAACGCCAGGACCCTCTTCCCGCAAAATGTTCCCTGGCAGGCTCCTTTCCCCACCCGCGACCGGAGTCCGATAGCGTTGAGATCCAGCTCCAGATGATGCTCGCGAATGGCCCCCGCAACACTTTCAATGGCGCTTTTCGGGATCAACTCGCATTCACACAGAAGGGGTTCCAGCCTGTTTTCCGGTACCCCATCTTTTCGGACCGAAGGCGGGTTCCGTCCACATGCCGGAAGGCGTTGAGGGGAGAGGTTCGGTGCGGGTAAGGCATGGTGCGCTGACACCGAATCTTTCGCAGACAAGATCCGCGGTTTTCTCCGCCATGTACCGGTAGGTAGTCAGTTTGCCGGAGGGGACGGTGGCGAAGTTCTCCAGGCCTGCGTCCCTGTGATCCAGCAACATGAAACCCCCTGCTTACGGATCGGTCATCCAGTTCCGTGTCCATTTTAAGGAGGGGCCGCACGCCGGCATAGGCCCGTATGTAACGGATGCCTCTCAAGGTGGGGATCATCTTTGAACCCTCATCCACGATCAGGTCCACTTCCTCGATGGTGGGCCTGAGGTCTTCCAGCGAATTCACCCGAACAGAGGTCGTGCCAAGGAGAGAGACCGTACCTCCGGGTACGAGGATATCCCCGTCGCCGGGGCGCCTCAGGCGGTTGATGACCCGGTTCGCAATCCTGTGCCCCGTTACAAGCAGTGTCCCCTTGGAATAGAGCATTTCCATCCGGATTCCGGCCAGCGCCGCCACCTGCCCCACCCAGGCGCCTGTCGCGTTGATGATCTGATCAGGCTCTATAACGGTTTCCCGCCCCGTGCCGGTATGGACAAGATGGACAGCCCGGATGCGGTTGTTTTTTTTCTCAAAGCCGGTCACTCTGGTGTAGCAGAGAAGAGTGGAGCCCATTTTCTGGGCATGGGTGATATTTTCAAGAGAAAGTCTGAAGGGATCGATGGATGCGTCATCCACGAGATAGGCGGCGAAAACCCTGCTGGAAAGAGATGGTTCAAGTTCCATGGCCTCTTCAGGGGTAAGCCTTTTTGCAAAGATACCGCATTTTGAACAAAGATGGGGAAAATCGGCTGCGTATTTTTCGTCGTCGCCTTCAACGGCAACAAAGAGCCCCCCGGTCTTTTCAATACAGTGGGGAGCAACCCTGTTGAGGATCTCATTTTCGTCGCGGCACTCTCTTGCCGCGCCGGGGTCCGTTGCCACATAACGGGCGCCGCTGTGGAGAAGCCCATGGTTCCTTCCCGAGGCGCCGGAGTTAATGTCTCCGCTTTCCACCAGCGTGCTGAGCACTCCTCGAAGAGCCAGATCTCTGGCCAGGCCCGTGCCGGTAACGCCGCCTCCGATAATAAGTACCGGTGTATGCAATGAACACCTCGATTATGACGTAATGGACAAAACAACAACCCGTTTGAGACTTTCGCAGCCCCCTTTTCTCACAATCTCTGCGTTGCGTTCGGTCTCAGCCGTGACGGAGACCGCAACAATCGTGCCAGAACGGGAAAGAAAAAATGAAAGGTTGCAGGGAAAGGATACACCTCCAAAAACTAGCGATGTGTGAAACAACTTCGTGGGTAAACGCGTTTCAGACTGTTACAGCTCCTTAACAGGATGGAAAGATCTCTGACACTTTGTTACTTTCACTTATCTTCTATTTTGGCAGGCAATTGTTGTCAAGAAAAAAAGCACTTTTTTACATTTAAAAGAATATTTTTTTCGTTATCGAAACTAAATACAAATAATGGCCTCTATTTTGTCGTATAAACAACTTTTATTGGTTGTTTTACGATTTATGTTCGTTTATGAACATTTTTGCGGTAAGAATGGGGTAATTCAACGGCTCAGGTAGCGATCAAACGTCAATGATCACTTAGGATTTCACCTATTGTCATCAATTTTATGGACAGAAAGCAAAAGGTTGTGTAGAAATTCGGTGTAAGGAGGTATGCCGTCTTGAAAAATGAGAATAACGGAAAGAGCGCAGAAAAGGCCAGGGGGAAATCCGTACTTCTTCGCCAGCACAAGATTGTGGAGCTTGTTCAATCCAGGGGGTTCGCATCCATTGAATCCCTGGCTGAACAATTTGCGGTGACCCCCCAGACGATTCGAAGGGACATCAACGAACTGACCGAAGATGGGCTGCTTCGAAGATATCACGGCGGGGCGGGACTTTCTTCCAGCGTAGAAAATGTGGCCTACACTGCCCGAAAGGTCATGTGCCGCCAGGAAAAAATCCGTATTGCCGCCATGGTCGCCCAACACATTCCCAACAACGCTTCTCTGTTCATAGATATTGGAACCACCAGCGAAGAGGTGGCGAGAGCCCTGCTTGATCACAGCGGTCTTCGGGTAATTACCAATAATCTGAATGTGGCTTCCATTCTCTGTCAGCGGGACGATTTTGAAATCATTGTCACAGGGGGGGTTGTGCGATGTAAGGACAGTGGCCTTATCGGCGAATCGGCCATCGATTTCATCGGACAATTCAAGGCAGACTTCGGCATCCTGAGTATCAGCGGGATCGACGTTGAAGGCACCCTTCTCGATTTTGATTACAAGGAAATAAGGGTTGACAGGGCGATTATCGCCCATTCAAAAAAGGTTTTTCTCGTTGCGGATCATACGAAATTCGGAAGGGATGCCATGGTCCGTCTGTGCAACGTCATCGACATCCAGGCGCTTTTTACCGATCGCAGGCCTCCCGTGGATTTCGAGAAAATGTTAGCCCAGTCCAATGTGACGCTGTATGTGGCGGAGGAAGAGACCGGATAACAATGATTGATACCTCTGCATTCAGGCATTTGTACCCGTTTGAATCCCACTACCTTTCGGTGAACGGACGAAAATATCACTACCTGGACGAGGGTCGGGGAGAGCCCGTGGTCATGATTCACGGGAATCCTACGTGGTCTTTCTATTACAGGAACCTGGTCCAGGGCCTCTCCGACTCCTTCAGGGCCATCGCCCCCGACCATATCGGTTGTGGCCTTTCGGAAAAGCCGTCTCCAAAGCAGTACGGCTACAGACTGGAAAACCGCGTGGATGATCTGGAACGGTTTCTGGATAAACTGGAACTCCCAAATAGGATCACCCTGATTGTCCACGACTGGGGAGGGATGATCGGGATGGCCTATGCCGTGAGGCATCCCCGGCGAATACGGCGTATCGTGGTAATGAACACGGCCGCTTTTCTGAAACCCTACGGCAAGAAGCTGCCGCTTCGGCTGAAAATCATGCGTAATCTCCGTGTGTTTGCCGTTCCGGCCGTTCTCGGGATGAATCTCTTCGCGCGAGGCGCCTTGATCATGGCCCCGGGGAAGAAACTGGCAAAGGACGTGAAAAAAGGACTCATTGCCCCCTACAACTCCTGGAAAAACAGGATCGCCACGCTGAAATTCGTCCAGGATATCCCCCTCGACCAGACGGACCCGAGCTATGCGTTGGCAAAAGAAACGGAAGCAAAACTGCCTCTCCTCTCCCATGTTCCCATGCTTATCTTATGGGGAAAGCGTGACTTTGTTTTTGACGAATCGTATCTTTCCCAATGGAAGCGCCGATTTCCCGAAGCGGAAGTTCACGTTTTCGAAAAGGCGGGACATTATATCCTGGAGGATGAATGGAGAAATATTCTCCCCATCGTGAGGAAATTCCTTTTGGTTACCGGTTCCTGATGGCTGATTTCATTTTTCCTAAACCTGAACACTGAAACCTGAATGACATCTTAAGGAATACTTACGTATGTCTGAATCAAACATCGCCTCCCGCCTGGTAAGGGTGGCGAAAATCCACCCATACAGAAAAGCGGTCGTTTGCCCCTGCGGGCAGGGACCGGGACGGAAGGGTCGCTTACACCCACCTGACTTTTGAGCAGCTCAACGAGCAATCGAACCGGCTGGCCGCGGGTCTAACGGCCAGGGGAGTTACAAAGGGAGTTCGAACCATATTGATGGTAAAACCATCCCTGGATTTTTTCACCATTATCTTTGCCCTCTTCAAAGCCGGGGCCATTCCCGTGGTGGTGGACCCCGGGATGGGAATAAGCCAGGATGGCTGCCTGCCTCAAGGAGAGTGATCCCGAAGCTTTCATAGGCATTCCCCTCGCCCATGTGTTGAGGAAGATCCGGCCCTCTTTTTTTGGAAACGTCAGGATCTTTGTCACCGCGGGAAGAAGGTGGTTCTGGGGCGGAACCACCATTCGTAACCTCAGGAAAGGAGGCCGTGTCCCCATTTGAAATGGTCGAGACCCGAACCGATGATACGGCCGCCATCCTCTTTACAACAGGCAGTACCGGGCCGGCAAAAGGGGTGATCTATACCCACGGAAATTTCGATGCCCAACTGCGCCAGATCCAGACCCACCTGAATCTTACGGGGGATGAAATCGATCTTTCCACCTTCCCTCTTTTTGCGCTTTTCTGGCCCGCACTGGGGATTACCTCCGTGATTCCGGACATGGACCCCACCAGACCCGCGTTTGTGGACCCCTCAAAGATTGTGGAAGCGATACGCAACCAGGGTGTCACGACCATGTTCGCCTCTCCTGCACTCTTGAACAGGGTGGGCGCCTACGGCAGGAAGAAGGGAATCAAAGTGCCTTCCCTCAAACGGGTCATATGCGCCGGCGCCCCCGTATTTCCGGAAAACATCGAACAGTTTTCTTCTCTGCTGGAGGAGGATGCCGAAATACAGACGCCTTACGGGGCGACGGAGGCCGTTCCCGTACTGTCCATTACCGGCAATGAAATTTTATCCGAAACCAGGCAACTCAGTGCCAAGGGTCATGGCATGTGCGTGGGGCGTCCCATCAACAACATCCCCGTGCGCATCATAAAGATCAGCGACCAGCCCATCTTGGATTGGTCGGACGATCTGGAGATGGAAGACGGCCAAATCGGGGAAATCGTGGTCAGCGGCGCCCTGGTCACCGGCGGATATTATAAGCGGCCTGCGGACGATGCAATTTCGAAAATCCGGGATAAGGATCGCTTCTGGCACCGTATGGGCGACGTGGGCTGGAAGGATGAAAAGGGCCGCTTCTGGTTTTGCGGGCGAAAAGCCCATCGCGTAGTTACCGGTCCGGATGAAGCGCCCCTGTTCACCATCCCCTGCGAGGCCATTTTCAACGGGCATCCGGACGTATTCCGAAGCGCCCTCGTGGGAATCGGCCCGAAAGGGTATAAGAACCCGGTTATCTGCATCGAGCTGAAGAAACGGGGCGACCCGTTCGAAATGGGGCCAGGGAGAAAATTCGGAAAGAACTGATGGACCTGGCGGAGCGGAAATCCCCTGACCAGAGAAAATCAGACACGATTCTTTTTCACAAATCTTTCCCGGTGGATATCCGCCACAACTGCAAGATTTTCCGGGAGCAGTTAGCGGATTGGGCGGAAAGAAAGTAGGCAGTGCGTAGTGAGGAGTAAGTAGGATATGTAGACACACGTGCTTGAACAAGAGAATTTTTTCGCCTTTGCGCCTTTGCGTGAGACCCGAAAGGAGACAGCAATGAACGACGTCTATATCCGGTTAGCCGAACACCTGAAAGATCTCATCATGGGCTATCCCTACAGCAAGGCCCTCATCGACATGCTCAAAGAGATGTTCAACCCGGTTGAGGCCCAGGTTGCCCTGGCCATCCCCAACAACCTGGCCCCGCTGGAAGTCGTGGGCGCCGATCAGATCGCGTCCCGTGCGGATCTGCCGAAAGAGCAGATCCTGGAAGCGCTTGCCTCTCTTTCGGAACACAATATGATCTACTCCGCGGTCACAAAGGACGGCGTTCCCGGTTACAGTCTCCTGCAAGTTGGCTACGGCATGCCTCAGACTTTTTTCTGGGGTGGAAAGAAAGATGAAACAGCCAGGAAAATGGCAGGTCTGGTGGTGAAGTATTTCTCCGTTCCCGTCACACGGGAAGTCTATGGAGGAACAGCGACCAAGACCTATACCTACGCCCCCGCGGGCCTCAGTGTGGATGTCCCCATGCAGGGGGTAATGCCAAGCGAGCAGATGGACTTTATTGTCGAGGCCACCGAAAAGATCGGACTCGCTCACTGTCCCTGTCGCATGTCTGCCGGACTCCTGGGACGGACGGACTGTACACACAGCATTGAGGTCTGCCTGAAATACGACGAAATGGCGGAATTCGTCATCTCCAGGGGGCTGGCACGGGAAATCTCAAAAGACGAGGCCATGAACGTCCTCAGCCGATGTGAAAACGAGGGACTGGTGCACATGGTAGACAACGCCCGGGGTCAGGTGAAACACACCTGCAACTGTTGCGGGCATTACTGCTGGAACGTGGGGATCATCAACCGTCGCAAGATCCCGAGGGACCAGTTGATGGCGGTCTATTTCACCCGGCAGACGGAAATGGAGGAATGCATCGGCTGCGGGGCCTGCGCTGAAATCTGTCCGGTCAACGCCGTAGCGATGGTGGACGGTCTCCCGCGTGTTGATCCGGACTGGTGTATCGGATGCGGAGTCTGCGCGGTCTCCTGCCCAACGGGTGTCATTTCCATTATCAGGAGAACTCCGGAACAGGCGCCCGCCACTTTTTACGACCTGCATGAGAAGATACGCAGGGAGAGAGGACTTGGTTAAATGGCCATGGAAAAAGTCATTCTATCCATTGATTGCGGCACCCAGAGCCTTCGCGCCCTTCTCTTTTCCTTTAAGGGAGAACTGTTGGATAAGTACAAGGTCTCTTATGAGCCGTACCACAGTCTCCAGCCGGGTTGGGCCGAACAGGATCCTGAGCAGTACTGGGATAGCCTCTGCCGGGCCTGTCAGGCCCTCAAAACAAGATCCCCCGCCCTTTTTGAAAATATTGCCGGCGTGGGGGTGACCACCCTTCGGGCCAGCATGGTCAACGTGGATGCCCATGGAAACCCGCTTCGCCCCACTATGGTCTGGCTGGACCAACGCAAGGCGGACCCCGTGTATGAACCAGGGAGGATCGTGAAGCTGGGTCTAAAAATGGTGGGCATGGAAGAGCCTTTTATCGCGGCCCAGCGAGGTGGAAAGGGCAACTGGATTCAGCAGAATGAGCCGGAAGTATGGGAAAAAACCCACAAATATATGCAGGTATCGGGCTTTCTCAACCACCGTCTCACCGGAGAATTCGCCGATTCCATAGCCTCACAAATCGGGCATATTCCTTTTCATTACAAAAAGCTCCGATGGGGGAAACCCCGGGACTTCCTACATTTCGCCGGGCGCTGCTTTCCTGTTGAGCCGGAAAAACTTCCCTATTTGGTGCAACCCGGCGGACAGATCGGGAAAGTCATCCGAAAGGCCGCGGAGCAGACCGGCATTGCCGAGGGCATTCCGGTGATTGCCTGCGGATCGGACAAGGGGTGCGAAACCATCGGCATGGGGGTCCTGGACCGGTCCGTCGCGAGCCTGAGTTTTGGAACCACAGCCACGGTCCAGTGCACATCCCGAAAATATTTTGAAACCATTCCTTTTATGCCCCCCTACCCCGCCCCCATTCCGGGACACTATAATCCGGAGGTGGAGATCTTTCGGGGGTACTGGATGATATCCTGGTTCAAAAAGGAGTTCGCCTACCCGGAAGTGCTTCAGGCCATGGAAAAAGGAATTCCACCCGAGGTGGCCTTGAACGGTCTCCTGAAAGAAGCTCCGGCTGGATCCATGGGGCTTGTGGTGCAACCCTACTGGAGTCCCGGGCTGAAGGAACCGGCCGCCAAAGGCGCCATGATCGGGTTTGGAGACGTGCATAAACGGGCCCACGTATACCGGGCCGTTATTGAAGGGCTGGCTTACGGCCTACTGGACGGCATGCAGAAAATGGAGAAAAGGGGAAAATCCGTTTTCAAGAGACTTGCGGTATCCGGGGGAGCATCCCAAAGCGATGAGATCTGTCAGATCTCGTCCGATGTCATGAACCTGCCCCTTGTCAGGGGAAAAACCTTTGAGACCTCCGGCCTGGGGGCGGCCCTTGTAACGGCAAAAGGTTTGGGGATCTATCCCTCTTTTGAAACGGCGATCAAAGAGATGGTCCATTACGGGCAGGAGTTCGAACCGAACCAGGACAATGCGATCCTCTATCACGAGCTTTTTAAACGCGTTTATCAAAAAATATACCATTCCCTTCAGCCCCTTTACGAAGAAATCAGGGCCATCACCGGATACCCTGAGAAATGATGGCGCTTGTCCAGCATCCCGGATTCCGCACCGAGTTTGCATTGGCCTTTTTGATTGCAATCCTATGAAATATGAAAATAGAGAAGCCCGTGCAGAACTCACTGATGAAACTGATGCGGAAATATCAGAGGAACAAGATATACATAGTTTTCAATCACGACAAAATAGATTCGTTGTAAGGAATTAGGAGTTCCCGTCACCCACGGATGGCGGCTTTCCGTCGGCACGGAATCTCGAATCCTGTCTGTGGGGATGATGAAGGGATTTCAGTCAATACCGAATGCGAAATTAATGAGCAACCGGAGCTTGATCCGTATTTTACCGGTAACCGTCTTTACTTCCATATCTCAGACATTCCGAGCCTTTTCCCATACCCGAAAACATCATCCATTTTGAGATAGACATTGTCGAACCGTGGAAGGGTCTTTACATGCCACCGGACGAAGCTGTGGAGGGCCGAGTCCGGCTTGTTGAACACGCAGACCCGGATGCAGTTGGCGCAGTCTCCCCTGTTGCGAACCCAGAACCCGAAACATTTTTCCGGATTGATGTACCATTTGTGGATCCCGTGGCTGTTGGAAAGGGTGGGGCCTTTTTCCATAGGTTCACCCAGGCTGATGGCATTTCCCGGGCAGGCCTTGGCGCACTTGCCACAAACCTCGCACATCCTTCGAACACCAATTTCAATGGGCTTATCCGGTACCAGCGGCAGATTGGTAAACACCTTGCTGATGCGAACCCTCGGGCCGAACTTCGGAGCAATCAGAAGACCGTTGCGACCTATCTCGCCAAGGCCCGCATCCACAGCCAGGGGAATACTCAAGGCGGTGTCGTTACCTGTAGGAATTGCTTTATAGCCCAGATCACGCAAAAAATGGGCCACGGAGGAAGCCACATACGCCATCATGGAATACCCCCTTCCCGTGGCGGCATTCTCCCCGTAGGCGGGGGCCGTTTTCATGAGGGTGTAGTCCATTTCATGAAGCATCACAATGGCCGTTATGCAGTCTTCGGGGATATCATCGATGGGAGAATGGGCACCATTCCGTGGATCAAAGCGGTGGGAGTAGATCCATCGGGGGTCCGCCCTGCAAATCCCCACGGAGGAGGCGCCCATGTAAAGGGCGGCTATTTTTACAATCCGGGTCATCTCCCCCGGGCTCGAAGGTTTCCATGCCTGATCAAGGGGAATCCGGTCTTTCACGGCAATTTCCGGCTGGTCTGGAAACCACTCGTAAAGGCCTTCATTCCCTACAATGTTTCCAAACCCTCTCCATCGCTCCAGATACCATGAACCCATGGCAAAGGCCCAGTCCAGGAGGGTGTATCCTTCATCGTCCTTGAAGCGACGGACCCCGTAATGCTTTTTTCCCATCGCCAGGATTTCAGCGCTGGATTGCTCAGGATCCCTGGGCCGGCTGAACATGGTATTTCTTTGATCAAACCGTCGGGCATCCCCAGATCCAATTTTGCGCCTGTGCTTGTTCATTGGAAATATCTTCTCCAACCGCTGGGATTTATATTGGTAAAGGCGTACACTCTGTGTGAATCAGGGAATTTATCCATCTGAGATGTCCTCCCATCCAACCTTGCTGGTCACATGATATCCCTCGGATTTCAGGATATCAAGGAGCTTTCGTACATGGGAAAGGCCTCTTGTTTGAATAACGAATTCAACTTCGGCGGATTGCAGAGGCAGATCTGTGAAGGCCCTCTGGTGATAAACTTCCACAATATTGGCTTCCACATCTGCTATACAGCGGGTCACCTTGGCCAGGGCGCCGGGGACATCTCTCAGTTCCACTCTCAGTCGTATGAGTCTGCCGGTCCTTGCCAGCCCCCTCTGTATGATGGAGGACAACACCAGGAGATCGATGTTGCCCCCTGAAAGGATCAGGCCGGTCTTCTTCCCGGAAAACTCCTCTTTATGTTTCATGACGGCGGCAAGTCCGACGGCGCCCGCCCCCTCCACCACCGTCTTTTCCACTTCAAGGAGCAGCAATACCGCCTCTTCGATCTCCCCTTCGTCCACCAGGAGGATGTCGTCCACCTGTTTTCCGACGATTTCCAGCGTCAGGCCCCCAGGTTGCTTGACGGCGATCCCTTCCGCAATGGTATATGGTCCCCACTTACAATTTGTTCCCTTAAGGGCGCAGAACATGGAAGGATACCTTTTGGTTTCCACACCGTAGACGGCCATTTCCGGATTTACCGACCTGGCCGCAATAGCACATCCCGAGATGAAACCACCTCCACCCACGGGCACCACAATGGCCTCCAGGTCGGGAAAGGCTTCCAGCATTTCCAGGGCTACGGTCCCCTGACCCGCAATCACTTTTTCATCGTCATAGGGATGAACCAGAACGAGACTCCTTTTGGCCGCCATCTCTCGTGCGAAAGATCCGGCTTCATCAAAATCCTCTCCCTGAAGGATGACCTCGGCGCCGAAGGCACGCGTGTGTTCCACCTTGAGGTTGGGGGTATGGCGGGGCATGACGATTACCGTGGGAATCCCCAGCCTTTGTGCGTGGAAGGCCACGGCCTGGGCATGATTCCCGGCTGACATGGCGATGACTCCTGCTTTTTTATCCTCTGCTGAGAGAGCAAGCAGTTTGTTCAAGGCCCCTCGCTCCTTAAAAGAACCCGTAAACTGGAGGTTCTCAAATTTCAGAATGAGATTCGCTCCGGTGATCCGTGAAAGCGTAATAGATGGGGCGCAAAGGGTGTTCACGACCCTGCCTCGAATGACTTCTGCTGCATGGTGAATGTCTTCTGGCGTAACGGTCATTCTCTTTGACTTCCTTTATTTAAGTTCGGCAGTTGGTTCTGGGTTGTCATAGACGGCATAAAAGAATACAATAGCATACTATACAATCCGGATACAAAAGAAGTTGTTCATATTCGGGGATGACCGGCGTTTTGTCATCACCGCTCGAAGCTTTTTATATCTTACATGAAAAGGAGCGAACAGGATGGAAAAGAAGAAATTGGATGCGAATGATTCATTGGTCATTCTTTGGACCACGCGGGACCCGGAAGTAGCCAAAAACATGGTCTTTATGTACGCAAAGAACTCCAGGTTGAAGGGGTGGTGGAAGGAAGTCCGCCTCGTCATCTGGGGTCCGTCTGCGGACGAGATGGCCGACAATCTGGAATTGCAGATTGAACTGGAAAAATTGCTCACTTCTGGAGTGGAAGTCCTGGCGTGCAAGGCCTGTGCGGACAGCTACGGGGTCTCCGAGAAACTGGAAGAATTGGGTGTAAAAGTTCTTTATATGGGCGAACCCCTGACCGAGTATTTAAAAGCAGGTCTGCACGTTATTTCCATGTAAATGTTATTAACCAGGGTAGCCTTAAAGGGTGTACCCAACGGCAATCGGGAGGTGTCAGTGGAAAACAGTGCCAATATTTCCGGGGATGGGGTAAGAGATCTGATCCAGGATTTCATCGTCACGTCACCCCTGAATACGATAAGAAACCAGGCTGCGGACCCCGCCTGGGAGGGAGCTCTAATTGGATTTGCTTCCGGCGCGGACCCCATCTGGCAGCAATACAAGGAATATATCGGGGCCTTTCACTGGACTCCGTGGGAGGTCTATCACCAGCACTGCGCTGGAGAATCAGCCAGAGCCGAAGAACTCACGGTTATCTCATGGGTTTTGCCCCAGCGGGAATTTGTCCGTGCTGCCAATCGCGGGGCGAAGAGATTTCCTGCGGAAGAATGGGCTCGAATCAGGGTTTACGGAGAAGAGTTCAACGTTGCCCTGCGCAGATACGTGGCGGAAAGTCTCGAACGGCTTGGTCATCCCGCCGTGGCTCCCATGCTGGTCTCCAACTGGACCATCGTCAATTCCCAACGGTTTTCCTATGCCTCCTCCTGGTCCGAGCGTCATGCCGCACACGCAGCCGGTTTAGGCACCTTCGGCCTGTGCGATGGGCTTATTACCGCAAGAGGCAAGGCCATGCGGGCCGGATCGGTGGTAGCCAGGATTTCTCTTGAACCAACCCCCAGGCCTTATTCCGATCACCGGGCCTATTGTCTCTTTTTTGCTGAGGGGACCTGCGGAAAATGTATCGATCGCTGCCCGGTCCGCGCGATTACCGAGGCCGGCCATGACAAGGAAAAATGCCGGCAACACTTGGTTAAGACCAGCGAGTATGTGAAAAAAACCTACGGGTTCGTTGGGTATGGGTGCGGCCTGTGCCAGGTGGGCGTGCCCTGCGAAGCCGGGATACCGGTAAAAGCCGCCCGCGAGGCCCTGGAGCGCGGAGAGCTGCCCAAGGCACCGCCACCGTTGGCTTAAAGGATATACGATGAAACCCGTCAGTGGATATCTGGAAATTGTGGATCGTGGCTTTGGTTTTTTGCGATCAATCGAAAAGAACTTTCAGCCGGCTACCGATGATCCTTTTGTTCCGGCGAAGATGATCAAAAGCCTTCATCTTGCGGAAGGGGTCTTCATCGAAGGCCAAGGGATCAAAGGCGCCGGAAAACAGGGCGGCTTGAAGCTTGCCGCCATTGACAGGATCAATCAGCTTTCCCCGGATGATTATGCAAAAATCCGGTCCCTGAAAAGTCGCGTCAGCATCAACCCTTCTGAAAGACTCATGCTTACCCTGGGTCCGGACGATCTGATGGGAAAGGCGCTGGATCTTATCGTTCCCGTTGGAAAGGGACAGCGCGGATTGATCATATCGCCTCCTAAATCGGGCAAAACAACCATTTTAAAGCACATGGCCAATGCCATCGTGGCCAATCATCCCGATGTGCTGGTTTTTATTTTATTGGTGGATGAACGGCCTGAAGAGGTGACGGACTTCAGAAGAGGGGTGGAAAAAGCACATGTTTTGGCCTCCTCGGCAGACCAAAGCATTGCCGATCACCTGCGGATGACCGGGCTCGCCATAAACACAGCGACCCGCTATGCCGAGACAGGAAGAGACGTGATCGTATTCATCGATTCCCTGACACGGTTATCGCGTGCCTTTAATGCGGACACCCGGAGTCACGGCCGGACCCTGTCGGGCGGGCTGGGCGCAAACGCCATGGAAATGCCGCGCAGGGCCTTCGGCGCAGCGCGGAACATAGAAAACGGCGGATCATTGACCATCATCGCCACCATATTGGTCGAAACCGGCAGCCGGATGGACGAGGTCATCTTCCAGGAGTTTAAGGGGACGGGAAATATGGATCTGGTCCTCAGCCGAGCATGCGCGGAGCGCCGGGTGTGGCCCGCCATAAACATCAATCAATCGGGAACCCGTAAAGAGCATCTCCTGCTGGAGCCCGCGGAACTGGATGAAGCAATCAAAATCAGACGGGAATTATCTAAACTGGATGAGATCAGGGCCATGTCCGCCCTCCTGGAAATCCTTGGAAAGGCGAATCCCTTCGGAGAATGACCGAAAAAGCCATTTGCGATTAGCAGTTGGCTTTTAGATAAAACAGTTCCACATCTTCTTTTTTATTTTGTTTCCCCTTCGACCGCCTATACTCCACAACAATAGCCCTGTTCCGAAAAGAGAAAATGATCATATTTACATCTTGACATCATTGTATTGTAATATTATAATATTCTAAAATTTAAATCAAAGGCAAACCTATGGATTATGAAATGCTGGAAAAGGCAGCGGATATGCTGAAGAGCATGGGGCATCCGCTCAGACTGAAGATCGTCATCTTTCTTCAGGAAGGAGAACAAACCGTTGGCGCCATATCCGACGCCATCGGCGCATCTCAGTCCGCCACGTCGCAGCATCTGAATATGATGAAAATGAAGGGAATTTTAAAATCAAGGCGGGATTCAACAACCGTACTGTATTCGGTGGCCAGGCAGGAAGTATTCAAAATTATTCACTGTATAGGCGCTCAGTAGAAAACTTAGCGCCTATCGGACAAAGACATCCACATAAAAAAAGGATTATTTTTAGAACCCGGGAGGAGAATCATGGATAAGGAATTGACCGCATTTATCGAAAAAACCGTAAAGGAACAAGTGGAAAGCCTGGTTGAAAAAAGGGTAAAGGAAGCCATCGATGAACAGGGGGAACAGAACCGCGCGGCATTTGTCGCATCCAAGGGAACCATGGATATGGCCTATCCTCCTTTGATTCTGGCCGCCAGCTGTGCGGCAATGGACATTGAGGCATCCATCTTTTTCACCTTTTACGGACTTGACATCATCAACAAAAAGAAAAACAAGAACCTCAAGGTTCCACCCTTGGCCAACCCGGCCATGCCCATGCCGGTGCCCAATATTATCGGCGTCCTGCCGGGAATGACGGCCATGGCCACCATGATGATGAACAAATGGATGAGAGACCAGAATGTGTCGACCATCCCGGAATTCCTGGATATCTGCCTCGAATCGGGCGTCAAAATGATCGGCTGTCAGATGACCATGGATGTGATGGGCATCAAGAGAGAGGATCTCATTGACGGAATAGAGGTAGGAGGCGCGGCTACTTTTCTGGAAATCGCTTCCCGGTCCAATATTACGCTGTTCATCTGATTCAGGGGACGACTGAGAGGTGTCTTGCGGAGATTTGTCGCGGTCGTAGAGGTGGACGAGATCCCTTCATTCGGGTTTTTCGAGCGCCCGCGACAAAAGCAAGGCATTCAGGAAACACCGGGCGTATCCTTTTTAAATTCCAGGTGGCCGTTTCCCATTTTCCGCTTCGTTTCTTGAACATCTCGTTGACGGTCTTCTCCATAACTCCTCCCTGCCGCTAATTTTCGGATTGGCCTCCTTGTTCGAGTAACAATCGAAAAAGACAAATTCAGGCATCCTTTTGCGTCTTATTCAACAACATGGAATGGCTTCCTGATTCCGTATTTCGCTGCCGGAAAATTTGAATAGCATACGGAATAACTTGACATCCATGTGAAAAATTGCTCAATTCGCGCTGGGAATTCCACTTATATACTACACTATTTGAATTGACCTGCAAAGATCACGGATAAAGAGAGGAGACGCTGTTTTGGCGGAACAATTTTTGAGTGAGAGAAATCTGAAGTTTTTACTGCACGAGGTTTTTGATGTGACCTCGTTGACCAAGTATTCCTACTACGAGGAATACGACCGCAAGATGTTGGACCAAGTCCTTCAGGCCGCATTCGAACTGGCCCGGGGACTCCTTTGGCCTCATTTTCAGGAGATGGACAGAAAGCCCCCGGAACTGATCGGGGATGTGGTGAAAGTACATCCTTCCGTGAAAAACATTTTAAAGGAATTCGGCGATGGCGGGTGGATCAGCATGACCGTTCCGGATGAACTGGACGGCCAACAGCTTCCACAGCTTATTGCGGACAGTTGTCAGTTCATCTTCACGGCGGCCAACTACTCGGCAGCGACTTATCCGGGGCTTTGCGACGGGGCCGCCCGCCTCATCGAAAATTTTGGAAGCAAGGATCTTTACAATACTTTCGTTCCCAATATACGTGGCGGCCGGTGGCAGGGGACCATGGCCCTTACGGAGCCGGAAGCGGGAAGCTCTCTGTCGGATATTGCGACCACGGCGGAACCGGCTGAAAAAGGGTGGTACCGGATTCAGGGGCAGAAGGTCTTTATCTCGGCAGGGGATCATGATGGAGTGGAAAACGTCGTGCACCTGATGTTGGCCAAAATCAAAGGGGCGCCTCCAGGGGTCAAAGGAATTTCTTTGTTTGTGGTGCCGAAAAGGCGGATCAACGAAAAGGGGGAACTGGTTTCCAACGACGTGGCCACTTCGGGGATTTTTCACAAACTGGGTTACCGGGGATGCCCCATCGCACAGCTCAGCATAGGCGACAGGAACGATTGCCGGGGATACCTGGTGGGAGAGCCGCACAACGGCCTTCGCTACATGTTCCAGATGATGAACGAAGCAAGGATCGGCGTGGGCATGGGGGCTACGGCCATGGCCACGGCCGCCTACTACGCTTCCCTGGCATATGCCCGGGTTCGAAAGCAGGGGAGGCTGATACAGGAAAAAGATCCTGCCCGTCCTCCGGTCCCCATCATTGAACATGCCGATTTGAAACGTATGCTGCTGTTCCAGAGGTCGGTGGTTGAGGGGGCTCTGTCCCTGCTTTTGCAATGCAGCAAATACGTGGATCTGAAAAAACTGACCAGCGACGAAGAAAAAGAAAAGTATTCCCTCCTGCTGGATCTTCTCACGCCGGTAGCCAAGTCCTATCCTTCGGAAACCGGCATTGTTTCCATCAGTCAAGGACTTCAATGTTTCGGGGGATCCGGTTATTGCGACGACTATCCGCTGGAACAATATTATCGGGATGCACGCATTCATCCCATTCATGAAGGAACAACGGGCATCCATGGGATCGACCTTCTGGGCCGCAAGATCCGCATGAAAAACGGCAAGGCCTTTACGCTGTATCTGCATGAAGTGGAAGACGCCATTGAGAAAACAAAAGAGAGCCCTCTTCTGGCGCCCTATGGGCGGCAGTTGGCGGAACTTCTCGAAAAACTGAAAGAGGTCACCATCCATCTGATGGGAGTTGAGAAAGAGAAGGGACCGGAACACTTCCTTGCCGATGCGACCCTCTACCTGGAATTATTCGGAATCATCGCCATCGGCTGGCAGTGGCTCCTACAGGCAACGGTAATCGAAAAAGCCCTGGAAGGAAAATGTTCGAAAACCGACAACTATTTCTATCAGGGAAAGCTTTTCGCGTTCCGATACTTTTTCGGGTACGAGCTGCTCAAGGCGGAAGGGCTGATCAAACGGTTGATGCACGGCGACGGCGTAACCGTGGATATGGAAGTGGCGTTTTTCATGGACTAGATGATCAGGAAAGATCAAAATGCTTTACTTCGACTTCTAATGCTTGCTGGGGATAATATATCCTGTTCCTTTTTCAGTTGGAGGGCCACGATGGCCGCCACCACCATAGCCCCTCCGACAATCTGCAGGGGATGGAGCGATTCGCCTAAAAAAAGGTAGGCAAAGAGGCCTGCTGAGATCGGTTCCAAGGTTGCTGTAATGGATGCCCGCGTGGAACGGACGTAGTTTACCCCCACGAAAAAGAGGCCGAAAGGCAGAACCGTTCCCATTACGGATACATAAAAGATCCATCCCCACTGGGCGGCCGTAAAGTGAGCGCCGAGATAATGGAATGGGGGATACAAGGTGTGCCAGGTGATCGTTGCAAAGAGAAAAGAGTAAAAAAGGACGGTCCAGGGGGAATAGCGGTGCATGCCTCTTTCCCCTACGAGGGTATATACCGCAAAACACAGCGCCGATGCAAGACCCGCCAGGATTCCAAGCTGGTTCATTTTTAACAACTGAAGGCTGTAGCCCCCCACCACAAGGTAACAGCCTGCAAGGGACAGAAGCAATGCAGCGAATTTGGTAGGCGTGAGACGTTCCTGCCAGAAACAGATGGAAAAAAAAGCCACCATGATGGGGGCCAGATACTGAATAAAAATGGCTGCGGCAACCTGGATCTTGCTGATGGCGTAAAAATAGGTCACCTGGACCAGGGCCATCACAACACCGCCCAGAAGGAAAAAATACCAGAGATCCCTGGGCCGAACTCTGAAGAGGGGCCGGAACCAGATTCCAAAAACAATGGACAGCAGTACGGCCGAAACGGTTACCCGGATCTGCACCAGTTCAAAGGGGGTCACGCCGCCGGTAAAGAGGGCCTTTCCCGCTGTTCCGGAGGAGGCCCACATGACGGCGGCCGCCGCGACACAAAGATACCCCTTCATGGAAAGTGACGCATCAGAACTTTTCATGCAAATATCAGCTCACTTTGAAAGGATGTCCCACCAATATTCCGCAATCTAAGAGCCTGTTTGAAAATTATCTCGTCGCGAGGTTGAGCGAGGCTTTCAAGGGCAAGGAAGCAAGAAAATGGGGATGGAAGCGTAGTCGGGCTACGGTGAAGACCCATTTTAGCAGCTGACGCAGCCATTGGAAGCCACAGCCGACCGCAGCAGGGATAATTTTCAAACAGGCTCTAAGACTTTCCCGCCTCCATAGCCCGTACAACGACGTCGGTGATATCGAGCACGTCCAGATCCACTTTCTGTCTCCTTGCCCTGCTCTTGATGGTTCGGATGCATTGCTGGCATGACGTAACGACCGTATCGGCGCCGGTTCTCCGGATTTCTTCCAGCTTATTCCCTGCCACCTTTGCCGAAAGATCCTGATCCGCTATTTCGAGATTGCCTCCCCCCCCGCAGCAGACGCTTTTTGCACGGTTATTTTCCAGTTCATGAAAGGTCAGGCCGGGAATGGAGCATAACAAATCCCTCGGTTCATCGAAGACTCCTCCCTTTCTCCCCAGATCACAAGGATCATGATAGGTAACCGTCGTATCAAGCCTTCCCAGAGACAGAGCCCCGTCTTGAACAAGTTTCCCGATAAATTGGGTGGTGTGAAACATCTCTATTTTCGTATTGTAAAACTCTTTCCAGGTTCGATAGCATGACGGGCAGGAAAAGACGACGGTGCGGGCATGGAGTGCGTCCAGGCGCCCCAGGTTATGTTCCATCAGTCGGGCCATCTCTCCGGATGCCCCCGCCCCCACAAGCGGAAAACCGCAACACCATTCCTCTCCGCCCAGAATGGTGAAATCCACCCCCGCCTGGGAGAGTATCCTGATGACATTTTTGGGAACGGACTGGACCATGGGGAAAAACGAGGCAACACATCCCACAAAATAAACAACATCCGCTCTTTCTTTTCCCACCAGATTGTCTGGAGCCTCTTCAAGATCATCCAGCCATTCCCCTCTTTCCGCGTTGTCCTCTCCGGATATATTAAAATGCTCTTGCAGCGATTTTACCAGCCGTTCGGTGGTGGGCTGAAATCCCCTGGCGGCCGCAATCTCTTCCCGCATGCCCAAAAAGACCTTGCTCAGATCCACACCGCTCGGGCATGTCACCGAACACGCACCGCACAGGAGGCATTTTGAAAAGATATCCCGGTAACGATCGCTCAGTTCCAGCACACCCTGCGAGTAGAATCTCGCCAATTGAATCTTCCCCCTCGGGGAATATTTTTCAAGAAGAAGCTCTCGGCATACCGGACAGGCAGAAACGCAGAGCCCGCATTTGTTGCACTGGTTGAATTCATTTATGATGGTTTCAGCTATCATTTTTCCTTTTTCCTGTATGGAACCTGGTTGGGTGGAATGGATTCTAAAGAAAACTACCCGGATTCAAAATGTTGTTGGGATCGAACACCTTTTTGATTCCCCGCATGATCTCCATGGCAGCCTGGTTGAACTGCATGGATATCCACTTGTTTTTGGCAATACCGATGCCGTGTTCGCCGGAAAGGGTCCCGCCCATCGCTATAGTAGTCTCAAAAAGTTCATCCATGGCCTTCTCGATCCGTTCCGCTTCATCTCGATCGCGCAGATCCGTCATGATCAGAGGATGAAGATTTCCGTCTCCGGCATGGGCCAGCACTCCAATTCTCAACTGGTATTTTTCAGCCAACGCCACAATTTTTCGGATCATGTCCGGCAGCTTTTTCACGGGGACGGTGGCGTCTTCCACGATACAGTTGGGTCTCACGCTCGCAACGGCCCCGAAAGCCGTCCTTCGCGCCTGCCAGAGTTTCTCCGCTTCCTCGGGAGTATTTGCCCGTTCAACCTCTATGGCGCCTCGTTTTTTGCAGAACTGTTCGATGATTTTCCCCTGGTTTTCCACTGAGGAGGCTTCTCCATCCACCTCAATAAGCAACAAGGCCTCGGCGTCCTTTGAAAATTGGGCATCCCCGTAATTTCTGATGACATCCAGAACCACCCTATCGATCAACTCCAGGGTGGTGGGAACGATTCCGGAACCGATAATGGCCGAAACCGTTCTGGCGGCATCGTCCAGATCGGAAAAGACGGCCTGCAGCGTTGCCTTTGCCGGCGGCAGGGGAATGAGTCTCACCGTGATCTCCGTGATGATGCCAAGCGTTCCCTCGGACCCGCAAAGTAGTCTTGTCAGATCGTAACCGGTGACGTTTTTAAGCGTCTTTCCCCCTGTTCGAATGATCTCTCCGGAAGGCAACACCACTTCCAGGCCCAGAAGATAATCCCTGGTAACCCCGTATTTTACCCCCCTGGGCCCCCCGGCATTCAGCGCCACATTTCCTCCCATGGTGGAGACAAACATGCTTGCAGGGTCCGGCGGATACAGGAGGTGGTGCCCTGCCGCCTCTTTCTGCAGAACCGCATTTATGACCCCGGGCTGCACAACGGCGCACATATTCTCCGTATCTATTTCAAGGATCTTGCTCATTCTGTGAAACGCCAGGATGATCCCCCCCCTTTTTGCCACAGACCCCCCGCAGATATTGGTTCCCGCCCCACGGGGAATGACAGGGATTTTTTCTCTGTTGAGCACTTTCATGATCCCGGAGATCTCTTGAGTGGTTCCGGGAACGATAACACCGTCCGGCATGAATTCCGGTAGGAAACCATCATAGGAATAGGTAGCCAGGTCCTCCGGAGTATCGAGAAACCATTCGCCTCCAACAATTGCGCTTAATTCTTCCGCCGTTGGGGTGGAAATCATAAAGTCCTCCATGAAATGCGTTTGTTAAGGAATACCGCTTATTCCGTCTTTGCCGGTTCTTGTTCTGTCTTTGCCGGGTTTTGTTGCATCTGCTGGTTCTGTTTAATCAACTGCTCAAAAAACTTTTGGCCATCCACCGAAGGATTCTTTCCTTCGACCTGTCCTCCGCCGTCCTTGGCATTCTTCTGCTGCTGATTTTTGATGGCATCAAGAAATTTCTGCAGGTTCTGATCCCCATGGACAGACGGGCCTGCCTTCGGATCGAAAATGTTTCCGTAAATCCGGATTTCCAGTTCAGGCTTTATTTCGCTCGTGGTTTTCAACACGATCGTGTCTCTGTATCTGCCGGCATCTTTCTTGGTATTTTCAACATGCAGCACATACCCTTTTTCGGTCGGTTTGTTCACTTCTTCAAGCTTATAAAGAACATTTTTTCCATCCAATGCCTTTACTTCCGAGACCGAAAAAGGATATTTCTCCTGCGGGATGATTTTCACCTCTCTCGCAATCGGTTGTCCCACTGGACCCGAAAGGTTGACGCTCGCAGGCTGGATTGTCGCAAATCTTTCAACTTTTCCGCTGATCTCAAGCTGTACAACGGAATTTTTCTTGTCGTTTGTTTCAACGGTTATGGTTTTATGAAGCGCTTTTCCTCCATAACCGCTCGTATTGACTCTTATGGTTATTTTTCCCTCACCGCCGGCGGGGATTTGTCTCGAGTAGGAGACGGTGGTGCACCCTCATCCGGATTTGACCTTTTGAACATCCAGGGTGGAATCTCCCTTATTCATGATCACAAAATCATGCAGCACTTCTGTTCCCTCAAGGGCCTGGTCAAAGGCATATCCGGGTTCCGGAAAAAACGCGACAGGGCCTCCCGGAGCGGCTTCATCCGCTAAGGAAAAAGAGGCGAATATCGAGAAAAACAGCCCCATCAAAAAAGACGAAAATAGAACTTTCTTTCGCATTGTCTAAAAACTCCTTGTTTTAATTTGAGAATTACCCAAGTGAACCTCCTTTAGGAAGCTCACGGGAGATTTCTATCACAGGTTTTCAGAAATCTCAACCATTACTCCTTTGCGTCTGCAATTCGCATCGCGCACCTTTTCTCATCTCCCGGCATGCGGATGCCGAACGATTTTTATGCAGCCCGTCAGAACGGCAGGAAACCGGGGAACGCAAAGGCAAATATAGATTGACAAATGAATCAGAAACATTTTATGCATTTACAACATCTTTGCCACATAAATTCCCGGCCATCCTAAATAGTCAACGCTGAAACATCATCCCGAATCTGGTGAATCATGGAATTTTCTTTTTCAGAAGAACAGAAGTTATTTAAGGAGCAGGTCATCCGATTTGCAAAGAAGGAAATCGTTCCCAGAGTTCGTGAACACGACCTGGCAGGCAAATTTGATTTTGAATCCTTTCGAAAGTTGGGGAATTTCGGCATCCTTGGCTTGCATTTTCCTGAGGAATTCGGTGGAAGCGAAGCCGATGTGGTAACCTCGGCGGTTGCCGGCGAGGCCCTGGGAGAAGCAGGGGTTGATGGAGGTCTGACCCTCGCCTATGGCGCCCACACCTTCCTTTGCACCGATACCATATTTACCCACGGTTCAAAGGCATTGCGGGAAAAATATGTTCCACGGCTTGCGTCCGGCGAATGGATAGGCTGCATGGGGCTGACCGAACCCGGCGCCGGGTCCGATGTGGCCTCCCTGACCACGCGGGCCGCAAAAGACAATGGGAGCTATGTCCTCAACGGCAGCAAAATGTTTATCACAAATGGACCGATAGCGGATGTGGCGGTTGTCTATGCCAAGACGGACAAGAATTTAAAACACGGGGGGATCTCGGCCTTTGTCGTGGAAAAGGGGACCCCCGGGTTTTCGGCCGGCAAACCCCTTCAAAAGATGGGAGTTCGCACCTCCCATACATCGGAATTGATTTTTGAAAACTGCCGCATTCCGGAAGAAAATCTTTTGGGAAAAGAAGGGGCGGGATTCCTGATGGCCATGCAGACAGTGGAATGGGATCGAAGCGCTCTGATGGCCCCGTTTATCGGCGGAATGACCTACACCCTGAATCAATGCATTCGGTATGCAGGGGAGCGGATCCAATTTGGTCGTCCCATAGGACGATTCCAGGCCATCAAACACAAACTGGCCGATTTGAAGATCTTTATTGAAGCGGCCAGGACCTTGATCTACCGGGTGGCGTGGTGCAAAGACCAGGGAAGGCCATTAAACCATCTGGAAGCAGCCGTGGCCAAGCTTTTTGTGGGAGACTGGAGTCTCAAGCCGGCCAACGACGCCATGATCATTCACGGAGGCTATGGATACTGCCATGAATATGACGTGGAAAGAAACTTCAGGGACAGTCGGCTGGCCCCCATCGGCGGCGGCACCTCCGAAATTGCCAAGAAGATTATTTCAAAACTCATGTGAGGAAGATCGATGAATTTCGACTTTGACGATTCCGATAGAATTCTCTGCGACAAAATTCGTCTCCAGTATCAGGAAGAAAGTGGTTTCGAAGGAAGAACATCCCACACACCGGAGGCGCCTCCTCTACGGGAGGAGCTTTTAAAAAACCTGAAAGTCCTTTCCCATCTGGGATATTTCGAGATAGGCGGTGAACCGGGAAGGAATTCCATTCTCCTTGCCAGAGTCCGGGAAACACTGGCATCCCTATCCCCTTCCCTCTTTCTTTCCGTGGAAATGAGCGCCAGGATTTTCGGTTCACTGATTGCGCTGTACGGCTCTGGCGAACAAAAAGAACAGATCCTCTCCGCCCTCAGGGAGGGCATGTTGATTGGAACAGTGGGCCTTACGGAAACGGGTATGAGTCTGGAAAACATAGCCATGGAAACCACGGGCAGGGCAATGGGAGACTCCATCACCCTGTCGGGCGTCAAGCCTTATGTGCTGAATGGACCGGTGGCGGACATCTTTGCCGTTGCAGGCAAAGTTGAAGCGGAACAGACCGGTTTTGGTTTTTTTCTCGTAGACAGGGCCAATGTAGGCCTTCGGATCGGACCGGAACTCCCCACGGTCGGTTTTGAGGGAGCCGTTCTGTCTTCCATCACACTCGACGGCTGTCCTCTTCCGCAAACATCCCTGATCGGACCTTTTGAAGGGGATGAGGTCCTTAAAAGGCTTCGGACTTGGGAAGACCAGGTACTGACCATCGCTGCTCTCGGTTTGATGCAGCGGTCCCACAAAACCGCCTTGAAATATGCCAGAGAGCATGAAAGCGGTGGAAAACCGATCATCGCTTACCAGGAAATCGCCTTCAGGCTTGCGGAGATGTTCACCCTTTTGCAGACCTCCCAGCTGCTGGCCTATCGTGCCGCATGGATGGATGAAACAGGAGACAGGGAAGCGGATATCCTTGCTCGTTGCGCCAAAGTTTTCTGCAGCGAATCAGCCCAGGAGGTGGCGAACCAGGCCATGCAAATTCTGGGGATTCAGGGATACTGCTGTCCCAACCGGGCCGAAGAAGCATACAGGGGTGCAAGATATCTGCAGGTGTCGGGGACTTCTTCTGAAATCTCCCGCATGAAGATCGCGGATGGGATGATGAAAGGATAAATAACCATGCCGGTCATAGAAACGCGAATCGACACGAAAAGCGAGACCTACCGGGAAAATTTCCGGATCATGAGTGAAAGGGTTTCCCACCTCAGAAAGGAATTGCAGATTGCCCGTGAGGAACGCTCCGAGAAGGCCCTGGCAAGATTGGCCCAGCAGAAAAAACTGCGTGTTTCGGAAAGGCTGGAGCTGCTTCTGGATCGAAATACCCCTTTCCTGGAGATCGCCCCTCTTGCGGCGAGAGGCCTGTATGACAAAAAGGTGCACGCGGCCGGAATTGTTGCGGGAATAGGAAGGGTGTGCGGTCGTGAGGTGCTGGTGCATGTGAATGACCCCACCATAAAGGGCGGAACCATCTATCCCATGGGGGTAAAGAAAAGCCTTCGCCTGCAGACCATCGCGATGGAAAACCGCCTTCCTCTCCTCTACCTCGTAGATTCGGGAGGGGCTTTCCTGCCGCTCCAGTCGGAGATTTTCCCCGACGCGGATGACGGAGGAAGGATATTTTACAACCAGGCCGTTATCTCCAAGATGGGCATCCCCCAGATATGCGGGGTGATGGGGCTGTGTACGGCAGGAGCGGCCTATATACCCGCCATGAGCGACGAAGTGGTCCATGTGAAGGGGACCGGCGCCATTTTTCTGGGAGGGCCGCCCCTTGTGCTGGCCGCCACGGGAGAGGAAGTGACCGCCAACGACCTGGGAGGAGCCCTTGTCCACTGCAGGGAATCGGGTGTGTCCGATTATCTGGCTGAGGATGATGCCCACTGCATCGAGATTATTCGGGAGATCGTCAGCAACCTGCCTCCGGCCTCCAAGTCTGAACCGGGTCGCAGAGAGGCCAAGGCCCCCCTTTATGATCCCCAAGAGATCTACGGAATCGTTCCGCCCCGGCTGAATATCCCCTATGATGTCCGCGAAATCATTACAAGGCTGGTGGATGGAAGCGACTTTCTCGAGTTCAAGGCCCTTTATGGTCCCACTCTGGTCTGCGGATGGGCTCATATCCATGGATATCCGGTGGGGATTTTAGGAAACAACGGGGTGCTTTTCTCAGACAGTTCCCTCAAGGCCACGCAGTTCATACAGCTCTGCGATAAAAGGGGCATTCCGCTCCTGTTCCTGCAGAATATCAACGGATACATGGTGGGAAAGGAATACGAACGGGGAGGCATCACCAAGGACGGCCACAAGATGGTCAATGCGGTAGCCACGGCCACCGTGCCCAAATTTAGTGTAATCGTCGGGGCCTCATTCGGCGCAGGGAATTACGGCATGTGCGGCCGGGCATACGGCCCCCGCTTTTTGTGGATGTGGCCCAATGCGCAGATCGGCGTTATGGGGGGCGAGCAGGCGGCCGGCGTCATGATCACCGTGAAAAACGACCAGCTTCGCCGGGAAGGCAAACCGCCTCTTACCGAAGAAATCGTGCAGCAGATCAAAGGGCCGATTATCACCTCGGCGGAAAAGGAAGGGAATGCCTACTATTCAACCGCCAACCTGTGGGATGACGGCATTCTCGATCCTGCCCGCACAAGGGATGTACTGGGTCTGGCCATCTCGGCCGCCATGAATGCCCCGATTCGCGATGATGCCTACGGGTATGGTACATTCAGGATGTAAGAGGAGCCATGTTCAAGAAGATTTTCATCGCAAACAGAGGCGAAATTGCGGTTCGGATCATGCGAACCTGCAGGGAAATGGGCTTGTCAACCGTCGCGGTTTATTCGGAGGCGGATGCGGCCGCGGCGCACGTCCTGGAAGCCCATGAAGCCTGTCTTATTGGAGAGGCGGAGCCGTCCATGAGTTACCTGAATGGGGACAGGATATTGGATGCCGCCCTCAGAACCGGTGCGGAAGCCATTCATCCCGGCTATGGATTTCTTGCAGAAAACGCCGATTTTGCGGAGAAATGCCGGGAGGCGGGGATCGCTTTCGTCGGTCCTCCGCCACAGGTCATGCGGGATCTGGGAGACAAGGTCATGGCCAGGCAAATCATGAAAAAGGCAGGAGTGCCGGTCATTCCCGGCATGACGGAAGGAACGGTTGATCCCAACTTTTTACAACACGAGGCGGATATCCTGGGGTATCCCGTCATCATCAAGGCCGTGGCCGGGGGTGGAGGAAAAGGGATGCGCTTTGTCTCGAATCGGGAGACCCTGATGCAGGAGGCTGTTTCCGCCGGAAGCGAGGCGGAAAAAGCCTTTGGAAACGGATCCCTTTACCTGGAGAAAGGCCTGGTTTCTCCGCGACATATTGAAGTCCAGATTCTTGCCGACCAATGCGGAAATGTCGTCCACCTCTTTGAAAGAGAGTGTTCCATTCAAAGGAGGCACCAGAAGATTGTCGAGGAAACGCCTTCACCGGTCATGACCCGGGAAATGCTCGAAGAGATCTGCAGTGCGGCTGTTTCCGCCGGCCGCGCAGCTGGATATGTGAATGCCGGCACCGTAGAATTTCTGCTGGATAGAGACGGCAGCTTCTATTTCCTCGAAGTCAATGCCCGCCTGCAAGTGGAACATCCTGTAACGGAAATGGTTACAGGAGTCGATTTTGTAAGGCTACAACTGGAAATTGCGGCCGGTAATCCCCTGCCTTTTCGCCAGGAAGAAATTACCCGGAAAGGTCATGCCATAGAATGTCGCATTTATGCGGAAGATCCGGAATCCGGATTTTTTCCCTCTCCGGGAAAAATTTTGATCCACCGCGAGCCCTCGGGACCGGGAATTCGAAACGACTGCGGCGTCTATCAGGGATTTGAAGTCCCTGTGGAATACGACCCCATTTTGAGCAAACTGATCGTGTGGGCCGAGGATAGGGAAAAGGCCAGGCGACGCATGATCAGGGCCCTTGAAAGCTATGCGATTCTCGGAGTCCACACGACCATCCCCTTTTTGATCGATCTGCTCGGGTCGGAAAAATTTAAAGAAGGAGACACACATACCGGATTTATTGATGAATCTTTCGCCCAATGGACCATGGGAACCGAAGACGCGGATCTTGCCCGCATTGGCTACGTGGTGGACGAATTGAACCTGGAAGGGAAGCGACGGGGTTTGCAGGAACCTGCAGGCCTGCCCTCACCCTGGGAAACCCTTGGGGAATGGAAACTCTGACAAAGGGGACTCGTATCTTATTCAAAAATCCGGGCATGAATGGAGTCACGAGGTCTTTTTTGCTGTCGCAACCTCTTTAAAGAGAAAAAAATTGATGAAATACCATCTTAAAATCGGGAAAAACATAACCTCGGCAATCACCTGTAACAGGGAAACAGGTGGCCCTATCCGGATCGAAACGGAAGCGGGGGGATATGACGTAACCTACCGTTCCCTGGGCCAATGCCGATACCTCCTGACGGTAAATGGAAAGATTCGGGAAGCTTTTGTGGTAACAGACCGGGAAGGGAAACAGGTCTTCGTAAACGGAAGGTCTTTCCATGTAAAGGACGCGGACCGGTTGCCGTCACGTCACGGAAGAGGAAAAGGGCATGATGACGCCCCTGGAGATGTCACTCCTCCCATGCCTTCGGTTGTTGTTCGTATCCTGATTCAAAAGGGAGACCGCGTGGAAAAAGGGCAGGGATTGGTGGTTGTCAGTGCCATGAAGATGGAAACAACCCTTTGCGCTCCGCGAGCCGGCAATGTAAAGGCAATCCACAACTCCGTGGGGGATAAGGTGGCGCCGGGAGAAATCCTGGTGGAAATTGACCAGGAGACCATGAAGAATGGGTAAAGACCTTATTTACGAAGTCATGGGCGGGACGGCTCTGCTGACCCTCAACCGCGTAGAAAAGAGAAACGCCCTTACGCAGGAGATGATCTCGGATTTCCTGGAATACTTGGACAGGGCGGATGAAAATCATGAGGTGCGCGCCGTATGCCTTACAGGCGCCGGTGGAAAGGCCTTTTGCGCGGGCGGCGATCTGGCAGGCAGTTTCAAGGAAAAAGAAGGAGAGAACTTGTCCGGTGCGGAACGCTACGCCAAACTCCTGAAACGCCTTTCAAGATTTTCAAAACCGCTCGTTGCGAGAGTGAACGGACCCTGTCTGGCCGGGGGAATCGGCCTCATGCTTTCGTGTGACATTGTCATAGCCCGGAATGATGCCTACTTCTCCACCCCTGAGGCCAATGTGGGAATTTTTCCCATGATGGTGGGAGCTCTTCTTCTTCAAAATGTTACCAGGAAAAAGGCCATGGAGATGGTTTTGACAGGCCGTAGGGTTTCGGCGCCGGAAGCGGAGAAAATGGGATTGATTACCCGGGCCGTTGAACCCGAACACCTCGATGAGGAGGTCCAAAAGACCCTGACCTCCCTGATTTCAAAAAGCCCAAAAGCGATCGGAATGGGAAAGGAGGCGTTTCGCGACATGGGCGAGTTTTCCTTTGACGAAGCGATTGATTACCTTTGCCGGGCGCTTACGAAAGTTGCCGCCACGGAAGACGCAAGAGAGGGGATGACAGCCTTCCTCGAAAAGAGGCCCCCCGATTTCAAGGGGAGGTGAGATGATAAGACGGTACATCCCCATGAGCTTGAAAAAGTCATAAATTTTCATTGAAACAGTGAAGCATTGTTGTGGAGTTGTATTCCTATAGGGGAGTTTTGACTGATGATGACTGATGAAAAGCAGAACAAAAAAGAGATTTTTGCCTTTATGTCCAAGACGCCTGCATTTGCCTCCTTGCCGGAAGAGGAACTGCGGCGCCTGTGCGATAACCTGGCCAAAGAGCAGTACGGCAAAGGTTTTATCCTGTGCGAACAAGACAAAACCTCTCTTGAAAAGGTGTACATTATCGAAAGCGGTTCGCTTGAGCTTTATTTCGACGAAGAAGGAAAAAAGCTCATGAGTGGGATGCTCGGCAGAGGGGACGTTTTCGGGGGCATTGCCATTTTGATAAACAGTGGGAAATCGGCCAGGACCGTTATGGTGCAGGAAGATGCGGTTCTTTACGTGATGTCCAAGGAGGTTTTCATAGACCTCTGCACCAGATATCAGCCCTTTTACACCTTCTTCGTGCAAACGTTTCACGGCCGAATGCTGGATAATTCGTATGCCGGCATTTTCCAGGCGAGCCAGATCCTCAATTTTATTTCGGGAATCGTTCCGTTTACCTTCCTTCCCGAGGATGTTCTCAAGAACATTTCAAAAGAGTTTTCCATTGTGCATTATTCCAGCGGCACCAGACTTTTTTACCAGGGCAAGTCAGAGGTCGAGTATCTTTATATCATTCAAAAAGGCGCGGTTGAACGATTCTACGAAGAAGGCGATAAAAAAATATTGCGGGGGGTCCTGGGGGAGGGGGATCTGTATGGCGGCATTTCCATGCTCATAAACAACGGCATTGCCGTACGCTCCACCCAGATTCTCGAAAACACCTATTGTTATATCCTTCCAAAAGAGATCTTCTTAGAGCTTTGTAATGAACACGAAGTCTTCGCCGAATATTTTACGGATTCCTTTGGAAAAAAAATGATGGATCGGTCGTACGCCTCCATCATCCGGAACCACGCCAGTCCTGCGGATACCACAACACGGTTTTTCAACCTGCAGGTGGAAAACCTTTATCACAAGAATATTCTTGCCTGCAGTGAAGATACCACCATACAAAACGCAGCGGCCCTTATGAGCGGCAGGAAATGCAGCTCCATCCTGGTAAAGAATACGGAAGGCGATTTTACCGGCGTTGTCACGGATACGGATCTCCGCAAAAAGGTAATTGCGAGAGGGCATGACATTACATCTCCCATCGCAGAGATCATGTCTTCCCCCCTGCACAGCGTTCAGGTGGATGCCATGGTTTCAGAAGCTCTGTTGGAGATGATGGATACCAATCTTAAACACCTCGCCGTCAGGGATCGGCGGGGCAAGGTGGTGGGCATTGTAACCAACAGGGATCTTCTTACCGCCCAGGAACAATCGCCCTTTTTTGTCGTGCGGGAACTTGCCTCGGCCTCCGGCATCGATGAAATTGTTGACAAGCAGACAAGAATCCCGCGGTTGATTCAAAATATGATTAACAGCGGCGCAAAGGCAAAGACCATCACCAGGCTGATCAGTTCCATATCCGATGCCATTCTGGACAAGCTGGTGGGGTTTGCCCTGAAGGAATTGGGTCCTGCCCCTGCCCCATTTGTCTTCTTGATTGTCGGCAGCGAAGGAAGAAACGAACAGACGCTGAAAACAGACCAGGACAACGCCATCATCTATGCGGATGTGAGCAAACCGGAATCAAAGGCCGCAAAAGAGTATTTTCTGAAATTCGGAGAACGGGTCTGCACATGGCTGGATCAGGCTGGATATGATTTCTGTAAAGGAGATGTGATGGCAAAAAATCCGAAATGGTGTCAGCCGCTCTCCATATGGAAACGCTATTTCTATTCCTGGATTCGCGTGTCAACGCCCAAGGATCTGATGCAATCCAACATTTTTTTCGATCTGCGGGGAGGGTGCGGAAATATTGAACTGGTTGACGAATTGCGGCTGTTCCTCTTTGAATCCCTGGAGGGCTGGACGCGATTTTTCAGGGATCTTGCCGTCAATGCCCTGGGTTTCAAACCACCCCTGGGGTTTTTTAGAAATTTTGTGGTAGAATCCAAAGGCGAGCACCGCAATAAGTTTGACATCAAGAAATCGATGACGCCCATTGTGGATATCGCAAGAATCTACGCACTGAATAACAACATTTCCGAAACCAATACGCACGAAAGGCTGTATCGTCTTTATCTGGAAAAAGTTCTGAACGAAGAAATCTACAACGATCTCGACCAGGCCTACAGTTACCTGATGCTTAAGAGATTGAGCTGTCAGATTACGAACATCCTGGAAGGAAAAGCACCGGACAACTATATCGATCCCACCAAACTCTCCCGCATGGACCAGACCATGTTCAAAGAAATCTTCAAACGCATCGAGGGGATGCAGACCAAGTTAAGCCTGGATTTCACTGGTGCGGCGTAGGAAATCGGGGAAAAGCCAATACACCCTATTTGGCATTGGCGTGCGTTGCCCGCATGAGCCTGGCTGATTCCTGGATTTCGCCGAAGTCTTCCACCATCGCCGCCCAGCCATACCAATAGGCATAGTCCGGGTTGATATGAAAGAATCCCTGAAAGGTCCGCATGCGGTGTTTGAGAAACATTTTCAGGAGGATCTGATCGATGTGCGAGAGCCTGTTGAGATTGCCTCCGCCTGTTCGCATGAAAAAGAGCAGGTTGGGATAATTAAAGGGGTAGGCCTCGGGTTTCAAAATGATGCCGTCCTTGTAAAGATCCGCCACAATATCAATGGCCTGTGCCATCAATCGGTCCGCCTTGCGCAGCATTTCATCGCCCATCTCCAACTGCTTTCGGGCATAGGTCCTGGAATGGCAACGGGCGCAGATTGCGATCTTCCGGTCCCGTTGCACCTGCCACGCATCCTGCGTCAAACGGACCATATCCAGCTTCTTGACCGTTTCCAGCAATGCCGTGGGTTCGCCGGTCACGGGATTGAGTACGCCCAGGGCCTTGAAAATGGTGATTCGGTCCTGTTTCCACTGCGGATCTGATGGGAAGGGCAACCGAACGCCCAGAAAACCCCAGGCCGTATGGTTTTCGTGGGTGCCGTCAGGCATGTGACAGGTCTGACACTTGGGCGCATTGGCCCCTTTCGGCAGATCACCCACTTGTTTTACCAGTGTTCGCGTCCCATGCTTGGAGCTGCTCCACATTTCCCACTGGGGATGGTCAAAACCCATATGACACTGTTGGCAGGCCCGGGGATTTAACGCTTCCTTCTTGGAAAAAGCATGGCGGGTGTGACATTCATCGCAGGAGTTGTTCTGGTAACGATATCCCAGTTTGCGTTGTTCTTCTCTCTGGGCATTGGTTTTCACCCCCATATTGTGACAACCGCCACATCCTCTGCCGCCCTCAATCAGCTCATGCGGCTCCAGGTGGGTTGCGGGAACGGCCATCATGGAGGCCCAACCCAGGTTGTGCTTTCCCTTCACAAATTGATTGAACCGATCTTCGTGGCACTGGGCGCAGACCTTTTCGTCAGGCAGTACGGCCAGCTCGCAGTCTTCGGCCTTCCCATGTTTTTCACCATGGCACGTAACGCACCCGACCTCTTCCCCACTGTGTTTGCTGGCCCTCCAGTCCGCCACCTGGCCCGGTGAAACCTCCTGATGACATTTGATGCAGGCTTCATCCGGTTCTTCAGCCATGGCCCTCTTAAAAGGAAAAGACAAAACACAAAGGAGCAGGAGTAAAAGCCATGCATCCCTGAAATATTTCATGATCTGCCCCCGTGAAAGGATAGGAATCTTTCAAATGAAAGAGAACTGCCATGAAAAGACAGGGTTGTCAATCGCTTTAAACAATTTCCGGCAATTCTCATTTTGGTTTTTTGCCTAAAACCGGCCATGGGGGTCTGTCTCAAAACGGCGCCAAAATCCATTGGTCATTCCATGGCACGGCGGTAAAGCTTCAAAATTTGGCTAAGCTCAGACACCTGTAAAAGGAGTCCTGTGCAAAAACCGCCTTACCGCCTGTTGGGTAATGTTAAATGGAATTATGCCTCTGCAAAAGGTGTCCGAAGCGGACCAATGGCGCCATTTCGAGACAGACCCCCATGGCCTCAGATTACAGAGAATCCAAAATGAGAATTGCTGAACAATTTCAATCCTTCTCCTTTTTTTAGGTTGCCACATAACCTGCATACAAAAAAAAGCAGAGCCGGGGATAGGCTCTGCTTTTTTAAATGGGGTTAAATCAAGAAAAAAGGTTGAATCTGATCGTTGATTCGCCAACAGGGTGAGCACGAAAATTGCTTCCCGAAATGCCTTATCTTTTTTTTGGCGCAACCTAATTTTACATCAATAAATTAAACATGCTACATCTCTTATTGAAATGGCTAAAATCCGACTTTTTACGGGACCATCAATTTTTGGTTGATCAGGGTGGATTCTATTTCTTTCTGAGATATGCCGCTTGCTGTCATGATCTCCCATCCTTAACGACTTACGATTTGGGATTGTTTAATGCAAAAAACGTGCACAACCCCTTTCAAAGAAGCAAATATTTACTATTCACAATAATAACATTATGTTAAACATGTCCATACCAGGATGTCATTTTTTGATACAGAGTCAAAATTGCCATAATCCACCGGCTTCATTGACACAACCGGGTCAGCGTAGGCCTTTTCTTCCGTCTACCCCCCCGATGAAGGAATATGGAGATCGACCACATCATCGTTTTGCAATACTTCGTCCAAATCGACAACATGATGGTTCACAAAAACATGCAAATTGAGATCATCCCATTCTTCAGGCTTGCCGATGCCCGGAAATTGCAGGAGCAACTCCCCCACGGTTGTTCCCGGCTTCAGCGTCATGGTTAAATTTTCTTCCGCACCAAACTTGGAACGAAAAGCATGAGTCCGCCCTACTGAATAGCAGGAATTGATTTTTACCCTGATCTGTTCTCTTTCCATCTGTGGGTCTCTTTCAAGATCAGCTGATGATCAGATAATCCGATTCGGGCGTTGCGCAGACCGGGCAGTAGGTGAAATCGGGCTTTCCCTCCACCGTGTAGCCGCAGATTGGGCATACATAGAAATTGACATCCGCTTTTTTCCAGTTGGCGAGCTCGGATAACGCTTTTTTATAGAGTTTGGCGTGTTCACCTTCCGCGTCTTGAGCATAGGTGAAGGTCTGAATGGCGGCCGGGTTTTTTTCCTTTTCGGCCTGAGAAAGAAATTCAGGATACATGGTCGTCTGTTCGTAAGTCTCACCTTTTATGGCATCCTGGAGGTTTTCTTTGGTGGACTTGATTTGGGGCAACTTGATTGTGGCCATAGGGGTACTCCCCATTCCTTCGATGACTTCCGCATGGTTTTTCAGATGCACTTCCTCGGCACTGGCGGCTGCCCGAAACAGACGGGCCACTTTATGAAACCCTTCCTCATCGGCCTTTACGGCAAATGCCAGATATTTGGCATTTGCATTGCTTTCGCCGTTGTAGGCCGCCTGAAGATTATCGAGAGTTTTGTTCGTCTTGGCCGCTTCAGCGCCTGATATGCCCGGAATCAACAGTACCACGCTAAACAAGGTTGCCACACAAAATGTCCATCGAATCCGATAACTTTGGGTTTTCATTGTTCTCCCTCCTTACTTAAATGATTGACTGTTTTTATTGTTTATTTTTTTGATGGCTTGTGAACGCTCGCGCCCTGAACGTCCCCCAAGTGACACACACCGCAATTTTTGATGGGAAACGAATTCTGCTGAAGTCGGACAGGTTGCATGTTGTCGGCCTCCATGGATGAAGGGTATTCGGCATGGGTGCTGTTGTGACAGGCTTCGCAGTAGAGTCCGCCATGCCCGGCAGACATGCGATAAAGCTTACCGGGTTCCGCTCCGTATGGGTGGCATGCGGCACAGTCCGGTTCTTGAAGCCAAGGCTGCCGTTTGGTATCGGCGACCGTCTGCATATTGCCATGACAGTCTGTACAAATTTTGCCCTTGGCAAACATCACCCCTCTAAGGCATTGGGTATTTTTGCCCGGATGACAATTGTAGCATCCTTGCAGGTTGTCCCGGATGAATTTATGCCGGCGGTGAATAGCATGTGACAGTGAAATGATATCGCCTTTTGTACCCAATGCATTTGAGGGGTGACAGGAAGCACACAGCACGGGGCGATCATTGAAAAGCTTCGTACCACTCAACCGATCGTGCAGGGCCAGAATATTCGTTCGATAATTGCCGGTGGCGATGCCTCCCATTTTTCCGTCGTCATGGCAAGTTGAACAATGCATTTCCGTGGACAGGGGAGCAATGCAGCGGGTTTGGGCGAGAATAGTTCCGGCCGCATCCTTTACCGTGACAATTGCCGTCTGGTAATGAAGGACGCTGCCGTCATCACATATTTCGGTAAGGGGTATTCCCTCTGCGATAAAATGATCTCCGGCCGCATCCATTCTGCCGCTGATCTTTTTCCCCTTAAGGCCGATACCGGGCTGGAGCCGTTTGCCGAAAAGTTTCTCGGCATACTGCCAGAAATTGGTTTTATCCGCCGAACGGGTATTATTTTCAAATTCATAGGAGACGGTCAGACCATCGGTGACCAGACAGGGGGGAGTGCCCTTTTTGATCACCTGTGCCCAGAGGGTATTGTAGGGCGGAAGGATGGCAAAAGCTGAAAAGTCAGCGTCATAACAGTGCATTCCCAGATCATTCCAAGCCAGCACCTCATAGGCTGGCGGAGGGGGCGACGAATTTTTAAAAATGCAGGAAGAAACAAGAATAATAATAAGAAAAGCTACGCCATAACGAATTTTCATATTCATCGCCTTTATATTTTATGAACAATGCCTCGATCGAGAACTTGGTCTCGATCACAGATAAGAATGGAGAAGTCTTGTTTTTGAAGCCCTTCCTGCTCTTCCTGTTCTTGTGGTGAAAAAAATATGGTCGTGCTCATGGAGTCCAACCAGGTCGAGATCAACTTTTTGGATAATCCTCTTAATAATCCGGCCATCATGCAAATCATATAGGGTAGATCAAGTAATTACTTGGAAAATCGACGGTATTTATTGTCTGGTGCGCTCCATTGAAATTTCTTTTCACAGGAATCAAATCAAACCCTTAAAATACATCCATGGAAACGAAATTATAAGGGGTTGCGAGTATTTCCTTTTTATGCCGTTGCGAACATTCTGTGAGAGCAGCCGGCGATATGCGGAGCGCCGTATTCTTCGCTATCTTGCTTTCGATTTGTTCACGGCAATGATCATTGAAAGCGGTGACTTACCACCATTGACCGTGTCGACCAATGTTCAATATCTTACGCTATGGGAAACCATCACACGGCCTGGTTCATAAAAAGTCGAACAGCCGGTAAGCGGGGGGGAACCATGACTTTTCCAGATGACGAAAGAACGGATTATATCCCTGGGCCTTTTCTAACCGTAGGCGATGCGGCCCGCTACCTGGGAGTCGGCCGCAAGATACTCCTTCAAATCATCGAAAGAGGGGAGATCACGGCCATCAAATCCGAGGATACCACGCTGGTGGAAAAAGCCGGATTGGATGCATTCAGAAAAAAGGGCGCCCTCACTTGAAGATCGACCGGTATCTTTCCAGCTGTGTTCCCGGACAGCGGGAGATCAGAACCATTTTCAGCTCCGTTAAAGTCACCGGAGTTGTTTAGCCTCTCTATTCTGACCGACTCTTTCCGCACCAGCCCGAACTGCCGCCACCGCCTCCGATACATCGCGACCATGCTTCGTGGCAATAGCTTCCGCAGCAGAAATCAGCCCTTCAAGAACATCCTCATAGCTTTCACCGGCCGTCAGTCTTTCTCGCATAATGACTTCGGCCGCGGCTTCAAATCCCAGCCCCTCCGTATCAATCTTTGCTTCAAGGTCTGATTCAATATTCGCGTTTGCATTCCGCAGGGAACCCGGACCGACTGACAACGCCATCACGGCGAAAGCCGTGAAAAGCACCCTTCTCAGAATCTCCCAACCTGCTCGCTGACAGTTTCTATTTCTTTTCATAATTGCCTCCTCCCGGTTTGATGACCTGAGATCAGAAACATAGATCGAAGAACTGTCATTTTGTCCTTTATATCTTAGCATGAAATGCCGATGAGTTTATCTTTCTCTTCCGATCCATGTCAATCAAGATCGACAAACGGTATAAAATATCGAACCGACCCTCATCAATGAAAGGGAAAAGCTGTATCTTATTCAAAAAACCTGGCAGTAATGGAGTCACAGGGCCTTTTTTGCTGCCGCATCTTGGATCGACCTTCACGGTCCGTTGATAGGTCCTTTTGACTGGCACAAAAAATGATGCTGAGCTTTAAATGACCTCTCCGTACCAGCCTAAAAGGACCGGTGCTCCATAGGAATTAGATGCGGCAGCAAAAAAGACCCTGTGGCGTAATGGCTTTGTCGAATCCAAACATAGTACCAAGGAATTTGAATAGGATACGAAAAGCCCTTGGTTGTCTATTTTTTCAGCGCATCAAGAGGATCGAGAGAGAAGTTTTTGACCTCCACGTCCTCGGGAGGGGGATGCGTCAACGACACCATTATGCAGGTGTCGAATCCCCGTATGCCCTTCGGCGGCGTCGAAAACGGCGGGACGGGGTGTTATCACGGCAAATTCAGTTTTGACGCCTTCAGCCATCACCGTTCCATTCTCAGGAAAACCACTTTGTTCAATCCTATCATAGCCTACCCTCCGTATGGGAAAAAGTTGCGGTATTTTCGTCGATTCTTTTTTTGATAGGTAGCGTGAACGTAACAGAAAGGTAGAAACCCGGGGGACGAGAAAGCGTTTAGGAGGGTATAGCCTCCATAAAGCAGAAAGGATCCCGTTCTTCAAAGATATCCAGACCAAAACCATGGGCGACCGCCAGACACCCTCCGCATACCGGGCGAATGGAACAGGATCCACAGGCCCGGGAACCTGAACGATATTTCCTGGCCTCCTCCGAATCGTAGACTCCGGCAATTCCGTCTGAGAGGACATTTCCAACGGGAGAGGGAAACTTGCGGCATGCATGGGCTTCTCCGTCGGGCAAAATGGAAAGGAAATTGAAGGCCGCTCCACAGCCATACCCTGCGCACCCGCCGAACAGCTCACTTCCACTTTTTTTCAGAAGGATGTTCAGCAAGTTGTCTTTCAGACTGAGGATGGGATTATCCTTTGCGGCATCAAGATATTCTTCCAGGAAGGAAAGGTATTCCCCTTTGGAAGGGAGGTGGAGATTCGCCCCCTCACCTACCATGGAGAGGCGGTTAAATGTGAAAAGGTCCACTTTTCCTCTCAAGAACTCCGCCAGTGGAAGAACCTGCTTGAAGTTGTCACTGGTCAGAGTGAGCATCACCATGGAGTAAATCCCTAAGTCGCCAAGTACACCCAGAAATTCCATGATGCGATCGAAATGGCCAGGTCCTCTCATCTTGTCATTATGTTCGGGCATTCCTTCGAGACTGACCTGATAGAAGGCGGGAAGCCCGATATTTTTCAGTTCCTCCATCCGCCTTCGCGGAGCGGGATTGCCAAGGATAGCAAGGGAAAAGCCAAGATTTGATGCAGCCTTGTAGAGGTTTGTAAACTGTGGGTAAAGGAGCGGATTACCCCCACTAAAGGAGATATGCCCACTAACATTCCGGCTTCTGCAAAAATCATGGAAATCATCAAGAATGCCGAGGGCCCCGGGCAATTGCAATGCATGCCGATCTGTTCGATCATAGCAGTGCCTACAATGGAGGTCGCAAGCCTGGGTGATGTGCCATTGAAGGGTGAATACGGAAGCCGAAAAGAACGCCTCAAGACCTCCTGTGGCGATGTCAAAATCCAAGAAATCCCGCTGGATTCTTGATGCCCCCGCAAACAGAATCCCTTTTCCGATAGCGCGGTCCAGGGCCCTTTCGAGTACGCTCATCGACACATTTTCCTGCACGGCAGCCTCTTTGGGAGAAACATTGTCCGCCAGAAGTTTAAGGGCCAGGAGGTCTCCGTCGGAAGCCGACTCGCTCACAATATGGCTTGTCCAGGGATTCCTGTAGACCAGTACGAACTCGTTTCCCCTTTCAGGGGCCACTACGCCTTCGAGGAAAAGGGGCAGGTGTTTCCAGGAAAGATCCAGAAGCGTAAGAGAGGGGTTGATGCTCATTCCTGTACCTTCGGAAGGTGGTCTGACATCGCTATTCTCTACACACCGAACCGTCCATTCTAATCGCGCCAGGTCACCGATAAAGGATCCTTCGCCCATACGCGCGGCCACCATATCCGGAAAGGCGTCAAGCCCAATTCTATCAGGCCAGGAAGCGATTATTTCCTCCCATACCTGAGGGGTTATATGTTCACGCGTATGGGAGTAGATTTCATCGATGTTTTCCCTTATTTGCACATGTTTGTTCATTGGTTCCTTAAATCCGGAGGAAGTTGGTTGCCATATGTCAATCATTCATAAAGAGACTGTATCCCCAGCACCTTTCGCGCAAACTGCACGACTATTTACTGCCGCTTCAGCCGCTCGTTCCCGGTGGTTTTGTCTTTTGCACTTCTTCTTCCGCAGCCTTGGGAACAGGCGCGGGAGAATCCTTTTCCTTTTGCGGGGCGCCAACTGCGCCCTTTTGGGTGCCGGTTCAGCCTGAACTACCGGCTTCCTTTGCCGGGGGCGCGGTGTTGCCTGCATCGGATGCCGTCCCAACTTCAGAGCCGGAACATCCGGTAAAGAGAAGTCCGGCGCCTGAGGCAAGACTTGCCACACAGAGCCCCGCCAGGGCCTTTTTCAGTTCTTTCATATCCATAAGCTCCCTCCCATTCCATACTTACAAATAACACGCCGTCCACCTTGTCCTTCCTCCGGATAGAGGAACGCGTTGATCTTCTATGCGCTCCATCAGGGTAAGGATAAAAAGCATGGTTTAATATAGGGTGAAGCCTGTATTATTGAATACAAAGGATACTATTTTTCCGGTTGAAAAGAAGGATCTCTTTGCCATCTGCAGGCTTGACATCAAAAACCATATTTTTTTATTATCATTTTCTTGGGAGTGGAACAGGTTTCCGCGAAATTCACTTCTGTTCCGCCGCTCCTTATCGACATTGAAAATTAAGAAAAAGGGAGGTGATGGAGCGTACCATTCGGCTTTCGTTGCGGAATAATTCCAATCAGTGGAAAATGAAAGGAGGATTTATGAAAAGACTATTCATGCTTGTCGCCGCTCTTTCCATCCTGCAATTTGCCATGGCTGTAACCCCAGCCTCCAGTGAGGATACGAACCTTTGGAACATTTACAACAATGTCTTAAAAAAAGCAAAATATGTGGATCTAACCCATGCCTTCAGCCCAACCATTCCTGTTTGGCCAGGGTTTGGCAACGCAAAATTCAAACCGGGCGTGGCCGGTCAGGACATCAAGGACTACTGTACCATCGGCGAGGTCTTCGACTACAAGAAACACGGCTTCATCTCCACCGCCTATGAACTGGTTACGGATCAATACGGGACCCAGCTGGACCCACCGGCGCATTTCTATGAATTCGGCGTCACCATCAGCGATCTCCCTGCCACCTATGCAATTCGTCCTCTGGCAGTCATCGATATACACGAGAAAGTGGCAAAGGATGCGGGATACCATGCCACCGTCGAAGACATCAAGGCCTGGGAAGCCAAGCATGGAAAGATTCCTGAGGGCGCTGTTGTTGCCATCCGATCCGATTGGTCAAAAAAATGGAAGGAAACCGAGCGATTTGCCAATGCACCGTTCCCCGGGATCAAACTGGATGCCTTGAAGCTCCTCCACCTGGAAAGGAAAATCCTGTTTCACGGGCATGAACCGCTGGACACGGACACCACACCCGAGATGGTCGGTGAAACCTGGCTCCTGACGAATAATTTCTGCCAGGCCGAGGGGATGACCAATTTGGACCAGGTGCCCGAGGCCGGGGCCCTTGTGATCATCGGCTTTGCAAAGCCCGAAGGCGGAACAGGGGGGTATGCCAGGTATGTTGCGGTTTGTCCCCCCGGATGGAAATTCGGCAAGTCGGTTGAAGAGCTCCCAGGCGCGCCGCTGCCCAAGCAGCCCTACCCCAACAAAAGGGATAAGAACGGTGTGCTCAGACCAACACCGCCCTCATAAATGAATGATACGAACCGAAGAATCGAACAGTTGGGGAGGCCGCGCGCCTCTCCGACCGTTCCAGGTAAACAATTTATTGGTAACGGAGGCGCAACATTGTGGCGGTATATGAGAAACGTACCTATTCCATCAGGGTAGGGCACATGCCAGAGATTGTTCGACTTTACACCGAGGAAGGCTGGCCGGTTATGGAAGCCGCAGGTTTCGGGAAGAACCTCATCGGTTATTTCATCAGCGACACGGGTCAGCTTCATCAGCTCATCCATTTCTGGCGATTTGAAAGCGACAGCGAACGTCGTGATTTTTGGAAACGGGTATACGCAAACAAGGAATTTATGACTTTTGCAGCAAAAATCCGACCGTCTATCCAGACCCAGGAAGTGCAGTTGCTGGTTTCGGCTCCCTGGGGTCCAAAGCCGTAAAAGGGGACAGCGAAACGGTCTTGATTACGGCAAAAACAGGTTGGCCCGCCATTACGCTCATCTGTCGGCACGATTTCATGGTGATCTGTGCCACAAGAGGGCAACCCAGATCCAGGCCCACAGACGCAAAAGCCCCGCCGTCATCAATCACGTGCGTGACTACACCGGGAAAGATGTTTTGGAAACTGCTTTGAATCGGCTTTTCAAGAGCAATGGCAACGCTTCGGGCCGGTATGCGGATGCGCACGGATGCCCCGGGCGGGGCGGATATCCGCCTCGCCTTTAAGACACCCCCCGGAAAGCGAAGGTGAGTCAGTCCGTCGGCATCGTCGTTAGAAACCACTTCCGCTTCTATCAAAGTCCCATAGTCTTCATTCCCGAAATAGGGCCGCAGGTCAGGTCGAGAAATGAGCTGTTCGATCGGTCCGGAGGCCAGGATCTGTCCTCTTTCGAGGAGAACGATCCGGCTCGCCAGATGGAGGATCTCATCCATGGCATGGGTAACATAGAGGATGGGGATCGCAAACTCGCTGGACATGGCCATGATGAACGGCAGGACCTCCTTCTTGCGGTTCGCATCCAGAGATGCCAGGGGTTCATCCATGAGCAGCAATGCAGGACTGGCCAACAGGGCGCGGCCGATGGCCACCCTCTGTTTTTCGCCACCGGAAAGTGTTGCCGGGCTGCGCTGAAGAAGAGGACCGATACCTAAGAGTTCCACCACCTGATTAAAATCCACATAGCGTTGCTTTAAAGGCGTACGATGCATGCCGTACGTCAGATTCGATTTCACCGAATAATGGGGCAGAAGACGTCCTTCCTGAAAGACGTAGCCGACCCGACGCTTTTCGGGCGGCAGATTAATGCCCCGTGCCGAATCAAACAGGATGTGACCATCCACGGCCACACGACCGGAATCGGGTTTCAGCAGTCCGGCAACCATATTGACGATGGACGTTTTCCCGGCGCCCGAAGGTCCGAAAAGGGCGGTTACCCCCGATCGGGACCCCTGGAAAACGGCATTGACGGTAAAATCGCCATGCTTTCTTTTGAGATCAATTTCCAAAACTATCCTTTCAAACGATGGGAAAATCGACGGGCTGCCATTTCGGAAAGGAACAAGGCAATCATGGCCACGGCGACCGACAGGACGCACAGACGCATGGCGTTCGATTCCTCGCCGGGCATCTGCGTCAGGGTGTAGAGGGCCAGGGGCAGTGTCCTTGTTTCTCCCGGAATATTGGAGACAAAGGTAATGGTTGCCCCGAATTCTCCCAGACTCCTGGCAAAAGCCAGAATCATGCCGCTGATAATTCCCGGTGCAACCAGGGGAAGGGTCACGGTAAAAAAGACCCTCAGGGGTCCTGCGCCCAGAGTGCGGGCGGCCGACTCGAGCCCCTCATCCACACTCTCAATGGAGAGCCGCACCGCCCGCACCAACAGGGGAAAGGCCATCACGGCCGCCGCCAATGCAGCGCCCTTCCAGTTAAAGGCCAGCGTCAGGCCCAGGTGATCCCGCAGAAAAGCGCCCAGGGGCCCTTTTCGCCCGAAAAGGATCAAAAGGGCATATCCCGTGACAACGGGAGGCAGGACCAGCGGCAGGTGGACGATGCCGTCCAAGAGACTTTTGCCCGGAAAATGCAACCGCGCCAGGACCCAGGCCGCCAGGATGCCGATGGGCAGACTCCCCGCAACCGCCCACAAAGATACCCAGAGGCTGAGCCGGAGGGCCTCCCACTCCATGGGTGTAAGCCCGGCCATATCGCTCATTTGACCGAAAAACCGTATCGTTCAAAGATCGTCTTTGCGGCGGGCGAGCCTAAAAAGGCCATAAATCGCCCCACTGCCGGAGTTGCGTGACCTGCGACAACGGCTGCAGGGTACAGAATGGGAGAATGCGTTTCGGGCGGAAAGATCCCCACGACACGAACTTTTTCAGAAATGGCGGCATCGGTGGAATAGACCAGACCGACCGGGACTTCACCTCGCTCAACCATTGCAAGGGCTGCACGCACATCTTTCATGGCAGCCACCTTGTTCTTGACCTTTTCCCACACGTTCAGACGCATCAAGGCCTCCCTCCCATAGATTCCGGCCGGCACATGTTCGGGGTCACCCATGGCCAGACGACCATCGCCCAGGAATTGCCCCAGAGGGAAATCTGGTTTAATCACTATATGTTTCAGGCTGCTCTCGGCCGGTATAATCAAGACAATGCGATTGCCGAGCAAGTCCATCCGGCTCTTTGGCGCAATCATCTTTTGCGCCTCCAGATAATCCATCCACTTCTTGTTGGCGGAAATAAAGATATCCGCCGGCGCCCCATTGTCGATTTGCTTCGCCAGGGTTGAAGAGGAGGCGAAGGAGATCCGCACCTTATCTTTCTGTTGATCCATATGGAGTTTTGCAATGTCGGTAATGGCATTGGTTGTGGATGCCGCCGCAAAAACAGTGACGGTTTCCCCTTCTATCGCCCCTGCAACAGAAGACAGGTGCAACAAAAACAACAGGATGGCGATACCCACAGCAAGGCTGTTTCTTTTAAAATTTCTCCATTTCATCGACGTTATCCTTTCTATCACATAAATATTATTGCTCACATATTCCACAATAGAATATTCGCTTTTTAAATTGCAAGGGTTTTAAGAGGATCGCTGTCAGAAAAAGATTCAGGTTCAGCTCCAAGGATGTTATGATTTGAAATTGCTGCGGACCAGGCACCCTCGCTGCAGCGATCGGACAAGATGATAGAAAAACATCTTTGGAGAATTGCTTTTTCCATGCCACCGGAAACCATTTCAGCCGACACCTCAACCAACACGGAGATCCATGATCCCTCTCTTCGCGCTTCCATTCGTGACGGAGTAGGCAATGCCGTGATGCTCGGTTCCGGGGAAACCTATCTGGGACCTTTCGGCATCTTCCTTCAGGCCACAACCCTGCAGGTGGGCATCTTGTCCACCCTTCCGCAGGTTTTCGGGGCGGTAATGCAGTGGGCAGGGGCCACCCGCATGGACACCTTCCGAAGTCGGCGCCGGGTGATTGTCACAGGCGCCCTTTTTCAGGCGCTCCTATGGATTCCCATATGCCTTCTCCCATTTTTTTTTGGGAGGGGAGAGGCGACTGTGTGGCTCTTGGTGGGGATGGTTCTCCTCTATCAGGGCGCTAACGGGGCTATCGTTCCGGTGTGGAACAGCCTGATCGGCGATCTGGTTGACCCCCGCATCAGGGGCCGGTTTTTCGGGAACCGCAACCGGTTGGCCGGAATGAGCACGTTCGTCGCGCTTCTCATGGGAGGGTGTGTCTTGCACCTCTTTGCCCGGTGGGATCATGTGGCTGTAGGTTTCCTGATCATCTTTTTAGCGGCTTTTCTTGCTCGCCTGAATTCCGTTCACTGGCTAAAGCGTTATGCTGATCCGGAATTTCAGCTGTCCGCCGAGCAGATATTCACCTTCAGGCAATTTTTGAGGCGTTCGCCCCATTCCAATTTTGCAAAATTTGTATTCTTCGTGGCCGCCGTCAATTTCGGGCTCGCTTTTTCAGGCCCTTATTTTGCTCTATATATGCTCCGAGACCTCCATCTCAGCTATCTGGAGTTTACAGCCGTAACGGCAGTAGCTGCCGTCAGCCAGTTCCTCACCTTTCGGTACTGGGGAGAGTTGAGCGACCGTTTCGGGAATAAAAAGATTCTGAACCTGTGTGGGTGGGGTGTCAGCCTGGCGCCCATGCTCTGGCTCATCTCCCACAACCTCGGGTATCTAATGGGAATCCAGGTTTATGCCGGATTCATATGGGCGGGATTCAACCTTTCCGCAACCAACTTCCTGTTTGATGCGGTCACCCCTCCGAAGCGGGCCAGGTGCGTAGCATACCAGGGCTTGGTCAATGGGGTGTTTGTCCTGTTCGGGTCCTTATGCGGGGCTATTGCGGCCGATCATCTTCCAGCTTCTTTTACCCTTGGGACATGGGTGTGGAGGCCCATCTCGGCCCTCCCGGTGATCTTTTTCTTATCAGGCCTCATTCGACTCGTTGCCGCCGGGCTTCTGCTCAAGAAATTCAGGGAAGTGCGTCCCGTGGAACCCATCGGTCACGGGCAGCTCATCTTTCGGGTGAGTCATATCAGGCCTATCGCGGGGGCAACCTTCAGCCTCTTTACGGGCCTTTTCAGAAACCAGAGGCATCCGGGTCGTGAAGATCGAAAAGCAGGAAATGACCAGGGAAAACCATAGTATCTGCAGTCATTTGGATTGGCGCTACATAACGCGATGTCGAATTTCTAAGAGGAGGGAGCACATGAGGACGAAATGGGGACGAATGGTTATTGTTGTTGCAGGTTTACTGGCGGTGTCTTTCTTTGCCGCAGGGCAAGCCTTTGCCGGTGCGGACGACTTGGCAAAACAGGCGGACAAGATCATCCGCAGTGCCGAAAAATTGATGTATAGCGGTAAGAATGCGGAAGCAGATGCCTTGCTGAATGAAGCCGCAGCGCTCATAGAACAGGGGAAGGCGGAAGATCCGAGCAACAAGAAGATCTTGCAAACCGAAAAAAAATTTGCGCGCCTGCGAGCCAGTGTGGATAAGAAACTCGGCAAGACGGAGAGCAGTGCCTCCTCTTCCGAACAGAAACTGCCTCCCAAACCCCAGTCTAAGGCCATGTCGTCAAAATCTTCCGAACCAGCCGCAAAGGCATCGAACGGAAACAGGCTCCCCTCAGGGGTGAAAAAGAGGCTGAAGGACATCGACCGCCTCTTAGATGGCGCCGAGCGCTATGCCAACACCGACGCAAAAAACGCAAAGTACAAACTCCAGCAGGCCGGAGAGTTGTTTGACGAAATTGAAAAGAACTACAGCGGTCAATTCGACCCCGCCAATCCCGATTTCGCCGCCACGAAAAACCGATTTAATGAACTGAGCGGCAAGGCGGAAGAACAAGGCGCGGCGGAGTCAAAAGCCGAGGCCGACGCTGCTGCTGCCAAAACCGCTCAGGAACAACAATCCGCAGAGTGGGTGGCCAAGTTCCGCGCCTATCTCTCCTATACAGGACAGGAGGACTACGACCCCGCCAAAACCGTTTTTGTGCCGGGTACATCCGAACCCGAAAAGTTTGCCGACGCCCAGAAACGCTACGAAGCCTTTAAGGCTTTCTATGAGCAGTACAAAAAAACAGAGTTTCCCAACGGCAAGACCTTCCAACTGGAAGATCTGGCCGACAGGGAAGCACCCCTTCGTTTGAAGGCCTTTGAGGAAGGTTTTGCCAGCCGTGTTGCGTCCTTAACGGGAGACGCAGAAAAAGATATCGATGCCGCCATGGCTCAATTGGACAAAGACAACGGGTGGAAATCCGATAAGGCCGTTAAGCCGAATCTGGTGGATCACAAATGGATGGCATCGATCCGCAAAACCACGGACGATGCCCTTGCCGCCCTGGGGGAATCCGATCCCAAACGAAAAGAGATCCAGGCTAAATTTGAAGCCCTGGAGGCCAAGGATAAAGAGAACCGGGAGATTCGAAAAGAGCGTACCTTCATGACGCCGGATCGCTACACCGGCAGCGACATGGGCGAGTTGAAGAAAAAGGCCGAAGACTTGGTGAAGAATGACAAGAAAGAGGGCGGCAATCCGCTTCGATGCACCATCATTTCAGGAAATTGGAAAGAACAAACCGTCGAGGAGTGGACTGACACCACAAAAACCGCGCGGAGACGCCGGACCACCCGGAGCATAACCGCACAGGTGGCGGCCAAGACCGCTGACGGCGTTCGCCTTATCACTGTGGCCCTGGCAGAGGACAAACAAAGCGATGGAAACTGGGGCCCCCTGTACGGAAATCTGCACCAATACTCCGACCCCATGCTGGTGTCCAACGTCAACAAATAGGGATCTGAAGGATATCCCACGGAGGAAGCCCAATATCCGTAAATAGAAAACAGGCAGAAGGGGAAAGGAGAAGTATGGACGGGAAGCGTCGCGAACATATAAAACCGGGAATACACGTATTCATTGTGCTAAAAAAAGATCAACGATCGGGCAAACTCACCGAAGGGATCGTGAAAGATATCCTCACAAAATCTCCCACCCATCCCCACGGTATCAAAGTCCGCCTTGAGGATGGTCAAATTGGGCGCGTGAAAGAATTTTTGCCCGAAAACAAGTGACACAAAGGTGAGTGAAAGTCTGGTGAAAACAATCATCGTCGACGGCCGAACGGCTTCCCCATCCAAGATTGTGTGCGTGGGAAGAAATTATAGGGAGCACCTGGATTGGTTCCAGAAATGAAGGAGGATTTTTTTTGCTGCACATCTTTGTAGATGCGGATGCCTGCCCGGTCAAACAGGAAGTATACCGCGTGGCCGGCCGATTTGGCCTTCCCGTCACGTTGGTGGCCAACTCCTGGATGCGGGTACCCAATGAACGACGGATTGCCCTGGAAGTTGTAGGGGACGGGTTGGACGAGGCGGATGATTGGATCGTCGAACACCTGCAACCTCACGACATCGTGGTCACCGCCGACATCCCCCTTGCAAGCCGTTGTCTTGCGAAAGGGGCACGGGTCCTTGGTCCGACCGGAAAGCCGTTCACGGAAGACAACATAGGCATGACCGTCGCGACCAGGGATCTGTTGTCGGAACTTCGTGAGTCGGGAGAAATCACGGGAGGACCTCCGCCTCTAAATAAGCGTGACCGCTCCCGTTTTCTTCAACAGTTGGATGAAATCATTCAAACCATCCGTCGCGAGCATCCGCACCTTTCCACCTGACCCTGAAACTCCGGAAATGAAACCAAATGAAAGAACGACCCGAATTTGAATCCCTTGACCAGATGGCTGAAACCACTGCATCGGCGCTTGTCAAGGCTGAAAAACCGAAAACCGGGATGAAGAAAAAAAGGGGACAGGCCGATAGTTCACTCCTTGAAGGAGTTTGGAGGTGCCAGGCGAGAAGACATTGATAAATTAATCTTAGACTATATTTCAGATGTCCTTGATGAAAAACAAAAAAGAAAAAGAGTAGCAAATATCTTATTTGAAATGTCGCATAAAGACAAAACCATTTTCGCCATCGGTCCTCGGCGATCAGCGATCTGGAGGCTTTGTCATTAGCCGAACTTTTAATAACTAACAACCGGTTTGGTTTTTCCGCTCAGACATTAAAATCAATAAGTTTTTCGCCACTCTATTTTTTAACTTTTTGATATTACTATAAATAGTATTAACTAAAAAGCTGACGTTTCAATGACACTAAGTTGGAAAATAGTCAACATTTGGAAGTGCCTCCGCTTGACTTCAACTGTTTTGTAAATGCACGGCAGGAGGAATATTTCGCGGCTGTACGGTATGGACTGCATCGAAATTATGTGCCTATGGAAAAAGTCTTTACGAGTGTCGTTGCCCACTCTTTGCAATCTTATGACTCGTAGTCTGCTTGGCTTTTCTCGACAGATATTCGTCTAAAAAGCCCTCTGCCGCGATTCCCTCAATGGCCGAAGACGAACAGACGGACATAAACAAACCGACTTTCCGTTTGGCCTTATCTCGCGAGTAGGGATTTGTTTCGCTGACAGGTTTATTTTTCATGAAATTAGTATAGCATGATCCCGTGGGATTTTCACCAAAATTTGGGATACAGTTCACGAGACTCAGGAACATCCTTGATTTCGAGGGACTCCATCTCCTGAAGAAATGGGAGAAAATAGGACGAAGCCAGTTATTTATTTTTGGCCATTATTTTGCTTTGTTTTTGGATTGAACGTCATAAGAAACAGTCTCAACTTTACATCAGCTGGTCTTCATGTAAAGTTGTTGGTGTCTTCTTTACATTATCAGGCGAGGATGTGAAGAAAGCACGAAACCTTCCATTTGGGGCATCGGCCGATACGGGCAAATACTCGACGATACCTTTATGGAATAGCCAAAACTGAAATGGAGAAACCATGAGTGAATACCAGTATTACGAATTCCGGGCCATTGATCAGCCTTTGGACGAAAAGGCCATGGAAGCCTTGAGAAATTTATCCTCAAGGGCACAGATCACCCCCACCAGTTTTATAAATGAATATAACTACGGCGGCGACTTCAAGGGGAGCCCGTTGAAACTGATGGAGAAATATTTTGACGCATTTCTCTATGTGGCCAATTGGGGGAGCCGCGAGTTTCTGTTGAAGGTTCCTCTCAGGTTGGTCAATTTTGATTTGGTAAAGGAATATTGTGGTGGCGAAAGTGTTACCGCCTATAAAAAAGGAGAAAATCTGATTTTTCAGTTCACCTCCGAAACCGATGATCCTGAATGGGAAGAGGGGGAGGGATGGCTTTCCTCTTTGATTACGTTACGTTCTGATATCCTTAACGGAGATTACCGATGTCTTTATCTTGGCTGGCTTTATTGCGCCCAGATGGAGGATTTTGAAGAGGACGAACTGGAACCTCCGGTTCCTCCCAACCTTGGCAGCCTGAATGCCCCCCTGAAGGAACTTGTGGAATTCATGCGGATCAACACAGATCTGGTTGCGGTGGCAGCCCGAAACAGTGCTACAACGGAGGTCCAGCAGGGTGTAGATGAAAAGGCGCTGAGCGCCTGGATCTCTAAACTTCCAGACGAAGAGAAGGACAATATCCTGCTCCGTTTGATCCGGGGGCACGATCCTCATCTCGGTGCTGAATTGCTTCAGCGATACCAAAGCGGGATCGGGGGAAAACACGATGGTGGAATGGATATACAACAGCGCACCGTTATGGAGCTGATTGCAGAGGCAGAAACGCATACAGCCGAGAGAGAACGACGGATCGCTGAAAAGAAGGCGAAAGAAGCGGCTCAAAAAGCACGGGAAAAGGCGGTCATTCGAGAAAAATACCTGAATGAACTGGTCAAGCGAGAAGACCAAGTCTGGAATCAGGTGGACGAACTCATTGGAACGAAACGTCCATCGGATTATGATTCCGCGGTTCAACTCCTTGTGGATCTCAGAGACTTGGGGATAAAAGGAAAAAAGGAGAAACCGTTTCAGGAGAAGCTGCAACGCATTCGTGAAACGCACAGCCGAAAGCCGAGCCTTATGGAACGGTTAAAAAAAGCGGGCCTGAATGGATAATATTCCGTGCTGTAAAACGCTTACTTCCATCATTCAATAACGTTAGATCAACATAGGAAAAGGTGAAAGGCCGGTCCGATAAATACACCGTCTATTAAAGGAAAGGAATCAATTTTGGCAGGTTCCTGCAGGAGTTGAAGAATAGCCCATGCCTGAAGTCACCTTTCGATTCTATGAGGAATTGAACGACTTCCTTCCACCAGAAAAACGCAAGCAGAATTTTCAAAGCCCGTTCAAGGGAAGGGAATCGATAAAGGACAAGATCGAGGCACTGGGCGTTCCCCACACAGAGGTGGACCTGATTCTGGTAAACGGGGACTCCGTGGATTTCGGCTACATCCTTCAAGACCGGGACAGAATCAGCGTGTATCCCGTCTTTGAATCCCTCGATATTCAGAATGTGACCCACCTGAGGGAGGTGCCCCTCAGGCAGACGCGGTTCGTGGCCGACTGGAACCTGGGAAAGGTGGTCAAAATCCTGCGGGCATTAGGCCTTGATGTGGCCAGTTTCCCCTCTCTTACTCCCCGGCAGATCGTCGATATTTCAAAATCCGAAAAGCGCACAATTCTGACAGGAAGCCAAAACCTGCTCAAATTGAAAGACGTCACTCATGGAATCTTTTTACGTCCCGGGACAACCAAGGAACAGGTCCGATATGTCCTCGATCTCTTGTCTCTGAAAAACGGGATAAAGCCCTTTTCCCGATGCCTCCTGTGCAACACGGCCCTTGAAGGCGTCTCCAAGGAGGAGGTGTACCAGCGGCTTCCTCCCAAAACGCGAGCCGCATGCGACAATATGCTCATTGCTCATCCTGCGACAAACTCTTCCGGAAGGGAACCCATTACACAAAGATCGGCGCTATAATAGAAGAGATCCTCCATGATCACGGATGAATACGTTTGTCTACCCAGTCTGCCATCTTTTTCGATTCCAGCAGGCTATCCGCTATCTTCAAGGCCTCATTTCTGGTCATCATTACGGCCGGGCTGACCATGCTGGTGGTGCGGACACTGACCTGAAAATTCTTTCCACGAGAAGACGTGAAATAGACCTTGTGCTCTCCTGAAACGATCACATCCTGGTCGTCTAAGTCTCGCCTCTTCATCTGTTTGTCGTAATAGATGTTGGTATCCTTGAGGACTTTGCCGATCTCCACGGCCTCGTCGGGAGCCGCATGGATGGTCGCAATCGGTCCCCCTATACTTTGCAGGACAACCAGCGTACCGGCCGGTGTTTTTTCAATGTCCATCCTCACATCGTCCACCTGGGCGGCATACCAGGTAAAAACCCAGTCCCGGATGGAAAACTCTTGGGCGGCGGCGGAATTAAGAAAAGCCCCCAGACAGACCAAAGCAACCACGAACGAAAATTTCTTGTACATGAACCCTTCTCCTTTCTCATTCTCAATGCCATTTCTTGACAGCAGTCTGTAAACGACCTAATTTATTCTTATTCCGGACTTTAGACCCGCATTTAGTATCCCATTCAATTGTGTCAGGCCACGGAGGCAGCGTCTCTATCCCGGAAAAAAAGTCGATGTGGCCTTATTTTTCCACGATACCCTATCTGGGCGTCACCGAGCCAACAGAAAGATTATAAGGAGAATTTTCATGAATTCAACAGATCCTTTTCACGCAAAAGACTTTGAGAAATGTGCCGATTTTCATGGACATATCTGCCCCGGCCTGGCCATCGGTTATCGGGCAAGCCAAGCCGGCATGGAGTGGTTGAAAGAAAATAGGTCCGAAGATGAAGAGATCGTTGCCATTGTTGAGACGAACGCGTGCGGGGCCGATGCCGTCCAGGTCCTCACGGGCTGCACTTTCGGAAAAGGGAACTTCTTTTTCAAAGACTACGGCAAGCAGGTTCTGACACTGATCAGTCGTAATTCAGGGGATGGAATACGCGTAGCATTAAAAAACGGAGCCCTGGAATTATCGGAAGAACATCGCCGCCTGATGGACAGGATTCGTACGGGACAGGCAACGGAATCGGAAAAACAGCGATTTCAGGAGGTCCATCTGGAAAGGGCCAGAGACATCCTCACAAGACCGTTGGACGGACTCTTCGACGTGAAACCCGTCAATGAGCAGCCGCCTTCAAAAGCGGTCATTGAACCCTCAGAACCTTGCGAAAGGTGCGGAGAACCCACCATGGCATCAAAATTGACCTACTCCAACGGAAAAAAACTCTGCGGGGATTGTCTGCAGGAATGAAACCAAGGCCAGCGGATATCAGGATTCAGAAAATCTTGAAGTCTATCAACCAACCAAAGGAGGAAACAAATGGAACTCAAGGAATATTTTCAAGGCACAAAAGGGCGTGGAATTCTTGCAACAGCGGATGGGAAGGGAAAAGTGGACATGGCGGTCTACGCCAAACCCCATTTCATGGATGATGGAATGATCGCATTTATCATGGCGGACCGTTTGACCCATCATAACCTTCAAACCAATAACCACGCAGCCTATCTGTTCATGGAAGAAGGAGGCGGTTACAGGGGAAAACGGCTCTTTATCACAAAGGTCAGGGAAGAAAAGGACACAGACCTCCTCTATTCTCTGCGAAGCAAGAGGTATCCAGGGGAAAAGGAAGAGGGAAAACCCAGATTTCTACTATTTTTCAAAATAGATGAGGTCCTGCCGCTCATCGGAGCTGGAGAAAAGTCTTTAGAAGAGGAATAACCCGGCAGGCATGAAAGCGACAACAAAAATGGTTCCGGTGCTCGACCTTGGAGATTGCAGGAATTGCGATGCCTGCCTGGAGGTCTGTCCATCGGTTTTCCTGAGAAATGACAATACCGGGCTTATTGAGGTGGCGGATCTTCCCGAATATCCAAAAGATCAGGTGGATGAAGCCATCGCTCTATGCCCGGAAGATTGCATTGTATGGGAAGAGATGGAGGTATGGATGCCATGAAGATCTTTATCACCGGAGGAACGGGTTTTGTCGGTTCGGTTTTGGCAAAAAAGCTTACGGATCAGGGGCATCATGTGACCCTGCTGACAAGAAGGATTCGAGAAGACCGACCTCTTGCAGACCGCGTATTTATGCTGGAAGGTGATCCCACAAAGGAAGGGGCCTGGCAGGAAAAAGTATCGGAGCACGAACTCCTTATCAATCTGGCCGGAGAATCCATCTTCAGGCGATGGACAAGAGAAGAAAAAGATTTGATCCGGGAGAGTCGGCTTCGAACAACGCAAAACCTGGTAAATGGCATGCTGGAACGAAAAGGAAAAAAGACCACCCTTCTCAGCACCTCCGCGGTGGGCTATTACGGTTTCCATGGGGATGAAGAACTGGACGAAAGCACACCCGCCGGGAACGATTTCCTGGCTTCCGTGGCAAGGGAATGGGAAGAAAAGGCCCTGAAAGCGGAGACATTCGGAGTGAGGGTTGTCCTGTGCCGCTTCGGCATCGTCCTGGGAAAAAGCGGCGGGGCCCTGGGGGAAATGCTTCCCTTGTTCCGTAAAGGCCTTGGAGCCCGATTGGGAAGCGGAAAACAATGGTTTTCCTGGATTCACCAAAAGGACCTCATCCGTATCCTCCTTTTTCTTTTGGATCGGGAAGATCTTTCCGGGCCTTTTAACTGTACTGCTCCGGAGCCTGTAACGAACGGGGATTTAACGGCGATCCTTTCGAAGGTATTAAAAAAACCGGTCTTTTTGCCGCCTGTGCCCGGATTTGTCATCAAGTGGATGAAAGGCGAATTCGGCTCGATCCTGCTTCAGGGACAGAAAGTATTTCCCCGGAAATTACTGGAAGCCGGATTTCAATTCGATTTTCCCCGTTTGCAGGAAGCACTCTCGGACCTTGTGGTGGGGTAGTATCGGATCCCTATTTCTGCTTGGGGGAAGCGTTCCACAAAGGGGGGTCTCCGGCCCTTTCGGAGATAATGATCTCCACATTCCAGGGCCCATGATGATTACAGTCCGCTTCCCGTAACCGACAGGCGTTTCTTCGGCATGCTGGACAGTCCGGATCCGCGCAGGCATCCAGATGCACAAGGACCCGGGCCCTCCCATCATACGCCGCCTCTATGATCGCCTCCACCTCCTCGGCCTCCCGATGTGCTTCTTCAAGCGTGAAAGTCCTGGGAAGAATCAGGTGAAGATCCACATGGATAAAAGCCCCTGAACGGTACGCCCGAAGCTCGTGAATCCCTACCCAGTCCTCTTTTCTGTGCTTCTCCAACAGTCCGGCAATCTCTTCCAGAAGACCGGGTTCCGCCGCATCCATGAGACCCGCGAACGATTTTCGCACCAGATTCACCCCCGTGAAAAGAATATTAAATCCCACGAGGCAAGCGACGGTTCCATCCAGCCAGTAAAAGCCCGTGAGAGCCACCAGAAAAAGGCCCACCAGGACCCCCGCGGATGTGTATACGTCCGTGAGAACATGTCTTCCGTCCGCAATGAGCGTAAGGGAATGGGTACTTTTGCCTACCCGGACAAGACCGATGCCCAAAGCGAGATTCACCACGCTCGTGGCAAGGAGGATGAGCAGACCGAGTTCGAGATTGGGCATGGGTCGCGGATGAAGAATATGTTCCAACCCCGTTTTGAAGATGCCGATGGCGGCAAGTATGATAAGCGCACCCTCAAACCCTGCGGAAAAATACTCCACCTTTCCATGCCCATAAGGGTGGCTTTTATCCGGCGGTCTGGATGATAAGATAATGCTCATCAGTGCAAAGGCCGCGGCCACCACATTAATAATCGATTCCAGGGCATCGGAAAAAACAGCCGAAGATCGGGTGAGATAATACACATAGAACTTAACCGCCATGAGGGCGGCCCCGATCACAAACGATAAGCTGATTGCGGTCAGTCTATTCCTGAAATCGCGCCTGTCTCTTTCCTCATTGTTCATCCCTATCCAATCCTATCTCTCATCCAATATCTTTCTCAATTTTTGTGATAATTCTTTTATTTTGAAGGGCTTCTGAATAAAGCCATTGCATCCTCGATCCAATATTCCGTTCGCCTGACCATTTAGGTGGAGGATCCGGGAGAATAATTTGCATTTACGAGCTTCCAGTATTTCATGCCCCCGCTTTTTCCCAGTATTGGCCCCATCGTACAACCGCACTGTGGCGAACCGGCCTTGCCATCGGAGTTACATCCAACGCTATACATCAGGAAAATGTCTTCTGAACAGCTGTTTTTGAAGGTGAGACACCGTTCCCCTGGCGGACATTCGTCCATGCAATAGACGGTGTAGTCGGTACAGGTGTTTGTCACCACGCCCGGCGTTTCACCCAGCCCGTTCACGTCAGGCTCGGCTGGATCCCCCCGCGGCATGTCGTCAGCCATGGAAACACGAGAAGTCCAACAAGAATGGAAAAGATCACGTTTCTCATTTCAATCCTCCCGCGATGCAATATTCTCGGATCAGGATTAATACCCGTGAATAAATGGCATTCATGCACAGGGATTGGGATTCCCCCACCAGTTCTTTCAAGCTGGCTCCTACAGGATTTTGGAACGAAGTCTTCCTTTGGTAAAGGCTAAACGGTTATGACAAAGGGTGAGCATCCACCATGGTGCTTTTGATCAACCTGAGCACCGAATGGTTCGCATCAATGGTGGTGATGGAACCATTTTCGGGCCAGAAACAGACGACTCGGTCGTCTCCGGTTGCTTCTCCCACAACCACATTAATCGCAATCGAGTGCGAAAAAACGACCGTGTCTTCCTCAAATTCGAGGAGCGCTTTAATTAAATTTCTCCTCCAGGCCTTGAGATTTTCGTCTAAATCCGGCCATGTTAGCGCCATGATCTGATGAAACCATGGGAGTCTGTCCGCCGGATACTCAACCGGAGATGGGATCTCCCCCACACGTTCATCTATGGTGGGTGTAACATTCCAGATTTGAGACAATGGCATTGAGGTTTCCAGAGTGCGCGCATAGGGACTTGATACAATTCTGAGCGGACCCACTGGGGCCAGAGAACGGGCCGCCGTCCGGGCCTGCTCATGACCCAACTCGGCAAGACCCGGATCGCGTTCCACACCCCATTCGCCTTTGGCTTTTCCATGACGCACAAGATAGATTCTTGCCATAAAGTCTCCAATTACTTAGCCCGACGGAATTTTCTTCAAACCTCTTCGAAAGGGCTCTCTTGCCCTGAATCAAAGAGGAGACCTTGCAAATCAATTTAAATGGTGAAGGGATAAGCCGCAATTTTATAGAGAGCAATATAAGAAAGGTTTCCCCTGCGCGTCAAGAGAAACTGCAGGCCTGATCCAACCCACTCCGATCTGGGAGTTTCTGAAAAATACAAAAGTCGCGCCCCCCTCTTTCAATCCAATTTTATCCTATTGATTTAATTGAATTATAGAAGAGCGATCTGCTGGTGACGTTGGCGGAAACCTTCATTTTCCATCATGATACATGCCTGAGATACCCGATGCATCCATCTGATACGCAGACATCAGCGCGGTTGCAAACCTCTGCGATTTGGTGCTATAAAGGGCATCTTCAACATCTTTTCAATACAAAGGAGATTTCTACATGTCTACGAAAACAGAGCAAAATCTCGCTTATGCCTTTGCCGCGGAATCCAAGGCCGCCGCACGGAACAGCACCTTTGCGCAAAAAGCCGCAACCGAAGGCTATTCTCAGATCGCCCGCCTTTTCAGGGCCGTATCCGAAGCGGAATCGGTGCATGCAAGGCGATTTCTGCGTCTCATGACCGGAAAGATCGGAACCACGGAAGAGAACCTTGAAACTGCCTTTCAAAACGAAATCAAGGCGAACGCGGAAGAATACCCCAAGCTCATCGGAGAGGCCGCCGAAGAAGGAATGACCAGTGCCGAAAAGGCGTTTGCCCAGTCCAGGGACGTGGAAGTCATGCACGCGGACCTTTATAAACGGGCACTGAACGACATGATGGAAGAGCGGGAAACCCAGTATTTTGTTTGCCAGGTGTGCGGATACGTCGCGGAAAATGAAGTGCCGGAAAAATGTCCCGTATGCGGCGCCGTAAAGGGGAAATTTAAATCAGTAGGATAAAGCAGCAGGAAAGACTGCCTTTTGATTACACCCTCCGGGCACACGGCAACCTTTCTTAAAGGAACGCTTCCTTCGGTCTCAGCGATTCTCATTTTGCATTCTCTGCAATCTTAGGCCGTGGGGATCTGTCTCGAAACGGCGCCAATGATCCACTTCGGAGACCTTTTGGAGTGGCATCATCCCTTTTTCACATTACAAACAGGCGGTAAGACGGTTTTGACACAGGATCCTTCCTTCAAGGGTCTCATCTTAGCCAAATTCTGAAGCTTTACCGCCGTGCTAAGAAATTACCAATGGGTTTTGGCGCCGTTTTGAGATCCCGCTGAAGCGGGACATGGCCGGTTGTACGCAAAAAGCCAAAATTGGAATCGCTGCTTCGGTCTTTAGGGAATTGACTTGCAACGCGAATCCTGATATTTTTCCCAATCCTTCCTAAAGTCAAACGCTTACGATCTCCGATACTGGATCAAAGGATACAAATAAATGGAAAAATATGTCGAACCGGCATTTTTGCTCTCTCAACTATCGTCTCTGTGGCATTGGTTTATCCAAAATGCCCTGACCATCACAACACTGCTTGAATTTGCCGTCATTGCCTTTGGATTGCTGATGGCAGCTCTTTTCGCTCATCCCGTGAAAAAGCAACTGCGGCGTCTCCTTGAAACCCGGGACTGGACCGATCGATTCCAGGGGAAATTACTCACGGCATTTTTGCCTCTCATTACCTATGCCCTTGGCATTCTTATCCTCTGGATCGGCATAAAGACTTTGAACAAATATGAAATGCCTGCATCTTTGGTCCACACTGGTGCTCGCCTTCTGACGGCCTGGCTCATCATTCGATTCACTACCGCCATGCTGCGGGACTCCAGATGGTCTCGACTGCTGTCCATCACCGCCTGGTGCGTTGCAGCGCTTCACATTCTTAATCTGCTTGGCCCTACAATCCAGTTGTTAGACCAGCTGGCCGTCACCCTTGGAGGTGTTAGGATTTCAATTCTGTTACTGATCAAGGGCGTTATTGTATTCACCGTGCTCCTCAAACTGGCTTACGGTGCTTCCGCGCTTTTGGAAAAACGCCTGTCGAGTTTTGAAGAACTTACCCCATCAGTCCAGGTGCTTTTGACCAAGGCGCTGAAGGTCACGCTTTTGACGGTAGCTGTGGTCGCGGCCTTAGGCAGCCTGGGTATTAATCTTTCGGCCTTTGCTTTCATCGGCGGCACCATTGGTGTGGGCATCGGCTTCGGTTTGCAGAAGGTTGTCTCAAATTTGGTATGCGGCGTGATCCTGCTTTTGGACAAATCGATTAAACCTGGAGACGTGATTGAAGTGGGCGACAGCTACGGCAGGATTCAGTCTCTGGGGGCCCGTTATGTATCGGTGGTAACGCGCGACAGGTTTGAATACCTGATACCCAACGAGGATTTGATCACACAGCAGGTGATCAACTGGTCCTTTACCGATCGTCTTGTCAGGTTGAAAATAGGGGTGGGTGTTTCCTACAATGTGGACATTCACAAGGCCATGGATTTAATGATACAGGCCGCCCGGGGGGTCGATCGTGTATTAAAAATACCGGGACCGGTTTGCCAGCTCAAGAATTTTGGCGACAGCTCGGTGGACCTTGAGTTGCGTATCTGGATCGGGGATCCCGAAAACGGGATTTCCAATGTGGCCAGTGCCATTCGTCTGGCTGTATGGGATGTTTTTAAGGAAGAGCATATCGAGATACCGTTTCCCCAGCGTGACGTCCACGTAAAGACATTGCCGAATACCTCCGCAGCTAAGTGATTCAAATTGTTTTCTTTACACGTTGATGTTCTTCCAGTCCTTGAGAGCATCCCCCTTTACAGATACCGGTTTATGGTTTAAGAATCCGTAGACCGTGAACCGTGGCCAGTTCACTCCCGACAAAGGGGATGCACATATTCCCTGCCAAGATAGTTTTTGGCGCACAGGGTATCTCCTTCCATCCGCACTATGTATTCCGGCAAAAGGGGGATTTTTCCGCCGCCACCCAGCAGATCCACTGCAAAATGGGGGATGCATAAACCGGATGTATGCCCCTGCAGGGCGTACATGATCTCCATCGCCCTCTTGAGAGGGGTCCAGAAATGAGCCGTTCCCCTCGCCGGATCGGCTTGAAATAGGTAATAGGGACGAACCCGGATCATCAGGAGCTTCTGCATCAACTCTTTCATGACCTCGGGATTGTCGTTTACTCCCTTAAGCAGCACGGTCTGGCAATTGAGAGGAATCCCCCCGTTAGCCAAAAGATTGCAGGCGGACGATGCTTCAGGGGTTATCTCCATTGGATGGTTGAAGTGGGTGTTAATATACAATGGGTGAAACCCGCTCAGCATGGCAACCAGTTCCGAAGTCACCCTCTGAGGGAGCGTGCAGGGGACCCTGGTGCCTATCCGGATGATTTGGACATGCGAAATGGCACGTATCTCGGCTAAAATTCCATGAAGTTCCCGGTCGCTCAAAAGAAGCGGATCTCCTCCTGACAGGAGGACATCCCGGATCTCCGGACGCGCCTTTATATAAGAAATGCCGTCCTTTATGGACTCTCTCGTAACCATGGAAGCCCGTCCGACCTTCCTTTTCCTGTTGCAGAACCGGCAGTACATAGCACATCTGGAGGATATGAGGAAAAGCACGCGATCGGGATACCGGTGCGTCAACCCGAGAACCGGTGAACTTTCTTCTTCGTTCAATGGGTCTTCATGGCCTTGCGGGAGGCTTATCTCTTCCGTCCTCGGAACACATTGAAGAAATATGGGATCATCTTTGCTCTTTATCAACCCAAGATAATAAGGGTTGATCCGCATGGGATATCTTTCCACAACGGATTCCAGCAATTCCCTTTTCGCGCCAAATTCAGCAGGAAGATCCTCTATCGAACGGACACTGCGAGAGAGGAGAGTCTCCCATAACGATAGGTTGCCCAAAGGATACGCTTAGCCTTCCCTTTCCTTGAGATCAACCACAGGAAGCTGTTCAACGGCTTCCTTATCAATTTTCAGGATCACCTTTTTCTCTTCGTAACGATCGATGGAAGAGACGGGAATCAGGACATCCTTCTTCCCCCAAAGATGCCCTTCTTTCAGGATAAGGTGTGTGATCCGTCCGCTCTTTTTTTCCACGAGAAGTTCATCAACCGTGCCCACACGCCCGTCAGTGGCCTCCACCACAGCCTTTTTGTGCAGCGAAACAGAGCCTCCCGGCACCGCCTCATGCTCCACAAAAACGGCAGCAGGGGTCCCGATGTCCCAACCGGCCCTCTCGGCCATATACAGGGTAATATTCGAAGGGATGTATTCCTCCTGAATGAAATTTTTCATCTTATCAAATCTTTTCCTGTCAAAAGAAAGGAAGATGGTTTCGGGAGTCGCATCCTTCACCTGACGCTCCGGAACAAGCCTCATGGTATTTTCCAGATCGTTGCTCCTCACCACAAGATGCGTAACCCTTTTCGTAACCGGATTAAAAATAATATTTTCCACCCGGCCTACTCGCCCGTCCGTGCACTCCACATGGGCGTTCAACGCTATATCCATACGATTACCCTCCCAATAGATGAATCAAACCAACTCATAAAAAGATTCCTTGAAAATTGAACATTGATCGATGTTTCCTTTTGAATTCACTAAAGACCTGTTCACCGGAATACTCACTACCGGATCGAGGATCGTGCGCTGCCGCGTAACGTAGCCCAATATTGCATTTAAATCAAGCATGCTCGGCAATTCTCACGCTGAAATATTTTTTCGCTAAAAGCGCCCTTTCCCGCAGTTCATGGTGAAGCACTCCGGCGACCCTTTCACACCCACCCGTAGCTTTGACATTGACAAGCCCTTCCTTCTATTTCTATGATGAATTTTAAAAAATCCTTCATCCACAAACTTACATTTTTTGAGGAAACCGCGCATGAAATCGGGATCGAAAATGAAACCTTTACCAAGGCTGGGCATTGCTTTTTCCTCCGGATTTTTCGGCTTTTTCGCCCATGCCGGGTTTCTTGCGGGAATCAGGGAGAGCGGAATCACCCCTTCCGCCTATACAGGTGCGAGTTCCGGAGCCATCGTGGCGGCCATGGCGGCCTCGGGGATGAACGACCAAGCGATAAAAGAAATGCTCTTTAGCGTCAAAAAATCCGATTTCTGGGATCCCGAGCCCTTGCACACTGTCCTCTCCCGTGCGGCGCGGTTTTTTAAGGGCTATACCGGATACCTGAGAGGCGACAGCTTCGCCTCCCTGCTGAGCAGACTGCCGGTGAAGCGCATAGAGGATTGCATGACGCCTCTTGGAATCGCCGCGACGGATTTGACCCGAAAAAAGGGCGTTATCCTTACCACGGGGAATCTTGCAAAGGCCGTTCAGGCATCAGGATCCGTCCCCATGCTTTTTAAACCGGTTTCCATCGATGGATCTCTATATATAGATGGAGGAGTAGTCGGGAAGGCCCCTGTAAAGGCCCTGACGGAGCTGTCCGATCCGGATATGATCCTTGTCCATTATGTCTCCTCGGGAAATTTGAAAAGCCCTCCCGATTCTTTTTTGAAAAAAAAATTTACGCCCTGGCTCATCCAGCATCTTGCCGTAAACATCGCCCGCGGGGAAGCCTACCGGATGGAGCTGGAAATGGTTCGGAACACAGGCCTGAAAGTGGTGGAGGTAAACGTCGGCGCGGCTTCCGTCGGCCCCAACACCCTCTTTAAGGGCGCCGAGGCGTACGACAAAGCAAGGACGGAAGGACAGAAACTGGGGGCAAATCTGTTTTCATGATGGCCCTTCACCTGACTCTAACGTTACCGCTAATCCACGGAGGAATCTCCCATGAAAAAGACGACCCAACATATGGAGACAAAATTGATTCATGCCGGCGAGCCCAAGCCTCTCATTTGCGGCGCCGTCGCCATGCCCATCTTTCAATCGGCAACCTATGAATATTCCGGTGAAAGCAGCTATCACGACATCAAATATATTCGCCTGAACAACACGCCGAATCATCTCCTGCTTTCCGAAAAACTGGCCGCAATCGAAAATGCCGAAACCTCCGTCGTTGCCGCCAGCGGTATGGCCGCCATTTCCACGACCCTTCTGGCCCTTCTGAGTGCAGGAGATCACTTTCTTGCCCAAAATTGTCTCTATGGAGGAACGCACGACCTCATCACAAAAGACCTCCCGTCCCTGGGAATCAGCGTTGATTTTATTGATGCCGATGCTCCGGAGACCTGGGCCGGCAAATTACAACCGACGACCAAGCTTGTGTATATGGAGGCGCTCACCAATCCCCTGCTTCAAGTGGGCGATCACCGCGCCCTAATAGCGTTTTGCAAGTCCCACGGACTGCTTTCCCTCATAGATAATACTTTTCCCACGCCGGTCAATTTTCGCCCCATCGATCTGGGATACGACATCTCCATCCACAGCGGCACAAAATATCTTAACGGGCATTCCGATATTGTGGCGGGCGCCGTCATCGGGCCTTCCCACCTCATCCGCAAGGTCACCCACAAGCTCAATCACCTGGGTGGGGCCTTAGATCCCCACGCATGCTTCCTTCTCGACCGGGGCTTGAAAACCCTGGCCGTGAGGATGAAACATCACAATAAAAGCGCCATGGATATCGCCCGCTTTCTTGGGAACCACAAGAGAGTCGAGAAGGTCAACTATCCCGGGCTGGAAAGCCATCCCCAACACCATCGAGCGAAAGAGCTTTTTGACGGTTTTGGCGGCATGCTGAGCTTTGAGTTAACCGGCGGCGTCGAAACGGCTGACGCATTTATCCGTCGCCTGACAATTCCCATATGCGCACCCAGCCTGGGAGGGGTGGAAAGCCTCATCACACGGCCTGTAACCACTTCTCACGCTGGTGTTTCCTCTGAGGATCTTAAGAAATTAGGCATCTCGGACCGGCTTATCCGGCTTTCGGTGGGAATTGAGGCAACGACGGACCTCGTGGAGGATTTTGAGCAGGCCTTAAGGGGCGTGTAAGAACGGCCGTCATGCATCCTTTCTAAAGACGATTTCCAGAAGCGAAACGTCGTCGTCGAAGGCATCTTTCTCTTTGAGAGCCGCCACTCTTTTCATAATATCTCCTACCACCGCATTTTCTTGGAGAGCCACATCGCCCACGGTTCTGATGAAATCATCCAGCATCCACATCTCCCCGTCAGGCTTTCGTATCTCATAGGCCCCGTCGCTGTAGATATAAATTTTTGTAAAGGGCATCAGCTTAATTTCCTCATCCCTGTATTTCTGGTCAGGCATACCGCCGATGATAACGCCACCGGATTCAAGTCTCATGACTTCCGCTGACTCCCGGGATGCGCCCATCACAGCCACGGGAGGAGGGTGTCCCCCACTAGCAAACTTCAGGACGTTGTTTCTTTTTTGATAAACACCATACCAGACGGTAGAAAACATATCATTGTGCTGCTCCATCTGATACACCTCATTCAGGCCGCTCAAAACAGCCCCGGGATCTCGAAAATCCACGCCATGCAGAGTCTGGGATCGCAGCGTGTTGAGCACGGAAACAGAGAGAAGCGCGGCTCCCACGCCATGACCACAGACATCCAGGAGATACATGGCGAAATGATCGACGTCAATCCAATGATACCCGAAAGCATCCCCCCCCAGGGACGTGGAGGGAATAAATATATAGTCGGTTTTGATGGGGCCGTGAATTCTTTCGGGAAGAAGGGACTGCACATACCTTGCGGCCTGGTCCAGTTCATTGACGAGCAACTGACGGCTCTCAAACAGGGCTTCATAGGCCTCGTTTCGTTGAAGCATCATGATATAGGCATTGGAATGGTATCGTATCCTCGCAATCAACTCGATCTTGTCCGGCAGTTTCACAAGGTAATCATTGGCCCCCAGCGAGAAGGCCTCTGCCTTGGTAACCGCCTCTTCTCTGGAAGAAAGGACGATCAGTGGGATTTCACGGAGCTTTTTATCGGCGCGGAAATATCTCACAAGGGTCAGCCCGTCGATCTCGGGCATGATCAGGTCCTGCAAAATGACCGTGGGATGGTTTTCCATGGCCATCCGCATGGCCTGTGAGGGGTCCTGGCAATAAACAAACTGGATATCCTTTTCTTCTGCAAGCATCCTGCGAACAGCCTCCGCGACAATCGCCTGATCGTCGATGAGAAGCACTTTGACCGGATAGGTACGGAAGTCACCGGATTCCACTGATCCATGATCCAGAGAAATCATCCTTTAACACTCCTTTGCGTGCCTGCTAAAAAAACCTGCCACGGCATCTCCTTGATCCCGTCACTCATTGCGCGGGATTTGATCCAGAAAGGTTACGGCTTCAGGAGGAATGGAGGTGAAATTGACTCTGAATGTTGGGGGATGTTCCTGAAGGTTCCTGATGACCTTGGCATAAATGTCGGACGCAGCTTCCTGGCCATCGGAATCAAGCAACGATATTTTCAGGTTTGACAATTTATCAACCGCCACATTTCCGCGAATCTCCGCCTCTTTCCCCTTCAGCTTCACCAGAACCCCTCCGTGGAGATCGGCGCCCGAATGCTTTCCTTCCAGGATGGTAAAAAGGATGGATACGGGCGGTTTCAACTCCTGGAGAACCGTCTCTATCTTTTCAGGCAGAAAGACGTTGAAATCTCCGCGTATGCCACCCACTTCATAAATAGTAATAGGGTTCTTCACCCCTTTGGGCATGACCTCGATGCGATCGTCTATCCTGAGAAGATGTTCACCGCATTCCTCCAGGGTGTTTTCCGATATAAAAATCTGGCCTCCCACGGTATAGGATTCAATCCGTGCGGTGAGATTGACATTTCGGCCCACCACACCGTATTTCATCCGTTTTTTCGATCCGATGTTCCCAACCACCAGTTGTCCTGAATTGATGCCGATCCCCTGATGGACTTCCGGATACCCCTTTTCCCTGCAACGGCGATTTACCTCCGCCATGGCATTCTGCATCTCAATGGCACAGGCCACCGCGCGCTTGGCATCATTTTCCCGCAACACGGGGGCACCGAAGAGCACAAAAATAGCATCGCCGATAAACTCATCGATCGTCCCCTGATATTTGAGAATGATCTCCGTCATGGTTTCCAGGTAGATATTGATGATGCTGACCACATCCTCGGCCGGAAGCCTCTCACCGATGGCGGTAAATCCTCGAAGGTCCGTCATCATGATCGTGACAAAGCGCTTTTCTCCTCCCAGGGCAGAGCCTTCAGGAGATTCCAGGATGGAATGGACAATGTCATCGGAGAGATACTGACCGAACGTCTTCCGAATCACCATATTCGCTTTTTCAAGCTGAATCTGCGCCTCCTTTCTCTGCAGATAGTTGATGTAAGCGTTGGAGTGATAGCGTATGCGTGCGATAATTTCCAACCGATCGGGCAATTTAACGAGATAGTCGTTGGCCCCCAAGGCAAAGGCCTCGGCTTTTGTGAGGGCTTCCTCCTTGCTCGACAAGACAATGAGAGGAACATGCTGGGTTTCAGGATTGGCGCGATAATAACGAACCAGGGTAAGCCCATCTATCTCGGGCATAACCAGATCTTGCAGAATCACCGTCGGGTGAACCCGGTTGGCCGTCTTTATGGCCTTGGTCGGATCCTGACAATAGTGGAAATCGATATCGCGCTCGGGCGCCAGCATGCGACGGACGGTCTCACCGACGATGTTCTGATCGTCCACAAGCAGCACAGTGATATGATGGCTTTTCAAGGAAAACGTGTCTGTCATTTCTGTTCCTGTCAACGCAGATTGAGGGCTCTGTTGAATGGGGATAAAGCCGCCTCGGATTTTTTTTTGAAGAAATCAAGGATGGCCGGCGCAATGCGGCTGATGGGCAGGATATCCACCGCCGCCCCCAGTTCCTTGGCGGCTTTCGGCATGCCGTACACTACACTGGTGGCCTCGTCCTGCGCTATGGTATACCAACCGGTACTCCTGAGCGCTGCCAGCCCTCTGGCGCCGTCTCTACCCATTCCCGTCAGAAGGACTGCGACCCCCTTTTCAGGCCAGTGGCGAGCTACGCTTTCAAAAAAGAGATCTACGGATGGCCGGTAGGGAACCCCTCTGGGCTCGGCCGTATAAACAAGGGCCAATTCTTCGGTGATAATCAGATGATCGTTGCTCCCTGCCAGAAAAACCGTACCCGGTATCGGTTTGCGGCCATGGGATGCAAGAAGCACCTTCAAAGAAGTCTGGGCATCCAGCCAGTTTGCCAGGTTCAGGGAAAACTCGCCGTCAACATGCTGAACGATCACCACCCCCGCAGGCAGGGAACCGGGAAGCCCCGCAAGCAATTCCGCCAACGCCTTGGGACCACCCGTGGAAGAACCGATGACAATCAGAGGAGGGATATGAAACGGGACAGGCAGTACCGCGTGCCTTTCCTTGTCAAGAGAGGGTTTTCGTTTCAACCTCCCAATGTTCGAAATTTTTTTCAAGAGCGCAACGGAGTCCTCCTTTGCGGCACTGTCATCCCCCGAAACAGGTGTATGGATCACGTCCAGGGCCCCATACCCCATGGCCCGGAAGATCCCTGCCGTATTGCCCTCCACGGAAGAGGTGAGCAAAAGAATCGGACAGGGAGATTTCTCCATGATTCTTCGGGTGGCCTCCACTCCGTCCAGACCGGGCATGACAAGTTGCATCAAAATGAGGTCGGGGTTGTCCGTGAAAGATAGTTCTATGGCTTCGGATCCACTCCCGGCAAGCCAGGCTATCTCATTCCCCGGAACGCTGAGAATAATCCTTCGGAGAAGCTCAACGGTTTGCTTCCTATTATCGGCAACGGCAATACGCATGATTAAAATAGAACCCTGCCCAGGAGCAGGATCAGGGTTCCCCGATAAGGTCCTCCGCCGCATTGATCAGTGAATCGTCCTGAAAGCTTCCTTTTGTCAAATAGTAGTTGGCGCCTGCTTCAAGCCCTCGGAGACGGTCTTCCTCTTTGTCCTTGTACGATACGATAATGACCGGCAACGACTTTAGTTGAGGATGTTTTTTAATGTTGGTAACCAGTTCTATACCATTCATTCGAGGCATATCCACGTCGGATACCACCATCTCATAGGAACTGGCACGGACCGCATTCCAGCCATCCACGCCATCCACGGCCGTTTCCACCTGGTATCCCCTGCTTTCCAGCAGCTTCCTCTCCATTTCCCGCACGGTAAAGGAATCATCCACCACCAGAATACGCTTTTTCTTTTTTATATCGTCCGTTTTTGCCAGACTACTCACTTTTTTGAGCCTGCGCCCCGAAAGCAAATTATCAATGGAACGCACCAGATCCTCCACATCAAAAATCAGCACGGGAGAACCTTCAAGGGTTACCGCAACGGAACTGATGTCGGGCATTTTCCCCAGACGGGCATCGAGAGGTCGTACCACAAGATCGCACTCCCCCAGGAATTCATCCACGGCAAGACCATAGAAATTGAGTCTGTCGCTGATAACAACCACAAACAAAGCTTCTCCGTCTCCTTCCCTGCCCTCCAGTTCCAGCACGCTCCGCACGTCCACCAAGGCGATGTTGTTGTCGTCAAATCTGAAGTACTGCCGATCTTCCACCGTATCCAGATCCTCTCTGGAAAGTTTCAGACACCGCTCGATCCTGGCCAGGGGAAAGGCATAAGATTCTCCCGCAATATTGACTAAAAAAGTCCGGACGACGGACAAGGTAATGGGCAATTCCATGTGGACCGTCATTCCCTGCCCCGGCCTGGAGAAAGCACGGACCACGCCGCCCACCTCGTGGGTCATATTCCGCACCACATCCAGGCCGACCCCCCGTCCCGAAATTTCGGTCACCCCCACTGCGGTGGAAAATCCGGGAAGAAAAAGGAAATCCATCAATTCCTGTTCCGTCATTTTCTGCACCATCTCGGGTCCGGCAAGCCCTTTTCTCACGATCTTCTCTCTCAGCTTATCCAAATCAACGCCGGATCCGTCATCAGAAACCGTAACCATGAGCATTCCCGACCGATGGGTAGCCTCAAGAAGCAAGGTCCCTGTCTCCGGCTTTCCGGTCTTCTCCCTCATTTCGGGAGATTCCATCCCATGATCTATGGCATTGCGAAGAAGATGGCTCAGAGGGGCATCCAGCATCTCCAAAATATCTCTGTCCACTTCCGTGGTCTTTCCCCTGATTTCCAGCCTCACTTTTTTACCCAGATCCCTCGCAAGATCACGCACCATCCTGGGAAAGCCTTTCACGCCATCGGAAAAAGGGCGCATCCTGACGGAAATGACTTCATGGTAAAGCCTGTCGGAAAGGCTGGCGGAACTGCTGTTAAAGACATCGACCTGATTCAATTTTTCCGCCAGGATCAGACTGCAGTCCTTGGTTTTCTGTCGAGCCTGGTTTGCAAGATCAGCCAGAAAGGAATCGGCGCCGGACTGCAGAAGCACTTCCCTGAGCTCATCCAGCACCGTAAAAAGCTCCATATGGCTCTTCTTCAGCTTCAAAAGGCCTTCGGAAAAAGAAGGAAGCCATCCTGCGTTTACAACCACTTCCCCCGCCTGTCCGATCAGTCGCTCAATTTTTCCCGCCGTAACGCGTATGGTACGATCCTTATCAAGCGATTTTGTCTGGGGAAGATCCGCCCCCGGTATTTCCTGCATTACCACCGGACTTCGCACCTCCCCGGGAACGGTGAGGGTGATTTCTTCCGGGGAATCCGCCGGTACGTGCTTCTTGAATTTTCCTCCCCCTGCGAAAGGTTCTTCTACCGGAGTAACCGGAATGGCGGATTCTCTTCCGATAATCTCCGCAATCGCGTCTACCAAACGGTCGATTTCCACTCTGTGGCGCATCAGCCAATCTGTTTCGCCTTCCACCAGCGATCGAGAGAGCTGAATGAGGACATCAACAATCTGCAAAAGAATATCGATCTGCTCTGATCCAAGAAGGACTTCCCCTTTCTGTGCGGCAACAAAGCAATCTTCCATCACGTGGGCCACCCGGACGGCCGCATCGAGGCCCACAATCCTGGCCCCTCCTTTGATGGAATGGGCGGCACGCATCAGTGCCTCCAACTGTTCGGTTGCGCGGGGATTGTTTTCCAGGGCAAGAAGACCGTCATTGAGAACCGCCACGTGCGTCTCCACCTCTGCCTGGAAAAGATCGAGCATGGCGGGATCGGAAATAACCGGAGAATCGGTGGCATCGGCATCCGTCTTCCGGGTCGGCTGGGAAACTGCTTCACCGGCAAACGGTTTCTTTTCCTGTTCGAATCGACGACTATCTCTCAATGGCAATGATGGTTTCCCGGATGTATCATGGGGCATCAACATCTCTTTGACGGCGGCTACAAACGTTTCAATCTCCTTGTCGTATTCCTTGGGATGCTTCCCGGATACGTCCGTGACCCCCGACAGGTGGTTGATGATATCCACCCCTTTCAACAGGAGGTCTATCTGCTCCGAACCCAGCACGACGGCGCCTTTCTGCGCTGCAACGAAACAATCCTCCATCACATGGGCCACCCGGACCGCGGCATCCAGGCCCACAATTCTCGCCCCCCCCTTGATAGAATGGGCAGCGCGCATCAGCGCCTCCAACTCTTCGGTTCCATGGGGGTTGTCCTCAAGGGCGAGGAGACCGTCATTCAGCGCCGCCACATGGCCTTGTGTCTCCGTTTGAAACAGATCCAGCAGAGCCGGATCCGAAAACGCTCCCGGACCCCCTGCACCGGCTGCTTTCCCTGCATCTTCTTTCCCTGTATCTTCCGGCTTCTCATCCTCTGATGTGAACGGGACAACCGTCTCATGAAAGGTCTCGTCCGGAAGGGTCGTTGACACTTTCCGACCGACCACCTCCGCCTTCAGAACCGCGATGAGATCGTCCATATCGGTTGCCATTTTGCTCTTCCAGCCGGGTTCTTCCCGGCAGGCGGCATCGGATATCCGGCCAAGGAACGCAACGCCCTTGACAAGGGCCCCTACCTGCTCCTCCACCGGCTTCACGCTTCCATCATGAAGGGCCTTCAGGAATCCTTCCATGGCCTCGATCACCTGAACCGCCTCTTCCAGATCAACCACCTTGGCGCCCCCCTTGATGCCATGGAGCTCTTTAAGCAGCGATTGTATTCTGTCTGGAAAATTCTGTAGGGATGTCAGTGACATGAGCCCATCCGTCAGGGAGCCTGTATGGTTCTCCACTTCAGTCTTGAACAGTTCCATTATGCTGGAAAAAGGTCTTCCTGTTTCCTCAAATTCCGTCACTGGATACTTCTCCTCAGGGTATAGAACAAAAGCTCATCATCCAAAAAAGCCACGTTCCTGTTTTTCCATTTGAAAATACCTTTGGAAAAGGCCGATTTGGATTTGGAAACGGACACCGGAACGTTCTGCAGAATATCCGGATGGATATGATATATCTCACTGATTTCGTTTACAGGAAATACCCAACGGTCATCGTTCTTGATGACCACCATCATAAACGCCTGGTCTTTTTTTTCCTTCCGGCCGCTATCTTTTTGCGCTTCAAGCCCGATCAGCTCTTTCAGGGAAACACATAATTGAATTTCGCCATGAACATTGATCAGACCCAGAAGGACCGGACTTCTTTTGTGAGGGAGGGTGTGAACAGGCCGCATATCGATGATTTCTGCAAATAGTTTTGCAGGAAGCGAAAGCCATTCATCCTCGATTCTGAAAATCACGAGGGCGATGGTGCCGACCGGTGCGTCAATTTTCTTGACGGCAAATATCTGCCCCCATTCATTCTTGTATTCTTCCGGAAGTTCTCGCTCCAACAGATTCCGCCCCGCCTGGGTAAACTGGTCGCAGTTCCGGCAGTGGATCACTTCCTCCAATCTGGGGCAGCGAGGTTTTTCCGAACCCCATACGCCAATCGTTTTCCAGCATCTGCTTTCCATGGTCATGTCCTGCTTTTACTTTCAGCTGCCCCCGTTACCTTTCATGGCCCTTTTTCTTAGACTCAAAGCCTTTTCTTTTTCTCCCTTTTGTTCCATGATGAAGGCCAGATGACTCAGGGCATCGGAATGTTTCGGCTCCAGATAAAGGGTCTTGTTATACGAATTTTCGGCTCTATCCGCATCGTCAAGAGCCTCGAAAAGAAGACCCATGAGGAAATGGGCACGAACATGCACCGGATTTTGTTTCAAGAATTCCGAACAGAGTTCGAGCGCCGATTGAAGAGACCCCTGATCAGCCAATCGCTGCGCCCCATCGAAAAGATCTATCTGCTTTTCAGGGGCTTCCTGCCTTACCGTTTCCGGGCTTGAAGCATTTTTTGAAGCGATCTTCCTTGAAAAACCAGCGCGAACGCCATTTCCCATCAAACCGGTTCCGGCTGCCTTTTCAAAGACCCTCTGCTTACAGGAAACATCCCCATTTCCTTTTGCTTTCCTTTCCTCCGGAGCTCTTCTCCGCTCTTTTCTGCAGGCAAACACGCCTGGACATTGAATTCCCGCAAACCCCTGCTCCACGGCGACCTGCCGCTCCGCATGGCCCAAAAACAGGATACCCGCGCGCGTTAAGAGCTTTTTGAGGACAATGAGGGCCTCCCTTTTGGCCTCCGGGCTTAAATAAATCAATAAATTTCTACAAAAGATAACATCGTAGGGATCGCGTTCCGTAGCAAAACCCTTTCGCAGAAGGTTGTCCGTGGAAAACCGGACCATTTGTTTTACGGACTCTTTAAGGACGTAGGTATTCCCTTCCATGTTAAAATATCGATCCCTGAATGCAAGATCGACCCCCCGAAAAGATCTCGATCCGTAGCTCGCCGTTCTTGCCTTTAAAACAGCTGCGGTGCTGATATCCACCGCCTCGATCTGTATCCTGCTTCTATCGATTCCTGAATCCATGAGCGACATGGCAATGGAATAAGGCTCTTCCCCGGTGGAACAGGGCACGCTGAGAACACGCAGGGTTTTGTCCCTGTTTTCCGGAACCCATTCATTCTTGAGATACCCACAAAGATACACATAGGATTCCTGATTGCGAAAAAACCAGGTCTCAGGAATCACTACCTCTTCGATGAGTTTTTCTCGCTCTTCTAAAGACCTCCTGAGACATGCCAGATACTCTTCCTGTCCTGTAAGACCACAGTTTTTCATGCGGAGCTGCACAGCCTTGGAAATGATATCCGAACCAACAGCGTCCGCGGACAGGCCAATCGCATCTTCCAGGAATTTTTCTATCGCATTAGAGGACATTAGAAATCATTCTTCATTCGGAAGCTTTCCTTTCAGGTTTTACGGCATCCGGCATGGGCAGGAGTTTAAAACTTTCAGGAAGACAATCCAGATCGATCAATTGAACCATATGGTCATTTTCCAGCATAATGCCCCCGAGAAAGGGCGTTCCATTCAGGTTGATTCCGGACGACACAAATTCTTCCCTGGATTTTCTTACCGTCTCGGTAACCCGTTCAGCCATAAAGCCGACGAGATATTCCGTTCCATCCTTTTCTTTATAATCCACCAGAATGATCCTGGTGCTCAGGCGTATGTCGCAGGGCTCGTCCTGCACGAGGCGGCGCAAATCAATCACAGGAACAATGGCGCCCCGGTACTTGAAAAGACCGGCGAAATAGTTCGGAGCATGGGGAATTTTTTCGAGCTTCACCAAGGGACAGATCTCTCGAATCTTTTCACAATTGATCCCGTACATGGCTTCGCCAAGATAAAAGAGCAGCATCAACATATCAAATCTCAGCCCACTTTGAATCGTGATACTTCATCATGCAACCCCCTCGCTGCTTCATTCAGCTGCTCTATAGCGGAATACGTCTCGCTGAGAGAATCCAGCGTTTCTCTCATTTCTTCGCTGAGTGCAACCATGGCGGAGTTTATCGCCTGGGCACCGGTGGATTGCTGGGCCATGGAAACATTCACATTTTCAAAGCTTGGGGAAAGCGCTTGAACCTGCTCTATGATCCGGGCCAGTTGCCCGCTGATCTTGCCCACGTCTTCAGAGCTTCGTTTCACTTCCCCGATGAATTTGTCCATCTCCATGACACCCGCCGAGACCGCTGCATGCATCTCCTGCACCATCTGCTCAATGTCAAGAGTAGCTACCGCCGTCTGGTCTGCCAACCGCCGGATCTCCCTGGCAACCACATTAAATCCCCTGCCGTATTCTCCGGCCTTTTCGGCTTCGATGGCGGCATTCAGGGAAAGCAGATTGGTCTGTTCGGCTACCTTCGTTATGGTTACCACTACATTGGTTATGTTCTCGGCCTTTTCGTTGATCGTCTGCAACCTTCCCGAAATGGAGCTGGAGGCTTTCTCCATATTGTCCATGGCCTCCTCCATCCGGGCAAGATCGTTTTGCCCACTGCTCGCAAATCCGGCTGTCTCCTGTGATTTGGCCGCGACCTGCTGCATGGTCTCCTTCAATCCGCCCGCCACAGTGGAAATCTCCTGCACCGCCTTCACCATCCTGTCGGTGGATGCCACTTGGTTCACCATGGTCACTTCCTGCTCCCTGACGGTCGCAGCCAATTCCGTGGAAGAAGAGGAGACTTGTATGCCCGATCTCTGCACCTGGCCCACAACATTCCTGAAAGAACAGGCCATGTCGTCTATGGCCCTTAAAAGCCTCCCTATTTCATCATTGTTTGTCGCCTGTATGGTTACGCCGAGATCAAAATTAGCCAGTTGATTGGCCACCGCCGAAACAGCCTTGAGGCGTTTGAGGACCAGCGCACGCAGGAAAATGATCAGGCATGCAACCAGTGCCAACAGGATAAAGAACACCCCTACCCCCTGACTCCAGATCGCCCTGTCCATCTGGGAACGGGAAACATCCTCAAAACTTCCGGTTTCCCGGGCGGCCCGTTCTTTCAATTCCTGTATCTTCTTCTTGATAATGGAATCCGTATAATACACGGTAAAACTTCCGATCTGCTTTCCTTCCCGAATACACTCCACAAAAATCGAAGGGTATTTTCCGAGCGCCAAATCTGCAGGCAGAGAATCGCCTGTGCTCACCTCGGGATCACGCCAGACAGCAGCAAACGGCGCACCCCTTTCGTCCAGGACCTTAATGGCAACGACCTCTCCATAATGCATGTAGGGACGTAGCGATTGCTTCATTCCATCCTGATCCAGATTATACAGATAGGTGCTGCCTATACCGCTGAGTATTTCGGCATTGAGTTGGATCTTGTTTTTCAGATCCGCCATCTCCTCCTCTGCCCTCTTATCGATAAACTGATTGATTCCTCTTGCAATTTCAGTGGTAAAAGAGGTGACCATCCGTATCTCGAAATTCAGCAGGACAAACCCGCCAAGGATCACCAGGACACATACAATCCCGCAGGCCGACACAACTATTTTTGTAACAATGCTCCAGTTTCGCATGACCTCATCCAACGCAGGCCCCCTAATGAGCCCGCAAATATCCTTCTACGATTTCCCCATATCTACCGGATTCTCTCAACTTCCTCAGGCCCTCATTAAAATCGTCTCTGACCTTCTCGCTGGAAAATGCCACCCTGAAGGGTGTAGGTTTGAAAATACAGTCTATTTCCACCGGTTGGGTCGTATCCACCTTCCGGTTTCTTTCTTTGAGATAACGAAAGATATTCCGGTCCAGCACAATGGCATCAACACGGTCCCCGTACAACAGATTGATCTGAAGCTGCTGCCTGGCCAGTTCCCTGTACTCCGGATTTTCTTTTGCCATGGCCGCAAAATCTTCCCCGAGATAGATCGTCGCCTCTTGAAACGCAACAACGCTTTTTCCCTTCAGATCCTGAACCTTTTCAATCTTCAGCCTTTTTTTCTTCAGACTCACCACCACATTTTCACAGACGAGGTGCTCATCGGAATAATAGGCATCAATCCCTGAATTGGTGTTAATAGTCAAAACGCCATCAACGCTTTTCTCAAGAAGTTCCAGGTTACGCCTTGCAAAGGGTACATATTTTGGAACGATGACATAGCCTTTCATCCCAAGGGCTTCTCTCACGATGTCCAATTCTATTCCCGAATTGCTTTCCGGGATATTGTAAGGAGCAATGGCCATTCCAATGGCCATGGTAATCTCCTTCTTTTCTGCCCGGACGCCGGAACTCCAGAATGCCGCAACAAAAAACATGTTCATCAAAATGAAAAATCTTACAATGAGCCCCTGCATGGATACCTCTTTTAACTTACTTTGAAACGGGACACCTCATCATGCAACCCTCTTGCGGCATCGTTGAGCTGCCCTATGGCCGAATAGGTCTCGTGCACGGAACTCTTGGTCTCCTTCATCTCCTCACCCAGCGCAATCATGGCCCGGTTTATCTTCTGGGCGCCCTCGGATTGCTGAACCATGGCGATATTCACATTCTCAAAACTTGGGGAGAGAATCTGTACCTGCTCAATGATGCGTGCAAGCTGTGCACTGATTTTTCCCACGTCTTCCGAACTGCGCTTCACTTCACTGATAAATTTGTCCATCTCCATGACGCCGGCAGAAACCGCGCCGTGCATATCCTTCACCATCTGTTCGATATCCAGGGTGGCCACAGCGGTCTGGTCGGCCAAACGCCTGATTTCCCGCGCCACCACATTGAATCCCCTTCCGTATTCACCGGCTTTTTCGGCCTCGATGGCAGCATTCAAAGAGAGCAGGTTCGTCTGTTCCGCAACCTTGGTAATGGTCACCACCACATGGGTAATATTCTCCGCCTTCTCGTTGATGGCCTGAAGCCTTCCCGAAATGGAACTGGAAGCGGTCTCCATGTTCGTCATGGCCTCTTCCATACGCATCAGATCATTTTGGCCGCTGCTTGCAAATCCTGCTGTTTCCTCGGACCTGGCAGCCACCTCCCGCATGGTATCTACCAGTCCTTCGGCAACCGTCGAAATATCTTCCACCGCCTTGACCATCCTGTCCGTGGATTCAACCTGATTGGCCATGGTGGTCTCCTGCTCTCTCGCGGTTGCCGCCAATTCGGTCGAAGAAGAGGAAATCTGTATCCCGGACTTCTGAACCTGCCCCACCAGGGAATTCAGATTCTCCGTCATGGTCATCACGGAAGAGATGAGGTTTTCCGTCTCGTCCTTGATCCGATTCGGATCCCCTTTCGGTCCCGCACCCATCAATGCCCTGGCTGAAGCCCCCGCGGAAGACAGATCGCCTGTTGCGATCTCTTTTACCACGCTGGTAATCCCTGTAATGGGCCTGGTCACCCTGTTCCCCAAGAATATGGCGATACCGATCACCGGAATCAGCACCGCAAGGCCGCTTACCACCATGACCCCGAGAAGCTGGGACATGGAATCGTCCACTTTCTTTTTAGCTTCATAGTAATCATCCTCATAGACGCTCGCTCCGATGACCCAGTCCCATGGTTCGAAATAGGTCAAGGCGACCACCTTCCAGCGGGAGCTCCCCTCTCCCGGATTCTTCCATGGATAGCGATCGTAGGCCACTTCATTTTTTTTGAGTTTGATGGCTTTATTTACGATATCATGAACAAAATAACGACCTTCCGCATCTTTGGAATCCCAGAGGTTTTCCCCGTCCCGCTGCCCGTCTCTCGAAATAATGTAATGGCCCCGGTGAAAAGGGAGTTTGCCGCCAAGGACAAATACATACCCGGTTTTGCCCACCTTCATATCAATAATGGCCTGGCGAAGGGAATCTGGTGTTTGATAGAGGGGACCGGTGGTCAACATGCCTATGATTTTACCGTCTCTATCCACGATAGCGCTGCAGGCACTGAAATGCCAACCGTTCAAGATGTAGGCGATGCCATTGTATATTTTCTTATCGAGGATGCATGAGATAACGGGATTTATAAGGCCGTCCTGCTCAGCAGGAATATACATTCCCTTCAGGGAATGATTTTTGGCGGGAATCATGGTTGAAGCCACCATGAGCATGTCACCTTGCTCATTCATGCGCTGGAAAAGGGTATAATCCCCACCGAACTTTACTTTGAGCAGGTTCATATAGGTGACGGGATCCATCATTCCATGGAGGTACATCTTGGGGAGGGTAACCGCTTTCTTCCGAAGGGTAATCTGATCAATGGCCTCCGTGGCGGCCATTTCCGGACTCAGCTCGAGCCCTCCCATCTTTTCAAGGAAAGTGACTGCATCCCGCAACTGACGGTCGAGATCTTTTTCAATCATTTTGCTGGTCGCTGCACAGGTGTTATACACAGCATGAGAAATCCGGGCAATATTTTGGCGAGCAAGCGTGGCCAGTTCTCCCTCGATATTTTTCGTAACTCCCCCTTTGGCCATATAGGTCAAGACAAAAATAACGAGTACCGGTACGATGGCAGCCACCACCGGGAGACCAATCACCTTGTTTTTTAATGTCACCATCATCCCTGTTCCTTTGTTTCTGTTTTTAGGCGCTCACCTTGAATCGGGAAACCTCATCCTGGAGACCTCTCGCCGCTTCCTTGAGATAGTCGGTCACAAGGTTGAACTCCCGCAGTGATTCCAGGGTATCGTGCGTCGTAATCGTCAGCTGTTCCATGGTTTCACTGATCTGGCTTGCATTTTCAGATTGGGTTTCCATGGCCGTATTCACGGCCTCAAAGCCGGGACGAAGAGTCTGCACCTTATTCATAATCTCTTCCATCTGTTTTCCAAATCTGCTGATCTTGTCCACGCCTGATCGCACCTCCTGCGTAAACAGCTCCATTTGTTGAGCACCTTCCGTGACAGACCCTTGCATTTTATTGACGATCTCTTCAATATCCAATACCGCAACAGATGTTTGATCTGCCAATCTCCTGATCTCATTTGCCACAACGGAGAATCCCCTTCCATATTCACCGGCCTTTTCCGCTTCAATGGCCGCATTTAGAGAAAGCAGATTGGTTTGATCCGCCACTTTTGTGATGGTCGTTACGACTCCGCTGATCCTTGAGGCGTTCTCCCTGATCTCGGACAGTTTTCCTGAAATGGCGTTCGCTCCCCCTAATACGGACTGCATGGACGTGTCCATGGCTTCGATCCCCATCCGACCGGATTCTGCCAGCCTGGCTGTTTCAGAGGCCGCATGGGCCACCCCGCTCATGGTTTCAACCAGATTTCCGGCGGTTTCAGAGATCTGTTTTGAGGATGCGCTGGCCTGTCTTGTAGATGCAGCCTGTTCGCTCATGGTGCTTTCCAGTTGCCTGGATGATGCAGCAATCTGCGACGACGACGATGTTATCTGAGTTCCGGATTGTTGCACTTGACCGAAAAGGGCATTCAAGCTGGTGCTCATTTCCATAAACGCATGGAGCAACTTCCCGGTTTCATCTTTTCTCACGCCGATTTTGTTCTCCATCGTACGCAAGGATTCGGAGGCCCCTGCGATATCCCCTGCGGCTATTTCCTGGGCGACATTCGTCAACCGTGCTATGGGGCCGCAGATGCGACGGATAATAAAAAGAGCGATCAATAGGCACAAAACAATCTGGAAGACTATGACGACGGAAGAAATCATCACATTGAATTGATCCAGTCTGTTTATCTCTGCATAAAGTTCTTCATCAGGCGCCAAAATTCCAAGCCCTGTTCCTGTCTTGGTCACGGTTGCAAACAGGGAATACTTTTTTCCCTTCAATACGAGTTTTTCAAGAAAGATCACACCCGGTGCCTTGCCTTTCAAATCCGGCAATTTTTCACCCCACTCCAAATCTTTCATTTTTTTCAAGACCTTCGACGGGTCCGCAGGAAATGAGATCAGAAGATCACTGGACAGATCCACTGCAAAGGGAATGGAACCCGGCGTCACTTTCATCCTGTAAACCATTTTTTGCAATTTTCCCATACTGAAATCAACCGTTGCCATGCCCACCATGCGATTGTTTTTTCCAACCATCAACGCATCCACGGTAATCATAAGCGACTGTGTCGCCGCCTCATCCATATAGGGGTCCGTCCAGTAGATCGTTTCCGGCCTCATTTTCATTCTGTCCCAACCTTCAGGCAGTGCAAGAAGATACCAGGCCTGATGAGGATAGTCATATTTCGGCGTATTCAAATCCCAGGTGAAATGGACCCGACCTTCCTTCCTGTAAACGTAAGGTCCGAAATATTTCTTGTCTTTGAGCATCACGTAAGGCTCATACCATAGGCCCCCGCCGATGGCTTCCGGCAGGCCTTCAAAATTGCGCAGGAGAAATTCCTTTATTTGTGCGGTGATATCTTGCCCCGTTTCTCTGCAGATAGCCAGAAACGCTTCTCCTGCAACCGACAGATCTTCGGCATTCTTTTCCATGATCAGCATGGAAGATTCGATGCTTGTCGCACTTTTTTCAATAAGCGTCTGAATATGCCTCTCGGTCTCCAGCCGCAGATTTTGTCCCATTTCGCGGGCGTTATAAATCAGTACGACGCACCCCAGCAGAGAAGAGAGGGTGATAATACCGACCATAAAAAGGATATGTAGTCGCAGTGTAACGTTCATCGTCGAACCGGTCACGTTTATCCCTGCCTGTTCTGCCGCAAAGACCCGTCAGGCGGGGGGGTCCCTTCTTAAATTTAACATGCGTAACATTATAATATAAACAGCAAATAAACAAGGCCAAACGAAGAATCATTGCATATCATCTTCCTCGATCTCCCTTAAATACCTTCTCTTTTTTATAATTATCCGGATAAACGCACAGACGGTAATCATCGCTCCGAACGCAAAAAGAAATTCATACAGATAAGAGCTCAGATGAGCAATCCAGTTTGTTTTCGATTCGAGGGACCCCTGCCAATCCTTTTCAAGGACCTCCAATGGTACACCCAAAGAAGAAGAAACCGCAGATCCCGTATCTTCTCCCTCTTTTAGATGACCAAGAATCCCCAATACCTTTTTCTTGCCGTACAAATGGATCATATACACGATAAAATCCTTGCTCTCCTCATAGGCCAGTATGAAATCCGAATCTCTCGCAGGAAAGTCCCTGCTCAAGGAAGTGAGAGGCAGGAAATTTCCGGTAAAGGCGGCTCTATTGAGAAAAGATCTTTTCCGGTCCTGGACGATATCGCTGATCCCGTCGCTGGCCCACTGGGCGATGCCTTCGTCAAACCACCGGGGAACCTGCCGGTTGTCTACATATTGATGAATATAGAGATGACACAGTTCGTGCTTTATTACATTCCTGAGGCTGAGAGGATGGTTATTCGTTCTTGAACAGTCAACGACCAGCAGGCTTCTCTCCGGCTGCGCAAAAGCAACGGTCAAAGGGTTTTCGACCATTTGCCGAAACCGCCGGCTTTCCTGAACGAGAACAATGACGGGTTTTCCGTGCAGTTCCCATCCAAGAATACGCTGCAATTCCGCCTTGACCACGGGAACTATTTCCGCCACCTCCTCCGCCATCCCCTCCAGGTTGGGTGGAAAAAGGATCACGGCATTTTCATCCTCCATGACGCGGTCGGAGCTCCCCATCGCCTTCCCGGGAAGAAAGAGCAGGAAAATCACAAGGGAAATTCGGATTGCACGGATGAACGGGATGCCCATTCCTGAAGATTTTTGACGGGAGCAGATTGTCGGAAGCTGTTCTCTTCTTCTGAAGAGGGCGCCGCCCCATAGGCCCCCGGCAGAAACCGGCTTCCAGAGAGCCTGAAGGCCTGACTTCAGTCCCACGGAATCGGCGGAGCTGCTCCTTCCTGAAACCTGAAACCTGAAACCCAAGAAACGTGATAAGCAAGGCAACGTCTTCGCTCCAAAATCATGAACCGTTCAGGCATCGCCTTAAAAGGGCGGCCGTTCCGACTTTATCATAGCACTTCCATGAACGGGGAAATTTTTCAAACTTAATTCAGGCTGCGACACTATTTTTTGAAGAATGTGATAAATATCAGGCATCCAAAAATTCTTGTTGAATGTCACAGGGAGAATGGTATGATAAATGTTGTGTTTTTTGTGTTTAAAACCGGCTGAAAGGAGGTCGAGTCCGTTGCCCGTAAGCAAGAAAACCGCCCTTGTTCAATGTGGTCGCGATATAACCACTGCGGAACTTGGCACCATCAAAGAAACGGTAGAAATGTTTCCCAAACTGAGCAGATCGGAACTGACGGCAACGATCTGCGAGCATCTGGAGTGGTTTGCTCCGACCGGCGCCTGCAAACTGGATGCCTGCGCAAAACTTCTGGAAAAACTTGAGGAGGACGGACTCCTGAAGCTTCCTGAAAAGATTGAAACACCAAAGAAGAAGAGAAAGCCCGTTGCACATACGGCAAGAACCAACCCCATGCCGGACCTGATTTGTACACTGAAAGAATTAGGGACGGTAAAACTTGAGATCGTTCAGGAAGATGACTCCAAGAAACTCTGGAATGAATATGTATCTCGATACCACTACCTTGGATATAAGCATCCATTTGGTACGTTCATTCGCTATTTCATTACATCCGATCGAGGTATTTTGGGATGCCTTATGTTTTGTGGGGCATCTAAGTCTTTGAAACTAAGAGATAAATGGATTGGATGGACGACCAGACAAAAGGCAAGGAATCAGGGTTGGGTGATCAATAACAACCGTTTTCTCATTCTGCCGTGGGTACAGGTGAAAAATCTCGCGAGCCATGTGCTTGGAAAGGTAACCAGGCGTATCAGAAATGACTGGCTGGAGCGATGGGGATTTGAGCCGGTACTCATGGAAACGTTTGTGGACCCTGAGTTTTACGCCGGCAGTTGTTACAAAGCCGCCAATTGGCAATACCTGGGAATGACCACAGGGGAAGGCCTTGTCCGCAAAGGGAAAACCTATTCCACCACACCGAAAATGATTCTTGTCATGCCGCTGACAAACCAGTTTCGCGAGGTCCTTTGTTCCAAGGATTTTCAGGGCAGAATCCTGTAGCGTCCCGGTCCAAAATCCGGCAACGGATGGAGGTATTTAGCTCTTAACCCCGCGGAATCTTTTGTCATATATTTAGCGTATTGCAATTTTTATCTATTCCCCAAGGCGGTTTCCGCCGGCACCGTCCAGGTGGGCAGCGGCGCCTCTTACTATTGGGCAGGCAAGACACCCGCCTCCCAGTGGTTCGCGGCCGTGCCGTTCGGCATGAACGCCCAGGGGGATGTCCGCATGGTTCCACGGCGGCGAGGGCCTGAAACTCTGGGAAGAAACCTACGCCCCATTCAACCTGATCCCCAGACCGGGTGGTTCCACCGGTGCTCAGATGGGCGGATGGTTTAATAAGAAAATCAACTCGATCGAAGACTTTAAGGGACTGAAGATGCGTATTCCCGGACTTGGCGGTAAAGTCCTTGCCAAAGCTGGCGCTACGGTAGTCTTGACCGCCGGAGGAGAGATATTCACGAACCTGGAACGCGGCGCTATTGATGCTACCGAATGGGTGGGGCCGTTGCATGACAACAGGATGGGCTTTTACCAGGCAGCCAAGTATTACTATTATCCGGGCTGGCACGAACCGGGAACCTATCTGGAATATTTTTTCAATAAACAGGCTTACAGCCCGGCGAGGAAAAGGCCATGGAAAACCTGGCCCGGTACACTTGTCCGCCTCTGGAGGATCATCCGCGCCTCTTTCTCTCAGGAGAGAATGATCTACATCCCGGAAAAATCCGAGGTTGTTTACCAATCGAAGGAGGGCAAAAAGCAAAAGATCTTCGATGCCTTGGAGTGGATCGCTGCCATGTGCTCCCATGTTCCAAACAAGGGCGAGCAAATGGTTTATCTTTATGTCGATCCGGTTTATCCAGATACCTTCACGACCTGATTTTTCAAGAAAAAGTTGGGTTCAAGGGATTGCTCTACCCAAATTTCTTCGATTTCCCGCCCTTTTGGCATGATCAAGCCCCCTGGTGCTGTGCCGGCATCCACGCCCTTGCGCGGACCAAGCCTCCATTTCCCGGTCGACAGTCGTGCCCACAACATCCTGTAGTCGGATTTTGCTTGACTCACAAGGCCAGCCTACCTACAATTGACCGCAAAAAAAGGGGCTTCTTATCACCGAAGTGAGACATGGCGACTTCAACCGGGAAACAATTGTCTCAAAACCTTCGACAGAAGATTGAAAAAAGGATCAGCTAATGACACGTTCACTGATCAGTTTCGAACTGCCGGACCCATATTTTCACCAGCTGCAGCAAAATTATCCGCAGCTGGACTGGGTTCGCTGCACAGATTCTGAAAAGCTGCCTGCGCTGTTGAAAGAGGCCGAAATTTTGTTCAGCTTTTTAGAGTGCGACCGTAAAATGCTTGACGCGGCGCCGCATTTGAAATGGATTCAGGCCATCAGCGCGGGAGTCGACTATATGGCCCTGGACGAAATCGAACGCCGGGGCATTGTGCTAACCAATGGACGGGGCATCCACAAGATCCATATGGCCGAATATGCCGTCGCGGCGATGATCAACCTGGCCCGCAGCTTTCATCTGCTGTTCCACAATCAGCTGCAGAAAAAATGGGAGAGGTCGGTGCCGCAAGAGGAGATTCATGGCGCCACCGTGGGGATTATCGGGTTGGGCGCCGTCGGCGCAGAGATCGCCAAAAAAGCCGCCTTCATGGGTATGCGTGTGATCGGGGTCAAGCGCACCCACGGACCGGTCGACCATGTAGAAAAGATCCATGCTCCGGATGATATGGCCGCTGTTTTTCGACGCAGTGACTACATCATCAATTTGCTGCCCTATACACAGGAAACGGAAAAGCTGATCGACCGGCGGTTTTTCGATCAGATGAAGCCCACGGCCTGCTTCATCAATATCGGCCGCGGCCGGACCGTCAATGAGGACGATTTGATTGAAGCACTGCGCAATAAAAAGATCAGAGCCATGGTCAGCGATGTCTACTATACCGAACCGCTTCCCCCGGAAAGCCCTCTGTGGGACCTGGACAATGTCATTCTGACACCGCACATCTGCGGCGTGTCACCCCAATACATGGCCCGGGCCATGCAGATCATCGCACACAACTTGAATGTTTATCTGTCGGGGCAGGGTGAGATGATCAATCTCGTCGATACGCAAGCCGGATACTAGCATTGCGTCACGAAAATAAAGGCTTTACCTGATGGCGGTCGGTTCTGAAGGGGAGGGGCTGGAAACGGCCTGAAAAGTACCGCGCTAGTCCTTTACCCACCAGGAATTTTTCAGGAACGCTAAGCAACTTGTTGATATGGAGAGAGCCACTATCAGGAGTGAACAAGGCGTGACGCTAGCGTTATGCCTGGTGTCCTGGATTGACTTCCCCTACTCCTCTGTGCGAGGATCCTCGCCGTAAAAACATGGGGACTGTTCTTGCTGCTTTTCCGCTTCGGTTGCGGTTTTTTGGGTCCTCGTGGATGTTTTTGAAAAGCAGAAAGTCTCGTATTAGCCGCAAGTTCTTTAAGTATGTATGACAGCTTGAGTGCTGTCATCTGTTGAAATACAACCCAACGGGCATCATCGATTGCGATCATCATTCCGCGATATGTTGCGGATATTTCGTCGGCGATGTAATAACCTGAAATCTGATTCTCAACCACATCCACTCCATGTACACCGCCGAGAGCAGACTTCATGACAGATACAATGATGAATGACACAAGAGCAACGCAAAAGGCAAATAGAGCAGCGCGAGGATAGCCCAACGTGTTTATTTCTGACTGATAGTACTCTGGCAAGTATTGAAAAGCGGTCTCAATGGTCCAACGACCCCGATACAATCCGGCAATTTTTTTGGCGCTTGCTTTGCCCTTTGATAAATTGGAGATGATGTAAATATTTGTGTCGCCGTCACGGGTTTCTTTGTTGAGGCTTACGCGGATGCGTCTGAATATGTGTTCTTGGCCTGACTCATCCGTTACCGATATCAACTGTTCATATCCTTTGCCGGTTTCGGTCTTTCCAATATATTTCTGTTTTCCAAGGATTTTGAAAGGGTACTTTTTATGTTCTCGGATAGCAAAATAGGCTCCCCGGTCATCAATTCCGCAGGTGAATTCAACTGTGCAGAAATTGCGGTCGGCAATCCAGGCATCATCCGAATTCGGGGGAGGGGGTGGCCGCAGAGACCACTTCCTATCCGGATTATTACTTGCAAAGTAATATCATATCAATCATTTATATTATGAAAGGAGGATTCAGCATGGACCTGAAAGAAGCTTTTAAAGTGGCGATGCAGGGGGAAATTGAAGGAAGAGAACTTTACGCCGCGGCCGCGGAAAAAGTATCCGATGCCAAGGCCAAGAAGGTCTTTTCAAATCTGTCCAAAGAGGAAGACCTGCATTTCGAACATCTGCAGAAGCTGGCCCAGTCCCATTTCGAAGGCAAGCCGCTCGTTATTCCCCAGCTGGCGAAGATAGAAACCTTTACTGACGCCCAGAGCCCTATTTTTACGCGGGAGTTTAAAGATTTTGTCAAGGGGCGGCATTTTGAAATGGCCACCCTGTCCATCGGCGTGAAGCTGGAACTGGAATCTTCCAAATTCTACCGCGAAATGGCGGAAAGCACGGAAGATAAACCACTCAAGGACTTTTTCCGGTATCTGGCCGACTGGGAAGATGGGCACTACCAGGCGTTGAAACAGCAAATTGGTTTTCTCAAGGAACACTACGAGCTTCAAAACAGTCTGTTCCGGTTTTAAGAGGTTTGTCCATGCATTCGGGCCGTTTTGCTGCTCCTTGCCTGGGTAAGACTGACGAAAAATGCGCCCTGTACGCTGCTGATGCCTGTTTTTTGTGAAAGTGTTCTGAATGGAGGCCCCAACTCACTCGGTTTTCTGATGGAGGCAAGGTAGCGAGGTACTCTATGACCAAGGCCCTCACTAAATCAGACATTATTGAAGCCATTCCCGGCTGCATTCGGCACGTCACTCACCCCCTTAAAGTCCAGATAACCAAAGGGGCTTCCTCTGCCAAGCCGGGAAAAATCAGCCCGTTTTCGACTTTTTTGTTGACAATTTGAGCTTGGGGACATTTAATTTCTCTGGGCAACCTGATAAAATCCTACTGGTATCTTTTTGGTCTCTGGTTTTGATTTTCAGAGAAGGGAGGGATGAGAGAACCACCTGTTTTTGTTTTTTTTCGGATGTTGCCGGAAAAATCCCGCAAACCCAACTTCAATTTGAGAGGAGGAAGCCGATGACCACAGTTATTATTTTAATTGGTTTTGCCCTTTACCTGTTATTGTATTTTACTTACGGAAAGAAAATTGAAAAGGACGTTTTGAAGGTTTCGGACGACAACAAGGCGCCGTCCGAAACGCTCTATGACGGCGTCGATTATATACCGGCGCGACGGGCGGTGCTCTTCGGGCATCACTTCGCCTCCATCGCCGGCGCAGCCCCTATTATCGGGCCCGCCATTGCGATTTGCTGGGGATGGCTACCCGGCCTGCTGTGGGTCTGGTTCGGCAATGCGTTTGTCGGAGCTGTACACGACTATCTGGCCCTGATGGCTTCGGTTCGATACGACGGCAAGTCGATTCAATTTGTCGCTACCGACCTCATGGGCAAAAGGACCGGAAACGCTTTTTACTGGATCGTCTTTTTTCTTTTGATCCTGGTCGTCGCCGCTTTTGCCGCCATTATCGGCGGTATGTTCGTCAGAACCCCGGAAATTGCTTCCGCATACGCATATAAGATTTTGGCGGCACTCATTTTGGGGGTGCTGATCTACCGGGTCAAAATGAATTTCATCGTTGCCAGCATCATCGGCATCTGCATGCTGGCCCTGGCCATCTTTCTGGGCGCCGAGACCCCCATCAAGGCCAGCTACAACGTATGGATGTGGGTATTCTTCTTCTACATAATCGTTGCCGCGGCGATTCCCGTCAACGTCCTCCTGCAGCCCAGGGACTATCTCAATTCCTTTCTGCTTTACGCAGGGCTGCTCGTGGGTTTCGTGGCGGCGATTTTTGCCTTCAGGGGGTTTGAAGTCCCTGCTTTTTCAAGCTTTTCACCGGTTCTGCTCGGCGGAAAGCCGACCCCCTTCTGGCCGGCAATCCCGCTGGTGATCGCCTGCGGATCGCTTTCCGGCTTCCATGCCCTGGTGGCCTCCGGCACCACGTCCAAACAGCTGACCAAGGAAACCGATGCCCTGCCCATCGGGTATGGCGCCATGTTCACCGAAGGATTTCTCTCCACCATCGTGATCGTATCCATTGCCGGGTTCGGCTATACGGCGCTGAAAAACGCCGGGGTGACGCCTGAGGCCTTAAATTTTGGGAACTGGGGCGAGGCGTTTACCAAGGTCTCGGCATCTGTTAAGCTTTCAAAGGCTAACCTTTTCGTTCAATCCTATGCCGATATGGTCGCCGCCAGCTGGCTGGGTTTTATCCCGGTCATATATGTCAAGGTGATTGCCGGCATGTGGGTCGCTTCCTTTGCCATGACCACGCTCGACACCACCAACCGTCTGGGCCGTTATTGCCTGGTTGAAATGATGGGCCCCCTCAAGGATAAGGCCGCCGGCCTATACAATGTGCTGACGAACCGCTGGGTCGCTTCCGTGATCCCGGCCGCCATCGGCATCTCGCTGGCCGCATCCGGAAACTGGCTGGTCATCTGGGGATCATTCGGCGCAGCCAACCAGTTGATTGCCTCCATTGCCTTGATGACCGGCGCGGCCTATGTAGCCAAAAGAATGAAATCCAAATTCGCCAACATCGCCGTCGTTCCGGCCTGGCTGCTGTGGATTACGGTGACGGCTGGGATCGTCTGGTTCATCTTCAGTGTCCAGATCGGCGCTATTGCCAAAAATCCCGGACCGGGATGGACCATCATGGTCCTGCTGGTGGTCATGTTTTTATTGAACTTTGTATTCATTTACGATTTTATCAAATCAAAATCCTACAAGGTCCATTAGCCTGACCGAACCATTTCATACATGGTGCATGGCGCGGTCAACCGAGGCCATGCACCTTGTACTTTCTATGCGGGGAGTCAACCTTCATGAAGGTTTCGGTTTTTGACTGTCTCAGAACCTTGTTTCGCGACGTGGGCAGCAGCCATCGAGCGAGTGTGTGTTCATTAACGATTACCGAGATGGAAGAACTGCAGAATATTTTTGCACTGCTCCTGCTGGGATCGTTTGTCGGGTTGCCTGCCCCTCCGTCCTTTTTGGCGGTGGAACTTCTGCCGTACATGCAAAGTGAGCTGGAAATCCTGAATAAACGGGCAGGCTGTGCCAATGATATGTTGTCGGAAATGTTCGGAACGCTCGGGGTCGGCTGAATGAAAGTTTTTTTCTTTACCGGTAAGGGGGGGGTCGGGAAATCCACCCTTGCAGCCGGTTCTGCCTGGCAGTTGTCTCAAAAGTACCGGGTCTTGATCGTTTCGCTGGATCCGGCCCACAACTTGGGTGATATTTTTGGGGTTGATATTCGGGGCGAACATCGCTTTTCAGAGTCGCTTCACCTGAAAGAGGTAGATTTCAAGAAACAGGCGAAGGCCTATCTAAAGAAGGAAATCAAAACACTTTCCGACAGTTATAAATATCTCCAGACACTGAATCTTGACACCTATTTTTCCGTTTTGAAATATTCTCCCGGCATCGAAGAATATGCTTTGCTCACCAGCATCGAGGAAACGATTAAAAACGGGTCGGGTTTCGATTATATCATCTTCGACACCCCCCCGACGGGCCTGACCCTTCGGTTTCTGGCGCTGCCACAGATAACCATTACCTGGATCGACCGGTTGATTCAAATCCGGCAAAAAATTCTGGAAAAATTTTATACCATCAGCCGGATCAAAGGACCGGAAAGCACCGCGGAAACACACTTGTCCTATGAAGAAAAGGATGACAACCTTCTGCAGAAGCTTTATTCTCTCAGATCGGGTTATCAGTCGCTCAGCGGCACACTTCAAGGAGAGACTTGCTCTATCGCGCTGGTCTTTAATCCGGATTTGCTGTCGCTGAAGGAATCCCTTCGGTTGATCGAAGGACTCGATGAACTGCACCTCCCGCTGCGCTTGCTTTTTCACAACAAGATTTCTCCGAGCAACCAGGAAATCGCCCAACAGGTGGAAGCCGAGATCCGTAGGGCGACCACCGCGCCGTTGATGCAGGTTCGCCTGCTGCCGAAGTTTCAAAAAGACAAAACGTCTGTGCTATATGAGCTTGGAGAAGATCTTACGCCTTATCTTGAACGGTCCTGAGGGGGAAAATGTTTGCACACCAAAATATCGTCACCCAGCCTGTTTTCTTCCTGTTCATCGCCTTTTCCTGCCTGCTGTCGGTCGTCTATTTCTGGGGGAGACGCGCGAACCAACGGCTTTATCTTTCCGCTTTCGCTGATCTGACGGATGTGATCAAGCCCGATGATCAGACCTTTACCAATATCGGTGGGGTCGTCGGCTACCATGCCAATTTCATCCTTAAGAAGAAAGGCGTCTTTTCCAAAGTGGACGCCACGATTACACTGCTTCCGAGGCATTCCCTGCTTTACATGCCCCTGTCGAAACTGATCATGAGATTTGATCGACTATTTATCACCATGTACCTGAAAACCTCGCTTTCCGGCGAGGGACACCTGATTGAAAAGCGCTATGCCGGATTTCGGGCACCGAAAATAACCAACGCGCCCCGGCTGGAAAAAGTGGAGATCAAATGGGGTAATTACGATTTTTTGCTCTATTTTGAACAATACAAAATGCGTGATCAATTCATGTCTTTCGTAGAAAAAAATCCAGACCCCGGGTTCATCCGACATATCGCTGTTGTTGCCTGCGAGCGGAAATGCTTTCTTTTCATGATACCCAAGCGGGGCAGGGTCAAGGAGAACTTTACACCTGTCTATCGCTGGCTTGGTTCAATGTCCTAATTGTTCTTCAGCGTTCCAGGTTCATGATTACCATTATCCCTGCCCACACCCACCCCACCTCCGGGTACATGGGCATGATGCTTTCCCCCGCCCATCTCTGTTTTCTCGTCACCAAGGACTATTTCAAGGCGGCCTGGCCCAGTTTGATGCCCGCAATGGCGGGGCTCTGGTGGAATTGATCAAAAAACACCATGTCAAACTGCTCAAATTCCCTGACAGCGTGATGGATTCCCTTCGCAAACTGTCCAAGGAAGTCAGCGCCGCTTTCGAGGCCTTCCAGAACCAGGTGGGCCCATGGTACACGGTCGCTGAAAAGGCCTATTATTATGATATTTTAGGTAAATACTCCCTCGATTAAAGGTTGGTGAAAACTGTTTTCCCCGGCCGGACATGATTTGCACGTTAAAGGAATTGGGGACGGTACATCTCGATATCGTGCAGGAAGACACATCCAAGAAACTCTGGAATGAATATGTGTCTCGATACCATTACCTTGGATATAAGCACCCGTTTGGCACATATATTCGCTATTTTATTACATCCAACCAAGGTATTCTGGGGTGCATCATGTTTTGTGGAGCAGTCAACTGGCAATACCTCGGGATGACCACCGGCGAGGGGCTTGTCCGCAAAGGGAAAACCTATTCCACCACACCGAAAATGATTCTTGTCATGCCGCTGACAAACCAGTTTCGCGAGGTCCTTTGTTCCAAGGATTTTCAGGGCAGAATCCTGTAGTGTCCTGTTCCAAACTCCGGGAACGGATGGAGTATTTAGTTCTTGACCCTGCGGAATCTTTTGTCATATATTTAACGTATTGCAATTTATATCTATTCCCAAGGATAAGCATCCGATACGAGAGGATTGTGATGAATGCGCTTAAAATGCTCTGCAACGTCTTTGACGGCATAAACGAATGGGTTGGCAGGATCGTGTCATGGGTTACGCTGGGCCTGGTTCTGGTCGTATTTTCAGATGTTGTCATGCGTTACCTCTTCAACACGAGTTTTGTTTTTGTGCAAGAACTGGAATGGCATGTTTTCGGATTCATCTTTTTAATGGGAGCGGGATATACCCTCCTTCACGACGGTCATGTGCGGGTGGACATCATCTATCAGAACCTGAGTCCCAGGGCCCAGGCCTGGATCAACCTCCTCGGGGTGCTTTTTTTCATGCTTCCGGGATGCCTCATGGTCATTATTACATCTTGGAAATTTGCCTCCAATTCCTGGATGATCATGGAAGGGTCCCCCGATCCGGGGGGAATTCCTTTCCGATTCCTCCTGAAGGGGACCATCACAACAGGGTTCGTGCTTCTTTTCCTGCAGGGCATATCCATAGGTCTTCGGAGTCTCCTCCTCTTGACTGGGATTGAAAAAGCCGAAGGAAAGGCCTCGTGATGGAATATCTACCCGCATGGATGTTTCTGGCCCTTACCATCCTGCTGATGGCAGGCTTTCCCGTTGCCTTCACTCTTCTTGGAACATCTCTTATCTTCGGTCTCATCGGTTTTGGATGGTCTTTTTTCGATCTCCTGCCCCTGCGCATCTGGGGACGAATCACCAACGTCACGCTTATCGCCGTTCCCTTGTTTGTTTTCATGGGGGTCATGCTGGAACGCTCCGGGCTTGCGGAAGAATTGCTTGACACCATGGGTATGCTCTTCGGCCGTCTCAAAGGCGGACTGGCTGTCTCCGTGGTGGTTGTGGGGGCTTTGTTAGGGGCATCCACGGGAATCGTGGGCGCCACGGTGGTCACCATGGGGCTCCTTGCTGTCCCCACCATGATGCGACGGAACTATCAAAAGGAGCTCGCTACGGGGACCGTTTCCGCCTCGGGCACATTGGGCCAGATTATTCCCCCCAGTATCGTGCTTGTCCTCGTTGGCGATATCGTGGGCGTCTCCGTGGGGGATCTCTTTATGGGGGCCGTCCTGCCCGGACTCCTTCTGATGACCCTGTACATCGTCTACATCCTGATCGTCGCCAACCTGCGCCCGAAGATCGCACCTCCCATTCCCCAGGAAGAACTGGACGCGATCTCCCGCAAGCAACTTCTGATCCGTGTTTCACGGGCCCTGGTTCCCCCCCTTTTCCTGATGGTGGCCGTTCTGGGAAGCATTTTTGCCGGCATTGCCTCCCCCACGGAGGCCGCGGCAGTGGGCGCCGTGGGGGCTACGATCCTGACCGTTCTGAACCGGAAATTCAGTTTGGACATTTTGAAGAAGGTCATGACCAGCACCATGAACCTGACCTGCATGGTGTTTATCATCCTTTGCGGGGCGGCGGCCTTCGGACTGGTCTTCAGGGGCCTGGGCGGAGATCACCTGGTCAGGGATTTTCTGACCTACATTGCAAGCGTATCCAGCAGGGGGATGGTGCTTGCCATCGTAATGGCTCTGATTTTTTTCATTGGATTTTTCCTGGATTTCATAGAAATCACCTTTATCCATGTCCCCGTACTGGCGCCCATCATGCTTGAGTTCGGTTTTGATCCCATATGGTTCTGCGTCCTCCTGGCCGTGAATCTGCAGACCTCTTTCATGACGCCTCCTTTTGGCTTTTCCCTGTTCTATCTCAAGGCTGTCACGCCTCCCGAGATCACCACCGGACATATTTATCGAGGCATTATTCCCTTTGTGGGTGTGCAACTGATCGGGCTCTGTATCGTTATTTTCTGGCCCGAACTTGCCACTTGGCTTCCAAAAGTTGTTTTTGGGGATTAACCATACATAAACACTTAAGACAAGGAGGTTGTTATGGAGAGACGTGAATTTCTAAAAAAAGCCGGCATTGGCGCCGCGGCAGTCGCCGCAACCGCGGTCAGCGCACCCGCGGTCCTGGCAAACAAGACCATATAAGTGGAAAATGGTCACCACATGGCCACCCAAACTTCCCGTATTGCAGACCGGTTGCGAACGTCTGGCCAAACTGGTGGGAGAACTTTCCGGAGGCAGGCTCCAAATTGAAGTGTATGCCGCGGGAGAGTTGATCCCGCCGATGGGGATTTTTGATGCGGTTTCCGCAGGCACTGTCCAGGCAGGCAGCGGCGCCGCTTACTATTGGGCAGGCAAGACTCCCGCCTCCCAGTGGTTTTCCGCTGTGCCGTTCGGCATGAACGCCCAGGGGATGTCTGCATGGTTTCACGCCGGCGACGGCCTGAAACTCTGGGAAGAAACCTACGCCCCGTTCAACCTGATCCCCAGACCGGGTGGTTCCACCGGGGTTCAAATGGGCGGATGGTTCAACAAGAAAATCAACAGCATTGAAGATTTCAAGGGGTTGAAGATGCGTATTCCCGGACTTGGCGGCAAGGTCCTTGCCAAGGCGGGCGCCACGGTGGTCCTGACCGCCGGAGGGGAGATTTTCACGAACCTGGAGCGTGGTGTGATCGACGCCACCGAATGGGTGGGGCCGTTGCACGACAACAGGATGGGCTTTTACCAGGCAGCCAAGTATTACTACTATCCGGGCTGGCATGAACCGGGAACCTATCTGGAGTATTTCTTCAACAAGCAGGCTTACGAGTCCCTGCCGAAAGACCTCCAGGTCATTCTGGATACCGCCTGCATGGACAATGAGATCTGGTGTCTGGCACAATTTGATGCCCGTAACGGCGCGGCACTGGTGGAATTGATCAAAAAACACCATGTAAAACTGCTCAAATTTCCTGATAGCGTGATGGATGCCCTTCGCAAACTGTCCAAGGAAGTCCTCGCCGAAGAAGCAGCCAAGGACGCCATATCCACGAAAGTCGCCGCCGCTTTCGAGGCCTTCCAGAACCAGGTGGGTCCCTGGTACACGGTCTCTGAAAAGGCCTATTATGACGATATTTTCGGAAAATACTCTCTCGATTAAACATGTCTAAAAACTGTTTCCTCCGGCCCGGTCCTGTTTGAGAAGGCCGGGGGAGACACCCTGCTCTGCGATTCGTATTTTACGTTCCCACTTGCCTGCCATGGGCTGGCATCCTCTTTTCCTTTCCTGCCCCAAAACCTCATAGAAATACGTAAGCCCCCGCCTCCCAACTCCCGGCTTGCATCCTTTTTGGTTGCGACAACGGGACATTAGGGATATGATAAGAGAAAAACTTTCAAGGAGTGTAACCATGGATTTTCCCTATCTGTTTTCACCGGTCACCATCAATGGCATGACGCTGAGGAACCGCATCGTCATGACGGCCATGCATCTGGGGTATACGCCAACAGGAGAAGCCAATGATCGCCTCATTGAATTCTATAGGCGAAGGGCCGATGGCGGTGTTGGGTTCATTATTGTTGGAGGATGCATCATCGATGAATTCGGCGGCATGCAGAGCATGATTTCGCTCAATGACGACCGTTTTATTCCAGGACTTGAGAGGCTGACCGAGGCGGTGAAAAATAGTGGCGCAAAGATCGGCGCCCAGCTCTATCAGGCCGGACGTTACGCACACTCCGCCATGATCGGTGGACGTGAGCCGATTTCTTCTTCCGCCGTGCGTTCCAGGCTGACGGGTGAGATCCCGAGGGCACTTGAGCTGGATGAAATCCCGGGAGTGCAGGATCGGTTTGCCGAGGCCGCTCTCCGCGCAAAAAGGGCGGGTTTTGACGCAGTTGAAATCCTTGGAAGCGCCGGATATCTGATCAGTCAATTTCTGTCCCCCATCACCAACCTGCGGGAAGATCGGTACGGGGGGGATCTAAAAAACCGCATGCGCTTCGGCCTTGAGACCGTCGAAAAAGTCAGAAAGGCTGTCGGACCTGACTATCCTGTCCTCATGCGTCTCGCCGGCAACGATTTTATGGATGGTGGAAATACCAACCGGGAGTCGGCCTTGTTCGCCGCAAAAGCCGAAAAAGCCGGAATCGACATGTTCGATATTACGGGTGGATGGCATGAGACCAGAATTCCACAGCTCACCATGGGCGTACCACGAAAGGCTTATCTCTATCTGGCACAGGGGATTAAATCCTCCGTCTCCGTGCCGGTGCTCGCCAGCAATCGAATCAATGATCCGGCCTTGGGGGAACAGATCCTGCGCGACGGTGAAGCCGATCTGGTTACCATGGCCAGGGCCTTGATTGCGGATCCGGACCTCCCTAAAAAGGCCGCGGAAGGGGCTACGGAAACGATTTCCCATTGCATCGCCTGCAACCAGGGTTGTTTTGACGAGGTATTCAAACTGCAGCCGGTCACGTGCATGGTCAACCCCATGGCCGGCAGGGAAACGGAGAAAAGACTCCTGCCCACGGAAAACCCCAAAAAGGTTCTCGTTGTGGGAGGCGGTCCCGCAGGACTGAAGGCAGCCTGCACCGCAGCGGAAAGAGGGCACAGGGTGACGCTTGTTGAAAAAGATCTCAAGCTGGGTGGACAGCTTCTCCTCAACCGGCTCATTCCCGGGCGGGAAGAAATGCTGACCGCTGCACGTGATCTGATAAGCAACCTGAAAGCCCTTGATGTGGAAGTCCTGACCGGGAAGGAAGCCGATCCTGAGTTCATCCGGACGCTTTCTCCCGATGCGGTGATTATTGCCTCTGGAGCAAGGCCGATCATCCCTGAAATCCCGGGGATTAAGGGCGAAAACGTCATACAGGCGTGGGATCTTCTGGAAGGAAAAAAGGGTGTGGGAAGAAAAATCGTTATCCTTGGAGGAAACGCCCTCGGGCTTGAAACCGCCATATACCTGGCAACCATCGGAACCCTTCCGCCGGAAACGCTGCATTTTCTCATGACAACAGGAGCCGAATCCATGGAAACCCTGAAAAGCTTGCTGAACAGGGGGATCAAAGAAGTGACCGTCGTTGAAATGACCAAAAAGGCAGGAAAAGATATCGGGCTCACCACTCGCTGGACAATCATGGCGGAGCTGAAGCGGCTGGGTGTGACCATCTTAACGGAATGCAAGGCAGTTGGCATCACGCAGGACGGCGTCCGGGCTGAAGAGAAAGATGGGCCTGTATTCATCACCGCGGATAGCGTAGTAATCGCAGCAGGGTCCAGATCCGAGAGCGGCCTTGCCGGCCTTCTGGAAAATGTAATCCCGGAAATTCATGTTGTCGGGGATGCCAAATCGCCGCGAAACGCCCTCGCTGCTATTCGGGAAGGGTTTGAAGCCGGGCTTCTGGTTTAGTAAATCTACTAAATGAACATTTTTCTTCTCGTCATTTTAGCGATTCTCATTGGGAACTACCTTCTGGACCTTGTGGTGGAGATCCTCAATGTACGCCATTTGAAGACTGCCCTTCCCCAAGAATTCGAAGGCTGGTATGATGGGGACAAGTACATGCAATCACAGGAATATCTGAAAGAGACCACACGGTTTGGAATTCTTACCGATTCCATCGTCACCCCGATTATCATCGGATTTATTCTTGTGGGAGGCTTCAATGCAGTAGATCAATTCGCCCGAAGCTTTCATCTCGGCTCTATTTTTACCGGTCTGGTGTTTGCCGGGTTGCTCCTTTTTGCCTCTCAGATACTGGATCTCCCATTTTCCCTTTATCAGACCTTTGTGCTTGAAGAAAAATATGGATTCAACAAAACAACCCCGAAGACCTTTATTCTCGATATCCTGAAAAGCTGGTGCCTCGTTGCCCTATTAGGAAGCATCCTTTTTTCAGGAATTCTCTGGTTTTTTGAATATGCCGGAACCCTGGCATGGTTGTATTGCTGGATTGTCCTGACCCTTTTCCAACTCTTTCTCCTGTTCATAGCACCGGTTGTGATCATGCCGATTTTCAACAAATTCGTCCCCCTGGAAGAGGGTGAATTGAAGACCGCCATACGGAAATATGCAGAACAGCAGGGATTTAAGATGAAGGGCATTTTCTCCATGGACGGTTCAAAACGGTCCACCAAATCCAATGCCTTTTTTACTGGATTCGGCCGATTCAGAAGGATCGTTCTCTTTGACACCCTGATTGAAAAGCACACCGTCGATGAGCTGGTTTCCATCCTTGCCCATGAGATAGGGCATTACCGGAAAAAACATATTTTCAAATCGCTCCTGATTTCCATCCTGACAACGGGAATCATGTTCTTTATCCTTTCCCTGTTTATCAACAACAAAGATCTTTTTGCCGCCTTCGGGATGCAGGAAACATCGATCTATGCGAGCCTCTTTTTCTTTGGATTTCTATATGCCCCCATTGAAATGGTTGTTGGAATCTTAGGGAACATCCTCTCTCGAAGGCATGAATACGAGGCGGACGCCTACGCCATTGAGACCACCCAAAAGCCACAGGCCATGATTACGGCGCTGAAAAAATTGAGCGTGGACAATCTTTCAAACCTGACGCCGCATCCATGGAAAGTATTTCTCGACTACAGCCACCCGCCTGTCCTCAACAGGATCAGGGCTATGGACCATTCATAGGGAAGGTGGAAGACCCTTTCACCTATTTTTCCCATGTATCCGTTAAAAAGAATTCTTGAAAAGGTCATGGCGACCGCCCTGCGATATGGTATGTTCGAAAGGCAAGACCGGGTAGTGGTTGCTGTTTCAGGCGGACCGGATTCCGTCTGTCTCTTGCACATCCTCCATGCACTGCAAAAAACGCTCGGGATCGATCTGATTGCATGCCATTTCGACCATGGCTTACGGCCCGGCGAGGATGAAGCAGAAACCCGGTTTGTTCGCATGCTGGCAGAGTCTTTAGACCTGCCTTTTGCAACGGAAAAGGCAGCGGAAAAACTCAGGATCGGCTGCCCCTCCATGGAAGAAACGGCTCGTGAACTGCGATATGCTTTCCTTGAAAACAGGATGCATCATTTTTCCGCACAAAAAATTGCCGTTGGCCACACCCTTGACGATCAGGCCGAAACCGTGCTGATGCGGTTGCTCAGGGGAAGCGGAACCGCCGGTCTTTCGGGCATTCCCCCCGTAAGGGATGGGATTATCGTACGTCCCCTCCTGGAACTTACGAGAGAAGAGATTGTTGGATACCTTTCGGAGACAGGGGTGAGCTATGTCACGGACCCTTCCAACCTGGACGTCACCCCTTTAAGGAATGAAATCCGTCTAAACATTCTTCCTCTTTTAAAAAAGCGACAGCCGGGACTCTTAAAGACCTTCGGAAAGACAGCGGCCATACTCCGAGAAGAAAGAGAATGGATGGAAGCCGAAGCAAGTGACTGGATAAATCAGGAGGGTCAGGCAGGGCCGCATGGGGAAATCACCATTCCCTTGTCGGAATTCAAACAGCTGCATGAGGCCAAGAAAAAACATGTCATCCGGGAGGCCTTAAAGAATTCAGGAGGGAGTCTCAGCAGGATAACCAGCCGAACATATCGTCGGCGGTGGAAAGGGCTGCACAGGGAGAAAACCCCCATGCCCGGACTTCTCTTCCGGGAGAATCAGACATTCAGAAGGGTGTATGGAAGACTGATCTTTTCATCGGAAAAGGAGAAAAAGCCGGAAGACTTCTTTCTTCATGATCCCTAAACCGGGGCTTTTTCGGATGAAGAAACCATATTTCAGCCTCAGCATTGTACGGAGTATCTTCGCACAATTTTCGAACCGGCCATGGATTCTTCCGAAAACAGCGTTTTTGATGCGGATCGGGTCACTTATCCCCTGACTCTGCGGAATATCAGGAAGGGAGACCGTTTCATTCCCCTCGGAATGAAAGGCCATAAGAAGCTGAAGAATTTTTTCATTGACAGCAAGATTCCCGTTGGAGAAAGAAGAACGATCCCGATTCTTTTGACCGGCAATGAAATCCTGTGGGTGTGCGGTTTTCGCATGGATGACCGTTTCAAAGTAACCCCCGCACGGAGAGGATCTTGAAAGTGGAGGTTCGGACGTCATGAGGCGAAGAAGAAGTGGCGGAGAACGTATCCTATCGACGATCGGTGAAGGTTTATCCAGGATGCAACAGCGAAAAAGATCTCGTGACTGCATTCGTGCCATTGTTTTTGAATGCAATACCATGGAGGTTCATGGCCGACATGCCTCAAGAGCACGAACCCGTCGTTGTTCCCATTGACGGGATTCTTGACCTTCACACCTTTTCCCCGAAAGAAATCCCTTCCCTGGTGGACGAATATATCCGGGCCGCCATGGAAAAGGGCATTTATGAAATAAAGATCATCCACGGAAAAGGAAAAGGAGTGCTTCGAAGAATGGTTCATTCCAGACTGGAAAAAAACATCCATGTGATGGGGTTCGAATTGGATAACGGTCCTTCCGGGTGGGGCGTAACTAACGTTATGCTGAAGAAGACCTGAGAGTCTGAACGTAATCCAAACTGTGCGATCAAATTGCGGGTTTCAGGTTCAGGGGTTCAGGTTCCAGGAGGAACTAAGAAACCTCCCGGCCCCGCAAACCGCGTGCGGGATCTTCGACATCCCAGCGCCCCATCACTCTAATCCTTCTGGTTTTTCCGGAAAAAACGGCGCGAACTTCAGCAGCAACAGCATGCCTGGAATGGCCAGCAGGGTGCAGAAAATGAAAAACCACACCCAACCCATCCCTTCTGCGAGATATCCGGTCGGGGCTGATGCGATAACCCGAGGCACCCCCATGAGACTGCTGAGGAGGGCGTACTGGGTTGCCGTAAATTTTTTGTTCGTAATGCTCGCCATGAACGCCACAAAAGCGGCAGTTCCCATGCCGCTGCTGAGATTTTCAAAGCCGATAACCCCCGAAAGCATCATGATATCCTGTCCCGTGCGGGCCAGAAGCACAAATCCGGCAGTGGACACCGCCTGCAGAAAACCAAAGACCCAGAGAGCCCGATTGATCCCCATACGAATCATGGCGACGCCGCCGATCAGGCTGCCTGCAATGGTAGCCCAGAAACCGAACAGTTTCACAACCGCCCCTATCTCCGTTTTGGAAAATCCCACATCCAGATAAAATGGGATGGTCATAGCACTGGCCATCGTGTCCCCCACTTTATAAAAAAGAATGAATGCCAAAATCCAATAGGCATCCCGACGTTGGAAATATTCCAGCAGGGGTTCAATGACCGCCGCCTTAAGGCTTTCGGGTGGTGCTTCCTCCACTTTCGGCTCCCCGGCGGTTAACGTAGTCACAATGCCCGGAAACATGCACAAAGCCATGATCCCATACACCACCGGGAAGGAGATCCGGTCCGCCAGGATCAACCCTCCCCCCGAGGCCAAAAGCATCCCCACCCTGTAGCCATTTACGTAAAGAGACGAACCCAGACCCAATTCATCGTCGGGCAGATCTTCCCGCCGATAGGCATCCACCACAATATCCTGTGACGCGCTGAAAAAGGTTACGATAAAAGCGGTTATGGCAACGAGCAGAGGACTTTTACCGGGATCGGTCAAGCCCAGTGCGCCGATGGATGCAGCAAGAGCAACCTGACTCACGAGCAACCATCCCCTCCTGCGTCCCAAAAATGGAAGTGTAAAACGGTCAAAAAGGGGGGCCCAGAGGAATTTAACGGTATAGGGAAGACCCACCAGGGCCATCATGCCGATGACGTGAAGATTCACGCCTTCCTCCTTCATCCAGGCCTGCAGCAACGTGATGGTGAGAAGAAGGGGAAGGCCGCACGAAAAACCCATGACGAGGGCGACAAGCATTCGGCCGCTGAACAGCACATGCAATAGAGGTTTGCGGTTTTTTTCAGGCACAATTTCCTGCTTTCGATGACATGGCTCACACGCCTAAAAAGAGCTGTACAAAATCCAGCCCTAACGCTATATTATTTAAAGGAAAAATGGTAGCAGTTTCCCTTTTTACCAAGATTTTCAGGCAGGCATACCATTCTGACCGCTTTAGAATGCACTGTAAAAGCAGAGGATTATCATGCAAAAAGTCGTTGTGCTTGAAGAAGACCGGCAGTGCAGGGAAACCATTACGGAATCCCTCGGACAGTCTTATGGCATTCATTTTCTTCCAAGTGAGAGGGATGCCTATAAGGAGCTCCGAACCAACCACTATGATGCGGCAATTCTGGGTCTTTTAGGGCGTAACGGCGATGCATTCAATTTATTGACGTGGATCAAATCGGCCACCCCCCACATCCCCGTCATTATCACCAGTCACCTGGAAAAGGCCGAACTGGTCGTAAAAGCCATTAAACAGGGGGCCTTCGATTTCGTAACCAAACCCTTCTCAGGAGAAAGAATACGGCATGTGGTGCAACAGGCGCTTGATAACCGGGGATTGAAGAATGAAATCGATTATTTGAGGCGAAAGCAGGACATCGTATACGATTTCGACAGCGTGATTGCATTTACCCCCGTTATGAGAGAAGTCATCCAGAAACTGAAGCGGTTTTCCATAACCGATTCGACCATCTTAATGACCGGGGAAACAGGCACCGGAAAAAGCTTTCTTTCAGGAACCGTTCATTTCAACAGTAACCGAAGGCTGAAGCCATTCATTAAAATCAATAGTGCGAACATCCCTGAAACGCTTTTAGAGAGTGAGTTGTTCGGACACGAAAAAGGCGCCTTTACCAGCGCCAATAAATTGCGGGTTGGAAGGTTCGAACAGGCCAATGGAGGAACCCTGTTTTTGGATGAGATCGCGGAGTTGAGTCCGTCGCTTCAAGCCAAGCTGCTTCGTGTCCTGGAAGAGAAATGTTTCGAACGAGTGGGTGGAAACAAGACCATTTTCTCCGATGTTCGCGTCATTGCGGCCACAAACAAGAATCTGAAAGAATTGATCGCTCAAGGAAAATTCAGAGAGGACCTCTTTTATCGGATTAATGTGCTGTTTGTAGACCTTCCCCCTCTGAGAGAAAGAAGTTCGTGCATCGAACCTCTCACCTACCTTCTCTTAGACAGGGTGTGTCGCAATATCAAGCGAAAGATATCCGGATTTACCCCTTCCGCAATGGAATGGATCAAGTCGTATACGTGGCCCGGAAATATCCGTCAATTGCACAATGCCATAGAGAGGGCTGCCATTCTTGAAGACAGCACGGCAATCCACAGAAAGAATATTTCCACGCATGCCCCTGTGGGACCTGTTGAGAAGGAACGCACCCCGATAAAATTCGAGCCCCTTGAAACCCACACCCATGAAATCGCGAAAATCCTGGAAGCCCTGGAAAACTCCCTCTGGATACAAAAGGATGCAGCAATCCTCCTGGGCATCACGCCACGCACTTTGAATTACAAAATCAAAAAATACGGCATCACCCATCCCCGATGGAGAAAACACACATAATCCGGGATTTCCCCGGCTTCTTTTCCTTTTTGCTTCCCCGATGACAACCTGCTAAACACAGATCACACATTTCGTAATTCCGGTTACGAAGTCGTAATCCAACTCGCAGATATCTATTCATATTTCTATCAAAGGATGGCGAAACGGGTCTTCCCAAAGCGTCCCCATCCAATAAGAGCCTGTTATCCCATATATTTTTTTGACTTTTTCGCATCTGCCTTTTTCGGCACATTACTTGCGAGGATTTTGAACATAACTGGTCCGGTGAGCAAAGCAGAACAGCAACCAATCAAGAGGGAACATTTCACCCTGAGCAGGGAAATTTTCCCTCCAAATGGTCAACCCGCTTCAGAAGGAGAAAGAAAATGGCAAGGCTCTGGAATTTTTGCATCAATATGCTCTGCATGTTCGGTTTCATTTACGTCCTGGTGGCGCTGATATCTTGAAGCACCCCTTCACATGGAATCCCTTTCCTCCCCTGTTTCGCATGGCACTTGAGACCATGCGAAGAAAACCTTCCCCTCCTTTTCATCTCTGATTTATTCCTTTTAGACCCATGCCCCGGTTATAAAAACCGGCACAGGAATTGTTTTGCGATTTTCGCTTGACATGAAAGCAATATCTCTGTAGTTACATTATAGCCATATTTTAAACTGGATGATAATGACTAAATAGAGGTTTTGTACTTTTCAAAGAGAGGTTACTGAATGAGATTAAAAGATAAAATCGCATTGGTTACCGGCAGCAGCCGGGGTGTGGGGAGGGCGGTCGCCCTTGGCTTTGCTGAAGAAGGCGCAAAGGTAGTGGTGAACTATACCTCCAATGAAAAGGCCGCCGATGAGGTCGTGAAAGCGGTTCAAGCCTTTGGGAGTGAGGCTATCGCCGTCAAAGCGGACGTGGCAAAAAAAGAAGATGCGGAAAAACTGGTCGGCGCCGCTGTGGAGACATTTGGAAGGCTGGATATTCTCGTGAACAATGCGGGGTTCACTCGCCCATCTCTGATGCTGAAGATGACCGAGGACCAATGGGACCAGGTAGTGGATATCCATCTGAAAGGTGCATTTCTCTGCGCCCAGGCCGCCGGAATCCGGATGAAAGAACAGAACAGCGGAAAAATCATCAACGTCACATCCGTGGCAGGTCTCGTGGGGACAGTAGGACAGGTCAATTACAGTGCGGCAAAGGGGGGGCTTCTCAGCCTGACCAAATCCATTGCGCGCGAACTTGCTCGATATAATATCTGCTGCAATGTCATATCACTGGGTATTGTGGCCACCGATATGACCGAAAAGATTCGATCAGACGAAAAACTGAAAGAAATCTATATGAACAGAATCCTTTTGAAGCGTTTTGCCGAGCCCAAGGATATTTCTCCGGCCTTCGTGTTTCTGGCTTCCGATGACAGCGATTATATCACAGGTCAGCTGCTCTGTGTTGACGGAGGCTATGGGATGATTTAGCCAAAGGTCAATGGGACAATCACCTTTCAAACAATAAGGAGGACAAAAATGGGAGTACCCGATAAGATTCAAACCTGGCAGATGGTCCAACCCACAACGCGTAACAGAGAAACCGGTGAAGTAACGCCGGGCAAACTTCAAAAAACAGAAATTCCCGTGCCTGAACTGCCCCCGGGAAACGTGCTGGTAGAAGTGGCCGGTTGCGGTGTTTGCCACACAGACCTGGGATATTTTTACGATGGCGTTCCCACCGTTTCAAAACCCCCTTTGACATTAGGGCATGAAATTTCAGGAACGGTAGTGGCCGGAGACGAGGCATGGATCGGAAAGGAAGTGATTATCCCCGCCGTGATGCCCTGTCGAAAGTGCCTCCTGTGTAAGACCGGAAGGGGAAACCGGTGCCTCGACCAGAAGATGCCCGGCAACAGTATCGGTCTCTATGGCGGTTTTTCAAGCCATATCCCTGTACCAAGCATCGATCTTTGCGAAATCAAGAATCGAGGAGACATGCCCCTTTCCCATCTGGCCGTTGTCGCCGATGCCGCAACCACGCCCTACCAGGCGGCCAAAAGGGCCGATCTGCAACCGGGCGATAATGTGGTGGTCGTAGGAATTACCGGCGGGGTAGGCCAGTATGTAGGGCAGATCACCAAGGCGTTGGGCGCAAAAACCGTCATCGGAATTGCACGCAACCAGGAAAAATTAGACAGGGCGCTCAACTTCGGCGCGGACTTTATCATCAATTCCACGGACAAAGATGTCAAGGCCGTATCCAAGGAATTCAAAGGAATATGCAAGGCAAACGGTTTGCCCAATTTTGGATGGAAAATCTTTGAAGTAACCGGGTCGAAAGGCGGTCAGGAAATTGCACTCACCCTGCTGGGATTCACGGGCAAATTGATCGTGGTTGGATTCGGCCTTGCGAAGACCGAGTATGCCGTTGGTCGTCTGATGGCCTTTGATGCGGACATCATCGGTACGTGGGGATGTCTCCCGGAGTACTACCCCATCGTCCTGAATATGGCCCTGAGCGGTAAAATTAATGTGGAAAAATTTGTTGAAACCCGTCCCATGAGCACGATCGCCGAGACATTTGCGGAAGCCCATAAGACACCGCCTATGAAACGCATTGTGCTGACTCCTGATTTTTAGGGATGGTTTGCGGTCGACTGCAAGAAACAGATAACAAGAAACCAACATAGAAAACAGAAGCAAAGGAGAATAGAATATGGCCTTAGAATGGATGCCAAGAGAAAATGAAATGAAAGATCATGCCCTTCACACGGATGGTCACTGGGGAACGGAAGCTCCCTGCGTGGTTTATGAAAAACGCCCCTTGACGGATCCCAAGGGAGGCGTGGTGGATGGACTTTACGTCGCCTGGATTCGGTTGAACAACCCAAAACAGTACAATTCCTACACGACGGAGATGGTCAAAGGAGTCATCGCGGGTTTTGAAAACGCCTCCCTGGATCGCAGTGTCGTTGCCACGGTGTTCACCGGTACGGGACCTTTCGCCTTTTGTACGGGCGGAAATACCAAGGAGTACAGTGAGTTTTACAGCCTGCGGTCTGATGAATACGGTCAGTATATGGAACTGTTCAACCACATGGTGGATTCCATTCTGGCCTGCAAAAAGCCGGTTATCTGCAGGGTTAACGGAATGAGGGTGGCCGGCGGCCAGGAAATCGGCATGGCCTGCGACCTGGCCATTTCATCCGATTTGGCCATCTTCGGCCAGGCGGGTCCCAAACACGGCTCCGCTCCCGTGGGCGGCTCCTCTGACTTCCTTCCCTGGTTCCTCAGTATTGAAGACGCCATGTGGAACTGTGTCTCTTGCGAAATGTGGTCCGCCTACAAGATGAAAATGAAAAACCTCATCAGCAAATGCGTGCCGGTCCTGAAGGTGGATGGCCAGTGGGTGAGGAACCCCCTGATCATTACGGACAGATATGTGGAAGATGGGGAAATCGTCTACGGCGAGTACAAGAAAGGCGAGGAAGCCAAAGAAGCACGGGCCTTTGTCAAAGAACATCAGGCCAACGCTGATTTTGAACTTTTGGACAAAGAGGTGGACAAAATCGTATGGACCTTTGCCAATCTCTTCCCCGGATGTCTGATTGAATCCATCGACAGCATTCGTCAGAAGAAGAAATTCTTCTGGGATACCATGAAGAATGCCCACAGGCACTGGCTGGCGGCCAACATGGGCGGAGAGGCCTTCCTGGGCTTTGGCGCCTTTAATACCAAGAAGATCACGGGTCAGGACACCATCAACTTCCTTAAGTTCCGCCAGAACATTGCGGAATGCAAGACCTGGGATATGGATATGTTCGCGGATGTCATGGGGAAACCTCAGAAATAAGGGTTTTTTGAACGTCATTCTTATGGCAGGCAGGGCGGTGAAAGCGGGCCCGCCTGCCATTTTTTTTGACGTTCTCCCGGCAATGAATGAAAGCTCATATCCTATTCAAATTTCCTGGCAACCAGATACGGGTCTGAAATCCATTCTGCCAGGATTTTTGAATAAGATAAGCTCCGCGACGGCGCGGGGAAACGTAAAAACGTAAAACGAACAGGAAAGGAGCTTGCACACCATGGATTATAAGCATATTGAAGTCCGGTTTGAAAATGGTCTGGGGACAATCACCCTGAACAGGCCGCCGGTGAATATTCTGAACATCGCCATGATGGAGGAAATGAACGGAGTGCTTGCCTCATGGCAGGGGAAAAAAGATCTGAAGCTGGTCCTTTTTGACGCGCAAGGAAAATGCTTTTCAGCGGGCGTCGACGTGGGAGAACACATGGGCGATATGGCCCCTAAAATGATTGGGGCCTTTCACGGCATTTTCCGGCTCATGGATCAGCTGGGTGTTCCAACCATCGCGTCCGTATATGGCTCATGCCTGGGGGGCGGATGTGAACTGGCCATTTTCTGCGACCTGGTCATCTCCTCCGAAGATGCCAAGTACGGCCAGCCGGAAGTCCAGGTAGGGGTGTTTCCACCCATCGCCGCCCAGATCATGCCCCGCATCATCGGCCGGAAGGCCGCCATGGATCTGATTCTGTCGGGAAGAATCATTTCCGCTCAAGAGGCCCAGGGGATGGGTTTGATCAATAGGGTCGTAACCAAGGACGACTTGAGCGCCGCCACAAAGGATTTCTGTAAACCCTATCTCAAGCTGAGTGCCGAAGTTCTGAGAAAGACCAAAAAGGCCATTACGGCGGGTTTGAGGGATGACTTCGAGCCTTCACTCAAGATCATCGAAGATATCTATCTGCAAGAACTCATGCTTACGGCGGATGCCCGGGAAGGGCTGAATGCCTTTCTGGAAAAACGGAAGCCCACCTGGAAAAACGAGTAATAAAGGATCTCCCGATGCCCTTCCGGCATCGGGAGACACCGGAAATCCGTCATGCCGTCTCCCGGGTACTGTTCAGCGCGGACCCCGCCCTGAACCATCCGAGCTGTTCCTCGTTCAGGGTATGCCGGAACTTCATGGAAACAGTCTCTCCGTTCTTTCGTGTAAGGGTGCCCGTGACAATGCTGCCGGGTTTAAGATTCGAAAGCCCGACCAAACTCATTCTATCCTCCATTTCGATGATATCGTAGTCGGATGTATCCTCAAAGATAAGGGGCAGTATCCCCTGTTTTTTCAAATTTGCTTCATGGATTCGTGCAAACGATCTGGCACACACCGCTTTTGCACCCAGAAACCTCGGGCTCATGGCTGCATGCTCGCGGCTCGACCCCTCTCCGTAGTTCTCATCCCCGACAATGACAAAACCGCCTGCATGTTCCTTATAGAAAACGGCAAGATCACAGAATTTAACGTGCTCGGCCCCTGTAAACACGTTCGTCCCCTGGCCGATCTCTCCGGTAAAAGCATTTGTGGCCCCTTCGAGCATGTTTTGCGAAATATTGGCCAGATGTCCCCTGTATTTCAACCATTTTCCCCCGGGAGAAATATGATCCGTAGTGGTCTTGCCTTTTGTTTTCACCAGAATGGGAAGGTTCAGAAAATCCTTTCCATCCCATTTTTCAAAGGGCTTAAGGAGTTGAAGCCTGTTTGAATTAGGATCGATCAGGATCTCAACTGTACTTGCATCTTTGGGTGGAGGAACATACCCCTCCTTGGTTATCACCATCCCTCCGGGCGGCAAGGCAGGAGTTTCAGGAGGTTTCAACTTGAAGGAAATGCCATCAACGCCCATAAGGGAATCGGATCGGGGATCGAATCCCACATCGCCTGATAGCGCGAGAACCGCCGCCATTGCGGGAGATGTCAGAAATGCTCTGGTTTCGGGATTGGCATCATTTCTTCCCCTGAAATTCCTGTTGAAAGTGGTGATGAGGCAGTTGGGCAGGTTTTTCTTGATATCTCCTCGATCCCACTGACCGATACACGGACCGCACGAAGCCGCCAGCAACACCGCGCCCGCACCCAGGATCTTGCTCAGGACATCATCCCGTTTAATGGTCTCATACACCTGTTGAGAACCGGGAGACAGCATGAAGGGGACCTGTGCTTTCAGACCGTGCCTGCCTGCCTGTTCCAGAATGTCCGCCGCAGCACAAAGATCTGCATAGGAAGAGTTTGTGCACGATCCAAGCAGTACCGCAGACACCTTTGAAGGCCAGTTTTCTCGAACTGCGAGATCTCTGAACCCCCGAACGCTCGTCACCCTGTCCGGGCTGAAAGGCCCCGCATGTGCGGGCTCGACAGCGGCAAGATCAATTTCCACCAGTTGATCATAGACTTCTTCGGGGTGCGTCAGGCAGATCTCATCCTGACCAAGCAGGTGAGAAACGGATTTGGCCCGGTCGGCATGCGCGATTCTCCCCACATTCCGAAGATATTCGTCCATCGATTCATCATACACGAAAACCGATGTGGTCGCCCCCAGTTCCGCTCCCATGTTGGTAATCGTAGCCTTCTGCGTGGCAGAGAGAGACCGGGCCCCCTCTCCGAAATACTCAAAAATCTTGCCCGTCCCCCCCTTGACTGTAAATCTGCGCAGCATCTCCAGGATCACATCTTTTGCGGAAGCCCACCCCGTCAGCTTTCCCGTAAGTCGCACCCCCACGATGAACGGATAGGCGGTTTCCCAGGGAAGTCCGGCCATCACCTCAGCCGCATCCGCACCCCCTACTCCCATGGCAATCATGCCCAACCCCCCCGCATTAGGTGTGTGTGAATCCGTTCCGATCATCACACCCCCGGGAACCGCATAATTTTCAAAAAGCACCTGGTGAATAATCCCCGATCCGGGTCCCCAGAACCCTATCCCGAATTTGGAAGCGGCGGAAGAAAGAAAATCATAAATTTCTCTGTTGCTGATCAAGGCCGTTTTCAGATCGGCTTCCGAACCCCTGGCAGCCCTTAAAAGATGGTCGCAGTGGATTGTAGCGGGAACCCTGGTTTTCCGCTGCCGGGCCTGCATGAACTGCAACATGGACATCTGAGCGGTGGCGTCCTGCATAGCTACCCGATCCGGAAAGAGACGTATACCGTCTTTCCCCGGCACCTTCCGTCCTTTGGATGTCCCGAATTCCTCATGGAGGAAAAGTATTTTCTCTGTGTAGCTCAAACCTCGGCCTAAGAGTTTTCGTTTCTCGGAAAAAATCTTCTTCGCCTTTGCCTCGTCAAATTTATTTCGCATCTCTTTCTCCGTTTCTTCTTGGACTGCATCGTTTAAATTGATAAGATAATGAAAAGCAATTCATGGTACAAGGAGAAAAAATGCCAATGAGACCTTTCGACCGTACCCGGCAAATAGATGAGAACGTCATCCAGTGGGACGCTTCCGATAAACCGGTAGTTCCTGACAATCCTATTATCCCCTATATTGAAGGGGATGGGGTCGGACCGGATATCTGGTCTGCAACCAAAACGGTATTGGATGCGGCCGTTGAATCCTCCTACAAAGGTAACAAAAAGATTCTCTGGAAGGAGATCCTGGCAGGAGAAAAGGCCTCGAAGCGCTATGGTGCCGGGAACCTCCTGCCGTTAGAAACCCTGGATGGCATCACCCGTTTTGGAATCGCCATAAAAGGCCCTCTGACAACGCCGATCGGAGGTGGTTTTCGTTCCCTCAACGTTTCCCTTCGCCAGAAGCTCGACCTGTACGCCTGTGTAAGGCCGGTCCGGCATTTTCCCAACGTCCCATCCCCCATGGTTCATCCCGAGCGTGTGAATATCGTCATTTTCCGGGAGAACACGGAAGACGTCTACGCAGGACTGGAATGGGAGGCGGAATCCAGGGAGGCAAAGGAAATTATCGCGCATCTGAATCCCCTTGCAGAAGCCTCCGGAAACCAGCCCATTTCTCCGGAAAGTGCCATCGGGATAAAGCCCATGAGCAGGAGAAACTCACAGCGACTTGTACGCATGGCCATCCGTCATGCCATTGAAGAAGATCATAAGAGTGTAACGCTGGTGCACAAGGGCAATATCATGAAATTTACGGAAGGGGCGTTTCGAGACTGGGGATACCAGGTGGCAAGAGAAGAGTTTCCTGATGAAACCCTTACGGAGCAGGAACTGCACGATCACTACCAGGGACAAAGACCCGACAAACGGATCATCATCAAAGACCGGATTGCCGACGCCATGTTTCAGCAGCTCCTGCTCCGGCCGGAAGAATACGATGTGATTGCCACACCGAATTTGAACGGCGATTATCTGTCCGACGCCGCGGCAGCGCAGGTGGGAGGGCTTGGGATGGCGCCGGGGGCAAATATAGGGGATCGCTGTGCACTTTTCGAGGCAACACACGGCACAGCACCAAAATATGCGGGGCTTGACAAAGTAAACCCCGGGTCGCTTATCCTCTCAGGCGTCATGATGCTGCATTTTATGGGCTGGACCGAAGCGGCTGAAAGGATACGGTCCGCCCTCACGGACTGCATCACACAGGGAACCGTCACTTACGATCTGGCCCGTCAGATGAAAGGCGCGAAAGAGCTATCCTGCTCCCAATTCGGAAAAGCCATAGCGGAACGGATACGCGCTCTCTAATCGCCCGGCAACGGACCTTGTTTTACAGTCCTCTACCTCTCGCCAATGGGAATATAGTCTCTCTGTCTTGGTCCCGTATATATCTGGCGAGGACGATTGACCCTCCATTTTGGATCATCTACGCCTTCCTGCCACTGACTGATCCATCCGGGAAGGCGACCGATGGCGAACATGACCGTAAACATGTTCAGGGGGATGCCGATAGCCCTCAGGAAAATGCCGGTATAGAAATCCACGTTTGGATAAAGATGATGATCTATGAAATAGGGATCCTTCAAGGCCACCTCTTCCAGCTTCTTGGCGATAGACATAAGAGGATCGTCCAATTTGAGCTTTTTCAGGATATTGTTGCACGTCTTTTCCATGATGCGGCCCCTTGGATCGTAGGTCTTATACACCCTGTGACCGAAACCCATGAGACGGAACGGATCTTTTTTGTCTTTGGCCCGTTTGATAAACGGGGCAGGATCGCCTCCGTTGTCATGGATCTGCTGAAGCATTTCCACCACGGCCTGATTGGCGCCTCCGTGCAAAGGCCCCCAAAGAGCGGATATTCCTGCTGATATAGACGCATAAAGATTGACTCTGGCGCTTCCGACCAACCGAACCGCCGAGGTTGAACAGTTCTGTTCGTGATCCGCATGAAGGATCCAGAAGACATTTATACCCTGCACCACCTCCTCATCAATCCTGTAGGGACGCACCGGAGAGTCAAACATCATGTTGAGAAAATTAGCGCCGTATGACAGATCATGCCTTGGGTAAACCAGCTTATGCCCCATGGAAATCCTGTAGGACATGGCAGCCAGGGTTCTCACCTTGGATAGGAGTCTGGCCACGGTGATGTTGATCTCTTCTTCATGACTTCGCTGGGGAATTGCAGGATAAAAGGCCCTTAGGGCATTGATCATGGATGACAGTATCCCCATGGGATGGGCGCCCCTGGGATATTTCTCAAAAAAGGCCCGCATATCCTCATGAACCATGGAGTGGTCATTCAACATGATGGAAAAATCGTTCAGTTCCTTTCTGGTGGGCAGTTTATTGTTAATCAGCAGGTAGGCGGTCTCTCTGAAACTCGAGTGTTCGGCCAATTGTTCCACGGGGATTCCTCTGTATCGGAGAATCCCTCTCTCGCCATCCATGAAGGTAATACTGCTCTGGCAACTGCCGGTATTTGCGTACCCGGAATCCAGGGTAATCAATCCGGTGTCCTGACGGAGCCGGGTAATATCGATGGCCTTTTCCCCTTCCGATCCTATTACGATAGGCAATTCATAGGTTTTTCCATCTACGATCAATTGTGCGGTTTGTTTCATACATGCCTCTTGGTCTGCAATATCTTTTGAAAAACAACTGAAATTCACACACGATGTTCAATATATTCAATAATCTCTCCCGTTGTGGTTCCCGGCCCGAAAATTTCGGCAATACCGGCCTTCTTCAGCGCGGGAATATCCTCATCAGGAATAATGCCGCCCCCTAAGACAAGCATGTCCTCCACGTCCCTCTCTTTCAAAAGCTCCATCACCTTCGGAAAAAGGTAGTCATGGGCGCCGGACAGGATACTCATGGCGATAACGTCCACGTCTTCCTGGATAGCCGCTTCCACAATCTGTATGGGAGTCTGTCTCAGACCGGTGTACACCACTTCCATCCCTGCATCCATAAGGGCTGACGCCACCACCTTGATGCCCCTGTCGTGGCCGTCAAGCCCCGGTTTTGCAGCGAGCACTCTTATCTTTTTCTTCTTCTCCATCTCTGCCTATCTCCTTGCCCTGGTTTATTGGAAGGTTTCGTAGTTCGTATCGTATCAACCCAGTGTATTGATCTGCTGGTATTCTCCAAATACCTCCCTCAAGACATCGCAAATCTCGCCAAGGGTGGAATATTCTTTTACCGCTTCAAATATGAGGGGCATCAGATTGTCTTTGCCTTTGGCTCCTTCCTTCAGTCCGGCCAGCGCCCGGTCCACTTTTTGATTATTCCTCTCCGATCTGAGTTGATTCAGCGATGCAATCTGTTCTTCTCTCACAGCAGGATCCACCCTCAGGAGATTGGTCGGCTTTGCCTCCTGCACTCGAAATCGGTTCAGACCGACCACCACACGTTCTTCTTTTTCTATCTCGCGCTGATATTGGTATGCGCTGTCTTGAATTTCTCTTTGGATAAAACCCTTCTCCACAGCTTCCACGGCACCGCCCATATCGTCAATTTTCCGGATGTATTCCCATGCCCGTTCGTATATTTCTTTGGTAAGGCTTTCCACGTAGTAGGAACCGGCCAGGGGATCCACCGTATCGGTAACTCCCGTCTCGTAGGCGATGAGTTGCTGCGTTCGCAGGGCTGTCTCCACTGCCGCCTCAGAGGGAAGGCAGAGGGCTTCGTCCATGGAGTTGGTGTGCAGGGACTGCGTCCCCCCCAGGACTGCGGAGAGCGCCTGAAATGCCACACGTACGATATTGTTTTTCGGCTGCTGTGCGGTGAGGGTGCATCCAGCCGTCTGGGTATGGAAACGGATCATCATGGATTTTGGATCTTTCGCACCGAACCGATCCTTCATGATATTTGCCCACAATCGTCGAGCAGCACGGTATTTGGAAATTTCTTCCAGAAAATCCAGATGGGCATTAAAGAAAAATGAGAGTCTCGGCCCGAAAGCATCCACATCCAGGCCGGCTTCAAGCGCCGCCTTCACGTACGCAATGCCGTTTGCCAAAGTAAACGCCACCTCCTGGACCGCTGTGGAACCCGCTTCCCGGATATGGTATCCACTGATGCTGATAGTATTCCAGAGGGGGACCTTTTCCGCACAGAAAGAAAAAATATCAGTGATAATTCTCATGGAAGGTTTCGGCGGAAAGATATACGTTCCTCTCGAAGAGTACTCTTTCAGGATGTCGTTTTGGATCGTGCCTCGAAGCTTGTCGGCCGAAACTCCTTGCTTTTCGCCAACAGCCATGTACATGGCGAGCAGGACCGCGGCCGGGGCATTGATGGTCATGGACGTGCTGACCTTGTCCAGGGGAATTTGATCAAAAAGGATTTCCATATCCCTCAAAGAATCGATCGCCACCCCCACCTTCCCCACCTCTCCGATGGCCATTTCATTGTCGGAATCGTACCCGATCTGCGTGGGGAGATCAAAAGCCACGGATAATCCTGTCTGGCCCTGATCCAGCAAAAATCGATATCGCAAATTGGATTCTTTCGCAGTTGCAAAACCTGCATATTGGCGCATAGTCCAGTAACGGCCCCTGTACATGGTTGGCTGAACGCCTCTGGTGTATGGATATTCTCCAGGAAAGCCAACCTCTTCTACGTAATCAACGCCTTCCAGTTCAAGCGGAGAATAGAGGCGATGGATGGGGATGCCGGAAGTATTTACAAATTCAGGTTTTCTCTCAGAGTGCTTGGACACCTGCCCTTCAACTCTTTTTGACCACTCCGCAAAAGCTTGGTGCAAAACGTCGTGAACCTTTTTTTCAGACATAACGTCCTCCTGACAGGATTCGTACTTGCTGTGGAAGTCGACCTCTTTTCCGCCGGTTTTTCCGGTCCATTTTCATTTATCTTTACTCCGGCTATCCCGGCAAAATTCTTTACGATAACTTTGCAAATTATTTCAATACCGCCAGGCATGTCAAACAATTTCTTCTGGATAGAATTTACTCCTTGACAAAGTTTTATAGCCATATTATAGCTACTTTCGCTTTTTCGAATAATAAGAGATTATATATTCGTTTATATATTGCAATAATATCAAAATTTTTTTGGAGTTATTTTCATCATGACAATGAACGAAATCATGGATTTGTTATACGGAACCCTGCAAACGACCGGTGTGGCACATTTCCAGTGGAACATCGTCATCATGTGGGGCGTGGGCTGCCTGTTCATTTATCTCGCTATTGTGAAAAAATTTGAGCCGCTCCTTTTGCTCCCCATCGGTTTTGGCATTTTCATTGTCAACTTCCCCCTCGTGCCCCTTATGGGTTTTTCCGATGGCCATGCACAACTGCTCATGGTGTTCTATAAGTATGGGCTGCAATGGGAAGTGATCCCCTGCGTCATATTTTTGGGCCTGGGCGCCATGACCGACTTCGGACCTCTCATCGCCAACCCCAAGACATTACTCGTCGGCGCGGGCGCGCAGCTTGGCGTCTTTATCACCTTTACGGGTACGGTCCTGGTAGGCTTCACGTTGAAAGAAGCCGCATCCGTCAGTATTATCGGCGGGGCTGACGGTCCGACAACCATCTACCTCACGCAGCACCTGGCCCCTCAATTGTTAGGTCCAAATGCACTGGCGGCCTACTCCTACATGGCCATGGTTCCCCTCATCCAGCCACCGATCATCCGGATGATGACAAACATGAAAGAACGGAAGATTCGGATGCGTCAGCTCCGACCCGTTTCCAGACAGGAAAAAATCCTTTTCCCCCTGATAACCTCGGGGATCATCGCCCTTCTCGTACCTTCGGTTATCCCTTTGATCGGCATGTTCATGCTAGGGAACCTCATGAAGGAAAGCGGCGTGGTCGGCAGGTTGACCGAGTCCGCGCAAGGACCGCTCATGAACATCGTAACCATCTTTCTGGGAGTATCGGTGGGGGCGACCATGCAGGCGGACAATTTCTTGAGCTGGAAACCTCTTTTTATTTTCAGCCTCGGACTCGTTGATTTTGCCGTTTGCACGGTTGGGGGCGTCTTAACGGTCAAAGTCATGAATCTTTTCCTGAAAGAAAAGATGAATCCCATTATCGGCGCGGCAGGAGTCTCCGCTGTTCCCATGGCGGCAAGGGTTTCTCAAATGGAAGGTCTCAAGTATGATCGGACAAACCATCTGCTCATGCATGCCGTAGGCCCGAACCTTGCCGGCGTTATCGGTTCCGCGGCGGCCGCCGGAATGTTCATTGCGATGTTTGATTAGCATCACAATAATAGAAAACTTCATCGTATCCATATTAAAAAGGGTTGATCATGAAAACATTTGCTTCTATATGTGTGGGCCTGATGCTGCTTCTTCCCGGATTTGTAAGCGCGGACGATTTCCTCGGTGCGCCTATCATCCCGAACGGAAAAGAAATTAACAAGACAGATATCCGACTGGAGGTCGTCGTTCCGCTATCCCATGAAGAGGTCGTTTCCTATTACAAGAAAGCGTTGAAGGATTTTGAGAACATCAAATATAGAGACTGGCCCGATGCCACCTATATCGAGGATGACAGCAATATGGCCTGGCATTCCATCACGATTTCCAAGAACGAAAAGAATGGAACGCACATCACCATACTGAAGGATAACTGGACGTGGATTATCGGGACGCTGGTTCTTCGGTTTATCGGCGTTTTCATCGTCCTCATGCTTGTCTATACAGGAATGATCGTTTCCGGAAAGATTATAACCGGTTTCGTCAAGAGAGCTGATTTGAAAAAGGCAGCCGCTTAAAGTAAAGATTGAATCGTATAAAACAGAAGAGCCTGCTCCCATGCACAAAAGCATGGGCAGGCTCTTTATTTTTTGGGATTTATGCGGGGAATCGCCTCAACCAAAACACGGAGGAACCGTTCATGATCGGAGGTTCAGTCTGCGAGGAAAAATCAAAGCGGGATATTGCCATGCTTTCTCTCCGGAATGCTGTCTTTTTTGTTCCTGAGCATCATCAAGGCCTTTATCAACCGCGGTCTGGTATTTTCAGGGAAGATAATCTGGTCGATATAGCCTAACTCGGCCGCCTTGAAAGGACTGGCAAAATTGCTCCTGTACTCTTCCACTAATCGTTCTCGTGTTGCCTGCGGGTCTTCAGCCTTTTCAATTTCTTTTCGAAAAATGATATTTACTGCCCCCTCAGGTCCCATAACAGCAATCTCGGCCGTGGGATAGGCGTAATTGATGTCTCCCCCATGATGCTTGCTGGACATGACATCGTAGGCGCCTCCATACGCCTTGCGCGTCACTACCGTAATCTTTGGAACGGTTGCTTCACAATATGCATAGATGATTTTGGCGCCATGTTTGATAATTCCCCCATATTCCTGATTCACCCCGGGAAGAAATCCCGGCACGTCCACAAAAGTAACCAGGGGAATATTGAAGCAATCGCACGTGCGAACAAATCTGGAACATTTCATCGAGGCGTTAATATCCAGACATCCGGCAAGAAACTTGGGCTGGTTTGCAACGATGCCTACGGCGATACCGTTCAGACGTCCAAAACCGATCACCATGTTGGTTGCATAATGCTTTTGAATTTCCAGAAACTGCTTATCGTCAAGGACCGTGTGGATAATATCCCTTATGTCGTAGGGAATTCTGGGGTTGGTCGGCACAATCTTATTGAGAGCTTTGTCTATACGGTCAGGATCGTCGGTACATTGCACAGCGGGCGTAATTTCCCTGAAGTTCTGAGGAAGGAATTGAAGGATCTCTTTCACCCTGTCAAGGGCATCCTGATCGGTGTCTTCGGCAAAATGGGCCACCCCGCTTTTCGTATTATGGGTGAGCGCCCCTCCAAGCTCTTCAGCGCTCACTTCCTCGGAGGTAACCGCTTTGATTACTTGGGGGCCGGTGATAAACATATTGCTTGTCTTCTTTACCATAATGGTGAAATCCGTTATGGCGGGGGAATAAACGGCGCCTCCTGCACAGGGCCCCATGATTACGGATATCTGCGGAACAACCCCGGAAGACCAGACATTCCTCTTGAAAATTTCCCCGTAACTTCCAAGACTGACAACCCCCTCCTGTATCCTTGCCCCTCCTGAATCATTCAGTCCGATAACCGGCGCTCCATTCTTTAAGGCAAGGTCCATGATCTTGCAGACTTTTTCGCCGAACGGACCGCTCAAAGAGCCTCCAAATACGGTAAAATCCTGGGAAAAAATGAAGACCTGTCTCCCGTTGATGGTACCGAACCCGGTTACGACCCCATCTCCGGGAATCTTCTTCTTGCCCATCCCAAAGTCATTGCATCGGTGGAGAACAAATTTATCCAGCTCCTCAAAGCTGCCTTTGTCAAGGAGATAATGAACTCTCTCTCTGGCAGTCAGCTTGCCTTTGGCATGCTGTTGGTCGATTCTTTTCTGGCCGCCTCCCAGCTCTGCTTCCTGATGTCTTCTCTCCAACTCCCCGATCTTGTCTTCAATGTCCATGCAGGGCCTCCTAAGACGCACCTCCTATCGGAATAAATCAACAGACGATTTGTACAGAGGATTTGTCTCCTTGAAGAGCAGCGAGAAAAAATGCATCAAACCGGGATCGTCTTTCTTTCGATTGCATTCCTCTTAAAAGAAGCAGATGATCATGCATTTTTTCCACTGCCCGGAGAACAGAATTAAAAGGAATGCGCCTTACTCAAGAACTATCAGGACGCCTTCCGCTTCGACCGTATCACCAACGCTGCATTTGACCTCTTTTACCGTGCCTGAAGCCTCGGCAACGATGGGAAGTTCCATCTTCATTGCTTCCAGAACGATCACTTCGTCGCCTTCGTTCACTGCATCCCCAACTTTCACCTTCACATTAAAAACTTTTCCCCCCATAGGGGCGATAATATCACTCACTTTCAGTTCCTCCTTGATAAAAAATTTGGTTCCTTCCTTTTTTATGGGACAACCCATCTTTTCGGGTTTTCGAGAAATCCGAAAAATTGCCGGAAGATCCTGCCCGGAAACCCCATGAAAACCTAAACGGACAGCAGCTTTAAATAAAACTATCATATATCATTTAATTCATCCGGGTTGTCAAGAACAATATCCGCAAATTAACCCTGAAGGGCACACAGAATTCTTGACAGAAACCCTCAAACCCTTTATTCTCTGATAACCATTTATTTCAATTGTTAAAAATCCATAACATCTTGCATTCATCCTCTGCGCACTGGAGGGCATATCAGGAGGCTCCGAGCCCAAATGCCGATTTATACATGGGTTGCAAAAACAAAAAAAGGGCGAACAATCAAAGGCGAACTCGATGCTGCTGATGACAAAATGGCGCGCTTTCAACTTAAGAGGCGCAATCTGACCATCAAAAAACTGAAGCCCAAGCCAAAAGACCTTTTTGCCAACGTTTCTTTCATGCAACCCAAAATTTCCAGCAAGGATATTGTCATTTTTACCAGACAGTTTTCCACTATGATCGATGCCGGTCTCCCCATTGTACAAGGACTGACCATCCTTGCGGAGCAATCCGAAAACAAAACCTTTAAAGCCGTTCTTAAAGAAATTGTCAGCGATGTGGAAGGAGGACTCAGCCTGGCGGAGGCCATGGAAAAACACCCCAAAGTCTTTGATAAGCTCTTCGTTCACCTGATTGCGGCTGGCGAGGTGGGGGGTATTTTAGACGTCATTTTACAACGGCTCGCAGCCTACATTGAAAAAACGCAGAAGTTGAAATCGCAGATCAAGGGCGCAATGACTTACCCGGCGGTCGTGGTGGCGGTAGCCATCATCGTCATTTCCATAATACTCATTTTTGTGATTCCCGTCTTCGAAGAAATGTTTGCGGATTTTGGATCCGCCCTGCCATTGCCGACGCAGATAGTCGTAAACATGAGCCGTTTTATAAAGGGCAATATTCTTTATATTGTGGCTGCCTTTGTCGCCTTAGGCTTTCTTTTCAAGACCTATAGAAAATCCAAGTCCGGAAGAAAAACGACCGATGCCCTGGCGCTGAAACTGCCGGTTTTCGGCATCCTTTTGAAAAAGGTGGCAGTCGCGCGCTTCACGCGGACACTCGGAACTATGATCAGCAGTGGGGTCCCGATTATTTCGGCAATGGAAATCGTCGCCAGGACTTCGGGAAATGTAATCCTGGAAGAAATCATCCTGGAAGTGCGGTCCAGTATCGCTGAAGGCCAGACCATCGCCGAACCATTATCGGAAAATGATATTTTTCCGAGAATGGTAATTCAAATGATTTCCGTGGGAGAGGCAACAGGGGCCCTTGACACCATGCTCTCAAAAATTGCGGATTTCTATGAGGACGAAGTGGATGCCGCAGTGGATGCCCTGACCTCCATGCTGGAACCGCTGCTCATGGTTTTTCTTGGCGGCGCCATTGGCGGGTTAGTAATTGCCATGTACCTTCCTATTTTTAAAATGGCTGCCGCCCTTGGATAACTCAGCTGCCATAACCGGCTCTGATCACTACAGCTTCCGCGTAATGCTCTTTGAACGGCTTAGGGTTCTGATGTTTTTCAGAGTCCTGTTCATATCCCTCATCCTGGGAATCTCCTTTCTCATACACATCAGGGAATTGCCAAACCTTCAGTCTGATATCAATGTCTCTTATTATATCCTATTAGCGTCAGTATATTTCATCAGCATCATTTATGCATTTCTGTTAAAACGATTACAGAATCTCTCCCTTCTGGCCTACACACAACTCTTGTTAGACACGGTTTTCATCACCGTTCTCATTTATATATCAGGGGGAATTGAAAGCATATTCTCCTTTCTCTATGTACTTGCCATCATCACTGGAAGCATCATCCTCAATAAGAAAGGGGGATTGCTCACAGCTTCCTGCAGCAGCATCCTGTACGGCCTGGTCATTGATCTACAGTATTATGGTGTCATTCACCCCCTCGGAAGCAAGATTCTCCAACCCGAACTCCCCAACAGCGTATACCTCTTCTTCACCGTTTTAATTAATATCGGAGGGTTTTTTCTCGCTGGGTATCTGAGTGGTCTTTTGGCGGAACAGGTAAATAAGAGCCGGATTGAATTACAGACAACGAAGGAGGATCTCGGTCAACTGGAGGTCTTGCAGAAAAACATTATTGACAGCGTGGCCTCCGGGCTTATTGTCCTTGACGACAACGACAACATTATTCTCTTTAATCCGGCAGCGGAGGAGATGTTTGAAAAAAAGGCCTATCTCACATTCGAACATTCCGTGTACGAAATTCTCCCCTCCATGGAAAAGTATATTCGTAATGCCTCGCGGCAAACGGAAGAGAGAACATTTAAGAACTCCCAGGTAACGGATCTTGATTTTTCCAGATCAGATGGATCTATGACCCATCTGAGGCTCTACATCTCCTCACTCAAACATCTAACCGGCAAATCACAAGGCCGTATCCTTGTATTTCAGGATGTAACCCAGATCAAAATGATAGAAGAGGAAAATAAAAGAGTGGAAGGTCTGGCCCTGGTGGGAGAGCTGGCGGCAGGCATAGCCCATGAGATACGCAATCCCATGGCTTCCATAAGCGGGTCCATTGAAATACTGAAAGATGAAATTATACCAAACGATCTCAACAATAGGTTGATAGACATTATTTACCGAGAAATTGAACGACTCAACCGTCTCATAAACGACTTTCTGCTGTTTGCAAGATCCGGCGAATCAAAGGTAAAAAGAATTTCCATCAACAGACTGATCATGGAATCTTTGGAACTCATCCAGAACAGCCGGCACTGGAACAAAGACATAACGATTTTCACAAAAATAGACCCGGATACCATCATTGAATCGGATCCGGATCAGATCAGGCAAGTATTATGGAATCTCTTTATTAATGCCGTAGACGCCATGGAGAACAGAGGTGAACTGCACATCGAAACCGCTCCTGCAACGCTGCTCTCAGAAAAGGAGGCAAAAGGAATCAGGATTGTGATTCGTGATACGGGCAGGGGTTTTGATGAAGAAGGATTCGCACATCTGTTCATGCCCTTTTTTACAACCAAGAAAACGGGATCAGGACTGGGTCTTGCCATTGTAAAACGAATTATGGACAGACTTCATGGAAAAATTTATGGGGGGAATCATCCGGAAGGGGGCGCTGAAATATCCATTTTGCTTCCTCTGAGCTTGAACGTCTCCGATTCCTGAATGCTGCATCATCGTTTCGGCAAACCTCTCCGGCAAGAGCTGAAGAAGACCCCCGGTTCTTCCCATAAAACACTTATTCTTCATCCGATTATATGGTGGAAAAAATCATGTCCGTTCTGGATCAACCCTGGTTTTCACAAATCAGACGTCCCGGCCGTTACTTAGGGAACGAAATAAATGCCGTAAGGAAAGACCTTTCCAAAGTGGAGGTGTCCATTGCACTCGTATTTCCTGATACCTACGAAATCGGGATGTCCCATCTCGGATTAAAGATCCTCTATAACCTGCTGAACAGAGAGCCATGGATAGCGTGCGAAAGGGCATTTTCGCCCTGGATAGACATGGAAGAAGCCCTGAGGCGGGAGAAGATTCCCCTTGCCTCTCTGGAATCCGGCCGGCCCCTTTCAAATTTCGACATCGTTGGATTCAGCATTCAACATGAGTTGTGTTACACAAATATACTGAACATCCTGGATCTCTCCGGGATACCTTTTTTGTCCTCGGAAAGAAACAGCGAGAGCCCGCTCCTTATCGCCGGGGGGCCCGCCTGTTTCAACCCTGAACCGGTTGCCGACTTTTTTGATTTGATGGTCGTCGGAGACGGTGAAGCGGCAGTGCTTGATATATGCAGGACCGTGCGAAAATCAAAACAACAAAAGCCTTGCGACAGAAAAACACTGCTCAGAGAGATGGTCCCCATAGCCGGCGTATACATCCCTTCTTTTTTTCAGATAGGATATTCCGCCGGTGGAGATATCCGGTCCGTTGAATCCAGCCTGCAGGGGTACACCAGCGTCAGAAAGGCGATTTTGCCGGATATCGATACCTATCCCTACCCCGAGCGGCAAATTGTGCCCTTCACGGAGCCTGCTCATGATCGGGTTTCCGTGGAAATCGCCCGCGGATGCACCAGGGGATGCAGATTCTGCCAGGCAGGGATGATCTATCGACCGGTTCGGGAAAGAAAACTGGCATCGATTCTCAAGAAAGCCGAAAACACCCTCCGTTTGACAGGCTATGAGGACCTCTCTCTTCTGTCGCTGAGCTCCGGGGATTACAGCTGTATAGGGGCATTGCTCAAAGAGCTTATGGACAGGTACTCCAGCGAAAAAGTGGCCGTAAGCCTGCCTTCCCTCAGAATGGATTCCCTCGATAAGCAAATGATGGAACAGATAAAGCGGGTTCGAAAGACAGGCTTTACCCTGGCGGTTGAAGCCGGCAGCGACCGGCTCAGGAGAATGATCAATAAAGGTCTCACGCAGGAAGAGATTCTCAAAACCGCTCAAAAAGTCTATGAATCGGGTTGGAAACTGATAAAACTCTACTTCATGATAGGGCTGCCCTTTGAACAGGATGAGGATATCGAGAATATCATCCTTTTGGCCCGAAAAGTGGCGGGGTTGGCAGGGAAGAAACAGAAAAAGGCGGTACTCAACGTGAGTATTTCCACCTTTGTGCCGAAATCTCACACGCCTTTCATGTGGGCGCCCCAGATATCGTTGGCGGAAAGTCGTAGAAAAATTAAGTTAATTCAGCAGGGCTTGCACGGAACAAGGGTTAAGGTTAAATGGAACCAACCTGAATTAAGCTGGCTGGAAGGCGTTTTTTCAAGAGGAGACAGAAGGCTCGCAAAGGCCGTAGGGGAAGCATGGAAACTTGGCGCACGGTTTGATGCCTGGGGAGAACAATTTCGGCGGGATCTTTGGGAAGAGGCCTTTTCCAGAACAGGAGTGGACCCCGATTTCTATTTGTGCCGTAAGAGAAACTTTCAGGAAATCCTGCCATGGGACCACATTGACTCAGGCGTTGAAAAGAGATTTTTCAAGGAAGAGCTGAGGAGGGCAACCGAAGCGATATTAACGCCCGATTGCAGAAAGAACTGCCTGGAATGCGGCGTGTGCGATCACAAGACCATTGATCCCGTACTCCATAAAGAACCGAACCTGTCTTCCGCGGCCGAAAAACCAGGATCGTTTTCTCCCGAGCCCGCCCAAAAATATCGGATTACTTTTAGAAAGACCGGCCCCCTCAGACATCTGGGACATCTGGAAATTGTCCGAATGTTCATCAGGGCTTTCAGGAGGGCCGACCTCAAAATGCACTATTCCCAAGGCTTTCACCCAATGCCGAAGATCTCTTTCTATTCGGCCTTGCCTGTAGGGACCGCCAGTCTGGAAGAAGTGCTGGACATCGAACTGATGGGCCAAGAAGATGTCGATGCCATAGAGGAAAAACTGAACCGGCAGCTTCCGAAAGAAATGGCCGTTATCCGGGTAACAAAAGTCGCTGCCTCGGAAAAAAAACCACGGTTGAAAGAAAGCCGATTTCTTCTTTCCACGTTCGGAATATCCCTTGAAAAAGATTATGTAAGCCGATTTCTGAAGTCGGAAAAATTTCCAGTCGTCAAAATGGATAAAAATGGCGAGCAGGAAATAGATGCATGCTCGCTCGTAAGCTCCCTCTCGCTTGTTGAAGATGACAAAATCGAAATGACCATAAAAAACACGGTGGGAAGGGGATTGAGACCGGCAGAAATCGCAAAAGCGATCTTCCGTTTAAGCGATGAAGACGTCCTTCGGATAGAAACGGTAAAGACGGGGCAGATCCTCGAATAAGGTTCTGGTAAAACAGGAGAGGAGGAAATATTTTCATGACAAGTGAGCTCATTATCAACGCCAGATCTTACGAAACCAGGGTGGCCCTTGTGGAAAACGGTCTGGTCGCGGAACTCCACATTGAGAGGGACGAGGGCCAGGAATTGATGGGCAACATCTACCGTGGAAAGGTTGCCAGGGTGCTTCCCGGCATGCAGGCGGCCTTCATCGATATCGGCCTTGACAGAAGTGCATTCCTCTATGTATCTGATGTTTATAAAGATTTTTCAGACATCGAGAAATTGATGCTGGAAGGCTGTACCGGAGATCAGAACGTCAAGGATATTGATGACATACCCGGAGCCTATCACCAGAGTGGCCATGCCTTTCATATCGAAGAACTTCTCAGTGAGGGCCAGAACATCATGGTGCAAGTGGCAAAGGAACCTCTGGGAAGAAAAGGGGCACGGCTCACCTCACATATCTCTCTTGCGGGCAGACACCTTGTCCTCATGCCTACGGTGGATCACATCGGGATCTCCCGAAGAATTGAGTCCAGGGAAGAAAGTGAGCGATTAAAAAAGATTATTCAGGAAATACGACCCGGCAATTTGGGCTTTATTGTCAGAACGGTTGGGGAAAATTGCAGCAGAGAGAAATTTGCGGCGGAAATGGATTTTCTACTGAAGCTCTGGGAAAACACCAAGGAAAAGATGAAAAAGGGAACAAATCCGAGTCTGCTGTATAAAGACCTCTCCATTTCGCTCAGGGCGGTCCGCGATCTTTTTACAAGAGAGGTAGACAGGCTTATCATTGATTCGGAACAGGCTTATGAAGACGTCATGGCGTTTATAGAGACTTTTGCACCCAAACTAAAGTATTCCGTGGAGCTTTATGAAGGCGCGGATCCCATTTTTGATGCCTTCGGAATAGAGATAGAGATCGCCAGGGCGCTTGGAAATAAAATCTGGCTTAAATCCGGCGGATATATCGTTATAGAACTTACGGAAGCCTTGACATCCATTGATGTCAATACAGGCAGCTATGTGGGGAAACGAAATCTGGAAGAGACTATCTTAAAAACAAATCTCGAGGCGGTAAAAGAGATAGCCTATCAGTTGCGATTCAGAAATATAGGCGGAATCATCGTTATCGATTTTATCGACATGGAGAAGTGCCAGAATCGTCAGCGTATTTTCTTGGCCCTCAAAGAAGCCATGAGCAAGGACAAGGCAAAGACCAATATCCTTCCCATGTCGGACTTGGGCCTGATCGAAATGACTCGTAAAAGGACGAGAGCAAGCTTGAACCGACTTCTGACTGAAAATTGTAACTACTGTGACGGCCGGGGAACGCTCAAATCGGCAAAGACCATCTGCTATGAAATATTCAGGGAACTGGAAAGAGAATTTTCAGCACCGGAAGATGGAAGCATTTTTCTGGTAGTCCATCCGGAAATCGAAAAGACCCTGCGAGAAGAAGAGCAGAAAACCATCCTTGATCTGGAGAAAAGAACCGGAAAGCGTATCATTATTACGGGGAATAAAGCTTTCCACCTGGAGCAATACGAAATAAGCGTATGAGGGGAAGAGACGCCTCTTCAACGCAATATCAAAACCATCAAAGCTTTCGGCGTTTTATACGCAGATTTGCCAGAGCAGCTTCGATATCGGCCTTTGAAAATACTTTTAGGCATTTCGTGCATTGAAATTTTTCTTCAAAAATTTTGTCGTAAATCAGTTCATCAGAGAAGTTGACGCCGTGAAACCGAACACCGAAGTTATGAATAGGGACAAAATCTTTATTGGAACAGCTTTCGCAGACAAAATACTCCGGCGCCTCAGACATCAGAATCTCCTTGAAAAACAGCTCGCAAAAAATGTAAAAAAAGCTGGAGCCACCGTGCGGAATCGAACCGCAGACATCCTCATTACGAGTGAGGTGCTCTACCAACTGAGCTACGGTGGCCCATGAACAATTTTTCGGCAATATAGTGTTTTTCAGAAAAAGTGTCCATCTTTTTTTTGCTTTTATTGGAACATTGTGGATGGTCTGTAAGAGCACCCGCACAAGGGGTGGATCGTTTTCTTATCACTTGCCGGGACAGACTTATCCATTTCAACAAACAGGAGGATTTCATGAAAAAGCCGAAAGACTATATTGTATTTCCCCTTGATTTCAGCAATCAGCGCGAAGCACTTTCCTACGTAGACCTCCTCAAGGATCATGTGGGAATCTTTAAAGTGGGGCTGGAATTATTCATCGCCCAGGGGCCTGAAATCCTTAAAAAGATACACGACGTGACGGAGGCCGGGATTTTTCTGGATCTCAAACTGCACGACATCCCGGCTACCGTCAAACGGGCCTTCCTGGCCGCAAGTGCCTACCGGCCCCGCTTTGTCACGGTTCACTGCGACGAAGGGAAAGAGGTGCTCACGGATGTAGCCCAAAGCAATCAGGGAAACACCAAAATACTGGCGATCACCGTCCTCACAAGCCTGGACCAGAACAAACTTGAAGCCCTTGGGTACCAAAGGAAATACACGGAGAATCTCTCGGCTCTCGTGCTCTTAAGGGCGCGCATGGCCGTAGAGGCCGGATGTCATGGAGTCGTATGTTCCGGTCATGAAGTGAGCATGGTAAAAAAAGAGGTCGGTCCGAATCTGCTTGCCGTAACCCCTGGGATCCGCCCAGCCTGGTCGATAGTCGATGGAGACGACCAGAAGAGGGTGGTTACCCCGGCACAGGCCATAAGGGCAGGTGCGGATTACATTGTCATCGGAAGACCGATCCGAGATGCCGCCGACCCACGAAAAGCCGCCGAAATGACGGCAGAGGAGATATTATCAGCCCTTTGAAAGGCTGTCTTCGCGATCAGAGAAAACGATCTTAAAACATTAATCGGACCAGGACCGACCTTCCGTCAACTCAGCGACGACCAGCCCTTTCGGGCTATTGCTATCAAATTCATTTCTCAATTCGTACAGGGCATCGAACCCATCTTCAATGGTATTATAATAAAAATCTTCCGCCAGAATCCTGAATGTTTCCGGGTCCTGCTCCAACCTGCACGCCCTCATATACATTTCTATCAGCTCGCCAAGCATGCCGTGAAAACTGTGAAAAAACGCCAGGTCATCCAGCAGTCCGGGGTCCACGGGGCATCTTTGAATTCCAAACAGCAGGAGCTCTTTCAGATAGATATTTCCTTTTCTGAAATATTTCCTCAATAGTGGAAGATTGGGTTCCTCTGCATATTTTTCTTTCAGAAAGGCTTCCAGTATCCCTTCGGACGGGACGGCATTTCCTTCAAAATATTTCACAAGGAGTCGCTGGTTCCTGTTTGAAGGCAAGGCTTTTCCTTCCTGCTCTTCCTCTGAATCGTAATCATCAAACCATCCGAAACCGGCCTCTCGCGGTCTGGAAGGATAATCCTCAGGATACTCATCGAAAAGGTTGTGCGCCCTTTCAAACAGGATATCCTCTCTCAGTTTCCCGTATTCCTCAAATATCCGGTTCAGATTTCCCCTGGTTTTATCTTCCTTCCCCATGTTTCCTTCTCCCTGAAAATTCTTTCCTCCAGAAAGTCACTCAAAAGCGATTGGACGCCGTCCATCCGCAACAGACGTCTCCTCATCCGAAGCTTAACACCCTTCTGTGTTCTCCTTGCATAGTTCTCTATTATAAGACTTTTTCGAGTCAAGTGAAGCATAAAAATCCCGGCCTTTTTCCTTATGGTTTTCCCCCCTTAGCCGGCTGTCTGGAAAAGCCATAAGGGCAATGGCCGTCCAGCTTTTCATTGCCTTTGACGAATCGGTTGGTTATAATCCGTTGCCAAAATTTATCCTCCCGGGAAAATGCCAGGATTGAAAGTGAGATGCAAATAATAAAGCGCATAAAGCATGGTTTCCTAACCATTCTTTGGAAAAGAGTTTCCTCCTATCCGCACACTGTCATAGGAATCGGGACTTTTCTGGCAGTGGTGTCAGCGGTCTATTCCCTCTTCTTTTTGCAGATTAACAGCAACCAGGACAAACTCGTTTCATCCAGTCTTCCTTTTCATAAAAGATATCTGGAACAAATCAAGAACTTCGGGGATCAGGAATATCTTTATGTGGTCATACAAACCGGGGGCACTGAAAAGGGTAAAAAGAGCGCCATAGCCTTTGCGGAAAGCCTGAACAACCGGCTTTCTGCTCATCCGAAATTGATCAGCGCCGTTTACTACCGCCTTTCAGAAACAGAAATTGGCGACCACGCACTCTATTTTACTTCACTGAACGAAGCAAAAAAACTCTCCGCCGCGATTATCTCTTTCGCCCCTTACATCGATCGATGGTTCAGCAGTGCCACCCTTGCCGGATTTTTTCAACTGATTAGTGAGCTCTTGACCCAAGGGGGTGGGAATTTGCAGGACATGGATCCTGCCATAATGAAAAAAGGCCTGGAAGCAATTGAAGAGCTTCTCAAAAATATGGACGGAATTCTTCAGAAAAAGGAGCGATACCATCCGATACAGGCATTTTCTGAATCCGCGAAGCGCTATTTCTTCACTTCTAATTCCAAACTTCTCATCATGCGCCTGCTCCCCGTCAAAGATTACGGAACCATGGATGTCATCGGCAAACCCCTCCAGATGGTTCGCCAAGCTATCCATGACACCAGAACCGAATTCCCGTCCGTCACGGCAGGTCTTACGGGAAGACCGGTGCTTCAGGCGGATGAGATGGAAACGACCAACAGAGACATGACAATGGCAGCCATTGTTGCCATTGTTCTTATCGGTGTCCTTTTCATCGTTATTCTTCATGGATGGCTCAGACCCTTCCTTGTTCTCCTGTGCCTGTTGATAGCCATGGCGTGGAGCTTTGGTTTTGCCACAGTTGCCGTCGGACATCTCAATCTGCTTTCCATTGTGTTTGCCCTGGTTCTTGTTGGCATTGGTGTGGATTTCGGCATACACATCGTCATACGCTACGTGGAGGCCGGCAAAGAGGGGCTTGAACCGCAAGAGGCGGTCAAGACATCCATTTTTCGAACGGGGCCGGGTATTATTCTTGGGGCCATTACTTCCGTCTGTGCCTTTTATTCCGTACTTGGATCAGATTTCGTCGGTCTTTCGGAACTCGGCCTCATCGGAGGAACGGGAGTCCTGTTATGCCTGATCTCCATGATGACCGTTCTTCCCGCCATGTTGTTAATCGCAGGGAGAAAGAAGCTTTTTCCATCCTCTGCGCCCAGGGTTTCGGCCATGCCCTTTTTGGAGCCTCTCCTGAAAAGACCCGGCAGACTTATCCTGATCCTGGGAATCATCAGCCTTGTCGGTCTTCCCGGCCTTTTCAGGGTGAGATTCAGCTACAATCTGCTGGAACTGCAGGCCAGAGGTCTTGAATCAGTAGAATATGAAAAAATTCTAATGAATTCTTCAGGGGAATCCACTTGGTATGCCATTCTTACGGCAAACAGTCTGAACGATGTAAGAAGGCTTACGAAAATGGTGGAAGCCATGCCCACGGTAGATAAAGTAGAAAGTATTTTTGATTTTTTCCCTGAACACCAGGCTGCGAAGTCTAAGCTGTTTCACGAAGCGGCAACAGCCCTTGAACCGGCTATGGAAAAAGGCGCCGTGACCAAAGAACCCGATGCGGACAGAATGCTGAAAGCCCTTACGGGCCTATACTCCGCTTTCGAAACCCTGGAAGAGCAATTGTTTGCCTCCGGAGCTACAATGGAGATTTCCCTGGTTGATCAAATTCTAAAGCATATCCATTCGGCACAGAACCTTCTCCAGGAGGAAAAGAAAAGGGCCTTGCTGCTTGAAGGGATGCAAAAGGGCTTGGTACAGAATATGGCCAACTTCCTGAATAAACTGACAAGATGGCTGAAAGCGGGGAAGATGACCCCTGACTCGCTACCCATTTCGCTCAAGGATCTGTATATCGGAAAAGACGGCCGATACCAGATCAAGGTAATTCCCAAAGAGGATGTATGGGACTTCGCCAAACTGAACCGTTTTGTGACCGAATTGAGAAAAGTCGACCCTGAAGTAAGCGGCGTTCCGGTGGGAGTTCTTGAGTCCGCCCGCCTGATGCACAGGACTTTTCTCTCCGCCGCCGCACTGACCATCACCCTGGTCACCATTATTCTATGGCTTTATTCCCGATCCTTTCTGTATATTCTTCTTACCATGCTGCCGCTGGGGGTCAGCATATTATGGTTGCTTGAAATCATGGGCTGGTTTAACCTCCACTTTAATCTTGCAAATTTTTTTGCCATACCGATCCTCATTGCCATCGGTGTAGACGGAGGGGTACATCTTTTTGCACGTTGGAGAGAACTTCGGAATCCCTTGAGTCATCATTTTGGAGAAAAACCCAGGAGGCCTTTTCCACACAAGCACCCCCACTGCTGTGGCATTGAGCTTCGCCACAACCATGATTGGCTTCGGAGGACTGCTTTTCGCCCATCACCGAGGCATGGCGGGGCTGGGAGCGGTTATGGTAATAGGATCCTTTACCGGTATGCTGGCATCGATTCTGGTACTTCCTCCTGTCCTGAAACTCTTCGAAAATTTTAAAAGCAATGGATAGTCATTTTTCCATACCCAAAAAGGGGGATTGGCTCATGGGAACGAAAAGATTACATCAATGGAAGCTGGCGTTTCTATTCGCGTGGATCGCGGGCTTTACGGTTTGCTGGGACGTGCTTCCGGTCTCTGGAAAGGCTCTTGATTTTGCGGTGATTCAGCCTGGGCAACCGGGCAATCCGGTTCAGGCCCAACCGGTCATGGATGCCCTGGCTCTTTATATACAGAAGAAATTAGGCAACGCTGTTACCATCAAGGGGCATTATTTCAACAGCCTTGAGGAGGCCCTCCAGTTCATGGAAAAGACTCCACCGGCATGGGGTATTGTACGCCTTGGTTTCTATTCCTATGAAGCCCGGCATTTCGGCATGGTTCCCATCGCTTCCACTCTTCCCGAAGGTTCTCCAAACGATCAATGGCGCCTTGTAGCCAACAAAAATGGTCCCGACAACTGGCGAAACCTGAAAGGACAGGTTCTTGGAAATATGCTCTTCGAACCAACCGCGGCGGCGTGCCTCCTCTTTGATGAACCCGTTCAAAAGTTGCCGTTTCAACTGAAGGGCACCTACCGTCCCCTGCAATCGTTGCGGCAGGTAGCCGATGGGAAGGCGGCGGGCGCCGTATTGGACAGTGTCCAGTACAAGGCAATCAAGGCCCTGGAACTCTTTGAAAAGTTAAAAATCATACACACCTCGCGGGAACTTCCCTCAAGTCCCGTGGTTTGGCTCGGAAAACCCGACCAGTGGACCGGCAGCCTCTCCAAGATTTTGTTAGGCATGGCAGAAGACCCGGAGGCGGCATCTCTGCTCCGTCTGCTTCAAACCAAGGGGTTTGGTCCTCCCAATAAGGACCTTTCATCCTTCAAACATGGCGACGCAGATGACACCTGTTTTCAATAGACTTCCATATCTGCTTTTTGTACTTCTCCTGACAGGGGCCTGCGCACGGGTAAACCACGTCAAAAGTCCGGTTGCAAACCGCACCCAGGTGAAAGACACGGAAAGCACCAGGCTATTGGGCAAGCCGTGCAGCAGGAGCGAGGCTCTGGGATTTGCACTGAAATCCAAACAAAGCCCTTCGGCAGCCTTGGAGGCCGCCGCCTGTTATGCCTTTTTGGCTGGACAGGAAAGTAATGGAACCAAAAGACTTGCAGATGCCCAAGAGGGCCGAAAAATGGCGGAAGCCGCCTCTAAAGCCTTTCCTGAAGACGCAACAGCCCATTATCTCGTGGCTTACCTCACCGGTCTTGAGGCGGAAAATGATCGTGCCAGGGGCCTTGAACTGGTGCCGGCGATCGAGCGTGAGGCCTTGACTGCCGCGCACTTGAACCCTAGTATAGATAATGGAGGTCCGGACAGGATGCTTGGAGAACTTTATCTTAGAGCCCCTTCCTTCCCCATGAGCGTGGGGGATCTAGAAAAGGCAATCGCGCATTTCAAAAAGGCCGTAAGACTGGCGCCGAATTACCTGCCAAACAGGCTTGGACTGGCAGAGGCCCTCACTGAAGACGAAGAATCGTCCGAGGCCTGTCAGGAAATCGAACGGATCTTTGTCCAGTTGTCGCCGAAGGAAGAAATGATGGAAGAATGGAAACGATCTTTGAAGCTGCTCCACAAGATGTGCGGAATGTGTGAAAGGAAAGAAGGGCAGCGATGAGCTATAGCTCAGCAACTACAAACAGTTTGATAGGATAAGGTCAATAGCTGATAGCTGACAGCGAATGGCCTCTCTTTAAATACACAGGGAGAACCATTGGGAATACCTGCAATTCAAAAGGCGAGAATCGGCGCCTATATCTTTAAACAAAGCCTCAAGAGACAGGAAAGGTATCCGCTGGTGCTTATGTTGGAACCTCTCTTTCGTTGCAATCTTCACTGCCGGGGCTGTGGAAAAATTGACTATCCTTCTGAAATCCTCAATAAGGTCATGTCTCCAAATGAATGTGTGGAGGCTGCAGAGGAATGCGGCGCCCCCGTCATCTCCATTGCAGGCGGGGAACCGCTTCTGCACAAGGATCTTCCTCAGATTGTGGAAGGGCTCACATCACGAAAAAAATTTGTTTATCTGTGCACAAATGCCCTTCTTGTAAAAAAGCGGATCGAAGAATTTAGTCCGTCCGACTACCTCACTTTTAATGTCCACATCGATGGTTTGGACGGGCGGCACGACGACAGGGTCTGTCGACCCGGTACCTTCGGAAAAGCGGTGGAGTCCATAGGGCTCTTGCTTTCCCGGGGATTCCGCGTTACCACAAACACCACCTTTTTCAGGGGGGAAACGGCCGAGGGTGCTGCGGGACTCTTTGATTTTCTCAGTTCTCTCAACGTGGAAGCCATGACCATATCCTCGGCATTCAGCTACGAAAAAGCGGCCGATCAGGAGAATTTCTTCAGAAGAGAAGAATCGATTGCGCTTTTCAGGTCGATTTTTCAACTGGGGGACAAGAACCGGTGGAATTTCAATCACAGCAGTCTTTTCCTGGACTTTTTAGCGGGAAACCAGGATTATGCGTGCCTTCCCTGGGGAAATCCCACGCGCAATATTTTCGGATGGCAGAAGCCATGCTACCTTCTAAACGATGGGTATGAAACCACGTTTGAAAAATTGATGAACAACACCGACTGGTCCATCTACGGCGTCGGCAGAGATCCCCGGTGTACCCACTGCATGCTGCACTGCGGCTTTGAAGCGACTGCGGTCTCGGACACTGTGCGGAACCCTTTCAAGGCCTTGAAAGTCAGTCTGAGGGGAATAAAAGGAGTTTAAGAATATGGAAATATTGGATGAACCGGAAGAGATGCATTATGAAGGAATGTGCATCAGACCTCCCAGCGAGGCCTACAGCATCCTGCTGCAGGTCACATTAGGGTGTTCCCACAATAAGTGCAGTTTTTGCGGTACGTACAAAGACAAAAGATTTGCCATCAAAGACGATGATATCATTTTAAATGATATCCGCTTTGCATCGAAATATATGAAGAGGCAGGACAGGCTGTTTTTGATGGATGGAGACGCCCTGATCATCCCCCAGAAAAGACTGATGTGGATACTCGATCGCATCAAAGAGTACCTCCCCTGGGTCAAACGGGTTGGGGCCTACGGCAACGCAAAGGGCATCGGGATGAAGACTCCGGAGCAGTTACGGGATCTCAAGGATAATGGCCTTGGTATCCTCTATATGGGGGTCGAAACCGGGGACGAGGCACTGCTGAAGCGTATCTGCAAAGGGGCAAGCGCTCAAAAACTGATCGACATGGGAAGGAAGGTCCGCGAGGCAGGCATCAAACTTTCCGTCACGGTTCTTCTGGGAATTGGGGGAAAAGAAGGGTCCCTGGAACATGCCCGGGCCACAGGCAGGCTCCTGAGCGCCATGGACCCCAATTATGTGGGGGCCCTGACGGTCATGATCATTCCGGGAACCCGGCTCCATGACGAATTTCAAAAGGGCGATTTTGAACTCCCCTCGGAAAAAGGTATGCTTCTGGAACTGAGGGAGATGATCAAATACACAGACCTCAGTCGCGGACTCTTTTTCTCAAACCATGCCTCCAACTACCTGCCCATAAAGGCACGCCTGCCAAAGGGAAAACAAGATGCCCTCGATCAGATCGACAGGGCCCTGAGAGGGGAAGTGGGACTTCGCCAGGAGTGGATGCGGGCGCTTTGACCAGGAGCATTCCGGCAATTCCTTTGTTCCCTCCCGGAACCTGCCGTATTACGGAAAAAAGTCGCTCTGCGTATGTCAGATCTTCAGGTATCCCAGTTCCGATGATATGTCATTACAGGTTGTTATAAGGTGTTCTATTGTTTTTTTCAGTTCTTTCTCCGAATTGCTTTTGACCACGGGGATGGCCAAACCGAGGGAGGCAATGACCTTTCTGGAGTAATCCCTGACAGGCGCGGCAATTCCCATAACTCCCTCCAGCGCCTCTTCCTTTTCAAGGATAAAGCCGTCTTTTCGAATGTTTTCCAGTCGAATACTGAAAGCGTCCATATCCGTAAGGGACTTAGGGGTATGGGCCTCTAAAGGGGTTCTTTCGAGAATCTTTTTTACATGTTCAGGATTGAGATAGGCCATTAAGACCATCCCCAGCATACCGTAATGAAGCGGACGCCTCCATCCGATATCCGAAGAGATGCGTATCATTCCCGTTCCCTCTCGCTTATCCATGTAAACCAGCTGATCATCCATCATGGCGCCAAGGAGAACGGTGACCCCGGTCTTGTTGTGAAGGCGTGTTATATGGTGGGAGGCGGCTTTCCGCAGCGAGAAGGATGAAAAGACAATGCCTCCCAGTTCAAACAAACGGATGCCCAATTGATAACGCTTCGTGTCCGGAATCTGACGGAGATATCCGCGACTGGTAAGATTTGAAATCAATCGTTTGGCCGTGGTCATGTTCAACCCGGTTATTTCGGCAATCTCGGACAGTCCCAGCTCCCTTTGTTGAAAAGAAAAGCATTCAACAATATCCAGCGCCCTTTCAAGGGCTTGCACTCTGTAAATCGTTTCAGTTTTCTTTTTTGTTTCCATGTTTCCGTTCAGACGATGACACTCAGCTCTTATGGAAATGCCCTATTTTCGATACCCCTCCCGGCCTTGATCATTCCTCGCCAATTCCGTCAATCCGTTTTCGCCGAATTTCTTGGTTTTGACGCCACCCGAAAGGGTGGGGAAGTTCGTCATGGTGCATAACTCATTGGGAAGTTTGTTTTTTGCGATCTTTCCTTCCAGGAAATTCCTGATCTCTGCCAGCATCACGACTTGGCCTTCCACGGGGACCACACAGGCACAGATATTTTCGCCCAATACCGGATTGGGGGTGGCTACGATACACACCTGTTCTACCTTGGGATGGTGGATGATCAGGGATTCCAGTTCATAGGGATAAATTTTATAGCCGCCGCGATTGATCAGGTCCTTATTTCTTCCATAGACCTTGAAGTACCCGTCTTCATTCCGGGACATCAGATCTCCCATGAACAGCCAATCCCCAACGATCTGTTTCTTGGTCTCCTCCGGATTTCTCCAGTACCCTTTAAGGACATGCCACCCCCTCAGGGTCAATTCGCCGATTTCCCCCTCCGGGAGTTCTTTGCCCGTGATCGTGTCCACGATTCGGGCCTCTGTTCCCTCGATCGGTTTGCCGATATATCTTTCCCGCAAAGGCAGAGGGGACGGATAGGGACATCTGATTCCCAAGCCGGGTCCCACTTCTGACGCACCCCAGAATGAGGTCAGGTAGATCCCCATCTCTTTTTCGACTTTTGTGATCAACCCTTCCGGTGCGGGCTGACCGGCAATCATGCCGGCCCTTAGGGAAGAGAGGTCATAGTTCTTTCTCATCGGGTGATTCAGTTCAATGATATAATGTGCCGGTGCGCCCAGTTGAATCGTGACTTTTTCTTCCTCTATGATCTTAAAGGCCGATTCAGGGTCAAATTTTCCCATCAATACCACGCTCGACTGGAGGAGAAACGGCTGGATGAGAATTGCCCCGCACCCATACGAATGGGACATGGGAAGAAAACCGATAAAAATGTCCTCGGATTGGGCATTGATGCCGTAAGAGTATTCCATGCCCGCCCTGACCGCCTGGTAGTGGGTGATCATCGCGCCTTTGGGTCTTCCTGTAGTTCCGGATGTGTAGATCAGCATGGCCAGATCGTTTTTGGTATCAATGGAGGCGGGCGTAAAGGGACCGCCGGTTGCCTTGCTCCACGAAGTTTTTGAATTCAAATACGTTTTCGCCCGCTCCTTCTCCGGCCACCATGATGAATTCAAGGTCGGGAAGATTCTCTCGAATACCTGTAATGGCCTGGAGATAGTCGTAACCTTCCCACTCTCTGAAAACAAAGACACCACGGGCTTCCGAGTTCTTCAGGATAAATTCAGCCTCTGTTTGACGATACAGAGGATTTACCCAGGACACAATAACGCCCAGCTTTTCAAGCGCATAAAACGCGGTCACCAATTCTATGGAATTGCGCATGTAGATGGCCACGCGATCCCCTTTCTGAATCCCCAGACCAGCAAGGCTGGCTGCAAGCGCGTCCGTCAGAGCATTCATCTCACGGTAGGTCTTTCGTTCCTTTGCACACACGACCGCAGTCTTGCTTGGAGCGGATTCAGCCGCCTTCCGGATTACCTGCCCTAATGAGAGAGATTCTAAATCATTCATATCAAAGTTCCCATTTTCCGTATCAATCCGAAAGCCTGAAGATATTTCGGTCCGAGATGGATGATCGGTTTGTTTGGATCGGATGAATTCCACATTGTGAAATATGATTGCATTTTTCTTACAACGGGATCGAATATTCTGTCAAACTAAAAATGAAGCATCGAGTTTTATTGTTTTTATCGGGGATGTTAACCCCCTTGAAGATCTCGTCCAAAAAACACAAAATCAAGTCATCTATGAAGCAATAGGCGATATTATGCAATATCTGAGGGAAAGAAAGCACTTGGAAACAAGGATGCCGGAATGTCGTTTTTTTAACCGGGAATGATTGAAACCGGTTTTTCATTTTTGCTTGACAAACCTCCCCCCGGAGTGTTACCCCGTTTTTCATTGAAATACGGTTGCATATTATGAAATTAGCATGGCCTTTGACCGTAAGGAACCATGGGAATCAGGCAAAGAAGGAGGGATCGTCACCATGTCATTGGAAGGTAAAATTGTGTTTGTTACCGGTGCGTCGAGACCGCTGGGAAATGGGAAGGCTATCGCGCTTGCTCTGGCAAAGATGGGCGCTGATGTAGCCGTCAGTGGCTGGAGCCACCTTGAAGGGGCCCAGGCCGTGGCTGATGAGATTAAGTCCATGGGTAGAAGGGCTATTGCCCTCAAAATGGATGCAAGTAACTACGAAGACGTTCAGAGCGCCTTTTCACGGATTAAGAAGGAGCTTGGACCGGTGGGTATCCTGGTCAACAATGCAGCCCTGATGAATCACAACATTACCATCGCGAAAACCACTATCGAGGAGTGGGATTATGAGGTGAAGCTCTGTCTGAACTCCGCTTTCTATTGCATCAAGGAGGCATGGGCGGATATGTGTGCCGCCAAATGGGGCCGTATCGTCAATATCAGTTCCGTTGCGGGGGTTCTGGGCGGCTTTGGACAGACCAGCTACGGGGCCGCGAAGGCCGGTCTGATCAGTCTGGCAAAATCGGTGGCTCTGGAGGGCGCCCGGTATAATATTACCGCAAACAGCGTGATCATAGGGATCTCTGAGACGGATGCCTATGCGAAGCTCCCCGAGCCGGTTCGAGAGAAGGTGGAGAAGAAGACAGCCGTTGGAAGGGCTGCCACCCCGCAGGAAATCGCGGACGCCGTTGTTTTCAGCGTGTCCGGCGCCTACATGACAGGGGCGGTTGTCAACATGATGGGCGGTCTGGATCTTTTTGTGTTTTAACTGAAATCTGGCCCCGTGAACGTTTACAAGAAAAGAATCATAAAAGGGGGATGCCGTGAGCTGCCAAACAGTAATAGTTGAAAAAAAGGATGGGGTGGCCGTGGTAACCATCAACCGGCCTCCGGTCAATTCGCTAAGCGCTGAAGTATACCAGGAAATTCATGCGGCATTCTGCGATATCGAGAACGATGATGCTGTCGGCTCTGTCGTGCTGACGAGCACCGGAGAAAAAGCCTTCTCCGCAGGACTCGATGTCAAGGAAGCCGCGGGAAAGTCGATTCCTGAATACCATGCTTTTGCACGAATATCCCGGGGATGCCTGGATAAGGTGGCCGGCATCCATAAACCCACTATCGCCGCACTATTCGGCATCGTCTTCGGGGGTGGGTTTGAACTGGCTCTGGCCTGCGATCTCCGCATCGCAACCAGCGACGCGAAAATAGGGCTTCCCGAGATCAACCTGGGAATTATTCCCGGTTCCGGCGGCACCCAGCGCATACCGCGCCTGATCGGGGTTGCCCAAGCAAAAGAACTTCTTTTTATGGGCGCACCATTAACGGGCGAGGAAGCCTGCCGCATCGGCCTTGTCAACAGGATCGTGCCGAGAGAAATCCTGCACGCTGAAGCTTTAGCCTGGGCCAGAAAGCTTGCCGGAAAGCCCAGGTTAGCCATGAGCCTTCTCAAGAAGGCCATTGATACGGGCATACAGATGGATCTTGCCGATGCTCTCGACATCGAGAACCATTGCTTCACCGTCAGCTATGTCTCGGAAGACGGGAGAGAAGGCTTTCAGGCCTTCCAGGAAAAACGTAAACCCGCATTTAAGGGAAGGTAGGACATAAGGAGGATCACCGTGCGATTACCCAAATTCCAATATATGCAGCCGGAGAGCATCGAGGAGGCTTCAACCAATTTGCTTGATGAACCCGGCGCCCGATTTCTTGCCGGGGGAACCGACCTTCTGCCCAATATGAAGCACCGAGTCGAACTCCCTCCGGTGCTGATCAATCTTAAAAAGATTCCTGAGCTGAATACTGTCCAGCAAGAAAGCGGGGTTCTCAAGATCGGCGCTCTCACGACTTTAAAAAAGGTGTATGGGAATCCAGCCGTGGCAAAACACCTGCCCGCGCTGACTTCGGCTGCTTCTTCCGTAGGTTCTTATCATCATCAGACCATGGGTACCATAGGCGGCAATCTGTGCCAGCAAAACAGATGTAAATATTTCAATCAATCCCAGTGGTGGAGAAGCGCAAGACCCACCTGTTTTAAAGCCGGTGGAGAGATATGCCACGTGGTCAACAAGAAGGAAATCTGCTATTCCACCTACTGCGGCGACGTGGCGCCGGCCCTTCTGGCCCTTGATGCAAAAATTGTGTTGCAAAGCAGGGATCATTCGAGAGAGATCGCCCTGGAGGACCTTTTCAGCGGAAACGGGAAATCACCCTTACAGTTTCAAACGGGAGAGCTTCTGGCCCGCATTGTTATTCCCGAAACCTCCATGACGGGATTTTCCACTTATTTGAAATGCGCCAATCGCGAAAGCATCGATTTCCCTGTGGTGGGCGTCGCCTTCTGGGCATCCATGGAGAAGAAGGAGTACAGGGTGGCTTTTACGGCTGTTGATCGAAAACCTTTGAGGGGCAGAGGCGTTGAAGACTTCCTCAATGGAAAGGATCTGAGTGAGGATCTCCTTGAAGAGGCCGGTCAGATTGCATCCAAAGCGGCTAATCCGGTAAGAACGTCTAATTATTCGGCGTCTTACAAGAGAACTATGATGGGTTTGCTGCTTCAAAACGCCATTCGGGAAGCCATGGGGAGGACAAAATCATGAAAACGGGTATAGAACTGAGGATCAATGGCGACAATTATGAGGTGCTGGTTTCTCCCAATAACACGCTTCTTGAGGTTTTACGGGACAAATTAGGACTGATGGGGACAAAAAAAGGGTGCGATCTGGGCGCCTGCGGCGCCTGTACGGTGCTGATCAACGGGGAGACGGCTCTGTCATGCATCATGCTTGCCATGGATGCCGTCGGCAAGGAGATTAGGACCATAGAGGGAATGGAAGAGCACGGTCATCTTCACCCCCTTCAAACGGCTTTCATAGAAAAAGGCGGGCTCCAGTGCGGGTTCTGCACCCCTGGAATGATTATGACCGCCAAAGCCGTATTAGACGAAGAGGAACATCCCACCGAGGAGACCATAAAGAAGAAGATGGCCGGGAATCTGTGCCGATGCACCGGTTACAAGAAGATTGTCGAGGCGGTAATGAGTGTGAACGAACAGGCCGGGGAGGGCGCCTAAATGGAAAAAGAATGGAACGTCGTGGGACAAAGGCTGCCCATGCACGACGCGGCTGCAAAGGCAAAGGGGACCGCGCAGTTTACGGATGACATTGTTTTTCCCGGCATGCTCCATGGCAAAATACTCAGAAGTCCCCTTGCCCATGCAAAGGTGCTTCATGTGGATACCTCCAGAGCCGAGAAACTGCCCGGTGTGAAAGGCGTGGTTACGGGGAGGGATATTCCGGATCGGCTTTATGGGATCGTACCCAAAGCGAGAGATGAATATGCGCTTGCCAAGGATAAGGTTCGATATATCGGCGATGATGTAGCCGCGGTTTGCGCCATTGATCCGGAAGTAGCGGAGGAAGCCATCGAACTCATCAAAGTGGATTATGAAGAGCTGCCGGCCGTATTTGATCCTCTGGATGCCATTAAGGAAGGGGCGCCTCTGGTTCATGACAATACGCCGAACAACATATCTATGTCCATCCGCAAGGAATTCGGGGATGTGAAAAAGGGCTTCGCTGAAAGCGATTTCGTGTTTGAAGACAGCTTCTACTCGCAGGCCGTCAATCACGCCCCCATGGAACCCCATGCCGCCATTGCCCAGTATGACTCCCTGAGGGGGGAAGTGACCGTCTGGTCTTCAACGCAGATCCCGTTTTATCTTCGAAGGAACCTGTCCAATACCCTTCAAATCCCTGAAAGCAAGGTTCGGGTGATCAAGCCCAAGGTGGGGGGTGGATTCGGCCAGAAAATCGATATGTTCGCCAAGGATTTCTGCGCCGCCTGGTTTGCCATGCACCTGGGAAAACCGGTCAAGTTCGTCTATGATCGGGAAGAGATTTTTATCTCCACCAGACAGAGGCATCCCATGTATCTTACCGTCAAGACAGGCGTGAAAAAAGACGGCACCATCCTTGCCCAACAATTCAAGGCCCACGCCGACGGGGGCGCCTACAACAGCACCGCTCCCACCATGATTGCCCTGTCGTGCTATTTTCTCATGATCCCCTATCGTGTGCCCAATCTGGTGTACGAGGGGCATCATGTGTATACGAACAAACCCGTGGGCGGCGCCATGAGGGGACATGGGATTCCCCAGGCCCGATTTGCGGTGGAACGGCAGTTAGACATGATCTGTGAGCGGATCAAGGTGGATCCGGCCGAAATCCGCATGAAGAACAGCATTCATGCCGGAGAGCCGCATCCGGCTAAATTCATCATCAATTCGTGCGGGTTTTTCGATTCCGTCAAAATGGCGGCCGATGCCATCGGATGGAAAGAAAAAAGAGGGAAGCTTCCCTTCGGCCGGGGCGTAGGACTTGCGGGGGCCTCTTTTCCAAGCGGGGTCAGCAACATGAGTCATATCAGTTCCGGATCGGTTGTGCAGTTGGGACAGGACGGGGCGGTGAATGTACTTTCAGGGGCGGCGGATATTGGTCAGGGCGCGGAAACCGTGATCTCCCAGATCGTTGCGGAAGTGTCTGGGCGTCCCCATGGAAGATATTCGAATAACAGCAGCGGATACGGGCATTACCCCGCTTGATTCAGGAACTTTCGGGAGCGGCGTGACGGTCAGGGCCGGCAATGCGGCAAGACTGGCGGCTGCGCAAGCCAGAGACAAGCTGTTTGCCTTTGTGGCAAAAGAATTGGAAGCCAGCCCCGAAGACCTGGTAGCAAAGAACAGGGAGATATTCGTGAAAGGGTCTCCCGGAATAAAAATGAGCATGAAAGATGCCATCAAGGGGTACCAGTACGCGGATCTTCCCATGCCCATTATTGGCCGTTCATCCTGGTTCCCGCCTGCCACTGAGCCTACCACTCTTTTTAAGGAGGACGGCAATTTTTCACCTAATTACTCTTTTATGACCAACGCCGCGGAGGTCGAGGTGGATCTCAATACCGGAAAGGTGAAGCTCGTGAAGATGGTCACAGCCCATGACTGCGGCAGAGCCATCAATCCCATGCTGGTGGAAGGCCAACTGGAAGGGTCCGTTGTAGGTGGAATGGGACAGGCCCTGTATGAAGATGTTATCGTTGAAAAAGGGCAGGTGATGAACCCTTCGTTTCTGGACTACGGCTTTCCCACCTTCCTGGAGATGCCTGAAATCGAGGCCTTGGAAGTGGAAACGGATGATCCCGTGGGTCCGTTCGGGGCAAAAGAGGCTGGAGAGGGAACGCAGTTGGCACCGGCCCCCGCTATTGTCAATGCTATCTACGACGCGATAGGCATCGATTTCAAGGAACTTCCAGTCACTCCCGAAAAGATCCTTGAAGCTTTAAGAAAGGCCGGCGATCATCAGCGATGAAGCGGTTATAAATGAGCAATCAAATTATCGATTTTCACGCACATATTTTTCCTGATGACATGGCAGCAAAAGTGCTGCCCGATCTCAATAAAAGGGTTGGATTAAGATATTGTCATAAGGGAACATTGAGTGATCTGCTGCAATCAATGGCACTGGCGGGAATTGATGTTTCTGTTGTCAGCAGGATAACAACAAGGCCGGAACTGACTGAAACAATCAATGAATGGCTTATAGACATCCGTCGGCCTAATATTATTTCTATGGCTGCCTGGCACCCGGATCTTGCGGTAGATCACAATACGATCAAAAGATTATCAGAGAGAGGTTTTAAATGCATTAAACTTCATCCCGATTACCAGGGATTTTTCGTTGATGAAAAGAGGGCGTTCCCTCTATACGAAGCGGCACAAAGTGCAGGGATGCCCATCCTGTTTCACGCCGGACTTGACCGTGGATTGCCTCCACCGGTCCATGCTCTTCCTGACGGTCTTTTAAGGGTTCACAGAGAATTTCCTCAAATGAAAATGATCGCGGCTCATATGGGCGGGGAGGACAATTATGAAGAGACTGAGAAACAGCTTTTAGGTTCTTCCATATACCTTGATACTTCATACATTCTAAGGAAAATGCCTGTTAAAACACTGGAAAGGATGATGAAAGGACACCCTATTGAGCGGATTTTATTTGGAAGTGATCATCCCTGGAATGACCAGAAGAGAGATCTTGCGTTTCTCTTTTCACTGCCTTTTTTAAACGATGATGAAAAAGCCCGTATTGCCGGCATCAACGCCGCGAAATTACTCGGTCTGAGATAGGGCGTTGTTTAGTGTCAGCCGGCGCCGTCAATCAAACAACGCCTCCACAAACTCCCTGGCATGAAAAGGCCTGAGGTCCTCCACCTGTTCTCCGATTCCGATGAATTTGATGGGAATACCCAATTGTCTCGAAATTCCTACGGCAATTCCTCCTTTTGCCGTTCCATCCAATTTGGTCAGAACAATGGCATCCAGACCAATGGTTTGATGAAATATCTCTGCTTGCGAAATGGCGTTCTGACCGGTGGTGGCATCCAGAACAATCCAGACCTCATGGGGAGCGCCGCTGATCTTCCGTCCTGCCACGCGATGAATCTTTTCCAATTCGTCCATCAGATTGACTTTGGTGTGGAGCCGGCCTGCCGTATCAATCAGAACCACATCCGTTTTTCTTGCTTTCGCTGCCGTCAGGGCGTCGAAAACGACCGCCGACGCGTCGGACCCGGTATTTTGCTTGACCACATCGGCGCCTACCCTTTCCCCCCATATGGACAACTGCTCCACGGCGGCTGCCCGAAAGGTATCCCCGGCTACCAGCATCACTTTCTTGCCCGAGGCAATGAAATGGCTGGCCATTTTTCCTATGGTGGTTGTTTTGCCGACTCCGTTTACGCCCACAACCATGATCACCAGCGGGTCACCGGGTTTAGGCCTCGCGACCTCAGGCTTTGGAATCTCCAAAAAAGAGAGGATATGATCCCTGAGGGCACTTTTGAGTTTTGAAGGATCTTTCAGTTCTTTTCTTGCCACTTTTCCCTGCATGGCATCGATAAGTTCCTGCGTGGTCGCCACCCCGATATCCGATGTGAAAAGGATCTCCTCCAATTCATCGAGGAGATCTTCCGTGATCTCTTTTCTCCCCAGAAAAAGCCGGTCCATTCTTCCAGAAAAACCAGACCGGGTTCTTGAAAGTCCCGCACGAAGCCTGTTGAAAAGACCGTCTTTCTTATCCTCCTGCCCATCGACCAATGCCTGATTGTTATGCCCGGCCCCCTGTTCAGCCCCTTTCTCGGTTGGATCAGAAGTTTCGCGACCCATTCACCCTGCCGTCTTCAAGCTCCGGTTGCGTCTCTTTTTCTCCGCGCTTTTTCCCTGAAAAAAACCCCATGCTATCCTTCCATCCTCCTAATGAACGACCCGGTCCTCTTTCCCATTTCGAATATCCACGCTTACCAGCTTGGAGACGCCTTTCTGCTCCATGGTGACGCCATAGAGGCGGTCGGTCATTTCCATGATCTTCCTGCTGTGGGTAACCATAATCACCTGAGAAGCACTCTTGATTCTTTCGAGGAGATTATTGAAACGGTCTATATTGGCCTCGTCCAAAGGAGCATCTACCTCATCGAGAAGGCAGAACGGACTTGGTTTGACCATATAAATGGCAAAGATAAGGGCCATGGCTACCAGCGCCTTTTCCCCGCCGGAGAGCAAACCCATGTGGCTCAATTTTTTGCCCGGCGGTTGAACTTCCACCAGAACCCCGCTCTCCAGTGGATTGTTCTCATCCGTTAGTTTGAGTCCTGCGGTCCCCCCGCTGAAAAGGACCGGGAAGATCTCCTTGAGTTTCTCATCCACTTCGGCGAGGGTCTTTCTAAACTTTTCCAGAGATTTTCTATTGATTTTTTTAATAGCCGATCTCAGCGATTCAATGGAACTTTCCAGATCCTGCCTCTGGCCTGCAATAAATTCGAAACGCTCTTCGAGCGCCTCATGTTCCGTAATGGCCGTAAGATTCACGGGACCCATACCGTCCCTGAACTTTTTCAGCTCGGCGATCTTTTCTTCCGCATCCTTTGGGGAGAAATTTTCCTGTACATACCCGGCAAAAACGGTTTGCAGATCCTTTCCGAATTTGTCCCTGACAACCTCCTTCAAGTTACTGATTCTGAAGCGGATCTCAGAATGCTCCATTTTTGCGCGATTAACCTGATCCTTCAACTCATCGGCCTCTTTTCTGAGCGTCTGAGCCTGCTTTTCCACGTCCCTGATCCGGTCCTGGAGTCTTCGACGTTCCATGTCGGCATGGTTCATATCCTGCTCTGCATCTGCCAGGTCTACACGAAACAGACGCAGTTCTTCTTCAAGCGCTACCTTCTTTTTCAGGCATTCCGCAGAACGGCTTTTTCCAGACAAGATCTCTTCCTCGATTCTTCCAAGACGTTCCGTGGAGTTCTCCATATATTCATCCACCATTTCCATTTCGCGGATCAAACTTCGCCGGGCTTCCTGTGCAATTCCCTGTTCAGCCCTGATTCTTGAAACCTCTTCCCTCAGAGCCTCATATTCTTCTTCCGCTTCTTTCAGTTCAACTTCCTTTTGCTGGAAGAAAACTTTTTCTTTTTCTCTCCTGATCTTCAGACCTTCCAGTTGCCCTTGGATGCTTAATAATCCGCTGCTGTGTTTTCTCTGTTCGATCTCCTTCTTTTCAAGATCTTCAGACAGTTTTTTTGACAGCCTTTCCAACTGGTCCGATTCCTGGGCGAACCTGAACAGCACTTTGTCCAGCTCGTTGATTTCTTCTCGACAGCCCCATCTGTCCTCCGCAAGCGCGGCCAGAGATTCCCTTTTATTCTCGATTTCACCGGAAGCGTCTTCCATTTTCAGAACCAATTGGTCTACGCTTTCTCTTTTTCCGGCAACTTCTTTTCGAAGATCGTTTATCTCCTTTTTTCTGGCAAGTAAACCGCTCGTAGACCGAGAGACCTTTCCTCCGCTGATCACTCCCCTCTCGTCAATGATGTCTCCGTCCACCGTGACAAAGCAGGCGCCCGCAGCATTCCCTTCAGATCCCTGGGTCTTCTTCCAGCATGAAACAGCTTCACTCATGTTTTCAGTAACATATACATTTTCGAGCAGGCCACGGACAACCGTGAGGAAACCTTCCTTTGCAGAAACATATTCAGCCAGACGCGGCAATTCCGGGGCATTCCCCCTATCCTGCGTGGCGATGGCGGCAAAACCCGTAGAGGAAACAAAGCTGCTTCTTCCTTTTTCCTTTTTCTTGAGATAATCGACGGCCAGCATACCGTCTTCCTGATGCATCACTACCACATACTGAAGTTTATCTGCAAGAACCGCCTCAACGGCTTCCTCATAAGGAGACTCCACCAGAATATTGTCGGCCAGGACCCCCAATATCCTTCCCTTTTCCAACGGTTCAAAATCTCCCGCCTTCATGATGGTCCTTACACCCATCTTGTACCCTTCAAAATTGGCGCTTAATGACTCAAGACTCGACAAACGGGATTCCCGTTTGTTCAATTCGGTTTCCGCTTCTTTCAGTGCATCCTCCAACCCCTTTTTTGTGCCTTCCAGTTGATTGCAGGAGCGTGTCTCTCTCTCTATGGTGGATTCTATTTCTTGAAGCCTCTCCGAGGTGGCTTCACGAACAAGCCCCTTTCTCTCGGAAGCCGTTGCCACACTTTCAAATCTGATTTTTAACTCTTCAATCTCTTTCTCCACTCTTGAGCGGCCATCTGTAATCTGATCGAGCAGCTTCTTCAGATATCCCGATTCATGATGGAGACCCACTTCCTTGTTTTCGCCCTCGCGCATCTCCTTCCGGGCCTTTCCGTACTCTTCGCTTATGCGTGACAACAATGCCTTCCGCGCCTTCAAACGCTCTTCCTTTACGGCAAACTCCTCCTGCAAACCTCCGAATGCCTCTTCTGAAAGGGACTGTTTCTCTTTTAGTTTTTCTTTCTCTTCTTTCAGGTCCCTTATCTTTTCATTTACTTCTCTTTCTTCCGTAAGGAGACGATCCCCAAGCTCACGGAGCATCCTGTCTTCTTTTACCAGTCCCTCAATGCCGGCTTCTCTTTGATGAACCTGATCTCTATAACGGGAATAATTCTTCCTTAGAATCGCCAGGGCTTCCTCTTTCTCCTCCAGCGCCATGTTCAGCTCTTCTATCGTGGCATGGAGTCGCGATACATCGGTGGATACGGACATCTCTTTTCTTTCCAGTTCATCGGTTGAACTGGCTTTTTTGCCCAGTTCTTTCTCCAGAAGGCAGAAGGAATTGCTGTACAGGATCAGTTCCAGATTCCGGATCTCTTCGCACATCCCTTTGTAGCGAACGGCCTTCGCCGCCTGCCTCTTGAGGGATCTCATCTGGCTCTGCACTTCACTTTGAATATCCTGCACACGCAGGAGGTTGGCCTCCGTCTGCTCGATCTTTCTTTGGGAAACCTCCACCTTTCTCCTGTACTTCGTTATCCCGGCCGCTTCCTCCAGCATGAACCGCGTCTCTTCCGGTCTTTGTTCAATGATCGTTCCTATCTGCCCCTGGCCGATAATCGAATAGGCTCTGTTTCCCAAACCCGTATCCATAAATACTTCCTGGATATCCTTAAGCCTGCAAGGCATATTATTCAGCAGATATTCGCTTTCGCCGGAACGGTACAGGCGTCTTGTCACAAAAATTTCTTCATCATGGGCGAAAGCGCGGGGAAAGGAGCCGTTCCCGTTGGTGAAAAGGAGGGAAACCTCTGCCATACCCAACGGTTTATGATTACCGGCGCCATTGAATATCACATCTTCCATCTTGCGCCCCCGCAGCTGTTTCGGACTCTGTTCGCCCATGCACCACCGTATGGCGTCCACGACGTTGCTCTTACCACAACCATTGGGTCCGACAACCCCGCTGATTCCCTCATGAAAATCGATATCGAGCCTTTCCATAAAAGATTTGAAACCAAGGATGGAAACTGTTTTGATCTTCATGGCGACCTCATCTTGCCGTCTTCTTCTGCGAGACCTCTACATGCCTGATGCATTCTGAGAGGCAGATCGGATAAATCGATTTATTTTTAACAAAGCCACAAGGATTTGTAAAGCAAAAACCCAACATGATGTGCAATTTACGAAAAAAGCGTCAATATATGGTGCAGAAGACAATTTTTTTGTATCTTATTCAAAAACAATGGTGCGAATGGAGTCACGAGGTCTCTTTTGCTGCCGCATCTTGGATAAACCTCCGCCGGCCGTGGAGAGGTCTTTCTATGCTGGTACAAGGAAGCTATTATTTTCCATCCATTCTTCCGTACCAGCATAGAAGGGCCGGTGCTGCCATAGGAATCAGATGCGGCAGCAAAAAAGACCTCGTGACGCAATAGCTTCGTGATTCCGTATTTCGCTGCCAGGAAACTTGAATAGGATACATTTTTTTCAGGGTTCTGAAAAAGGAAGGAGAGATTTGATTCCCATCATCGATCTGGCTTTTGACCTGTACCATTCCATGGTAGGTTCGACCAATGTTTTTTGCTCTTGCGAATCCAGCAGCCGCATCGGACTTATGCAAGGACGAGAAGGGATAGTCAAGACATTATCCACCGTGAATTCTTGATGCACTCCCATCCCCGCCGAAATTCTGTTCTGATGGCAGGCGTTGCATTGCCTCCCAGTCGGCCCGATGGTATGCGGGACATAAGGCATGAACGCCCACCCGCTTCCGGTTCCATCCCCTCTTTGCGGTATGACGCTATCCAAAACGACCTTCCCCAATCTATCCACATAAGAAACAAGATATTGATAAAGAGGCCTTAACACAGCGTACTTTCCCATGTCATCCACGCCCAGCGGCATCCATTCCCATCTTCTGAAACGCCAGCCGATCGACCAGATTCCCGGCGTTGCTTTTCCTGTAATCCGATCCCTCGAAGTTGGATAGCTTGTCTCGGGATCTGCCAGACTTTTCTCCAGGATTCTTTGTAGATCAGGGTCCCCCTGGGCAGCAAGGCCGTCCCATTTATAGGTCCACAAGATATCCTCCCGGATCACACTCATTCCATAATCCTGAAAGGACCACTGGGCATGACATGCGCTGCAACGGACCTGTTCATGGGCCTTAATCCCGTGGGGGAAGACGTCTGGTGAAAAGAAAGGAAGGTCATGATCCATCCCGGTCGCAGAAACAAAAGCGCGCGCCTTTCCCCGCCTCCTGATGGCCCCGATCGACGGGAGAGGCCCGCTGTTTTTCCATCCTCCATGACAGTCACTGCATGTAATCTTTGCCGCCTCCATCTCATAGCTGCAGGCGTTTCCGTCCCCCATGACATCCCTGCTTGAATGGCAGTCGATGCACCACAACCCTTTTTCGGAATGGATATCCGTTGTCAGGTGATGGTTGTGCAGACCATATATTTCAGAGGCCGGTTGCCCGTTCACCATGGGAGATCGGTAGGTGCTGCTGAAATCATGCTCAAACAGACCATGATAATCAGCGCCCACATGGTTGTGATTGTGGCAGTGGAGGCACTGACTGTCAGGAATTTTTCTAACAAATGTATGGCGAACAGGATATCCATTGCCCGATCCGGCCATGGCCTTGTCGTCCCCTTTATATTTCCCGTCATCATCGTAAGGAACGTGACAGGCGGCACAACCGGATGCCCGATAAAGGCCCGGGCCCCTGGCCCCTTCTGCATGAAGGTGACATCTCAGACACCGTCTCCGCAAGAAATCATCCACCAACCTGGCAGGAGAATCGGGAGGGACGGAAAGGTCCTGTTTCGGCAACGGCTTGAAAGGACCGCTGAGACCGTAAACCGCCGGGGCCGCCCTATCCTGGGCGCCCCACAGATATCTTGTCTGATTGATAATTCCGGCCATGGAACCATGGAGGGAGTTCCCGACCCTTTCGATCTCTTTTTTGTGGCACGGCAGGCAGAAGAGTTCGACAGTGGCAGGATCCGACGGATTTCGAACGACTTTCGGATGCCCCTTGCGCAAGTGTGCATCTTCCCGATCCTCGGGCCTGACATGGCAGGTAGCGCAATCGAAAGCATGGTTTTTGTCGATGGGCTCAATTCCCTGATGGCACGAGAGACAATCCTGTCCGTCTAAAGTTTTCGTTTGCGCCCCGGAAAGAATTGCAGGGAGAGACAGGACAAAAATAGAAAGAATTAGACCTGCAAGAAAAAAACCCTTATTCAGACAGCGCCTCATTTTCTGCATGGTAAATCCATTTCCGTCTTGAAGCGTTTTATCGAACCTCTAAAATCTTTGTAGATCGGGTCGTCGTATCCATTGTGGCATCCGATGCAGGGCTCTACCGAAACAATTTTGAGGATCTCCCGCCGGTTGAAAGGTCTGACGGTTTCCTTTGCAAAGGATTGCAGCGGCTTTCCCTCCATGTTGACAAAGCCATCAAGCGGGAAAGGGGTCTTTAACCCGGAGAGAGCCGAATCGTAGACCGGCCGAAACGCCAGATCGTGATCCTTTTCATAGAGGGCTCCATAACCTAATCCCAACACCTTTGGATCAGCATGACACTCAACGCATGGCCGGGATTTGGCGGAGGTGGTATGAGGATCAAAGGCGGCAATATTGATAATTTCAAAAGACCGTTCTTTTGCATAGGCGTTGGCGCCATCAAAGACCGATGCGTACACCTGGCACGGGGTAATGGGATAAACGAGCTGATTGTCCTTCATGCCAAGGGCCGGCTTTGAAAAGCGAAGATAGGAGCGGCTCTCTTTCCAACTTCCCGGCGTCTTCTTGTCTGAAATCCAATCGTATTGCTTTCCCGATTGGTGGTAGGAAAGGTGGCACCCGAAGCACTGGGGAATCCACAAACTGTGGCACGCCTGGCACGACACGGAACCATGACCTTTGAGGGTATGGTACGGCTTTTCCGGAGATGTGGAGTCGATCTGGATGGGACTGCCGTCTTTTTTTCGGTAAAAAACCGTCTTATCACCTTCCTTTCGCAGATTGTACAGCGGCGTACCTTTACGGGTAACCGCAACCGGTTCCTTATTCAGGGAAGGGACCTTCCGGTTCAAAGAAGCCATTCGGGCGGCGAGGGCGGACACGTCATCAGACGTTGAAAATTGCGCATGGTGACAGGCCTCACAGGTAATGTCCACCTGGTCCGACATAGAATGGTGGACCCGGCCGTCTCCCATGACACCAACGGCCGTATGACAGTCGATGCACTCCATGTTCGCCTTGCTGAAATGGACATCCGCCGGCAGATTCAGAAAATGCCGGTTTCCCGACAGCCTTCTGGTGCTCAGACCAGCGCCTTCATAGGGTGTACCGTAACCGGCGGATTCGAATCGGCCGAAATAAGACAGCCCGATCCTCGCTGAACGGTTGTGGCATTTCACACAATTTTCAGAAGGAATTTTTGTGGTCAATCGGGGATGTTCAAACCGGCCCTCGGCTATGGACGGACTCTTATCGCCATCAATGACATGGCAATCACTACATCCGCCGCCCCTTTTTCCAATTTCGCCTTCGTGATCTCCTCTTTCCTTCCATAAATGGCATCCCGCGCACAGCTTCCGATAGTGGTCTACCGCCAGGTTCTGTTGCGGCAGGCCATCATAAAGGTCCGTCACGGCGCCCACAAGGGATCCATTCGGCTGTGTTGAGAGAGCGCCTTCTTTCGGCCATAACTGCTGGATGGTTTGAAGGATTCCCGTATTGGTGGCCATGAGGCTTGTTTTTACGCGGGCGGCCATATCCTGATGGCACCCGATTTTTCCGCAGGTTTTGTCCACATTCCGCAGATCCCCCGGTTTAATCACCATCGTTTCGTGGGCGCGCTTCTTGTCCATTGAAAACCTGTTTCCCAGGTGACAGGAATAACATCCGAATGCGGAAACAGGGTGAAAGGTGTCAGGATCGGATACCTTATCATGGCAGAACAGACAGCCCTCGGGAGAGGAATTTTCGGGCCGCTTGATCTGATTTTCCCTTAGAAAAACAAGTGCAACAACAAAAATTGACAAAACGGTGAAGAGGATATGCTTCATGGAATCTTACTGGCAGAAGGGTGGGAACGAGAAGAAGCAAACCAAAGAATGGCGCAGTCCGAATTCGCGTTCCTCTCTTTTTTCGTGCTGAACAGGGTCAGCAGAATACCACGCGACGACATTCGTTATTCCTTGTTCGATGTTCTTTATTCACTTTTCATTTTTCACACCGGCGCCATTTTTTCCCCATCCACATAAACTTTATTTCCGACTAAAAGAAGGGATTGCTGCTTTTCTCCTGCCCCACGGTTGAAGTGGGTCCGTGTCCCGGAAGGATCAACGTATCGTCAGGAAGCGTGAAGATCTTCTTTCTTATGTTTTCAAGCAGCAAGCCCATATTTCCCCCGGGAAAATCCGTTCTTCCGATGCTGCCGGCAAAAAGGGCATCTCCGCAGATGACCATCTTCTTTTTCTGTACAACGCCGTCCACGGTAAGCTCCCCATCAAAAACAAACCCTAACCCTGCCGGTGAGTGGCCACGCAGGTCAATCACTGCGAACTTAATGGATCCCACCTGGATCACATCTCCCTCCTTGATAAACTGGGAAGCCTCCGAATCATCGGCACTGCTCCCAAAGGCCCCGGCGTGGCTTGCCGCCGATTTCAGACCCGCAGCCTCTTTTAGGTGGGTCAGGATGGGCGCCCCGGTGACTTCTTCCAGTCTCCGATTTCCCCCCACATGGTCCCAGTGTGTATGGGTATTAAGAATATATTTCAGTTTTAAATGATTTTCAGCAAGCACCATAAGTATCTGATCCACATTTCCACCCGGATCAAAAACGGCGCCTTCCTTAACATTTTCATCGCCAATGATATAACAGTTCACCATCAGTGGCCCAGTTTCCATCATTTTAATAAACATATTTTCCCCTTTGGTTCAAAAATATCGATCTTTGCGGAATTCTCAAATAATAGTTTGATAAGTTATTCTTCCAAGGCATTCGTGTCAAGCATCCATAAAATTTGAATCATCCCATTGACTCTTTTGCTAAGATATCGGATAAATGATGGGTTGTTGGAAGAGAAGGCGCTTGAAACCCTTTCTAACATGGAATCAACGCACACGGAAATGAGGAGTAATTATGGAATCAATAAAGAAAAGTTTCATGGCTGCATCGATTGTAATCATCAGTCTCGTGCTTTTTTTTACCCTGAGCAATGTTGTTCTGGCCGACCCACCCACCTACGTGGCAGTGGAGGGAGATTCCCTCAAAACAATTTGCCAGGCCTATTACGGAAACCCCGATCTGTGGCGGAAACTCTGGCAGATCAACCCATCCATCGTGAATCCCGATCGGCTTGAACCCGGTTTTGTTGTCATGCTTTTCACCACGGATTCCAAGAATGATGCACCCCCCAAGGCAGCAAAAGAGGATGTAGAACTTCTGTCCTTGCTGAACAACCCCTCGTCTCTTAAGAATACTCGCATCGACGTCTCAGACTACACCAATGTGGACGCACTGGGTTTTCTTTCACCGGGAAAAGTGACTCCCTGGGGGTCGCTCATTTCAGATGAAACCGAAAGGATCTTCTTGGCCGAAGGAGACATGGGTTGTGCCGCCTTTGAAAAAGGGTATCCCATCAAACCGGGGGATGTCTTTGTTATTTACCACAGTTCCCAGTCGATTCTTCACCCCATTACCGGCAACGCAGCCGGGTATGCCGTTTCCTTCCTTGGCCGGGTTGTGGTAAAAAGCAAGGTGAGGGACAATATATACCAGGTTGAAATCATAGAGAGTTACACCGATATCAGGGTGGGTGATCAACTCATTCCCTTTACTCCCGTAACTCCCTGCGTTCAAATACAGGCACTTGACTGGGATGTACTCAAGAGAAACGACAGCTTGATTTTTCCCATCGTCGAGGCGAAAGATTTACAAAATATTCTTGGAAAGTTCTCCGTGGTATACTTGGACAGAGGTTACAAACAGGGTGTCCGCAGAGGAAATTTTTTTCAGGTAGTTGACAAAGGCGATATGCAACGGCAGAAGATTCCAGGACTCCCCTATCTGATTCGCGGTTATGTCCTCATCCTTGAATCGAGACCGAATACCTCTACGGGCGTGGTTGTCTATGCAGCCAAAGATTTTGAGCCCGGAGCCCTTCTGAAAGCGGTTGATCTGAAGAGCGCTATCTTCGAAATCCTCGCAACGTATAAAAATGATCTTCAGAAAATGGTGCTTGAGAAGGGAACCGGATATCCGAACCTGCTGGAAGTTCTGGCCAGACTTGAAAGGGATGCGGAACCCAAACCCGATCTGCCCGAGGGGCTGCGGGTTCTCATGCATATGCCGGGATGTTCTGTTGAATAGTGTGAAGGCATCACATGGATTCTCAGGAAAAATTGCTTGACTAATCCCCTTCAGGCTGTTTTATATTCTCGCCATCCCCAAGTCCTGTACGCCCAGTAATCCATACTTCCCGTTATGGGTAGGACATGTAACCATTGACCTCCAAACCCCTGGCCTATGACCAAGTGGCAAAACAAAATACTGCCGTGGTTGTCCCTCCACATGATTCCAAGGCTTGGCAACACGGTGATCTGCAGGCTTGTGGAAAGATTCGGCGACCCTGAGAGGGTATTTGATGCGACGATTCCGGACTTGCTGAAAATAGTGGGGATGAAACCCGAGGTGGCTCGAAATATTGCAGGTCGGGCCTCTATTCAATCCGCTGAAGAAGAATTCCGAAAAGTGGAAGAGCAGGGAGCCAGGATCATCAGTTTTGCGGATCCATCCTACCCGGAGCTCCTTAGACAGATTCACAATCCCCCCATTGTTCTTTATGCAAAAGGGAAGGAATTTCCAAAGGAGAGACGTTCCATCGCTATTGTGGGATCACGAAATCCCACCCATTACGGCTTTGATGCTGCCGAATCTTTCGGGTTTGATTTTGCCTGCAGAGGGGTAACCGTCATTTCCGGTATGGCCAGAGGGATTGATTCGGCAGCACACAGGGGATGCCTGAGGGGAGGAGGCTTTACGGTAGCCGTCATCGGCACCGGAATAGATGTAGTCTACCCTTCGGAAAACAAAACCCTTTTCAAACAGATTGCCGAAAATGGAATGATTCTTTCCGAGTTCCCCATGGGCAGTCCTCCCGAGCCATGGAACTTTCCCATCCGCAATCGCATCATCAGTGGACTGTGCGAAGGAATTGTGGTGGTGGAAGCCACAAAAAAAAGCGGTTCCCTCATCACCGCCTCCCTGGCCCTGGAACAGAACCGCGAAGTTTTTGCCGTACCAGGGAGTATTCACTCCTTTAAAAGTACGGGGACCCATCACCTCATAAAGCAGGGCGCTTGCCTGGCTGAAAAGGCCGATGATGTTCTGGAGGAACTCGGATTTTCGGGAAAACTTGCAAAAGGAGGCAATCCGGAGGAATCAAACAGCGATTTACCGCCGGCCCTGGATGCCCGGGAAAAAACAATTTACGAGTGTCTTGGTGATTATCCTGTCCACATGGACGAGATTATGAGAAAAGGAAAGCTTCAAGCAGGAGAAGCGGCGAGCATCCTGATGGAAATGGAGCTGAAAGGACTGATCAAGCAGCTTCCGGGCAAGATGTTCGTACTGTAAAACACGAAACCATTCAACGACAGCACAAAACAGCGAGGCTTGTATATCCGCACATGACAAACAATTTACTGATCATCGAATCCCCGGCAAAGGCAAGAACCATCAAGAAATATCTTGGACCTGATTTCAAGATCATGGCCTCCGTAGGTCACGTAAAAGATCTTCCGGTCAACAAACTGGGCGTTGATCTTGACAAGAATTTTGAGCCCCACTATGTGACCATCAAGGGAAAGGGAAAGATTCTCAAGGAACTGACATCGGCCGGGACAGATGCCGACGTCATATACCTGGCGCCCGACCCTGACCGGGAAGGGGAAGCCATTGCCTGGCATATTGCCCAGGAACTTACCAGGGAAAAAAATACGAAGAAGATTTATCGCGTTCTATTCAATGAACTCACGGCAAAAGCCATTCGTGAGGCGGTTGCATCGCCAAAAACCCTGGACAAAGACAAGTTCGAGTCACAGCAGACAAGACGCATCCTGGACCGCCTGGTCGGCTATCAGATCTCACCACTTCTTTGGAAAAAGGTAAAGCGGGGATTGAGTGCCGGACGGGTGCAATCCGTAGCCGTCAAAATGATATGTGATCGGGAACGGGAAATCCAGGCATTCGAGTCTCGCGAATACTGGTCCCTGACAGCCCATTTGAAAGCGGATGAACCACCACCTTTCGAAGCCAGATTCTTTGCCTGCAACGGGGAAAAAACGGAACTGAATACCCAAGAGCAGACCCTTGGCGTCATTTCCGAAATTGAAGGCCTTCCTTTCAAGGTTCTAAAAGTCCTCAAGAAACGAACCAGAAAGAATCCTTCTCCGCCTTTTATTACCAGTCTTCTTCAACAGGAGGCTTTCCGAAGGCTCCGATATTCGGCAAAAAAAACCATGTCCATCGCGCAGACCCTCTATGAAGGGGTGGACTTGGGAGACAGGGGACAGGTCGGCCTCATCACCTACATGAGAACAGACTCCTTCAGATTGTCAGACGATGCCATCCAGGAAGCGAGGGAATATATCGGAAAAACTTTCGGTAAAGATTACCTCCCGGGCAAACCCAACCAGTACAAGAGCCGTAAAGGAGCGCAGGAGGCCCATGAAGCCATCCGTCCGACTTCCGTGGAACTGGAACCAAAAGCCATTAGCGCCTATCTCAGCAGGGAACAGCTTGCCTTGTATGAACTGATTTGGACACGTTTTGTGGCCTGCCAGATGAGCCAGGCCCAGTTAGACAAAACCCAGGTAGAAATCGGCGCCGGAAATGCCGGATTCAGGGCAACCGGTTCGGTGATGGTCTTCAAGGGTTTCACCATTCTTTATCAGGAGGAAACCGACCCATCTCCGAAGGAACGGAATGGAGGAAAAGAAAAGGATACGGAGCTTCCTCCATTGGAGGAAGGGCAGGTTCTTTCCCTCATGAATCTGGATCCGGCACAACATTTTACCCAGCCGCCACCACGATATACAGAGGCATCTCTGATCAAGGCACTGGAAGAAAACGGCATAGGCAGGCCTTCGACCTATGCGGCCATCCTTGCCAATATCAGCGGGAGGGAATATGTGTCCGTCGACAAAAGAAAATTTTTCCCGACGGAGCTGGGCTTTCTTGTGACGGATCTCCTGGTCGCCAATTTTCCTGATATCGTGAATACCGCTTTTACAGCCCAGATGGAAAACAATCTGGACAAAATTGAACAGGGACAGGCGAAATGGACGGATGTCCTGAATCGTTTCTATAAATCCTTTGAAAAAGATCTGACCAAGGCAAACGAAGGCATGAAGGGCGAAGTCCCGACGGAAGTCTCCTGTCCCGAGTGCCACCGTCCAATGGCCATCAAATCCGGCCGAAACGGCATTTTTCTGGCGTGTACCGGATATCCCGAATGCAAACACACCAGTAATTTTTCTCGGGATGAAAAGGGGCGCATCATTCCTGAAACACCATCCAAATCGGAGGAAACCGAAGGGACTTGCGAAAAGTGCGGTCGGCCCATGGTCAAAAAGAAAGGAAAATTTGGCGCCTTTGTCGCCTGTTCGGGGTTTCCGGAATGCAAGAACATCTGGTCAGCTAAACCATCCAGCACAGGGGTGCCCTGCCCGGAAGAAGGTTGTCAGGGCATATTGATCAAGAAACAGTCCAAAAAGGGACGTGAATTTTATTCCTGCAGCCAATACCCGCAATGCCGTTTCGCTATGTGGGATGAACCTTTTGACGGCACGTGTCCAAAATGCGGAACAAAAGTATTGAGCATAAAGCGAAGAAAGAATTCCGACCCCGTTCTGATCTGCAGAAAGAAAGGCTGTGGCTTTACAAGGTCGATTGAGGAAGGCGGTCGTTAGTATCGCAGGCTCGACTTCGATGGAAAATTAGCATGCGAATATACTTACAGAAATTCAACGATCGATTTGCTAACCTTGCACGATTTTGCCGACGTTGGGGTTTGGATTAATGCAGAATACGAAACTTGAGGAATGTCTTTCATGAGAAGCCTGATCGTTGATGATGAGCTTGTTAGCAGGGAGAAGTTGCTAAATATAATGGATAGTTTCGGGCAATGCGCCGCAGTTGAAAATGGAGAAGATGCTCTACGAGTGGCTGCATCTCAAGATCCTCCCGACCTGATACTTCTGGACGTCAGCATGCCTGGGATGGGCGGGTACGAAGTGTGCAAAAGGTTGAAAGCTAACAGGAGGACGTCAAATATACCGGTTATCTTCGTATCGGTAAGAAGCGGAGAGGACGACGAGGCCGAAGGACTTGGACTTGGGGCAGTTGATTACATCACAAAACCTTTTAGCCCATCTATCGTAAAAGCCAGAGTTAGAACCCATCTCGAACTTAAGAAACACCGCAATCGTCTTGAAGAGCTGGTGAATGAACGCACCGTTGAACTTGAAAAAGCTACCAAAGAGATGCAGGTAGAGATAGCGGAACGGAAGCGGGCGGAGGAGTCGCTGCGGGAGAGCGAGGAGAAATATCGCCTTTTGATAGAAAATGCCACAGATGCCATTTTTATTGCCCAAGATGAGATATTAAAATTCACCAATCCCGAAGCCGAAAAGATGACAGGATACTCTGCAGAAGAATTGGCCCAAATTTCCTTTGTTAATATTATTCATCCTGAAGACAGAGCTATGGTCCTTGAAAGACACCTGAAAAGACTAAAAGGTGAACAACTTCCCAGCATTTATTCTTTTAGGATTTTAAACAAGTCCGGGGAGGAGTTATCGGTAAATCTCAATACAGTTCTGATTAACTGGAAAAAGAGACCTGCCACCCTTAATTTTCTAAGGGACATTACGAGACAAAAGAGGCTGGAAGCCCAACTCCAGCAGGCCCAAAAGATGGAGGCTATCGGCACCTTGGCAGGTGGCATCGCCCATGATTTCAATAACCTGCTCATGGGCATCCAGGGCCGCACCTCGATAATGCTGATGGATAAGGATTCTTCCCATCCGGATTTTAGACACCTGAAGGGAATAGAAGTTTATCTCGGAAGTGCCGCGGACTTAACCAAGCAGCTCTTAGGCTTTGCCAGAGGTGGAAAATTTGATGTCAAGCCAACTGATTTGAATGAACTCATCAAGAAAGAGAACCGGATGTTTGGCCGGACCAAGAAAGAGATCATTATAAGTGGCAAATACGAAGAAAATCTTTGGTCTGTAGAGGTCGACCGGGGACAGATTCAGCAAGTCCTGTTGAATCTTTATGTCAATGCCTGGCAAGCAATGCCAGGGGGTGGAGACCTGTATTTGAGAACAGAGAATGTAACCCTTGATAAAGGCTATGTGAAACCGTTTTCTATTGAATATGGGAGATATGTTAAAATATCCGTTACTGATACAGGGATTGGAATGGATAAAGCGACCCAGGAAAAGATATTTGATCCTTTCTTCACCACCAAAGGAATGGGCAGAGGCACCGGTTTGGGATTAGCCTCTTCGTATGGAATAATCAAGAATCACGGTGGGTTTATTAATGTTTACAGTGAAAAGGGTCATGGCAGCACCTTCAATATCTATCTGCCAGCTTCTGAAAAGGAGGTCATTGAAGAGAAGAAGTCATCCGGAGATATCGTTAAGGGATCTGAGACTGTTCTTTTCGTTGACGATGAAGATATGATAATTGAAGTTGCTGAGGAAATGTTTAAGGATATGGGTTACAAAATCTTGATCGCCGGAGGCGGAAAAGAGGCCGTTAAAATATATGAAAAAAACAAGGATCGGATTGATATAGTGATTCTGGATATGATCATGCCGGATATGAGTGGAAGCATGACTTATGACAGGATGAAAGAAATCGATCCTAATATAAAAGTTCTCCTTTCTAGTGGATACAGCATCAATGGTCAAGCGACCGAGATATTGGGTCGAGGTTGCAATGGTTTTATTCAGAAGCCCTTCAATATGAAAGAATTATCAGAAAAGTTGAGAGAGATTTTGGATGAGGAGTAGGATCAAATGGAAGGTTATAATACCCAACGCTAAACGCAACGATTCCTAAAAGTTAACAGGTCAAGATGATAGAATAAACTTAACAATTGTTCTGTCAGCCTTGCACGATTTTAGCGGCTTCGGGGTCAAGATTGTGCAAGAAAGTTTCACCCGCGACCCGTTGAGTGGCAAATCGACGACCCCCATATGTAGTGCCTGGCAAGCAAGGCTCATCCCGGTAGAAAGGCCGCAACGGTTGCGACCGCAAGAAGAAGGCCGACAATTTTCTGTTTCGTGAAACGCTCGCCGAGCCACAGAGTGGCCATAAACATGCTCACCACAAAGCTGAGCTGCGCGATCGGCGTGACGACACTTGCCGCCCCATCTTCAAGAGCAGCAATAAGACTCATGAGTCCAAGGACGAGACAAATGGCTGCCATTAAGGCATAGCCCCAGCTCGATCGAGAGCAGCGGAGGCCGCCTTCTCCGATGCGGGCATAGAGAAAAGAGATGGTGATGAAAAAAATGGCCTGGCTGTGGAGTACCATTGGAGGCGCTACGCCGCCCGAAACGGCCAGCTTGTAAACAATGTTCAGGAGACCCATAGAGCCCATCGCAATTAGAGCCCACAAGATCGGCTTTCCTCTTCCAAAACTGGATTGCTTGCCCGGGCTGGCCCGCGCCAGGATGATAATTGACGCAACAGCCAGGGAAAGCCCCAGAACCTTCCGCAGCGTAATGGCTTCTCCCAGAAAAATGACCGCTATGAAGGCAGTGACTACGAAGTTGATTCGGTAGATCGGCACACTCACACTGGCCTCACCCAACTTCACGCTTCGCATGAAGGCCCATGTGCCGAGGAAAAGGAGAAGGGCTGCCACGGGTCCGAGGAGAGTCCGAAGCGTCCAGACGTAACTTCCGTCAAGATACGCCCAAAGGGAAACGACGGGGCAAAAGAAACACGCCTGCGAAAAGGTCATCGTGCCTGGCGAAATGCCTTTTCGGACAGCCCTGCTGTAAATGAAGTCATATAGGCCGATCAAGACCATGGAGACCAGGGCTAGAATGATATAAGACGGAACCATCTCATTCCCCTTTCATCAGGCCATTTTGAATGGGCATTCTCAAAAAGGCACGGTTTTGGGCCTCTCACCTGTCAGCCACTACCTTTTCAAGAAACTCTACAGCCCGCTAAATAGTGTTCATCCATAAATGAACTTGTGGGCACCGCGGGTTTCCAATTCAGAAACGAGCAATTTTCCCCAAGGTCAAGGTCTACGATCCAGGGCTGTTTCCTGGGAAAATCCCGCCGTGGCGGGACGCGGAGACGTACGATAGTGCGTCGCACAAGGAAACCCGCAGTTTGACGCCGACTTGTCCCGATCCCACCGGGGGATTGCGGAAAAGGGCCATTTATGGATGGAAACAAAATATCCTCCATTGTAATGAGTGAAATGATGAGACGCTGCCTTTTACGGGAAGGAATATAGAAAAATTCCCCTTGTGCGTCAAGGGAAAGGAAAAACAACAAATGTGGTGTCAGACTCGATTCAGGGAGCGAGAGGCTGGTCTTCTGGCCTCTTTCCCGATTCAAGACGTCTCTATATAAAACTGGATTCTCTCGCTTTTGCAGGTTAGTTTTGCCAGTCTTGCATAAATCAGCTGCCCCAAAGGTGAAGGTTGCGAAACTGTTGAGATTCCGGATGGTGACTTGCCTGCTATATGGAAAATTCGTTGGATTTCACCGGGTAAATAGCGCATGATTGATCTGTCAGCCTCAAGCAACCTTGGCCATTTTAGGGTGAAGTTTTATGCAAATAACGTGGAATCGGAGGCTTCCATAAGAAAACCTGAATCGATAGTCCCAGGCGGTCGACCCCGGAATGGACGGTTTAGATACCTACCGGGCTATTCTTGAACTGCATCCGGAACAGAAAGCCATTATTGCGAGTGGATATTCTGAAACAGACCGTATGAAAGAGGTTCAGGATCTGGGTGCGGGAGCATATATTAAAAAGCCATTCTTGATGGAAAAGATCGGATTTGCGGTCAAGGAAGAGTTGGCAAAATAGGCGTTTTTGACCTTCAACCCGATTTCGGGTCTGTATATCGAACAGGTCATTGATTTTGCGGGAACATAGTGCAAGATCGATCTGTCAGCCTTGCACGATTTTGGTTAGAATGGTGCTAAAGCTGATGCAAGAACTCGTTTCCCGAGGCCGGATAAGCCGGATATTGACTAACCCCCACATACTGTGCCTGGCAAAACATCATCAGCTCGGTATCCTCGGTTACACTCCCAATATTGAAAACCATACCTCTTTTTTTTGACATGTGAGGGAATCTAAGCTATTCTCAATATCTGCAATCGACTTATATCCGATTTTCTGTCAAGCTGGTGCCATGCAACACACTACATTGAACATTCTCCAGAAATGCCGTTAATAAGCAAAAAAGAACCATGTAATTTCTGGGCGATACATAACAAGCGATCTGTCGCCTCAGATATGGAGTCTTAATGTCAGCGATTGAATCTTTTGAGCAGCACTTGAGCCATTCCGAACGCCAAATTATTGCGCCACTGGCCACCCCGTATGATATCCAGGTTTTCCTGGATGACCTCTCCTACAGTACGGAAGCGATTTATCGTTGCCCTTTGCGCGTCCTGCGGGAGCGAACCGCCCACTGCTTCGATGGGGCGTTGTTTGCCGCTGCAATGATGAGCCGCTCGGGGTATCCGCCAATGATTCTGGACATCGTACCCAGTGACCGAGATGACGATCATCTACTTGCTTTATACAAACGGGACGGGTATTGGGGTGCAGTCAGCAAATCCAACTTTGTCGGCTTGCGCTTCCGAGAGCCGGTGTATCGGACATTGCGAGAGTTGGTTATGTCATACTTTGAACTCTATTTCAACGTGTCACGAGAGAAGACATTGCGGGGCTACACAGTGCCGCTTAATCTGAAAGCGTTTGACAAGGGGAATTGGATGAGCAGTGATGAGCCACTGGAAGGCATAGCGAAGCGTTTGGACATGATACGCCAAGTCCCAGTGCTGAAGAAAACAATGATAGCCGAACTCTCCCCGGTGGATGAGCGTTCGTACAAAGCTGGATTGTTGGGGGTGAATGAAGCAGGTTTGTATAGACCACCGCATTCGGACCGATAGAGTCCATGCCACACCAACAGCCAGTACCCATCCAATCACCGCATGCATATTGAGTGTTAAGAATACACATGGTCACGCCATATCTCAGGCTCGACTTCCATGATTGATCTACCAGCCTTGCACAATTTTGGCGGCGTTGATGTGAGCGATGATGCAAGAAGTACTTTCCCGAGACAGATGAGCGACAACTTGGCCAACTACCATATCTTGTGGGTGCGCCGGTGAAAACTGGTAAGGATTAGTGGATGAAAGTTCCATACGGTGAAGGTGTAGCGAACCACACCGGCCCCGAGTCATGCGTCGATACTCCTAAGGGTATAGGCGAAGCGTTGACAGGGGAAGTGCGGGCAGGGCTACTGAGCCGCGAAAGATATGGTAAACTTTGGGGTGCCGACGCTGTCCACAAAAGCGGAAGGTAATATCGGCTGCATCGCTATCGCGAGATGTGGCGGGACCCTGCATGGTCAAAGATCCGTGCACGCATGGAAGCTCTTCACACGGGAACCGGGAGGTCCCATGTTTGACCTCAGGAGATGGGCCTGAGGCCCGCGCTGTGAAACCCAAGGGAGCACGACAGAGATGAATGAACGTGGGAAGTCAGCCAGTCCCATATTACCAGGGAAGCTCTTGAACGAAGGACGTGGCGTGCCACGTTTGGAGGAGGGAGATGAGAGAAGGGGAACTGACCAAGGGGAATCCAATCCAGCAAATAAGGTCCCGAACCGAGAGTCGGAAAGACCTGCAACAAGAGCTGGAGAGGATACGGCAGGCGGCGCGAAAGGATGGGATACAACATTCCTATCCAGAGCAACGACTGTGCGTCTTTTCCCAAGTTAGGAGCCCAGTGCGGTAATCCAGCACGCTGGGATCTGTCCGGGGGCGCCTGATAACCGACGTTCCTTCCGGGATTAGTAAGAATTTCTGCTGTGGCTTCAGTGAACTGCCCACTTATGACAATATTTTTAATTCAAAATTGGCCTGAAATCGGCATTTCGAATTCGCCTCTTCACACTTTTCAATTAAAAACCTTAGAAATTATCATGCGCAACCTATCAATTCTTTTTCTTTAATAACAACCCTGCGAGACTCACATAAATCAGCATAAAAGGCAATTGTGTGAGAGGTCCGCATATAGCCACGATAATGGCCTCATTATTACTGAACGCACTGGTGGCTATTGCTATAGCAATAAAAGCATTTTTAGTGGTTCCTGCTATCATCACCGCTTCGCCAATTTCTCTTTTCAAACCAAAAATCTTACTCAGGATTAATCCTGACAACAGACATGACAGTAGGAGTAGTGCTGTCGCTGGCAAGACTTTTAAAACCAATTCGGGATGATTTAGCAGTAATTCGCCACGTTCTGCAAAAATGCTGAAAAAAATCAACGCCAAGCCAAAGTGACCAATCTTGTGCAATCTGGCCTTAACCTTTATGCGCTGTTCTTCTGTTGCATTACGCAGGAAGAATAAGCGAAAAATGCTGGTCAATAATAAAGGGGCGCCAATCACCAGCAAAAAGGACCGCATGATAATCATCGTCGGAATTGGAATAACTCTCCCTAAAAGCAATTGGCTCGATATAGGCACAAATACTAGCGCAACAAAATAACTTACCATGTAAAACAAAACTGGAAGGCTTGAATCAGCATGGCGCATTTCGGTAAAAATTATCGATAGAACATTTCCAGGAACCAAAGCGAATAAGGTAAAGCCAACAATGACAAATGGCGGACTGGTTGTTAGTAAGGCGTTGCTAATGAGATATGCCCACATCGGGGAAAGCAGAAAACCTATCGTAGATATAAGAATTAGTGGTTTAATTTTCAGTAAAATGTCGCGTAAAATTGAAGAACTCAAATCGATGAAATGAGGGAAAAGAACCACTATCAAAGCCGGAATAATGAGCTCCTTTAGATGAATGAAAGGATACGCCCAACTGAGTAGCAAGCCCAACGCGCCTGGCAATATGGTGAAAAGAAGAAAATTAATTTTCAATTTTAACCTTGTTAACCCATAAAAGTGTCCGCGTTTAGTCTTGGAAAGCTTTGATCGGACACACCGTCGCCCTAAACATAGAAATGAACTACAGTTTTGCAATCTCTTATTTCACCAACAGGCGAAACAGCAAAAGCCGCCTAATTGACTCAGCGTCAGCTGGTCAGACCGGCTCCTAAACTGGGCCTTATTTGGTCAAGAAGCTAAAATTCGTAGTACCTATAAAACTGGCAACTTCCACCTCATTGAAATTCTGCGATCCTTGGTATATGCCTCATTCTTTGAAACCATGTTTCTCAAACAGTCTCATGCCGGCGCTATTGCTATCGATAGAAATAGCAACAAGTGCCTTGAACTGAAGCGACATATTGACAGTTTATTATAGCTGTAATAGCTTATAGTTTTGTGCATTTTAAGGGGATTTGAAGTATTTTTTTTGATGGCCACAAAACCAAATCATGCGGAATGGAAACGAACGTTGTCGGTTATCGGGTCTGAATTATAGTTCATTTGCTATTGGACCTTGGGCGTTCACCGTGAAGAGTCTTTGCATCGATTGGCGGGTGTCCTTCTTTCTGGCCAAGCGTCGCGCTCATATGATGTGGGCTTCATTATGGCGATCATTTCTCCACCCCATTCCAGACTCCAGAAATCAAAATGTGTTCCAGATTCGGTGACGGTGAATAGATTCTAATGGAAACGATTACATTCCATATAATATCCCCAAAAAATATGTAACCTACCGGTTTTGAAAACTTAATATTACTACAAAAATTATTTGACATCCAAACAATGCCTATGTAAAATGTAATCGTTTACATTGCAATGCCTACTTCTCTGGTGTTCCTATGAACATGTCGCAAATTGCCAACCTCTCCGGGGTCTCCATCGCTACGGTGTCCCGAACATTTCGTTCGCCGGAAAAGGTACGTCCAGACCTCCGGGATCGAATTTTGCAAATCTGCGAGAAGCACAACTACATTTACAATACCGCTGCCGCGGACTTATCCCGTCAAAAAACAGATATTATCGGAGTATTGATTCCCACATCCAACAAGTCGGTGTTTGGTGAGACATTGATGGCCATCCAGGAAAAAGCCCATGAACTTCACTTTGCGACCATCGCCGGGAATACTCTTTATGACAATGCAATTGAGAAAAAGCTTTTGCGGCAATTTCAAGAGCGAAGGGCGGCTGGCATTATTCTTACGGGTTTTACTTTTGGTGGGGAAAAATTCATTCGCCAACTGATGAAACAAAATATCGTGTGTGTCGTTATCTGGGAAATATTGGAAGAAACAGACTTTAATTATGTGGGATTCGACAATCACAAGGCCGCTTATCAGGCGACAGAGCATCTGGTCAGACTTGGACACCGTCGGATAGGCTTAATAGTCGGACCCCACGAAAAGGTGGGAAGGGTAAAAAAACGCTTTGAAGGTTATAAGAAAGCCCTGAAGGACCATGACATTCCCTTCGATTCGTCCGTTGTGGTTGCCACGGAGCCTGACCTGCTGGAAGGAAAGCAGGCTATGCGGCAACTTCTGTCAGTTCACAACCCCCCTACTGCCATTTTTGCCGCCAGTGATCGTCTGGCGATAGGAGGGCTCGCGGCTATCAAAGAAAAGGGATTGCGGGTGCCCCATGACATTTCATTGGTGGGGTTCGATGACGTTGAGTTTGCTCCCTACTGCGATCCTCCCCTGACAACGGTCCGGGTCCCAGCTAAGGAAATGGGCACTTTGGCCATAAAAGTGCTGCACGACGCAATCGTTAATGGGAATGAAAGAGCTAAACAGTATTGCCTTGATACCGATCTAATCATCAGGGCCTCTACTGCGGAACCGCACTAAGGCTTTTCTGGCTGATAACCAATTTTCGAACCGCAACCGTCACATTAAAAAAAGCCCCGTAGGGGCAGGGAGAAACATTCATGCCTAAAGTTTTTGTAACAGGAGGGGCCGGTTTCATTGGATCCTATCTGGTCCCGCGACTGTTAGAACGCGGTTGGGAGGTGGTGGTCTTCGACCTTGCCGCTGAGCCAGCCACTCTGGCGGCCTATCGAAAAGAGATTACTTATGTGCGTGGCGATCTGGGATCTGGTCCGGATATTTACCGCGCCATGATGACCCACCGCCCCACGGGCGTCTTCCACCTGGGGGCCATTCTGGCCGGGCCTTGCGAAGATAATCCCATGCTGGGATTCAAGGTCAACTTCCAGTCCACTCAGACTCTCCTGGACGCCTCCGTGGCCCTGGGAGTCACACGCTTTTTCATGATCAGTTCCATCTCGGTATTTGGACGCGATGTAACGGAACCGGTATCTGACCTGGCGGTTAAAAACCCCGAAACAATTTACGGGCAGACCAAACTGGCGAGCGAGCATCTTTTATTGTGGTATGCCCGCAAGCATGGTCTTGACACCAGAGCCTTGCGTTTTACCTGGGTGTTCGGGCCGGGACGCACCACAGGAATCACGGCCCTCTGGTCATCGGCGATTCTGGACGCCATTGCCAACGGTCAGGAGATTACGGTACCCAACCCCGAAGAGAAGGGGGATTGGCTCTATGTCAAGGACGCAGTATCGGCTATTTTGAAACTTTGGGATACAACTCGGGTCAAACAACGCATCTACAACATCGCGGGAGGGGTTCATTCGATCCGTCAGGTCGTGGAAGTGGCCCGGCGCTCGCGATCAGGAGCGCCTGTAACCCTGGTGGAGGGCGGCGCGAACCAATCGCCTTATCCATCAGCTTACGACGACAGTTTTGCCCGCCGGGAACTGGGCTGGACACAGGATTATTCGCTCGAAAAGGCGGTTGCCGAACATATTAGGATCGTTTCCGGTGTTCAAGGCTAACTTCCAGCGGCAATAAAAGCTGGACTCAATTTTTAGGAGAAATGCAATGCAAGAAATATTGCTGGACTACGGCGACAAGAAAATGCAGGTGGAATTGCCCGATACGGCCACGGTAGTGCGTTGTGGGCAGACCTACCAAGACATCCCTGGGATCGACAATACCATTGCCACAAAACAGGCGTTGGAAAATCCATTAGGTTTTCCCCCTCTGCGGGAGATGGGTGGTCCCGATAAAAAGGTGGTCATTGGCTTCCCCGACCGAGTCAAAGGCGGAGCGCATCCCACAAGCCATCGCCGAGTGGCTATCCCTCTCATCCTGGAGGAACTTATTAAAGGCGGCACCAAAATTGAGAACATTACTCTTCTGTGCGGCATGGGCCTGCATCGTCAGAACACGCTGGAGGAATGGTACTGGTATTTGGGAAAGGACATCGTGGACCAGTTCTGGCCCGACCGGCTTATGAATCACGATGGTGAAGCGCCGGACTTGTGCGACTACGGAACCGACAGCATGGGGAACGTGGTCTTGTGCAATCGGCTTTTGGCAGAGGCCGATCTCTCCATCGTCGTGGGCCACTGTGCCGGCAACCCTTATGGAGGTTACAGCGGGGGATACAAGATGATCGTCACCGGTTTTACCGGATGGCGCTCCATCGCCTCCCACCACTGCCCTCAGACCATGCACCGGCTGGACTGGCTCGGCGCTTCCACCGAATCCCGTATGCGTCATCAGTTCCGTTCCATAGGGGAGGCCATGGAAAAAGGGATGGGGAAAAAGATCTTTGCCGTGGACGCGGTTTTGGGGCAGTTCGGACAAGTCCTGGCAGTGGCCGCCGGCGAGTTGGCCGCGGTAGAAGAGGCCACCTGGCCCCTGGCGGACAAGCGCACCAACGTGGAGCTGGACATGCCAGAGCCTGCGGACCTTTTGGTGATAGGAGTGCCCCGAAACTTCCATTACGGACCGGGCATGGGCACCAACCCTATCTTGATGAGCCTGGCCATAGGTGGGCAACTATCCCGCTGCTGGCACGCCTTCAGAGAAGGGGGGGTTATTATTGCGGCTTCGGTTTGCGATGGGTGGTTTAATGACAATTGGTTCCCCTCTTACCGGAAAACCTATGACGCTCTGCAGAAATACTGCACACCGGCTGAGTTTCTGGAATCGGAAGATGCCGCATGCCTGGCCGCAGACACGGAATACTGTTTTCGCTATTCCAACTTCTTCACCTACCACCCTTTCCATGCCATGTCCATGATCGCCGGGGGCAGCGTACCGGCTCTCAGGACTTCGGCGGTGATCATGCCGGGAGCTAGGGAGCCCAAATATGCCCGCGGAATGGGATTCACTCCAGTCAGCAGCTTCGACGAAGCCATGCAAAGAGCTCAAAAATATTTAGGCAAAAACCCGCGCATCCTTTGCACGCCAGAGTGTTTCTCCGGCGGAATGCCGGTCCATCTGCACTGCAAAAAGTGAAATGTTAGCAGATTCCACAGAATTTTCGATAAGAAATATTGCCGTGCAAAAGGAGACATGCTGTGAGTAACATAGCGATAATTGGTGTTGGGGTAATGGGGGGGGTGGCTGCCGAAAAAATAATCCAGGCAGGGCATAACGTGAACGTGTTCGATCTGTCAAAAAATGCCATGGCCAAGCTTATCGGTCTGGGCGCTACAGAGTTGACCGGCCCCGGTGAGGCCGCTGAATGGGCGGAAATCGTCCTTATGTTTCTGCCGGGACCGGCCCAGGTGGAGGAATGCGTGGTTGGGCAACACGGACTATTGATGTCCGCGTCCCCTGGTATGATCATCGTGGACCTGAGCACCGTAGATCCCGGCGTCACTGAACGTATGGCCAAAGCCACCCAATCAAAGAAGGTTGCCTATCTGGATGCCCCCGTATTGGGAAGGCCGTCAGCCGTCGGTAACTGGGCGTTGCCGGTGGGAGGTGAGGCCGATGCCCTAAAACGCTGTCGCTCCACTCTGGAGATACTTGCCGCCAATATTTTTCATGTGGGCACTTCCGGTATGGGTAATCGGATCAAGCTCCTCAATCAGATGATGTTCGGTGCCATTAACGCCATGACCGCAGAAATGATGGCTGTAGCCGACAAAATGGGTATCTCCCCGAAGCTGCTCTATGAAACCATAACAGCCAGCCAGGCGGGTACAGTGAGCAATCTCTTCAGAGAACTGGGCAAGAGGATTGCTGAGGATGATTACAGCAACCCCACTTTCTCAGTGAATCTTCTGATTAAAGATGTGCGTCTGGCGGTGGAAATGGCCAGGGAAAGCGGCGCCCAAGTGCTTCTTGGTGAAACGGTGGAGTTCATCAATGGTTTGGCCCGTTCAAAGGGTCAGGGAGAGCAAGATACTGCCGCCATGTGGAAAAGCGTTCGCAGCCTTTGTGATTGATGAAAACATCTGAAGGGAAAGGAGGTGTGTCCTTTTTTAGAAAAGCTCAGCACTATGTTTTCGGAATGGAAAAATTCATTGGAGATCGACTCATTGGAAAAAATGAACACTTAAAAAAAGGAGAATCACATGAAATTTCCTAAAATTATCGCTGTTATCTTCATGGTGGCTTTTGCCTTTAGTTTCATTGGTCCGGTTTCAGCCGCCGAAAAGGTTAAAGTAGGCTATCTTCACACCCTGGCTGTTGATGGCCAGTTCTGGATTGCCATGGAAAAAGGCTATTTTAAGGAGCAGGGATTGGAAATGGAGCCGATCCAGTTTACTTCCGGTATTCCGATGATGCAGGCTCTCAGCGGAGGCAGTGTTGACGTTGCCATTATGGGTGCGGTTATTTCCAATTTCCCCTCCCGAGGCGTCGGAAAGGCGTTTCTCATTAACAATATTGAATACGACACCGCCATGCTTTTCGCTCGTCCTGAAACCAAAGCCAAGTCAATCCAGGACGTGAGAGGTCAGACAATTGCCACGGTAAAAGGCACAACCGCCCACGTATTTCTCCATACCGCCTTGAAAGCCAACGGCATAGATTCCAAAAAGGACGTTAAAATCGTGAGCATGGACATGGCGGGCGCTGTAGCAGCCTTTATCTCGGGCGCAGTGCCTTATGTCGCCACCTGGGCCCCGTTCAACGTGCAAATTCGCGAAAGAGTGCCCGGGGCGATCCTGATCAGCTCTGCCAAAGACTTTTATCCGGATGCCGCCATCATCGGGGGCTGGGTTGCAACCAACGATGCCTATGAAAACCGCAGGGGCATGTTGGAAAAAATAGTCAAGGCCTGGGTGCCGGCCAATGATTATCTGGTTGGCAATCCCAATGAAGCCCTGAAGCTCGTTCATGCGAAAGCCTATTCCAAGATCCCTTTCAGCGACCTTAAAGCTTCGTGGGACGCTGAAAAATGCCAGACATCCGAGGCATGGGCAAAAATGTACAAGGATGGCACCGTAGCCAAATGGTTGGGACAGGTGGAGATGGTTTTTGTTGAAATCGGCTCCATCGGCAAGTGGGTTGATCCCAAGGAATTCTTTGATCCCAGCATCTATCTCTCCGTTGTGAAGTAAGATGGTTGGAGGGGTGGAAGCGGCCACCCCTCCAATCATGTCGGCACCGGAGTTATGCAGTCTGCCGCCTCAGACAGCAATGTTTACGGTTTGTTTTGTATTTGGAAATTTGCTCAGCAAAGGCAGGTACGATTCTACCAAGGGAACCACCTCAAGGATCAGGACTCAGGGGGTAACGGAGTATGAACAATACGGCAGCAGAACAGGAACTTGAGAAACGGTTTAAGCGTCAGAGGAAAAGGGAACGGATCGAAAAGACTGGGTATTTTTTCGTTTCCTTCGGCATTGTTCTCATCGCATGGGAATTGAGTCGTGCCATACACCTAATTAATCCCAAACTTTTCCCCTCGGTCTGGGCTGTGATGAAAGCCTGCTATGTTTTGTTGATGGACGGAAGTCTGCAAACCCATATGTACGCCAGTTTCATGCGCGTACTCGTGGGGTTTGTCATTGGTTTGGTGCTTGCCGTGGTTTTTGGATTTCTCATCGGATGGTTCAGGGTTGTGCGACTGATCATGGATCCAGCCATCAACTTTTTTCGGGCGCTGCCGCCTATTGCTCTAATACCGCTGATGATCATATTTTTTGGCATCGGGGAGACTCCCAAGGTGCTGGTGTTGTGCTACGCCTCTTTCTTCCCAGCCCTGGTGGTTATCTATCAGGCTCTGATTTCATTGGACCCCATCTACGTAAGAGCGGCGAAAACCTTGGGCGCGACCAACATGGAGATATTCAGAAAGATCATTCTGCCCCAACTGATTCCGCACATCGTAACCGCCTGTCGCGTTTCCCTCGGCGTATGTTGGGCCACTTTGGTGGCCGCGGAACTAATAGCCGCTCAAAAGGGAATCGGCGCCATGATGGTAGATGCACAGAATTTTTTTCAAATGCCTCCGCTGGTTTTGGGTATCCTTCTCATTGGAGCGATATCTCTGGCCATGGACGGGATTGTACGTGCTTTCGAACGGCGCGCCACAGCCTGGCAGGAAAAATTGACATAACCACATCTCTGAAACATTGAGAGATACAAAGAATTTAAAGAAGCCCGGGTTTACGCTTTGGTGCGCTATGAAACAGATGATGTATCTTTTCACCTACTACTTTGGAGACCACAATGCACACGGGAATGGTCATTGACCATGTTGGTATGACCTACAGTGGAATCACCGGAAACGTTGAGGCGTTGAAAGACGTGACGCTTACGGTTGCCCCTGGAGAATTCATCTGCTTTCTAGGCCCTTCCGGCTGTGGAAAAACTACCCTTTTGAGCATTATAGCCGGTTTTCTGGAGCCTACCGAGGGCCATGTTTCTATAGATGACAGAAAGATCCAAGGCCCGGGACCCGATCGGGGAGTGATATTCCAGCAATACGCCGTTTTCCCCTGGCTTACTGTTCGTCAGAACGTCGAATTTGGCCTAAGGCTGAATAACAACAAAAAGCCAAACAGTGAAGTCAGGATAACCGCCGATCACTTCATCGATTTAGTGGGACTCACCCAATTTCAGGATTCTTATCCCAAGGAACTTTCCGGCGGAATGAAGCAGAGAGTCGCTATTGCCCGATCGTATGTGGTGAACCCGGAAGTTCTTTTAATGGATGAGCCATTCGGAGCTTTGGATGCCCAAACCAGACAGTTTATGCAGGAATCTCTCCTCAACATCCTGGAAAAGGAAAAAAGGACCGTTATTTTCATTACTCACGGTGTAGACGAGGCTGCTTTCCTTTCATCGAGAGTTGTAGTGATGGCAGCCCAACCGGGACGTATTCGCGAAATTATTCCCATCGATTTACCGTATCCCAGGAACGCGGACACCAAGAACACCCCGGCATTTATAAAGCTACGGGCACAAATTGATAAGGCTGTACGTAAAGAATTCCAAAAGCAACGAAATGGTTCTTAGAATATTTCATTCGGCCATCTTCCCATAATCCTCGGTAATTCAAAATGGAGTCGATCCCAAGTTCGAGCACAAATCTCAATCTCCATGTTCGGTTTTCGGACTTCAGAGCCTGTGGGCAAGACGGAAGCCGGCCCAAGCTGACGCGCCCCCACGTAACAGAGATTCAAAATGTCTTGCAGGCCATGATTAAAAGTACACCCACATCTTGTGCCCCCCTCCTCGGTAGATAGCTTTCAGGTGACCTAAGACTTCCTATCATTGTTGCGTTGAACCTGGAATTCGGAAAAAAGCCAGATATTGACGTCCATTTTTCCGTTTCAGCATTCAGAAGGAGGCTGGCTATATTCTTCCGTTTGAAACATGAAATGCACACCCTGAATCATCACAATTCACGATACCTGAAAAACCTGGGAAAGAACAAAAGTTGAACAATTCGGTCTTACCCAGGCCACAAATATTTGTCCACGGTTGGGTCTATCTATGTATGATAACCAAAATAAACGTTGACATACCATCTCAAACTCACTGCTCTGTCATGACTCAAAGTGTCTTCCTGACCATGATTGTAGACCCCAACATATAGTGTGGTCCCTACCCTTATGGCCTTTTATCACAAGACGGAGGGATACCAATATGCAACATTCGTTTGATTTCAGGGGGTAAATAGTGCAAGATTCTTCTGTCAGCCCTGCACGATTTTGGCGAAGTTGAGGTGAAGAAATATGCAAGATAGCCCTTTCTCGGGGGTGCAGCCAAAAACAAAAAAAACCTGACCATCGTTTCTATTCTCAGGTCCAAATCCGTTCACTGTGGCGGATTCCCGGAGGCTGTTTTTTTTTCTTGACAGAAAGTGGAATTTTTTATTTTATCGCTTTTAATAAAACCTCTATCCAGGAGCTTCCCTATAAACAACCCCCTCCAAATGTATATGCTCTGCTCCTAATAGGCATCGTTTGCCTGTTGGGAGCTTAAATCTTTTCTATAAAATAAAGCCAAATTCATCGTGGAATGACGACGGAATGGAAGGGACAAATGCAAGTTCTTCTCACTTGCAGCAGAAACGTCTGGGTCATTCAAACAGTATAACTTTAAAATAAGGAGGCCTTATGATGAACCAGAGAGCTCTGTTCGGTGGTGCAATTTGTGTTTTCTTATGGTTATTTGTCAGCTTCACGTGTTATGCAGTCGACGCGACCTGGATCTATGAATATTCCGTTCCCGACAATTTCGTTCGCTTTAATGATGTAATTTCGGTTTCAAACGGCGGCTATCTCGGTGTAGGTGAAGTATGGGATGTCGAAACAGGGGACACTGCCCAGAATGCCTTCATGAGCCGCATCGATCAGAACGGTCAGGTTTTGTGGAGCAGAAATTTCACTTTTCCAGGCCGCTGGTATGATGAACTACACTCTGTTGTTGAGAGCAGTGACGGTGGTTTTATTGCCACTGGAAAAGTCCTGCTTGACGGTACGACCGAACACGGAACTCCTTCGCTCATCAGCGCCGTATTGATCTTAAAAGTTAATTCCGGCGGGGCGGTGCTTTGGCAAAAATTACTCAGGAATTACTCAAACAATAGCAGCTACGGCGCTCGAATAAAGGGCACAGTCGACGGCAACTACGTTATTGTCGGCCAAAAAACAGCCTACCAGTTCAATGAACAATGGGATGTGTACTCCTACGTGACGGGCGGCGCTTTAATCACCAAAATCGACGGCAACGGTCAGGTGCTTTTCAGCCGCTCTTACTACGGCGACTGGACGCATTCCTGGTCTTGGTCTTTCAATGACGTGACACAGGACGCAGATGGCTCCTATTATGCCATCGGTTATGCGGGCGTGGAGGGTTATAGTGAAGGGATCGGCTGGGGAGGGATGCTCCTGGTGAAGATGGACAGTGACGGCGATCTGGTCTGGGCAAAGAAACTGGATTATGCCATAGACGGTGAGGCGCAATACGTTTCCGATTATGGTCAAAGAATTCTGTTTTTGGACAACGCTCTTTATGTTACCGGCATTACTGGAAATACCTTCACGTTAGGCAAGTATTCCCTTACAGGCGTCCGCCTCTGGACAAAACTGTATGCCTGCAATCGCAGCTATGATACTTCAATCGGCGGTACCAGCGCTCTCATCAGCAGCGGTGACGGTAATTTATTTATTCTGACAAACGGCGCATGCAAAACGATTGCAAAAATAAACTCGCAGGGCAGCGTGTTATGGACAAAAAGAACGGTTGATCATATTTTAAGCGGAACACCGGCCTCCATGACTTTGGAAGCCGACAAAGGTCTGGTTGTGGGGGGATGGGGTACAGGAACCATCGCAACCGCGACCAAATACGACAGCAATGGAACCACTTGCGAAGAAGAAAGTGAAATTGCGTATTCGGTCACCGAGATTGAGATGGTCAGCAATGTCGTACCCCATTATGTAGCGACATGGATGAACCCCAGTGAAGAGGAGCTCCCGACTTTTTCAGGGCCGAACCTGACTTTTGAAAAATATTGCGGAATGCCCGCGCCGTCGGCGCTTACGCCGGAAATCAAAGCGAACGGTCAGAAAGGCTCTGTCGTGGCATTGCCGGGCGAGCCCGTTTCTATCACGATCAGTCTTGATTCGGGAAATAAAACCGGTCAGAAAGCCGATTGGTGGATAGGCGTCGTCACTTCCTTTGCCCCACCACTGAACTGGTTGACCTATGTGTATCCTGCAGGATGGCAGCTTGGTCTCCAACCCTGCCTTCAGGCGCCCATTGTACAGATTCCTTCCTTTGAGGTTTTCAATATGGCCCTTCCGGTCGGCGCCTATACCTTCTTTTTTGCCCTTGATGAGGCGGATGGCGCGGCCGCAGGTCCATGGTTCGGTCTGGATGTGGTGGATGTAACAGTCAAATAAACAATTGTCAGCGGGACAGGGTCAGAGATGGCCCTGTCTCGTCAAGCTTAGAAGCATACGTATGCAATCAAAAGCATTGTCATGCTCAAGATTCTATTGTACTGATTCCCGAATCGCCGATATTTCAAGATTACTTTTGCCAATGTAGTAGGAATCGCCAGTCCCAGAATTGAAGGATACGAAAAGAAAACTGGATAGATTCCTGATTCATGCTTTCCAATATCATCACGGCCCAGAATGATGGATGGCAAAACAAACACTTAAGTCTTCCAGTCTAAACTCAGCTCTGAACGGCCCCACCGCCTTAGACAAAGGCACTTTCATGCGCTATTACTCTTTCGGTTGGAGGATCTGAATAGTCTCGGCGATTTCAGCGTCCGTAACGCTTTTTCTGAGTGTTTCCATCTGGTTCATCACCTGAGCGAAACGGATTCCTTCGGCGGCGCTGATCCATTCAAGCTGTAGTCGCTCGGGACGAATCCCCAGTTTGGACATCTTTTTGCGCACCTTCGTAATCCTCTTTTCCGTCCAGTGGTTGGCATCAATATAATGACAGTCACCTATATGGCAACCGCTTACCAGGATCACGGGAGCCCCCAGCCTGAAACCTTCCCAGATGAACTTTTCATCCACCCTGCCCGAGCACATGGTCCTGATGAGCCGCACATTCGGGGGGTATTGGAGGCGCGATACACCTGCATAATCCGCTCCGGCGTAGGAACACCAGTTGCAGGCAAAGGCTAGAATCTTTTCACCAGGATTTTCTTCCAAGAGGGCGTGCACCTGGCTCAGGATCTGGTTGTCGGTAAAATGGTTCATGGTAATCGCGCCAAAGGTGCATTCGGCGGCACAGGTCCCGCACCCGGCACAGGCGGCCGTATTTACCACGGCCGGAATCTTTCTCTTCACATCCACGGTGATGGCATTGTAAGGACAGACCTCCGCGCACTTCCCACAGGCCTTGCACTGTTCCGCGATTACCATTGAGGTGATCGGTTCAGTGGTGATCTCCCCCTTGTGCATTAAACGAATGGCCCTTCCTGCCGCAGCGGACGCCTGGGTAACACTCTCCTTGATATCCTTCGGGGCCTCTGCACATCCGGCATAGAACACGCCCGAAGTTGCCGCATCCACAGGTTGAAGCTTTGGATGCGCCTCCAGGAAAAAGCCGTCCGGGGTCAGTTGAAGCCCCAACATCTCCTGAAGTCTCTGCGTGCTTGCAGCGGGTTTGATACCGAGGGCAAGCACCAGCATATCCAGGTCATGTATGTCCACACGCCCGGTAGCCGTATTTTCCACCGCAACGCGCAACCCTCCATGGGAATCTTCCTCGACGGTGCCGGGCAATCCCCGCACATATTGAACGCCCAATCTCCGACTTCGGGTATACAGGTCTTCAAACCCTTTCCCGAAGGCCCGCATATCGATATAGAAGACCTTCACTTCCATGTCGGGATAGTGTTCCTTTAGCACCAGGGTGCTTTTGACCGTATTCATGCAACAGACATTGGAGCAGTAACTACCCCCTTTCCGGGACGAACGGGAACCAACACACTGCACAAATCCCACTGATTTCGGATGTTTTCGGTCTCCGGGCCGGATGAGCTCTCCCTTTGAAGGACCTCCGGCGTTAACGAGACGTTCAAATTCCAGGCTGGTCAAGACATTTTCAAAACGCGTATAAGCATATTCATCCAGCTCTTTCGGATCATACACCTCGAGGCCCGTAGCCACGATTATAGAACCCACCTGCTCAACGATCTCTTCGTCGGACATGTGAAAATCGATGCACTTCTTATCGCAGGCGTCGACGCATTTGGCGCAGACAACAGGGTTATGCCCCAGACATTCATTGATATTGATGGCGTAGGCGGAAGGGACAGCCTGAGGAAACGGGCTGAAAATAGCTCTTCTTGAAGACAGTCCCAGATTGAATTCGTCGGGTCTTACAACCGGGCAGGCCCTGGCGCAGTCTCCACAGGCCGTGCACTCCTTCTCGTTCACGTACCGGGCCTTCTTGCGGATGCTTACCTCAAAATTGCCCACATAGCCTTTAACGTCAACCACTTCACTCAGGGTATGCAGTGTGATTCGGGGATGTCGACCGACATCCGTCATTTTCGGACCGAGTATTCAGATGGAGCAGTCCATGGTTGGAAACGTCTTGTCAAGCTGGGCCATGACCCCCCCGATGGACGGGCGCTTTTCCACGAGGGCCACTTCATAGCCGTTGTCCGCCAGATCCAGAGAGGCCTGTATCCCGGCAATACCGCCACCGATGACCAGGGCGCGCTTGGTCAGCGGTAGCGTCTCCCCTTTCAGAGGCTGAAGAAGCTCTATTCGGGAAACGGCCATCTTCACCAGGTCCAGGCTCTTTTTTGTAGCGGCCTCCGGCTCTTTCATATGGACCCAACTGCATTGTTCACGCAGGTTGGCCATTTCCAGGAGATAGGGATTTAAACCGGCGGACCCAAGCATCTGTCTGAAAGTCGGCTCATGCAGCCTCGGCGAACAGGACGCCACAACAACCCGGTCCAGGTTGAATTCCTGGATATCTTCTTTCATTTCCTGCTGGCCAGGTTCGGAGCACGCATAACCGATGTCCTTGGAAACCACCACATGGTCAAGATCAGCAGCTGCTTCCGCCACTTTTCGGCAATCCACCGTCTGCGCAATATTCAAACCACAGTGGCAGACGTAAACCCCGATACGCGCCTCATCATTCCCATTGCTTTTCATTTTTTCCTCACACCGTTTTCCATTTTGATAAACATTCCCCTTTCTTCCTACTCCCACTGTATGCTCCGAACAAGGACGCTCGTAAGATCAGCCATCTCCATATTCAATTCCTCGCCTAAAAAAGGATCCTCCATGGCACAGCGGAGATGAATCTGACATTTGGGGCAGGCGGTCACCAACAAATCACTTTTTGTCCGAATCGCCTGTCGGATACGCTTCACCTGAAGGGCCTTGCTGAAGGCGTCGCATCCAACCCAGGCGCTGTTCCCGCAACAAACGGCGCTGGATCCGAAGTCCTGCATCTCTGTAAAGGCCTGTGGATTCAGGCGATCGATCAATTTTCTCGGCAGATCAGCACGGTTTTCTAAGCGGCTCAGCCTGCAGGGGTCTTGAAAGGTAATCCTGTTCTCCATCTTCCGGAAACCAACCGCGCCTTTGTCGATCTCCGTTTCCAGGAGCTCATAGATATGGGTTACTCGGGCGTTCAGATGAATGCCGAAACCTTCATAGTCCCTGCGAAGCGTTCGATAGCACTCCGGACAGGCCGTAACAATTTCTTCCACACCGCTATCGTTTAACATCTCGGCATTCAATTTTGCCAGTTTCAGAAAATTTTCCTTGTCTCCGGACCAGAGAAGATCATGGCCGCAGCAACGTTCGCCGGGAATCAACAAAGGATGGATATCAAAGAAATTGAGCAGACGAAGGCTGTCCACCAGAATATCCCGCGTTCTCGTTCCCAGATGTTTTCTAAAAAAGAGATCGAAATAGGGGGCGCATCCGCCAAAAAACAAGGTCTTGCTTTCGGGATCGCCCTGGATATCCGATGGGAGCCATTCCCAATGGGATATCTTCAGATTCTCGGAAGACATGGTCCTCATAAGAGACTGAAAGAACCCCCCGTGGGATAAATGGGGGTCCACATTTCTCTCCTGGAGGAAAACACGCAAATCTCGAACAAATTCGGAAAAATTCACCCCCGAGGGACACCGATCATAACACAGTCCGCACGTAAGGCACGACCACACATCTTTCTTCACTTCGGGCTCATCAAAACGTCCGGAGATGACGGCGCCTGCGAGAGCCCTTGGAGAAAAAAGTTTCCCGGATAATGTCAGAGGGCACGCTGACGAACATTTACCGCAGTCCTGGCAGGCATATACATCATGGGTGGAAAGAATATTCTTCAGAACCGGGTCCGTTTCCTTACGGTCCCCGTCTTCCGAAACCGGTATAACGGGACTTTCACCCATTTCTGCTATCTCCCGGGCGAAATCGGTCAAAAACGCAAGAAGCTTTTCCGACTCATCGGGAAGAAAAGTAGTAAGCCGAAGGCGGCTACTGCCCAATCCCAAAAGATCCAAAATCCCACGGGTATCCTTTACATGCTCATGGGCATTGTCGGTTCCGGTCCCGTAACGACAGGAGCCTGGTTCACAACCCACAAGAGCCACGCCGTCTGCCCCCATTTCAAAGGATTTAAAAAGCAGAGCTTTACTGATCCTTCCTGCACAGGGGATTCGCACCATCTTGATGTCCCCCGGAATGGAAGCCATATTGTCCTGAAGCGCCTGATAAGCCGCATGGGGCCCCCAGCTGCACAGAAACAGAATGATTTTCATATCTTTCATAGGTTATGTCCCATAGGTTGTCTGGCGTTTCTCCGGTTGCTGAACAAGGACTTCCTTCAACAGATTTTCCAAAAATTTCTGGTTTCGGTAAGGACTGTCGGCAGCATTTGAAGGACACACGGAAATGCAATTGCCGCACCCCTTGCACAACGCTTCATCCACCTCCCCGTGCCAACCTCCCGCCCGATTTTCATGCAGCGTGATGGCCTGATACGGGCAGACTTTCAGGCACCTTCCACAGCCTCGGCACATCTCCTCGTCCACTACTACTGTAAATCCCTTACTCTGCCGAGGTCCTCTCGGCATGACGGCCGCCGCTAATAACGCTGCCGCGGAACCATGTATCCGCTCAGAAACGTGGATGCCCGGAGGGTTTGCCAGAAAAAGACCAGCAATAGAGGTTGCGCCAGGAGAGAGAAAGGGCGTACCGGTGATCCCCCTCGTCTGCATCTTGGAGCCAATCATGGAGCTTTTCAACCCTTCCTGGGGGATATAAGGAATCGTTGCCCTTGCCTTCTCCCCCAGGATAACGGCCCCAACCTGTATGGTTTGCAGAAAACCTTCCGTGTTGATATAAATATGGAAATTTCCAAGGGTGCCACTGATGCCATTCACTTTCGCGCCTTCAAAACAGTGAATATTCTGATATTCCATATCCTCTTTAAAAAGGGTATCTCCACAGCCGAACATAAAAACTTCAAGCCCTGCCCGGGAAAGGGTCTTCGCGCTGGTCAAGGCCGCATCAGAGTTCCCGATGACCGCAGTGGTGAAATTATAGGTCCTCACGGGAGCGGGAAGCGGCATCAGATTGGCGACCCTTTTAATGGAACGATCGATGAGGCCGGAAAAACGGCCCAAGGCCGTCTTCCGATCCTGGGCGATGTAACGAAGAGCTTCTCCCCGCAAATTGCAGGTCTCCACCATGGACCGGCTGACGCCGGTTCCCCGAAACAGGGCGTTCTTCAGCCTGCTCCGCTGATCCGTACAGGTGCTGCAAACAAAATCAAGAGGGCAGCACACACAGGATGCCAGAACCATCCTTGTGATCCCTTTTTCCCTGATGGATCGCAGGATGCCAACAGACCCTTCCGGGATACAGGCCGCGTTCAAGA
>CAVVFZ010000035.1:0-198532 GCA_963747555.1 uncultured delta proteobacterium
GGGTCTATCTGCTATTTCCCACAAGCGTTTCCAAGTGAAAATACCTTTTAATATAAGTTAGATATGTCAGCAATAACCAGCTGATATGGTGGGACATGACGGAGATGGTGAATATGCGGATGCGAGGTTTTTGAAACAGACCTAAAACAGCTGTCAATGTCGTCTTAACCCAATTGTATATCTATGGGCGTCTTTGGTGATCTTCTGTTGGTTAGGTGCGCTCTATTGCTTCTTTAAAAAACTCAACAGACAGGAATTAAACAGCTCAGCCTGTTCGAATATTGGAAAGATGTGCGGCTGACGGTAATATTTCCAAATTGGAGTTGGGGATACGAGCATGAATAGCCTCTGATGCGGCCACCGGCGTTCCCGGATCATCTTCTCCCACAATGATTAAGGAAGGCAGTTGGATTTCGGAAAGCCGATCAATATAATCAAGGCCTAAAATGGCTTCACTACACCCGATGAAACCCGCCACCGGTGTCGCCAAAAATTGCTTTCGAATCAGGTCGATGGCAGAGTGATTGGCGTTGAGATAGGACGAAGTAAACCAGCGCTGTAAAGTGCCTTCAACCAATGCCGGCATGCCTTTTTCACGGGCAGTTTGTTCGCGCTCTTTAAACATCGGTCGGGCTTCTTTGGGAATAACAGGCGCTGTATCACATAAAACCAGGCTTTTTAAACGGTTGACATAATTTAGCCCCAGGCATTGGCCGATCATGCCGCCGATGGATAATCCGATGAAATGCACGGGATTCATTCCGAGTGCATCCAGTAACCCTATTACATCAGCGGCCAGTTGGTCCAGTGTATAGGTGCCTTCCGGCGCATCACTTTCGCCGTGGCCGCGCATGTCATATCTTAGAACCCGATAATACGGTTCTAAAGCTTCAAGCTGAGGATTCCACATGGCCATACCCGAGCCTAAGGAGTGGCTCAGTACCACTACTGATGCGTCTTCTTTTTCGACAGTTCACAGTTGATTTGAATCCCATTGGCTTCTATTCGCATGATCATCGACTCCTTGATTGAACTCATCCCGCAATTTAGGGGATGAGTTCCTGTAGATTACGCAGAGACATCTCTCTCTTTCCATCCTCGATTTCACGGACCATTGCCCTGACCTTATCGTTCACAGTGGTGTTCACGCTGTGATTTTTTCCCTGATCGCAAATGTAGCCGTTAAGGAAGTCGATCTCTGTTCTACGGCCTCTTTGTAATGATTGCAGGCTTGAGGATTTTATCCTGCGGTACTTGAACCCTATGACCCGAACGGTAAGATAACGCTTTATGTCGGCAAGGATTCCTCTTTCAGCGAGCAATTGATAATAATCCAGCTTCCCTCCTCCGGCGGGTTCCACTCTGATCCCCATAGCTTCGGCAACGGACATGGCTTCTCGCATAAGTTCGAAAAATATCTTCCTCGATTTTCGATTGGACAGAAGTTCTCCCAGGGTGACCCCACCAATAACGCCGAGTGAATTAATACAGGCGTTAATGATCAATTTGGAGTACAGCTCTCCCATGATGTTTTGGGAAATACGAGTGGGATATACGGCACTGAGCATTTCCTGAACGGTCGAAAGCCTTTCGTCGGCTTCTTTATCCATATTGCCGATTACAAATTCCCCTTCGGAAGTCACTTCCAGTTCTCCCGGGCCTTTATTAGTGGCCCCCCATCCGACGACACAACCAAGGATTCGTTCTCTTCCCAGGATATGGGCCAGGGCCTCCTCACAAATCCCATTTTGAAGCGAAATAACGGTTGAATCCGGTCCGAGAACAGGCAGCAGATCCCGGGCCGCGTTAAGGCAATCCGTGGCTTTCGTCGCCAGAAATATGAAATCTATAGATCCGGACAAATCGGAAATATCTTTTACGGCCTTCATTCTAACCGTGTGTTCACCTTTCATTCCAGTGATGTGAAAACCCTGCTTGGATATCCTGTCTACTGTTTCCTGGTGTTTGCAGACCATCTCTAGTTCCCAACCGGCCTGTTTCATAAACGCGGCGGTGGTGCCGCCTATGGCGCCTGCCCCAATCATTACAATGCCAGGTTGCTTATTCCCCATGATTTCCCTCTGCAGCTTTCGATGTTATTTAACGCAAATGGAGTGATGAGCCACTGTACGTCATGAGGACCGTGGGCATACTTGGAGCTCACTCAAATATTAGCCGAGTTTGTTGGCTAATTTACCACACACCTTGGGTGACTGCAAGGAGACCGTATCTTCAAGGGCAAAACGTTTTGTTCGAGTCAGGGAAGGATGCTGATTCTATTCTTCCGTTCGACGGGTGGAAAGCACATTTCTGAATCATCGCTGCTGCCGCGATTGAAAAGAAAAAAAAACGTCGCCGGTTTCAATAGAGCTGGTGGGTCTATCTGCTATGTATCGCAGCCTTTCAATGTTAAATGATATCAGATGAATATGTCACTATTTCACTTTCGATGCGAAGCCTTGCCGGTTGACCTGCACCCCAGGTTGATCTGGTTATGCACACAGGTTCTCAGATCCATCTCATGGCTTCCGTATCAGGAACTTTTCCCAAATATATCTTAGTGGCCGACTGGTTTGCGTGCCGTAACATCACTTTACTCACGATCTCGATTGGAACACCTGACTTGGATGTCCCGCCCCGCGGGATTGCACTGGCGCCGAACAATAATCTATCGCGTTGTCTGTTAACAGCCTTCAAAGAATCAGTATAACAAAAAACGCCGGAGTCTCTTTTTGAGGATTTCCAGCGTTTTTTGTTCAAGATTTGGTTTTTATATGGGCGGGATGGCTGTATTAAAATTTAAGACTTCAAAATTCCGGTTCTTTTTTGAACACGCGCCCTGGCTGTTTTGCAAACTGCAAAAATTTATCTTATTCCAACGTCGCGCTTTAAAGAGATTGCCCATCGTCTTAGAGGATTCACAAACGCTGAACTATTCCATGCAACTGCCTTTGGGTTTTCAACTTGACACACAGGTTTTATTTTATCTAATATTCCGCCATCAAGTTTTAGTTGCAATGACATTTTTCAGCCTTTTGCCACCACAACAGGGATCGTTTCGAATTCTAAGGCAAAACGCCGAAATCAGAACCAACCCGGCAGATAAATAAAGGAGCCCCGTATGCCGAAGCGTGACGACATCAACAAGGTAATGATCATCAGTTCAGGACCCATCATCATCGGGCAGGCCTGTGAATTCGACTATTCCGGCACCCAGGCCTGCAAGGCCCTGCGGAAACTGGGCTATGAAATCGTTCTGGCCAATTCAAACCCCGCCACCATCATGACGGACCCAGGCATGGCGGAAGCCACCTACATCGAAGCCCTCAATGTGCGGACCATGACGGAGATCATCGAAAAGGAACGGCCCGATGCACTCCTCCCCAATCTTGGGGGCCAGTCGGGTCTCAACCTTTCTTCCGCGCTGGCGGAAACGGGCGTGCTGGACAAATACGGCGTCAAGATCATCGGCGTCGAGGTGGACGCCATTAAACGGGGAGAGGATCGCATCGCCTTCAAGGCCACCATGAACAAGCTCGGCATTGAAATGCCCAAAAGCGAGCCGGCCTTCACTGTTGAAGAAGCGGAAAAAATCGCCGATCAGCTGGGGTATCCGGTGGTGATCCGGCCCGCCTATACCATGGGCGGCACCGGCGGGGGACTGGTCTACAATGTGGAAGAACTCCGGATCATCGCCGCCCGAGGCATTTCCGCCAGCTTTGTGGGCCAGATTCTCGTGGAAGAATCGGTGCTGGGGTGGGAGGAACTTGAGCTTGAAGTGGTCCGGGACGCCAAAAACCAGATGATCACGGTCTGCTTCATCGAAAATGTGGATGCCATGGGGGTTCACACGGGTGATTCCTTCTGCACGGCCCCCATGCTGACCATTGATCCGGAACTGCAGAAAAGGCTGCAAAAATATTCCTATGATATTGTGGAGGCCATCAAAGTCATCGGCGGCACCAACATTCAATTTGCCCATGATCCCGAAACCGGGCGGGTGGTGGTCATTGAAATCAATCCCAGAACCAGCCGTTCCTCAGCCCTTGCTTCAAAGGCCACCGGTTTTCCCATCGCCCTGGTGTCGGCCATGCTGGCGGGCGGCCTGACCCTGGATGAAATTCCCTACTGGCGTGATGGAACCCTGGAGAAGTATACCCCCTGGGGAGATTACGTGGTGGTAAAATTTGCCCGATGGGCCTTTGAAAAATTTGAAGGCGCCGAGGACAAACTGGGCACCCAGATGCGCGCCGTGGGCGAAGTGATGAGCATAGGGAAAAATTACAAGGAAGCCCTGCAAAAGGCCATTCGATCCCTGGAAAACGGACGTTATGGCCTGGGGTTTGCCAAGAATTTCAACAAAAAACCCCTGGAAGACCTTATGGACCTGCTGGCCGAACCGACCAGCGAGCGTCAGTTTATCATGTACGAAGCCCTGAGAAAGGGGGCCGGCGTGGACGTGCTTCACAAGAAAACCCACATCAAACAATGGTTCATCGAACAGATGAAGGAACTGGTGATGCTGGAGGAAAAGATTCTCGCTTATAAAGGGGGAAAATTGCCCGATGATCTTCTGAGGCAGGCGAAAATGGACGGATTTTCCGATCGCTATCTGTCTCAGATTCTCAAGGTTCCTGAAAATGAAATCCGGGAACAGCGCATTGGCCTGGGGGTGGTGGAAGGGTGGGAGCCGGTTCCCGTCAGCGGTGTGGAAAATGCGGCCTATTATTTCTCCACCTACAATGCGCCGGATCAGGTGGGTTCCAGCGACCGACGGAAGATCATGGTGCTGGGGGGCGGCCCCAACCGGATCGGCCAGGGCATTGAATTTGATTACTGCTGTGTTCACGCCGCTTTTTCCCTGAAAGATGAGGGGTTTGAATCCATCATGGTCAACTGCAATCCGGAAACCGTATCCACAGACTATGATACCTCCGACAAGCTCTACTTTGAACCGCTCACCGTTGAGGATGTGCTCAGCATCTATGAAAAAGAAAAACCCGAAGGGGTCATCGTTCAATTCGGCGGGCAGACGCCGCTGAACATTGCCGGCGAACTGGCCCGGGCAGGGGTGAAGATTATCGGCACCTCCCCGGAAACCATCGACCTTGCGGAAGACCGGGACCGGTTCAGGAATATGATGCGAGAACTGGGGATTCCACAGCCCGAGTCCGGCATGGCCAGCACTCTGGAGCAGGCCCTTGAAATTGCGGGACGGATCGGTTATCCCCTCATGGTCAGGCCTTCCTACGTGCTGGGAGGCCGCGGAATGGAAGTGGTACATGACGAGGAAATGCTCGAGCATTATGTGGCCGCAGCCGTTGATGTGAGCCCGGAACGGCCCATTCTCATCGATAAGTTCCTGGAAAATGCCATCGAGGCGGAAGCCGACGCCATCAGCGACGGCACGGACGCTTATGTTCCGGCGGTGATGGAACATATCGAACTGGCCGGCATCCATTCGGGGGATTCCGCCTGCGTGATACCCCCCATCAGCATAGCGGCCAAACACTTCGACACCATTAATGAGTATACCCGAAGGATTGCCATCGAACTGAATGTGGTGGGATTAATGAACATTCAGTATGCCATTGCCAACGACACCGTCTATATCATTGAGGCCAACCCGCGGGCGTCCCGAACCGTGCCGCTGGTCTCCAAGGTGTGTAATATTTCCATGGCACGTATCGCCACCCAGCTCATGCTGGGCAAGAAACTGGCGGATCTGGACATCAAGCCCAAAAACATTCCCCACTACGGGGTCAAGGAAGCGGTCTTTCCCTTTAACATGTTCCCGGAAGTGGATCCCATTCTGGGACCCGAGATGCGGTCGACCGGAGAAGTGCTGGGAATGGCGGATTCCTTTGGTCTTGCCTATTACAAGGCTCAGGAAGCCACCCAGTCGGCCCTGCCTGATGGCGGAACGGTGCTGCTGACCGTATCCGACGCGGACCGGCCCGCCGTGGGAGAAGTGGCGCGGCAGCTTCATCAGTTGGGGTTTAAAATCCTTGCCACCAACGGCACGCACCAGTTCTTAAAGGAATGCGGCATCGAATCCAAAATCATCCTGAAGATGCACGAAGGACGCCCCAATATTGTGGATGCCATCAAGAACAACGAAATTCACCTGGTGATCAACACCCCCAGTGGAAAATTGAGCAAACACGACGATTCCTACATCCGCAAAACCGCCATTAAATTCAAAATTCCCTACATCACGACGCTTGCTGCCGCACTGGCCGCCGTCCGGGGGATTGCCGCTCACCAGCGGGGACATGGCGCGGTGAAGTCTCTTCAGAGCTATCACAGGGATATCAAGTAGCAGAAAGAAGAAAATGAAACCTTACGGATGGGATTGTAGTGAGTTACGAGTGGCCCCGATGTACTTCTCTATTCATATAGAGTTTGGGTTGGCCTTTCTTGAGTCTTTGTCGATAATGCGGAGGCGCTTGATATGAGCTTTGAAGATTGCATTCAGTTCATGGAGAAGGCTCCCGATTGTTTCCTTGCAACGGTTGAGGGCGAAAAGCCCCATGTACGCCCAGTGGCTGTGGACCCCTAATTTCCGACGGCCTATTAGCTCGTTTCCATCCATAAATGGCCCTTTTCCGCAATCCCCCGGTGGGATCGGGACAAGTCGGCGTCAAACCGCGGGTTTCCTTGTGCGACGTACTATCGTACGTCTCCGCGTCCCGCCACGGCGGGATTTTCCCAGGAAACAGCCCTGCATCGTAGACCTAGACCTTGCTGAAAATTGCTCATTTATGAATTGGAAACCCGCAGTGCCCAGAAGTTCATTAATGGATGGACACTAGCTCAGGATTTCTGGCATGCTTTTTCCAGTTTCGATCCGCACTCTCCGCAAAACTTCATCCCTTTTGGGTTTTCATTTCCGCATTTTGGACAACACCTGATCCACCTCTCTATATCCAATAATAGTTAACGACAATGAGGGAAATCAAAAAACTAATGTTCAAATGAGAAAGAATGTATCCTATTCAAATGCCCTGGTAAACCATTTTAGATTCAGCAAATCCATTCCGCCACAGGGTCCTTTTTACTGCCAGGATTTTTGAATAAGATACACTTTAATACTTTCCTAACACAAGGGTACTAATATGACATCAGAAAATTTTTGCTCCCATATGTCGGGATACGATTCCGAAGGCACTTCAGATCTTTGATCCGAAGACCAAAAAAGGGTTTTTGACCCGGGTGGAAAGGAATTAGAGGGGCGTTTCTTTGGATTTCTTGTGGAAGGGGATCGAAAGGCAATTCAAACAAGGTTGGATGATCGGGGGGAGTATATCAGGCGATTCCGTTTAGGACATCGCCTGACGGAATGTTTTTATGCAACCATGACAACATGTTATCCCGGATATCCGCAGGAAGCCCTTTGTCTACGATTTCAAACTTTATTTCATCCGTTGCCCTTTCATAGATCATCATAACGCGAGCCGGTTCCGTTCCTTCAGATGTCAGCCCCGCGGAATGGGGGAGATCAAATACCCTGTGCAAACGATTGGTGTATCTCTTGCTTTCCATGTTCTTACTCCTTACCCGGCTTCATAAGAGAGCCGGCACATCTAACTGGTTATTTTTCATTTTATGAATTTTTCTTTCCTTTCTTCTTCCTAAGATAACAATGAATTGTTAGAGAAACATTAGATTTTACAAAATAAGTTGGGCAACGAGGACGTTCAAGAGATTTTTGGTTTGTTTTCAAGAATCGATAAAAATTATTGCTCAAAACAGAAAAAGGCAGCGTCGGGGTAAGACCCTGCCTTTTTTAGAAGGGTTGAATCATGGAAAGGGGTTCATCTGATCGTTCATTGGACAACAGGGTGATGGTTATTGGCTTCCTGAAGTGCCGTTATTTTCTCTTGTGCAACCCATCTTTCTTATTCTTGAAGATTGCTTGGAAAAGATGCACGCGCACCCGAGAAGCCTTTACATTAAGTGCCATTCCAACTTTCTTTTTTGATTTTAACCCTTGGGGGATTTCCTCCCGCACCTGGTTTATCTGTATGTGTTAAAGTTGATCGCTGGCACTTAATATGAAAACAGGTTTTTAGCAGAATCCTCAAAACATCTGCAGCCGCCCGGGTCAAGATGCCTGGAAGTTGCCTGCCCAGACCATTCGCGGCCACTCTCGGGTGTCTTATACTGCAAAAAATGTGCACGATACATTCATTTGGGGTAATTATTTTTACATATACTGTAAAACCATACAGTTATACCTGTTTAGAAAAAACGCCATTTTTTAATAATGCGTCATAATTCCACTATCCATCGGGCATATTGACGTATACCGGGCAATCCCGGTCATTTCAGGATTTCTCAGTAGGCATTTCCTTCCCGTCTCCTATTTTTAAGGAAAGAAAGTTTCAGGCATGATACTCTGCTTCATCTGTTCCATGATTTCGCTGCAAGAGGCGGTGAAATCACAACCCTGAATAAATCAAGTGATGCCACCAATTTCTTGGTGTAAAATGCCTGGGAGATTTATGGCTTCGCAGGCTTTGACAAAAACCGTTCTTATGGGCCATTCTCTATATCTCTGTTTCACGACACGATTCGTTTTTCGCTGGATAAGGCTGCAAGGTAATGATATGCAGATCTGTATCATAACTTGTAAATGAGCAAGAACCGTCTACTGGAAAGCCTGCGGTTTTTGTAGAGCCTTACGCATCAGGACATCGGCACAACACTTCGGAAAAAGTGTCTTAACCAGGTTTAACCCAATCAATTCGTGAGAGGCGACTTCAATGAAAGCTTTGAAGATATCCTTGGCATCGCTTATTGTCGTTATTCTTATTATTGCCGCCGTCGCGGCCTTTTACCTTAATTCCAGGCAACCGCAAAGATCGGGAGAGCTTAAACTTCCCGGGCTTAAGCATGCGGTTGAGGTTCAGTTTGATAAATGGGCAATCCCACATATCTATGCGCAGGCAGAAAAAGACGCCTATCACACGCTCGGGTATCTCCATGCCCAGGAGCGGCTTTTTCACATGGAGATCCTCCGGCGGTTGGCCAAAGGCCAGCTTTCTGAAGTTCTTGGGCCAAAACTTGTTTCCACGGATAAGCTGTTTCGAACCTTAAGGCTGAAACAGTTTGGACAGGAGTACATGCAGCATCAGGATCCGCAGTCTCCCCCATGGGTTGTAGCAAAAGCTTACATCGACGGCATCAATTACTTTATGGAGACCGGTCCGACGCCCATAGAGTTCGCGATTCTCGGGATCCCCAAAACGCCGTACACGCTTGCGGATATAGTGAGCCTGGCCGGATACATGTCCTACAGTTTTGCGGCAGGATTCAAGACCGATCCGGTTCTCACTTTTGTACGTGATAAGCTTGGGGATAATTACCTGAGAGATATGGGCTACCGACTTGCCGAACAACCTCCTTTGAAACTACTGTCCGGAACACAGCAGTCTCTGCAGGAAATAGCGGGACTGTTGGCCGATATAGAAGTCAAATATTCCCCCGTGGGCTTTTTCGAGGGGAGCAACGCGTGGGTTGTTTCCGGCAGAAAAACAAAATCAGGCAAGCCGGTATTGGCCGGAGATCCGCATATCGCGTTTTCCTGCCCTTCGGTCTGGTACGAGGCCCACATGGTCACCCCCGGATTTGAGCTTTACGGGCACTATCTTTCCGGAAATCCATTCGCCCTGCTGGGAATGAATCACAAAATTGCCTGGACACTGACCATGTTTCAGAATGATGATGTCGATATGTTCCGCGAAAAGGCAAATCCGGAAAATCCGGACCAGGTATGGTCCGACGGAAAATGGGTGGACCTGCACATTGAGACTGAAACGATAAAGGTGAAGGGGCAGGATGACATACAGCTGAAAGTAAGGCGTTCAAAGCATGGGCCCATATTGAACGATGCCATCGACACGATCAAAGATGAAAAAGAACCGGTAGCTCTGAGCTGGGCCTTTTATGATTTTAGCAACGATATGGGCGCGGGATATTACGGACTTGCCCATGCCAAGGATGCGTTTGAAGCCAGGGAAGCCGTGCGACTTCTCAAGGCGCCGGGACTCAATTTCGTATTGGCCGATGCAACGGGAAATATCGCCTGGTGGGCCGCAGGAGCTATCCCCATCCGCCCGGCCCATGTGGATCCAAATTTTATCCTGGATGGGGCCGGCGGAAAAGACGAATATCTGGGGATCTATTCCTTTGATAAAAACCCCCAGATGATGAATCCTTCATCGGGGATTATTGTATCCGCCAACCACCAGCCGCAGGATTTCGGTACCGGCTTGGTCCCGGGGTATTACAATCTTGACAATCGGGCCAAAAGAATTGAACATCTGCTTGAAAAAAAAGAGACCGGGTGGACCGCTCAAGACATGAAGGCAATGCAGCTTGATACTCGTTCCAATTTCTCACTGGGTATCAGGGACGGCGTAGCCAGGGTTCTGGAAACCATGACGGTAGTCAATACGGAACCGTTGTCCGCCCGAGCATTTGAATTGTTTAAATCGTGGAACGGGGACCATTTGCTGAAAAGTATCGGTCCAACGATTTTTCATACCCTGCATTATAATCTCATCGAAATGACTTATAAAGATGAGCTGGGGGAAATGCTTTTCAAGGCCTTTTTAAGAACCAGGCTCCCGGACAGATCGGTGGAGAAGATCGTGAATCTTGAACAGTCGGCCTGGTGGGATAATATCAAAACAGATAAAAAAGAGACCCGCAAAGATATCATGGGTGCGGCATGGTCAAAGACGCTGGCCCATCTGAAAGACCTGTTAGGGAATGATCCCGACACCTGGTACTGGGAAAGAGTTCACACAGTCGAATACGTCCACGCGATCGGCCGGCAAAAACCCTTCGATAAAATATTCAACATCGGCCCGTTCAAGGCTGAAGGCAGCCGGGATGTTCCCAATTACATGGGCTTCGCGCTTACCCCGGCTCCTCACAAGGTGACACTCGGACCCTCAACAAGAAGAATTGTTGATTTTGGCGAGCCCGAAAATTCGCTGGGCATAAATCCCACCGGCCAATCCGGATATTTCTGCAACAAGAACTATGCAGACCAGGCAAAGATGTATATTGACGGGCGTTACCGCCGGCAGCTGATTGACCGAAAAGAGATCCAGGATGCCAAGGTCAGCACGTTACATTTGAATCCCTGAAGCCGAGTATAGAAGCCTTTACGCCCGCGAGGGAAGGAATCGGCTGGGGCTTAAGTTTTCCCTTGAACAGCCGATAATGAATAAAATAGCACGAGACTTATGATGATTGAAATGGATCATGCTGAACTATCCGGTCCATACCGGCCCTGTTCCGATCCGAGAGTGTTGACATGGAGAATCTGACAGTGGTATTCTTTAATCTTTAGAGCGGCACTTCTTTCTACGTTGTTCTTAACCTCTGTAACCGCCTGGCCGGCATCGACTATTCCAATATTGAACACTTTGCTCTCCCTTGAGAGATTTAGATGGTATCCCCCATTCCCACTATTTGCAGCCTGATTTCCGTTTACTTGATATCGGCGATGATCTTGACAGGTACTTCAGTCGCCAATGCTGGATCCGGACAAAGGATGAGAGTTCTGTGGACGGTTTCCGGTTATCATATAGAAAAAAATGCCGTGTGGGGAAAGACCGAAGCAGAAAGCATGCTTGGTAAACCCCTTGATATGACAAAATCAACCATCACCTTTGACGGGCAAACCTGCGAGGATGTCATATTCAAAGGGGAAGAAGTTGATGCGGTCCAATATTTGCTTGAAAGACACCACACAACGCCACAAGCATTAGACCTGGAGGGGAAGATGCTCAAGGTCATCACCACGACCTGTTATCTGCCCGGGTTTTCGGAATACATGCGTTTAAAAGATGGAAGGCTGATCGTTCCGATAAACGGTGTGTTATTTGTCTTTGAACCGGCGGTAACATATTAGATCAAAGGCCTAAAATGGCTACAGGCTAAAAGAAAAGAGAGAAGGCCATGAGAAGATTCACTGTTGTTTTTTACCTTGTTTTGTTTTTTGTTTCACCGATTGTCTTTCAAATGCCGGCGGTGGCCGGTGATACAAGGCAAACGCCCCTTCGGGCGATCCTGCCAAAACCCTTGACGCCCCGATTGTCTGCCGATGGAAAAACCTTATATAACGGCATGCCCCTCAAAGCCGTCGTGTTTGACCCCAACCCTACCAGGCTCCGGAGAATCCCTGCTCCAGCGAACATCCAGGCCAGTGAGGAAGCAGCAACCGCCAGTTTTTCCATAAGCTATATCCCCGAGGGCGAACTTGATCCCTGGGATGCAGAATGCCATACATTCCCAGAGGAAGCCAAGGCTTGCTTTGAGGCGGCGGCTGACATCTGGGCACATACAATCCAGTCCGACGTTCCCATAACCATTAAGGCCTGCTGGACGGACGACCTAGACTCTCCTATCCTTGGACGGTCTGGTGGCGGGAGTCTACAAAGGGATTTTGCAGGCGCTACGCAGACAAATACCTGGTATGCACCGGCCTTGGCCAATGCCCTGAATGGATCTGACTTGGATCCCAGGGTTTGACATGTACATCACCTACAATCTCAACTATGACTGGTATTATGGCACGGACGGTAATACTCCCTCGAACCAAATGGATTTGATGTCGGTGGTACTGCACGAAATAGGCCATGGCCTGAACTTCTCCGGATCCATGAATTACTATTACTCCAAACTCTTACAGCAATCGGTTGGTAGTTGGGGCTATGGCACCGGCTATCCCAACATCTATGATCTGTTCATGCGAGACGGTTCCGGCACCCAACTCATCGATACCAGTACTTACTCAAACCCATCCGTAGTGCTCGCCGATGCGTTGATCTCAGATAACATATGGTTCCACGGCGACCATGCAATGGCAGCCAACGGCAATCAACCGGTAAAAATATATGCCCCGGAAGACCTGGAGATCGGGATCAAGCTTTTCTCATCTGGACTATACTACATTCAACGATACGTCAAGCGAACTGATGGTCTATGCCATGAGCCTTGGTGAATCCATTCACGATCCCGGTCCAGTTACTAAAGGCCTGCTGGAAGACCTGGGTTGGCAGAGTTCATCAACCGATGACATCCCGACAGTTACCACGACTGTCCCATCCGAAATTACCTCAAACAGCGCATTGACCGGTGGAGAAGTCACCTCTGATGATGGAGACCCTGTTACGGCCAGAGGGGTCTGCTGGAGTACATCCGCCAATCCCACCATCTTCGATAGCACAACCACGAATGGCACGGGGACGGGCAGCTTTGTCAGCAGCATTACAGGTGTGAGCCCCGTAACCACCTATCACGTAAGAGCCTATGCCACAAATACTGCCGGGACAGGCTACGGAGCCGATGAAAGTTTTACCACTTCTTGTGTTTTAGACCCCTATGTAAGTGAGGATGGAACATGTGGGGGCGAATCCCCGTGCTACAGAACCATTCAGGAGGCCATCGATGCGGCATGCACCGGCTCCGTGATAAAGATTTCCAAAGGAACTTACCCTGACCCGATAACCCGCAAAGCAGACAAATCCCTTACCCTTCAGGGTGGGTGGGATATGTCTAATGACAGCCCAACATCCAATGACACCGTCATCACGGCCCCGACAATATGGACGGAGTTATCCGGCGGCTCATTAACGCTGCAAAGGATACGCATAAGTCCGCCTGGTAATTAGACTGCAAGGGGATACGGCTGGACGTCTCCGAATACACGTACCCCCTCGCCGGTTACCCGAAACAAGAGGGGGATCTTTCAGGGGTTTTGGGACTACTGGAGCGATTCCTTGCCACATACCCCTTTTATGCCGACGGATAACTGCTTCCGGGAGGGATATATGAGAACCAGGGGAAAAGAGATCATCGAGGAGAGCCCTACTGACCCGCCAACTTTCTCGAACGGCGGGCCGAATAGGGCTTTAAAAGGATAACGATCAGCTGCTCTTCACACCTTTGGCGATGCGGTCGCCGATTTCCTTGTCAATGTTGCGCCAATATTCGAACGCGCGCTTCAGCACCGGCTCGGACACGCCTTTCTTGAGGTGTCCGACCACGTTTGACACCAGCCGATCGCGCTGGGCGTCGTCCATGACTTTGCGCACCAGCGTGCCTGGCTGCCCAAAGTCGTCATCATCCTTACGCAGTGTATAGGCGGCGCGAAGGAATTCGCCGGAGGCGTTCCAGGTGGCTGTCTCGCGATAGCGCTCACTGTCAGCCTTTGGGCCGCCCTTCGAGTTCGGCGCGTACACCGGGTCGGATACGTTGGTAACCCGCATGGCTCCGTCCTTGCTGTAACTGTGCACCGCTACCTTTGGCCGGTTCACTGGAATCTGTTTGTAGTTGACTCCCAGGCGGGCACGGTGGGCGTCGGAGTAAGAGAAGAGGCGGGCAAGCAACATCTTGTCCGGACTGGCGCCGATCCCCGGCACGAGGCTGTTCGGCTCGAACGCGGCCTGCTCGATTTCGGTGTGGAAGTCGGTCGGGTTTCGGTTCAGTGTCAGGCGGCCGACCTCGTGCGTCGGGTAATCACCGTGCGGCCATACCTTTGTGAGATCAAAGGGATTAAACCGATAGGTCTCCGCCTCCTTGAAGGGCATGATCTGCACTTGCAGAGTCCAACTGGGGTAATCCCCCCTCTTGATTGTCTCGAACAGATCACGCCTGTGGTAGTCGGCGTCAACACCGGCCAGCCGGTCCGCCTCCTCCTGCGTGAGGAAGTCGATGCCCTGGTCGGTCTTGAAGTGGTACTTCACCCAGAAGCGTTCTCCCTTGGCATTGACCCACATATACGTGTGACTCGAGTAACCGTTCATGTGCCGCCAGGTCTTGGGAATCCCGCGGTCACCCATCAGCCAGGTGACCTGGTGGGCCGACTCGGGCGACAGGGTCCAGAAGTCCCATTGCATGTCGTGGTCGCGCAGACCATTGTCCGCACGGCGCTTCTGGGAACGAATGAAATGCTGAAACTTCATGGGATCACGCACAAAGAACACCGGAGTGTTGTTGCCAACCATGTCGTAATTGCCCTCGCTTGTGTAAAACTTCAGCGCAAAGCCACGAGGGTCCCGCCACGTGTCTGGGCTGCCGCGCTCGCCGGCTACCGTGGAGAAGCGGATCAAGGTGTCCGTTTTCGCTCCCGGCTGGAACACTGCAGCCTTGGTGTAGTTGCTGACATCCTTGGTCACCTCAAAGTGTCCGAATGCTCCGGAACCTTTCGCGTGAGGCTGACGCTCCGGTATCCGTTCCCGGTTGAAGTTGGCCATCTGCTCGATGAGGTAGTAGTCTTGCAGCAGGATGGGACCGTCGGGTCCAACAGTGAGCGAGAACTCATCGCTGGCTACGGGGATTCCGGCATCGTTTGTTGTGGGTTTAGGACGGTCATTTTTCATGATCATGTCTCCTTGAAAAATTCAAAACGGTTAATTCTCACTGGTCCCTCCTTTTTTTACCTCTACATTCACCGCATTTTCAGCAGAATACAATGGGGTGAATCAGGTATTTACAAGGGGGGAAAATAGTACGGATGCGACGTGGACATGATCGGAGGGAATTTCGGGATACCCGACAGAAGCGGATAGCGCATGCGTTCAGCAAGGCGCCCACAACAGCTCCCAGGTGAGTCACCAGCTTGGCCTGTGCTCACTCCGTGTTCCGACTGTCTGGCCACTGCATCGGTCGATATTTTAGAGGAGAATCCTTCATCAGGTTTTGAATGGCCCGGAGATCTGGAATGCCATCCCATCCTCGGCCATTTCTGCACTTGAGCGCTGCCGCGGCAGAGGCAAACGCCATACACCGAGCCATGTTCCAGCCCTGCAAAAATCCAAAGATGTACGCGCCATGATAGACATCTCCTGCCCCGGTGGTGTCCCTTGAGACCACGGGATATGCCTCCTGGCGAACGACCCGACCCTGATCCAGGCCAATGGAGCCCTTCGCCCCCAGGGTGATTACCACCTGTTTAGGGCCCAGCTCTCTCAGGCATTCCAATACTTTTTGACGTGGCACGTCGGCCCCGGCGAAGGCATCGGCAAATGATTCGGATGCAATGAGGATGTCCACCCCGGGAATCAGCTCCAGCGTGCCGTCTCTCAGTGTCCCTGCATCCATGACCACGGTCATACCCTGCAACCTGGCCTGTTGCGCTGCCTCCTTACCGGCATCCAGCATCAGCCCGTCCAGATGCAAGACGCGGGCTTTGGAAAACGGGCGCAATGAAAAGTCTATGGGCGACAGTTCGGGGGCCCTGCTCCGGTTCCAGAAAATGGTTCGCTTGCCTTCCCTTCCGCTGACGGCGATGAAGGCGAATTGCGAGTTTAGGCCCGGTGTAATTTTCAGAAAGGATGTGTTCACGCCCTCTTTCTTCAGCCTATGGACAATTTGAACACCAAACGGGTCGTCAGAAATACTCCCCAGGAAAGAACACGCAACTCTCGACCGTGTCAGGGTCACGAGAGCCGTGGCGGCCGGACCTCCACAGCTGGAAAAAAGATCTTCCAGTTCCATTTTGCTGTCTTCGGGCGGATAGGTCGGCACGCGGCCCACATAATCCACGCAAACCTGCCCCAATCCAACCACCTGAATCGATTCGAGTTCGTTTTTCATGAATGGCCAAAATTGCTCTTCGCACATTAAATACGCATGGTATGTTGTTTCACCGTCGGGATCAATACACTATTCACCCTGTTCCCATGCAGACTATTTTACCAAGAACAATGAAGTTAATCCACAATGCACCTCAGGAAATAATATATAGTCGTTTCATCCTCCGAGAGGCCCTGAAATAGGTAGGCCCGCCCTCACGCTTACCGGCTTCACTCCACTTATTTTCAGTCAGGATGAGATGCATCCCTCTGGTCCCGTGAGTTTTTCGCAGACGTCGCCCTGAGAATGCAATTCGTTTAGATCGCATCATGCACGCCAAGGCGAAGGAAGTGCGGGACTGTGATTTGATTTGGCTCATGTCGAACCACGGATTAACATGAACTTCATCTTGTTCTTCGAAAAACATTTCTCAAGCATGAGGTTTCAGAAAACGATTCTTCACGTTAATCCGCGATGAGCCTTTGATTTTCAGGGGGACATCTCCTGTATCTTATTACGAGCCGTTCTTTCGGATGTCCCCTTTTTTCATTTTGTATCTGAGGACCCGTTCACTGATGCCCAATCGCTCGGCTGCCCTGGTCTGAACCCAATCGCTTTTTTCCAGGGCGGAAAGGATCATTTCCTGCTCCACTGCTTCCAGTCTCTCTGCGAGGGAACCATCGGTGGCGTTCTGAAAATGTCGTATTTCTTCAGGAAGATCCCCCGGTGTAATCGTGCATCCTCTTGCCATGGTAACCGTTCGCTGCACCACATGCTCCAGTTCCCTTACATTCCCTGGAAACGGGTATTTTATGAGCCGGTCCACCGCCTCGGGGGTAAAGCGCAAGGGACCGGCGGCATAACGATCCAGAAAGAAATCTAAAAATGCGGGAATCTCCTGACGACGGTGACGCAGGGGGGGAACTTCGATCTCTAAAACCCTGACCCGATAGAAAAGGTCTTCCCGGAATTGTCCTTCTTCGACCATTTTCTTGAGATTGCGATTGGTGGCGGCAATCAGACGAACATCCACATCGTTCTCCTCCTCGCTGCCCACACGGTTGATTTTCCCCTCCTGAAGCGCCCTTAGAAGCTTTGGCTGTAAAGAGAGCGGCATCTCACCGATCTCATCCAGCATCAGAGAACCCCCATGGGCCAGTTCAAACCGGCCTCTTCGATGATTGGAGGCCCCAGTGAACGCTCCCTTCACATGCCCGAACAGTTCGCTTTCAAAGAGGTTTTCAGGAATCGCCGCACAGTTCACCACAATAAAGGGCGCGTCGCGTCTGGGGCTTAAGAGATGAATGAGTTGGGCCACGAGTTGTTTCCCTGTCCCGGTTTCGCCCACCACAAGCACCGGCCACTGACTCAGGGCCACCCGCCGCACCAGAGAAAGGACCTCTTTCATGACCCGGCTTTCCGCCATGATCTTCAGGGGAAGAGGGGCTTCTTCCATGGCTGTTTCCACAACCGCCACGTCTTCATCCACCGCCACCTGTTGTTCCATTTGTTGAATTGTCTTCAGGAGAACAGAGAGATCCACCGGTTTTTCAAGAAATTCAGAGGCGCCCAGCTTCAGGGCCGTCACCGCCATATCCACATCGCCGAACGCCGTAATCATGATAACCCGTGCCGCCGGGTTCATGGCCTTCATCTTTTCCAGCACCACATCCCCTTTGAGCCCGGGCATCCGGTGGTCCAACAGGACCAGTTGGACCGGTTCCCGTTCAAAGAGCTTCAGGGCCTCCGAACCGTCCTGCGCCGTCAACGTCTCGTAACCCTGCCGGTCCAAAAAGCCCTTCAAAAGTTCTCGCTGGGTGGCATCATCATCTACAACCAGAATCTTCATGGGATGACTTCTTCCTTTCCTCTCTTCCTTGCCGCCGATTTTATGACTGACCTGGGCGCCGGGAGGCAGACTGAGATTTCAACCACCCCCGTTTTCGGTACACTAACCTCCATACGTCCCCCATGAGCCTCCACGATTCTTCGGGAGATGGTCAGTCCCAGACCGGTGCCATCCACTTTGGTGGTAAAATAAGGGTTCAAAATACGATCCGCTTCATCCGGGTTCAAAGCGAACCCACCGTTCTTGACCCTGAAACAAGCCTCCTCATTTTTCCTTTCCACCGTCAACTGAATAAACCCGCCTTCGGGCTGTGCCTCAATAGCATTTTTCAGGAGGTTTTCCGCTACCTGCCCCAGGAGATCGGGATCACCCAAAATCGATTCGCGGAAAGTGATCTTCCGCGACACTCCTATCCCCAACTCCCGGGCATGGGCCGTGTATAAATCGAGCATATCTTCCGCCAGCAGATCAAGGCGCATCTCCCTTTTTGAGGCATTCTGGGGACGTGCATAGCGCAACAGACCCTCCACACTACCATTGGCGCGTTTGACGGAATCCAACATCAGATCAATCAGATGCCGATGGTCCTCCGCTATTTCGTCCCCCTCCATCCGGAGCCTCTGAAGACCCATCCCCAGGGCATTCAATGGATTTCGGATTTCGTGGGCAATGGCCGCCGCGGACCGCCCTAAAGAGGCATTTTCCCGCTCGGAGGAGATCTGCCTCTCAAACTGCTGAACCTGCATCAGATGCGCGGCCTGATACCGGTGGAGAATCAGGGACAGGACAACACCGAGGGAGGCAAGCCCTACGCTGAAAAGAAAGAAATTGCGCCACAAACGTCCGATGGCCCGGTGAAGATAATCCCGCATCCAAGGCTACAACAAGCTCTTTCCCTTCCATGGGCAAACGGGCTTCGGCAACCCTGAGATCGCCCTTATTTAGAAAGGTTACGGTGGGCTCTACAGGAACCTTTCGGTCCGCGGGAGGCATTTTCAGCTCCACATAGGATACTTGGGGGATTCCTTCAATGGTTCTGATGACATTTTCCAGTCCCAGCTGCTCCTGCATGATCCGGATTTGGGCGTCCGTAATCCCAACGGTTATGCACCTTGAATCCGCGTCTTTAGAAAACGAGAAGAGGTAGAGATGTTCGTCCGCGTCGTGTTCGAGTTTGGAAGTCGGCCCGCAACCCAAGGAAGGTTTTCGCAGCCACCCGGGCGGGCCTTCCACCCGTTCCTTTCCTGCCCTCTGTATACGGATCCCCATCAGTCCCGCCTCTTCGGAAAAGGCGGCCAGTTCCTCCTGCGTAAAGGGCTCAACCTTATCCAGATAGTCTACAAAACGAGCTGTGTTTCCCAGAAAGGCATCCAGGATCTCTTCTGCCGCCTTTCTGGAAAGGACACTTCCACGGGCGCTGAGTTGAACCACCTCCGCCACCAGCACCGCATGTTCCCGAACATGTTCCAGAAAATCCCTTTTCGCCTCCTGGACCTGCCACAGAAAATAGGCCATTACGACACAGAACAAAAAGGCAAACACAAATACATTGGCCATCCAGAGAGGGAGTCTGCGCTTTCTATCTTCCACGACCCTTGCTCCCTCCCTGTCCGCCGTATTGACCATGGCTCTTCCCGATACGCCGTCTTACCCCCGTTCGGTCCTGTCCATAGCCCGGCTGTCCCGAAACCTGCACATTCGTGGCGTTCAGAACCCCCGTTTCCGTGTTTATCCCTCCCCATACCCTGATCACATTGCCGGGCAGCAGGGATTTGGGCAGACGGTCCGCGGGCATGCTCACCTCTATCTCCTTCCCGTCATCCATGGACTCCACGGAGAGTTTTCCCGTCTCCCGGTCCACGGCGAGGACGCGGCCGACAAAAAGATCTTCTGCCGACGCTTGAGAAACCAGGCCGTTTGCTATGGCCAGTATCAGAATGAATAGGAGAGTCCGCATTGAATGACCGTCTCGGCATATGATTCATAATCCAGGGGGGCGTCTCCGGACTTCCACCCCACCTGCCCGAAAATTTCCATATCTCCCCAAAACCTGCTGACCTGCAATCCGGCGGACCAGCTGTAATTGATGCGTCTTACGCTGGTGATATTATCCGGCACATCGTAGTATTGCGTCCGGTACCACGTTGCTTCAGCCCCCACCAGCCATAGCGCCGCCGGCTCCCACGACAGGGCTGCGCCGGCCTGAATCTCTCTGAACGATTCCATGTCCAGCGAAGAATCCATATTCCCATACGCCCCATACACCCGCCCGGTCAGTGAGGGGAGGATAAGAATATCAAGATCCACTCCCGTCGATAACAGGCGATTGTCCCGGGGGGGATATAGCATATTAAGTTCGCCGTTGCCTTTCCCTTTGCCCTGGTCCGACGGAGGCGCCGCCCATACCCCCTCATCAGACCGGGCGGCCGCGGAGGAACCCTTCCCACCATTTCCCTGTCCGCCATCGCCTTCCCCTTTCCCGCCTCCTCCGCTATTACTCACATTCCTACCCTGGCCCTTTCCGGAGAAGGGCTTTGCCCAGTTCAGGTAGCCGAGCCACCGGTAGGTCTGCTCAAACCCAAGCGTCAGCCGCTTGGTGAGAATCCAGTCCGCCGCAATACCCACCATGGCCTCATTGCGCTCGTCCGCCTCGATGAGGCGATCACGGTAGGCAGCTACTTCTGCCATCAGAGAGGGCAGAAACCTTCCCTCCGCCATGACGTAAGAAAGCGATGTCCCGGCCTGCAGGCGGTAGTTATCTCCCACGCTCCAGTAGTCCTGATACCTGGCCTCAGCGGAAAGATGCAAGGCCAGATCCTCGGACAGGGCAAGTGAGTGCGTTAGCCCGAGGCCATAGACGGAGAATCCCGAGCCATCGGAGGGATCGCTCAGGGCGGGATTGGAATCGTACCCTGCCGTCAGCTCAGCCAATAAATCCACAGCTTCGGAAGGGGAAGCCCCTAAAAAGAACCAGAAAAAGGCCGCAGCCCCGATACCCGAGAGGATAGGATTATATGGCCTACGCCGGTTAGGCCGTTTCTGGAGTACGGAGATCTTTTTCATCTTAATTGCTATACACTGTGCAGCAAAAAAAGGAAAGACTCCTCCCCGGGAGCCTTTCCTTCCTGCTTCAGATCAAAAGTGCCTGCGATTTGGGATTATCCATTTTATTCGTCCGGTTTCGGTCCAGACCTGGCGCCACAGAGGAACACCGGTTTCATCGCGCAAGTAAACCGTCATCGTCTCCGACCATGATTATTACAGCAATATTTCGATCTGTCCCATTATAATCAACCGTGTACCCTTCCACCGTTACCGTATCGCCCACGGTGGGCCTGATCACGCCCTGGTCGTCCCAGTAACGCACGGGACCGATCCCGTTGATGGTAACGACATTTCCATCTGTAGTTGAAATGATCATCCCATCACCCTGACATTCAATCACATCACCAGTTGTCTCAAAATGCGTCCCGGCGAAGATGTCGTGGATAGGCCCGGTTCCATTCCCGGGTCCGTTGCCTGCCGCCTTTCCCGTTACCGGCAAACCCCAGTCCTAAACTCAAAAAGAACACCAACAATACGATCACACTGCCTGCCAAAGATTTTTTCATGATTTGTTCTCCTTTCATTGTGTTTTTTAACATTTTGAAAAATAGATCCAACAACGCCTAATTTGTCTGGCTTTTTCCGCCTTGTCCTTTCTGCCCACTGCCGTCAGAGTCGCCGGACCCTGAGCCCTTTTTCGCGCCATACCCCGTGCCGTCCTGAGGCCTTGGAGCAGATCCAGTCCCATCCTGCGCACCGTAGGTGTATCGGTTTCTTGAATTATCTCCGCTGTTCCATCCGCTTTCTCCGCTGCAATTTCCTCCTCCGCCACTGCCTCCCCGACTCCCTCCGCGGGCCAGGACGACCGGCATCCGATCACAGACCTCTGTAATTCCCGCTTTTCCGGAAACCAGGTCACCATCAACCGGAATCCCTGCCCAGCTTGCGCTTTGATTGATCCCAAAAAGTGCCGCCAGACCAAAACCCGTCAAGACCACTACTTTCTTGCTCGTAACCATGTTGCTCCTTTCTTTTGCTGCCGTTGTCGGACAACCTCGTTTGCCATAAAAAGCCGGGCGAACCTCACACCCGGACAACCTCTCTTGTATCGCGCATCCTGCAGTGCCGCGTTTGGACATATTTAAGAGCAAGGTACATGCCAAATAAAATAAATGTTATATATCAATAGATTATAGGGATAAATACCTACGGGGGGTTCGACAAAAGGTGACGATGCTCGACAATTTTGTCGAAGGTCTGGATGGGAAAGAGGATGTTATTACAGTTCCATCAAACACCGTTCAATCAGAGGCTGGCGATGAACGGTTATAAATCAGCGGTGTTTGAGAATTCAATTTTAAATGCCTTGAGGGCATGCAGCCTGTCCTGCCGGCCGCATGCCCTCAAGGATTTCATCCGGATTCGTCTTGGAAACGGTCTCCGGTTATGGGACTATTTTGCCTTTGAAAAGGTGTGGCACTTGCTGCAGTCGAAGTTTTTATCGTCTACATGTTTTTCATGCACCTTGTTAAAAAACTCATTTCCCCTCCACTCGTTCGATTTGTCTCCATGACAACTCGCACAAAGGGGTTTCCCGTTATATGTCGCGTTCGGCGAATACCCGAGGGCGGGGAAGTCCATGCGCCCACCGTCACTGTGGCAATCGTTGCACGACAGTGCCTGGCCGGACGGGGCCACCTCGTGGAACAGACCCATGTACCGCTCGGTCTGGGCGAAATCGTGTCCACTATAGGACCACCCGACCGCATTGGCGCCGTTTGCAACCGCTTCATCTACTATTCCCGTCTGGAAGAACATCCCGATCTTGAGGGGCAGCAGTCTCCGAGTGACCGGATCTATCGGCTGGTTCCCCAGATGGTGCTTAAAAGCGTAAATCTTTGCTCCGGAATCGGTTACCTTGCCCATGGGTGCGCTCATGGTGATCATGCCGTTCCCCTCTTCTACCGCCGGATCGCCAAACTGATAGAAATAGGAGGTCCCGTTGAAAAAGAGATATTCCGGGATCACATTGGTCATCTTGAGATGGGCCGGCTCATAAAGCCCGTTGGCCGCGTTGAGTTCTCCCGGCAGGCTCCAGTCTCGCGCCATGTCGGTGGGGGCCACTTTGGCAAAGGTCGGGATGTGACACACCGTACAGTTCACACGACTGGTGTGTTTATCCAGGTCATTGTTGTGGTGGGGGGTGTTCCCATGGCATTTGGTGCAGGAGACTTCATCCTGTGTATCTCTGGGCCTCAAATCCGTTCCTCGACCGGCGATTCTATGGCCGGCTGCTGTATGGCAATCAGTGCAATTAAGCCCCGCCCCACCGTTTGCCCTGGAGGAAAGATGGACATCAAAGTCCCGAGTGGGGTTCCTGTGAGCCTCTTCAATATCGCCTCGCTTGTAGTTGTTTCCGCCTCCTGCCTTGGTGTGGCAATCAAGACAGCGATCATTGGTGGGAAGGGTGATGTCCACAGCCGCCTGGAGGATGCCGACCCCCATCTTCTGGGTGTCCGGCACGAAACGGTAGACGCCGTTCACCTCTCCTACAGTCCTCTTATAGCCGGCGGAATGGCATACCAGACAATCGATGTTCTCTAACTGGCTCCGGCTGGCTACCGGTTCTGGTTTGGCTCCAAGCCCCACGTGGCATTTGGCGCAGCCGCCGTCTACCAATTGGCCCGATACATTGGTCAATTTGCCGATCCAGTTGATGTCCGGATAGATACAGAAATCGTTGATGCCGCCCAGTTTTCCAGCATCTCCAGGCGTAAGGCCGACGGTCTCGGAAGCGTCTCCTTTCCACTGATAGTGGACACTGCCATGAAGCGACATCGCCTCGTCGGTATGGCAGGCCAGACAGGTAGCCGTTCCTTCGTAGGTGGAGAAGCGATTTGCGTGAGATCCCACCAGGGGAGCGGATTGATCCAGGATGATGAGTTGAATCGAACCCGATCTGGTGATTCCGCCTTCTGCAAACGTTGCGGTGATAAGCACCGGCTGGTCTGCCGACACCTCCGAAGTAGTAAGTCCGTTCCCACTTATTTGGGCATAAAGTGAATTATCCACCTGCCACTGAGAAAGGGTCGTTACGTCCCTGGTGGAGCCGTCGCTGTAAGCCGCTGTTGCCCTATACTGGGCCTGGCTGTTTTCGGTCACCTCAACCGGGCCGTTGACGGTGATGGCCGTCAGGGCGGAGGTCGTAGGGAGTGTCGGGGGTGTCGGGGCGTTGGGGGCGTCGGGGTCTCACAATCCTCGGGGGCATTTTTCACCGCCATTTCGGCCACAGCGCAATCGATTTGGATTTGGATCCGGCAAGGAATCGAGGAAAGATGTTCGAGTGTTTTCCACCAGGTGCCGTCCTGTCTTGCCTGGGTGCTACCCAGTTGGGTGCCGTCCGGGGAGGAAAAGAGCACCACCGTATCCCCTGGGGAGGCCTGCCCTTTCACCATCAGCTCTTTCTCTGATCCCTTCCATTCAGCCTCTTCGATTAATACGGCTTGGCCGCCTTTCTTCTGAACTTCTTCCGTAAAACCGATGGTCACAAAACGACTGTCATTTTCGACCAGCACTCTACAGGACACGGAGGCCAGGTGTTCTTTTTTAAATTCGAATTTACCGTCATCTTCCGACTGGGTGGTCCCAATGATTTCTCCGGTGGCCGCGTCTTTCACAACAATACTTTCTTTCTTTTTGGCGCCGAATCCCTTCAGTGTAAGCGCCCCGTCATCTTTCTTCCACTCAGCCCGTCTTATCTGAAAGGAATTTTTAGAGCTTTCGGAGTCTTCGGCCGAGGCCTGCGGGATAAAACCGATCCATACGGCCGCGAAAAAGAACATGGTCAGACAAAAAGTGATACCGGGTAGGTGTTGATGATGGTAATTGGATTTTCTCATACGATAATCTCCTTTTACTATGTTGGACTCAAGCCCCCTGTGAAAAGCAATATGTGTGCCATGGCATAATAAAGAAGAAGTATTATTTAATAACAGTCACTTAAGTGATATATTTGTTTGTTTGGCCACAGAGAGCTGTTGACCATAGGAAGCAAAATGATTAATCACATGCTAAACAGAAGTGATAAAAACGGCCTCCATTTTGTAAGAATCTTGACTTGGAAAAATCTAAATACTATTTTAAATACTAATTTTATTTAAATGGACAGTACCTGAGGAGGAGGGCGTTCCATGAGAAAGCAGAGAAGGGACGGTCAGGAAACACGCCGGCACCTGCTCGATGCCGCCTGTAAGATTTTTGCTTCAAAGGGGTTCCGGGAAGCCACCATTGCCGAAATTTGTGAAAAGGCCAACGCCAATCAGGCTGCGGCAAACTACTATTTCGGAAGCAAAGAAGCCTTCTATGTGGAGAGCTGGCGCTACGCTTTTGAGAAGTCGTTGAAGGCCTATCCTCTGGATGGGGGCGTCTCTCCCGACGCCCCGGTGGAAGAACGGTTTCGAGGACGGATTCTGGCTATCATGCGACGGATCACCGATCCCGGCAGCCACGATTTCGATATCGTACATAAAGAGATGGCGAACCCCACAGGCTTGCTGGCGGGCATACAGGAGGAATCCATGGCACAGAATTTTCGTGACTTTACGCCGATCGTACGCGAATTCCTCGGGGAGGGGGCCACGGAGCAGGATATCCGGCTTTGCCAGATGAGCATCAGGGCGCAGTGTTTTGGTCCGCTCCTGCGCGAGCGTCGTCGAAAGATGTCTTTGCAGGGGCCAAAGCTACCCGGCCTGGAACCGATCCTGGACGAGGTGGAAATCTTAGCGGATCACGTAACGCGCTTCAGCCTGGCGGGGATCCAGGAAGTCAGGAATCGGATCGCCGCAAGGAGCCATGCGGGCACGGAGAATGCAAGGGAACCTGTTCCGGTTATGCAAGGGGATATATCATGAAACGTGTTTTCAAGTGGATTTTCGCGATCCTCATTGTGCTGGGAGGTGCCGGCGGATTAGCCGCCTGGTATTTTCACCAAGAAAACGCGGACCTTCCCGGCTACCGTACGGTGGAAGTAACGCGAGGAAATCTGTTGGCCACCATCGGGGCCACGGGAACAGTGGAGCCGGAAGAAGTGATCGATGTGGGGGCGCAGGTGGCAGGGCAGATCCTTTCGTTCGGAAAAGATGCCAAAGGGAAGCCTGTGGATTATGGATCGGTGGTTGAGGCAGGGACGGTCCTGGCCCGTATCGATGATTCGCTGTATCAAGCCGATACAGCCCAGGCACAGGCACAGGTGCAGTCCGCAAAAGCAAGCCTGCAGCGGGCAAAGGCGGACCTGGAACAAGTAAAGGCCAAGCTCCTTCAGGCGGACCGGGACTGGAGGCGCGCCCGACAGATCGGTCCCTCGGAGGCCCTGGCACAGGCCTCCTACGATGCCTATGAGGCAGCTTATCAGGCAGCGAAAGCCAATGTGGCGGTTGGTGAAGCCTCGATCCTTCAGGCCCAGGCAACTGTGGACCATTCCGAGGCGGCTCTTCGACGAGCCCAGCGCAATCTCGGCTACTGCACCATCAAATCGCCGGTCAACGGCGTCATCATCGACCGCCGGGTCAATATCGGACAGACCGTGGTGGCAAGTCTCAACGCCCCAAGCCTGTTTTTGATCGCCAAAGACCTTACCCGCCTGCAGGTGTGGGTGGCGGTCAACGAGGCGGATATCGGCAAAATTCATCCCGGACAACCGGTAAGCTTTACCGTAGATGCCTTTCCCGGCCAAACCTTCCGAGGAGAGGTAGGTAAGGTCAGGCTGAATGCCTCCATGACCCAGAACGTGGTTACCTATACGGTAGAAATCCTTACCGACAATAGCAATGGGCGACTTCTGCCCTACCTTACCGCGAACGTGCAGTTCGAGATCGCCCGCGCAACCGGAGTCCTGCTGGTCCCCAACGGGGCGCTCCGGTGGAAACCGAAACCGGAGGAGATAGCCCCGGCGTTCCGACAAACCTTGAAAGATCATGCAGTGCAGAAGAAATCCGGATCGCAAGTCATGGGCAGGGGGGTCGTTTGGGTCCTGGAAGAACCCTATGTGCGGCCCATTCCCGTGCGAACGAAAATGAGTGATGGGACCATGACCGAAGTGGAAGGCGAAGGGTTGGCTGAAGGCGTAAAGGTCGTCACGGGGACCCTGACGAAGGCCGATGACAAGGATGCCAGCGGCAACCCGTTTGCAGCCCAGTTCATGCGCCGACGACCAAGCAGCAGTTCAAAGTAGGCGGAGTAATGGAGTGATGGAGTTCCTTACCATTATTCCATGTTGAAAAATAAGAAGGCAACAACCCTTTTCCCGAAACTTGGCCCTGATAACCATAATTTTAATAACAATATAAAAGGAGACGACAGACGATGGGATTATTGATTGTTGACGAAAAGAAATGCAAAAAGGATGGAATCTGTGTGGGCGAATGCCCTATGGGGATCATTAAACTGAAAGACGGCGACGGCTTCCCGGAGCTGATTCCCGGAGGCGAGCAGATCTGTCTCGTGTGCGGACACTGTGTGGCCATCTGCCCCCATGGGGCGCTGAGTCATGCATTGACCCCTGTGGAGGCATGCCCGGTCATCGACAAAAATTTGGTGATAAACGAAGAACAAGCCGTCCAATTTCTGCGGTCCCGTCGTTCGATTCGACTTTTCAAGGAGGAACCGCCGGAGAAAGAGAAAATCAAACGCCTGATCGAAATTGCCAGATACGCCCCTACGGGCGGGAACACGCAGTTGTTGGAATGGCTGGTCCTTACCGACCCGGCTGAAATCAAGAAACTGGCCGGAATAACCGTGGATTGGATGCGCGAATTCTTAGAAAAATCCCCCCAATCCGCCCCGCCCTACATGCCGTTTATTGTCCGTGCCTGGGATATGGGGTTTGATAGAGTACTGCGAAATGCACCGGCCCTGGTTGTTGTGTCAGCTCCGAAAGAGGCGGCCGGAAACGGTATGGTGGAATTAACGCTGGCCCTTACCTATTTTGAATTGGCCGCCCCCAAACTGGGTCTGGGCACCTGCTGGGCAGGTCTGCTGGAAAGGGCGCTCCTTTCCTCTGCCACCGCCAGGGAAGCATTGGGGCTCCCCGAAGAACGTCCGTATCACTACCCCATGATGGTGGGGTATCCCAAAGAAAAATATTACCGCCTGCCCGAGAGAAAAGCACCGAAGATCACCTGGAAATAATTGCCGAATGCTTAATTGCAGTAGGTTTGTTGACCTGCCGGCGCGCTGGTGCAGCTGTCGCAGCTGCAGCAATCGTCGGTCGGGTCTAACTGCGTAAGATCGGAGACCTCGACTTTTATAAGACAGGTACTGGGGTCCTCCAATGTAATCGTGACCACCTCACTCGCATTGGGAACGCTGCCGTCACAGGTGCCCACATACAAATTCTTGACAAGCTCGGCGGCGGTGCACGATGTGGCGTCTTGACCCGGGCTGATCTTGATGGCCACCTGCCCGGCGTTATCGGGGTTCCGGCAATGGCTGGGACCCGCCACACCGCCAATACCACCCGTTTATCTGAAACCCGATCTCATACGCGCGCCGAATTTCCTCAGGACCGATCAGGAACTGATCCAGATTTGTTCCAAGGGCAATAACATCAGGGCCCGCGGCATACCATTCCATAACCTTTTCCAGATCGCGATCCTCATAGGCGGTCATCAGAGATTCCACAACCTGGACCACCTCTTTTTCGATCCTTTTATCCGCTTTCATTCGATCCTCCGTTCGCTTTCCACTTTTCTATCCATTATCTACCGGACTTCCCCGCCTTCCAGCAAGTCCCGGAATTCGTCGGAGATTGTATCGCCTTCAGCCAGGTTGGCCAGAAGACGGCTCCCCACCGCCGCCGGCGCAAAAACCAGATCCGCGCGGGCAAGTTTCAGCCTTCGAATGGCTGTAATGGCATTGGCCACAGCCAGCACACGAACTTTCGGGTTCAAATCCTTGGCCAGCAATGTAATAAAGGCATTGTCCCCGTCGTCGTCTCCTGCCGCAATAACCATCCGCGCCTTTTGGATGCCAGCCTTTTCAAGGACAGCCTCGTCGGTGGGGTCTCCAATGATCTCCACTTCCATCGGTGACACGGCCTTGCCGCCTTCGCTTCGAATCTGAACAAAGGAAAGTTTCCTGTCCGCCAGTTCTCTGGCCGTGTTCCCGGCGATGGAACCTTCCCCGGCCAGGATGATATGGTTCTCCAGTTTCATTCTGCCTCCTTCAGGGTTGAGAATATGGCCCAGCCTTTTTGAAATAGCCGGTCCCAGGACGGATGCGATGGCGGTGGCGAAAACGCTCAGGCCCACCACCAGCAGCGATACCACAAATAGGCGTGTTTCCGGCGTAATGGGAGTTATGTCCCCATACCCAACGGTGGAAACGGTAATAATGGTGAAGTAAAAAGAAGTGGTCAGGTCATGAATGGCCGGCCTGAAACCATCGCCAAGCACATAGCTGCCGAAAGTCCCATACGCGAGGATGGAGAAGATACCCGTTAGAGAGATGGCGTAGTTGGCCAGGTCGGTCTGGCGATTGAAGTGGCCTCTCAATGCCACCATGGCCAGCAACATGGCGCCTGGAAAAATGAGACTTTTTCCCCAGTGTTGTTGGGCCAGGTTTACCCCAATGGTTACCAGAAGCAGGATCACGGCAAAGGACCAGGCCGCGGTAAGCCTTCTAAGCAGGGCGAAACCCACCAATACGAGCCCGATTCCCAGGATGGCCTGGGTGCTGTTGGCCAGGATGGCCAGTGATTTGCCCAGGCCTATGAGGGGGCTGAACTGACCGAAAGGCAAGAGATCGAATTTGAGGCTCTTGAGGATATTCGCGGTACCGCTGGCCACAATGGCCGCGGCCATGGGCCAGTGGGGCCAGAATCCCCAAAGCCATCGAAGAAAACGATGCGATCTTTTAGGACGAGCTGGATTCGGGGCTGATTTTTCCTGGGTCATGGTTTATCCGGGATAAAAATTTTGCGGCCTTTGCTTCACTGACAGCCAGGCGGGCCACTCCCGGTTCGCGGAATGTCAGTCACGATCATCCGGACAGAGAAACATTCCTTTACCACCCACCCGTATCCCCCAGTCCGGTAAGCTTGAGGACCACGATGACATTGGTCTGACCAGTTTGCTCCTCGGCGCCCTAGCCGGATGCCCCAGCACTGGCTCTCGAATCCCAGCCATCCCGCAATGGAGATGTTCTGCTGGGCATACAGGTCCCTCTGCATGGAGCCTCCGGCGGAAAAACCATGAAGGATGTTTACATTGACCCGGAAATTCAGGTTGGACTGGCCCTCGTTAATATACTGGTAATTGATCTCGTAATCGTCGCGCCTGCCTCCCGATCGATCCACCAGCAGGGTCCCCGAAAGGGTGGCGTTTGAAAAATCTTTCCGGTAATGGTTCCAGCCAGCGCTTCCCCGCAGATCCAGGTTTGGAAAAGGCGTGACAATCAACAAGGCTTCCAGAGGAGAAAACGGTTCAGAATCTTCCTTGTCGCTTCTGTACTCTTCAATATCATACCCCTGGCTCAGTTTGAACTGGGCCCACTGGTTGTAAATAATATTGCCCTTCCCATCTTCTATTCGAGCATCCAGAAAATTCTCCCATGACAGCGTTACCCGATTTCCGAAATAGTTATTTGCGTTGTCCTGAGACAGGAGCGTGGCCCATGGAGTAAGATCGCTGTCGGTCTGGTATGCACTGTAGTTGTATGCAAGCGACGTGCGCATCTTGTGCCTCAGTCTGCTGGCATTAAACAGCGCCGTATCAAACACCCTCTGGGCGTCCGTGCTAAGCCTTGCGCCCATTACATAGGCCGACTCATACTGGCGGTTGCTCTCACTTTCACCATCCACCCACAAGGCATTGTATGCGTATTTGAAGGACGGTTCGAATTCCACGTAAGGCCCCAGCCAGAAGGGAAAATTCACCTCCGGGGCAATGGAGAGGCTGTGCCCTTTGTCCCCTTCGTCCCTGTATACATAATCGTAACTGGATCCCACATTAAAGAAAATGGGCAGCCCGTGAATCTGTTCCTGAAGCAGGGTATAGTTTAAACCCGCCAGCGGTTCGGGAGTAAGATTCTTGATTGCGGGATTTTCAACCTGCTCATAATAGGTACTGATCCCCTGGATGCTGTAGGACTCATCATCGTGGCTGAGCCTGAGAGCGGAACGCCTTGTTGGGGAACGCTTTTCCTGCACCGGACGGTCAAACCCATCTTCCAGGTTCGCCATGGCGGTAAAACCGGGCAGTGTTACTTCAAACTCCCGCAGGTAATCCTGATCGCTCACATAGTCCATGTCCAGCCTGGCCACCAGGTCAAGGGGGAGATCCTGATCAGCCTTGCCCCTGAGCCAGTAGCGGGTGCTGTTCGTCCTTTCAAAGGGAGCTGATATCGGTGGCATCCTGGTCCGACATATCCTTGGGTGTTTCCTGATCGGAGAGGATATTGAATTCCAGGACCCCTTTTGAGTGTTCACCGGTTACGTAGCGAAATTCCGCCCCCTGCATGTACCCCCGGCTGCTCATATACCGCTGGTAAAAAGTGGCATCCATCTCGTCGGAAATGGCCCAGAAAAAAGGCACTTCCAACTCCACGCCGTTCAAGGTGGAGTATCCCCCGCTGGGAGGCAGCAGGCCGGTCTGTCGTTTGCTCTTGGCGGGAAAGATCATGTAGGGAAAATAGAGGATCGGCAGACCTTTCACGCGAAAGGCCGCATCTTTTACGGTGCCATATCCCTCAATGGTCACCTTTGTCTCCGACCCGGTAAGGAGCCAGTCGGGATTTACGCCATCGCAGGTGGTCACACGGCAATCCTTGATCACATAGCTCTGAGGGCCGATCTTCTCGATGAGGCTGCCGCCGATATAGTAGTGGTTGTCTTTCAAAAAAAGGGAGGCGTCCACAATATCGCCCGCCTGGGTTTTCAGATTGAAAGAGCCCTCTTTTCCGGTAACGACGTCGCCGTCGGTTTCAAGGCGCAGGCCTCCGGCGATTTTCGCGATCCCGGTTCGGATATTGTAAACGGCGCTCTGAGTGCGAAGAACCTGTCCCGCCTTTTCAATAACCACATCTCCTTCGGCGTGATAGGTCCCGTTTTTTTCGTCGTACGTAAGGCTTTTCGCCGAGATATTCCAGGGGGTTTCCCTGTTCTTGAGGGAATCGACTGCCGTCAGGAGACCCTTTGCGAAGGAAACCCCGGGGGCAAAAAAGAGCATTCCGGAAAAGAAGAGACCCAAAAAAGCCGCAATCCGTTGTCGAATTTTCAGAGCAATAACGAAATACCCCCTTATCAGGAAAATAAAGCCCCAGCGTCCAGAAGTAACATAGCCATTTAGAAATCCGGTTTCGCCCTCAAAATGCGCCAGGGCTTCCCCCACGGTGAAAAGGGAGCCGGTGATAAGAATCAGGTCTTCCGGTCCGGCCATCTCCTTTGCCTTTGAAATGGCGGTGCTCAATTCCGCCACTGTTTCGCCCGGCTTTCCCAGAAATGCTGCCTTTTGCATCAAGACCTCCGGAGCCGCAGCCCGCCAGTAGGCAGGTTGGGTATAGAACACATAATCGGCAAGGGAAACCGTGGGTCTGAGAACCTTGACGATCTCCTTGTCCCCCATGATCCCCACGACCAAAATCATGCGCCTGTATCCGGAGTTTTTCCCGATGGAATCGGCAAGTGCCTTGGCCGCACCCGGGTTATGGGCGCCATCCAGCATGATGGTGGGGTTTCTGCCCACAATCTGCATCCTGCCGGGCCAATTGACTTTGAGCATTCCTTCGCGAATGGCGGTTTCCGGGATATGGATCCCTTTTTCATGGAGAACTTCCAGCATTCCAAGGGCGAGGGCAGCTGTTGCGGGCCTGGAACTTTCCGGTAAGGCCCAGCTTGCAACTTGTCCATTCTCCATTTCCTGCCGTAAAAAGACAGCCCCCCGGCACCGCTTCGGTATCGAATCTCTTTCCCCACGCGATGAGAACGGGGCGCCTTTTTCTTCCGGGCAGTCGTCTCAAAGAGCCTTAAAACCTCCGGCTGGGTGGCGGCGGTGACCAGATCCACCCCTTCCTTGATGATTCCCGCCTTCTCCCCCGCAACCTCAACGAGCGTGTTTCCGAGATATTCCCGATGCTCCATGGAGATGTTGGTAATCCCACTTACCATGGGGTGGATAATGTTGGTGGCGTCCAGGCGTCCCCCCATGCCCACCTCCATGATGGCGATATCCGTGTTTTCCCGGGCAAAATAGACCAGGGCCATGGCTGTTGTGGCCTCAAAAAAGGTGGGGGGTTCCTCCGTCGAGAATACGGACTTCATCTCCTGAATCAGGCCATGGGCTTCCTGTTCCGGTCATCTCTATTCCGTTGATAAGGAAGCGTTCCGTAAAACGTACCAGGTGTGGGGAGGTATACAGTCCCACTTTCAGCCCGGCTTCCCTGAGTACGGAGGCCATGAAGGCCGCGGTAGACCCTTTTCCATTGGTTCCGGCCAGATGAATATACCTTTGACCCGACATGGGGGTTCCCGAAGGCTTCAAGCAGGTTTTCCGTCTTGGAAAGCCCGAATTTAATGCCGAATTTCTGCAGGCCGTAAAGAGACTTGACCGAATCTTCATAAGCGGGGTTGTTTTTCAAGTATTTGCTTCCTTCCAATCAAAAAAGGGGATTCCAAGTGGGTTTATATTCCCTGGAACCTCACCATTTGTCAATCCAAAAGCAGCATATAACGAAGCCCTTCCGTAAGGTGCGGAGATTTTAATGTGGTTCGGATTCAGAAACAACATTCCTGATTTCTGATCTCTAATCTGATGAGGGATTGGGGATAGGATGATGCGTAAAAATTTCTTCTTTGTGTCATCATAAAACCCGACCCGGTTCCGCCAGGCGACGCGGATAGTCTAAACGCCTATCCTTTTTCAAGGGTGGTATATTCCAGGTGAAGAAGTTTTTTCCCCGCCTGTTTGAAAAAGACCTCGACCTTGTTGCCCGGAATGACCCTGGCCACCACCCCGGCTCCGAACGCGGGATGGATGACCTTGTCGCCCTGGGAAAAGCCGGATTTCACTGTTTCCCCGCCGAAAGGGTCTTGAAAAGCTTTCCTTGCCGAAATATTTCTCGTGGGAAAGCTCCTGGAACCGCCCACGGATCTGTTGGAATAAAGATCCCCTGGAAGCGACGCTATAAAGGAGGAAAGTCCGTTTCCCTGAAAATTTTGAGGGCCCCATTGGGAAACAGCTTCTTGTCCGGGATAACAGAGAATCAGCTCGTCCTTGGCACGGGTAGCCGCTACATACATGAGCCGCCGCTCTTCCTCCAACATAAACGGATCAGTGTATGCCCTGGAAGGTGGAAACCTTCCCTCCATGGCCCAGATAATGAAGACGGTCGACCATTCGAGCCCTTTGGCGGAGTGGACGGTAGAAAGGGTCAGGGTTTTTTTTCTGTCCACCTCCTCCACATCGGCGGTGCTTGAGGGGGGATCAAGGGCCAGATCGTCCAGGAAGCTTCCAAGTTTTCTGTACCGTCTGGCCATGACCGTCAGCTGTTCCAGCTCTTTCTGCCGCCGTGGATAATCATCGTATTTCTCTTTGAGAATGGGCATGTAATACTCCATGACATACTCCACCACGGTTACAGGATCGGCATCCTCCGAAAGAATCCGCGCCAGTAATTTTGCCAACGGTTTCAGCCCGCTTTCCCTCTTTCCGGCGCCCGGCCATTGGTCAACCTGGTCGGGAGAGATCCGGTTTTCACCCATCCACTTGATCAAGGTCTCGCTTTTTCCCTGTCCCACGTTCTTTATCAGCCGGAGGATCCTCAGCCAGCTCACTGCCTCATCGCTGTTGACCGCCACCCGCATATGCGCCAGAAAATCTTTGATGTGGGCTGATTCCAGGAATTTGAAGCCTCCATATTTCACATAGGGAATCTTCTGCCGCGTCAGCTGGGCTTCCAATTCAAAAGAATGAAAAGCCGCCCGGAATAAAACGGCAAAATCCTGAATGGAACTGCCCTGATCCAGTTTATCCTGGATATAAGATGTGATAAACAATGCCTGTTCGGGTTCAGTCCTCGTATTCACCACCTGGGGAAGCACACCTCCTTTCCTTTCCGTAAAGAGACACTTGGTGTACTTTTCCGCAGCCATATCCATCAAGGTATTGGTCAAGGACAAGATGGGCTGGGTGGATCGGTAGTTCTGCTCCAGTTTGATGATTTTCACGTCCGGAAAAAGGGTTGGAAAATCAATCATATTCCGATAATTCGCTCCCCGGAAAGAGTATATGGATTGCGAATCATCCCCCACGACCATGATATTTCTGTGTTCATGGGCTAGCCACCTGACGATATCCGATTGAATAGTGTTGGTATCCTGATACTCATCCACCATAATGTGGCTGTATTGTTTCGCCAATTGACTGCGAACATTGCTTTCCCTCTCCAGCAGGTTTCTCAGGTTGATGATCAGATCGTCATAGTCCATGAGTTGATTCCTGACCTTATATTCTCCGTAGAGTTTGTTCAGTTGCTTGATCTGCGGAATAACCTCCGCAAACTGAACATATTCCTCCTCCATGAACGTATCCACGGATTGCTGGAGATTAGCCGCTTTGCTCAGGATATTGGCTACAGTGCCCCGTTTAGGAAAGCGGCCCCCTTCTTTTGGAATTTTGAGGTTCAGGATCAGAGACCGCAGGATCTCTTCCATATCGGAGCGATCCACGATGGTAAATGAATTCTTGTACCCCAGTGCTTCCGCGTGTATTTTAAGGATTCGGAAGGCGAGAGAATGAAAGGTCCCCCCTGAAACAAAACGGCAACTCGGATCGGCGAGTCCAGCCGCTCTTTCCAGCATCTCCTGGGAAGCTTTTCTGGTAAAGGTGAGGAGCAGCACCGCCTCGGGCGAGATTCCTGTTTCCACCAGGCGAGCCACCCTGTACACCAAGGTCCGGGTCTTGCCGCTCCCGGCCCCCGCAATTACCAGGACAGGACCGTTTAGGGTCAGCACTGCCTCTAACTGGGCGGGATTCAATAGATTATTGTAATCAATTCCGTCGGACATTGTTTCCTCTGTTGGTTTATCGGTTCACCTGGAAATCTTGTTCCAGTCCGGTCATCAGTTTTTCGAGCTGATTTCGAGCGGCTTCCTTCTGTTCCATCAATGCAACATTTTTTTGGGCAATTTCTTTCAACCGGGTCTCCTGATCGTCCAATTGATTGACATATCGGCTTCGCAAGGCCTTTTCTTCGGCAGTCTGCCCCAGACCCCGCAGATTTTCCCGCAACCGCTTCTGATCCTCAAATATCTGGGCGCGTTCCTTTCCCAAAGCCTCCAGATCAAGGTCGATCTGGGCAATGCGTGATTTTATCGCCCCGATCTTCTCCAGCAGTTTCATGGCGGTATCGCTGAAATAACCGCGAGAAGAAAAGAGAATGATCTGGTCCGGTGTCAGATTTGTCACCATGACCGTTTCCCAGCTATCTCTCATTTCCCTCACAGTAAAGCGGGTCAGTTTCCTAGCGGGTGCGTCCACTTGAAATCGATAGAAATGCTCCGTTATCTCCAAGGGCTTTTCTGTGTTCAGCAGCTCTCGGTCCGCATAATAAGGGATGCTCAATAACCACGATTCTGCGGCTTGCTATTCCTGTTGTCCAGATTGTAAGCCGTGGTTTCCAGAATCCCCCGATGAATTCGAATAATGCCTCGGTTGATGACAACCCTGTCAACCTTTTCACTCGTGCTCCCTGCCACCGTATCGACATGGAGACCCAAGTCTACTGCATAAGGCAATATAGAGGGTCTCAAGCGGTACAACGGTCTTCAAGAGGGCCTCGCCGGCATAAATGCCTCCCTGCAGAACGGTTACTGGACCGCCCTCCAGGGTCATTCCCGTGGTATTTTTGAGCCTGACCGCTGCCATGGGACTTTCTTTCATTATTTTCCGGTTATAGAGATCAACGGGCTCCCCCACTATGGGTTTCGCCACTATGGGTACCATGGCGGAGCAATTGCGATCGATGGTGACCGGGTGGTCGATGGTGTATTGAAAAAGATTGCCCGTTGCTCTTGTGACGGTTTCGGCACGCAATTTTCGCATGGACTCTTCCAGGTCTGGCAGTTCAGCAGCGGCATCCGAAGCTTCCCGCTTTTCACGGGCGTAGAGCATATTTGCAGGGGCTGCTGCAGCCATTTGCCCTTTTTTCTCCGCTCGGTCAAGACGCATCCCCCTCTCGGGTACTGGCGGCCCTGGAATCGCCTTTTTTTCTGCCTCAATCACGGGCCTTTCGCGAAACAGCGGGGTGTATAAATCTTGGATGAACGATATGGGACACCCGCTGACAAGGCTTAGTTGTACCTTTTTCCAATCTTCCCCGCTTACGTTATCCACAATGGCCCATCCCTGAAGGAATGGTGCAGCCTCTTTTTCTCCATCCGGAATTACAATGCGGTAGGTGGCCTTCCAAACCGGAGATTCAACGAGGTAGCTCACCAGGAACTCCTGGTTGCCTTCGCCTGTGGTTGTGATGCTTACTATCTTTTCATCCCTCCGGTGCCCTTGAGAAACAGTTTTCAGATAATGAATCAGGTCCCTGTCTAGGGATTCATCAAGGAATCTGATTCCCGCAATCTCATCTGTGTTGATGCTCTGAAACTCTCCTGGATCGGTCATGATCGTCAGATAAAATTCCAGCATTCCCACCTCGTCTTGAAGTGCCACACGCTTTTCCACGCCGACAAGAATTCCCGTTATGGAGGTTTCGCCCTTTGAAAGCGTGACTCTGCTTCCTTGGAACTGCCTGAGCGTCTGGGGTAGTCCTTCGTCATTTTGAAGTTGGAAGGTGTAGTCCTTCAATTGCTGTGCGGCGGTCTTTTCACTGTCGTAAACAATGCTGTTGATCTTTTCACCGCTCCGATTCAATACGGTCAGGCTTTTTAGGACATCTTTCATTTGATTGGCGGAAAAGCGCAGTTCAATTGTCGCCCCCCCTTGAACGCTTCCACCAAGCTCAAAATAACCTATCCCATTATTGAAAAGAACCACCTTTTTCAGAATGAGTCCTGTCTGGCTTGTTTTCACTGTTTCGGCCATCGCCGTGTGAGAACCGAACAGGCAGAGTAAAACTACCGAAATAACTACAGTAAGCATAGGACGAATTCTTTTCATAGCCCAACCTCCTCACATTGCTTTACGGTATTTTCTTCCATTGGTTTGAAAAATTGATTACACTCTTGTTGTTCATAACTTTCGGGCTTAGACTTGTCAAGATATCGATTGATGGTTGGAGGCTTCTCGTTCCGGCGTTTCTCTCACAAGCAGACACAGTTTGGTCTTCTTGCTTCAGTGTCTGGTTTTTGCTGGCCGTTGTTTGTAGCCATCATGAAAAGGCTTATATATCATATTCTTATCTCATAATAGATGCTTGGTTAGCAAAAGAGATGGCGGCACATCTACGCCTTCTTGCCATTTAGATATGCCCTGTAAATTTACTCCTCTCAAAAACAATGTTTCACGTGAAACATTGTTTTTCCTTTATCGGCACGCCAAAATATGTTATGAACACCTTACCGGTATGCGCCACTTAAATCACCTGTCATTATACTTAACCCGTCTGACCAATGCGAGATACCTTAACTCTTATGGGCCATATCATATCCATCTCCAACCAAAAAGGCGGCGTAGGTAAAACCACCACCGCTGTAAATTTGTCAGCGTCGATCGCCGCAGGCGATAAAGACTGCCTCCTTATCGATGCTGACCCGCAAGGCAATGCAACCACAGGTTTGGGCCTTCGTTGCGATTCCTTGACCTATGGCCTCTATGACTTTTTGCTTGAAGGCATCCCATTCGACCAGGCAGTCGTTCAAACATCTCTTCCAAGACTACAGATTCTGGGCGCCACCAGAAACCTCATCGGCGCCGATGTCGAAATCGCCTCCATGCCCGGTCGTGAATTCCTTCTACGAAAAGCCCTTGCACCATTTAAAGACCGCTTTCACTACATTTTCATTGACTGTCCTCCTTCTCTGGGCTTCCTCACGGTTAATGCCCTCACCGCTGCAGAATCCATACTCATCCCCGTTCAGTGTGAATATTATGCCTTCGAAGGACTATCCCAGCTTCTCAGGACGGCACAAGCCGTTAAAAAGAGCCTGAACCCGACCCTTCGAATTGCGGATATCGTTCTCACCATGTATGACAAGCGTAACAACCTTTCAACCCAAGTAGCCAACGAAGCCCGATCCCTTTTTAAGAACCGCGTATTCAGGACCGTAATCCCGCGCAACGTTCGCCTGAGCGAAGCCCCAAGCCATGGAAAGCCCGTTATCCTTTACGACATACGCTCATCAGGAGCCCAAAGCTATTTATCCCTCGCAAAAGAACTGATTGAAAAGGAACAGTGAAGATGCCAAAAAGAAATGCCCTTGGGAAAGGTCTCTCCGCCCTTATTCCGGACATGCAGGAACTAGATGAAAAGGAGACCATATATTTTCAGTGCCCTATTGAAGCGATTGAACCTAATCCGGATCAACCCAGGCAGCAATTTCTCCCTGATGAACTTCTTGAATTAATTGCTTCCGTGAAGGAAAAAGGGATTATCACTCCCCTTCTCGTAACGCGCAAAGACACCGGTTATCAATTGATTGCAGGGGAAAGACGGTGGCGCGCAGCCCAACAGGCCGGTCTCAAAAGGGTTCCCGTCGTCGTCAAGGAAACCACCCCTACCGAATCCCTCGAGCTGGCGCTTATAGAAAATATTCATAGAAAAGATTTAAATCCAATCGAGGAAGCGGTTGCTTACAGCAAGCTTCTCGAACAAACCGGCATAACCCAGGAGTCTCTCGCCCAACGACTAGGCAAAGATCGCTCTTCCATAACCAATTCACTAAGACTATTACACCTCCCCCCCTCCATTCAAAAGGATGTCATCACGGGCACACTAAGCATGGGGCACGCCCGTCTCTTGGCTGGAATAAAAGACACGGCACAACAACAATTTGTTCGCGATTCCATTATTAAAAAGGAGCTTTCGGTCCGTCAGTCTGAGGCCCTTGTCAAAAAACTACGGGAGCCTGAAAAAAAGACCCATGCGAATTCCGAACTGGATTATTATATTAAATCGTTGGCGGATAATCTGAAAAAGTCCCTTGGAACCAAGGTGGAAATTAAAAAACGAGGCAAAAGAGGTAAGATCGTCGTTCATTTCTATTCAGACGACGAATTAGACCGATTGCTTGAACTTATCGGCTGACCTTTCTATCTTTCCATTTCCTTTCTTTTCCTTTTACTAGTCTATCGATATTTTCATAGTGTTTCACACAAATGAGCAGCGCCATAAGAGCCGAAACAACGATGCAGGCGCCGGCTTCCTTAAAAATAAAAAGGAATATGGGCATACTCACCGCAGCAACCATCGAAGCCAGCGATATATAATTCCATTTCGCCACGATCAGAACAAATAGAACCAATGCCAGAAAAGTAGATAATGGAGATATTGCAAGATAAACCCCCAGAGCCGTTGCCACCCCCTTTCCTCCATGAAATTTCCTGAAACAAGAAAATTGATGCCCCGCCAGAGCACACAGCCCTACAACCGATGGCCCTATAAACTGCCACCCTCCCCCTTGCGTCACCTGGAACATGGACGCCAGTACCGGGACAAGCCCTTTCATCATATCCAGTACCAGCGTGACGATACCCCATTTCATCCCGAGCTCCCTGGCTACATTTGTCGCCCCAATATTTCCACTTCCCCGCGTGGTAATATCAATACTGGCGACTTTCCTGCTGACAATCTGTCCGAATGGAATCGATCCCAAAATAAACGCCCCAACAAAATACACTGCCCATTCCCAGTACATAAAACGCTCCTCACCCGCAACGTCGCGATTACAAATCTTCTTGCTCTTTGTCCCTTCCTATATTACAAATATAGGCAATTTAAAGATCATGCAAACACTTTCTTTATTCAGTTAGGTAGCCTCATGAAATTAATGGTGATGGATGGGCAGGGTGGCGGTATCGGGGCCGCCATTATAAAAGGAATCCGGGCCAGTATCGGCTTGGATCTGGACATTTTCGCACTCGGGACCAACTCTATTGCCACGTCTCGCATGATGAAGGCCGGTGCAAACAAAGGAGGTACCGGAGAAAACGCCATCATTCAGACCAGCCAGACTGTGGATATTATCACGGGCCCCCTGGCAATCCTTATGGCTAACTCAATGATGGGTGAAGTGACCGCTCCTATGGCAGCCGCGGTTACCTCCAGCCCAGCAAAAAAGATACTGATTCCTCTCACCCAGGAAAACGTTAGAATAGTCGGAGTTTCGAGCCAACCTTTACCGCATCTGGTAAATCAGGTGGCGCAAATCCTTATGGAGATGCACTAATCATGTGTGAAGCAGCTGTGTACATATTGAAATCAGGCAAGGAAGAACTCGTACTGGAAGGCGTAGATTTTCTGGAGAGCAGCCCCCATCATATCAAAATAATAGACCTCTTTGGCGAGGAAAGACTGCTCCAAGCAAAAGTAAAACGCTTCTCCCTCTTGGAGCATAAGATTATACTGGAACCCTGTTAATACAACATTTTGAGAACTCCACAGGCAATCAACCCAACCCTCAGAAATGGAGAGAGCCTCTTATGCCAAAAACATTTTCGGATAATATAAGATGGTTAGGACATGATGCCTTTCGTGTAGAAGCGTGCAAGACGATCTATTTTGATCCCTATCAACTTTCCGACGGTTCCCCAGCAGATCTTATTTTCATTTCTCACGATCATTTTGACCACTGTTCTCCTGATGATGTAATGCGCATTCAAGGACCTAACACGATCATTATTACCGAGAAAGACTCGGCGTCCAAACTCACTGGTGATATTCGAGTCATGAAACCTGGAGAACAACTTGAATTAGCTGGCGTCAAAGTTACGGCCGTGCCTTCCTACAATACCGACAAGAATTTCCATCCAAAACCAAGAGGTTGGCTTGGCTTTATTGTAGAGATAGAAGGGGTAAAGCTCTATCACGCCGGGGACACGGATTTTATTCCTGAAATGAAAGATTTTAACGTGGATATTGCGCTGTTGCCCGTATCCGGAACATATGTCATGCACTCTGCCCAAGCCGCAAAAGCTGCCATTGCCATAAATCCGAAACTTGCCATTCCGATGCACTATGGCGCTATCGTGGGCAACGAGCAAGATGCGATCCATTTCCAAACATCACTCGAAGGAAAAGTTGAAGTGCTACTTCTCAAGAAAACCAGTTGACAGTACCTCCGTTTCCAATGCCGTCACAAGGCATTTTTCCCTTCCATCGCTTTTTTGAGCGAGCCACCCGAATATTTGTATATTTCCCGATTTTCGGTAAAATTCCTGTCCACGAAAACGGGAACAGCGATTGTCGTCGATCTGAGAGGCTTCTTTTTGCTTTATTATACCAATCTAACATAACTTCCACATTATATAACATTATTAATTAAAGGTTTTTTCAACTTTCCTTCCGCTGTCTTCCCATGCTTTTTCCATTTTCTGAAGACTGAGTGCGATTCTCGTGGCTCTGACAGATCCTCAATAAGCGCCAAAAAAGCTTCCCTTTCCAAAACTTTTGTCCCTCCCCACTTTTCATTTAAACCAACCCCATCCAGGTTCTCCTGCTCTGCCATTTCACAAAACCGAAAATATCGAGCATTCATCCCTCACACACCCGAATTCCATTCCTGGCTCTATCGGTTCTTTGACAACAACAAGAGCCTTTCCTATATTTGGAATGGTTGCATTTGAAATAAGGAAGGGAGCAGACACCAAAATGGATCCTGATGAAACTTGCAGAGGTAGTAAATCAGACACAGCACTTCCGATAGCAGAGACTTGCCTTGGAAAAATAGAAATCCCCACCAAGAGGGAGCAAGCCGCTCTTCGTAAGTTGAAACGCATTAAAGAACATGTAAGAGAATTAAAAAGAACGATCCAAATCCTCCAAGAAAACAATGCCGAAAACTATTTCGAGCCTATTACGGACGCCAAAAACGAACTGGCACGCATGAAAATTGAATGGGAGACATGGGTGATCGAAAGAGATCACGCCGCGAAAGAGAGAATGCTTCTTCTTGGCCACGAAACCTCGCCAGCTGATCCACCTTCCCAAAATGATTGAAGCACGCTGCTGTACGCAACAAACCAAAAAAATTTTCCGCATCCCCTTCTGGAGAATAATGATTCCACGATAGGAGACATTATTGCCGAGGCAATGGAAAAAGTAGGCAAAGAAGGCGTCATCACCGTAGAAGAAGCCAAAAGCATGGAGACTACTTTGGAGATCGTGGAAGGGATGCAGTTCGACCGGGGATACCTCAGTCCATACTTTGTTACGAACCCTGAAAAGATGGAAGTACACCTGGACGAACCGTATATCCTCCTTAACGAAAAGAAAATCAGCAGCATGAAAGACCTGATTCCGATCCTCGAACAGGTCGCAAAAATGGGGAAACCCCTTCTCATTCTTGCCGAGGATGTGGACGGCGAAGCGCTTGCCACCCTCGTGGTAAATAAGATTCGTGGAACCCTTCATTGCTCTGCAGTGAAGGCACCTGAATTTGGCGACAGACGAAAAGCCATGCTGGAGGACATTGCCATCATCACCGCTGGCCAGGTCATCAGCGAAGACCTGGGGTTAAAACTTGAAAATCTTACATTGGACGATCTTGGCACAGCAAAAAGGATTACCATCGATAAAGACAACACCACCATTGTCGATGGCGGTGGGAATCGAGATGCCATTCAGGGCCGCGTTAAACAGATTCGGGCCCAAATTGAGGAAACCACCAGTGACTATGACAGGGAAAAACTCCAGGAAAGACTTGCTAAGCTCATCGGAGGTGTTGCGGTGATCAATGTGGGAGCAGCTACTGAAGCGGAAATGAAAGAAAAGAAGGATCGCGTTGAAGATGCTCTCAACGCAACCCGTGCGGCCGTTGAAGAGGGCATTGTACCGGGGGGAGGCGTTGCTTTTATTCGGGCTGTTAAGGCACTTGAAAAAGCAAAACTACATGGAGAACAGCAGCTCGGAGTAAATCTGATAAAACGTGCTCTCGAAGAACCTGTCAGACAGATTGCCAATAACGCTGGATTTGAGGGATCCGTAGTGGTTCAACGAGTACTAGAAGGCAGCGGCAACTTTGGTTTCAACGCCGAAACCGGCCATTATGAAGATCTTATCGCCGCAGGTATTATTGATCCTACCAAGGTCTCCCGCTTCGCACTTCAAAATGCCGCATCCGTAGCCGGGCTCCTCCTCACAACGGAAGCATGGTTGCTGAAAAGCCGGAAAAAAAGAAACCGGCGCCGCCGATGCCACCCGAGGACATCTATTAGACACCAATCTTATCGCAGCAGCAGCCTGGAACAAGTTTCCAGTCTGCTGCATCATCTCCTGCGCCCTCTCCTCTAACACCCTTTTTCTTTACCATTTTCCACGAAAAAGCCTATAAACATATCGAGAAGCGCACCCAGGGATAAACCCGCCGCCTTCGCCGCAAGAGGAAAAAGACTGGTTTCCGTCATTCCAGGTATTGTATTTGTTTCCAGCAGATAACATTTCTCCTCTCGAATGATAATATCAGACCGGCTCCAAATAGCACAATCAAGAACCCTATGTGCTGTGTTTGCAATACGGCAGGCCTCTTCCCTCAGATTTTCAGGTATATCCGCGGGACAAATCTCTTTGCTGGCGCCAGGTTTGTATTTGGCTTCATAGTCAAAAAAGGCATAGGAGGCATCCGGGACAATTTCAATGAGTGGGAGGGTGACCAGTTCATCGTTTCCCATGACACAACAGGTAATTTCTCTCCCTTTTATATATTCTTCCACCATAATCTCTTCGTCCCATGAAAAAGCGTTTTCCATTCCATCCCGAACTTGCGCCTCATTACGGCAGATGGAAATTCCGATGCTTGACCCTTCCGAAACCGGTTTTATGACCAGTGGCAACCCGATTTGCTCCATAATTTCTCCAAATGAAACATCTCCTCCTCGTCTCATGATGCAATCATGGGCAACTGAAAGACCAGCGGACCTGTAACGCTCCTTTGCAATCTTTTTGTTCATGCAAAGACAACTTGACAGAACCCCTGAACCTACAAAAGGAATACCAAGAACATCCAAAAATCCCTGCATCTTCCCATCTTCACCGATTTTTCCATGCAGCATATTGAAAGCAAGATCAATTTCCTCCCGACTTTCAAACAACCTACCCAGCTCATCCCGCGGATCGAACATGGTAACCAGATATTTTTCCCTGTCTAAAGCATTATACACCGCTCTTCCGCTCTTTAAACTGACGTCCCGTTCCGCGGACCAACCGCCTGCCAAAACGGCAATTCTCCTCTTCTTTTTCATTATCTCTTCGCGTACCCCTGTTGACACTTCTCGTCCTTTTCCGTTAAGATAACAACTGTCATTTGTGGACCTGTTTTGAAAATATCGTGTGCCCTAACCTTTAAGAAAACCAATCCTATGAATATTTACAAAAACTCCTTAGCTTTCAAAAAAATGCTTTTCTGGACCTTTGTCATTATTGTTGGCATTCTTTGTGCCTTTCTTGTCCTGGTCTCGCTCATCTCTGTCTGGATAGGTATCAAATATATTCATGAATCGGGATCCTGGGTTCCGATTTCAGCTGGAACACTCGTATCGGGATCAGTATGCTGCCTGTACTTCCAAAGCGTGAGGTCTTTCCATTACCACATCAAGAAGGATGCACTATTTGAGGTTTAGCGGGAATTTTCATAAAACCCTTTCAGAAATTCTTCGTCTTTTGGAGACAGATTGAATCGCGTTGCCGCCTCGGGAATCAATTGGGAAAGGGAACTTCCCTCTTCATACTGCATTTTTTCAGATATCCATTTGACCGCCTGACGCACTTTTTCCCCTTTTGGCTGGATGGTTGTCACATCTATCCCTCCTTCCTTCAAGAATTACGAAGCTTGAATTTCCTCAACAGAAACATCACCCCAAAGAATTCTGCTTTCTTCCCCCGACCCATTTTTAACAATCAAAGCACCGGTTTCGTCAATTTCCACAGCTTTCCCAGAAATTCTCTTCGTTCCATTTTTTACCACAACATTCTTTCCGATAACATATGAACATGCATTCCATTGCTCTTGAAAAACGGCCCACGCACCTTTTTCCAATATTCCTATCTGGTAATTCTTTTCAAATCGTAAAAGAATTTCAACCAGGAGGGAAGATCTTTCTACCGGGGAACCCGTTTCTCGCATAAGGCTCGTACATGGATAAAGCACCTCGGACGCTTCTTCAGGATGCCAATTTACGTTGAGGCCCAATCCGACTATCACATGCTCCACCCGATTTTCCGACACGGAAAATTCAGCCAATATGCCGCCGCTCTTTTTTCCGGATATATAGATATCGTTAGGCCATTTAATCATTGCCACGATACCAAATAGCGCTTTCAGGGAATCTCGTACAGACAGTGCCAGCAACATGGTCAGGAAAAACACCTGGTCCGCTTTTAGATCGGGCCTCAATAAGACCGAGAACATCAGATTGCTGCCCCGCGGAGAGACCCATTTTCTATCCATTCTCCCTTTTCCAGCCAGTTGTTCTTCCGTTATAATAACCGTTCCGTGAGGCGCTCCCGCGGTTGCAAGTTCTTTTCCCCGGATATTCGTGGAGTCCGTTACTTCATGATAAACGATCCTGTCTCTGAAAACCGAATTTTTCAGATCATCTCTGATCCGCAAGATGTTTATCCTTTCTCCTTTTTTGTCCGAATAATCCATGCCATTACAAATATTCAGTGTTCCAGTTCAACCTTCAGATCTCTCATCATCAGATCTCGGACCGCCTCTTTGGGCTTCTTCTTTTCATAGAGAATACGATACATCTCACTGGTAATTGGCATAACCACTTTCCTGCGTCTTCCAAGCTGGTAAGCTGATTTTGTCGTTCTCACCCCTTCCGCAACCATCTTCATTCCTCCGGTGATTTCCTCCAGATCCTCACCTTTCCCGATTCTGTATCCCACCGTCCTGTTTCTGCTTAAACCACTGGTACAGGTTAGCACAAGATCTCCCAGACCGGCGAGACCGGCAAAGGTATGCGCATTACAACCAATGGAAACACCCAACCTTGTGATTTCAGCAAGGCCCCTTGTTATCAACGCAGCCCTGGCATTGTACCCAAATCCGAGCCCGTCACAAATCCCTGCGGCAATGGCAATGACATTTTTCATGGCTCCGCCAAGTTGCACTCCAAACAGATCGTCACTTACATACACGCGAAAAAAATCACGGTTGAAAACCCTCTGCAGCCTTTCCGCATACACCAAATCATGACCCGCGATAGTGACCGCGGCAGGGAGTCTCCTGGAAACCTCACCGGCAAAACTTGGTCCGGAAAGAGATCCGAATTCCGGCAAGAATTCCGCGCCGAGTACGTCCTCCGTTACCTGGGACATGAGCATCAACGACTCATTTTCTATTCCTTTGGTAGCCGCCATCAAACAAAGGCCGGAGTGCAAATAAGGCCTTAGATCGGTTATAACCTCTCTGTATACATGCGAAGGAACCGCAAGAACCACAAGTTCTTTATCGAAAAGCGCCTCTTTTAAAGAAGTAACGGGGTTCAACGAGGGGGATAACTTCACATCAGGCAGAAAGGTCTTGTTTACTCCCTGAGTTTTTATCTCCTGAAAAACTTCTGCTTCTCTTACCCAGAGATCCACCTTTTTGCTATTTTCCGCGAGCAGATTACCCAGTGCCGTTCCCCAGCTTCCAGCTCCGATTACGGCTATTCGTGAAAACACTTTCGTATTCATTTTGGATCGTTATTCCTCTTCTTCCATCACCTTGGCCACACCCACCACTTTTTCGTTCTCTCCCATGTCGATGAGTTTTACACCCTGGGTATTTCTTCCAATGATGGAGATATCTCCAACCCTAATTCGTATGATCTTCCCATGCTCTGTAATGATCATCAATTCATCCTGATCCGTTACCTGGTAGGAATAGACCACCTTACCATTTCTTTCACTTGTTTTTATGGTAAGAACCCCCATCCCTCCTCTTAACTGAACAGGATATTCGTCTGTCCGCGTGCGCTTCCCGTAACCGTTCTCGGTAACCGTAAGAATCGTAGCCCCTTCACCAAGCGTTTCCATTCCTACCACCTGGTTACCCGGGTTCATTCTGATACAGATATTTCCCGCAGCCACCCTGCCCATGCTCCTGAGATCCGTTTCCTTAAAACGAATGGATTTTCCCTCTCGCGTAGTGAGAAAAATATCCTGATTCCCATTGGATATCCGTACTGCAATCAATTCATCATCCTCGTTTATTTTAAGGCCAAGCGTTCCAACGGACCTGGGATGACTATAAGCCTTCAGTTCAGTCTTTTTCACAAGACCATTTTTTGTAGCCATAACCACATATTTCCCTTCTTCAAAATCTCGCACAGGGAGTATGGTTGCAATACGCTCCTCCTTTTTCAAATCCAGCAAATTTACAATGGCTTTCCCTTTGGACATGCGTCCACCTTCGGGAATTTCATGAACTTTCTTCCAGTAAACACGCCCTGCATTGCTGAAAAATAGAAAATAGTCATGAGAAGAAGCCACGAACAGATGCTCTACAAAGTCTTCCTCCTTCGGCCTAACCCCGGTAAGCCCCTTGCCTCCTCGGCGCTGAGCTCGGTAAAGACTGCTCGGGTTTCGCTTTATATAACCGTTATGACTGATGGTTACCACCATATCCTCTTCAGCGATAAGATCCTCCATATCAATATCTTCAACAGCTTCAAGAATCTCTGTTCTTCTTTCATCTCCGAACTGTACTCGAATTTCTTCGGTTTCATCCCTGATCAGATGAAGCACCATGGAAGGGTTCTCCAAAATTGCCTTGAATCGCTCTATATCTTTAATGAGTCCTTGATATTCCTCAATTATTTTTTCACGCTCCAAGCCAGTCAATCGCTGCAATCTCATATCAAGAATGGCCTGCGCTTGAATTTCCGTGAAGCTGAACTCCGTCATCAGTCGGCTCTTTGCCTCTTTCCCGTCCGATGAAGACCGAATCAGTTCTATGATATCGTCCAAGAAATCCAGTGCCTTTTTCAATCCTTCCAGAATATGGGCACGCGCTTCGGCCTTTTTCAAATCATAAATGGTTCGTCTGACAACAATTTCGCGCCGATGACTGACAAAATGCTGAAGAATTTCTTTTAAATTGAAAACTTTCGGTCTTCCATTAGAGATAGCAAGGAATATAATTCCGAACGATACTTCCATCTGCGTGAACTTGTAGAGCCTGTTGAGAATAACCATCGGATTACCATCCCGCTTCAGCTCAATGGCTATTCTCATTCCATCCCTGTCGGATTCATCTCTGATTTCAGAAATTCCTTCTATCTTCTTTTCTTTCACTTGTTCGGCAATTTTTTCAAGCAGCTTTCCCTTATTTACCTGATAAGGAATTTCAGAGATGATAATCCGTTCCCGGTTCTGACCAAATTTCTCCACAAAGGCCCTTCCCCTGACCTTGATGATCCCTCTTCCGGTCTTATAAGCCTCTGTAATGCCGCGCCTTCCCACGATATATCCGCCAGTGGGAAAATCAGGCCCCGGCACGATTTTAGTAAGTTCGCTAATGCTGATATCAGGATCATCAATAATTGCTCGAACTGCTTTACACACTTCAGAGAGATTGTGAGGCGGTGCATTTGTAGCCATTCCCACTGCAATGCCCGACGATCCATTGATAAGAAACGTCGGCAGTGTCGTAGGGAGAATCACCGGTTCAACAAGAGATCCGTCATAGGTCGGTACAAAATCAACCGTTTCTTTTTCAATATCTTCCAGAAACCCCATGGCCGCCCGCGTCATTCTAACTTCTGTATATCGCATGGCGGCCGGGGGATCCCCATCAACCGAACCAAAGTTTCCCTGGCCGTCAATGAGCAGATATCGCATGGAAAAATCCTGGGCCATCCTCACAATGGTGTCGTATACCGCGGTATCCCCGTGTGGATGATATTTACCGATAACATCGCCCACAACTCTGGCGGATTTCTTAAACGGCCGGTTGAAATAATTTTTCAGTTCATGCATGGCGAATAGTACTCGCCTGTGAACAGGTTTTAAACCGTCCCTGATATCCGGAAGCGCTCTACCCACAATAACGCTCATGGAATACTCGAGATACGATTTCTTCATCTCATCTTCTATATTTGCAGAATCCTGATTTAAATCTGTAACCATAATTGTCTTGTTCTCCAATCAGAGTGAATCATTGCTCTAATACGATCACCGTCTGTCAACCTTTTTCCCATATTGAGCACTTCCTCTGAACAGTTCCCATTTTCTTTTATATGATCCAAAAAAACGAAGACCGCAACAATGCGATCTTCTCGTCATATATTTCGGGCACATTTTCTTATTGTGTTTCGCAGAAATTCATAAAAAAGTTAAAATTTTCAGTTTCAAGCGCCCGATCATATATCCAGATCCGTAACCTCAAGCGCATTGTTCTCTATAAATTCCCTTCTCTGATCCACCTTATCTCCCATGAGAATGGTAAAGATCTGATCCGCCTCTACAACATCTTCCACCCTCACTTTCACAAGGGTTCTCTTCTGAGGATCCATGGTCGTGTTCCATAGTTGTTCCGGATTCATTTCCCCGAGACCTTTGTAACGCTGTATACTCAGACCTTTTTTGGCTTTTTCCATTAAATCATTCAATAATTTCTTGGGGTCCTCGATCTTCTCTTTTTCTCCATCCTCTTTTATTCGAAAGCCTTCGCTTTTCAAAGACCTGAAATCATCGCTCGTACCCATAATGCGCCTGAGTTCGGGAGAAGAAAAGAAATCCCAGTTTACGGAAAAACTCTGTCCACCATTGTGCGTTTCCGTAACCATGAATTCATAATAACCATCTTCCTCCACAAATTGAATGTTTCTTACTTTAAAACCGTTTTCGTCAAGTTTCTTAAACAGGTCATCCATAAATTCCCGGTTCTTAAACTGATTTCTGTTTTTTGCTCCATTCAGTATTAAAAATTCGATGAATTTCGGGCTGAATCCCTTTCTTGAAAGCTTGTCGATGCTGTCAAAAAATTTTACCAGCCGTCCAAGAAGCAATATCAATCTGTGTCCTGAGACTTCTTTCCCATCCGTAAAGGAAATCTTTTCTTTCTCCGATATCCTCTGCAACATGAACTCATTAAAGCGTTCCTCATCCTTCACATAGGTTTCCTGCTTATTCGCCGCCACCCGGTACAACGGTGGCTGGGCTACATACAGATACCCGTTTTCAATGAGCTCCGGCATTTGCCTGAAAAAGAAGGTCAAAAGCAGCGTACGAATGTGCGCCCCATCCACATCCGCATCCGTCATGATAATGACCTTGTGATAGCGTATGGATCCGATATCATAATCCGTCTCTCCAATTCCCGTGCCCAGGGCGGCAATCATGGTATGGATCATTTCGTTCGAAATCATCTTGTCGAATCTGGCTTTTTCAACATTAAGTATCTTTCCTCGCAACGGCAAAATAGCCTGTGTCCTGCGATCCCTTCCCTGTTTCGCGGAACCACCCGCCGAATCACCCTCCACAATGAATATTTCGCTCATGGCAGGGTCTTTTTCCTGACAATCAGCCAATTTACCGGGCAGTGAATTATCAGAAAGGATTCCCTTCCGTCTCGCCAGGTCCTTCGCCTTTCTTGCCGCTTCCCGTGCTCGCGCAGCATCGATCACCTTTGAAAGAATGGCCTTGACGACGGCAGGATTTTCCTCAAAGTATGTACTCAAACCCTCATTTACCAGCGTCTCTACCTGTCCTTTTACATCGCTGTTTCCCAGTTTCATTTTGGTCTGCCCTTCAAACTGGGGATCCGGCAATTTCACGCTGACCACAGCCGTCAGACCTTCCCTTACGTCATCTCCCGAAAGCTTTTCCTTAAAATTCTTTGCTTGGGCTGAATTCTGCAGATACTGATTGATGCTTCTCGTAAGAGCGGCCTTAAAGCCACTGAGATGACTCCCCCCCTCCCTCGTATTGATATTGTTGGCAAAGGTGAAAAGGTTTTCCTTATAAGAATTGTTGTATTGAAATGCCACATCGATTAATACATCATTCTTTGAACCGGAAATGTAAATCGGTTTGGGATGAAGAACTTCCTTGTTCTGATTCAGATATTCTACAAAGGACTCAATACCACCCTCATAGAAAAAATCCTTTTTCTTGCCGCTCACCTCATCGGATATAATAATCCGAAGTCCTTTTGTGAGAAATGACAGTTCACGCATTCTTTTTGCAAGAATTTCAAAATCAAAGTCGATGGTTTCGAAAATTTCCGGATCCGGCATAAAATGAATTCTGGTTCCCGTTCTTTCCGTGTCACCCCTCATCTCAAGAGGGCATTTTGTTTCTCCTCTTTCATAGCGCTGAAAATAAACTTTATTGTTACGATAAACATTGACCTCAAGAAATTTCGAAAGAGCATTCACAACGGATACCCCAACCCCATGGAGCCCACCTGATACTTTATAGCTTTCGTTGTCAAATTTACCGCCGGCGTGCAACTTCGTCATCACTACCTCAAGAGCCGACATATTCCCTGAGCCATGCATCCCAACCGGTATCCCTCTGCCATTATCCCTTATGACAACACTGTTATCGCTCAAAAGCTTGATATTGATCTGGTCACAGTATCCGGCAAGCGCCTCATCTATGCTGTTATCCACCACTTCATAAACGAGATGATGAAGACCCTCGACAGACGTATTGCCAATATACATGGAAGGTCTTTTCCTAACCGCTGAAAGACCCTCTAAAACTTTGATGTCCGATGCTTCATAACTTCTATTCGCTTGCGTCATTCTATACCCTCATAGGCATGATAAGACCCAGAAAGCCCTTGTCAGCTTCTCCTCGAATGGTGCATGGTTTTGAACCATCCGTAAAGCCAAGGCTTATCGTCTCACTTTCCATGGCCTGTAATGTATCTACAAAAAATTTCGGATTAAAACCCGCTGTAATAGGTTCACCACTGAATTCAATGTTTATCTGCTCCTGCCCCTCTCCGAGTTCAGGATTTGTGGAAACGAGATCCAGAACATTGTTCTCCAGCGTGATTTTGACAGCTCGATATCGTTCATTGCTTAATATAAGCATTTTTCTCATGCCTTCCAAAAGGGAATTCCGGTTTATCTTTATGGCATACTCTTCGTTTTTTGGGATGACCATGTTGTAATCCGGAAATCTGGTTTCCAGCAGCCGAATCATCAGAAAACCGTTATTTTTTCTGGCAATGCAGTTTTTGTCCTCAAATCCTATCTCTAAGGTTCCTCCTTCCGAAGCCATTTTATTAATTTCCGACATGCCCTTTCTTGCCACAAGAAGACCGGCTTTCAAATTAAGGTTCGCTACATTCGGAACAGGCTTATCCACCAGTGAGAGTCTGTGACCATCGGTGGCTACCATTCTGAGAAAGCTGCCAGAATCCGAAGAAATCTTTTCTGTTAAAACCCCCGACAATTTAAAACCTGCCTCTTCAGCAGTTACGGCATAGATTGTTTTGTTGATCATATCGCAAAGGGTTTCCCCCTCTATTTCAATCATGCTCACCCCTTCAGGTTCCATAAAACCGGGAAATTCATCAGCATCTATACAGGCAAGATCAAACCTGGCAACCGTGTCTGAAATGAGTACACGGTTATTTTCCTTTTCTTTGATATGAAATGTTTCAGAACGGCTTTCCCGTATTATTTCGAAGAGTTTACGACCCGAAATAGTAATGCTTCCTTCTTTTAATACATCCGCCTTCACAATTTGCCTAAACCCCAGTTCCAAATCCGTTGCAGAGAGTTGCACTTCGGAGCCTTGTGCTGTAAAAAGGATCGTCGAAAGAACAGGCATATTGCTTTTTCTTTCAATAATGCTTTGAACCCGTGAGACAGACTTCAAAAGTTCATCCCTGCTAATTTTTATCTCCATGGTTTTTTCAGGACTCCTTTTGTTTTTGTATGTTTATAATAAAAGAGGATATAACAATAATCATAAGGCTGACAATTTGTTTAAAAATTTATTAATCCATTGAAATGATACATAAAAGATTGCATTTTCACTGGTAAAGAAATAGACACTCTCTTCTGGATTTAAAAGAAATTCTCATCAGGAAGAGCTTTTATACAAAGTTTGATCACGTTCTGAACAATCCTGTTTCGATTGACCCCATGCAAGCAGAAAATCTTTTAATCGGTTTACATCATCCTTGATGCGTGGATTATTTTTCTTTTCCTTTTCAATGTGTTTGAGCGCGTAAACAACGGTGGAATGATCTTTTTTCCCAAAGGCGTTCCCTATTTCCTTCATAGTCAATCCGGTCAGATCTCTGCTCAGAAAAATGGCGATTTGACGGGGGTAAGAAAACTGTCTTTTTTTTTTGTTTGATAACAGGTCATTCAACGAGATATTGAAGTAGCCGGCAGTCAGCTTTTGTATGCTTTGGAGGTCTATTTTATCTTCGAGTCTATTTTTCGTGATGAAGTGCACCATAGACATTCCAATCTCACGTCCATAAAGGGAGGAACGAATCTTCAGATCCTGAAGATATTTGTCGATTTCATCTAAATTTTGAACAGATTTTGCCAGGAACAAAATGACATCCTCGGACAGATGGAGCCTCATTATTTTTTCTTTTCTTTTTATTAGAGCAATTTTGGTTTGCTGATCGCTGGAGTCTATTTTCGTTACAAGGCCCCATTGCAGACGTGATTTGAGATGTGGCATGAGGTTGTCGATTTTGTTTGGAGGACAATTTGCGGCTACAACAATCTGTTTTTTCGATTCAATAAAAGCGTTGAAAATTTGTATGCAACTCTGTTGTGCATCATTATGATCTGCGATGAGATGAAAATTGTCCAAAAGAATCAGATCGGGCATGACATTCCTGTTTTGGCTGTTGATTCTGCTGCCCAACGTCTTAAATTCAGATACTGAATCATAGGAAGAAAGGTATAAGACTCTTGTGGATGGTTTTTCAACGATCCTATGATTTCCGATGGCATGCAGAAGATGGGTTTTCCCAGAGCTATTGCTGCTGTAAATATAAAACGGATTATATTTGGTGCCTGGTATCTGAACAATCTCCAGCGCCGATGACCAGGTAAGTTCATTGCAGTCTGAAATGACGAAGTTATGGAAGGTGAATTCCGGATTGAGTCTGTTATCGTCATTTATCCCATTCTCGCTTGCTCCCCACTTTTCTGGTGTCTCTTGAATTTCAGGAAGCCATGGCGTGTCTCCGTGAACAAAGTGTAGTTTTGGAAACAAGCTTAGATTTTCTTTTAAAAGGTTTCGAATCTGATCCGTATAGTTGTCTTTTAACCATCTCGCTACAAACTTGTTTGGAACTTCAATCGTGGCCCTTGTGGAGTCAACCGCTTTAAGGGATGTATGTGATATCCAGGTTTCAAATTCGGATTTTGATATATCAGCAGAAAACTCTTTTTTCACGCGCTCCCATATATCATTTTCTATAGTCATTCTATAATTTTTTTATATAGTTATGCGAAATTTTTTGAAATGGTTAAAAAATTGCAATTGTAGTTTTTTTTTGCAATAATAGCAATGTAAATTATTATTTTGTGAGCGATGACACTTTAGAAATTTGATAGAATAGCGTCTCCGGGAATAAATGCTGAGGGCACTGGCCCCAACTCTTTTTTAACCTGTCTACAATGTAACGTAAGGAGAATGAATGATGACGTGTTTGGTGGCACTCGCCGGAAAAGGAGGTACTGGAAAGACAACAACAGCCGGTATGTTGATAAAATATCTCGTGGAAAATGGTAAATCACCCGTTCTTGCAGTGGATGCGGATGCAAATGCAAATCTTAATGAGGTTCTGGGTCTGAAAGTCGAGGAAACCCTGGGAGATGCACGAGAAAAGATGAAAGGAGGGGATTCCGCCGGCATGACGAAAGATGTTTATATGGAGATGAAAATTCAGCAGGCCGTTGTGGAAGCTGATAATTTTGATCTCGTTGTCATGGGGCGACCTGAAGGGGCGGGGTGTTATTGCGCTGCCAATACGTTGCTCACACAATATCTTGAGAGGCTGATTGATAACTATAATTATATCGTGATTGATAACGAGGCGGGAATGGAGCATTTAAGCCGGCTTACCACGAAGAATATTGATATTCTTCTCGTGGTCTCCGATCCCTCTCGCAGGGGTCTGCAGGCCGCCTCGCGAATCGTGGAACTGAGCGGTGTTTTGCCCTTGAATATCGGAGAGAAAGTGGTGATGGTCAATCGGGTGAAAAGCGGACAGGAAGAATCGATCAGAAAAATTTTGAAGGAGTATTCACTTGAAATGGTCGGAATGGTACCCGAGGACCCTCAAGTGGCAGAGTTTGATCTTAAGGGAAAGCCCACAATTCGAGCTTGAAAAAGAAAGCAGCTCCATGAAAGCGGCTTATGCGATTTTCGACAAAATTTTGGAAGACAGATAGCTATATCTTGTGTTTCATTTTTTTTAAATACTATATATTGAATAATTTAAAAGCGCAAAACCCATTAAAATCACAGTAAAAATTTCTTGACAATTGGTTGATATTTTTCTAATTTGAGTATATCCCTTTAGTTCGAGGGATTTTTTTGCCCGTGTTTTGTTCTATTTTTCACAATAAAGACTAAAGAGAAGTTTTTGTCTTTGATTGCTCAGGTATTTTGGTAAGCGGTGCAAGAGAAAAGCCGCGGATTGTTAACAAACAAAGATTAGGAAGAAGGAGGTAAGGAAATTGGCCTTTGAGATTCCAGTACAGCCCTATTCAGGAAATATAGGGGAAACCACCATTGGAGCCGGAAGCAGTGCCGTTAAAGTGGGCGGAGAAGACGCATATCCTTTTCATATTTTTGAAGGAAACATGCCGAATCCCCCGAAAATCGCCATGGAAGTATGGGACTATGATCCTTCCGAAGAATGGCCTGCTGCCGCGATTGCACCTTTCAAGGATGTTATTGCCTCTCCCGAGGCATGGGCCAAGAAATGTGTTGAGAATTACGGAGCGGACATTATTGTTCTTCAACTTAAAAGTACAGATCCAAACGGAATGGACAGAGACGCGGATGCAGCCGCTGACGTGGCAAAAAAGGTAGCCCAGGCCGTTTCCGTACCGCTTGTGGTTTGGGGTACGGCAAACAACGCAAAAGATGAAGAGGTTCTCAAAAAGATCTCGGAGAAATGCGAAGGCATGAATGTAGGGCTGGGGCCGGTTGAAGAAGCCAATCACAAAGGCGTCGGGGCCAGTGCACTCGGTTATGGCCATACCATTATCGCCAGCTCTCCGATCGATGTGAACCTGGCAAAACAGCTTAATATTCTGCTCGGCAATCTCGGGGTTCAAGGCAACAAAATCATTGTTGACCCCACGACAGGTGGCTTGGGCTACGGTCTCGAATACAGCTATTCGGTCATGGAACGGATCAAAATGGCTGCTCTCACACAAGAAGATGAGAAACTCCAGATGCCGATGATCAACAATATCGGAAATGAAGTCTGGAAGTGCAAAGAGGCAAAGGAAAGTATCGGGGATGCTCCGACTACTGGAGACCCTGAACGACGCGGCATTCTGATGGAATCGACCGCAGCCGTTGCCTACCTGCTTGCCGGATCTGATGTGGTTATTTTAAGGCATCCCGAGAGCGTTCGTCTTACAAGGGCTTTTATTGAACTACTCCTGAATGGGGGAGTAGCAAGTGATGTAAAGGAAATTTCCAAAGTTATGGATCTTGACGAGGCGGATCTTATTGCTATTTCACCCGAGCCCGATTTGAATTTTGCCGAGGCTGCTGCTGCGCCTAAGGCAAAACCGGCTGCTGCAGAGAAAAAAGCACCTGCACCAGAGAAAAAGGCTCCCGCGCCGGAGAAGCCTGTGGAAGCGAAGGCAGAAGTAAAGGCCCAACCTAAAAAGGAAGAGGCCAAGCCGGTAGTGGACAAAGAAGCCGAAGCCAAAGCGAAGATGGCAGCGGAAGCGAAGGCAAAGGCCGATGCGGAAGCCAAGGCCAAGGCGGAAGTAGAAGCGAAAGCCAAGGCGGAAGCAGCTGCAAAAGCAAAAGCGGATGCGGAAGCAAAAGCCAAGGCCGATGCCGAAGCCGCCGTAAAGGCGGCGGAAGTGGCCAAAAGAGAAGCTCAAGAGCAGAAGGTAAGAGAAGAAAGAGCGAAAGAGCAGGAAGCACGGCGGGCACAGAAGACTGCAGCTGCTGTTGAAGGCATTCCCAAGACAGCCGCCAAAGTTCAAAAGACTGAGCTGGAAAAGATGCTGGAAGTGCTCAATAGGATACACAAACGAAATATAGGATAAAGCTGAAAAGCGCATGTAGCGCTGTACTTGCAGCTCAAAATCGAAAACATTTGAACATAATTATGAGGAGGAACCTCTAATGGCAGAAGAAAAAGCGAAACTGGTAAAACTGGATAAGAAAAAAGTGGTAGATCCGGTTGAAGCCTCATGCGATGTCGCATCACAGGAAATGATTGCCAGGGCGACAGAATTAGGAATCGAGACGGTCTTTGACAGAAACTTAAGCATGAAACCTTGCAATATCGGGATTCAGGGAACATGCTGTAAAAATTGTGCTATGGGTCCCTGTCGCCTTCCTCTTCCCAAAGGGGGCATTGAAGGTGAAGATGAGAGAAAAGGACTTTGTGGCGCTACCGCCAATACCATTGCGGCGAGAAACTTTATTCGAATGATCGCAGGTGGTGCAGCGGCGCATTCGGACCATGGGCGCTCCGTGGCCGAAGTCTTCATCTCGGCAGCGAAGAAAGAAACGGATGCCTACCAGATCAAAGATACAGTCAAACTGGTGGCTGTTGCGAAGGAACTGGGAGTGGCGACGACAGTTGAAGTGGATGGTCAGGAAGTGGATCGTGATCTGGATGAAATTGCTGTCGAAGTGGGAGAGACCGCGCTGCGAGAATGGGGCAAGCCTGAAGGCGAACTTCTTTACTTAAAAAGGGCGCCCAAAGAGCGTTACGAGATATGGAAGAAACAGGGTGTGCTTCCCAGGAACATCGACCGCGAGATCGTTGAAATCATGCATCGTACCCATATGGGTGTTGACCAGGATTATAAAAATTTGATGAAACAGGGTGTTAGATGCTCTCTGGCCGACGGATGGGGCGGATCCATGCTGGCGACGGATCTCCAGGATATTCTTTTCGGAACGCCATCGCCTTTACAATCCGAGGCAAATCTCGGCATTATGAAAGAAGATCATGTAAACATCATTATTCACGGGCATGAACCGGTTCTCTCCGAAGTTATTGTGGCCGTCTCAGAAACCAAGGAGATGCTCGATTACGCAAAATCAAAAGGCGCGAAAGGCATCCAGTTGGGTGGAATCTGCTGTACGGCCAATGAAATTCTCCAGCGTCACGGAGTTCCCCTTGCAGGAACATTTCTCCAGCAGGAATTGGCTATTATCACCGGTGCATGCGACGCAATGGTTGTGGATATTCAGTGTGTTATGCAGAATCTGGCCAATGTGGCAAAATGTTTCCATACCAAGTTGATTACAACCCATCCTATTGCCAGGATGGAACAGGAAAACGTGATCCATATTGAATTCGACGAACATCACGCTCTGGAAGATGCCAAACGTATTGTAAAGATGGCTATCGACAATTTCCAGAAGCGGGGTCCGGAGGTGATGATCCCCCAGCACAAAGCCAAACAGATTGCCGGTTTTGGCGTTGAATCGATCAAATATCATCTTGGCGGCGCTTTCCGAGGTTCCTACTATACCCTGAACGATAATATCATTAATGGTCGTATCCGTGGTGTTGCAGGAGTTGTAGGCTGCAACAATGCCAGGACAAGGCATAACTACGAACACCTGACTATCGTGAAGGAACTCATAAAGAATGATGTGCTTGTCCTTACCACCGGGTGTACCGCTATTGCCTGCGCCATGGAAGGGCTTCTTTCGCCTGAAAGTGCGGGCGTGTATGCCGGACCTGGTCTTTCCGAGGTATGCGAAACTGTAGGTATTGCTCCCGTCCTGCACCTTGGCTCCTGTGTGGACAACAGCCGGATTCTTCTGGCGGCTACGGAAGTTATCAAGGCGGGTGGTCTTGGAACCGATCTTTGTGATTGGCCGGTGGCAGGAAGCGCTCCCGAGTGGATGAGTGAAAAAGCCATAAGCATCGGTCAGTATTTTGTCGCTTCAGGCGTGTATACGGTGTTCGGATATATGCTGCCCACAAGCGGCGCGCCGGTCTTCCATAATTACCTGACCAAAGAAATGGAAAAGATATACGGCGGCATGTGGGATGTGGAGGCAGATCCGATCAAGCATGCACATATGATGATCGCCCATATTGATAAGAAACGCAAAGAGCTTGGAATCGACAAGGCCAGGGAGAGGGTTCTCATGGATATGGCCGACCGTCAGGCACTCGAATTATAATTTTGAAAGAAGGTGTCGGTTTTTACTTTCTTCATGTCAACTTATTAGGATTAGAACAAATCCTCAACGAAGGAGGAACATATGTCTAAGTTAGTAGCATTCGCAGCCATCCAGGGTGGCTATAAAGTTGTTTCACAAGTAGAAGGGGAGCTCAGCATGGCCCTGGCCAGCCACGATGCCAGTTCGAAGATAGGATTTCCCAATACCGCATACTACCTGCCGGTGATTTACTCTCTGACCGGAATGAAATGTGAAACCCTGGAAGATTTAAAGAAACCGATGGAATTTGCACGGGGTCTGCTTCCGCCCCACGTAAAGAGCAAAAACCATCTTCCCTATCTCGGACCCTTGCTGGATGCCGGTATGGCCGCCCTCTTCGCCTATGAAGTGAGTGAAGCTATTCGGATTTTCAATGAGCCCGATTTCTATATTTCCCAGGAAGATCCGGATATCGAAGCAGGAAAACTCTGGGTTGGTCCTGCAGACGACACCATTTTGAGAAAGCGGGGTGTCGAGTTTGTTGATGGTTCCGCTCCTGGATTCGCCGCCATCGTAGGTGCGGCGCCCAACGCGGAAATCGCCAAAATGATCGTGGAAGACTACCAGAAGAAAAGTCTGTACATCTTCTGTGCAGCGAATCACAACGGCAAGACGGTGATTGAACAGTGTCTCGAAGCAGGGATGCAGGTGGGCTGGAATACCCGAATCGTTCCTTTTGGTCCGGACATTTCCTCTGCCATATTTGCTTTGGGTTTTGCCAACAGGGCAGCCATGGCTTTCGGCGGTGTGCAGCCCGGCGACCACAAAAAGATCCTTATCTATAACAAGGAGAGGATCTTTGCGTTTGTAAACGCCCTGGGCGATATTGGAACGGAGTGGGCGGTTGCGGCGGCCGGATGTGTGAACTGGGGTTTTCCAACCCTTGCTGATACCGATATTCCGGAGATTCTACCCACCGGCATCTGTAAGTACGAACACGTGGTCGCGAATGTGCCCCACAGTGAAATCTGCCAGAGATCCGTTGAGGTGAGGGGCCTGAAGGTCCATGTTTCCGAGATCGATATTCCTATGTCGTTCGGTCCTGCTTTCGAGGGGGAACGTGTTCGTGGTGCCGATCTGTACTGCCAGGCGGGCGGTGGGAAGTCCCAGTGTACGGAACTCGTGAAAATGGCCGAGATGAACGAGATCGAGGACGGCAAGGTAACGATTGTGGGTCCGGATGTAAATGAAATCAAGGAAGGATCCAACTTTCCGCTGGGCATCTTTGTGCAGATCGCCGGCCGTGAGTTCCAGCCTGATTTTGAGCCTATCATTGAGCGGCAGATTCATCATCTTACCAATTATATCCAGTCCATCATGCATATCGGACAGCGCGATATAGCCTGGGTTCGCATCAGCAAGGCCGCCATTGAAAAGGGATTTTCCTTAAAACATATCGGGGTTGTTCTCCACGCCAAGTTCCATCAGGATTTTTCAAACATTCTGGATAAAGTCCAGATCACCCTCTACACCAAGAAAGAGGATGTGGACAAGCTTACGGAAAGGGCGAGAGCCGAGTACGCAGGTAGAGATAACCGCGTCGAGAAGATGAAGGACGAGGATGTGGAGACTTACTACTCCTGTACGCTCTGTCAGTCCTTTGCTCCCAACCACGTGTGTACCGTGAGCCCGGAAAGGACCGGTCTATGCGGCGCCTACAACTGGATGGATTGCAAGGCTGCCTTTGAAATCAACCCAACAGGACCCAACCAGCCCATCATAAAAGGGGAATGCATCGATCCCAAATTAGGGCAATGGAAGGGCGTGAATGATTTCGTGTTCAAGGCTTCCAGGGGCAACGTAACCCATTACAATTTTTATTCTTTGGTTTATGATCCCATGACCACATGTGGCTGCTGTGAGTGTATTGCGGCGCTGCTTCCCGGCTGTAACGGTGTGATGACGGTGGGAAGGGACTATTCCGGGGAAACTCCATGCGGAATGAAGTTCACCACCCTCGCCGGTGTGATGGGTGGAGGAGCCTCCTCTCCCGGGTTTGTGGGACATTCCAAATATAATATTGCGCAGGGTAAATTTATCCTCGGCGACGGCGGACTCCTTCGCATGGTCTGGATGCCCAAGATGCTCAAAGAGGAACTCAAGGACCGAATTATCAAACGGGCCGAAGAGATGGGCGTTCCCGGACTCTATGATATGATCGCTGATGAAACCGTGGGGACCACCGAAGAGGAAATTTTGCCGTTCCTCGAAAAAGTGGGCCATCCGGCGCTTAAGATGGATCCTATTGTAGGTTAGAGTTTTTAATGGTGTTCCGTTCGGCTCTTGAAAGAAGGACCGGACGGAGCACAGACGATAATTTTGTGCACAGGAGTGTATTATGGGATTAACTGGGATTCAGATTTTTAAGATGTTGCCCAAGACCAACTGTGGGGAATGTGGTGTACCCACTTGTCTGGCCTTTGCCATGAACCTGGCATCCGGAAAGGCGGAACTCGACGCCTGCCCCTATGTTTCTGAGGAGGCGCGTGAGAAACTGGCCGAGGCCTCTGCTCCTCCCATCAGGCCGGTCGCTATCGGCGCTGGAAGCAGGGCGTTTAAGATCGGTGGCGAGACCGTCATGTTCCGCCATGAAAAAACCTTTTACAACCCCACCGGGCTCGCGGCCCTTGTCCCTTCCGACATGGATCCTGCGGTTCTGGATAAGAAACTGAAGGAATGGAATGCGCTTCAATACGAGAGGGTAGGTCTGAACCTTCGGCCTGAGCTGATTGCCCTGAAAGATGTAAACGGCGATGCCGGCGCTTTTGGGGCTGCCGCTGGGAAAAATTGCGAAAGAGAGTGAATTCGGGCTCGTGCTTATGACGGAGAACCTGGACGTCATGAAAGCGGGAGTGGAAGCTTCCGCGTTCAAAAAGCCTCTTTTATATGCTGCGACGGCCGATAATGCGGATGATATGGGCGCTCTTGCAAAAGAAAGCGGACTGCCCCTGGCGGTCAAGGCTGACAATATCGATGGCCTGATCGCCCTCAGCGATAAACTGACGGGTATGGGTTTGAAGGATCTGGTGCTGGATTCGGGCGCGCGTGAAATCAAGCAGCTTTTTCAGGATCAGATTGCGATGCGCAGGGCAGCGCTCAAGGCTGGAAACCGGGCTCTTGGCTTTCCTACCATTACCTTCCCGTGTGAAATGGCCTCCAATATTGATGCGGAGACCCTCATCGCGGCCATGCTGATTGCCAAGTATGCCGGAATTGCGGTACTTTCCGATTTCAAGGGAGAAAGTCTCTTTCCGTTGCTGCTTGAAAGGCTCAATATTTATACGGACCCGCAACGTCCCATGACGGTAACTGAAGGAATTTACGAAATCGGCACGCCGGACGAGAATTCGCCCGTGCTGATTACAACGAATTTCTCCCTTACGTATTTTATCGTCAGCGGTGAAATCGAGGGAAGCAGGGTTTCCAGTTGGCTTTTGGTAAAGGATACGGAAGGCCTGTCTGTTATGACAGCCTGGGCGGCAGGGAAATTTGCCGGCGATGAAGTGGGTATGTTTGTCAAAAAGAGCGGCATAGCAGATAAGATTTCGCACAAGAAGATCATTATTCCCGGATATGCGGCATCCATCAGCGGAGAGATGGAAGAAGAACTGCCGGGCTGGGAAGTCATGATCGGGCCAAGAGATGCGGCCCTGATTCCGAAGTTTCTCAAGGATATGTAAGCCCAAGACTTCTTGAGAAGGGAAACAACCAATCTTACGTCTATTAGGGAGTTTACGCATGCTACTGATCGGAGAAAATTTAAATGTGATCAACAGGGTCATAGGCAAGGCTTTCAAAGAAAAGGATCCCGGACCCATTGCAGCGGAAGCCGTCCGTCAGAAAGAAAAAGGGATGGACTGGATTGACATCAACCTGGGCCCTGCAAGAAAAGGGGGACCGGAGCTGATGGAATTCGTGGTCAAGACGGTTCAGGAAGCAATCGGAGACGAGACCCCTCTTTGCCTCGACACGTCCAATATAGAGGCGATGGAAGCCGGTCTTGCCACGCACAAAGGGAAAGCGATTATAAATTCCATCATGTGCCGGCCTGAACGCTATGAAAAAATGATCCCGCTGGCGGTTAAATACAAAGCGAACATGATTGCCCTCATGTGGGGGCCGGACGGGTTGCCCAGGGATGAAAATGAAAGGGCTGCCCTTGCCGTTGAGCTTATCTACGCCGCCAACGAGGCGGGCGTTCCCAACGAAGACATCTTCGTGGACGGTATTGTCACTCCCGTGAATATTCAGCAGCCGCAACTCATGAGTCTGATGGCCTTTCAGGAAATGCTTCAGGACATAGCCCCGGGCGCTAAATCCACCTGTGGTCTTTCCAATGTTTCCAATGGGCCGCCGGATGAACTCAGGCCTATCCTGAATCAGACCTATATGGTCATGTTGGAGAGGAAGGGAATGTATTCCGTGATCGCCGATGCGTATGACGACCAGTTGGTCGCCATAGCGCGGGGCAAGAAACCGGAAGTGGTGGATGTTATTCATAAAGTGATGGACAGTGAAGATATTGATATGGGCTCGCTTTCAAAGGAGCAGCAGGACTATATGAAGACGGCCAGGGTTATAATGGGACAGTCCCTTTATTCGGACTCCTGGCTCGAATTGTAGTCCCCTCCGTAGAACAATACAGACCTCCCCTAACGGGCTGGAACGCGCCGGGGGAGGTCTTTTTTTTATAGAAAGGCGTTTGAATTTACGACAATAATAGAGGAATTTAAGATGAGTGAAGGAAGCGGATGTGGAAGTCACGGCTCCTGTGGAACTCCCGGAGATTTTGAAAGGAACCAGCAGGACAAGATGATAGAGGCAAACCTGGCCAGGGTTGGTAGAAAGATTGTTGTCATGAGTGGCAAAGGGGGCGTAGGAAAGAGCAGCGTAGCCAGTTATCTTGCGCTTCTCCTGAGCAGCAAAGGAAAGAAAGTGGGGCTTCTCGATGTGGATCTCCACGGCCCCAGCGTTGCACGCCTTCTGAATGTGCAGGGCGGTTTTGACATGGGCCGGGAAGGGGTGGTAAGGCCTTACAAATTCTCGGAAAATCTGAGTATTGTGTCTCTCGAAATGATTCTGGGAGATAAAGACACGGCGGTTATATGGCGCGGCCCCATGAAAATCAGCGCTATCAGGCAGTTTATTTCGGATATTGAATGGGGAGATCTGGATTACCTGATTGTGGATTCCCCCCCGGGAACAGGGGATGAACCCTTGACTGTCATTCAGACCATTCCGGACGCAGAAGCCTTGATTATAACCACTCCTCAGGAAATCAGCCTGGCCGATGTGCGGAAATCGATCAATTTCTGTCGGCAGGTGAACATGCGAATCCTTGGGATCGTGGAAAACATGAGCGGGCTGGTTTGCCCCCATTGTGGAAAAGAGATCGCCCTGTTTGGGGCCGGGGGCGGTGTACAGATGGCAGGACAGATGGGAGTGCCACTTTTGAGCCAGATCCCCATAGATCCACAAATGGTTGAATATGGTGACAGGGGCGACCTTGCCGGTTTGAAAGAAAAAACGGATCTGGAAATGAACAAGGCCTTTGAAAAGATCCTGGATGTTATTCTAAAGGATTCGTAATTGCTCTTTTTTGGACCGTTCCGATAAAAGACCTTATACACCGGCAGATTATTCGTTCCTGCGCTTCCGCGCCGGAACGAATACGTTTATTTCTCTGTATGCCTACCCTCCGCCTTCTTCTTTTGTTCATCCTCTACCACGCAGAAAATGCCTTTTCCGGCCATGGCCGGGCCGAAACATTTATTGTCGGAAAGACAGGTCGCACGGCTGAGATCGCCGGATGCCCAGCGGTTTATCAACGCCGGTTCCCGAATAAAGGGACGACTCATGGAAATGTAATCGGCATAACCATCCTCGATGAGATGTTCCGCCAGTTCAAACGATCGGTTTCCTCCAACCAAGATGAGGGGAACCTTTATGTTGCTTTTGAACTCTTTGGCAGCATGTCTGAAATAGGCCTCCCGTTCCGTATTCGAGATGCCGCTTCTGGACGGGCTGAGGACGCCCGAGAGAAAGGTTCCCCCGCTCAATTCGATGGCATCTATCCCTCTTTCCTGGAGCATTTTACCAACCTGCAAGGAGTCTTTCAGAGTCAGCCCCCCTTCAACGCAGTCTTCTGAATTGAGCTTCACCAGAACGGGAAAATCCGTTCCTACAATTGAGCGTACTTCCGCAAGCACTTCCAAGAGGAATCTACATCGGTTTTCGATCGACCCGCCATAGGAATCCTCTCTTTTGTTAAAGGCCGGCGACAGGGACTGGCTCAGAAGATACCCGTGGGCCGCATGAATCTGAACGCCGTCGAACCCCGCGTTCATGGCCCTCTTTGCCGCCTGACCGAAGGCTTTAACAAGGTTTCCGATCTCCTCTTCGCTCATTACCTGCCGCGGCGACTTGGAAAACTCCGGGACTTGTGATAGCGCCAGCGGGGCCTTGCCGATCAATTTATCATTGGCGAAAAAGCCTGCATGGGCGATCTGAAGAAGGATCCTACTGCCGTTGTCATGGACCGCACGGGTCATATCTTTCAGTCCGGCTACCAATTCATCCGTGTAGACCCCTAACTGCCATGGCCCGGCCTGGCCATCTTTCCGTACATAAGCATGGCTGGATATGATGAGCCCTACGCCTCCCTTTGCCAGATCCGTCGTAAGTCTAAGGAGTTGAGACGTGCATGCGCCGTCTTCCGAAGCCATCCCTTCCCAGGTCGCGGAACGAACAAATCGGTTGCGTATTTCCATCTTGTTGATTTTGCTGCTTTCAAATAGTATGGACATGATCTTTTCCTTTTTTATGTGTGAAAGTGTAAAGCGCAAGTTTGAATTCTTTCGTATCTTATTCAAATTCCCCGGCAGCGAAATACGGCATCAGGAAGCCATTCCTTCACGAGGTCTTTTTTGCTGTCGCATCTGATTCCTGTGGCTCCACCGGTCCTTCCATGCTGGTACGGAAAAATGGATGGATAATAATAGCTTCGTTGTACCAGCATAGAAGGACCTCTCGACGGTCGGTGAAGGTTTATCCAAGATGCGACAGCAAAAAAGACCTCATGACTCCATTCAATCCCGGACTTTGAATAAGATACAATCTTCCCTTTTTTAATATGAAACGGTTCAAAGGGTCAAGCCGAATCGAGGGGTTGTGAGATAATGGATCGCTCTCTTGTTTCTTGACTTGCCCGCTTTATGCAAATATGATCTTGAAGCAAGCATGAAGCAAACGCTATTTCCCGGAAAGAAAAGGAGCCTGCAGATGGAGTTATCGGAACTGTACGAAAGAGGCGAAAAGGCGATCAGACAAAAAGAATTCGGCTTTCTTCTTGACGGTGTGGAAACCCAATATATTTTGAAACATGATCGGGCGATCATCGATGGATATACGTTTAGCCCCCGGTACATTGATGCCGTGGAATCGGAGTCGTCGTGCACAGTGCTGGGAATCGATTTTGAGACACCGGTCATTATGTCTTCCATGACGATGCCGATTCCTGCCATCATGAACGATGGTTTGATGGAAACAGCTCTTGGCTTGAAGGCATCCGGAAGTCTGATGTGGACGGGAACGCCCGTTCCCGGAAACCTTGCAGAGATTGTCAAGACCGGGGTTCCCATAGCGGCCAATGTCAAGCCTTTCAAGGACCGTGAAAAGATGTTTCGAGCCTTTGAGGATGTTCAGGAAACGGGGGTACAGTGGATTGGGGTTGAAATCGATTCGGGGCAAGGAACCAAGGTCAAAGACCGCCTGATGGCTTCGGATTGTTCGCCTTTATCTGTTCAGGAACTCGTAGATATCCGTAAGAGAATTTCCAGGCCATTGATATTCAAAGGGATTTTGAGCCCGGCGGACGCTCTGAAATCCATTGACGCCGGTGCGGATGCCATTGTGGTGTCTAATCATGGCGGCCATACCCTGGATTATCTCCCTCATCCCTTCCAGGTGATGGACGGCATTGTCAAGGCCGTTGGCGGTAAGATCCCGATTTTTGTGGATGGAGGATTCAGGAGGGGAAGCGATGTCTTAAAAGGGCTTGCTTTTGGCGCTACACTGATCGGTTTGGGGCGACCTGTCCTGTATGGCCTCGCAGCCGGTGGGAGAGACGGCGTTCAAGCGGTCATTGGTGAAATTACCGCGGAGCTTAAAAGGATCCTGTGCATGGTTGGGTCTGCCAACCCTTCACAGGTGAAAAGAAATATCTTGATTGCGGGATGATAACGCGAATACCCATGGAAAGAGGAGATGTTCCTAACGCCACTCGCGCAGTGATTGACCTTGGCGCTATAGGCGAAAATGTTTCGGGGATTCGGAAAAAGATCGGCCCCAAGAGAGATTTGATGGCGGTTGTGAAGGCCGATGCCTATGGACATGGAGCGGTGGAAGTCGGTGTGTCGGCCCTGAACAGTGGCGCTACCTGTCTCGGGGTTGCCATGCCCGAGGAAGGCGGGGAACTTCGCCGTGGCGGTGTTGAAGCGCCAATTCTCGTACTTGGCCTCATTCCGCCAGAAAAGGCCCATAAGTCGATTGCATATCGGCTGGATCAGACCATCTGCACCCTTGAACTGGCAGAGACCCTGAACCAGATTGCCGGAGCGTCGGCAGGCCCTATCAAGGTGCATATCAAAGTGGATACAGGAATGGGCCGTATCGGGATAGCGCCCAGCCATGTGCTGGAGTTTGCAAGAAAAGTGAGCCAATTCCCGAATCTAAAATTGGAGGGAGTATACAGTCATCTACCATCAGCGGATGAAGAGGATAAAACCAATACAAAGAAGCAGATCGCCATTTTTCAACTACTTCTGAGGGAGATGGAACATGCAGGATTCAAGGTTCCCCGAAAGCACATCGCCAACAGCGCCTGTGTCTTGGACCTTCCTGAATCGTATTTTGACCTTGTCAGACCGGGAATTATGATCTACGGGCTGTATCCATCCAGGGATGTCAGCAGAGAGCTTTTACTCAAACCGGCCATGACGGTGAAGACCAACATTTCCTATCTTAAGAGAGTTCCTTCCGGAACGCCGATCAGTTACGGGAGTACATACCGTACGAAAAAGGAGAGTCTGATAGCGACTCTCCCCGTCGGTTATGCCGATGGCTACAACAGACTGTTATCGAACCGGGGAGCGGTGCGGATCAGGGGACAAAACGCCCCGGTGGTCGGCAGGATTTGTATGGACATGTGCCTGGTGGATGTCACCGGCCTGGTAGATGTATCCGTTGGGGACGAAGTCGTTCTTTTCGGAAAAGATCCGACCGCAGATGAGATAGCCGAAAAGATCGGTACGATCAGCTACGAGGTCCTGTGCACCTTGGGGAAGAGGGTTCCGAGAATCTATACGCGCTGATTTCGAACCGATTCCTCGCTCGTCAATGATAGTTACCAACCATTATTCAACGATCAAACCGAGTCTGTACAACAGGGGAGGAATGCCAAATGATTATCGGTGTGCCTGCAGAACTTAAAGTCGCGGAGAGAAGGGTGGCGATTACGCCGTCGGGTGTTCGAACCCTTGTTCAGAGAGGGCATGAAGTGCTTGTTCAATCGGATGCGGGATTTGGCAGCGGCTTTTTGGATGAAAATTACGTTCAATCCGGAGCGGTCATCCGAAAAGAACCACAGGCCGTATGGGCTGAAGCGGATATGATTCTCAAGGTCAAGGAGCCATTGCCCCAGGAATTCGATCTCATGCGTGAAGATCAGATTATTTTTACCTACCTGCATCTTGCCGCCAACAGGAAACTCGCGCTAAAGCTCGTGGAGAAAGGAGTCATCGCCATTGCTTATGAAACCATCCAGACCGAGTATGGGGGGCTTCCTCTCCTGGCGCCCATGAGCGCGGTTGCCGGACGGCTTTCCATTCAGGCAGGGGCCTACTGTCTTGAGGCGAAGTCGGGAGGAATGGGCATACTCCTGAGCGGAGTTCCCGGTGTGCGGCCTGCCTATGTGGTTATCATCGGAGCCGGCGTCGCCGGTTTGCACGCCTGTTTTAGCGCTGTTGGAAATGGCGCAAGGGTCACTATCCTGGATATCAATCAGGAACGGCTAAATTATATCAATGATGTGATGAGAGGAAGTGTCACCACCTTGATGTCCAATGAGGGAATTTTAGAAGAAGAAATCATGAAGGCTGATCTCGTCATTTGTTCGATTCTTATCCCGGGGGCGGCAGCACCCAAACTGATTTCCAGAAGACTGCTCAGGAAAATGAAGCCGGGAGCGGCCATTGTAGATATTTCCATAGACCAGGGAGGGGCGTGTGAAACCAGCCGGGCCACGACACACGAGGACCCCACGTATGTTGAAGAGAAAGTTGTCCACTATTGCGTAAACAACATGCCGGGCGCTGTTCCAAGAACATCCACACTGGCCCTGACGAATGCGACCCTTCCGTACGCAGTGAAGATTGCCAATGAGGGGTACATCAAGGCCATGATGAACCATCCCGACATTGCGAGAGGAATGAATATCATCAAAGGGGATGTGGTGCACAAGGCGGTGGCTGAAAGCGTCGGTTTGCCCTATATTCCCCTCAAGAAGTAACTTTTTTGCCTTTGAATGAAAAAATTCATGGTCGAAGCCGCTGGATCAATTTAAAATATCTTGATTTTATAAAAATTCAGAGTATCATGTTATTAATCATGAAAGCTCCTTTATATGCGGAGCTAGTTGGTTCTGAGAAGTAGTTGGTTCTGTCGATAGTGGCAACCCTATGTTTAGGACCAAGAAAATTTTTATGAAAGGAGGGGGAGTCACTATGGCTAATGGAATCGTAAAATGGTTCAATAACAGCAAAGGATTCGGATTTATTGAGCAGGAAGATGGTCCCGATGTATTCGTTCATCATTCAGCAATCAATGCCGAAGGGTTCAAGTCACTTAACGAAGGTGATCATGTTACCTTTGACATAGAGCAGGGAGCAAAGGGACCGGCCGCAGCAAATGTTACTGTAGTGTAGTAAAGTCTTTTTCTGCAACGTAGGGCGTGTCACCACCCATTTTGGTGATACGCCCTTTTTTATTGGTATCCGGTGCTTTAGCTATTTCAAGTCGTACATAACAAGACGGCTCTTTGGAAGGCCTACGAAATAACTTTCACTTGTAACGGATGCGATAATGAGTTCATTTCGTCCGTCCTGATCCAGATCCGCCACTTCATAGCCCACCACGGTTCCTGATAGTTTCTGTGATGTCCATACCGTATTCAGGGCCACGCCATCCCAGGCCATGAAATGTACCTTCCCGCTTCCAAACCAGCGAAAATCTTCCATTATACGCATGGTCTTGGAAATATTCTGACACACAACCACTTCATTCTTGTCATCTCCATCCACATCGCCCAAGAAAATGGGAGATGGCAGAAAAACCCTCACGGGCGTGTCGGCCTGGCGATTCCGTTCGGTGTCCATCCATTCCATGAAAACGAGGCTCCCGCCGAAATAGTCATCGCTCTTCCATAGACTGGTGTTCTGCGCATCGAACACCTCGAGATGTTCATATTGGGTCAGCATGGTGGTGTAGATGCTGCCTTTCCCCGTGAGATCGGACTTGACAAAATTAAATACGTTTCCGCCGCGGGGCAGCGTAATCGGTTCACCGGCAATCAAATTCTCTCCCTGTCGAACGAGGGTAAATACACCGCCCGTGTATGACCCTTGAACAGCCCGCTGCTGCCCCACAAGGGTTTTGCCCCTTCCCGGGAGTGTAGTGACCCGGAAGAGCCATTTCTGTCCACTGATGACCTCTTTAAATTTGCTGCCATCCCATTCCAGGACAAAAGAAGAGACGTTTGCCGCAGTTAAATTGGTGACATAAATTTCCGCCCGACCGTTTCGATCCATGTCCGCAACACTGACATAGGCATAATTGGGTGACCAGCCCCCTTTAATAGCAGCGGTTTCCGAGAGTGTGCCTTTGATCCACTTATAGACATAGACCGTGTTTTTGTCGATCATGACCAACTCATTTTTTCCATCCCCTTCGAGGTCGCCTACGCCCAGGCCCCGTATTTCAAGTTTTAAACGCTTCACGTAAGAGGCTGCCTTGGAACCACGGGACTCCTGATCGGGCGACAAGAGTGCTCCCGCCTCTTCCTTCATCTGAGCAGGTCGAGATTCCTGTTCAGGGACATATTTTCCCATCACCTTGGCATTAATGTCTTCTGCAAACTTATTGACTGTGGGGATAACCCCATCCATGCCTTTGCTTTGTTCAAAGGCGGTCACAAGTTCTGCACCCTTTGCCACATCCAGGATCTTTGCATCAATGCTGACACTGTCGCCGAATACGGTCAGGCTTCCCATAATTACGTAATCAGCACCCAGTGCTTTCCCTATTTCCAGTGCCTTCCGCTTATCCATGGGACCGGGAAAAGTGTCTAACGTCTTCAGAACGGAACCCTTTTCAATGACCTCTATCTTGCCCTTCCAGGCAAGTCTGGAGCTGAGCATATCCATGATGCCCGACTGCAGAAATTTGAGGTCCTTATCCGAATTCATGGTAAACGGCAGGATGGCAAGTTTCTTAACGGAAGAGGAAGGGGATAACTCGGCACCGGCGACCCCGAGAATCGCCAGGATAGTTGTTATCGTCATTATTACGAATAATTTTCTTTTCATGATTCTCCTTATCCCGCGAAATGCGAGACGATAATAATGGGATTTTGTTGCTGGTCGATCAAAAGAACGTCCTATGTTGTGCAGGTTTGGAAGCAGGTGTATCCCCCCAGCGTCGAATTATTTCAGAATGGAGTAAAACTGCCCGGAATGATCCGTTTTCTCGCCTACTTTGGCGCCGCAGAATTTGCACCGGTATTCATATCTGTCTCCATCCGGCAATACCAGCAGAAGGAATTTGTTGACCGGCACGGCGCGAGAGCAATTCGGACAGTACAGTTCTGTTGCCTCGAATTCATCGAACACGTCCCTCGGCTTGCTGTTGCCTGGAGATTTTTCCTGCGAAAAATGAAAAGGCGGTTCTTTCATAGACAAAACCTTGGATCTGGGGTAAAAGTTATGATACTGTACATTCCAATGAACCTGTATAATAGTGAGCACGCCTTTTAAAGGCAAGTTGTTTTCCCTGAATTTCCTGTTCAGATGGAAAGGACAGGGTTTGTTTTTTATGAGCGGGGGAGGAAAAATGAAAATCAAACATATCGACCATATCGGCATTGCAGTCAAAGAAATCAAACAGGCGGGAAAATTCTACACCGATATTCTGGGTCTTGCAATCGAAGACATTGAAAATGTATCGGAACAAAAGGTAAACGTGGCATTCATTCCGATTACGGACAGCGAGGTTGAGTTGTTGGAAACCACGGAACCGGATGGTCCCATAGCCAAATATATAGATGCCCGGGGCGAAGGCGTGCAGCATATCGCCTTCAGGGTGGAAAATATCCACGATGCCCTTGAAGAACTGAAGGCAAAAGGCGTAAGGCTCATAGACAAAGAACCTAGAAAAGGAGCCGGAGGAGCAAAAATTGCCTTTATTCACCCGAAAGAAACCAACGGTGTTCTTATTGAAATATGCGAACGGGATTAGTCCGTGAGGAGGGCATTAAAAGCGGTAGGTTATCAGGCCATGGGATGTGTCGTAGGGAGACACGCTGACCTGGATACGGTCGCCAACCATCACTTTTATCCGGTGTTTTTTCATCCTCCCGGAAAGGACACCCCTGACTATCATGTTGTTTTCACATTGAATTTCCATGGTTCCGCCGCCCAGTACCCTCTGTACAACGCCTTCTAATTGAATGAGATCGTTTCTGCTCAAAATGCTCCTTTCATTATGCGCAATTCTATGTCATATTTCCCAATCATATCATTTTTTCGGCCAAAGTCAACAGAATAAACATTCTTCTTGAAAGAGAAACATGAAAGAGTACAATTTTAATAAATAATTCCGGTCAGTTATGCAACGTACAAATCGTTCGTTTCTGAATAGGAAAAGAATCGCCAATCGGATGTATACCCATGCCCGTTGCATCAAAGAATTCAACGTATAGTGGAAAAGTCCCATTAACAGACGTCTCCGGCGTTATTTTAGCGGGAGGCAGAAGCAGTCGTTACGGGGTCAACAAGGCCTTTGTCAAAGTTGCGGGCATTTCCTTGATAGAGAGGGTCGCAGGGGTTCTCCGATCTGTCTTTGAAGAAACGGTGATCGTTACAAACAATCCGGAGGATTATGCATATTTGGATATCCCTATGCGTCCGGACATCATTCCCGGGCTTGGTCCGTTGGGAGGAATCTTCACCGGATTGCAGATGATTAAGGGAGAAGCGGGTTTTTTTGTCGCCTGTGACATGCCGTTCTTGAATCCGCAGTTGATCCGTTATTTGTCCGGCATAAAGAATGGATCAAGTCGATTCGATGTGGTCATTCCCCGAATAGCCTGGAAATTGGAAGCGCTTCATGCCCTGTACGGGAAGCGATGCATTCCTTTTATCGAAAAACTTCTCCATTCGGGAAACTACCAGATCATCCAGCTGTTTCCGAACGTTTCCGTGAGGCATGTGGAGGCGGAAGAAATCTTGCGATTCGATCCGGAGCTCAAGTCTTTTTTCAACATCAACCGGCCCCAGGAGCTTATGAACATCGAGAAGAATGGGGAATATTCCCATGAAAAGGAGCTAAGACGGCGGGCGGGGAAACAAGGCCCTGAATCTGAGATTTCATGAAAGCCAACCAAAACTCTGTTCCGAACCCAATGAAACGGAAGGGATTGTGAAGAATGATAGAATTAATCCTTGCAGTGAGCCTTGCCATTTTGATATCCGCCGTATGCTCTCTTTTTGAATCCGTTCTTTATTCGGTTCCAAGGCGGCAACTTGAAGTGATGGTCCAGGAAAATAGGCCGGGCAGCGCCATATTGAAAGATCTGCGGCAGAACGTGGACCGGCCCATAGCGGCCATTCTGAGTCTCAATACCATTGCCAATACGGCAGGGGCCGCATTCGCGGGGGCGGCCGCAACCGTCGTTTTAGGAAAGGAATCCCTGATCTATTTTTCGGCCTTTTTCACCTTAGCCATACTGGTCCTTTCGGAGATTATCCCCAAGACCGCCGGAGTGATTTACGGCCGTTCTCTCGTGGGGGTTGTAGCCTACCCCCTGAAGGGGCTCGTCTGGATCATGACGCCTTTCATCTGGCTCATCGGCCTTGTGACACGCATTATCAGCAAGGGGCGTCAGGAGGAATCCATTACTCCCAAAGAGATTCAGGCCATGGCGCATCTGAGCCAGCGAAGCGGGGCCATCAAGCCATATCAGAAGCTTGCGATTGAAAGGATTCTGACGCTCCATGAGAAGAGGGCCAAAGAGGTGATGACGCCCCGGACGGTTGTTTTTTCTCTCAGCAGGAAGCTCACGGTGGAGGCAGCCATAGAGGAAACCGGAAGATGGGAACACAGTCGGATCCCCGTTTACGGGGAGAATCAGGAAGATATTGTGGGCATCGCGTTGACAAAAGAAATCCTTATCGCCGTGGCTCACGGAAAGAAAGAGTACACCCTGGGTCAGCTCATGGGGCCGGTTCATTTTGTGGTGGAAACAGCCCCTTTGAACAGTGTCCTCATGGAATTTCTGGAACTGAAGCAGCATCTTTTTGTAGTTATTGACGAGTATGGGGGCCTGTCGGGCCTCATATCTCTTGAGGATGTTCTTGAGGAAATCCTGGGAAGGGAGATCGTGGATGAATCCGATAAAGTGGCGGATAAACAAAAACTGGCCCGGCAACGAAAGAATTTGATTCTTGAAAAAGAAAAGGCTTCGTGATCGGTTTCCAATTTCCGGCTATTCAATGCGAAGCTTCATTTCCTTTATCTTGACGTCGATTCCCATATCATTGCACAAATTTCTAATTTCTAATTTCTTTTCCGCACTGTTTTCTCTGAAAGAGATGATGATCTCCTTGATCTGTCGTTTTTCAATCACATCTCTCAGATCGGCCATCCCTCCGAAAACAGGATAGCCGCGAATCTTTCTCTTTTTGAGTGAGGGGTTGTCATCCATGAAACCGGCAAGGATCATTTCCAGGCCTTTGTTGGTTTCAATTTCCCGCATGGTCATTTGCCCTCCCAGCCCTGCGCCATATACGAGGACTCGGTTCCCGATCCGGTTTCCTTTTCGGATTCCTTCATCAAGGAGACGAAAAGAAAGACGGGACAGGGATACCATCAGCAGCATCAGTCCCCAGTAGATGACGAAAACCGCCCTTGAAAAGCTGTAAAACCGGTACATGAAGAGCAGAATCAGGATAGGAACGACGGTTCCGGCTGTTATGGCTTTGCCATAGACGATCAGATCCCGTATGCTGGTATCTTCCCATACTCCCCGATACACCCCAAAAAGAAAGAAGAACAGGATCTGGCAGGCAATGACCACGGGAAGTGAATTCAGGAAGAAATCAAAGTTCGGCCCGATTGCTCCCTCAAACCTGAGAAGATAGGCGGCGTAGTAGGCTACGGTGATGAGTACCAGGTCAAGCAATACCTCAAACACCCTTCTCCTGTAAGTTATCTGAAGAAGGATTGTCGTGATCCCCCTGGCGCCGTCATGATCGATGATCGGTTTTTCCGAATAGACCTTGACCCGGGCGAGATAGATCCAAAAAAACAGGATGAACAGGAGGTATAGAATAACGATGACGATCGCAGTCCCGGCGCTGAGGCGGTTGATCAGGAGGGCCATGAGGCCCGAGGTTACGGAAAAAGCATAGAGGATCAGAACGGCTTTTTTTTCACTGAATCCGATAGCCACCAGTCGGTGAGAAGAGTGATCGCGTCCCCCTTGTGAAATCCGTCTTCGAAACAGCTTCCGCATGACGCTGACAAACCCGGTATCCAGGATCGGAATAAAGAGGATGAGCACCGGGATGGAGATGATGGAGGCAAGATTGAAAAATCCGGTGCCGCCTGTATGTCTGGAACTCCCCGATATGGTCAGGCAGGCCAGGGTGAATCCCATGAACAGGCTGCCCGCATCCCCCATGAAGATGGAGGCCGGATTGAAATTAAAGACGAGAAAACCCAGGATCGCCCCTAACAGGGCACCCAGTGTAACGAAAAAAGGCTGTTGCAAAGATCCTGGATTTCCGTCCAAAAAGCAGAAAACAAGCAGAAAGGCCCCGGAAATGAAAGCCACGCCGGATGAAAGACCGTCCATGTTGTCCAACAGGTTGAAGGCGTTGGTAATGCCCACTATCCAGAGAATGGAGAAAAAGAGATTGATGGTCTGGTATTGTGTCCAATCCAACCGAAAACCGAAAAACAGGAGCAACGAAGTGATAATGATCTGTCCCGCAAGTTTGTGTTGCGGATCCATATTCAGGATATCATCGGTGAGTCCCAGCGCAAAAATCCCCCCCGCGCATAACAGCAGGAGGAGATACGCATCGGGGAAGGTTTTGAGGCCCGACAACCAGGCGCCAAAAAACCAGGCCCCCATCATGGAGCAAAAGATGCTTACCCCTCCCAGAAGGGGCGTTTCCCGTTGGTGCCACCGATTATCCTTGGGAATGGCCACCATCCCCGTCTTTCGGGCAAGGCGTTTTGTCAAGGGGGTCAGAATCAGTGCGAATAGAAAACCCAGCGCGAATGGGACAAAAAAGTAGGTTAATTTCATGATATCGTCTTTTTCTTGAACGGAAACCGGGGAATATAGAAGGTGGATCGTTCGCTGGAAGCTCGGCGAAGGAGATAGATACAGGACAGAATAAGAAAGAGATCGGGCAGCCATACCCCATAAGCGGGTGATATCGCTCCGCTGGAGCAGATGCTCCTGATGGCCGTGAGAAACAGATAGTAGGCGGAAAATACGACCAGACTGATGCCGATCCCGGCGGTTCGTCCGCGCGTACGTATTTGTGCACCGAGGGGAACCCCGATTATTGCCATGAAAATAATGGACAGGGGAATGGATATTTTCTCGATCAGTTCCCGCATGACCCGGTTGCGTCTCCTGTCTCCTTCTGGAGCGATTGTCAGCTCTTTCACCAGCTCCTGGACCTCCAATTCGTGAGGGGCCCTCTCCCTGGTCTCCAGACCGGCCATGATGTCTTTGAGGCCGATATTCAAACTGTACGTGTTGAAGTTGATGGTCCGAGCCGATTCGAAATTCGCTTCCACCTGCAAGATGATTCCCTTTACGAAATAGAGGGTGATAATCCGGTCATCGGGGTTGACCAGGATACGGCCTTCTTCCGCAATAATCGTATTTGCAGCGGAATTGTCCCTCCTGTCAACCACAAAGACATCCCGCAATATCCCTTCCTGCTTCGAAAAACTATTTACATAGATGACCACGCCTTCAAAAGGCTCTGAAAAGACGCGCTCCTTAATTCCCAGATCCGCTTTGGATTTGGCGATTTTAAAAAGAAGATCTTTAAAGGAACGATTGCCCCAGGGAGCGGCGAATGCCGTAATGGATAAGGCAATCAGAAAGATTATGAACGAAAAGATGACCACCGGTGGAAGCATCTGGTAAATGCTCACGCCCGACGATTTGAGGGCAATGATTTCGCTGTCCGCGGACAGGCGCAGGAAGGCGACCACAACCGCCATGAGGGTTACCGCGGGAAGGGCAAAAGATAGAATATCGGGCAGTAGAAAAAAAATCATGCCGGCCACCTGCATGATTTTCACCCCGCTGGTCACGATCAATTCCGTGATGGAAAGCATCTGGGCGGCCACCATGACAAAGACGAAGACCAGGAGGCTGGCCAGAAAATTCGGCCAGATTTCCTTCATGATATAGATATAAAGGGTCATTTAAACACTATGTATGCCGGCGATGAAAGCCGGCGGCATAGGCGGCTCCGCCAAGAAGACTGACCGCTGCCTGTACTGCAAAAAGAAGGAGACCAAGACACAGGGCAGGGGCGGCCGGGATTCCTTTGAGCCCCAGGAGATACACAAAAGCGCCTTCCCTGATTCCTATTCCGTTCAAACTGATGGGGACTAGAACGGCTATGGATACGATGGGTACAGCAGCAAAATAGAATGCAACGGGAACCTTAATGTCCAGGCCCGAACCCAACACGGCCACCGTCCCCATTCCGAGGGCCTGAAGGACGAAGGAAAGACCAAGGATGATGAACAACTCTTTAGGCCTTTGCCAAATGGCAAAGAGGTCTTTGAGATAGGGAGAAAGAGCCGGTCGGAACGGGATCTTTATCCTGGCAATCAGGGGTACGGAAAGAAGTCCTCCCAATACGGCCAAACCTGCAATAAACAGGATGTCGGAAAGAGGCGACGGCAGCAGGTCCGGCCAGATTTTTACAGATGCGGCGCCTATGAGCAACATGGAAATCAAGCCGAAGAGACGATCCCCGAGAACCGTGAAGGCCGCGGAGAGCCTTCTGCCGTTTTCCCTGGAAAGAAAATGGATTTTGAAAAGATCTCCCCCGAGTCCGGTTGGGAGGAAAAGATTGAAAAACATCCCCACAAAATAAAATCCCAAGAAGGTTCGCCATTTCCCCCTGAAGGAAAAAAGGCCACACAATATCTGCCACCTGAAGCTGCTCAGGGTCTGGGCCGCAAGGTACATCAGACAGGCGGCAACTGCCAGTTTCAGGGGCAGATCCTTTAAAGATTCCAGTACCTCCCTGAAATTGTACCTGGAAAACAGCCAGAAAATGAGGCCGCCGCTGATAATAATCCGGATAAGCCAGCTTATGCGGCGACGCGCGGCGCTACTCACTCCAGGATCTCCCGCACGGAGTAAATCCGTTTTCCAGACGATTCATAATAGGTGCGGACGATCAACTCCGCGCAAAGTCCGATTCCTACCAATCCGATCCCGGTAATGATCAGCATGGCCCCCAAGAGGAGAAGCGGCCTGCCGCCGATGTCCTGCCCTCCGAATATCTTCAGGCAGGTCAAATACAGTTCAATAAGAAACCCTGCAGAAAAAAGCAGCCCACCGCCAAGCCCGAAAAGGTGGAGTGGCCTGGTGGCAAATTTCTGAAAAAAGAGCATGAGCAGGAGGTCCAGTATCACCCGGTAAGTCCTGCCTATGCCGTACTTGCTTTTTCCTTCTCTTCTGGGATGATGGGAAACGACCACCTCGTCAATTCTGGCGCCGTGAAAGTCTGCAAGGACGGGGATGAATCGGTGAAGTTCCCCATAAAGAAGGAGCCTTTTGGCCAGCTCGCTGCGGTAGGCTTTCAAAGTACATCCGTAATCATGGAGATGAACGCCTGTAACCTTGCCGATAATGCGGTTGGCGATAATGGAAGGCAGTCGCCTCGAAACAAAGTGGTCTTTTCGGTCCTTTCTCCATCCGTTCACCAGGTCGAAGCCATCCTCCAGCCGTGATATCATCTTCGGGATGTTATTGGGATCGTTTTGGAGGTCTCCATCCATGCTGACCACGACTCCGCCGCGGGCATGGTCGAAGCCCGCGGTCATGGCGGCGCTCTGACCAAAGTTACGCCGGAAAAAAATGACGCGCAGTTCCCGATTTTCCTCTCTTAACGAGGCTAAAAAATCACGGCTTTCGTCCGTGCTTCCGTCGTCCACCAGTATCAGCTCGAAGGAACGGCCCAGAGGGCGCATGACACCGCAAATCTGTTCGACCAATGGCCGAAGGTTGGGGGCCTCGTTGTATATGGGCACCACAATGGAAATTTCCGGCGCCTTTTCCTGGTCCATGTCTCTCCTGCTATTGTGCTTGATATGAAATGGTCCTGGGGTTCTTGTCAGGGAACGATCGTAAAAATCTATCCCATAGAGCCATAAATGTAAAGCTTTCCATGGAAGAAGCAACCATTCTCATTATAGATTTTCTTTGTGTGAGGTCCTGGAGGTCTCTTTTGAAATGGTGCGGATCATTCTTAACGAAAACATTTTCATGAGGTTTTCGCGGAAGTCCGTTTTCGAAGGATTTCGATCGATTTTCTTGTCAGCATGAGGAGAGAGCGAACGGTCAGAAAGGGGTCTAACAGGTAGTCCCACAGGTTTCGGGATTCAAGCAAATGGAAATTCCAGGCCAGAACAGCCAGCAGCAGTACAACGGCAAAACGGTTTTTGAGGAGGGCCAGTACGATCGTGAGCACCAGGATCGTTACAGAAAGCCAGGAAAATGACCAACCCGCCGCATAAGGGTCGAACGGGCCGGCGCCCAGGGCCATGGGGTAAAGGATAAGACCGGCAACGGCTGCAAAAATCCACGCCGTTTGAAAATCGATCGGCCGAAAAAGTTTGATCTCCGGACCGTTCTGCAATATGCGGCAAAAGAGGAGGGCGGTCAAGGTGATGCTGAAATTGGCATTCATACTGAAAAGCCAGCGGCAGAGAGGCATGCCTTTCACCGGGAAAAGGATCACACAGGTGGAAATCACTACAAAGAGCAGCGTGGGGCGCCATCCGGCCGTCTTCACGCCGAGCCATTTCGCGCCTATTTGGAGTAGTATTATGATCAGCAGAAAAGGAAAGAAAAAGGAAAAACCGGTTGCAATCATTGGGCGGTCCTCTTTTCCATGGACAACTTTTCCATGAAATGGATCCATGCTTCATTAAAGACCACATGTTTGATCCGTTTTCTTTTCCACGTATAGACCAGGTGGATGTCCGCGGATCGACTTCGGATCATATAGGGATAGGAGAATTCCTGGCCCGGTGAATTTTCAAGCGTTGCGATCACCTGCCAGCTCTTTCCGCGGTTTCCTGACAGGGCCAACTTGAGGTTTTCGCGCGTGCCGGCACTGTCGTTAAAGGCCATGAGAAACCGGCCGTCGGAAAGGGGGATGACATCGAGAGCAGCATCCGGATTGGCCTGTTCAAGCCTTTCCGCCGCAGACCAGGTGTTCCCTCCATCAATCGTGGTGCTTCTGCCGACCGCCTTCTTTTGAGAACGACACCGGAAAAATGCACAGGCGGAATGTTCTCCGATAACCGCCACGGCAGGCTGAATGTAATCCCGGCCCCCGATGATTCTGGTTTTCCTGTATTCAATACAGGTGTTCGCACCATTCTGAAGGTTGATCCAGAGTATTTCGGGAAAATACCCAATGAATTCATGATAGATGGGGACTCCGAATCCCCCGTTTATCACGGGAATCGGGTTGTTCCTGACCAGTTCGCTGATATTTAGAAAAGGGCTCAGAGTCAGTCTTTGGGCACGGGTCCATGTATCCCCTCCGTCATCCGATACCTTCACGTTGAGAGAACTGCAGGACCATCCTCCAAAGGGAATCGTTACAAAAATCATCCAGAGGCGCTTTTGGGGATCGGAAAACACCACGGGGTTGCCGACCTTCTTGACGTAACGGCCGAGTTCTCTGGATGCCGACACCCGGTCCGCAACCACTTTAGGATCGGACCAGACATCCCCTTTCTCGGAGGAAAGGAAGGACAGAAAAATGGCTACATCCTTCGCCCCTTCGCGTGTGCCCCCGTACCAGGCTGCAACGAATTTTCCCTCCGACATTTCGCAGATAGATGCCACATGCACCATGTTGGCGCCCTGGTCGGGAATGATGAAATCCTCTTTCATGAACGGTTCTTTATGGTTTGCGGCCAACTCTTGAAAAGGCGGAACAAAGCCATTTTCCCGGTCTTTGGTGTCGGAGAGCCATAGAAAAAAAGGCCAGGCATGAAGAGCGAGGGCTGCAAGGATCAGGGTGGATACGGTGCGTTTATTCATGGCCGCCGCTCTTCGGTTGCACACGGTAGTAACAGATGGCGGGTCTCAAATCGTCCAGAGATCTCTTTTTAAGGGCATCCATCCAGTCGGCGGCACCCGCGTCTTCCCTTGCGAATCGAATCCAGGCTTGTCGGGAGTAAAAGCTTTCAAAACACCCTGTTTTTTTGAAGGATATATTCAGTTTTCGAGCGAGGGTTTCAAAATCTTTCCCATATTCCTGCGGCATGAAAACGTATCCGTTGAACTGTTTCAACTTTCTTCTGTCTGCCTCTACAAAGGAACGGATCTGTATCGCGCTTCGTTTTAGACGGATGGACAGCATGGACGGTTGGGAGCTGTTGAAGGCCGCCACGGGGAGCGATCCCACAATTTCATCAAGATCGGGGGGCATGGCGTTTATGCCAAGGGTGGGATAGAGGACTCCTATTAAAAGAGAAAGCAGAATCGCGGCGGTCAGGGCGATCGGGCGTGCATCGCTGGATGAAAAGGCCATCCATACCATGATCCCGCAAAACAGGAGGCAGATTATGGCCATGAGGATCCCTTTTTGAAACCAGAGGAAGAAAAGGACGAACAAAAGGGAGGCCAGGGCCAGAAGCACGATGGAAATTCGGATCAGTCTCTTTTTCCACGGCCCATGGTAACGAATCAGCCAGCTTGCACACAGAACCGAGGCCGCGGGAATCAGCGGGGTCATATAACGGGCAAAGGATCGGATGAACATAAAAGGGATGACGCAACTAAAAAACCAGGCCACAAGCCAGAGGTTTTCTCGTTCTCCTTTCTGTCTTGCGTGTGCTGCTGTATAGATCAAGGAGCCCAAGAGGACAAGAGACCAAGGAAACACAAGTCCGAAGGAAGCTCCGAGGGTGGAAAATGCCTTTCCGAGATGAAAGGTTCCTATCCCCCTTGCCGCTACCTCATGGTCCATGACCTGCAGAAAACCGGGCCAAAGATAGGCCATAATGACAGGCCAGGGCAGGCAGACGGAGGCCAACAGGAGAATGGCCAGGAGAAAGTGGCCCCAATGGGATGTTAAAAAATGCCATTTTTTAAAGACAAAAAGGGCACTCAAAGCGGCTACGGCAAAAAGCCCAAGGCCCACCGGTCCTTTCACGAGGAAGGACAGTCCCAGGGTGAACGCGGAGAGCAGAATCCATACCGGTCGCTCCGTTCTTCCCCATTTCAGGGCAAAGAGGACGGACATGGCCGTGAAGAAAGCCATGGGGAGATCCAGCATGGCCCGTCTTCCCTCAATGGCCACAGTCACGGTACCGAGCGTGATCAGACCCGCCAGAAGACCGCCCTTCCTGAACAGTTCCCGGTAAAGGAGCGTAGAGCAGGTTGCCAGCCCGGCTCCTGCCAGAACGCCCCATATTCGCGCCGAAAACAGGCTGATTCCCAACAGCTTATAGCTGAGCAGGATGGCCCAGTAAAGGAGCGGTGGCTTTCTCAGACGCGGTTCGTCGTTGACCCACGGCGTAAACCAGGTCCCCCGTTCCAGGGTTTCCATGGGGGTTCGAAGGGAAAGCCAGTATTCATCTTGCCCGGTGATGCTGGATTCGGACCAGATGCCGGGCAGTAGAAAGAGAACGCCAAGAAAAAAAATAATCCATGGGGCACGGCGCTCAACAAAGTCTGGAATCATCGTCTTGACGTCCTTGCTGGAAGGAACTAAGGTGTTGAAAAATCAAATTTCTCATTGCGGCTTTAAATGACAGAGCTGATAAACCCTGAAACCAATTATCATGAATATCCTTATCTTTACAAGCCTTATTACGGATGCCTGTCTACAGAGGCGTGACAACCGGGAATATATTTCTTTTGCCGGGAGGAAAAAGATCGGCTTGCTCTGCCGGTCGCTGGAGTCCCTGGGACACACGGTTGACGTATGTTCCACGTCCTATGCAAAAAGCCTGAACAAGACCTTTGTTGAAGTGATTTCGCCGATGGTCCGCATCATTCATGCTCCCACCGTCGGTTTTTTCGGGAAAATGAGCTTCTTGAAAAGACCTGTGGGAATGTCATTCAACCTCTATTGGATATGCAAACATTTTAGAAAATATCAGCTTGTGGTTTTCTACAATTACCACAAGGAATATTTTTTGCCCGCCTATGTGGGAAAAAGATTTTTTGGATTGCGCATCCTGATGGATTACGAGGATGGGCTTTTTCTGGATAAGGGTTACCAGTCTGCTTTTTACCGATACCTTGAAAAAGCCGCATATCGGGAGACGGACGGTTTCTTTCTGGTCAACGGGAGTCTCAAAGAGAGGATTGAAGCCTGCAGCAAGGGACACAAACCCACACTGGTTTTAAACGGATTACTGGATACCGAACTTCTTAAAAAAAACAGGGAATGGAAACCCGGTGCAAGGACGGAACTGGCTTTTACCGGAAATTTCAGCGAGTCGTTCGGGCTGGAAGAACTCCTGCAATATGTTCGATATCTGCCAGAAAGATTCCGTCTCACCATTACGGGTCAGGCTTCACCCGAAGAGGAAAAGGCTGTGATTGAGGCCATGAAAGGTCGCCAGAACATTCGTTTCATGGGAAGGGTGGATTCCTCACGATTTGAACAGGTTTTTGAAAAGATAGAGATCTGCATTCTTTTAAACAGCGCAGCATCCGACTGGAACAAGACAAATTTTCCATCCAAGCTTTTTGATTATCTTTCCAGGAACCGTTTTGTTCTCTCCACCGGTAACCCGGTTCTACAACCCTATTACGGTCTGAGCAATTTTGTCCTACTCAAGGATTTCCCCAATGATCTGAAAAAACTGGAGCAGATTATGGAAAAGCGAACGCCTGATTCTTACGAACTGTTTTCTTTGCATGCCGAAACGCTGAAATCGCTTGAACTTTTTATTCAAAAACTGGTAAGTTCAGCTGTTAACGAGTTCTAATGAGGTGTTTATGAGGAAAGAATTTCTGCCGTTTTCGCGGCCTGCCATTACAGAAGAAGACATTGAGGCGGTTTCCCGAGTGCTTCGATCTGGCTGGATTACCACCGGACCGAAGGCGTCCGAATTCGAGGATCGATTCAAACAATATGTGGGTTGCCCTGAGGCGGTGGCACTTTCTTCGGCCACCGCCGGAATGCACCTGATTTTAAAGGCCCTGGAAATCGGCCCGGGGGACGAGGTCATCACCCCTTCCATGACATGGGTATCCACCGTGAATCTCATTGTCCTTTCAGGAGCGACGCCGGTTTTTGTGGATATCAACCGGGATACGCTGATGGTGGTTCCCGAACTCGTACAGAAGGCTCTTTCAGATCGGACGCGGTTGATTGTTCCCGTTCATTTTGCAGGGGCTGCGGCCGATATGGACGCTATCGGGGAAATTGCCGGCAGTCGGGGTGTTCCTGTGGTGGAAGATGCGGCCCATGCCCTCGGGACCTTTAATAAGGGAAGGCATGTGGGAAGCAGTGGGACAGCCATTTTCTCCTTTCATCCTATCAAGAACATTACGACCGGAGAAGGGGGAATGTTCTGTTCCGATGATAGAGACCTGGCAGATCGGATCAGGAGACTTAAATTTCATGGTCTTGGGGTGGATGCGTACGACAGGCATACCCAGGGACGTTCCCCCCAGGCAGAAGTCATGGAACCCGGCTTCAAATACAATATGCCCGATATGAGCGCCGTGCTGGGTCTCGGACAGCTTGAACGGATTCATCAGCTCAACAAAAGACGGGAGAAGATTGCCATGAGATACCTGCAACTTTTCTCGGAGATGGAAGAGATTCTTCCTCTTTCCGTGCCGGAAAATACCACGGGACACGCCTGGCATCTGTTCATCATCCGTCTGAATACGGACAAGACGAAAATTTCCCGTGATGTCTTTATGGAAAGGCTCAAGAAAAAGAATATTGGGACCGGGCTTCACTTTCGGGCGGTGCATCAACAGAAATATTATCGGGAAACCATGCCGTTGGGCAGGGGCGTGCTTCCCAACACGGAATGGAATTCGGACCGCATCTGTTCCCTCCCACTCTTTCCGGATATGACCCTGGAGGATGTGGACGATGTGGTGGACGGTGTGAAGGAGGTTCTCAGGGAGCATGACTGAAGGACGTGAAGCGGTGACGCGTGATAACCCGGAAGAGGATCCGGAACGGAAACTGGACGTTTCCGTGGTGATTCCGGTCTATAATGAGGAACAAAATCTGGATGTCCTATTGGGGCGTTGTGTCCATGTCTGTTCTGAAATGGGAAGAACATTTGAAATTATCCTCATTGACGACGGAAGCCACGACCGGTCCCGTGAGATGATCATCGAGGCCTCCGGGCAACAAAAAAATAATATCGTCGGAATCCTTCTCAACAGAAATTATGGACAGCATTCCGCCATCATGGCGGGGTTTTCCAGGGTGCGCGGAGATATTGTGGTTACCCTGGATGCAGATCTTCAAAATCCTCCGGAGGAGATCCCCAAACTGGTGCAAAAGGCGGAAGAAGGTTTCGATGTGGTGGGCAGCGTCAGGGTTCCGAGGCAGGACAGCCTTTTTCGAAAGACCGGTTCCTGGGTAGTCAACCGAATGGTGCGGGCGTCCACGGGGGTTGACATGCATGACTACGGATGCATGTTGAGGGCGTACCGGCGCCCTGTGGTGGAAGCCATGCTCCAGTGCGAGGAGAGAAGCACATTTATCCCTGTCCTTGCCAACAGCTTTGCCAGATACACCACGGAGGTGGATGTCCATCATGAAGAACGTCTTGCGGGGGATTCCAAATACAGCGTCTGGAAACTTGTCAACCTTCAGTTCGATCTGCTCACCAGCATGACGACTTTTCCCTTGAGACTCCTGAGTGTGCTCGGGGCCATTGTGTCGGCGCTGGGGGTTGGTTTTGGTATTTTCCTCCTCATTATGCGGATCATTTACGGGGCGGGCTGGGCGGCAGCCGGCGTATTTACCCTGTTTGCCATCCTCTTTATCTTTATCGGCGCGCAATTCCTGGCCATGGGCCTTTTGGGGGAATATATCGGTCGCATATACAGCGATGTGAGGGCGCGGCCCCGCTATTTTGTAGAAAAGATTGTAGGAAGAAACTGAACTATTTACCTTCTTAACCGGATCTGAAAACAGATCTTCATCATAGGAAATATCCATGAAAGCCATTGTCCTTGCATATCACAATATCGGTTGTGCCGGAATCAGAGCCCTTCTCGGAAACGGTTTTGAAATTGCCGCTGTTTTTACCCATAACGATGATCCGAAGGAAAAGATATGGTTTGAATCCGTTGCCAGGCTTGCAGCGGCCCATAACATTCCCGTATACGCGCCGGAGGATATCAACCACCCCATCTGGGTGCAGAGGATGAAAGAGATGAATCCCGACATCCTCTTCTCTTTTTACTACCGGGATATGGTGGGAGCCCCCATTCTCAGTATTCCGCCGGGGGGTTGCCTCAATCTGCACGGCTCGCTCCTTCCGGCTTACCGGGGCAGGTGTCCCATCAACTGGGTGCTTGTTAACGGTGAAAAGGAAACGGGGGTGACGCTTCACCATATGACTCCGCGGCCGGACGATGGAGAGATCGTCTGCCAGAAGAGGATTGCTATCGACAAAGATGATACGGCAAAAACCCTCCATGAAAAGGCGGCCCACGCCACCTTGAAGATGCTTAACGAGATCCTGCCTCAAATCGTTGATGGTTCCGCTCTCCGCCAACCCCAGGACCCTGCAAAAGCCTCCTATTACGGTGGCCGCGGCCCTGCAGACGGGGAAATCGACTGGTTTGGAAGCTCCGAGCAGGTGAGAAACCTTGTGCGGGCCGTAACCGATCCTTTTCCCGGGGCTTTTACGCATGTGGGGGACAGGAAGTGCCTCATCTGGAGCGTTTCCGAAGCGGACGATGTAGCGACCGCGAGAAGACCGGGTGAGATCCTTTCGGTAGATCCCCTTGTGATTGCTTGCAGGAAGGGGGCCGTTCGGGTCGATTTCGGACAGAAAGAAGGGGGCATTTATATGAGCGGATCCCAGTTGGCCTCCGAACTCAACCTGGTGGAAGGGATTCGATTCGGTCCTTGCGTAAGCAGCGAAATCAGGACGAAGAGGAAAAAGAGCGTGCTGATTCTGGGGGTTGACGGGTTCATTGGAAACGCCTTGAGTGAAAGACTTTTGGACAGTGGCAATTATGAAGTACATGGGATGGACCTTCGCTCCGACTATATCGAACGCCTCCTGGGCCGTCCCGGGTTTCATTTTGACGAGGGGGACATCTCCATTCACCGTGAATGGATTGAATATCATATCAGAAAATGCGACATCATTATTCCCCTGGTGGCCATTGCCACACCCATTGAATATACGCGCAATCCGCTACGGGTCTTTGAGCTGGATTTTGAAGAAAATCTCAGGGTAGTACGATACTGTGTCAAATACCGAAAACGCATCATTTTTCCGTCCACCTCCGAGGTCTATGGAATGTGCGATGAACAGAATTTCGACGAAGATCATTCCAGGCTGATCTTAGGCCCCATTCGAATGCAGCGTTGGATCTATTCCTGCAGCAAGCAGTTGTTAGACAGGGTGATCTGGGCTTACGGGCAGCAACAGGCCCTGAAATTCACGTTGTTCAGACCGTTCAACTGGGTCGGCCCCAGACTGGACAGCCTTTCATCGGCCCGTATCGGAAGTTCCCGGGCCATAACCCAGTTGATCCTCAATCTCGTGGAGGGCACCCCGATTCAGCTCATTGACTCCGGGAACCAGAAGCGTTGTTTTACCGACGTATCGGACGGGGTGGAATGCCTGTACCGGATAATCGAAAACAGGAAACATGCCTGTGACGGGCAAATTATCAATATCGGCAACCCGGAAAATGAAGCCAGCATCCGACAACTGGCCGAACTGCTGGTGGCGGAGTTTGATAAACACCCCCTCCGCTCCACATTTCCTCCCTTTGCCGGGTTCCGTGAGGTGGAGAGTCGATCCTACTACGGGGAAGGATATCAGGACGTAGAGCACCGAAAACCCAGCATTCAAAATGCCAGACGGCTTGTGGGCTGGACGCCTTCCATCGGTCTGGATCAGTCGGTGCGTGAAACCCTGGACTTCTTTTTGCGGGAGGCCTTGCGGTCGGGGGAGTTTGAGGCATGCGAGCCGGTCTGAGGGTGGATGTAGACACCTATCGGGGAACAAAACAGGGTGTGCCGCGGTTGTGCAGGTTGCTCTCCGAATATGGTGTAAAGGCCACCTTCTTTTTCTCGGTGGGGCCGGACAATATGGGGCGGCACCTGTTGCGGCTTTTGCGCCCGCAATTCCTCGGGAAAATGCTCAGGACGAAGGCCGCCAACCTCTATGGGTGGGACATCCTTTTGCGGGGAACCCTCTGGCCGGGACCCATGATCGGAAATAGGCTGGGCAGGATCATTCGCTCTACTATGAACGAAGGGCACGAAATCGGCCTGCATGCCTGGGATCATCATGGGTGGCAGGCGGACATCGACAACATGGATGGCAGAGCGATTTCCGAGTCCTTTCGAAAGGGCATCGACATGCTCAATGCAATAATCGGACGGGCGCCTTCCTGTTCGGCCGTCCCCGGATGGAAGTGCAATGACCTCGTTTTGCAGGAAAAGAATCGTTTTGCCTTTACCTACAATAGCGACTGCAGAGGCGATTCCATCTTTTATCCCATCGTGGAAGACAAAACTATCCCGCAGCCCCAGATTCCTGTCACCCTCCCCACCTATGACGAATTGATTGGACGAAACGGGGTGTCCAACGGAAATTACAACCAGGTTCTGCTGGACCTTTTCGGGCCGAATAAACTCAATGTCCTCACCATTCATGCCGAGGTGGAGGGAATGGCCTGCCTGGATCTTTTTCGACTTTTTTTAGAGGAAGCACGCCTGAAAAAGATCACGTTTGTTCCCCTTGGAAAGCTTTTGGAAGACGCGGTCCAAATCGATCCTGCTCCCATTGTCTGCAAAACCTTCCCAGGCAGGGAAGGCTGGATTGCCTGCCAAGGAAACTCCCCATCGTCATTCCCGGGAATTTGAGAGAGCCTGCCCATGAAGAAAGCTTCCCTTGCATTGATTGTCCTTTTTTTATTTGTTTATATCCTTCCTCTTGGTTTCCGCCCTCTGGCCATTCCGGACGAGGCCCGATACGGAGAGATTCCGCGGGAGATGCTGGCTTCGGGCGACTGGGTGGTTCCCCGTTTAGACGGGCTGAAATATTTTGAAAAACCGGTTTTAGGCTATTGGGCGAATGCCGTTTCTCTGAGCATTTTCGGTGAGAATGCCTTTGCTCTTCGGTTTACGTCGGCTCTTTCCGTGGGTCTTTCGGCCTTGATGATTTTTCTGTTGGTTCGCAGATTTTCAGACAGGGAAACGGCTGCCGTTCTGGCCCCGGCCGTCTTTTTGACTTGTCCTCTGGTCCTGGCTATGGGGCATATTACCGTCCTGGACAGCCTGCTTTCCATGCTGCTGACCGGGGCCCTGGTCTGTTTTTTCTTTAGCCACCTGGCGGAAAATCGGCGCCGGAAGAACCTTTTCCTGGCTCTTATGGGAGTTTTCTGCGGGATGGCCTTTCTCACGAAGGGTTTTCTCGCCTTTGCCGTGCCGGTGTTGACCGTCGTACCTTTTCTGCTCTGGGAACGCCGTTTCAAGGATCTGCTCAGGATTCCGTGGATTCCCATGCTGACGGCTTTTCTGGTAGTTTTGCCGTGGTCTCTGATGATTCATTTTCGAGAGGGGGATTTTTGGAATTACTTCTTCTGGACGGAACATATCGCAAGATTTCTGCATCCCGTCAGCGGGCAGCACCCAAAGCCTGTCTGGTATTTTCTGCCCGTTCTGGTGGGGGGCGCACTGCCATGGGCTATCCAGGCACCCGCAGCTCTTCCCATGGTGTTGAAATTCGATAAAAAAAGCCCAATCATACGCTTCGCCCTGTGCTGGTTCCTCTTTCCGTTTCTCTTTTTTTCCGTCTGCAGCGGGAAATTGATTCCGTACATCCTCCCGTGCTTTCCTCCCCTTGCCATCGTTCTTTCCATTGGGCTTACCTCCTATTTTGAGGCCGGGAAAAGGAGGGCCTTTTCGATTGGAGCCTGGATTCTGGCTGTAATGGCCGGTCTCGGGGGGTTATTTCTTCTGTTTTCCGGCATCCTCGCGAATGGAGAAATAACGGTCTATGGTGCGGATGAGGGGATGAAGTGGACATTGGCTATTTTTGGGGCTTTCTCATGGGCTGCGCTGGTGTTGTGGTCCATCAGGGTGAAGGATTACAGGAGAAAACTTCTTTTTTATTGTAGCGCATTCCTGCTGTTCTTTTTCATCGGGAGCTTTGCCGTTCCGGATAGCGCTATGGACAGCAGGGCCCCGGGCAGGCTCCTTCAACGCAATCTATCCAGGGTGTCCCCCGATGCCATCCTGGTTTCCAATGACAATGTGGTGCATGCCGTCTGCTGGTTTTTGAAACGAAATGATGTAAAAATTCTGGAGAGGGGCGGCGAACTCACCTACGGATTGCGACATGACGATTTGAAGCCGGGAAAGCCTATGAGTCTTGACGCGTTGAAAGAAATGATACGGAAAAATAAGGGCAAACACCCGATAATCCTCGTTCTGCTCAAGAAACACTATAAAAACTATGCAGATCAGTTGCCCCCCCCCGTCTTCAAGGATACCGATCGCAGTTTTGTGTTTGCGATGTATTGAACGGGAAGGCGCCTACCTGTTTGCATGAATCGTCAGGTATATCCCCAGGAAGAGAAAAACAGCGTTAGCCAACCATGCAGAAAGGACGGGAGGAAAGATTCCCGCAAAACCCAGGGTGCGTGCGATCCCCATGACCAGAAGGTAGAGAAAACAGAGCCCGATTCCGATAGAAACAGCCATCGGGGCGCCCATATTTCGTTTCCAGAGCGCGACAGGAATTCCCACAAGGGCCATGATCAGAGTAATGAATGGAAAAGCTATTTTGATGTTGAGTTCTACAAAATATCGGGTGGCATTATACCCTTCCTGTTGGAGTTTGTCCGCAAACCGTTTGAGTTGCCGGTAGCCCATTTCGTCGGGTTCTCTCTCCACCATAATGAAATCTTTCGGCTTTTCAGGAATTTTCAGGTTCATGCTTTCAAATCTCCTGAGACTGAAACCTCCCCCTTTTTCTCTCTCCTCAACAATTCCATCGGTTATGCGCCAGAAACTGTTCATCCATATTCCCTGACGGCCATCTATTCTCTTGATGAGTTTGAATGCGTCATCAAAGAAATAGAAAGTGGGGTCGATCATTACCATTTGCACGCCGTTGAAACGTTTAATCCAGTAAATGGAGTTTTTTCCACGGTACCACACGTGATTGCGTATGCGAAAACGGTTCTGCCCTTCTTTTTTGACGTCCATTCGCCAAATGGCATTGCTCAGGGAGCTGGCATAGGGGACGATGGTCTCGGAAAGAAAAAAGGATAAAAGGGAGAGTAGGAGGGATGTGAACATAACAGGCTGGGCGATTCTCCAGAGGCTGATGCCACAACTGTTCAGCGCGGTCATCTCGTTGTTTCTCTTCATGATGCAGAAGAGGATAATAACGGATGTCAGGGTGGCTACCGGGAGCATTTGAACAAAAACAGCGGGAATTTTGTAGCCGTAATAGGCAAACATCCGGTAAACGGGGGCATGGGCCTTCATGAAATCGTCTATGCCTCCCGTGAAATCGATCATCAGATAGACGGAAATAAATATGGCCTGGCACAGGAGAAGCAGTTTCAGAAACTCTTTTGAGAGATATTTGGAAAGGATATTCATTTCGCGCTCAAGGGGTCGATGTTTCCCCTGCCTTTCCAGGAGCTTGGGATTTTCTTGGCATCAGCAAAAGGGGCTTTCCGGTGACGCTGTCATCTGGCCAGGGCGCCAATCCGGTGATGCGGAAAAAGTCGTCATTGCCTGCCATAACATTGGTGGTGTTGACTGCAACCGGGTGCAGTATGCCCCATTTTCTGACGCGAGGCCAGGCCTCAGGACGCAGATTGACGAGAAAAGGGCCGTCGCCGGCAAGTCGTTTCAAGTTTTTCGCCCCCTTCAGGAAGAATCCGGATTTTCTTTCAAGGGATTTTCCGAAAGCCAGTTCATCGATTTCATCTACAAGGATGATCCTCCGTTTGGTGTAGAAACTCAGAGACTGATCATAATTGCTCCATTCGGCGATCTTAATGTTGGAAGGGAGAGGACTCGGCATGGCTTTGATCAAGTCCCCTATCTTTCTGTATTTGGCCACTGCAGGGACCGTCAGGATGGCGGTAGGAAGCAAAGCAACGAGTACGAGCCCGGTGGTCAGGGGCATGAAACGTCTTTTAAAAACAGCAAGGATCAGGAGGGCGCTTCCAGCCCCTAATCCCCAAAGTGCCGCATGCAGAGGGGCCCGTACTGCATCCGCAGGCAGCGTGTCCTGAAGGCTGGCAAAATGAAAAATCACAGGAATGCCTATAAGAAGCAAACCGGCCGTCAGAGCGCCGCACCAGGGGGTGGAACGGTTTTCAAGTCCGCCTCGCAAAAGGTAGCGGGAAACGAGCAGCGCCATGGCCGGATAGGCAGGAAGAATATAGGGAATCAATTTGCCGCTGCTCAGGCTGAACAGTCCGGGAACCGACAGGGTCCAGATGATCAGAAAGAGTACTTTATGAGATTCTCCTTCCTCTTCATACCTCTTCGGCGGTCCCGTGGCAATGTCCGTATTACTTTTTCTGTTGGGCATGTGGGCCGACCGAGGAAGGATTTTAACGGCCCCAAGAGCCCGTTTGAAGGCATTAGCCACCGCAGGAAAGAAAAGGGCAGTCCAGAAAAGCAGGCCGAAGGGCAAAATGGCCGGAAAAAACCAGAACGGGCTGAAATGTTCCTGGTACGTTAAACGTTGAAAATGCTGGACGATGATATAAAAATGCAGAAACTGAGGATCACGGAGGGCTGCTGCAATATGCCAGGGAAGTACGATGGCGGCAAAGAGAAGAATCCCCGGCATCCAGGCCATATTCTTGAGAGCCTTCCAATCGCGTCTCAAGAAGACAAACGGGAAAATGATTGCAACGGTCAGGGCAATGGCGGCAATGCCTTTTGTCATGGTGGCCAGCCCCATGCATCCCCATGCAAGGATATACCAGATCTTTCGTTTTCTTTTGGATTCGGTGTCATAGCCCATCCACCAACTGGCCCAGGTCGCCGTGAGAAAGAGGCTGAAAACTCCGTCAATGATAGGCATGCGCGCCATGACGACGGGAAGGATGCTGGTTGCATAGATCCAGCCGGCCATCGGGCCCGCCATCCCGCCGAAAAGCCGTTTTCCAAAACCGATGATCAAAAGGACCGTAAGGCAACCGGCAAGAGCGGGAACGGCGCGAACCGCCATTTCATTCTGGCCGAAAAGGATCAGGGATCCGGCTGTAAGCCAGTAGTAAAGGGGCGGTTTTTCATAATATTTTACGTAATTGAGGCGCGGAGTAATATAATCGCCGCTCTCAATCATCTCACGCGGAATTTCGGCATACCGACCTTCATCGGGATCCAAAAGCGGGTAATCTCCCAGCCCGGCGAAAAAAATAGATGCAGCAGCCAAAAGCACCAGAATCGTGAGGCTTTTATCGGAATAGTTATATTTGGTTGAACTCTTTTTTTTGGGCATAAAAATCATCAATGAGTAAAATTTATCGATTATACCCCGAGCTTGCTTCTTTTGGCAAGGCGCGTTTTTTTGATTATTGCCGTCCTTTGGTGATGCTCTTTCTTCTTTTCTCCTTGCATCGGATGGTTCTGACACCTAAAATATCAAAGAGTAGGTGAATTTGTATCCTATTCAAATTTCCTGGTAGCAAAATGATGACTCAGAAGGGCCATTCCGTCACGAGGTCTTTTTTGCTGCCGCATCTGATTCCTATGGCAGCACCGACCCTTTTAGGCTGGTACGCGCAAATAGATGAAACGCAAGGGATTTTGTTGTACCAGCCTAAAAGGGCCTCACAACGGTCGGTGAAGGTTTATCCAAGATGCGGCAGCAAAAAAGACCTCGTGACTCCATTCCTGCCAGGGTTTTTGAATAAGATACGTAAATTTGAAAAGAACTGTTGCTGAATGCGAATAGGAAAATGAGATGGGACTGATTTTTGACGAGAACAGCCTGGGTTTTTATGATGCGTGGCGGCGTTCCGCGCAAGGACGAGTGATTGAGGGGTCGCTTGAAAAGCTCTTTCAATCTCTGGTTGAACCCAGACCCGGCCAGAGGGTCCTTGATGTGGGCTGTGGAACCGGGAACCATCTCTTGATTCTGAACCGCATGGGGTTGAATATCAGCGGAACCGACGCCTCCCAGGCAATGGTCCAGAAGGCCGGAAAGAGACTGGGACATCGTTTCACCGTTAAACAGGCCCTGGCTGAAGATCTCCCGTTTGATGACAATGAATTTGATCTGGTCAGTCTAATTAACGCATTGGAGTTTATGGATAATCCTCTTCAGGCACTGCGTGAGGCAGGGAGGGTTGCAAGCAGCAAGGTCTTTGTAGGGGTGCTGAACAGCCTATCCTGGAACGGGATTTTAAATAAAATTCGCGGGTATTTCAACGACCCCCTTTTCGGCCAGGCTACCTTCTACAATCTCTGGCAGATAAAGTCATTGATGCAACTGGCTTACGGACCGGTTCCCATTTCATGGGCCAGCATCAAAGTGGTTCCTGGTTTTGTGGAAGATTCGAGACCGTCAGCCAAGGCTTTCCGGAACTGGAAGCATTCTCCGTTTGGTTTCTTTTTGGGGTTGTCGGCGACGATGGTATACACGGTAAGGACGGAAAATCTTCCTCTGAAAGCCAAATTTAAGACGGCAAGCCAGGCCTTGATATCGGCGGGGGTCCTCAAAGAGATGAACTGTGCAAGAGGGATTCCGGAGAGTGAAAGAGGGCTATCTGTATCAAAAAAAAGAGGAGAATGAGGTCCGTTTTTCCCCGGGAGCCGGTTATTGAACGTATCGGATTTCGCGTGATCCGAAATCGATTGAAAAATGGGAAATGCCCTTCCTGCCAGGCGGATATCCAAGGGAGCAGGAGCATTTGAGCGATTCAACCATTCCCATAGACTTTGAAGCGTAGGGAGGGCCTTCAAAAGGTTCTTTTTAGCGCAACCTCCCGTGGAAAAACGAATTGGCCTTCTTCTTCCGCGGGGGGTTAAAAATTCTTGCTGAGTGACAAGTGACGGGTGACAAGTGGAGGTGGTTGATTTACACCTTCTTTCCGCAAGGGATGTGCCATGAAAAAAGAAGATGAGTTGGCTTTGAAGGCCACCAAGGAAATTGTGGTGAAATTTATAGAGGTTGGAAGGTTGAGCGTCAGTTCCTTCCAGGAGGTTTGGAATACGGTGCATGGTTCCATTTGCGATTCCCTGGATCACAGGAAATCGAAGGAAGAGGGTTTGGATTAATGGAAAAGGAAAAAGAAAAGAAAATGGATCAGAAGAAAGGGTGGTGGCGTCGTTTCCTGGAACGGTTGGCCAAGGCGAACAGGGAGCCTTCCGTGTCTGGGTGCTCCGCTTGAGGCACCCGATCTCCCGGCGCCGGAGGCGCCGGAAAATAACAGAAAGGTTCTTACCGCCATTACCGCCAGGACGACATGATGTCCATACAGATCCTGTTCATTTCCTTTGCCCTGGATTCGGTGTCCGCTTCATTGTAGCACCGAAATTCCGGTGCATTGCCTGACGGGCGGAGGTGGACTACTTCACTCCCGGCAAAGGTGATCCGCAGGCCGTCTGTGGTGTCTGTTTGCGCCACACGGCCGAAATATTTTCCGAAAATCTCTTCGATGGCCCCGTTGTCCCCTTTGCCGTCTTTGGAAATGAGGCGGTCGATTTTTTCGAGACTCCTCTCCGTGGGAAAATTTTTCAGGCGATCGCTGTAGGTGACCCTCAGGGGAAGCTCAAAGAGCAGTTCGCTGATTTTCTTCCTCCGTTTTATAGCCAGGAGAAGCACAGCAAGGTGGACGACCACCGCATCCCGTGTGGGAAGGGCTTTTAAAACTTTTCCTTCCCGTTCCAAATCCGAGGCGATCAGGAAACCGCCGTTCGCCTCATACCCCACAACGCGCTTAAAACCTGCCTTTAGGGCGTGCTGCATTCCTTCGATTACATAGGGCGATCCGATCCTGGTCCGGTAGGTCGTTTTGAACCAGCAGCATTTTTCAAGAGCGGAATTGCAGGATACAGGGGTGGCAACCGCGTCGGCTTCGAGATAGGCGGCGGTCAGGATACCGGCAATGTCTCCACGCAGCCATTTGCCCTTTTCGTCGCTGATGAGGGGCCGGTCGCTGTCTCCGTCTGTGGAAACGATGGCATCAAAATGGGATTCTTCGGCCCATTTTCGGGCGGCTTCCACATCCTCTGGACGGATGGCCTCGGTATCCACCGGGATGAAAATGTCTGAAAAGCCCAAGGGGGTTGCTTCTGCTCCGAGGCATTTCAGGATCTCCACTAACTGATCCCTTCCGACGGCGGAGTGTTGATATACGCCGATCCTTTTGCCTCTGAGACATGCCTCGGGAAAAAAGTCTATGTAACGGGCTACATAGGACGTTAAGGCCTGTGGATTCTCGGGGGGGAGTGATGTTTTCTCTTGGAACATCCGATTCTTATCAAAAACTCCTTCCTTGATAACCACTGCCTGGCGCTTGATTCCCGATTCATCCGCTTTGAGAATTTCTCCTTCAATTTTCGTATATTTTATGCCGTTTCTATCTTCGGGAATATGACTCCCCGTGACCATTATTGTAGGAATGCCTGTATCTATCCCATGGTTGGCAAGCGCAGGAGTGGGCAATTTCCCGCAGTTCTCGGGAATGTAACCCCTGTCTTCCACCGCTCTTGCGGCCGCGGAGATGATACGCTCGGTACTTGCACGCAGATCACCTCCTATGGCGACCTTTGATCTCCCGGGTATCCGGCCGATCTCTTCAAGATACTGAATGAAAGCCAATGTATAGGCATAACAGACTTCATCCGTCATATCGACTGCGAGTCCACGTGCGCCGCTGGTCCCGAATTTTACCCCGCTTTCCGCCATCAAGTCGTCTATCTTAACCGATTTGCTTCCCATGGGGTTTCCTCCTTAAGAAAAGTGGTGATTTGCATTTCAAACTACTTCTAAGAGATAGCTTGAATACTTAACCATGGCCGCAATGGCCCGTGCAGCACGATTCGGGCCTGAAAAAACAGGGACTCCTCGTGAAAGAAGCCCATGGATCGATGGGTCTTTCAAGCTCAGGAATGTAAAGCCTACCACAGGTTTGTCGTTTGTTTCAAGGAGTTCCGCTATCGATTGGCATTGCTTTTCCATCCATTGCTTGCTGAGATCGCCAATGGCATCTCCCTTTATCCCCATCTGCGTCAGTGCCCGCTCAATGGTTTTGGGCGGGGTGAGGAAGTAAACAAGAAGCATGTCCGCTTTTTCTTCCCGGATGAGCAGTTGGGGGATGCTGCCGTAAAAATCGTCCTGGTTCTTGGAAAAAGTCAGATCCACAGGATTGCTGACGCTGCCGGTATGGGGGACAAAGGCTGCAAGTTTTTCCACCGTTGCCTGCGATAGATCGGGCAGTTCGAGTCCGGCCCTTCCGCAAGCGTCCGCTGCAGCCGCCCCGGGACCCCCTGAATGGGTTTGAATGACGACCCTTTTTCCTTTCGGTCTTGGGAGCCCCCCAAGGACCCAGCAGAAATCAAAAAGTTCCGTTACGGACCCCGCTCGGATGATTCCGCACTGTTCAAAAACTCCGTCATAGATCCTGTCCGGTCCCGCCATGCTTCCCGTGTGAGAAAAGCCCGCCTTCCTCCCGGCATCGGAACCGCCAACATAAAAGGCCACAATAGGTTTGTGGGGAACGATGGATCTGGCTGTTTCGATAAATGCCCTCCCTCTTTTTATTCCCTCGATATACAGGGCAATCACCTTGGTTTGCGGACAGGCTCCAAGATATTCCATACATTCAACCAGATCGATTACCGCCTCGTTCCCAACGCTGAAGGCCGTGCTGAACCCAAGGTTGTACCGGTTTAAATAATTGAACATCTGCGTAACGAAACTTCCACTTTGGGAGGCCAGACCAATATAGCCTCCGGCGCCTTCATGGGGTACAAAAGTGGTATTGAGTTTGAAAGAGGGGTTGGCTACTCCGATACAGTTGGGACCCAGGATCCGGATTCCATATTTATCCGCTATCCGGACCAGTTCCTTTTCAAGAGCGAATCCCTCTCCTCCCACCTCTCTGAAACCGCCTGAAACGACAATGGCTTGCCTTATTCCTTTCAGTCCGCATTCCTCGAGGGTGCGATTGACGATCTTTGTGGGGAGTACAATCACGGCCAGGTCCGGCACCTCCGGAAGATCCAATACGTTTTTGTAGGCCTTATATCCCAGGACTTCCTGCTCCTTAAGGTGCACGGGATATATGGCGCCTTCGTATCCGAGCGATTTGACGGACATGAGAAGGTTGGTTCCCATGGCCTGAATGCTGTTCGATGCACCGTAAAAGACCATGCTCCTGGGATTTGCAATTCTAAACAGACGACTTTCTTCTATGGTATTTATCATGGTTATGGATTCCCTATTCAAGGTATTGTCTCATGGTTAACGAGTTATTTCCAAAATACTTTCCAAACCGGTTGACATGCGGGGTCTAAATTTTCAAAAATAGCGCGTGTCTTTTCTAAAAGGATAATGTCGATCTACACAAACCTCCTGGAACAATCCGGGGAATGGATATGAATGCACGCAAAAGCGATTTGACCTCCCTGAAAGACGTCATAGCGGATCTGCTCGCCGGGGGACTGCCTTTCAACCCTGATGATGCGAAGATCTGGGATGTGTGGAATGAGGTCGTGGGTCCTGATATTGCGGAAAATGCTTCTCCCGTTCAGATAAAGGATGGAAATCTAAAGGTCGCCGTCGCCAACGCCCTCTGGCTGCAGGATCTCCTTTATGATGAAGCGTCCATCCGCGCAAACCTCAATAAGCGTTTGGGCGGAGAGGTTGTCACCAGGATTTCTTTCAACGTGGGTCCGAAATAGAGAAATCACCCTGTCCGAGGACGGGAGGAAGAATTTCCAATCCGGGCTGTCCGCCCAGTGTTGCCTCTATAAGGGCCAGTTTGGCCGGTGATTTCAAGCTGGGATGATTAACCCTCAGCCTTTTTGGTTCAAAACCGTAATGTCGCAGTTTTGAAAAGATATCCGGAAGACGAACACTTGGATAGATCAGGGTGAGCCGTCCCTTTTTCTTCAGGATCTCTCTTGCTGTTGCGGCGATGTCGTCAATGGAAATCAGGATTTCATGTCTTGCGATGGCCTTGCGTGGATCGGGGTTGATACGGCCGCTCCTGATTTTCCTGTAAGGGGGGTTGCATATTACCCCATCGGCCCAATTCCTTCCCATGGGAATGTTTCGGATATCTCCCTGAATAATTTTCATCCTGTTCTCAAGATCATTCAACGCTGCATTTCTTGAGGCCTGACTGACCAGATCTTTCTGTATTTCCATTCCGTAAACACGGGCTGCCGGTTTTGTGGTGAGCAGAATCAGGGGAATGATTCCGCAACCAGTTCCCAAGTCCACAATCAGATCCCCCTTCTTGACGGTTGCAAAGTCGGACAATAACACGGCGTCGATGGAAAATCTGTAACCGTCTTTTGACTGGATAAGAAGAAGACGGCCATTGAAAAAGCGATCTATGCATTCATCCGACTCGGTCTTGATATCAGGGCGCCTGTATGATTTCATGGGGATCTATCTTGTTGAATACCAGTCCGGTGAGCACTTTCGGAAAAAAGTAGGTCGATTTTCTGGGCATGACGAGAGAATTACGAGCCACATCCTTTACCTGGTCCATCCTGGTGTGATTGAGCAGAAAGGCCATCTGATACTCCCCGGAATCCACTGCCTGCATGGTGTTGGAAATATTGCTTTCGTAACGAATGATCTCTTCATTATCCAGATCGTTCGGGGTCAGGCCGAGACATTTCTGCAGGATCAGACGGGAAAGAACAAGGACATCCAAATCCCTTAAGGAAGGGTGAAGGTCTTCGCCCATCTCCTTTTCCATCCCGGGTTTCAAGCATAAAAGGTACCACTGATCTGACTGGTTGTGATAAAAACCGATGGCGGTTCTTGCTTTTCCATTTCTTTTGATCAGTTTTTTGAGCTCAGATGCTTCGTCTTTGATATTCTTATGGCTACAGGGGAAGTGTTGTATCTCGAACCAATGGGCTGCTTTTTTCAGCATACTCCCCGGCTCGAATTCCGAGCCCATTTTAACCAGTCTGTGTGATGGAAGAATGGTGAGCCCCGCATCATTCATATTGGAGAGATACATCATCACATATTCGTACGACCTGTTGGCCGGTTTTTCGCCGAATCTTGCCCGCATAATATTTCTGAAATTTCTCGCGGTTTCATACCGGTGGTGGCCATCGGCGATGAAAATAGACTTATTTTGCATGAGGTCCGACACTTTTTGGAAAAGTCTCGCGCCACTGATGATCCACATTCTGTGTCTGGCCCCGTCAGCGAGCTCAAAATCGATCTGGGGAGAGGGGTCTGAAAATTTTTGGCATTCCTCAAGAATAGCATTTTCGGGATCTTCGTAGAGTCCAAAAATCTGGCTGAACTGGGCGTTGCAGGTCCTGAACAGTTTCAATCGGTCATCCTTGTGAGCTGAAAAGGTTCTTTCGTGCGGGAGGACCACGCCCGAATCCGGGTCTTCAATTTTTACGAGAAGTATGATGCCCCATCGCACTCTTTCCGGATCTCCGTTTCCAGGACGATAGGTCATGGCTGTCAGGTAAAAAGAGGGCTCTTTGGCGCGGATAAGGGTGCCGTTGGACTGCCACCTCTGAAAGTCGTCTGCTGCACGTGTATATCGGTTATCCCAATCGGAATCTCCGGTTTTCTTTTCTCCCAGGATCAAGCGCACGACATTGTGTGGATCGGCCTGGTAAAGCGCAACCTGCTCTTTTTGCGAGATTACGTCGTATGGGGGGGCCATGAGATTGGAAAGATTCTGCTTTTTCTTCAAGTTGTAGGTTAACCCTTTGAAAGGGGCGACTATTGCCATATTCTGCTCCTTAATATAAAATATACCGCTGAGAAAATTGGGCTGTAATTTCCCTCAGAGTCAAACGTGTGTCAAGGAAATAAACCCTTTTTCTCGCGGAATGGCTTTTCTAAACCCCAAATCCGAATCCTGGGGATTTTTGTAGGGTACAATGGAGGTACATTTGGTTAAGAATCAATCGCACAAGGAAAACCGGGACCGGATTCCCATTGATCTTGTGGTGGACGGAGGCATTGCTCTGACCATGGTGGAGGATCAGGAACCGGTTATGGATTCAAGAATCCTGGTCTCAGAGGGACGTATCGCGGCCATCGGGAAAAGAAGGGACCTGACAATTCCCTTTGGCCCATCCTGCCGGATCATTGATGCCACGGATTGCCTGGTGATGCCAGGGCTTGTCAATGCCCACGCACATACCGCTATGACGATTTTTCGAGGAGTTTCGGATGATCTGCCTTTGAAAAAATGGCTTTTTGAGAAAATATTTCCTCTTGAACAGCGATTCCTGTCTCCGGATACAGTTTATTGGGGCGCCCTTCTGGGCTGTCTTGAAATGATCTCTTCCGGAACCACTTGTTTTGCCGATGGGTATTTCTTTCAGGATCAAACGGTCATGGCTACGGATACCGCAGGGTTAAGGGGAATTATCGCCCAGGGAATCATCGATTTTCCAGCACCGGGGGTCCGGGACCCGAAAGAAAACGTAGCCGTGGGGCAAAGATTCATTCAAAAGTGGAAGGGCAAATCCGAGTTGATTACGCCCGGTCTTTTCTGTCACAGCCCGCTCACCTGTTCCGAAAGAACCCTGTCGGCGGCGTGGGATCTGAGCTATGCTCATCAGCTGCCTCTCCAGATTCACCTTTCAGAGACAAGAGAAGAAGTGGATGAAATCCTCTCTGATAAGAAAAAAAGACCCGTGGACTATCTGGAAGGGCTGGGGCTCTTGACCCATCAGCTTGTGGTCAGTCACGCGATTCATTTGAGTTCTGAAGAGATGGCGCTCCTTGCCGAAAAGGGCGTTGGAGTCGTCCATGTCCCTGAAAGCAATATGAAACTGGGTTCAGGTGTTGCAAATATTTCACGGATGTTGTCCTTTGGACTGGCCGTGGGTCTGGGCACGGACGGCTGTTCCTCCAATAACAACCTGGACCTTTTGTGTGAAGCGGACAGCGCCGCCAAACTCGCAAAGGTCTTCGATGGGAACCCTGCGAGTATGAAAGCCCGGGAAACTCTCAAAATGGCCACAATGGGAGGTGCTTCCGTCCTGGGGCTCGGAAGCGCGATCGGAAGTCTTGAAAAAGGCAAGCGGGCTGATCTTATTGTTATTGATTTGAAAAGACCCCATCTGTGGCCGGTCTATAATCCCTTTTCGACCATGGTATACTCGGCGAATGGCGGCGATGTCAGGGATGTCATCGTAAATGGGAGAATTTTGATGAAAGACAGACGCTTTATGACTCTGGATTCCAATGAAATCATGAGCAGGGTGAAGGAGATCAGCAGGAGGATTGCGAGGTTTTTGTAGCATCCTCATCCTGACAAACTGGAAATGAATAGGGTTCGAGCAGAGACCCGTAGGCCAGAGGACCAAAAAGTCATAACACTATTTGATTAATGATCTTTCCACCATTTCGATGGCTTCACGGTAGTCTTGGGCATATTGAACACCGGGGATTGCCTCCCAGGTTTTAAGTCCAATCACAGGCTTTTCTGCCTTTAGTCCCAGGGCTATTTCTGAAAGGGTCCCGTAACTTCCCGCCAAAGAGACAATGACGTCTGAACACCGCACGATGAGGAGATTTCTTCCGTCTCCCAGACCTGTGGGCAAGGAAACAGAAATGTAGGGATTTGCCGATTGTCTTTCCAGGCCGGGAAGAAGTCCTACGGTCAAACCACCCGCCTCCCGGCATCCCCTCGCGGCTCCTTCCATGACGCCGCCCAAACCTCCACACACAAGAGTCCAGGATTTCTTCCCGATTTCAAAGCCGAGGTTTCTTGCCGTGGTGTAAATCTCTTGTGAGCAGTTTCCAGCACCTATAACCCCAACAAAACCTGCTATTCCCATGTGCTTTTTCCTCTCTCTTTCAAAACTATTTGCCATGTGCGTGGATTGCTGCTATACGCATACGGAAACATCCGGGCCAAAACTGCCTTTACCCCTTGTAGATTTGGTGTAAACCGGATGAGATCTGAGTAGTTCTTCTAAGTGTTCATCACAAAAAAGGCAATAGGTTTCCATGCGAAAAAAAAGAAATGTCCGTTTGTTTCTGGCAGTTGGTTCCATCGTAATCGTTCTCGTTTTCTTAGGCTGGTTCCTGACCACGATCTTTGAATCCGAGGTCCCATCCATCACCGTTCAACCCCTGTCCGAGTTTCTTTCCAAAAAGCAGGAATTCACGCTATCTGCTCTCGACCTGAAACGAGGGCTGAAACAACTGCAAGTGATCCTCAAACAGGGCGGGCGAGAGATTACCGTTCTTGAAAAGAAATTTCCGTTTGAAGGGTTGTTCAACGCTGCAGGAGTACACCAGTTTGATGCTACTTTCAGCGTGGACCCTTTAGCATTGAACCTGGCGCAGGGGCGGGTTGATTTGATCGTGAGTGCGTGGGATTACTCAAAAAGAAAAGGAGGAGACGGAAATCTTTCTTTGTTTGAACACAAAATGGTTGTGGACACCATTCCGCCCGCTATCAGAACAATCAGCAGACTTCATTATGTCAATGTAGGAGGGAGCGGACTGGTTGTATATCAGACCAGTTCCGACGCGGTGAAAAGCGGGCTTTACGTGGATGAATTATTCTTTCCGGGCTATCCTCTGTCTACCGATTCAAAAGGCGGAAATAGCGTCTGTTATTTCGCTGTTCCTCTCAATTCAAAAGGAACACCGGATATCTATTTGTGGGCGGAAGACAGGGCGGGAAACCTTGCTAAAACAGGGTTTTACTGCCAAGTGAGGAAAAAGCGTTACCCCACGGATAAAATCAATATCACCGACAGTTTCCTGAAAAAGATATTGCCCGGTTTCGCCCCCTATCTGGGAAATTTGGATGCGGATGATATTACCAAATTCTTGAAGATCAACCGTGAGTTGCGAGAAGAAAACGCCAAAAAGTTTTTTGACCTCAGAACCGATACCAGCCCTGAGAGGCTGTGGGACGGCGTCTGGATCCGATTGAAAAATGCCGCAACAATGGCCAAATTCGGCGAAAGGCGTTCTTATTATTATAAAGGGCAGCTGATTGACGAACAGACCCATACGGGGGTTGACCTTGCTTCACTTGCTCATTCGGGCGTCCAGGCCGCCAATAATGGACGAGTGATTCTGGCCGAGCCCGTTGGCATCTACGGTCTCGCTATCGTCCTTGATCATGGCCAGGGGCTGGCTTCCATTTACGCACATCTGAGCGGTGTCAATGTTAAAGCCGGTCAGAAGGTGTCGAAAGGAGAAATCATCGCAACGACTGGGCAGACGGGCTTGGCGGGAGGCGACCACTTGCATTTCGGGATTATGGTGGGCGGAATTCCGGTGAACCCTGTCGAGTGGTGGGATAGCCACTGGATAAAAGACAACATCATGAAAAAGCTTGCGCTTGGAGAGAATCCGCAATAATTTCTTCTACATTTTCGAATAAACATGTCGGGAGCAAATCTATGAAACCGGATGCTTTTTTTGAAGCAGCTTCTGAAGTTTCTCCACATCGAGAAGCATGGATATTTCACCGGTTTCCATCATACCAACGCCGGCGAAAATTTTTGTTTTCGCCAAAAGTTCCCCTACGGGCATTGTTGTCAGAGGGGTGTTTCCGATAATCGAGTCGACTGCAAATCGCATTCCGGCGGAATCGCAATTGGATACAGTCTCATCGGCCGAGTTCTTGAGCCTTATAATGTGGGAAGGTCGGTCGTCGGCATTCTGTTCCATACAGAGGAAATCTTTCAGCGGCACGAGTGAGGCTCTTTTCTCCGTAGTTGCGTTAGAACAAACGCTTTCTACGGCCTCTATTCGTGTTGTCGGGATGGAAAGCGTATAGGGTCCCACGGTGAAGATGAAGGCGTTGATCACCGAAAGGAACAAGGGGAATTGCATGATGAACCGGGTGTATTTATAAGGTTCTGAAACAACCTCTATGGAGCCCCCGAGGTTTTCTATGGTGCGCACAACCACATCCATGCCGATCCCTCTTCCTGCAAGGGTGGTTGCTTCACGGGCGGTAGTAAACCCCGGCAGAAATATGACTTTTAAGAGTTCGCTTTCAGACAATCGAGAAATTTCGCCTTCTTTCATCGATTTTTTCTCTTTCAAAAATCTTCTGATGGCGTGCTGATCAATTCCCCTGCCGTCATCCTCCATTTTCAGCAGGAGTTTATTGTCCTTTCTTTCCGCTTCCAGGAAAATTTTTCCTTCTTTGCTCTTTCCGGCTTTCGACCTTTCTTCAGGTTCTTCAATGCCATGGGCGATGAAATTCCTCATCAAATGCATGAAAGGTTCTTTCAGCCGGTTCATCAATGCGATATCAACCAGGAGTTCCCCTCCCACGATCTCGATTTTTGCTTCTTTGCCGTGTTTTCTTGCAAGATCCCGTATGGTTTTGTCAAACAGTTTTGCAAAATCCGCCACGGGCGCCAGCCTCAACATCGCCAGGCGCAGATACAGCCCTTTCAGCATGGAATTGCAATGATCTATCCAGTTTTTAAGACCTGAAGATATCAGCTCTTCGGACAACATGGGGAGCGATTTTTCAAGGAGGATGATCTCCTGGGAATGTCCAAGTAGCTCTTCTATTACGGAATACGCTATACGAACATGCTCGATACCTTTCGGAGAATGAACCGAAATATTCTCCAGTCCCATGGCGACCTGGGGACGATCCTGGGAAGGTTCTTTTTCAAACCTTGCCATGAGGTCTTCTCTTTGTTTCTTTTGCTCGGGGGAAGCGTCCACCCCCCAACTGCCCACAAGAAGGGCAAGAACATCCAAACCTTCAAACAGAGACTGGACATCAGCTTTCCCCGCTTTACACGATCCCTGCTGGAATTGTTTACACCACGCCTCCATGAGGTGGCAAAGCGAGGAGATGCTTTCCATGCTCAACGCCCTGGCCATCCCTTTGATGGAGTGGATCTTCCCGTGAATCTGTTTCCACAACTCCCGGTCGGAACAATCCTTTTCCACGGAGATCAACAGAGGGTCCAGATCTTCCAGGTATTTTCTTGATTCCTGAGCAAAGATATTCTTATATTTGGTGAGGTCCATAAGGCAACTCAGACAACATCTTCCAGACAGATTCGGGCGTGATCAGCTTGATTTGAATGCCTTCGAGGGTGAAGCTTTCCTGTTTCCCGTCGTCCATTTTCACGGACTTCAGCCCAATGATTTCATCGGCAGCCAGGGCCATCCCCTTCTGGTTCCACTTGAGTAGAATATTCAGTTTTCTTTTATATTTTGTGGGGGGTTTTTTCCCAATGAGCACACCAAGATCCGCTACGTCAAAGAGTTCCCCCCGGTAATAGATCAACCCCACGTAACCGGGAGGAGTCAAGGGCGCAGGAACAACGGTTACGTCTTCTACAACCTGCCGGATGTGGTCAATTTCGATACCAATAAAGAGATCGGATCTCCTAAAAACGAGGATTTCCATCCTCATTTGGCCGGCAGTTTGAATCGCCTTTGTGTTGCCAGCATCTTATCCGACAACTTATCCAGGGATCTCATTTCATCTACGATCCTTTCCAGATCCTGTTCCTGACTCTTGGTGCCGATTGTTGTTTTCTGCGTCAGGACAAAATTCTCTCTTGCAAGGACTGAAAGCGCATGAAAATGCCCCTGGATTCCTTTCATCTGGTTCACCTGCTCGAGGGTCAGTTTTTCCACTTCCTCTACCTCATAAAAGATGTCTCTTACCCCTGATAGCGTATCCTCAAAAGTTGACACGATGTTGTTTATGATTTCACGCCCCTTGGCGATGCTTTCCTCGCTTTTCTCCAGCGATTCAATGGCAGCGCTCTTGTTTTTGAAGACGTTTTCCACAATTCTGCCTATTGCCTTGGTGGACTGCCTGGAATTTTCAGACATGGCCCGGATTTCGTTAGCCACAAGGGCAAAGCCTTTTCCGGATTCCCCGGCCCTGGTGGCTTCTATGGAGGCATTAAGAGAAAGCAGGTCTGTTTTCTGAGAAAGCTCATCCATCACATTGACCACGGTTCTGATCTTTTCCATTTCTCTTGAAAGTGTGTGAACCGGTTCACCATATTCAGCCAGCTGTTTAAGAACTCCATCCAGGAATTTCAAAGTTTCCCGGGCATTCTTCTCTCCGGTTGCACTTCTGGCTTGGGCTTCGGCGATTTTCGATACGGTCCGTGCCGATTTCTTGACCATTTCATCCATTCTTTCCAGCCCTTTGTCAACAATGATAGATGTCTTCTGGACGATCATGGTCTGTTCTTCCGATCCCCTGGCGATCGTAGCGGCAGCCTCATCAATTTCCTTGCTTTTGGAAAGGACTTCGGTGATTAGCCCTCCGAGGTGTTTATTCGTCTGCTGGATCTGGGTGGCAACCTGATCCATTTCGGACAAAATGATTCGCAAATCTTTAAGCATTTTCGCGAACACTTCCTCTAAATCGCGAATCTCATCATGGGAATCTAATGTGATTTCTTTTGAAAGATCACCCCGGCTTATCTCTGAGGCGACATCTCTGAGGCGGTGCAGGCGCCTTACGATCGATTGGGAGAAAATGCTCCCGAAAATAATTCCTGACGTTAGAGCCATGGCAGCGGATATGGCTTGCGCCAGGTAAAAATCCTGGCTGAAATAATTTACAAACCCTACAACCGAAAGGAGTATGAGCAGAAACGCCAGAAAGCTGAGGATCAGTTTGTTTCTTATACTTGTTCTTCCCATTCGTTCAGATCCTCCATCGCAATAATCCATCCGGCTATTTGCTCATTCAATCTGAAGATCGAAAAGATCAGGCCTACTCTCCTGAATCCAATGATGACTTCCAACGATATTTTTTTCAGTTCCAGGTTCTGGGCCACTGCCTTGAGTTTTGAAATGATTCCGGTTTTTTCTTTGGAGGGGAACAGGTGCGTTATGGGGCTGTTCAGGATGTCCTGGATCGGTTTTCCGGTTAGCTCAACCACCATCGGATTGCAGTTTATAACTTTTGCGTCGTGATCAACTACAAGAATGCCCACCCCTATATGTTCAAAGATTGCTTTTTGAAAATTTAGTGTCGCTACCAGCTCAAATGTCGCTTCTCGCGGATGGAGATTTCCTGTAGCAAAAAAATTGGTGGGAATTCCATTGGTCCGGTCTTCTCCCTCCAGTTTTTCCAGCAATTGATACACCTGCTTCGACATCTCCTCCAACGGACCTTTCGCAAAATAGTAATCGGCTCCGATATCGCTAACTTCTTCCCCACGCTCAATGAAGGTGCTTGAAACGGCAACGATTGGGAACGGATTGTCAGGAAATTTGTCGCGGATGAAGCGGATAACCATCGGCCCATCAATTTTGGGCATGACGATGTCCAGAAAAAGAACATCAACAGGCCCTTCTTTGAGTTTTGTTATGGCTTCTTTCCCATCATAGCCTTTGATAACTTTATACCCTTTATTTTCAAGGACCTCCGACAAAAACTCCACGAAAAAAAAGTCATCATCAATGATCATCCCAATCTTTGGCATTTGGTCCACTTCCTCCGGAAATGAGGGCACTCATCGAGAATTATCCAATCTTTTCAAAAAGAACCGTCTTGACCGCAATCAATCAATGCAAACTCTTCGGATTTCCTTCATATTGGTGAGGCCATCGAATACTTTACGAATGCCATCCTGTTTGAGAGTGGTCATTCCTTCTTTTACAGATTGAAAAAACAACTCCTCGGTGGATGCAGCCTTCTTGACTAATTTCTTGATTCCAGGAGTGCCTTCCAAAAGTTCGTGAATCCCCATCCGTCCTTTGTATCCCGTTCCCGAGCAGGCCTCACATCCAGCGCGCCCGTAAAGGGTTAAGTCCGGCGAAAATGTTATTCCCGTCTTCTCGAATTCACTGATTCCGTATTCACTGACGATTTCATCAAATTCCTCCCTCGCAGGATGGTATTTTGCCTTGCAGTTCGGGCACAATTTTCTTACGAGGCGTTGGGCCAGAACTCCAAGAATGGCGTCAGAGAAATTGAGCGGATTCAGCCCCATGTCCAGTAGTCTGGTTACCGTCTCCGGTGCGCTGTTGGTGTGGAGGGTAGACAGGACGAGATGTCCGGTCAACGATGCCTCGATCCCGATGTGGGCTGTTTCATGATCCCGCATTTCCCCGATCATGATGACATCCGGATCCGCCCGCAGAAAGGACCGCATGACTCTTGCAAAATCGAGTCCGATCTTTGGTTTGACCTCCACCTGCCGCAGGCCTGCCTGCGTGATTTCCACGGGATCTTCGGCGGTCCAGATCTTGATGCCCGGACTGTTGATATGCCCCAGGGCGGAATGGAGAGTGGTCGTTTTTCCTGAACCGGTTGGCCCTACGGCCAAGATAAGGCCGTACGGTTGTGAGAGGATCTTCTTCAGTATTTTCAGATTACGCTCATTCAACCCCATATCGGAAAGCTTTAATGCGCCGGCCTTCGCCAGGATTCTCAAAACGGCGTCTTCCTGATTGTCTGCCGTGGGGATGGTTGCCATGCGCAATTCGAAACTGGGAACGCCCTTACGCCTGAATTTGATTTTACCGTCCTGGGGCAGACGTCTTTCGGCAATGTCGAGATTTGCCATTATCTTAAGTCTTGAAAGAATGCCCTTTGCCATGTAGTTGGGGACGCCTGCATATTCCTGACACACGCCGTCGAGCCTGAACCGGATGGAGGTCTTTTTCGAGATAAGTGACGGTTCCACATGAATGTCGGAGACGCCTTTCCTGTATGCCGCTACAATAATCTGGTCCACAAGTTTTACTACCTGGCTGGATTCTTCGTCGACCAGATCTTCTTCCCTTGCTTCTTCCTCATCCATCTCCATTTCAAAGGTGACGTCCGGAATCATATCCAGCTCATCCATCATATCTTTGACGGAATTTTCCGATTTTTGCTCAAAGAAATGGTTGATAAACTGCTCGATATCCTCCTTTATGCCTACGGAAAAAAGGGCCTTCTTGGTTTTTATGAGGGCCCGGATCTGACCGGTTTTCCTGAGATCACCAGGGTTGTCAATGATAATTTCAACCCCTTCCTTGCTCCAGCTCAACGGGACCCACAGGTCATGAAGCAGAAAAGGTTTTTTCAAGCCACCTATCAGCTCAATGGGCACGGGGAGATTGGGATCGAAGCTTCTGAAAGGACAGCCGAAATAGAGAGAAAGAGACTTCCCGACATCACCTTTTTGCAATTTGAACTGGTTGATGAGGATCCACGCCACGCTCTTCCGCATTTTCTTGGAAAGTTCAAGGGCCTGCTGCAGTTTTTCACGGGTCAGCATGCCCTTGTGGAGCAGGTAGTCATATTTTGAGCCGGAAGAGAGTTTGGAAATGACGTGATCGATTTTTTCTTGGATCTGTTTGTTCTGGGGATCAGCCTTTTCCGCCGCTTCAAACAGTTTCAGGGCCGTGTCCAGCTGTCCGCTTTTCTCCATTTCCAGGCCAAGGAAATACTTGACGCCGGCCATTCGTCCCGCATTCAAATTTTGTTTTTCGATGGCATCGTCTATTCGCTTGAGGGTTTCGTGGGGGGAGCTGCTCTTGGAGAGACAGGCCAAAAGTCCCGGGATTATTTTGGATAATGGGTAGCTACAGGCAAAAAGACGGCTGTATTCTTCAACAGCCGCATTCACCATTCCCACTTCTCTCAAGGAGTCGGCATTTTTAAGAATTTCCACGACATTCATTGAGATTTGCTGCCCCGAAGAAAAGCCGGGATCGTTTGGGGGGATAACGGCCCTTTCGTTTCCCGGGGTATCTGCTCCATTCAGCTGAAAATCCGATTTTCCCTCGCTTGTCATCAATGCCAACTGCTTTCTCTATGGAATAAGGGGTTAATCGTAGTACCGTCAAAGGTTCATCGGCGGATTTGTCAGGATATGGCTCATCCGGAACCTTTCAACCATTCATGAGTCGTACAAGGGTACTGTCTTGAAAATAGTCAACAATGTTTAAACATCCATAATCCTGTTGAATATGGAACATCCTTGAAAGATCCAGACCCAGTGCATGAGAAAGAATGACCCGGTTTACGGCGCCATGGGCAACAATGGCAATATTCCCTTTTTCGTGCCTGGAAAGAATGTTTTCAAAAGCTTCCATGATCCTGTTGGATAAGGCAAAGACCGATTCGCCGTTGCCCGGCGCTTCATAATGAACAATGTCTTCCTGCCGCTTTACCAGTTCTTCGGGAAATCCGGTTCGGATTTCAGACAGGGTCAAGCCTTCCCAATTTCCAAAATGCATTTCTCGCAACTCTTGAAGGAAATGGATCGGCACATTGTGGTCGGCAGCAATGAATTGGGCGCCTACGGAAGCCCTTTTGAGATCACTGGAGTAGATGCCTTCAAGTTCAACCAACCGAAGTCTTTCGGCTACCTGTTTCATCTGAATGATCCCGACGCCGGTCAGCTCAACATCTGTTTGCCCGAAGACCGGGAAGTTATCGTGGCCGACCACCTGGCCGTGCCGTATAAGGTAGATTCTTTTCGATGTTTCCATACGTTAAATCATAAACCATGGGACAAGTTCTGTCACGAAAAAAAGACGGTTGACGCCTTTTCTCCTTTTCTGGTATACATCTTACCATCGGTGGTGTGGGAAATCCTGAAAGGCGGTAATCGTTATGCCTTTTCCCCATGGCCTCGGGCCTATAAAGCCTATACAACCTATATTCATAACGAGGAGGCGAAGACTATGACAGAAAATATTACCCCGGATGAGACCTTGGATTGCAGAGGATTGAGCTGTCCCATGCCGATACTCAAGACAAAAAAAGCCATAGGAAAGATGAGTTCAGGGCAGATTATCGAAGTATGCAGCACGGATCCGGGCACAAAAAATGATCTTCCCGCATTTGCCAAGCGAGGGGGGCATGAATATTTGGGCGAGAAAGATGACGAAGGATTTACCCGGTTTTATATCAAAGTAAAATAGTCTGAGATAGACAGTCCCGGACACTGCATGGAGGCGGAAGAATCGTATGGCAGCATCTTTGGGAATTTTTGTAACTTCAGACAAACATCTGGACAAGGTTATCGCTCTTTGCAGAGCCGCTAAAGAGAAAGAAGTGGAGACGACTGTCTTCTTCAGCCACTTGGGGACCCTGCTGACACAGCATCCTCGATTTGGAGAGCTGGAAGGTCTGGGGAAGCTCGCACTGTGTAATGTTGGTTTTGAAAGTCATGGGTTGAAACCGCCTGTCAAGGGCATTGACGAAAAAGACTTTGCCACCCAGGCGAGAAATGGCGAAATGATAGAAGACTGCGACCGGTATGTCGTATTTTGAAGGGGATGTAAGGGATGGAGAACATCAAACATGTGGCTTTTTTGATTCGCAGAAAAGAGGATCTCTGGGAAGGTTCCCGCTCAACTCTGGGACTGGCGGTTGAAAATTTCTATTCGTATATGTTCGTGCTCGATGTCGAGATTGATATGACCGATGCCTACAAGGAAAATCTTGAATGGCTGGAAGATATGGAATGTGAATATTTTTCCAATAATAAGGTCAATGTGGAAGAACACGGTTTCAAATATATGAGCATCGAGGATATTGGTGAGAAATTGAAAGAAATGGATCTTGTCATCCCTTTTGGGGGGTAAGCATGAAAACACTTTGTGTATTTAAGTCCGAACCTGATGAAATCACACGGACTCTGGAAGAGATCGTCTCCAAAGGCGAGGAGGTCACCCGTTTTTCCCTTTACGGGGAGGATGCCGATTACGGAAAACTGATTGATCTTATATTCGAAAACGAGAAGGTCATCTGCTGGTGGTGATCGATTGCGTTCCGGAGTTGGCAGAAATTATAGGCGATGATATGGTAAAAAAAAGCCCCCTGCTTTCGCAGGGGGCTTTTTTAATATATGTCTCCTGATATTGCAGGAGAATTTTTGTCTGCTACCAGTCTTCTTCCGCGTCCAGATCGATTTCGTCCCTCTCGTACTGGGCGTCTCTTAATTCGTGGGCCTTCTGAACCTCTTCTTCATTCCAGGGTTCTACAACCAGCGAATCCGCTACCAGTTCCCACAGGTATTTGGTTTCAATGTCCAGCCCGTACTCTTTCGTGAGGCCTTTCATGATCTGATCCCGGCAGTTGTGGCATGGCGCCACGACCATCTTGGCCTTGGTGTCCATGATCTGTTTGGCCTTGACGCGCCCGTAATAGATCCTCTCGGCATCATAGGGCATGGCCCAGGCGCCTCCTCCTGCGCCGCAGCAGAAGTTGTTCATGCGGTTGGGGTGCATCTCTACGTAATTTTCACAACACTGCTGGGTAATCCAGCGCGGTTCCTCAAAAAAGGCCTCCCCGAACGCCTTCATGCTTTTTCTACCGTAATTGCAAGGGTCATGAACGGTCGTGAGTTCTTCGTGGATCGATTTATCCAGCTTAATTCTTCCTTCGTCAATGTACTGCTTCAGCAACTGGTGGACGGATACAACATTATATTTCTCAAAAACTTCAGGGTACCATGTTTGCAGACCAAGCCTGGTCGCGAAGTAGGCGTGGCCTCACTCGGGTAGGAGGAGCGTTTTGACCTCCAGCCTCTCCATGTGGTTGACAATCCGTCCCACGAGTGTCTTCATGGATTCATCATCCCCGGAAAAAAGCCCCCAGTTGACGCCTTCCCATTCCGTCGATGGAACCGTCCAATCCTCTTTGGCCGCGTAAAATATCCGCCACCAAAACTTCATGTCGTCCGGTTCTCCAAAAGGCTCCTTGGAGTTTACGGTCACCATGATGTTGGCGCCTTTTTTGTCTACAGGAACGTAAAACCCGGATAAACCTTCATCTTCCTCCATCTCTTTGGCGAGATCGGCCAGAAGAAAAAGAAAATCCTCTTTTGGAATCCCCAGGTTGTTTCCTCTCTCCAGGTCCATCACCACGCCTTTGTGGATGGGGCCCGGCACCTTGTCCCGTGCGCGCAGCGTCCTCGCCCGGCGCATCATTTTCAGGATTTGCACACCCTGGGGGCAGGCATATTCGCATCTGCCGCAAAGGGTACAGATCCACGGGAATCGTGAATCGATGAGCTCCTGGTCCAGACCAAGGGCAGCCATACGGACAGCCTTTCTCGGATCAAGGCCGTCTACTCCTGTGACAGGGCATCCCCCCGCACAGGTTCCGCATGTAAAGCATACATCGGCCCACTCCGGAGCAATTCTCAGCTTGCTCTCCTTCCGATTTATGGTCAACGGTTCCATCAAATAACCTCCTAACTGTTTCTTAAAGCCTGTCTTTTTGTTAAATGCTTCACTATTATGAGGTTTGGAAATAAAAGTCAATGAGTAAAATCATAAAAGTCGGATTCCGGCATTATTTGTATTGCCAAAATATATCATGTGCTATATAGTAGCTATTCTATAGCTGTTAAAGAAGAATATTTTGGGTCAAGCCAATATCTCGAGGAGGTTTGTTTTATGGATTTTGCACTTAGCGACGAGTTGCAGATGCTCAAGGAGATGGCAAGGGATTTTGCCGATGAAAAGATAGCTCCTTTTGCCGATGAATGGGATGAGAAGCATTATTTTCCCTATGAAGAAGTGATCAAGCCGATGGGCGAACTGGGCTTTTTCGGTACGGTAATTCCCGAGGAGTACGGCGGCAATGAAATGGGATGGCTGGCCGCCATAATCCTGACGGAAGAGATGGCAAGGGCATCCAGTTCAGTCAGGGTCCAGATCAATATGCAGGCCTTGGGATGTGCCTTTACCATTTTCCGCTACGGTACGGAAGAATTGAAGAAGAAATATGTTCCGAAACTGGTCAGCGCCGAGTATGTAGGGGGTTTCGGCATTACGGAACCCAATGCCGGGTCTGATGTTATGGCTATGAAATCCACAGCGGAGGACAAGGGCGATTACTGGTTGCTGAACGGGTCAAAGACCTGGATATCCAATGCCAGCGCAGCGGATGCCATTGTGTACTATGCCTATACGGACAAGGATGCCAGGGGCGGTGGGCTTTCGGCCTTTATCGTTGAGCCCAAAAAGTTTAACGGGGTTACGACGACGGACTTGGACAAGTTAGGAACCAGGTCAACGCCCACAGGGGAGATTTATCTGGAAGACACGAAGGTTCCCAAGGAAAACATCCTGGGAAAACCCGGAGATGGGGCAAAGATTGTTTTCGGGTCGTTGAACCAGTCACGCCTGTCCGCCGCCGCGGGTGGCGTCGGCCTGGCTCAGGCATGTCTGGACACCGTGACGGAATATTGTAAGCAAAGAGAGCAGTTCGGCCAGTCCATAGGGCAGTTCCAGATGAACCAGGACATGGTAGCCCAGGTGGCCGCGGAAGTCGAAGCGGCTCGTTTGATCGTCTATAAAGCCGCCTGGCAGAAAGACCAGGGGCAGTTGGGAAATACCTTAGAGGTTGCCACCGCAAAATATTTGGCTGGAGAAGTGGCGCTCAAGGCTTCCCAGATGGCCATGAGAATCATGGGCGCCTACGGCTATTCCACGGAATACCCCGTGGCCAGGTTTTACAGAGACGCGCCCCCCTATTTCATGGTGGAAGGTTCTGCTAATATCTGCAAGTGGATTATCGCTCTCGATCAACTGGGAATCAGGAAGGCGAACAGGTAAGGAGAAAAAAATGAAACCGTATTTTGAGGAAATGACTCCTTTTGGAAAGGCGCTTACGGATAAACAAAAGGAAGATACCGGCGAAAACGTTAAAGATATCAAGGAAGTGGAAAAGCAGGTGGCCGCTGCGGTGGATGCCGTGAAAAACGCGGGCATGCCGGCGGAAATCATCAAAAAGAGAGGGCAGCTAACCGTATGGGAAAGAATCGAATACCTGATAGATCCCGGAACCTGGTGCCCGCTCCATACGTTGCTCAATCCCCAGTTTAATGAGGAAGGGACCACGGGCGTTATTGATGGCCTGGCGAAGATCAATGGAAAGTGGGCCGTAGTCATAGGTTTCGACAATAAAGTCATGGCAGGGGCCTGGATTGCCGGACAGGCCGAAAATCAACTCCGGGTGACCGATGTGGCCAAAAGACTTCACGTCCCACTGGTCTGGCTGGTCAATTGCAGCGGCGTGAAGCTTCCGGAACAGCACGAAGTATATGCGAATCGGCGTGGAAACGGAACCACATTCTTTCGCCATGCGGAGCTGGAAAAACTGGGAGTTCCTATCTTGGCGGGCATTTACGGCACCAACCCTGCCGGCGGCGGATACCAGGGAATCAGCCCCACCATCCTTCTGGCCCACAAGGATGCCAATATTGCCGTTGGCGGAGGCGGGATCGTAAGCGGCATGAGTCCCAAAGGTTCCTTTGACGAAGCGGGCGCCGAGCAGTTGATCGAGGCGACACGGCATTTTAAAGAAGTCCCCCCGGGGAGCGTTCCCATCCATTTCAATGCAACGGGCTTTTTCAAGGAAGTGTATGAAACGGAACAAGGCGTTCTGGATGCCCTTAAAAAATATATGGATATGATGCCTGCCTATGACCCGAAGTTTTTCCGGGTCGCGGAACCCAAGGAGCCCAAATTTTCAGGGGAAGACATCAACCATATCGTGGCCTTCAACCAGAAGCGCAGCTACAGCCTGGATGAGATGTTTGCGCGCCTCTTTGACAACAGCGAGCATATGGAGTTCAGGCCGGGATACGGGCCTGAGGTCTACACGGGGCTGGCCAAGATCGACGGTTTTCTGGTGGGATTCATCGGCAACCGGCAGGGATTTTTGGGCGCGAAATACCCGGAATATGCCCCCTATCCGGGGATTGGTGGAAAACTCTATCGCCAGGGCCTGATCAAGATGAATGAATTTGTTACCCTGTGCGGCAGGGACAGGGTGCCCATTGTGTGGTTCCAGGATACATCCGGTATCGACGTGGGGGATATTGCGGAAAAGCAGGAGCTGTTGGCCCTGGGCCAGTCTCTCATCTATTCCATAGAACAGACGGACGTTCCCCAGATATGTGTTGTTGTCAGGAAAGGGACCGCGGCCGCTCATTATGTGATGGGTGGACCCACGGCCAATAATCACAATGCTTTCACCCTTGGAACTCCGACAACGGAGATCTATGTGATGCACGGGGAAACGGCCGCTGCCGCCTCCTTTGCGAGAAGACTGGTGAAAGAGAAAGATGCGGGAAGGCCGCTTGGGCCGGTTATTGAAAAAATGAATAACCTTGCCAAAGAGTATTACGATAACTCCAGGCCCATCTATTGCGCCAACAGGGGCTATGTGGACGAAATTGTCTCCTTCCCGGATCTGAGGAAGTACCTTGTGGCCTTTGCCGGCTGTGTTTACCAGAACCCCATATCGATCTGTCCCCAACACCATATGATGATTCCACGAATTATTAAGGGATAAGATGACCGTTCACGGTTTACAGTTGTCGGTTCACGGTTGACAAAACGTTGAATCGACAATTGTGAAAAGTAACAGGCCAAGATCGAGTTAGCCTGGGCGTGACCCGTCTTGCGGTTACGTTCGGGCCATACCCTATCTACCTTGATCACGGCCACATAGTCACCGGGTTTCAGGCCCGCTTCCATGAGCTTTTCCTCCACCTCAATTTTTCCTCCCGGCGGATTGTTTCCGAAATTTGCGTATTTCCTTACTCTAAGGATTTCCTTAGGATTTCCCGTATCAAAATAAAGCCGCTCGGGATCAGTACAGGGGAAATGGAACACAAATGTCAAAGCCGGCAATCCACCTTGACACGATAGGCTCCATTCCTTACTATAGTGAACCCGTTACAAACGGCACAAAGAGAGAGCATTTGCCGGACCTGTTTTTGCAAAGCAGGCAAGAAAGAAGGGATCAAAGCATGCAAAATATACGCAATTTCAGCATTATCGCCCACATCGATCACGGCAAATCCACATTGGCCGACCGCCTTATCCAGAGGTCCGGCTTGGTGGAGCTGCGGGACTTCAGGGATCAGATACTGGACAGTATGGACATCGAAAGGGAGCGGGGGATTACCATCAAGAGCCAGGCCATTACGCTTCCCTACACCGACTCGCAAGGCCGTTCTTTTGAGTTGAACCTCATTGACACCCCGGGACATGTGGATTTCTCCTATGAGGTTTCCCGTGCATTGGCATCCTGCGAAGGGGTGCTGCTCCTGGTGGATGCCGCCCAGGGAGTGGAAGCGCAGACCGTGGCAAACCTTTATGCGGCCATGGAGCACGATCTGGAGATCATACCGGTCATCAATAAGATAGACCTGCCTTCCGCCGATATTGAACGGGTGAAGGAAGAGATCGAAGTGGACCTGGGCCTGGACTCCGATATGGCCCTCCTCTGTTCCGCCAAGGAAGGCACCGGTGTGGAAGAAGTGCTCCAAGCGATTGTGGAGCGGATTCCTCCCCCTAAAGGCTCCGAGGAAGATCCTTTGCAAGCGCTCATTTTCGACGCCCATTACGATCCTTTTCGGGGAACCATTGTGAGCTGCCGCGTCTTTTCAGGCAGGATCCGGCAAGGGGATTCCATCCGTCTCATGCACAACAAGGCCGTACACCGTGTGGAAGAGGTTGGTGTTTTCAGGCTTGAAAGGGAAAAAAGGACGGAGCTCGCCGCCGGCGAGGTGGGGTATATCATATCCGGGATCAAGACTGTTTCGGATGTTCAGATAGGCGATACCGTCACCTCCAATTCCAATCCGGCGCCGAAACCGCTTCCGGGATTCAAGGAGGTGAAACCGGTTGTTTTTGCTTCCATCTACCCCATATCCACCGATGAATATCGGTCTCTTACCGAGGCCTTGGAGAAGTATAAGCTCAATGATGCGGCGCTCATTTACCAGAAAGATTCATCGGCCGCACTCGGATTGGGGTTCCGGTGCGGTTTTCTTGGACTTCTGCATCTGGAGATTGTTCAAGAAAGACTGGAGAGGGAGTTCGACCAATCCATTATCATGACGTCCCCCACGGTTCAGTATCGCTTTATCCTGACAAACGGACAGGAACTGACCGTGGACAACCCGGTTTATTATCCCGATCCGGCGACTATTGAAAAGGGGCTGGAGCCTTACATCAGGTCTGATATTCTCATTCCCGAACAATATATGGGCGCCGTGATGGAATTGTGTCTGGAACGCAGGGGTGTGAACTCCCGGTTCAATTATCCCACCCCGGGACGTATTCAAATCCAGTTCGATATGCCCCTTGCGGAGGTGGTCTACGATTTTTATGATCGCCTCAAGACCATTACCAAAGGGTACGGTTCTTTCGACTACGAGCTTTTCGATTACCGTCCAAGCGATCTGGTCAAAATGGATATCCTGCTCAACGGCGAAAAAGTGGATGCGCTTGCCCAGATCGTTCACAGGGACGGCGCCAGGGCGCGGGCGCTCAATACGTGCAACAGGTTGAAAGAGGAAATTCCGAGGCACATGTTCAAAATCGCCATTCAGGGGGCCATCGGAGGAACCATTATCGCCCGTTCCACGATTGCGCCTTTCCGGAAAGATGTGACGGCCAAATGTTATGGCGGGGATATTACCAGAAAAAGAAAACTCCTTGAAAAACAGAAAAAAGGAAAAAAGCGCATGAAAATGGTGGGTTCCGTCTCCATTCCCCAGAGCGCGTTTGTTGCGGTCCTGAAATCGGATAATGAATAAACGATCCTCCCCCGGTCTATACATCCATGTGCCTTTCTGCCGAAGCAAATGCCCTTACTGTGCTTTTTATTCCGTTCCGTCCCTTTCTCTCGTTGACCGATGGTTCGACGCGGTCAAAAGAGAAGCGCTTCTGTACCGGGGGCGGTTCAGCCCGTTCGATTCCGTCTATGTGGGAGGAGGCACCCCCAGCGTCCTTCCGGCGGGTCATCTTGAATCGCTCATGGCACACCTTTTCGCGCATTTTGATTTTGAAAAAGACCTCGAAATCACTTTGGAAGCCAATCCGTCCGATCTGTCGCAGGACAAGATTTCCGCCATTCGGGGCGCGGGGTTTAACCGGGTCAACCTTGGCGTGCAATCGCTCGATGACAGTGCCCTTGCCTTCCTGGGAAGAGGGCATACCGCGAAAACGGCGGTCGATGCTTTCGAGCGGCTTCGGGCATCCGGCTTCGGGAATATCGGCATCGATCTCATTTACGGATTCCGGAAACAGCCTCTGGAGACCTGGCTGAAAACCCTTAAAAAGGCTGTTTCCCTTGAGGCGGAGCATATTTCGTGCTATCAGCTAACCATTGAGAGCAAAACCGTATTTTCCAAACGCGAAGAAAAAGGCGAGCTGCTTCCGTTGACGGATGAGGAGGAACGGATATTTTTTATCCGTACCGCACGAAGTTCTGGAGGCGGCGGGTTATCTGCACTATGAGGTCTCCAATTTCGCCAAGGCGAGCCCACTTTCGATCCCGCCATAATCGGAAATATTGGGATCATACGCCTTACCTTGGTCTCGGCCCTTCGGCCCATTCCTTTTCAGGGCAAGAAAGATGGTGGAACCTAAGATCGATCAGAAAATATTGCATCCGCCCTGGAAGCGGGCGGACTTCCCGTGGAAGGATCGGAGGACCTCACCTCTGAACAGATCCGGCTGGAAACCCTGGCCCTCGGGCTGAGAACAAGCGAGGGGGTGGACAGAAATGTGATACCTCGCAGCCCCGATTCCTCCTCTACGCTTGAAAGGCTCAGGGATGCGGGCCTGGTGCGTTTGGAAGGGGAGAGGGTTGTGCCCACCAGGGACGGATTCTTGGTGGCGGACGCCCTTCCGGGGTGTTTTTTTTAGGCCATTTAAGTAAGGATTACCGGATGAATGTTTCAAGTTTTCCCAAATTGGAAAGGGCTCTTAACAGCCGCCTGTTGGCCTGCTTTCTTATTGTCCTGACGTGCGCCGTGATTTACAGCAACAGCCTGGATGGACCGTTTATCCTTGACGACGGGCATGTGATTCGGGACAGTGAAAAGATACGGGATGTTTCGAATTTCCTGCGGTTTGACCAGTCGGTAATGAGAAGACCATTTGCCGATCTTACACTTGCCCTGAATTACCGATTCGGGCAGTTGCATACACGCGGATATCATCTGATTAATATCCTGATCCACATGATCAATGGCGTGATAGTCTATTTTCTAAGCGGCCTAATCCTCAGCCGCCTCTTAAAACCCACGGATGAATCGTCCTCCATTTCCAATCTCGAATCCCGAGGCGTCAGGTATAAAGCGTCAATTCCCCTGATCGCTCTTTTCACCGCCTTGATTTTTGTAGCCCACCCCATACAGACCCAGGCCGTGGCTTATATCTGTCAGCGGTACGCTTCCCTCGCGGCCCTTTTTTATATGCTCTCCGTGCTGTTTTACCTGAAAGGCAGGATGGTACAGCGATCAAGTATCCCACGGAAAATCACCGGCGAGAATATGGGGCAGCAGGTAGTGCGCCCGTCGAGATCCAGGCTAACGCTCAGAATGCTCGTCCTCTATTCCCTGTGCATTCTTTCCGGAATCTTGGCCTTCCTGAGCAAGCAGACGGCTGCAAGCCTGCCGTTAGCTATTCTTCTGGTGGAGGTCATGTGTATTGACAGCTCCTGGGAGGGATGGAAAAAGAAACTGCCGTGGTTAGGGCTGGCCCTGTTGTTTTTGGTGGTCGCTGTGTTTCTGCTGTCAGGGAAACCGGCGGGAACGGGAGCCTTCGGAGAGCTGCTGGAAGATATTTCCCGGGAGACCCGAGAAACGGAAACAATAAGCCGGTGGAGCTATCTGTGTACCCAGTTTACGGTGGTTACCTCATATATTCGTTTGCTTTTTCTGCCCCTGGGCCAGAATGCGGACCCTGTGTTTCCTTTCAAGACAGGCTTCTTTGATGGACTGACGCCTTTGGCCTTCCTTTTTCTCCTGGCCCTGATGGTGTTTGCCATCCGGGTTCGAAAGAAAATGCCGGCGGTTACATTCGGAATTTTTTGGTTCTTCATCACACTCCTGGTGGAGTCGAGTGTGATTCCCATAAAGGATGCCATGTTTGAACATAGGCTCTATCTCCCCATGTTTGGTTTTGCCATTGGGTTGAGCGCCATGGTTTTTCAAGGGCTTAAAAGGCATTGGGCTTCAGCTGTGCTCCTGCTGTTTTGTATCGTTCTTGTCTTGGGTGGGCTCGCTTACCACAGGAACAAGGTATGGCAGAACGCCGAGTTGTTCTGGACGGATGTGTTGAACAAGAGCCCACAAAACCGAAGAGCGCACACCAACCTGGGAATCGCTCTTAGCAACAATGGAAAGCTTACAGAGGCCATTGAGCAATTTATGGAATCTCTGAGACTCGAGGCCGGAAGTTGAAGCTGAGTATAATCTGGGCCTTGCATTCGCGCAGCTTGGAGATCCGAAAGCCGCTGAAGATCACTATCGAAAAGCCCTTCAACTGAAACCCAACCATGTCAAAGCCCTGGTGAATCTGGGTGTTGTTCTTTCCGGACAGAAAAAATTCGAAGAAGCGGCAAGCTATTTTAAGAGGGCAATCCAGGTCGATCCCCGCTCCGTGGCGGCACACGTGAATCTGGGTTTTGCCCTTATGAATATGGGTGATACGGATGGGGCGATGCAGCACTATTTAGAGGCCTTGAGACTTGACGGGAAAGACCCTTATGCCAATTACTACTTAGGGGTTGCTTTTGTTCGAACCGGGAATCTGGATGCTGCCAAACCTTACCTTCTGAAGGCCCTGGAGATAAACCCGGGATGGGCCATGGCCCACCGGGAAATGGGACTCTTATTAGCGAGACAGAAGGACCTGGATGGCGCCTTGTTTCATTTTTTGGAAGTGGTTCGTCTGGAACCTGAATCGGCGGAAGCCCATTTCCATCTGGGCCTTGCGCTGATTCAAAGAGGGGACAGGGAACGGGGCATCAGGGAGCTTTCGGAGGCGGTGCGCATTGAGCCCGGCGTCGAAGAAGTATGTAAATTTTTTGGAAAGGTTCAGGCAGCGCTGAACGAAGCACAAATTGCAAACAGCAGTCAATTTGCTATGGGGGGACAGCCTGCAACCAATTGAGGATCAGCTCCAGTGGAATATCTTTTGGCCTTGGTCCATTTTTGACCTTGGTCATTTTTGACCAAACCTGGCTGAATCTGTTCAGCGCTTGTGTCGTTTCAGTGCCGAACCTTCTCTTGTTCCCATGTTTTGGCGTGAAAGTGCGGGCGCTGAAAGCGAGCGATGGTGATGGCGAGTGGAATGGCAATGGGTGTGGAACTGTCTGCTACCTGCGAGAAACAGGATTTTTAAGGAGATGCTCTTTACTTTGGACTATTCCGGGCATGCATATTGCAAGGAGACTTGTCACCATGAGATTTCATAAATACCATATCGCGATCATACGTCTTGTCTTCCTGTGCCTGTTTTGCCTGGGAGTATCGAGGGGTGTGTCGGTTCAGGCGGCGGATTCCGTTCCCGAGGGGACACCTTCCCTTGAAGAAACGACTCTGTTCGACCTTATCAATCAGGCCCGCAAGGATCCATTGAAGATGGTCGCTTCATTGGGGTTGGATCCTCAAAAAGTTCTACAGGATCTTCCGGAACTTCAGGAAATTCTGACCAAAGGCCTTCCCGCCTTGGGATTTGACCGGAAGCTTTACCAGGCCGCGCGCGCACATGTGGAAGAGATGTTTGCCGAAAACTACTACTCTTCCGATTCTCCTGACGGTCGCGGTTATGATGACCGGATCAGGGAAACAGGATACGCCCCTTTGAGCACAGGGGAGACCTTAGGGTTTCTGGCCTTCAATAACTTCATCGAACCCGGAGATGCTGTTCAGGTCATCTTCGAGAAAATGTTTAAGGAAGAACTGGATCCTGCCAGGACCGCTCCAAGAAATATCCTCAACGCCAACATGAGGGAGGCGGGGATTGCCCTAATGGCGGGGATCTTTCAAGCTTCAGGGGCGCCGTGGAACGCCTATATCGCGGTTGCTGATTTTGCTGATTCCCTTGACCTTTATGCGGTGGAGAAGGGATTGTGGCGCCTGGTGAATGAAGCACGAAGGTCCCCTTTGCAGGCTCTTGAGGCTGCGGGAATTGATGAAGCCGAGGCGCGAGAGACGCTGGGCGAAGATGCATGGGTTCTGGATCAGGGCCTGCCGCCCCTTGCTTGGAATGAAAAACTCGAAGCAAGTGCTCTTGCCCACTATTCCGACATGGCCACGCTTATCTATTACGATACCCAATCACCCGACGGATCCACGCCGGCGGAGAGGATTGCCTCCACGGGGTATCAGGCGGTACGGGCCGGTGAGGCTTTAGGCTATGCGAGCGTGTATGGTTCTTCAGACCCAGCTGAAGTTGCCCGTATGATTTTTGAATCGATGCTGCGGGCTGAGCTGACTGCCTGAGGCAACCGTGCAAAAGTTTATCTTGAGCCCCGATCCAAAAGAGATGGGTGTTGCCTGCGGAAAGATCTACTTAGATGCCGAAGAGGGCCAGGAAGGAGTCGCATTCATCATTGTCGCCGACTTTGCCCTTCCGACCGATCCGGCTGTCTTCGTGCTGGGTAACGTTTATAGGGATCTGAACGGCGATCACCTATACAATTCCGGAGAAGGAATCGAAGGCCTGACGGTTTCGGTGGGCGTATTCGGCGAGGAAGCTGTGAACGAAGTGAAGACAGACCCCCTCGGCAACTATCAGGTGGAAGTGACACCGGGTTTTCTGGAGATCGCAGTGCGGGACGAATCCGGAAAGACGCTCGAAGACAATCTTTTGCTCTGGTGGGAAAACAGCAGTTTGTTGACGGATATAGGTGTAGCTGTTGATGAGGACGTGGCGGTTGCCGAAAAGAAAATGACGACTTCGTCCTTTTCGAAGGTCCCGTCTTTTGTCATAACCTGGTAAGAATAGAAAACAGAATTCTTGCTTGACAGAGCATACAGATTTTGTTATATGCGCCAATAGGTGATTTCTTTTTGTAGATTTGGATAGACAAGGTGAGGAAAGGTGGAGCGGGAACAGTTCATGGGGATAATCAAGAAAACACTCTTGTTGCTGGTTCTGATGGCCCTATCAATCAACGCACCGGCAATGGCGTCCAATAAGCGACAAGCCGGTGGCTAAGGGCGACGGCTTTGTGCTAACGGCCTTGGAAGTGAATGAGATATGCAAGCCATACAACGCAAGGCAACGCCAAGCTGAGCGACAAGCAGTGCCTGAACATTGCTCTGCGAATGAGGCTCTTTGCCGCGGAAGCCGAAAAGATGGGCTTGTCAAAAGATGCTGCGCCCGGGAAGCAGGAGGCCATGACTATTGCGAGAATGAAAGCGCTCTCTGATCTTTACACGGCCAAACTCTTGGATGGGTATCCGTTGAAGGATGTGGTTATTGAGTCCTATTACTGGGCCCACCCGGAAAAGTTCCGCGAAAAGAACGAAAGGAAAGATGGGGCAGGTGATCTCAAGCCAATGAATGCGGAGACAAAAACAGTGATCCGGCGGATCATTCTTTCCTCCAAGGCGATAGAAATTGAAAAAGAAGCGTTTGAGCGTCTGATGAAAAACTACCACGTGAAGATTACGGACGGAACAAAGGGAGCGGCGGATGAATAAGACTCTTCGCGCCATAGTGTGCGGGCATCGTGGTCCTGCTGCTTTCCATGATCTTCTGCGACCAGGGATTTGCGGCCGATGACAAAGTGACCGACGGGATGCCCCAAAATGCCATAAAGGTTATCTATGGGCCGGATTCGAACGGCCCATCGAACTTCTGGCCTGATAAGTGCCCTGGAGAAAGTCTTTCTTGCCTACTGGAATGCGAGGCTTTCCCGGAATTGGGAAGAAGCCAGAAAAATGGAGGCGCCCTATTTTCAGGAAATGACCACCCCGAGCAGATACAAGGTGTACCTGACTGCAGGGAGAAAGAACCAGGTAAAAGAACTGCAGCTTCTGCAGTTCAATTGGGAAGAGGAGCAATTGTGCAGCGATAAGCATGGTATTGCAAATTCAACAGAACGGCGGGAAGATCAAGAAAGTCCATTTATCCGATTATTGGGTGAAGGCGGGAAATGAATGGTACCACGTGATAAAGGATGCGTTTTTCTTCCCGGGTGTGTAAAATGCTCGGGGAAGAAACCGATCACTGCGTTTATGGAGATTGGTCGGGGATGGTCATATATTGCAGTTTTATAAGCGAAAGGAGGTGAGAGTTCTTGTTGTGACGTTTTTCGGTCGGCTGTCGGCTGACCGGCAAAGAAAGGAAGAATGGAACGGAATGTTAACTATTGAAATGTTTTTTTTGGAGGAGAAAGTTATGAAAAGAATTGCAAAATGGATGGGTATTTTGATCTCAGTGTTGTTCCTGAGCGGTTCCGCCTGGGGATATAATGCGCTTGACCACGTCAAGGTCTCGCCAAATCAAAAAGGGGATTTGTTGCTTTTTAAGTATTATGTGGTAGATAACGGCGGATGGGAAACCAAGATTTCGGTAACCAATACGAACATGGCAGGCCACCGTGGTTGCCAAGGTCATTATCAGAAGCTACAAGAACAGCACCGAGCTTTTGGACTTCCTTATCTACCTGTCACCGGCTGATGTGTGGACCGCGAAGCTGTATTGGGACGGAACCCAAACAAAGATCTACAGTGAAGACAGCAGCTGCCTGAACGCGGCCGGCAATTTTGCAAGCCCGGAGGCGCCACTGGACTTCGCCCTGAAGACGATTGGAACGCAGTATATGCCTTTCTGCCCTGATGATTCCACAGCAATTGGATACACCTATGTCGTTCAGAGTGCCTGGTCGAATGCACTCTGGCACGGAGCTACGAATTTCGGCACGCCTGGAGTTACCAAAGGCCGCCATTAAGACAATACTATGAGATTGGGTGCTGATGGACCTTTCGAGGTTTGGAACAATGGGGTAGCAGGCATCTCCACACAAACATGGAATAACTCACTTTTGGGCTATCAGGTTTTTTCGAATGCGACCTTAGGTCTTTTTAGCTCCGCCGTTCAGGCCCTGGCCATGAACGATTATAAGAGCACGGTATACTTGCAGCTGACGGAAACAAACAGGCTTGGAAATGAATGATTCTAATAACACGCTGGCCGAAATAGAGGCTGCACTTTCAAAAGAGTTATCTCGCCATGCCTTACGTGGAAAGCGATGCTGCGCCACGGTGCATGTCCTTGGTTTCCCGACCAAATACACCAAGGGGCTACTGTGCACCAAATTAACTTTTGATGGCCCATTTTTTGCTGACAATGGGCAAATGAGACAACCTACACAGTGCCGCTGGAAATGTGAGAATATGGGATGTTAATGAGGTTTACAGTTCTACGAATATATTCTCCCCTTCTCCGACAGCGCGGACTGAGGGATGAAGTAAACCTTTTGGCGGTTTCCGCAATAAACGGGGATAATTTCCCGGAGGGTTGGGTCACCTACCCATTCATTGAGCTTTATACTGGGACGTGTTTAGCACACTGTTACCGTGATGAATGGCGGCTGACAACAGTATCACTATACCGGCGCTCCGGCTGTGTGTACGGTTGTGTTCTTCGGGCTTGGCGATGCTTACGCAATCGATGGCGCGTGGACTGAGGGCATGGTGCACGTTGCCAGGCGACAAATCGCACTTCCGGGCTTACCAGTATGCGACGCGTACAGTCCATTTCCACCAGTAGTTAGTAAGGCGGAGAGGAAACAACAAAGACCGGCCGGCTTCTTTTGAGGAGGCCTTCAGGCTTGGCTGGCATCAAGTGAAGAAGTGTTATAAGCATTAAAAATGAACAGTTAGCCGCTAGAGCTCGGTGTATGCTCGGCTTAGGCGCAACGGTAAAAGGCTGCCTCGGCCGCATTTTCGTATTGTGGATGAGGCAGCCTTTTTTTTTTGTATGGACTTTCTTGGGGACTGAAGGGAGCGATTTCGGCGGGTCTCGGTTCTTGTACGGGCTTCTTTACGGTGCCATGGTGTTGGTATTATCGGCATTTTATGGAAAAACGAATGGAAAAGCCGAGGGAAGGTCTATTTGCTTGTAGGGGGGCCTGTTATTGCGGCATGGGCTCATCGACAGCTTCTCCGGCAATTTGTGGCAAGGGAGATCAAGGGGCGATTTCGCCGGTTCGGCCGCGGGTATATTGTGGGCGGTTATCAATCCGCTGGCGACCATCGTGGTGTATTTGTTCGTTTTTTCCCTTGTTCTTCGTGTCACGGTGAGCGTGGAGGAAGCGGGAACCACTCTTTTCTCGCTTTTTTTTCTTTCAGGGCTTCTGCCCTGGCTTCTTTTCGCTGAAGGGCTTTCGCGATCTGTCGGGTGCCTGCTGGAAATGCCAACCTGATTACGAAAGTGGTTTTTCCGGTGGAACTCCTTCCCGTTGGCGCTTGTTATCCGCCTATATTGTCAATGGAATCGGATTTGTGCTTTTTCTCCTCTATCTTGCCATCATCGGCTACCTGCATCTAACCTGGCTCTTCCTTCCCGTTGTGGTCGTGGCGTTATTCTTTTTTTCCTGGGGGATTGCTTCCTTTCTGTCGGCGGCCGCGGTTTTCATTCGCGACATTCAGGAGCTTTTAGGGATCGTGCTGATGGTCATGTTTTTCTCCACCCCTATTATTTATCCTCCATCCATGGTTCCGAAGGATCTGTCCTGGTTTCTTTACGTAAATCCCATGGCCGTCTTCGTTTCGGTGATTCGGGATGTGATTCTGCGGCACCAAAATCATCCCGGGACCATGATTGCCGTGGTGGCTCTCGGGTTCTTCTCCTATGTCCTGGGGTCATGGTTTTTCATGCGGGCCAAATCCGCGTTCGGAGATGTGCTTTAGGTATTCCTTGGCGGGCGGGGCAGGGTTAACAAGGTAAAATAATAGATATGTTGATACTATTGTGTGGATTGATGTTAAGGGGGGGACATAGGCATGGAGCCCGCGGAATTCAGACGCATTATACACAAAGCCCATGAAAGTGTTGCGCCGAACTATGGTGCGCTTTCCTTGGGCCGGCGCTGTATCCGGGAGGTCTTTGGCACACTGGAACTACATTCGAAACGTAGAAGGCCCGGTATCGACTATTGTTCGGAAACATGAAGTATTGGGCCCGGTTTACGCTTCTTGATGCGGGTTGTGGAAACGGTCAACTGTTTCACCTGTATTCTAAGTTGGGGCGCGGGTCGTATACGGCATCGATTTCAGCACGAATATGCTTCGTCACGCGCAGAAAAGGGCACAGACCTGTGCGATCAATTTCAGTGGTATGCGAGGTCGCCTGGAAAATTTGGACTTTATTGCGGGGAGCCCCTTTGATCTGATCAATTTTTATGGCGTAATCGAGCATCTGGTCGATCCTCTCCAGGTGTTGTCTCAACTGGTTCGCGTGCTTGCGCCCGGGGGCCTGTTAATTGTAGGAGTCCCCCGGAAAGGCAGCATGGCATGGTTGACATACGCGCTGTTTCATTATTCTCTGGAGGGCTTTGGGGCGGTCCTAAAACGTGGGCCAGATGGCTCCTTCAGGGTGAAGCGAAAGATGGCCTTGTATCTTTTTTTTCGAGAAAGAGATTCGAGATTTATTTATCATTTGAAAGGGGTGCATGTGATCCCGACCGTTTCCCCATTGCCTATGGAGGTGTTCTTGGGGCCGCCCGCGCGGATTCTCGAGAAGGCGGCAAACCCCGGCGGTATGATCTCATTGACCGATGGAACCATCTGGCGAAAGTATGCGGCATGATTCCGGCTGGGGAATATGTGGTATTTCGAAAATATTCGGGATGACAGGAAGCAACAAGTCGATAAAGAGCGCAGTCTGACATGGGAAATGGCAAAGAATTCTCGTTTCTGGAAACAACGAATGCTTACTGCTGCCGAAAAGAAAGTTGATTACGGAGAGCCCCTCCCTGAACTGGATGAGCAGTTCCTTGCGGTGTGGTCAAGACATTATGCTTCGATCGTCTCCTTTATCAACCTTGTTCGCCGCTGCTGGAAATTGGAACCGGTTATGGGATCTTGGCGTCTGGACTGGCAAAAATTACAGGGAGTGACGCTGGTTTCCACCGAACATCCGTCGCGTGCCTATTTTTTTCGGCCGAGCTTATCGACACTTTCTTGACGAGGAACCAGGTGTGTCTGATCGGGAACGATTTAATCGATGGCCTTCCGTTTTTGTCGGTTCTAATTTCAACAGGTTTATTTTTGTGATGTTATTGAACATCTGCCCATGGGGGGAGTAGGCAAGGTGCTTGATGAAATTCACAGGGTTTTGCGGCCAGCAGGAGTTTTGATTCTTTCCACACCTAATTTAAACCGATTGTCTAATTTATTTCGGTTCTTTTCGGGTTTTATTCGGTCAATCCGCCCTTCGAGATAAGCAGACACGGTGAGACGTACGGGCATATTCGGGAATTCGCCCCAAAAGAGATGAGCAATATCCTTTCCCGGCATGGTTTTCATGTTACGGGGCGAAGGTATGGTCTGAATCCATACTATACGGCTGAGGCATTTGGAAGCTCCAACATCTATTTTCATAAAAAAAGGCCTAATGATCAACCGGATGACTGCCGTGGGATGTGGCGTATTTTTCCCGGAATTGGGGATCAGATGTTTTTGACGGCCGTGGGAGAAACCTGATGGGGATCAGGATGCAAAACGGTGATTGGACCAGGAAGAACCATGACACGCTTGAGGCGAGAAACCTTTCTAAAATTTATCGTTTTTATGCAAAACCGATCGACCGGCTCAAAGAGGCTGTTTTGCGCCGGCCGTTTCACCAGGTTATAGAGAGCCTCTCAAATATTTCCTTTTCAGTATCGGATGGCGCTTCCATTGGGATTGTTGGAGAAAATGGGGCGGGTAAAAGCACCTTGCTGAAAATTCTGGCGGGGACGCTCACTCCCACCTCAGGAGAAATCGTCAGGCACGGACGGGTGGCCGCGCTGCTGGAGTTGGGCGCAGGATTTCATCAGGAATTTACCGGCCGAGAGAATATTGTTTTAAATGCATCCCTCATGGGGTTGCAAGAAGGAAATCGAGGAAAAAGAATCTGCTATAGTTGAGTTGGCGGAAATCGGGGATTTTATTGACAGACCATTAAATGTATTCTTCGGGTATGGTGGTGCGTTTGGCTTTTTCCATCGCCACCAGCGTGGATCCGGATATTCTGATCATCGATGAGGCGCTGAGCGTGGGAGACCAATATTTTCAGAAAAAGTGCATCGACCGCATGATGTCGTTTCGCGACAGCGGTAAAATTCTTGTTTTTTGCAGCCATGCCATGGTTCTCGTGAATCTGTTGTGCCAGAAAGCGATCTGGCTGGATCACGGCAAAATTCGTAAAACAGGCGATGCTACGCGGGTCACCGCCGCCTATGAAAATTATTCGCGCGAAAAGGAAACCGCAAGCCGGAAATCCGCCGCATCTCCGAATTTCGACGCCGCACCGCCGATCAGGATTCGTTCCATTACACTGAACGGGCGGGAGGAATCGGTCCGTCTGCGCTGTCGAGATGAACTGCGCGTGGGTATTGAGTATGAAGCCCGGGATGACAGGCCGTTTTGGTTGGCCGCGGGCATTCGTCGCAACGACGGGCTGATCTGCCATGCCGTAAGCATGTCCAGGGATATGGATCGGCCTTTGTCCGGGAAAGGGGTGGGCAAGGTTGAACTGACGTATTTTTCCCTGCCGTTTTTTCATGGTGAATTTGCGGTTGTCGGAAGTGTATTGGACGACACTGGCATTCATTGCTATCACCAAAAGCAGTCCGCGCCCTTTTTCATCATGCCGCCCGAACAGTGGAACAATGAAATGGGGCTGCTGGATTTGCCGCACGCATGGCGGATACTGTAGAAAGCGGGTTGTCATTGAATCACGTGTCGATATTGAAATATTTTCCAAAAACTCGCGGAATTGCGTATCTTCTGGAGTCCGCAAGCCTTTGTGGAGGGGTTAAAGTCGTATTGCGTCAGGCTGAGGCATTGATGCGGCGGGGACATCCGGTGGATATCATTTGCGCGGATTCTTATCCCGCTTGGTTCGACGGGGATATCTCGTATCGTTCAGCGAATCCGTTTGACGCCGATATCCTCGCCGGCTACGTTCGTGTCATAGGCACGACGCCCCGACTGGTGTTGCATCATTTCAATCCATCGACGGTGAAAAAGATATTGCATCTGGTCCAGGGCTTCGAGGCAGAGATTCCCGAGGCGAAGTCTTATCTGGACATCATTCAGCGGGCTTATTCCTTGCCGGTTTTGAAGGTAACCGTATCACCTTATTTGACGGAGAAAATGATGAGGCATTTTCCCGGAGGCCGTTTCCATACCATTGGTCAGGGACTGGAGACGCAATTTTTCTACGTAGAAAAGGATCAATGCCGTTTGTCAGATCCCATTGACCATGTGGTGCTAATCGGTCCGCTTACGACATCCGTCAAACAAATTCAATATGGCCTAGCCGCCTTCGGGCTTGCGAGGCGGCGAAGGCCAGACCTAAACTGATACGAATTTCACAAGTGGACACCAGAGATCAGGAAACGGCTATCAGCGGACCCATACACCATTATTATGAGCATCTTGATCCAGCCGGAGTGGGAAAACTGCTCCGATCCATCAATGGTGTTCTGATTTCACCATCATGGCCGGCCGAAGGATTCGGGCTGCCGCCGCTGGAGGCCATGGCATGTGGTTTGCCGACTATTCTTAGTGATATTCCGGCACATCGCCGATTTGCCGATCCATGCAACTATGCGCGGTTTGTTCCCGCCAAACGGCCACAGGCCATGGCCGACGCTATATGCGAATTGACTCGGGACACTGCGGAACGTCGGTCTTATGTTAAGAGGGGGCTTGAGCTTGCCTCCGCATATTCATTTGATCGGGTCGCCAAAAACCTGGAACTGGTCTTCAATGAAAATGGATAAGGAGTACAATGGCCCTGGAGAAGCAGACGGATTCACTGTCTGAATGAACTGCCCTCCGGTCAATCAACATGCCTGATAATAGGATTTACCCAGCTGAAATTATCGTCGAAGTGACAAATGAATGTAATTTGCGCTGTCGTCATTGCCACTTCCACGGCGAGGGGGCGAAAAAGCAGCGCCCCAAGGGCACGATGGACGCCCGTATCTGGGAAAAGCTGTTGGACGAAATTGCTGCGTGGCCGGTTCCCGTGACATTGCTGACTCACAGCGCCGGAGAACCTTTGCTGTATAGAAAGCTGTGGACTTTATTGCAAAAAGCTGGCACGCTGGCCCACGTAAGCACGGGGTTCATGACAAATGGTATGCTGCTGGATGCCGATCGGGTCAAAAAGATTATGGATTTGCAGGTGCGCTGGCTTGCTTTGAGCATCGATGGAATTCGCCAAGACACACATGATTTTTACAGGGTCAATGCGCATCTGCCGACCATCGAAAGTCATGTGGAAGCATTGATCGAAAAGAAATACCGCGACAACAACCCTTATCCCCAGTTGCATTTCAACATGGTAGGCTATCAAGACGTGTTGGATCAGGCCCTGGATTACGTCAGGAGATGGCTTCCCCATGCTGCATCGGTCATGATTTCCCGTTTCCGTCCGGTTGGTTCCAGAAGACTATGGGGGGATATTGCCCCTGTTGTTTTTCAGCCTTGTCCCATGCTCGATCACCAAATGGTCATCGGGTTTGATGGGAGGGTTGGACTTTGCTGCGAAGATATCCAACTGGATGTGCCGCTGGGAAATGTTCTGGACAACACATTGCTGGAAATTTACAATGAGAGCCCTGTGCTCCTGGCCTATCGGCGACAGCATGCCGATGGCACGATTGACAAACTCAGATTGTGCGGCGATTGCCATGTCTGGGGAGGAGGTGTTCCTCTGACACAGAAACAGTACATCCTGGCAGGCATGGCAATCGTGGAAACCGTGACGCCTGCCTTTAGAAAATTTGAGAAGGTTCAACCGATATGAAGAAACCGCGGATGGAGGTGTTCTGGCCCCACAAGACACCTCCCGATATATATGAGACCCGATTTTCGTATGATTTTTGCCGGCGCGCCAGTGTCGGGGCATGCCATCAGCTCGACATGACGGTCCTATGGAGCGATTATGACACGGGAACAAAATTAAGCGTAGCGGATGACACCGCAGATATGCTGTTGATTGTTACCGACCCGGAGTTGGTTCTTTCGGCCCCTGCCGTCAACCGTTTGACGGAGCTGCTTGCCCGGGGTTACCATGGGTGCGGCCCGGTGTTTAATTATACCGATTATCCGCTGCAGTGCGCGAACATGCCCGTGCCATATCTCAATCTTTCCACCTTTTTTGAACTGGCCGACCTTTTGTCGAAACGCGGTTTGGAGGCCGCCGTTCCTGCCACGAACCTGGATCCGGCGTGCATTGCCGTTCGTAAAGAACCTATGCGGCTACTGGACCAAAACGGGTTGCTGTGCGACCTTCCAATGTTCTGGAATGACATGGCAACCGCCAACGCCTGGCGCTCCGCAATTGACACGGGTGCCCTTGTACATCGATTTGGTCCATACTATTCCGGTGAACGTGATGATCTGATTCAATTCGTGCCTACCGGCGTGAAGCATGTCCTGGATGTGGGATGCGCTCTCGGCGGGTATGGCAAACGGCTAAAAATGTCACGGCCGGATATCTTTCTGACGGGTGTTGAAATGAATCCTTTCATGGCCGAGCATGCGCGGGCCGATTATGACCAGGTGGTGGTCGGATTAGTGGAAAATGTCGATTTATCGGATGATTTTGATTGGATAAACTGTGGCGACGTGTTGGAGCATTGTCTGGATCCCTGGAAAATGCTCCATCGGCTCCATGGATTGCTGAAACCCGGGGGCGGTTTGGTTGTAAGCGTGCCGAATGCTGCTCACTGGACGATCGTCAAGGATTTAATGTCGGGAGTTTTTCAATATATTCCGGTAGGGCTTCAGTGCATCACTCATTTGCGATGGTTCACGGAATCGTCTTTACGGGCTTGCGTGGAACAAGCCGGATTTCTGGTGGACTCGGTTGTAAAGCAAAAACAGCCGCCCACGCCGGAAGGGGTTCGTTTCATTGAGAAGATGCAAGAAAACGGCTATGGCGATGAAGATGCCTTGACGACCTCCGAGTTGATCCTGAAGGCCATTCGAAAATGACCTGTTGCGCTATTATTGTCAATTACCATACGGAAAGATTTTTGCCCCGTCTGGTACACAATTTGATACAGGACTCCGAGATATCCGAGATCGTGATAGTGGACAACAGCCATGAATTGACCGGTGTCCGCGAATTTCCGTTGTCTGAATGCCGGGTGATTTGTAACGCATCTAATAAAGGGTTTACGGCGGCAGTGAATCAAGGGGTATCGGCAGGATCTGGTGAATGGGTGCTCATAGTGAATCCGGACGTGCACCTGGAACCCGATTGTGTGAAACATATGATGCAGGCGGCGGTTTCCCACCAAACTGTGCTGGCCGGTCCCCGGTTTTATCTGGACGATGCGCATATTTTTCGCATACCGCCGGCAAACGGAAGCTGTACATGGCTTGATGTAGCTGACCAGGCGGCCGGTCGTCATAAACTGGATATGGCAATGCATTCCTTCTACTGGATACTGCGTCATGAAAGATTTTGGAATGCCACCGAACCGTTTGCGGAACCGTTTTTGTCCGGCGCCTGTATGCTGGTCCACAGAGGCTGGATCGCTTCTACAAACGGCCGTCTCTTTGACGAACGGTTTTTCATGTATTTTGAAGATACCGATCTGTGTGCGCGGGTTATGGATGCCGGGTTCAGCCCCATGTGTGCGCCCGATGCGCTTGTGGTGCATTACTATGACCAAGCCCCAGATATTGAGAGAAAAAAGAGAGAATTTATGGCTGACTCCCGGCGTCTGTTTCACGAAAAATATTTCGGCGGGCTTCCGGATGTTTCATGGAGATCTGATGCGTCCTTTTTTTCTTCGGAGGTGGAAATATTGGATCCACTGGCTCATCCGCCCGAATTTGATGCCCCCAAGGAATATGCCGCGGACACCTGCTATTTTGAATTGGGGGTAAATCCATGGTTTGTGCCGTTTGCCCAAGCGGTCATAAAGGATGATCGGTTTGTTTTTCCCGGTGATGTCTGGGATCGGCTTGCCCCCGGCGACTATTTTGGGCGAATAAGAAACCATGCGATGGGTAATTGGAAATTGTGGAAATGGAAAAAGTTGTAGAGACTCACAACGGGCGTTATTGGATTCGGCACTTTCATTCGCGGTATCTGCCGGGTGTTTTGGAACTGTGGGAAACCGCCTTTGGCAAATCCATGTCCATGCCTTTGTGGCAATGGAAATATTTTAACGGTCGGTTTCAGAACCGCATCCTGTTGGGCTTGGATGCGGCAGATGGTGTAAAGGCTATGTATGGAGGTATCGCGTATCGGGCTTCCTGGAATGGCAGGCAGGTTGAAATCGTTCAGCTTGTGGATATCATGACCCATCCGGATGTGCGCAAAACTGGTCTTTTTCCAGCCATGGCCAATACGTTTTTCGACTGGATGTGTGGTCCCGAAAAGGCAGTTCTGCTGTATGGCTTCCCAGGAAAATATCATTTTGATATCGGGAAAAAGTATCTTTCCTACCAGGCCTTGAGGGGCGGGACGGCTTTTATGTCCGCGTTGACGGAGCGGCTTGCGGACCTGAACGAGGTGTTGCCGGATTACGAGATAGACAGGATAGAAAAGGCTGATATTGTTTTTGACGCCTTATGGGATGGATGTGCGAGCGATTATCCGTTTGCCGTGATGCGAAATGCCGCCTTTATTGACTGGCGTTTCTTGCGGCATCCGTTCCATTCGTATGACATCTGGGTGTACCGGAATGCGTCAAGCCCTGAGGCATGTGGATATGCCGTGGTCTCCATAGTCAACGGAACGGCCAGGTTATTGGATATGTTGATGCCCTTTTGTGCGAGCATGATAAGTGATTTTCTCGGCCGGATTGGAGCCGTTTATTCCCAGAATAATGTTCATCGCATGGAGACATGGCTGGCTCCGGATCACTTTATAGCCAATACGGCATTGTCCCGCGGATTTGAAATGGGAAAAGAACCGATCGGGATTATTCCCACTGCAAGGATCTTTCATTCTGCTTTGTCGTTTGATTGGTTGTATGATCATTTCTATTATACCATGGCAGATGGGGATTTGTTTTAGAGCGGCAAAGCAAGGTGCCACATTCATCCTCCGTGAAGCAGTAAAATTCATGTGAATGGCCCGTTCACGAAAATCCGATAGGATACCGGCGGAGGTCTTTTCTGCCGTGTGAATGTTGAGCATTTGTCTTCCCTGAAATCCATATCATGAACTTATTCCGTACAATGGTCAGTGTGGGTCTGTTTTTGAATCGCGGATTCGGAGGATTGACCAAATTGATATGGAAAGCTATCCTTCTTCAATTTGTATCCAATGTTTTAATGCCTCGATAGAATAAACTGTTACAAAGACCAGAAACCATGCACGAAACGGGGTATTGAAATGCTGACCGAGGAAAAGCTGATTCCCTACCACGCAAGCGATCTTACCGGTAAACGGGTGCTTGTGTTCGCGCCTCATCCGGATGATGAAACCATTGGGTGCGGGGGCAGCCTCGCCCTTCACGCGTTGGCCGGCGATCCCGTGAAAGTCGTTATCCTGACCGATGGAGGGTTGGGCGACATGTCCAATCAGACGGCAAGGAATGATTATGTGGCGTTGAGAAAAGAAGAGGCCCTGCGGCCTGCGCCCTCCTTGGTGTCTTTGACCTGGAATTCTGGGAATACCCTGACAGGGCGCTTTCCGGTTCCAGAGGGGTGCTTCGGAAGATCATGGATCTTCTGGTGAGTTTCGGCCCCGATCTTGTGTACTGCCCCTCTCCCCTGGAGATCCACCCCGATCACAGGGCGACCTGTTTTTTGTGTTTGACGCGATTCGAAGTTGCGATCTAAATTTCGTGGTTGCCTTTTGCGAGATCAATCAGCCCGTGAGCGTGGATTCCCTGGTGGACATTACGTCTGTCATAGACAAGAAAAAGGAGGCACTGAGGGCCTACCGGAGCCAGTTGAAGGAACGACCCTACGATGATATCTGCCTGTCCCTGGCCCGTTTCAGGAGCGTAACCCTGCCGGAGGCGACCCACGCGGAGGGCTATTGCATCTTTAAAACGGAAACCCTTCGAAAAATGAGCCTATACGGCCTTCCATTTCAGAGAGTGGGCAGGCTCACGGCGGATTCCGGTGAAACAGGTCCGCTGGTGTCCATTATCGTTCGCACGAAGGATCGACCGGGGCTTCTCGTTCATGCTCTGAATTCCATTCAGGCGCAAACCTACCGCAACCTGGAAATTGTAGTGGTCAATGACGGGGGGATCGATGTCAGGGATGTGATCGAAACGGTTGTGCCGGATATCCCCGTGACCTATATTTCCCATGAAACCTGCAAAGGAAGGTCCGAGGCCGCCAACAGCGGAATGAAGGCCGCAAAGGGCGCCTACTCTCAATTTTCTGGACGACGACGATGTTCTGCTTCCTGATCATGTGGAGACCCTTGTCTCGCATCTCCTGGCCACCGGAGAGAAAGTGGCTTATGGAAATGCGATCAATGTCTATTTCACCGGCCCGCCGGAAGTGCCCGGAGAACGGAAGCGGGAGGAACTGATTTTCAACCTGGATTTTGATCCGGATCACCTTCTTTTTGAAAACTATATTCCCATCATGACGGTCCTTTTCTCCAAAGAAGTCTTTGCCGAAGTGGAAGGGTTTTGCAAAGATCTTGTCCTTTTCGAAGACTGGGATTTCTGGATAAGAGTCTCCCGGAAATTTCCTTTCAGGCACATCGATAAGGTGACGGCCGAATACCGGTTTTACGGCGTTTCTTCCATTGAGAAATCCCACCGGCAGAAATATCGGTACGACGAGGCCAAAGCAAAGATTTTTGACCGGACACTGCCTTTCCTCGATGGCAGGGCCTGGGTCAATTTTCAAAACAGTGGCTGGTTGAAGAAACTTCAGAAGGATATTCAGGAGAAGGACAGAAGGCTGAACCAACTGGAAGAGGAAGTTGCCCTTTCCGTTAAAGGCCTTGCCAAGGAGTGTTCTAAGACGGCTGAGCTACGAAAGGAAAACGAAAGGCTGCTTTTGGAAAACAACACCCTGCAGGCCCGTTATGAGGAAAGCTCGGATGGTTCTCAACCGGGCATACGATGAAATGCGTAAGGAAAAAAATGAGCTATACGAAATGTTTGTGGAAAACAAGGGAGTTCTAACGAGGATACAATCGGGATATCCCTACCGGATTTATAGGAAGTCGCGGAACTGGTTCAACCGATTGCTGGGGCCAAGAGGCTCTGCTGAAACAAAGGACTTAAAGAAGTGTCAACAAATTGCCGATGATAATCCATGGATGCCGATAAATCGTGGTGGTTCTATTGTGACGAAACACCTCTTGAAGGTGTATATGGGTTATTATGAAAAGAGGGTTTTCGGCAGGGGATCGGAATTTGCAGACTTGCAAAAGCAAGCTTTTTTGGCTTTTTGATAGATAGTGGTTAACTTATTAAAATAATTTATAATTTGCCTTCAGGTGATCCCCTTCACGTTCTATTGTTTTGATGGGAGCTTAAGATATATGAGGGAGAAAAAGCAATTTGTAGCGGTTACAGGGATCGGTATGATCTGCCCCCTGGGGATTACCACTCCGGAGTGCTGGGAGAATATGGTCAAAGGAAGATCCGGAATTCGCAGAATCACAAGATTTGATCCGAGCGATTGCATTACGCAGATTGCGGGAGAACTGCCTGACGAGTATTACCTCATGGAAAAGGAGGCTTTGCCCCGAAGGGTGTTTAAACGCAGTATTTTGCCCTCCAGGCTGGCTATTCTGACTGCAAGACAGGCTGTTCATGATGCCGGATTGTGTGAAACCGACCTGAAGGGAAAAGAGATCAGCGTTATTTCAGGCTGTGGCGGGTCTACTTTTGGAGACCAGATGATCTTCAACGATGAAAAACACAAAAAATTTGTTTTTTCCCATGAAATGCTGAATGCGCTTTCCGCCTGCGTGAGTCTTGAATTGGGTCTTAAAGGGCCCTCCTTCAATGTGGCCACCGCTTGTGCTTCAGGGGCTTTTGCTGTTGGCTTGGGATATGATTATGTGGTAAGATCAAACGAAATCTGTATCGCCCTTGGAATCGATACCATGATTCATAAGGATACGATCGATGGTTTTAACCGTTTACTGGCGTTGTCGGAAAACAATTTGCAACCGACAAAGGCAAGCAGGCCGTTTGACAAAAACAGGACCGGATTTGTAATTTCAGAAGGTGCCTGTGCGCTTATTCTTGAGCCTTATGAACGTGCTGTTGACAGAGGAGCGGAGATCTATGCCCTGATTTCGGGTGTTGCAAACACTTCGGAAGCCTTTAACATCATTGCACCCCAGCCCGATGGAGAAGGGATGGCCCGGACCATGCAGCTGGCAATGGATAACGCCCGAATTTCTAAAGAGAATATAGGCTATGTCAGTGCGCACGGAACATCAACTCCTCATAATGATCGGGCCGAGACAAAAGCGATTAAAACGGTTTTCGGCAGTCGTGCGAAGGAAATACCGATAAGTTCCCAAAAGTCGATGATCGGTCACTCCATCGGAGCTGCCGGAGCGATAGAAGTTGGTGTAACGGCGCTCAGTTTGCGCCACCGGATACTTACTCCTACAATCAATTACGAAGTTCATGATCCCGAATGTGATCTGGACTATGTACCCAACGAGGCGAGGAAGGTGGAACAATTGGATGCTGCCATTACCAATAGTTTCGGGTTCGGCGGGCATAATTGTTGCATAGTCTTGGAGAACCGTAACGCCTTGAATAAGTAAGCCATGAGAATTTGGAGAATATAATGAACGAAAGAGAGGTTTATATCGCCGGGATCGGATCTTTTTCACCCGGAGAACCGGTTCCTTTTGACCGCATCGAAGATGTTCTGGGAAAGATAACCCAGGCGCCGAAAAGGCTCATGAAGCGTATTGATCGAATGCGTCCCATCATGAAAGAGATGCTGGGAATAGATTACTCCCATTATGCCTTGGATCCCGAAACCCGGGAGTTCACGGAAAACAACATATCCATGGCGATCAAGTCCTCGAATAAGGCCCTGGAAATGGCCGGAATGGCAGCCTCTGAAATTGATTTGATCGTGTATGCCGGTATTTTTTATGATTATATGTGCCCTCCGTCCAGTGTGCTTGTACAGGAAGAACTGGGCATCCCCTATTGTGCCGAGATGTCCATTCATTCCAACTGCACGTCTATTTACAAGGCCTTGCAGGTGGCGGCGGATCTGATCGCCAATGGCCGTTACAATAAGGCCTTGGTTGTATCGGCTCAAATGTCTTCGGTCTTTCTGCGGGCGGAATATTTCAATCAGGAAGTGCTTACGGAAGAAGAAGCCGTTCTGCGCTGGTTTCTGAGCGATGGAGCGGGTGCGGTGGTGCTCGATTCGGAAAAACCAGGAAAAATTCCCTTGAAAATAGCTGATACCTATCTGGAATCGGTCGGGCTTGGCATCGAACCTACCATGAAGATGGTGATTGGCGCCAACCGATCCAATATGGAGGAAATCTATGCCAATGGATGGCATCACCTGACCCAGAATCTCAAGGTCGTCGGCAGCCTCTCCCCCAAGATGTTCAGGGAAGGGGTTCATATGATGATTGAAAAGACCCAACTGGATGTATCCAGAGTGAAGTGCTTTTTTGCAAACATCCCCACAAAGCATCTCATGGACCTGGGCATAAAGGAGTTGCGGGAGGATTTCAAAAATCCCAACATGCCTTTCTATACCCGGCTCAGCACAAGGGGATATCCCGGGGCGCCTGCCATTCTAATCGCCCTTGATGAGTATCTGAAAGATGCGGATCTGAGTTCCGGTGACACCCTTGTGAGTTTTGTAACCGAGTCAAGCAAATGGATGCACGCCGGATTTGTTCTGGAATATTGCTAAGTGGTCATATTCTTAAATACGATGACGTATAAATATTGACATTTTGCTGTTTTATTGATATCGTACCTTCAAGAAAGGAGGTGCGATATGCCGAGAAAAAGTCCATACACCATACTTCTTGATATAAATGAGAAACAATATTTGCGTGAGCTTGCCAGAAAGTATACGTCACCGTATTATAAAGTTGTCAGGGCTAAGGCCATCCTTCTTGCCGCTAATGGGCTTGAAAATAAAGAAATCGGCGAACGGCTTGATTTGCCACGCCAAATTGTTAGCAAATGGCGGAAACGGTTTTTTGAAGAGCGATTCGCCGGACTTGAAGACCGACCAAGGTGCGGCAAGCCGCTCCATTTTCCCCCCTAAAGTCATGATTGAGGTTAAGGCTCTCGCCTGTGAACTGCCCAATATGAGAGGGATACCTTTATCTCGTTTTAGTAACGCTGATATTGCGCAGGAGGTAATCCGTAGTGGCATTGTAGCCTCAATCAGTGGCGCAACGGTTTGGAGATGGTTGAGTAACGACGCTATCAAACCGTGGCAATACCGCAGCTGGATATTTCCTCGAGACCCTGATTTTGCTGAAAAAGCAGCTATCATTTTAGACCTTTATCAGAACACATGGAACGGAAAAAAACTTAATGCAAATGACTATGTGATAAGCTCTGATGAAAAAACCAGCATCCAGGCACGCAATCGTGGGGAACTCTCCAAAAATACAAGCCCCGGTAAATGCAGACGGTTAGAATTTGAATATGAAAGATGCGGCGCTCTTGCTTATATGGCTGCCTGGGATGTCCATAGGGCAAAAGTTTTTGGAATTTGCGAACAAAAAACAGGCATCGATTCTTATCGTAAATTGGTTGATCATGTTATGCAAAAAGAGCCGTATCGTTCTGCTAATCGGGTCTTCTGGGTAACAGATAATGGTTCCTCTCATCGAGGTCAAACTTCAATTGAGAGAATGGCAGATTGGTACCCAAATGCGATTCAAGTTCATACACCTGTTCATGCAAGCTGGCTGAACCAAATTGAAATATATTTTTCGATTGTTCAAAGAAAAGTCCTTACTCCAAATGATTTCCCTGATCTTGAAACAGTCAAAAATCAACTGCTATCTTTTCAGAAACACTACGAGGAGATAGCAAAGCCTTTTAACTGGAAGTTTACCAAAGAAGACCTCAACCGAATATTGAAAAAGACTTCAAGAGATGGCGTTGAATTATTGCGCCCAGCAGCATGACAAAAAAATACGTCACCGAACTTACGAATCAGAGCCTAAGCGTTCTAACCAGAAAGTTTACCACCTAAACGAATAAATCATATGCCGGAACATAAATACCTGGAAATCTCGACGGAAGGCAAAATCCTCGTTATTACCATCAGCAACCCCCCGAATAATTATCTTCCTGAGGCCGTATTCAGCGAACTTGCCGCGTGCAGGGAGCTGATGCTGTCCCCTGATTTCAGGGCGATTGTTTTTACGGGCAAAGGGAACGTTTTTTCCAAAGGCGCCGATATCGTAGAGGCAGGGAAAAATGCGGACGGAGTGGATCACGATACCGTTCTACGCGGTAACGAGATGATGACATTCATTTCCAGGCTGAACAAACCTGTTATTGCCGCCATCAATGGTCCGTGCTTCGGGGCGGGACTGGAACTTGCACTGGCCTGCCATATCCGTTTATGTTCTGAAAAGGCCCGGTTGGGTCTGCCTGAACTCTCCATAGGGGTGATTCCCGGGCTCGGAGGGATTGAGCGCCTTATCAGGGTGATTGGAGAACCAAAGGCCCTGGAAATGATTCTATTGGGGGACATGATCTCCGCGACGCGTTCGCTGGAGTTGAATCTGGTGAATCGGGTCTTGCCAAAAAAGGACTTCTTTCCAAAGGTCCTTGTTTTTGTAAAGACAATCCTCGCAGCAGGTACGGGTACCATAGAAGAAGTTCTGCGTTTGTTCGCTCTTTCACGATCGGAACATGAAGAGAGAAATATCAGAGAAGCTTCGGAAGCCTTTGTGAGGGTGGTCTCCATCAGAAAAGGGTTGCCGGTATGATTGGCAGCCAAAACAAATATGGGCCTGCCGCGGGAGGATAGATGCGGGAGGAATCGGCCAAAATCCGACTGAAGCGTCTGTTCCTGAAAACCATTTTGTTGAGAATTTGGACGCGTAATATATCGGATGGCATTGAATATTCGGCAACAACCACATGATGGGAAGTCCGGGAGGAAAATATGAAACGCAAACTGACGGATGCAGAGAAAAAACAGATCTATGAAGAAGTAAGAGAATTCCTGGCCGAAGAATTTGAAATGGACAAAGAAGAGATCACCGAAGATACCCATGTCATTGACGATTTGGGTGGCGACTCCATCCTGTTTCTGGAAATGATTGAAGAGTTGAAGGAAAAATACGAGATCGACCTCGAGGTGCGCACCATCGGTCAATACATGCTCAAGAACCCTATCTACACGGTAGGGGAAACAATGAAGGTGGTGTTTGACATTATTGAAAAGGGTGATGAGCTGCTTGAAGGACTGGAAGAGGGAGATAACGCCGTTGCATAGCCCATTAACCAGCCAGGCAAGGGAAAGGCCGGTAGCCGTAACCGGTATCGGGATGATCTGCCCCTTGGGCACTTCAACGGGCGAGTGCTGGGAAAATCTGCTTGGCGGAAGATCGGGAATCCGGGAAATTACAAAATTCGATACGAATGATTGTACAACCCGTATCGGCGGGCAGCTTCCCGAAAAATATTTTGAACTGGAGAAGCAAAATACACCCAAGAGATTGCGAAAGCAGACCGTCCTGGCTACGCGGATTCTTCGTCTCTGTGCTCAGGAGGGCATAGGGGAGAGTGGCCTTGATATGGGAAAGGAAGATCCGTACAGATGTGCCGCAATTATAGGAACCAGTGGATCCAGTGTCAGGAGCCCGAGCGACCTGGGAGAGGCCGGCACGGAAAGATTCAAAATTATTCGTGAGATGATTAATGCCCTCCCTGCATGGATCAGCATGGATTACGGTTTCAAGGGCCCGACATTTACGGTATCTGCCGCATGTGCTTCCGGCGCCTATGCGATTTCACAGGCCTTCGATTTGATCCAGGCAGGCTCTGTAGATATTGCGATTGCCGGGGGAGTGGACACGCTCCTTACAAAGAACAGCATAAGGCGTGGCAATTTCATGAAGATGCTGTCGGAGCAGAACCGGGTTCCGGAAAAAGCCATGCGGCCATTCGATCGAAAGCGGGACGGGTGGGTTCTTTCCGACGGGGGTTGTGCCGTTGTCCTTGAGTCCCATGACCATGCCGTGAGAAGAAATGCCCGGGTGTATGCCTGGATGCTGGGACACGGTTCTTTATCAGAGTCCTACAGCCTGTATGCCCCTTCTCCCTATGGTGAAGGGATGATCCACACTATGGAATCCGCTCTCAAGAGTGGGCGGGTGCCCGAAGAAAAAGTCGGATATGTCTGTGCCAATGGTACGTCAACGGTCGTGAACGATTACTATGAAACCATTGCCATCAAAAAGGTGTTTGGCAAGCATGCCAACGACCTTTTCATAAGTGCCCCTAAATCGATGGTCGGACACTGCATCGGCGGAGCCAGCGCCATTTCTTTCGCGGTTACGGCATTAGCGCTGAGAACACAGAAAATTCCACCCACCATTAATTATGAATTTCCGGATCCTGACTGCGATCTGAACTATGTCCCCAATGCCATGATCGAGGCTAACGGTCTTGAAATCGCCATCAGTAACTCCTTCGGTTTTGGTGGGCATAATTGCGTTGTTGTACTGAAAAGGTCTCTGTGATGAGTCTAAAGACGTTTCTGGGTTCGGTAAGCAGGGAAGGTTTTCCATCCCTTTGCCGGATGATTTTGTAAAGTTGCTGACGCATTTATAAGGGTGATGTTTGGAAAATGAGACAATCTTCGCTTGCCGCCAGGCCCCATCCGGAATCTGTTGTATTTGTCGTGCCCGGAATAGGGATATCCTATATAAAGTCGGTCAATGCATTAGCGGCCAACCCTGTCTTTATACAAAACTGTATCCGGGCCGGGATTTTAAAATACCAGGATCTGAAGGATCCTGTCTCTGATGATTACAGCCTTTCGCTGCAGGATACCCTTCACAATCAGAAGCTCTCCTATGTGGTGAACTGCACCATGAGCGACCTTTATAATGAGAATGGAATTTTTCCGGATCTCATTATCGGTTACAGCATGGGGATTTATGCCGCCCTCTACGCCGGAGGGTATTATTCCTTTGATACAGGCCTGTCTATTGTTGAGGCGGCCTATCGTTTGGTGGAAAAATGGTGCTCCGACAGGACGACGCAATACGGCATGGGTATTATTTTGGGGCTGAAAGAAAATGAACTGCGGGCACTTCTTTTTTCGGAAACAGGAAATTGCGTGGACATTGCCGTGCGAAATGGAAAACGCAGCTTCGTTATTGCCGGTGAAAAGATCGGGGTGGAATACTGTTTGAAAACGGCGCCGGCACTGGGAGCATTCGGGGCAAAACCGATTTTGACAGGACATCCCTATCACTTCAGGGCGTTAAAAGATATTACGGAAGAATTCTTTCAGTTTCTTGAAACCCTTCATTATACACGCCCCTATGCGAATGTTCTGTCTTTGGTTGATGGAAATATTATTGGCAAAAATGAAATTTCGCGGACCATCGTGAAGGCAATGTATCAGCCTTTGTCTTTTGATCGCGCAGTTCATTATGTGACAAGGAATCACCCTGTGAGAGAGTGGTACGAAACAGGACCGGAGAAATCCATGTCTAAACTGTTGAAATATATCAACAGAAAGGCAAAAGTCTCTCACTACAGTGAGGAAATTGGATGATGAATATCGGGGTCGTCGGGACAGGGAAGATGGGGTCCGCTATTTTTAAGTTGCTGTCTTCAAGGTTTGAGAATATCACCGTCCTGGCGATCAGCCGGGAGGAAGCAGAGGAGAACCGGCAAAAATGTCTTAAAGGGCTCAATCGGCATGTGAAAAGAGGCAGGATAACGGAAGAGGAATATGCAAGGAAGAAGGAATTGCTGCGATTTACCCACAGAATCGAAGATCTGGCATCGTCCGATTTGGTTATTGAAGCGATTTTTGAAGATTATGATGCCAAAGCGGCTCTTTTCAGGGAACTGGAATCCTTAGTCAGTGAAAAAGCGATCCTCACAACCAATACCTCAAGTGTCTCCATTCAAAGGCTATCAGATACATTGCGACACAAAGAACGATTCTGCGGGTTGCATTTTTTTCATCCGGTTCTGCTGATCGGCATGGTGGAAATCATCAGACGTTCAGATACTCCCGCGGAACTCGTTGCTTTTCTGGAGAATTTTTGCAGGGATCTGGGAAAACATCCTGTAACGGTCCTGGATAATCCGGGTTCTGTAATCAATTCCATTTTGGCCTATTACTACCTGGAGGCGATTTATCTCCTGGAAGAAGGGGCGGCGCTTCCTTCCGAAATCGACCACTTTTCTAAACGTTTCTTTTACGTGGGTCCGTGCGAATCGATGGATGTCATCGGCATCGATTTTCTGATAGGCGCACTTAAAAGAACAGCTGTTCTCGGGAGCGTAATGCCGCTTCGCTGGAATAAGGATTCCGGTTTGGAACCATCTTTCCCAGCCCTTGGAGATAAGGAGGGCTTTTATCTTCCTGTTTTTCCCGCAAAACTGATCGCTGATAATCGACTCGGAAAAATGCTCTCAAAAGGGATTTATCTTTACGAAAAGGACAAACCGGTGGATGATGTCCCCGAATTTTACCGGAATCCCGACCGCTTCTCGCCTTATGAAGATCGCGATGAACAGTCCTCTCTTATCAGCAAACGGCTTCTTTTTTCCATCCTGAACGGCGCCATCTGCGGGCTTCAAAAGGGTATGTCTTCCATGGAAGAACTGGATTTCGGGGTGAAGGAAGCCCTGATCATGAAAGAAGGACCCTTTGCCATTATGAAAAGCATGGGGAAGAAACGAGTGCGTGAGGATTTTGAATGGCTTTCGCAGAGGGTGGGACGGCGTTTCGAGCAGAAGAATTTTGATTTTTTGAAAGAAGACTAATATGGCCCTCATTGCAATCGATTCGGTCACCAAGGATTATCTGCTGGGGCAGACCGTTGTGCATGCCCTGAGAGGCATTACCATGGAGATCAAGGAGGGAGAGTTTATCGCCATCTGGGGACCGTCCGGGTCAGGGAAAACGACACTGCTCAATCTTGTGGGGGCCATTGATGAGCCGACTTCCGGTCACATCCGTTTTGAGGGCCAGGTTTTATCAACCCTTACGGACGACAACAGATCAGAACTCCGCAACCGGTCTATCGGCTTCATATTTCAGGGCTTTAACCTCATTCCCGTCCTATCGGCGTTGGAAAATGTAATGCTTCCACTTCAAATACAAGGTCTGTCCGGGAAAGATGCCCTGGGAAAAGCTATGGACAGATTGGAACAGGTGGGACTTTCGGATTACGCGAACAACAGACCGGATAAACTCTCAGGCGGACAGCAGCAGCGCGTTTCCATTGCCAGGGCCCTGGTGACGAATCCCTCTCTCGTTATTGCGGATGAGCCCACCGCGAATCTGGATTCCGATACGGCCATGAAAATTTTAGGGCTCATGAGACTTCTAAACAGCGAAGAGCGAACAACCTTTATTTTTTCTACCCACGATCAAAGATTGCTCAGCAATGTGGACAGGCTGGTTCGCCTGGAAGACGGCCTGATTTCAAACGAGGAAAAGGATCAGTGATTACCTGGACAAAAATTGCCCTGAGAAATCTGATGAAGAATTGGCGGCGTTCGCTGATCACGATGCTGGCAATCGCCCTTGGATTCGGATCCGTGACCCTTTTCGCCGGATTTACGGAATATATGTATTCCGGAAACCGTGATGCGGCTATTTATGGAAGAGGAGGCGGTCATCTGACGATTTTCAAAAGAGGATTTCTCGAAAAAGGACGATTGGATCCAGCTCGTTATCTGATTTCTCCGGAAGAAATTCAGGCTGTTCACGATATTGTTCAGGGAAATCCTCACGTACTGCTCGTTTCTCCCCAGTTGTTCATTTCCGGACTTCTGACCAATGGGAAAATTTCCACCATTTTTATCGGGCGGGGGGTTGTTCCTTCAGCGCTTAAAATGTTTCTCGAACAGATGAGGATCCGGGTGAATCCGAAGTATATGAAAGAACTGGAACAGTCAGGATCCGGAGTGGGGGACAAGGAATTTGGAGTAGCCCTTTCCAGCGGATTGGCCCGCCTGCTGGAGTTGAAGGTCGGTTCCGATGCGGTGGCCATGACCAGCACCATAGACGGGCAGATGAATGCACTGGACGTGGAAGTGGAAAAAATTGTGGAAGCGGGCGTAGAATCGATCAATGATAAATTCATGGAAGTCACGCTACGCTTCGCCCAAAACCTCGTGGACACCAAGAGCGCCGATCGACTGGCGGTTCTACTGGATGATGTGGTCTATACGGAACCTATCAAGGATCAGCTGCAGCAGGCATTTCAGAAGAAGGGGCTGGATCTGCAGGTAAAGACTTGGGAAGAGATGAGCAGCTGGTATCGAAGAGTCAAGAACCTCTTTGATGTGATCTTTGCTTTTCTGTTCATGATTGTTTTTATCATTGTCATCATGAGCGTGATAAATACCATGAGCATGGCCGTCCTTGAAAGAACCAGAGAGATCGGAACTCTTCGCGCCCTCGGATTTAAGAGGAGGGGGGTGCAGTGGCTCTTTGCCTTGGAAAGCGCACTGCTGGGCATCCTTGGGTCGATTGGAGGATTCGTCTTATCGTGCTTCGGTATCTTCCTGGTGTATGTTATCGAACCTACGTGGATCCCCCCAGGAATGACGCGGGGGGTTCCCATAGACATTAAATTTGTTCCCAATGCCATGGTGCTTTGTTTTTTCTTCCTTCTTGTCCTCTGCCTGATAGCCTCTTTCATCCCGGCCAGGCGGGCAGCACGGGCAAATATCGTGGATGCGTTGGGACATGTATAGCTTTTTGAAAGGATAAGCGTATGACAAGAACACAATGGTTTTTGATTCTTTTTGTATTTTTGCTCTGTTTTAGCGGAACGAAAACAGCCTTGTCAGAAATGACCCCCGCTGAGATCCTCCGCCGTTCCGATGAGGCCCGAGGGAATTTGGAAGGGGTCAAGTGGAAATTAGATATTCATTCCACGGAGAAAGGGCGCGAACAGGAAAGAGCTTTAGAGGTGAAGGCCAAAGGATATGATTTTCTGGCTATCATGACATCGCCTGCGAAGGTGAAAGGGCAGATGCTGCTGATGGTTGATTATAACATGTGGTTTGCGAAACCCGGCGTAAAGAAACCCGTGCCTGTTTCCCCCCGGCAGAAATTGCTGGGAGGCGCCGCCTATGGCGACATTGCCGCCACGAATTACTCAGGCGATTATGAAGCAACGCCGCTGCCCGATGAAATCTTCAAAGGAGAATTGTGCTACGTATTTGATTTGAAAGCTGTTACGAAGAAAGCCACCTATGATCAGATCAAGTATTGGATTTCGAAGGATCGCCTTGTGGGCGTGAAATCCCAATTCTTCACGGTCTCTGGAAAAATGTTTAAAACAGCCACTTTTGAATACGACAATAAGATTAAAATTGATCAGAGCCAACAACCCTTTATCTCGAAAATGACCATCGTGGATGGACTCGTCGATACGGATATCACCACGATGGATTTCAGTGAGCCTCTTCTTACGAAGATTCCCGATTCAACATTTAATATTAATTTTTTGATGATGAGGCATATGTGAGGGGTGTATTGTGTCCTCCCCAGATTGAAGTGCATTCCCTTCCTTTTGTTTTCCCTCTCGCTCTTTTTTTTCGCCCGTTCCGCCTTTTCCGAGGCGGATATAGGGCAGACGGTCTTCCTCGATCAGGGACAGGACGAATCAGCTTCTGTTTCGGATGAATATCTGCCTTCCATTTTTCAGGAGCTTAAGGATGGTTTCGCGTATTCCTTCAGGGCGCTGGGGTATGTGAACACGGCAAACCCCAGCGATTCCCCTATCAATCCAGGCAACATCTGGCAGATTCCCGATTATACCCTGAATCTCAATCTGAGACCTGACTTCTATCTTGATTTTCGTACCCTCAATGTCATTTTCAAGCCGAGACTGAATTTGCAGTGGAGGCATTGGGGAGAAGGTCCTCGAAGCGGTGACAGTAAATGGGAGGACGATTGGTTTGTTAATGAGTGGCTGGTGCGGATGAGGTTGTATGAGGGGCTGTTTGCGTCCTACGGTAGAGAAAATCTCCAATGGGGTCCTTCCTGGCTGGTTTCTCCCTCCAACCCCTTCTTCAGGGACAACGGTCAGTCAAATCCCACATCGGAAGTGCCTGGCCTGGATTTCGGGCGGCTGGTATGGATGCCCGATTCTTCCTGGACCGGATCTTTTATTGCCAATACTGGTGAAGGAACACAGAACTTTATTGGAGAATTCAAGAATACCTATGCGCTGAAATTCGATTATACGACCTATAAAAAGTATGCCAGTCTTATCGTATCCCATCGTGAAGGGGAGAGGGTCCGGTTTGGCGGTTTTGCCGGATGGACAGCGTCTGATGCTGTTCTTCTGTACGGGGAAGGGGCTCTTTTCAAAGGTTCCGATTACTGGTATCCTCTTCGCTCCGCAGCGGCCCAGGCGGGCGTCAATCCCGACCTCTTTTTTGAAGAAAACAATTCCATTGAGGGAATCCTGCTTCTGGGGGGAACCTACACATTTGAGGCAGGGCCGAGCGTTACCATGGAATATGTCTTCAACAGTCCGGGGCTCAACAACGAACAGGCGGAAAGCCTTTTTCAGCTGGCGGAACGCGGTTCGGGCATTTTTAATGATTATCAGGCAATTAATGAAGCGCTTAAAAGCCGGAATGCTGATCCGCCCAGTTACAATGTGAAAATGCTTCGGAAAAATTACTTGATGCTGCAATACTCCTATCTGCAGATCAGGGATGTTCTGAACCTTATCCTTCGATATACCTTTAACATTGATGACAGCTCCAGCCAGTTACTGCCGATCGTTCAATATTCCCTGGGAGACCATTCCCAGCTCTATCTGGTCGGCAGCCAGACATTTGGATCAAGAGACAGCGAATTCAGGATGTTGATCGATCGCAGCGTGATGTTTGGGATACAATACACATTCTGACAGGAAGAGATCTTGTTTAAAACAGTCCTGCACAGAATCGGCGGCTAGATATTCCTTGAATGTTTACAGGGCTACTTCTATAATACGCCGAAAACAACCCTTTATACAAAGAAGCTGGAGGGTATTCAATGGGACTCCTCAGTGGGAAAAACGCCCTTGTTTCCGGGGTCGCCAATCGGAAAAGCATCGCCTGGGGCATTGCCCAGGCGCTTCATGCCCATGGAGCGCAAATCGGTTTTCTGTGTCTCGAAAGCAATGTCCGGCGGGTGAAAAAGCTGGCTTCGCAGGTTCAGTCGGACATGATCCTCCCCTGTGATGTTCGGAATGATCTGCAGATCGAACAGGCTTTTGAACAGGCGGGGACGGCATTCGAGGGAAGACTGGATATTTTGGTTCATTGTCTGGCTTATGCCGAGATCAATGATATAGGCGGAGAGTTTATACGGATTTCAAGGTCAGGATGGAATACGGCCCTTGAGATCAGCGCCTACTCGCTTGTTGCCTTTGCCCGCCAGGCGCGCCCTTTGATGGGTTCTTCCGAAGGAGGCTCTATCATCACTCTGACCTTTGCCGGTGGAGAAAAAGTGGTTCCGGGATACAATGTCATGGGAGTTGCCAAGTCCGCCCTGGATGCTACGGTTCGCTATCTGGCCTATGATCTGGGCCCTGAAAAGATCAGGGTAAATGCCATATCACCGGGACCGGTTACCACGTTGTCCTCCATGGTGATAGAGGATTTCAACATCTCCTTAAAGCTGGTGCAGGAGCATTCCCCCATGCTGTCCAACATCACCGTCGAAGACATCGGGGGCGCCGCTGTTTATCTTGCCTCGGATCTGGCCGGTTCTGTAACCGGCACTATCCTGAAGGTTGATTCAGGTATGAGCATCATGGTGGCGCCCTCAAAAGTGCACCGGAGGTATATGGCCAAGGCCCTGGAAAAGGACTGATGCCATGGGCCGGAGAATGAAAAAAGTACTTGTTGTCTATTTTTCACAGACCGGCCAGGTTGCCGAGCTTGTGCAAAACATTACGGCACCCCTCGTAGAAGATCCGTCCATCGAGGTGTTCTATGAAAGGTTAGAGCTTCTTCACCCCTATCCCTTCCCCTGGCCTTTTTTTCGTTTCGCATCCGTCATGCCGGAATCGGTTTTGATGGACCCTCCCCTGCTCAAGCCGCTGCAATGTGACGAAAAAGAAGCCTGGGATTTGATCATTCTCGCTTATCAACCATGGTATCTTTCTCCTTCTCCCCCCATGACGGCTTTCTTGAAGGATGAAAAAGCCATTGACTTTATGGAAGACAGACCGGTGATTACGATTATCGGATGTCGCGGTATGTGGTTGACGGCCCAGGAAAAAATGAAGGAGTTTCTTGAAGCCCTTGATGCGCGATTGATAGGCAATATTGTTCTGAAAGACAGGGGAGGCATGGCGGTTTCCCTTGTTACGACGGTCAGAAAAGTGTTTACAGGAAAAAAGGGGAAATTTCTCTGGGTGTTTCCCTCTTCGGGTGTTGCTGAAAACGAGGCCAAAGAAATATTCCGTTTCGGCCATGCCATTAGAAATGCGCTTCAGTCGGAAATTCCTGAACTTACGGAAGCTTTACTGCAAGGATACGGTGCGGTCAAGGCGGACACACGGTTTATCAGGGCTGAAAAGACGGGTCGAGGGCTGTTTCTCTTCTGGGCGCGCATCATAAAGGCCGCAGGGCCTTCCGGATCGTTGGTGAATAGGGTTGCCCTGCTCGGTTTCTATCTGTCCCTTCTTCTTGTCATGATCCTGGGGTTTTCCGCTTCCTTTGTTGCAAGACCGATCACCAGCCGGATTTTCAAGGAAAAACACAAACGGCAAAGGGAATATTTTGAACGGCCTTCCGGCTCGGATAGTTTTCATCCTTCTTAGTTCACTCCCCATTATCCGAACCAGTGGAAAAAATGAAAAAATTTGACTTTGATCTATTGCTTGACATCTACTTTGGAAAAATACTTGAAGCTGTCGCCCTATTGCCGCCTCAATATGCTTATAAAATCCTGCCTTTTACCGGCCATATGTTCCGTGATTTTCAGAAATATGCATGCGGGTATGAACCGGGCGTGCTAATGCATGCTGCCGGCAGTATGAAAGATGCCAACATCTTAATTTCCTGTACTATTGCCGATACCATTAAAGAATATTTGCGGTTTGAAAGCAGATATGTCCTGGAAAATATCTGGATTAGAAGAGAATTAAAGCGACATGTTTTCAGAAGTTTTTATGAGTCCGATATAGAAGCTCTGAAAAGAGCCATTCACAAACAAAATCATGTTATTGTTACTGCACATCTTTCCGGCCTTCTCAGTATCGTTGAATTATTGAGAATCATTGGACATCCCACCCCTTTGATAGCTTCGAATATTTTTAATCAGTCTTTTAAAAATGCAAAACCTATTCAAAAAAGCATGTATTTGCTTTATAAGTCATGGATAAAACGTCAACCGCTGTTTTTTTCCGATGATAAAAATTTGATGGATAAATGCCGGCAGGCCGTATCTTCAGGAAAATCCGTCATCTTAGCGGCAGATGTTCCGGGGTATAATGAAAAAGGGGTGAAAGTGAGTATGTTCGGCAAGGAATTCTGGGTTCCTCCCGGATCTGCCAAACTTTCCCACAACTGCGGAATTCCCATACTTGTCGCCATACCTTGGACAGATTCATGTGATAAGCCGTATCATATTTTTCTTGAAAACATCTCTCTAAGCAAGAGTTATTCCGAGGTGATGGGCAAAATTTATCATTGTATAGAAACGGTTGTTAAATTGAATCCGGCAAACTGGAACGGTTGGCTTTATTTTGACAAGATGGCGGCAGAGTAGATTTTTGGTCATTGGGGTCCACTTAGCATGAACCACTGCATTTGAGTTTTCAAAAATGAGAATCATACATGAGAATAGAGCAATTAACATTTACCAGATTTATAGCGGCATTTTCCATTGTTATCTTTCACTTTGGCAGCGATATTATCCCATTTAATAGTAGTTTCGTATCGTTTATTTTCGTTAGAGCAAATGCTTTCGTAAGTTATTTCTTTGTATTATCCGGTTTTATAATGATTATTGCTTATGGAAGCAAAAAGACGATAATTATATCAAATTTCTTTAAAAATAGATTTGCGCGTATTTATCCAATATATCTATTGGCGTTAATGTTATTACTGATTTATGATGTAAAATATAATTCTCCAATTAATTATAGTGATTTAATCCTCAACCTATTCGCTATTCAAGCCTGGATTCCAGGAAAAGCTGTTTCTTTTAATCCACCGGGATGGGCATTGTCAATCGAGATCTTCTTTTATTTAGTATTCCCTTTTTTGTATAATTTTATCTATAATAGAATAAGTATTAAGGCTTTAATATTGCCCGTGCTATTAGTATGGATGATAAGTCAAGTGATATCTCAATGGCTGTTCTCTTCATCTTTTTATTCTGGATACCCCTCAAATAGTCACGATTTCATTTTTTATTTTCCATTGATGCATATAAATGAATTATTAATAGGGAATATTGCAGGCTTATGGTTTGTTCATACATGCAAGGGGAAATACAAAAATTATGACTGGTTGATATTAGGCTTGATTCTGTTATTCGTGGCAACTGTAAAAGTAATAGCCTTAAAGAACCCATTCGGATTAAACCTGCACAATGGAGTTTTAGCAATCTTTTTTGTTCCTTTTATCATTCTCGTTTCAATGAATAATGGTGTAATAACGAAAATCTTTAACAAGAAGCCCCTTGTTTTTTTGGGCGAGATCAGTTACGGCGTATATATCCTGCAATTCCCAGCTTATCTATGTTCGCAGCATATATTTGGATTATTGCATATCGAGAATAAAATCGTCAGATTTTATTTGTTTGTTATCCTGCTATTATCAATGGCCTCCATTAGCTATCTGTTCATAGAGTCTCCGGTACGACAATTTTTTAAAAGGAGGTTTTTGCCTGTTCCGTTTAATGGGTCTCGGTAGGCCAAATATTGAGAGTGTATATATGGAAGCATGCAGCAAAATTTAAAGGCGGAATTTTCGTTTGAAAATGTCTATCTCATCTACTGCCTGCTTGTACCCTCCTGCGGCCCGAAATGAATCACCGACCATTTTAGCTGATTTTTGGTAAGAATCGTTTTCAATAACCTCTTCGGCATTTTGCCTGAGCCTGTCGGGGGTTAATTCACCGTCCTCTAAAATCCTGCCTGCACCGGTCTTTTCTACCTGTCGCCCATTGAAGGTCTGTTCCATGGATTGGGGGAATATCAAGAGAGGAACTCCGAAGTAGAGGCCTTCACTCATTCCGCTTACGCCCCCGTGTGTGATGAACAGGCAGGCTTTTTTCAGGCTTTCGAGCTGTGAGGGCACAAAATTATAGACCATGAAATTCCCGGGGATGGGACCCAGGTCGGCCATGTTCGTTTCCTTTCCTACGGACATGACGACGAGATAGTCACTGTCCTTGAACGCGGACAGACAAACATGGCAGAAATCGGGTCGATTATTGCGAACCGTGCCCAGCGAGATGTAGATAATCTTTTTGCCTTCCACATTTTCCAGGAAGGCGTCGTCGATGTCGCTGTGGGGCGAAACCATGGCCCCTACAAAGCGATAACTGTCATCGAAATGATCGGCCATGGGCTGAAGCATTTTTGACGTATAGACAAGATTCAGAGCCGATCGGTTGACAAAGACGTTCATGATGTTTCGAACAGAGATATCCAGCGAGTATATCTTTTGGAGCTGACGTGTCCGATGCTGGATATTCAAGGCTGATCGGACATTTTTGACGATCATGGCGGCCAGTTGCAGCCCCGGGAGGCCGGATCTTTCGCTCATAAGTTTTGTGATCTCGCGGTTTACCGCGAAGGTGGCTGTTGAACAGACAGCGGGCATACTGAGCACCTTTGCAGTGGCCCAGCCCCACACACAGACCGAGTCGTGCAGGATGTAGTCGGGTCGCATGCGCTGAACGTTGCTTATGAGCCCGGGGAGGAGCCGGACCGTATCTGTCAGGAGCATTTCCGCGAAATCAACTGGATTCAGAGGATGTCTGATATTTTCGTCATTGATTATTTCATAACGTTGGAAATGAGAGCCGGTCCTTTCAATTTTCTCTCTGAATTTTTCCGTGGAATAGTATATGACTTCTTCGCCCCGATTGACCAACTCCTCCACAAGGGGCAGGGTCGGATTGATGTGACCGTATCCCGGAACATTAAAAAACATGACTTTTGACATGCAGGAAACTCCATTCGTTGCCGGATTATTTCATCGATAATCCAAGTAGTTGAACGACCAGCTATTTTGGCAGAAAATAGTCCATTTTTTCAAGCACGGACTCCACCAACCTTTTTTCAACCAGCTCTTCGGAAAAGGCCGCACTCAATGTCAGGGTCTGGTGAAACATGGATGCGATGACCGGGAAAAGGGCCGCCAGGGTTGTGGTTCCAACACCGTAAACATGTTCCGGAGCCTGATTGTCAAAGCGAACCCGGGCGGCATCGTAACGCCCTCCGGTTGTCAGCACGCATGTTTTGATCCTCCTTTCTCGAAGAAGTCTGCTGGCTCCTCTTCGCAGAAGCTTCTCTGCCAGTCGAAAAGGGATCGCTTTAAAGACCAGATTGATCCCCGGAAATACGGAGATCAGCGAAATGGAGCGGAGGCCCAGATATTCCTTTTGTGCCTTCATCTGATTTCTTACATGAACCACGACCTCATCCAAAGAGGCGTTTTCCGGCGCGTCAAAGCTGACCATGGCTCCACCAAGAACACTGCACATCTTGGCTGGATGGTCTGCAGGCACATAACGGCGTAGACTGATCGGAATTAGAATCGGCAACGGCAGGGTTGTGTGCTGTGGAACCGCGGAACGTAAAGCCAGATAATACGAAGCGGCCAGAATATGGAAGATCGTTACACGATTCTTGCGAATATATCGGGATATGGCTTCCATTCGATCGGGATAGATCCGTTTGGCGTAGGTCAGGCGACGTTCCTTGACTGGCGAAACAGGGAATTTCCAGCTTCCATTACGTCGTCGATTTTCCCGAACACTGCCCAGGAGATACCGGATAATCTGCATTTGTTGTTTGAGATCAAACCGTTTCGCGATCTCCTTTACCAATTCACGGTCGGTGTAATTGACGGGCGGGGTATAATCCGGGTCTTCTCCAAGGTTGTTGTAGATATCCGCCAGCAGATACAGGTATTCATACATGGAAAACCCGTCGCCGACCATGTGATTCAGTTTAACACACAACCTGTCGCGTTCATTCCGGATCAAAGAGACGTGGATTTGCGGATCGGATCGTGGGTCCAGGTGTTTGGTGAGACACGCCTCCAACGCCTCATCAGGGTCTTTTGTTTCCACGAGGGTGAAAAGACCGGGCGTGATGTCCAGGTCTTTGCGTCGCTGCCAGTAGGGATGATACCAGGCATCGACGAATCGGCAACCAAGAATCGGTTCCGCGTCCACGCTCAGACGTGTGGCCCGACGCAATCGCAGCGCGTCGAGGCGCCCCGGGAAGTGAACGACGGTATTCACGTAGCCATAGTTCAAGTTGCGCCCCAAATACGCCGCCATGTCAGAGGTGATCGCTTTAAATCGTCCATCTATCATGGCCGGTCTGGTCTCGGCGTTATATTCGGACGAACTCTTGGTCAAGGATGAAATTGCCATGCAGGCCCGGCCCTCCGTTCAGTTTTTGGTATAACCCTGTTGTTCCATCGATCCCTTTAACTTTCTACAGATTTTTTTCCTGGCCTGTTCCACTTCAGGGAGAAGTCTGTCTGTACGGGGCGCTACCATCTTTTCGTAATCGATTGCTTCCCGTGGCGTCAGTTCCAGAAACTGAAATATTCTATGTATAACGGCTCCCGGATCAAGGCAGAAATCCTCATAACGAAGGGACACATAGGTTTTTTCAGGGAGGGCGCCCAGGGACTGCAGCATCAAACGCTCTGTTTTGACCGCTTGCCAGATCAGGACCTCAAGCATGGGGTGAACCGGCATGTTCGGAGAGAGCATCTTCCGCATGAATGCACGCATCAGTCCGTTCTTATAGCCCCTTCGCAGCTTTGGAGAAAGTAACGCAAGATAGGGATTTCCTTCCTTCCAGTTGTTCTGCATGGCTTTCAGTTGAGAATTGATCACATGTACCGGGTGCCGGTAGATAAAGATGAATTTGGCTTCCGGAAAGGTGTTGTGCAGCATAAGAAATTTCCCACAGTCTACAGGATTCTTCAAGAGCAGAGGCCGCCTCGGTTTGGAAAGAAACTGAATTTTCTTGCAGAATTGGATAAAAAGGGGCAAATTCTTTTTGGTCAGCCACATAGGTCCCGTGCGTCTGTGCAGAAAAAACCCGTACTCTTCCGGCATATCTGTTCCAACCGGTACGTGATCCATGAGGCGAGTGGTCAGGCCGGCGGTCTCAAAAAGGGTTTTGATTTGGCTCCGTGCCATTTCTTCCGTTTTTTGAATCCTGTTCTTCAGTAGCTCCTGTTCTTTCAGGATATGATAAACGGTCACGTAATTGAAACAATCGGTCTTGGCAAGCATGTGATAAAGAATGGTGGTTCCGGAGCGGGCAGCCCCCATGATAAAAACAGGCCGCAGCTCGATCTCATCCAGCAATTCCAGATATTTGTTGTCGGGCAGATTCATGGTCAAGTCCACTTGCTTCCTTCTAAAATCGCAATTCCTGGTCCATATGCTTCAGGATGCCGCGGGCAATATCTCCGGGAAGCCATTTTTCCAGGTAATGCATGTTAAAGGTCAAGGTTCCCTTGAAATAACTTGCCACTACTCCAATGGCCCCCGGAACGCGAAACAGGGGGGAGACGGCATAGGCACTTGTTATTTCTAAATTGCCGAATCGGCCCTTTTCTGCGTCAATTTCTCCCCAGTTTGTCAGACCGGCTGCGCTGCTCACGCCTGACAGCGGATTTGCCTTGGAGGCGAACGCTTTCTTGATAAAGTGGAACGGCAGAAACCTGACCGCTTTGATTATGGGAAAGGTCTCGAGTATGAGAAGAATGGAGCTCAATCCCATGTAGTTCTTCTTAAGCATCTTGTACTGTTCCAGTAGCTGAGATAGGATTTCGTCGAACGGCAGGTTCGGTGCGGAATGAACAAAGAGGACCTCTGCGCCGCTATGATTGCACATAATATCTGTCTTTTTTGAAGGAAGATATCTGCGAAGATCCACCGTCATGATGATCGGCAAAAGGGCGTTTGGCGGATGGGGCACTACCGATTCCAGTGCTCGAAAAAAAGCAGCGTTCAGGACGAGGTTCACCGAAGAATGATGCTTTTCGGCATAGCGCATGATAGTGTCGGTTCTTTCCTGAGGCAATGCAAGGATCACTGTGTCGCTTTTTTCCGATCCTGCGGGATGTGCTGGAAGCTGCCAGGTTGGGCCGGCTTTCTGAATCTCTCTCATAGGCCAGCGTAGATTTTTCAGAATTGTCAACTTGTCCTTGAATTTTAGCTGCCTTCCGATTCTCTTATAGCTGCGGTCGACGCCCAGTTTTGGTTTCGGGACATAGTTCGCATTGTCCCCGAGGCGGCTATAGATTGCTGCCAGAAGATAGATGAGATCTTTCCCGGCGCTTCCATCGCCGATCATATGGTTCATCCGGATGCAGAGAGTGTCTGCCTCTCCTCGCAAAACAAAAATCTTGAATTGGAGATCCACACGCGGATCACTGGATTCTTCAGTGATCCGGGTTAAGTTCGCTTGGAGGTCTTTTGCCGGTGCCAATTGTAGAAAATCTACGTTTCCAAGGTCCTTTCTTCGTTCCCAGTAGGGGAGAAACCAGTGATCGACAAAACGGCAACCCAGCAGCGGCTCTGCGTCCGCAGCCAAACGGGCAGCTCTGGCAAGCCTTTTTTCATCAATCCGCCCGTCCAGTGAGAGAATCATGTGAAAGTAGCCTGTATTCACGCCTCTCATACAATAATAGAGACGGTCGGCTATATTTGTTGGAAACCGTAACGGAATCCGATCCGCATCCGGTCTGGATTCGGAATTTTTCTGCATGTGGTCCATAATCGTTTTCTCCCAGTCAAAACTTTTTGTCCGTGTAGAAACAATGTCACGCTGCAGGATGCTGTTGGCATAAAGTTTGCTTGTCAAGATTTGGTGTTTAAACAGAAAAGAGTCCGGCACTTATTCTGCCCGTTTCAATATCCATGGCGCGTTTTTCAACAAGACTTGAAGCTGAAGTTTGTGACAGATGTAATGCTGGGTATCGTTGCGACTTGGTTTGTGCATTCCGGGGAAGTTTAGATAATTTGTGATAGTGTGTCAACGACATAAAAGTTGCCATGGATTCTAAAAATCTCAAGAATTGAAATTATCCTGGAGTTTGACCAATCCGTGGCCTATAATTTGATACATGGGAAGTTTCTTTGTGTGGGAGTCGGATTTTGCGGCTTCTCACAAGACAGTGATATAGATCCTATGACCATAAGGAGGGACAGATGAAAATGGTTGATAAAACCCTGCTGGCAGGTATTGCATTGGTATTTTCAATTGTGCTTGGTGCTTCGGGGCCGTCTTACGCGGTTGATCTTTCTGAAGTGAAGGAGGCGATACGAAATCATGGTGCTCAATGGGTAGCGGGAAAAACAAAGATTTCCGAACTCCCGGCGCAGCTCATGAAGAATCGACTGGGTCTGATTCTTTCTACTCAGGATAAGGAGCCGGCCGAACCATCCGTTTCGGCCGGCGAATTGCCCTCTTCCTTTGATTGGAGAGACCAGAATGCGGTTACACCGGTAAAAGATCAAGGCAATTGTGGAAGCTGCTGGGCTTTCGCTTCCATCGCTGCCCTGGAATCGCTGGCCATTATAGAGACGGGCGCGTCGGTTCCCGACTATTCGGAGCAGTTTCCCATTTCCTATAATCTATCCAATTTGGGATGCGAAGGGGGCGAGCTGACCAATGCTGCAAATTTCTATAAGAGAATAGGGACAGTCCCTGATACCTGTCTTCCCTACAGGGGAGATGATCGTAAGCTTCCATTTCCCTGCTCTGAATGGCGAGATGATGTGGCGGGAATAGAAAAGTGGTCCCTTGTCCGGCAAACGGTTGATGCCCTCAAAGCCGCTGTATACGAAAATCCCATAGCCGTTGGTTATAACATCTATTCTGATTTTCTCTATTATGAAAGTGGTGTTTATGAATATGTGTCCGGCAAACTTGCCGGAGGGCATGCTGTTCTCATTGTGGGCTGGGACGATGCGGAAGAGTGTTTTATTGTAAAGAACAGTTGGGGGGAAAACTGGGGTGAGAATGGATATTTCAGGATTGCCTACTCTCAGGTTACAAACCAGGTCCGGTTTGGTATGCAGGCCATTGATTTTGATGGGGCATGGGTGTTGCCGTGGGAAGTTGATCAAAACTGATGAATGAGGATGGGGAGATTTTGTTACTCAGGGTAATGGACTGCATATGATCCTTTTTGATTTTAGACTGATGTTTAAAATGTTTTACAGGTCTTTGTGCGGGGAGGGTAGAAGCCGTGCGCCCCTTACCTTAAAGCGAATGGCCGTTCTTGTTGCTTTTTTCCCTGTTTTCCTTCTGATGGAAATCACAAACCGCCTCGGTTTTCTCGCGGATAGAATTTTATTTCCCGATTTTAGAAAAATTGAGGTGAAAGCCCCACTCTTTATTGTGGGGTATCCTCGAAGCGGCACGACGTTTCTGCACCGTCTTTTGGGGAAAGACGAGGAACATGTTTCCCACATGAAAACATGGGAACTGTTTTTGGCGCCATCCATTATTCAGAAAAAAATTTTGAAATTTCTGGGACGCATCGACCGAAAGCTGGGAAGTCCCATGTATACATTCATTGTAGCGGTTGAAAGCCACCTTTTAAAAGAATCCCGTAAATTTCACAAAATGGGGCTGTTTGAAGCGGAGGAAGATGAGATTATTCTTTCCCATATCTTTGCTTCGGCATTTTTAAATTTCGTTTTTCCCTTTGAGGAAATGGAGCGTTTTCTGGATTTCGACAGAAAGGTGAATCCCGAAAAGCGAAAACGCATCATGACCTTTTATAAAGAATGTGTGCAGAGACATCTTTTTGCCTTTGGCAAACAGAAGCATTTTTGTTCCAAGAATCCGGCCTTCAGCGCCAAAATTCAATCGCTCTTCGAAACGTTCCCGGATGCAAGGATTGTTTGTCTGGTTCGCACACCCTTGGAGGCCGTTCCTTCCGCACTGAGCTTTATGAGTTTTTGCATGCGTTCTTTTAACAGCGATGTAGGCAAAGAAGCAACGGACGGCATCCGGGAAAATATTGCCCATTGGTATACCTATCCTCTGGAAAAACTTCCGGATTATCCAGAGGCGAACTGGGCGATTGAAGATTACCGGAATCTTACAAAAGACCCCGCGGAGACCGTAAAAAGGCTTTACGGGCACTTCGGGTTGGAGATGTCAGCGAAATATCTTGAGGTGCTCAGGCGGGAAATGGAAATGGAAAAAAAATACAGGAGCTACCATCATTATCGCCTCGATGAATTCGGTCTTACGGAAGCCGATATCTTGTCGGAGTATGCACCCATCTTCAAGCAGTTCGCGTTTTCCACCAATACCCAAGTGGACTATAAGCCCCTTGAAAACAACCATGCGATATCTGGTATTTAATACATAATCCCTCTATGGGACAAGACAAATCAAGGCGGAACCTACTCGGGGAACAATGGTCCGCCTGCGCAATGGGGCTTTGGATTTGGCTCAGCCATCATGGTAGGGCATTGATCAGGGCATCTCTCACCTGAGTCTTCTGTTCGGCGGTAAGATCTCTATTTTTATCTAACGTTCTTTTTATGTTGGCGTCCAGCCTTTCTTTCTGTTCGGGCGAGAGGTCTTTCAGCCGATCGACAGAATTTTGTACCCCGGTCATGATTTTCTTTTTTTGCTCATCGGTCAAGCCTTGCACTTTATCCACGGCGGCCTGCGTTTCATTTCTGATTTTGTCTCTTTCTTCGGGAGAGAGCTGTTGCCTGTACGCCTGGCGGTCCTGATGCATCCTCTTTATGCTTTCCTGTTGACTTTCCGCCAACGCCGGCAGGCACCCTGCGAAGATAAAAGTAAACGCCAAAAAAATACCCAGCTTTCTTTTTTCCATACGGCTTACCCTCCTGACAGTAAATTTTCTTTTGGCTATAGATCCTCTATAGTTAACCATCTTGGGGGCTGTGGCGCAATAAAAATTTGCAGTCACGGATGATGTGCATGGCTCTTATGGCACTGGGAATATGCTTTTGACTCTCTGTGTGTTTTCTGTTATGGAGAACTTGCCTTAGAATTTGCCGATGGGATTAGAATTGCAGGGGATGGAGGACAGGGAGCTATGGAAAGGCATTCAAGGATTTTTGTGGCGGGCCACAGGGGGCTAGCAGGATCGGCTATCGTGAGGAAGCTCAGATCACAGGAGTATGAAAACCTCATACTCAGGACACATGAGGAGTTGGACCTCAAAAGGCAAAAACAGGTGGAGGCTTTTTTTGAAAAGGAGAGGCCTGACTATGTATTCCTGGCGGCTGCAAAGGTCGGTGGTATATTGGCCAATTCGACATTTCCTGCGGAGTTTATCTACAACAATTTGGTCATTGAGACGAATGTTGTTCACGCATCCTATCTTTATGACGTAAAAAAGCTCCTCTTTTTAGGAAGTTCCTGTATCTACCCGAAAGATTGTCCTCAACCCATGAAGGAGGAGTACCTTCTTTCCGGTTATCTGGAGCCTACCAACGAACCTTATGCAGTGGCCAAGATTGCCGGAATAAAGATGTGTCAGTCATATAATTTGCAGTATGGAACGCGCTTTATCAGCGCCATGCCGACTAATCTATATGGCCCCGGCGACAACTTTGATTTACAGACATCACACGTGCTCCCTGCCCTGATCAGGAAGTTTCACGAGGCAAAGATGAGAAATGATCTTTCAGTGGAAGTCTGGGGCACGGGAACGCCGCTGCGAGAATTCCTCTATGTGGATGATCTGGCAGATGCCTGCCTATTTTTGATGAATCATTACGAGGAAAACAGTACCATCAATGTAGGGGTTGGAAGAGACCAGACCATTCGTGAACTGTCCGAAATCATTCGCAAAGTAATTGGGTTTGAAGGGGATCTCAGGTTTGACCACACCAAGCCCGATGGTACTATGCTTAAGCGTCTGGATATTTCCAGATTAACCGGCCTTGGCTGGCAGGCAAAGACGCCATTGGAGGAAGGGGTGAGGAAGACATATCAATGGTATTTGGAACATTGATGGTGATATACAACCAATGGAGGGAGGGTATCTCAACTTTTTGCAGCGAAGTTGCAGACAGCGGTACATTCTCTCTCTGGGGATTCTGGATCGCCTCCGCGATCATTGCATCTTCCGCGGCATTCTTTTGTTACAACGCCAGCACCGGTGTCCAGGTATATAACCAATTCATAACAGGGAACATAACATGGTCCGCAATGTCAAAGGCACAGGACTATTATGCCTTGTTCGGATTGGTAATCGGATTTCCAGGGACGCTTTTGCTTCTATTTTTTCAGACAAATGTGATTAGAAAAAGAATAGATGCCGCGGCAGTTGCGGATTTCCATACCCTGATTGTTTTTGCATCCCTTCCTGCTGTGTATGGGTTTGGCGCCCTTTTTTTGACGAAAGCCACCTCCTATTTTCTTCCATTTCTTCTATTATCCGCGCTTCTGATCTTACTGGTGTTTTTGTTTTCGATCAGTGCGGCGCACAAGAGTATCGCGCACGAGTCTAACCCGTTTTTTTACGACACTGTGAGCGCCAGCTTATCTATCATCATTTGGGGTGCATTGAGTGGCCTGGCCGTGTCGCTCATTCTGGATCGACTGTGCCTTAATTTTGATATAGCACGATACGCGCATGGCATGAGCATCGGGATGCTTTGTGTTGGGGCATTCACTTTCCTTGGTGTTTTATCAGTTGGACTGATCTGGTATCGTCAGGCAGAAAGTCATGGAGCACTGATAGAACGGTTTCGCAGGTCGGTGATTGTCATGCAAGGGTTGGCGCCATGGTTTTTCCTGATTCTCCTTCCGGCGCCCTGGATGAGCCAGGGGCATCGCTTTTACGGATATCCCCTGAAACCTGCGGCATGGATTGTGGTTGGATTGCTCATCGTTATCGCCTATGTAGATCTTACCCGGCACTGGAGATTCCGGCCATCCTCCGACGGAAGTGGTATTGCGGCAGCATTCTCCCCGATGTGTCTTATTGGATTATTGTTGTTTATAAAACTCTGGCCCGCTGGACCCCCGATAATTAGCCATGACGATTATCACTTTGGAGAATTTCTGTTGCCGTGGTGGTCTTTATCCGCATATGACATGATTCCATATTGGGATTTCAGTCCGGCACGCGGGCTCATTAATTATGTGCCGGGATTCCTATCTTCAGTCCTGTGTGATGGGTCTGCAGCCTCGGTTACTGCTACCGTACCTTTCGCGACTGCTGGCTACTTACTGTTATGTTTTCCTCTCGTTGCAAGATCTATCGGCAAATTTCCGGCATTCGTGGCGTTTTTTCTGATGCCCTTTGTCATGGGGATCTCAGAGATACAGATGGTAATTACAGCTTCTCTTTGTATAATCTGCGAAGAGAATCTGCGTTTGTCGCCATCACGATGGCTCCTGGTGTGGATTTTGGTAGGTTCTGCTGCTGTACTGATTGCGCCGGGCCAAGGCGGGCTGTTGGTACTTGCTACGATGCCTCTTGGTATTTTCGCCTTATTCAAGGCATTTAGAAATGAACGTGCAAGGTTCCTCTCGTACGCAGGCATTTTGATCATATCCTTGGCCACGCTGTTGATCCTCACCCCACTTGGCGCCATGTTGGCTGGTGCAGTCCGTTACGGTATCGAACAGTCAAGCATCAATAATATTGCGAACGGCATTGCATGGGCTCAGGATTTGGCTGCAGGAGGATTCATAATAAACCAATGGTTATGGGAAGGCGCGCGCATATCCTGGATTTTGGTAGCGATTGTCGCTTGCGTGGTGATGCTAAGAGCGGCGATCATGTAGACAATACGACATGGGGAAGCGGGCGATGGTATTCGCAGATTCCTATTTTTTTGTTGATGACGCTCTATATCTTCCGGGCCGCGGGCCGCATTGATCCAGGGTACATGTCCCGCTTAGGACTCACAAGCATCTGGGCCTTGTCCCTGCTCCTGCCAATACTGTTAATAGCTGCATATGGGAAAAGCCGTCTTACGTCCATACTCCTAACATGTACATTCTCGGCCGCCATTCTCAGTCCTTATTTTAGCCAAATTGATCTGATGTCGGCTTTTCATGAAAACGTTCCGGTATTTATTGAGGCACCTGCGGATGTTACCCGTGGGAAGAGATATTGGTCTGCCAAATCTCGGGAATGGAATTATTGCGGAAACACAATTAAAGCGTTTGAAGGCGATTAAACATGTATTGAGCATTTTAGTTGATCCGGGTGAAACATACCTTGACCTGACAAATAGGAATACAGATTACTTTTATTTGGGATACAAGCCGCCAATTGAAGTCGGGGCCATATACAACCTGGTGAGTGAGGGTCAGCAATACCGGGCAATCCGGACGCTCGATAAGAGGCCTCCACCCGTTGTATTGGCAAGCGCGGATAATGTGCTCCATGATGGAGGAACCGCTGCCTATCGTTCCCACCTGCTCTATCGGTATGTTGTTGAGCGATATATCCCCATCAGGATCGATGGATTTATATATTTGGTGCGGCCCGATCGTATGGCGCGTGTTGCAGAATTCGCGGACACAAAAGATGCCACGACGGATGAGTACAGAAAGTCGCTCTTAGACTGCGTATTCAGGATGGCGTTCATAGAGGAACTCCCCGTGTCATGGGGACGATCCTTGAAAACCTTAAGAGCTAAAATGCGATTGGTAAAAAGTATACAGCCAGGGTCTCCGCGGTTCCTTCACTCTGTGAGAGATGATGGGGAGGGCAATTACTCCGTAGTGGGTCCTGATCCGTATATTCTGCTCGACATCAGTGATTGGAAACTAAATGGCAGCGATGCGGGGATGCTTTCTTTCAACTTTACCTGCAAGGGCAGAAGCAGCAAACCGCAGCTTGAGATTTATTGGGGAAGCAAGGCCACAGGGCTTGGTGAATCAACAGTGGTCCGATTTGTGGCGGAAAATGGACCGCTCCTGGTCCCGTTGGATGCCGCACCCCGGTGGCTACAGGCCAAGGAGATTAACCGTCTTCGATTTGATATTGCGGACCCAGCGCCATGCAAAACTTTTGCGATTACCAATATCCAGCTTTGGCAGCGCAATATTACAGAAAAGGGTATCAAATGAAATCTTATAGATGGATTATCCTCGGAGCGGGTCCATCCGGCCTCAGCTTTGCCCACGCTCTAAGAGATTGTGGAGAGACCTCGTTTCTTGTTGTCGAAAAAGAACGGGTTGCGGGAGGGCTGTGCCGAAGCGCTGATGTCGATGGTTCGCCTATCGACATTGGGGGCGGACACTTTTTGGACATGAAAAGAAGTGAGGCGCTCGACCTGCTTTTTCGTTTTATGCCAAGATCGGAGTGGCAGGAATTTAAGCGGATCTCGACAATTATGTTCCGAGGGAAGGAGATCGATTACCCTTTTGAAGCGAATCTGTGGCAATTGCCACCTGATGAGCAGATTGAGTTTCTCGAGTCGATTGCACAAGCAGGATGTGTCCGCGGAGAAACCATGCCTGAAACATTTGAGGGCTGGATTGTATGGAAACTCGGGCAACGTATAGCAACGGAGTATATGTTGCCATACAATCGCAAAATTTGGTCAACGGATCTTAACCGGTTGGGTACGTACTGGCTGCACAAGTTGCCTGACGTTTCGTTCAGGGAAAGTCTTCGGAGCTGCTTGGATGGACGACCCCATGGCGCCTTGCCGGCGCACGAAAGCTTTCTTTATCCTAAGGAATACGGGTATGGAGAATTGTGGAAAAGAATGGGTGAAAGGCTTGGCGATCAGTTGCTCACGAATACGCCGGTAGAAAGCATCAATGTGCATAACAGGGTCATTAATGGGCATTACCGGGGCGAAACCATTATCACAACCATACCGTGGACAATTTGGCCGAGGATTGCGGATGTTTCTCCTGTTGCGCACGAAATATCTAAACTTCAGCATATATCCATCGATATCGACTACTACCCTCATGCTGTAGAATCCAAGGCTCACTGGGTATATGAGCCGGATGAGGCTCTGGCATATCACCGGGCGCTTTACAGAACCAATTTCTGTAAAGGAAGCAGGGGGTATTGGACAGAGACCAATTCCAGACGCTCGGGGCAGATTGATACGTGGCGACATCGAAACGAGTATGCATATCCACTTAATACGCGTGACAAGCCGGAAACAATGAAGAAGATTTTATCCTGGGCAAAGCAGCATTCAATCATAGGACTTGGCCGTTGGGGTACATGGGAGCATATGAATTCAGATGTGGCCGTTTTTCTCGCCATGACCGCAGCCAACAAGCTCGTACACACGGAGCCACCAAAGTGAGGGTGTCATTATGTTTGCTCGTCTGGTACGAGATCGACGGATGTAAGCTTGACGTACCCAAAATTCCGTACGACCAATTTGATGAAGTCTATGCTGTTGACGGGGGCAGTAATGATGGGACGGTAGAATACCTGGAATCCCAAGGAATTCCTGTATATCGCCAACCAAAGAAAGGCCTGAATGCAGCGTATATTCATGCGGTTGACATGTCAACGTGCGATGCAGTCGTTGTTTTTTTCCCGAAGGGCACAAACACGATTGAAGACTTAAAAAAGTTCCGTCCACTCCTTGAATCGGGGTATGATATTGTAATAGCAAGCCGCAATATCAAAGGAGGCAGAAACGAGGAGGATAACCGATTTTTTAAGTTGCGCAAATGGTGCGTTCTGGCACTGGCAATATTCGCTGCTCTGATTTGGCGGCGCGAAGGCTATTTTGTCCGGGACGTGTTGCATGGATTTAAGGGATTTACAGTTTCTGCATTCAGGCGAATAGCACCATTAGACTACGGACTTTCGATAGATATTGAAATGATAATTCGTTCCTACCGGTTGCGCCTGAAACGTACGGAATTCCCGACCAAGGAAACGCGTCGACCGTTCGGACAAACACATTTTCGGTTATTTCCAACGGGTGTCAAGTTGGCCAAGTATCTATGGTATGAGGCCAAGCGCGGAGATTACAAACGTTCGTGAGAAATACTTCTACGCTGGCAAGTCCGTACACGGCGGTCTATCATAACTTTTTATCCGTGGGTCATTTCTTTCATCTTCCTTGCCCTGACGAATATGATGTAACGAATAAATTTTTATTGGGTTTCTTACCAGGCGGTGTAGATGGTTCGGTGGTATGGATTCAAGGCATGGGGATTAAGAAAAGTAAAGTTTTTGCAAAAAGATCGTCAATTATTGATTTTCATTTCCAATTCAAGTGTGCTACGAGAAAGGGCCTGAAAGCGTACAAGTGGCACGAAGGCTTATGAACACGTGCAAAACAGAAGATGGGCCATATTTATCAGAAAAGAAGTATGAATAGCAGTGAAAATTAAAGATTAAGGAAGTGTTATGAGTGCTGGATTAAAGCCAATGGTTTTAAATATATGGGAATCGACCAAACGTATGTTGCGGCCAAAACGAGGGATATGGGAGAAGGTGGCGGAGGCTGCCCAAAAACCATTGGTCAGAACCTACTTAAACTCCTCTCTGAAAAATCCTGTTTCGTTCTTGGATTACGTTCATCCTGCCGATGAAATGTATCTCTTTCATAGAGATCTGCGCGGAGATGAAGTGGCGGGCAGTATCGAGTATTTCGCTACCGGCAAGGATTATCATCTCACTATCGAGAATATTGTGAATCGATGTGGGAAGTCTTTTAATAAAATCAAAAGTTTCTTGGACTTTGCATCCGGTTACGGGCGAGCTACAAGGTTTCTACTGCAGGAAATGGATGCGAACAAGATATGGGTAAGTGATATTTATAAGGATGCCATCGACTTCCAGAGAGATTATTTCGGCGTCAATGGTTTTTATTCATTCGCGGAGCCCTCGGATGTCGATTTTCCGAGGAAGTTTGAGGTCATATTTGCAGGGTCATTGTTTTCCCATCTTCCGGAAGATCGCTTTGAACAATGGTTGGGGACGCTTTATGCTCTTTTGGAAGACAACGGGATTTTGATATTCAGTACCCATGGGGAACAACTCCTTCCTGCCAATGTTATAAAGCAGGAGAAAGGTTTTACCTATCTCAGGCAGAGCGAAAGCGCATCATTGCCGGTCGATGAATATGGGAGTTCTTTTGTATCAAGAAAATGGGTTGAAAATCTTGCCGCTAAGATGAAAATCAACCATGTGGTTTTCATGGAAAGTGAATTGTGCCGCCATCAGGACGTTTATGTTGTTTCCCGGAAATCTCTTCCACCCGTTGAGAGGAGCAATCCGCTGATCGGCTATCTGGATCGCTGGGCGGTGGAGAATGGGACTCTAACAATTTATGGCTGGGTGGCAGATCGAGTTACGGGCTCACCGATAGAACAGATCTCCATGCGTCTATACGGAATACCGTGTGGGAACGCCACCTTGAGTAGGAAGAGGGCTGATGTTCGCGACCATTTCGATAGAGATGACTATTTATTTTCAGGGTGGCAGTTTAGCTTAGATCACGCATTTGCACAGAAATACATTCTCGGCACTGAAGAGAGATTGTTGGTCGAGGTGATGGCCAAGAATAGAGATCATCAATACGGGTTTGTTAAAGTTTTTCTTGGAAAAGAAATGATGCGGGAATAGACGGCAACGGATATAATATTGGGCAAGAAGTGATTCGGAGCAAGCGAAAGTGCCCTGGAAAGGATCGGTATTTGTTCACAGATCTGAATCGAATAGGAATACAACAATGGAATGGCCACTTGTTTCAGTAATCGTCAGGACAAAAGACCGACCGGAACTTCTGCAAGATGCACTCAAGAGCATTGCCAGTCAAACTTACCAATCTATTGAGACAGTTCTGGTTAACGATGGCGGCTGTGAGGTGGATCAGGGCAAGGCTGAAGCGATCTTGGGCGAAATACCGTTAAGTTATGTCAAAAATGAAACAAGTTTGGGTCGGGGAGCGGCTTTAAATGTAGGATTGGAAAAGAGTAAAGGGGTATATGCGGCCTTTCTGGATGATGACGACATATACTATGATGGTGGGATTGCCGCCCTTATGGATGGGGCGATTAAAAACGGCGCAGAGGCTGTGTACGGTCAGGTCGTATGTAAGTCCATGGCAGGATCCGAGGACGTTGTGAAAGCTGAAAGCGTCGTTGGTGAGCCGTTTTATTTTGGGAAACTCCTTTTCGAAAATTACATCGCGACAAATTCTCTCTTGGTATCAAAGAAACTTGTCAAAAAGATCGGCTTTTTTGATAATGACTTTGAAATATTCGAGGACTGGGACTGGATCATCAGGATGGCATCTATCTGTAAGCCGCTGTTTATCCATTCGGTTATAGGTGAATACCGGATATTGTCTTCAAGTACCCTCACCGGCAAAGGCGGCATTAAATTACACAGATTTTATAAGGAAAAACTCTTTGAAAAGCATTTGAGAAAAGCCACGGCAGCGGATTTTCTCGACCATGTGCAACGCGCCGTTGACAAAATCGTGTTGGAAAAGGATGCCCAAAATCATTACATTGAGGCCCGAATAGAGAGTCTTAGTGAAGAGGTTGGGATCAAAACGAAGTGGGTCAGGGACAGAGATGACTATATTGTTACGCTTCAGGAAGAGATTGCCAGACTTCAGGAAATGATAGCGAAATTTGAGGAAGTCCTCCGTCAAAAAGATGGACATATGGAATGGCTGGTCATGCAGAACGAGGCGATTACCGCGGAGAACAAGGCGATCATTGCTGTAAACAAGACTATCACCACCGAGAATGAAGTAATAAAGAAGACACTTGACGAAATCCTTTCATCCCGTTCCTGGCAAATAACAAAGCCGGTAAGGGTGGTTGGCGCTTCCGTGAGAAATATTTTTCCCAGAAAAGACCATGTCTGACGAATTCCCAAAGGTAGAGATCATAATAGTCAACTATAACGGCATGGAGCACCTTCCCCGCTGTCTTCCATCGGTTTTTGCAACCGATTACCCTATGTTTTCGGTCACAGTTGTTGATAACGATTCCCGGGACGGAAGTCCTGAATGGGTAAAGGAAAAATACCCGGAAGTCAGGGTAATCAGAAACAGCCAAAACCTTGGCTTCGGGAAGGCCAATAATATGGGGGTAAGGGAGTCCAGTTCTCCCTACGTAGCCCTCCTGAACAGCGACACGGTTGTGGACAAGGGGTGGCTGACGCCCCTTGTTGAAACGGTTCGAAAAGATCCGTCGGTGGCAGCCGCCTGTTCAAAGCTCCTTTTCCTGAAAAACTCCCGTATCGTAAACGGTGTGGGAGGAGGGATGAATTATGTGGGATACGGGTACGACATAGGGGCCTACGAAGTCGACAATGGTCAATTTGATGAAGAAAGCGATGTTCTTTTTCCTACCGCCGCTGCGTGTGTGCTCAAAAGATCCGCATTTGAGGATGTAGGAGGGTTTGATGAGCGCTTTTTTATGTATCATGAGGACGTTGATCTGGGATGGCGACTGCATTTGAAAGGATATGGTATCAAATGCGTGCCCGATTCTGTTGTGCATCATGCCTTTGGCGGGACATCCCTTAAGTCCGGCAGCATGGCATTCAGAAATAATTTAGGGCAGCGTCATGCGCTGAGGAGTCTGATTAAAAACTATGAATGGATCACACTCTCACGGGTCCTCCCGCTGTTTTTGGTTATGGGGCTCAGAAATTCGTTAAGAGGGCGGTCTCTGGATTTTCTGAAATGTCTCTTATGGAACATGAAGAATATGCCCGATACCCTGAAGGAAAGAAAAAAGATCCAGAGAAGCAGAACGCTAAGAGATAACGGATTGTTGCCTTTGATTTGGCAGGACATCCCTCTGCCGTTTCGTTTTCCGGATTATACGGTTATGGATATGGAGTCGTTTTCGCAAGGAAAGAGAAGGCGTTCCGTGATCTATATGTCCGACAGCGAGCCGGATAATCTGGGTTATGGATGGTACGGGGTCGAAGTTTATTTCGGGGACGGCCGGACAAAGTACCGTTGGTCCAAGGGAGAGGCGGTCTTTTATCTATGGAACTATTACGGCGATGGGATGATATCGTTTGACGTATTGGGGCTTTCCGAGACGCTAAAACGGGATCGCACTTTTTCCGTATGTGTCAATGGTGGGGAACCCCATGAATTGACCCTGATATCCGATGGCTGGGAAACGGTGACTGTGCCTTACCATGGAAAGCCGGGACCTCTCGAGATAAGGATGGCGTTGGGCACAGATACCTGGTCTCCTCATGATCAATTTGAAAATGGAGATTACAGATGGTTAGGCATTGGCGTCCGGTGGGCGGAATTTCTGCCGGCGCATTCTACCGTCCCTTCCTTTGACGGGATCAGTGTGATTGTTCCGACTTACAACAGGATTGAAAAGCTTTTAAAGGTTCTCGGATCCCTCGAGACGCAGAGTCTCGACAAGACGCTGTTCGAGGTCATTGTAGTCGATGACGGTTCTACCGATTCCACAGAGACCGATCTGAGAACATTTATGGCAAAAACCGCTCTCCATATGAAATATTTCAAACAGGCAAATAAAAAACAGGGGGCTGCAAGAAATTTAGGGCTAAGACATGCAAAGATGCCGTTAATAGTGTTTATCGGAGATGACATCGTGCCCAGCCAAAATTTTTTAAAGGAGCACCTGAGTTTTCACCAGAAGAGCAACAGAGAGGGAAAAAACAGCCTGATCGGATATACGACATGGCCCGAGGATATCCGAACGACTCCTTTCATGAAATATATCAACGAATATGGATACCAGTTCGGTTACTCATTGATTGACGGCAACGGCCCTCTGCCCTTTAATTTTTTTTACACATCAAACATTTCGATTCCAAAGGCGTTGCTGGATGCCTTAGAGCCTGTGTTCGATGAGGATTTCGAGACGTACGGATGGGAGGATGCAGAACTGGGTTACCGGTTGGAAAAGAGCGGCATGCAGCTGTTTTATAACCCTGAGGCCCTGGCGTATCACGAGCATCCCATGAACATCGTTTCTTTCCGTCAGAGACAGTACAATGTGGGGAGGGCTTCAAGGGTTTTTCTCAAAAGGCACCCGGAGCTAAGTGATTTTTTGGGGGATAGAAAGCATCTTAAGAAATGGGCATGGCTGGATCGAAGGCTTTCAGCGGTTGGGAAGGCAATGAACCTGGCAGACTGGATGATGTTGCCTCTTCCCCGTAGACTCTACGCGATGCTCCTGAAAGCCAGGTATGCCAGAGGGGCTTTGCTACTGTGATTTATGTGAACGGAACTTGAGGAGAAGCAATGGCCGACTTAACGCTTTCAGTCGTGATTCCCGTATATAATGAATTTAATAGGCTGGAGGCCGTTTTAGACAGAATAAAGGCCGTTCCTCTGAAGAAAGAATTGATCATCGTGGACGACTGTTCGACGGACGGAACCCGAGAATTGCTGAAGGAAAAGATCGAGGGTGCAACTGTCAGGGTATATTACCACGAAAAAAACATGGGGAAAGGGGCTGCATTGCAGACCGGATTTGAACATGTTACAGGGGATATTGTTATTATACAAGATGCCGACCTGGAATATGACCCCATGGAATACGGCAAGGTGATCAAGCCGATAGTGGATGGAAAGGCCGACGTCGTCTATGGTTCACGTTTCCTGGCGAGCGACTGTCACAGGATTGTCTACTTCTGGCATTTTCTGGGAAATAAGTTCCTGACGCTTTTGTCCAATATGTTTACGAACCTGAACCTGAGCGATATGGAGACCTGTTATAAAGCCTTCAAGAGGGAAATCATTCAGGGAATAAGGATTCAGGAGAATCGATTTGGTTTTGAGCCCGAGATAACAGCCAAGATCGCCAGTCTGCATTGCAGAATTTATGAGGTGGGCGTCTCCTACCACGGTCGGACCTATGAGGACGGCAAGAAAATCAATGGGAAGATGGGATCATGGCTGCCTACTGCATATCGAGATACAATTTGTCGGTCACAGAAAAATGCAATGATTGAAATCGCGTTCTTGGGTTCTTTTCATACTGCTTCAGATCCTTTTCTTCTGTTTTTTTCTTGTTTCAAACATGCGGTTTTGCAGTGAGGCAAAAAACTATTCTTTGACCACCCTTTCAAGAGATGAGGCCATGAAATACAAAGATCGTTTTAAAGGCCTCAGGTGTTTGCTCCCCATGCATGCAAGGATTGGCTATTTTACCGATCGGGACCGCAAGGAGTACTTTTTCACCCAGTATAATCTGATCCCGAACGTGATTTTCCCGGGCCGTGAGATGGATTACATATTGGATGATTTTCAGGATAAAAAGCCTTTATCGTCCATACCCGACAGACCGGGATATGAACGGATTTACAACGATGGGCATGGACTTATTCTGTCCAAGAGGGAGAAAAAGTGAAGTGTCCGGAATGATTGCCTTCCTGTTCATAACTTTTGCTGTCGGCTATTTTTTGATTGGTTTGATTTTCAATAAAGACGGAATGTTATTGTTGCCGTTGAAGCTGTTCCTGTCCTTTCCGTTGGGATTCGGGATTCTCAGCCTTCTTTTGTATGTCTGGCTGTTGGTATGGGGACGCGCTGAACAGCATTATATTCTGATGGAGGTTGGATTCCTGATCATCACGGGGGGCGCCTATTTCCTCAGGGGACGTCACAGGTCCGTTTATCCCGTCTTGCGCCGGATTTCCTTCTATCTGCGCGATAATTTGTGGACTCCCTACATTCTTGGGTTGGCGCTCCTTTCCTTTTTCTTTGTGATCAGCGGTCTGTCCTTTATTAAATACAGCCTTTTGTCGCCCAGCGGGGCATGGGATGCGTGGGCCATGTGGAATATGAAGGCCCGATTCATCATTACGGCGGGAACGCACTGGCGGTCGATTTTTGCACCGGACCTCGGATGGCTTCATCCCGACTACCCGCTTCTTCTGCCGCTTTCGGTTGTCAGGGGATGGTTGTACACGGGCGATACCTCCGAGGTTGTGCCGATCCTTGTGGCGCTCATTTTCACCCTTGCAATTCCCGCGCTTCTTTGGGCGGGTCTCAGCAGTATCAACCGGTATGCCGGTCTTATGGGCGGCGCGTTTTTGTTAGGCTCGACCCGGCTTCTCAGTTTTGGCACGTCCCAAATGGCCGACACTCCCTTATCCGTCTATTATCTGGCGGCTATCATCCTGGTTTATCTGAGCCAACTGCGGGATCGTTCCTATCTTTTTGCTGCAGGCCTTTTTGCAGGATTCAGCATCTGGACGAAAAATGAAGGATTTCCTTTTGTAATAGCCCTCTTTGTTTCCACAATGCTGTGGCTCGCGTTCAAACCGGAGCGAAGGCGCTATTTTTCTAGCATGCTTCCCATGTTGTTAGGGTCTGATCATTGTGCTGGCTGGAGTGTCTTATTTCAAGCTGACCCTTGCTCCCCCTAACGACATTGTGGGCGGGCAGCCCTGGTTTGCCGCCATCGACAAACTGACTGATCTTGGAAGATATGGAATGATTTGGCATCATTTCACCGAGAATCTGTCAGACTTTTGCGTGTGGCGCATTGGCTGGCTGGATGAGGTTTTTCCGTGGTATGCCGTTCTCAGCATCCTCCTGGCGGTGGTCATAAACCCGAGTTGGCCCCCGCCCATGACCATCCCTGCCCTGACGATGGTGTTGCTTTCTCTGTCCTATTTTGTCGTATATCTCGTAACGCCCCTTGATATTGAATGGCATCTGCAACACTCCCTGGATCGCCTCATGCTCCAGCTGCTACCCCTGGGGGCGTTCATCTATTTCGGTTTCCTTGGTATGGTTATCAAGAATCCAAAAACATTGCAGGCGGCTTCGAAGGGTCAGTGTAAGAAAGAACCCGTATAAATCGGAACACCCTGCTTATTTGCGTATGAAAGGAAGGTTGAAATGGATTCGGTATCCATTATCATCATCAACTGGAACGGGGCCAAACATCTCGAAAAGTGCCTTCACTCCATAAATGAACTCGATTATCCTAAAGAGAGCTACGAGGTTATCATTTTCGATAACGGTTCCGTGGATGATTCCATTGATATTATCAGGAAAGTGTGCCCCGGCGCCAACATTTTGGAAAGTCGTGAAAACATCGGGTTTGCACCACCCCACAGGATCGCCGCGGAAGCTGCAAAGGGAGATGTGTTAGCCTTCTTGAACAATGATACCAGGGTAGACAGTCGGTGGATCAAGGAGGGGATTTCAGTCCTGGACCGTCCCAAAGGGATCGTTTGCTCGGCTTCGAAACTGATGTCGTGGAACGGGAGACATGTGGAATTCAATGGCGGAACGCTCCAGTACCTGGGGTATGCGGACCAACTGACCGCGAATGACTTGAAATCCGGAGATGAGATCCTGTTTCCCTGCGGCGGTGCGATGTTTATCCATAAGGATGTATTCGAGGAAGCGGACTGTTTTGATGACGATTATTTTGCTATTTTTGAGGACGTTGATCTGGGCTGGCGTCTTTGGGTAATGGGTTACCGTGTGGTAATGGCCCCCGATTCCATCGTGTATCATAGAGGGCACAGCACGTTAGACAGCAAAAAAGAGGCGAAGAAACGGTTTCTCATGCACAGAAATGCATTGATGACCATTATCAAGAATTATGATGATGATAACTTGAGGAAAATACTCCCTCTGGCCCTGACGCTGGCAGTCAAGAGGGCGCTTCTTTTTATGAACATTGACAAAAAGGGATTTTATTTTTGGGAAAAGCAGCCACCCAGTACCGAGATCCCGCCCAAATATGAGGAAGGATGCTTACACCTCGCTGCATTGGATGATGTTTTTGAGTCATTCCGGAGCCTTGGAAAAAAGAGAGCGGCCGTCCAGAAGAACAGGAGAAGGGATGATCGTGATATCTTCAAACTCTTTAAAGATCCTTTCAGAAACATCATGGGATACAGTGAATATCTGTGGGCCGAAAGTTCATTGTTCGGAAGGTTTTCCCTGAACGAAGTTTTCGAATGCAGCAAAGAATACAAGAAGAGAATAGACGAAGGAATATGGCATGCGGAGAAGAGATTGGAGGCATTACAGAAGCTTGCAGAAAGGGAAATGCTCTCTCATGGGGTTGCCGTTGAGGGAACTACCGAGACAAGGCATCTTTTTGGGAAATTCACAAGAGCTTTGCTCAAGGAAGGACCTCCTGCAACTTTTAAGAAATCATGTGGTTACATGGCAAGAAATCTGGGCCATTGGTTGAAGTACAGAATTTGGTAGCAAGTTCCGCGTAAAAAGCTTCATAAAGAAATTTGTTCCATAAAAATATTCTTCATTCTAAATCGGGTGACAGGTTTTGGTATTCAGTTCCGTAACTTTTCTTTTTTATTTTTTGCCGTTTGTTCTTCTTTTTTATTTTGTTCTACCCTTCAGAAATGTCTTTCTGCTGGCGGCAAGCTTGTTTTTCTATGCCTGGGGGGAAGTGAACTATGTTCTCGTGCTTCTCTTCTCCATTTTGGTGAACTATGCCTGCGGCATTCTTATCGAAAAGCAATCTTCCTTTTCCGCCAGGCGGTTTGTCCTCATTCTGGGGGTGGTTATAAACATCGGATCCATCTGTTTTTTCAAGTACACCAACTTTCTGGTGGCAAATCTAAACCATATTTTATCCTGGTTTCACGTCTCCCCCGTTTCCCTGGAGCATAATCATCTTCCGCTGGGGATTTCTTTTTTTACCTTCCAGGCGATTTCCTATCTTATCGATGTTTACAGGCGGACTTGCAGGGCTGAAAACAATCCATTGACTCTTGGGCTGTACATCTCCATGTTTCCGCAACTGGTTGCGGGACCGATTGTGCGTTTCAACGAAATTGCGGAACAGCTTCACCAACGTTCTATCAATAGTGAAAAATTCGCCCAGGGAGTGCGTCGCTTTGTGGTAGGTCTGGGACAGAAAGTCATTATCGCCAATGCTCTGGCGGTTCCTGCCGATGCCATTTTTTCTTTGCCGCCTGGAAACCTGACAACCGCCATCGCCTGGACAGGCGCCGCATCCTATACGCTCCAGATCTATTTTGATTTTGCCGGATATTCCAGCATGGCCATCGGTCTCGGTCTTATGTTCGGTTTTACGCTTCCCGAAAATTTTAATTATCCCTATATCTCCAGATCCATCACGGAGTTCTGGCGACGTTGGCACATGTCGTTGTCCGGGTGGTTTCGAGATTACCTCTATATTCCTCTTGGAGGAAACCGGCTTGGCGTAGGCAGGACCTATCTGAACCTGATTATTGTATTTTTTCTCTGCGGTCTGTGGCATGGGGCGAGCTGGACCTTTGTGGTGTGGGGACTTTTCCATGGCGCTTTTTTAGTGCTGGAAAGAATTGGTTTGGGAAAAGGGCTTGCCCGGACCTGGAGACCCTTTTGTCACCTTTATGCAATGGTTGTAGTGATAGTGGGATGGACCTTTTTCCGTGCGGATAATTTTGACGTTGCCGCCGCCTTTATTGCCGCAATGGCGGGTTTCGGGAAAGGGAACGGCATCGTGACCCATTTGTGGCAATTCCTGGATCGTGAAGTAATTCTGGCCCTTATTTTCGGAAGCATCGGGGCTGCCCCTATCATTCCGCTGATAAAACGGTGGCTGATACGGATAGATCTCGGCTCGGTATGGAAGTACGGTGCAACCCCATTCTTCCAGAGGAGCGTTGAGGCGGTGTCTCTCTCTCTGATCCTCTTTCTGGTCATCGCCAATCTGGCTGCGAAAACGCATAACCCGTTTATCTATTTCCGGTTCTGACAGATTGGTTGAGAAAGGTTTCACATGGTTCGCTTCTTCGATTATCTATTGATAGGAATTTTTCTGACGGCCATCTATCTCCCCGTGGCGGTTCAGTTTACGGGTAAGGAGCCGGCCGTTTCCGAAGAGGAAAAACGGCAATTGGTCCAATTCCCGGAAAGGCCCGCTTCTTTCAAGGAAGTTCTCGGTTTCCCTCAGGCTTTTACCTCCTATGCGGATGACCGGTTCGGGCTTAGAAGGATGTTTCTGCATCTTGGCAGCAGGTTACGTTGGATACTGGGCTTGAAAATATCTCCCACCGTCCTGATCGGGAAGAACGGGTGGTTGTATTTAGGCCAGCACGACAATGTCATAGATCAGTTTCGGGGAATAGACGTGTTCAGCAGGGACGAACTGGTTTCCTGGGTCCAGAGGATGGTTTCCAGACGCGATTGGCTGCGGGAAAGAGGAATCCCGTTTATTCTTGTCGTGGCGCCCAACAAACACACCATCTACCCCGAGTATTTGCCGATTCGTGTCGGAAACGTCCTGGGAAAAACTCCTCTTGATCAATTGGCGGAATATATCGCCGCCGCCCATACCGATCTGGATTTTGTTGATTTAAGGGGCCCTTTATTGGCTGCCAAGAAGGAGTACAGGGTTTTTTATAAGACAGATTCCCACTGGAACAATATGGGCGGATTTGTAGGATATGAAGAGATTATGAAACACGTAAGGGGCTATTTCCCTGAAGTGAAATCTTTGACGCTGAATGATTTTTCTATTAAAGAAGGCATGATGTACGAGGGTGGCCTTACGCAAATGATCAATTTGAAAGGGAAGATTGGCGAAACCTGGCCTTTTTTCAGCCCGAATTTCAGTTCGCATATTCTCAGTGATAAGGCAACCGGGCAGAAAGGTCCATCTGAGCGTGTCGATATCGAGACAGACCTTGATGACATGCCCAAGGCGCTTATCTTCTCCGATTCCTTTATGATAGCCATGAAGCCCTATTTCGCTGAAACCTTCCATCGCCTTGTCATCGTTCCCAACAAAGGCCTCACATTCGATCCGGCCCTGATAGAAAAAGAAAAGCCGGACATTGTGATTTATGAACTGGTGGAACGACTCATTAGAAATGAGATGCAGGATGATAGGACAGTGCTGAACAGAATTTCCCAGCCGGTCTTGGATGAGATTGTGGGGAGTGCGGGGACCCGGATGAAGAACATCCGGTTCGGGGATGGATTCGTTCTGCTCGGGTCGAGAGTGCTCGATTCCAAAAAAGGAAAAACAGTGCAACTCGTCTGGAGAAGTCTCAAGAAGCAGTCTTTGTCCTATAGCAATGCGATTCATCTTGTGAACAAGGAAGGAAAGGCCGTTTCTTACTTCGATTATCTCCAGAATAACGGCCAAACAGTTGTCAATCCGGGGGATACATGGCTCGATGAGGTCCATATTCCCGGATCATATATGAAGGACATATCAACCATCGGCATTGGAATCTATTCAAGAAAGGATGGCGAGTCTGTTTTGCTGCCCATAGACCGGGGTCCGAGAGACTTGGGTGGAAAACGCCTTTTGATCCCTTTGCCATTAAAGCCGGAACCCCCAACCCCGTAAAGCCTGTTTGGTTTCCTATGTACCTTACCAGATTTGCCATTGAAAGACCGATTGTTGTCCGGATGGTCCTGATTCTTATTGTGATTTTCGGGTTGTACAGCTATGGGAAAATGCCCAAGTATCTGGACCCGGATATTACGGTAGGGGAAGGGATTATTTATACGATCTGTCCCGGATTTTCCCCGGAAGAAATGGAAAAACTGGTGACCAAGAAAATTGAAGATGAACTGGAGGGTATATCGGATATCAGGCGATTTGAATCAAGGTCGTTTGAAAGTACCTCCAGGATTCATGTTTTTTTTAATACGGATCTTTCTGAATATGAAATCGATCAGGCCATGCAGGAGGTCCGGAATGCCGTAGACAGTGTGAATGACCTGCCGGAAGAGGCCGAGGCGCCCAAAGTGATCGAGATCGATCTGGCCATCTTTCCGGTCTGCATGGTGGGCTTGGCCGGAAAGCTCCCGGTCATGCAGCTTCAGGATATCGCGAAAGAGATCTCGGACACGCTTGAAACCATTGAAGGGGTATCCAGCGTGGATATCGTGGGGGACAGGGAAAATGAAATCTGGGTGGAACTGAATCCCCATCGTATGTCTGCCTACGGTGTCACCATTCCCGAGATAGCCAACGCCATCGCCGGTCGCGCCCGGAATCTTCCCGGGGGTTCCCTGGAAATGGGGGATCACGAGATGGCCATCCGGATGCTGGGTGAACCGTCCGCTCCAGAGAATCTGGGAAACATCGTCCTCAAAAGCTCCGATGCGGGCACGGTGTATCTCCGAGACATTGCAAAAATTACTCCTACCCTGGAAAGGCCTTCCACACTTACCTTTATTGACAACAAGCCAGCCCTGGTGCTATCCGTAAAAAGGAAGAAAAAGACCAACGTGATCCAGATCGTGGATGATGTCAAAAGGCTCATAAAAGATATTCCGTCACAGTATCCGGGCTTGAAGACCACGCTCTATTTTGATCAATCGATGGAGATCAAAAAACGCATCAAGGAGCTTGAGACCAATGCGTTTTTTGGAGTTGTTCTGGTGTTTATTATCCTCTGGGCGGCCATGGGATTTCGAAACGCCATTTTCGCTTCCATCGGCATTCCGGTTGCCTTTTTTCTCACCTTCATCATCATGCATGCCTGCGGTCTGTCTATCAATGGCCTGACCCTCTTCGGCCTGATTCTGGTTCTTGGAATCCTTGTGGATGATGCTATCGTAGTGCTTGAGAATATTTTTCGCCATCTGGAGAAGGGAAAACCGGTTGTAAAGGCCATCCTGGATGGCTGCCGTCAGGTACTGGCGCCGGTTTTGGCCTCTGTAAGCACGACTATGGTTGCTTTCGTTCCCATCCTGATTATGGTGGGGGGAATTATCGGCCGTTATCTGTCGGGTTTGCCCAAGGTGATTGTTTTTGCCCTGGCGGCATCCCTCTTTGAAGTCTTCTTTATGCTCCCTTCCCATGTGGCGGAATTTACGCCCAGCGACATAGCAACGAGGGTTTTGAAGCGGAGATTCGATCTGTTTCGTTATTTTCGCAGGATCTATTTCCCCTTTTTAAAAATAATTCTTCAGCACCGTTATCTTTCCGTGTTGTTCATAGTGATTTCGACCTGCCTTGCCTTCTTTCTCTATTTTCAGACCGATTTTATTATGTTTCCCAAAAGCGACGTGTTCCCCAGGTTCAATATCTGCTACGATCTTCCGGCGGGGTCGAGTCTCGAGAAGAACAAGCAGGTGCTCATGGCCCTTTCCGACCTGATAGAAAAGAAGATCGGGCCGGATCTTGAGGCGCCCATTGCCGTTGCGGGAATGAAAGAGATCAATTACGAACCGGTCATCGGGAGGCATTATGGGATTCTCAATGTGATTCTGAAAGGAAAAGGCGAAAGAAAGCATTCTATCGTGGAACTCATGGAGGGGGTTAGGAACGAAGTGGAAACCCTTCTTCACAAAATGGGCGCCACCGCCATTGTGATGGAAAGGCTTATCGAGGGCCCGCCCGTGGGCGCTGATGTGGACCTGAAGATTCAAGCGGTCGACTGGGAGAGCGCCGCCGCCATTTCGCGGCGTTTGAAAAAGGAATTAAAAAAATATCCCGGTATCGTCGATATACAGGATGACTTTTCCAGAGAAAAGCAGTTCATGGAGATCACCATTGATGAAGCAAGGGCGAAGATGGCCGGGATTGATCAGAACCATCTGGTCATGGCTGTTCAGTCCGCATTTCACGGAATGAAGGTGGGGACCTACAACGAAGGGGACCGCACACAGGACATTAAGCTAAAATATCTTCCTGAATACAGGCGTGATTTTGATGATCTGGTAAATTTGAAAATAAACCTCCCCGGATACGGGACCCTGGCCTTGAAAGAACTGGCCCACATCAAGCTCGTCCCCGGGTTCTATAATATTTCTCACTATAATGGCAAGCAAACGGTACGTGTTACCGCCAACATTCGTGAGGTACAGAGGGAAAAGAAAGGGGTTTCCGGATTTCTTTCCAACATCAGCGGGGAAAAGATGACCGCCGTCAAGGCCAACAAGATAGCGATCGATTTCTTCAACAGTATAAGAAAGGATTTTCCGGGGGCAAGACTTATCGCTGGGGGGCTTCAGGAGGAGACGGACAGTTCACTCATGGAACTGGGAGAAGCGGGTATTCTGGCGATTTTTCTGATCTTTTTTATCCTTGCCGTTCAGTTTAATTCGGTAACACAGCCTTTTATCATTATGATTACGATTCCTTTTGCGACACTTGGGGTGATGGTAGGACTTCTCGTGACCAATAACCCGCTTACCTTTGTGACGCTCATTGGACTTCTTGCCCTGACCGGAATAGTGGTCAACGACTCGCTGGTCCTCATAGACTTTATCAACCGGTATCGGAGAGAACACCCGACCCGGCTTTATTTTGCCATTGTAAGGGGGTGCTCCGTGCGGATGCGCCCGATCCTGCTGACATCCCTGACCACCATATGTGGCCTGGCGCCTATGGCTTTCGGTCTAGGGGGGAAATCCGTTTTTTGGGCGCCTCTCGCTACTGCCATCATGTGGGGGCTGGGTTTTTCAACCATGCTGATCCTCCTTATGGTGCCGGCCTATTACGCGATTTTAGAGGATATCGGTTATCTCATTCGTCACAAAAGGCGAAGAAGGGCCGACGTGCGGCGCGAGATTGATGAAGCCTTCAAAGATCCGGAAACCGGAGCGCTGTTGAAATCGGAACAATAAATCAGTATGCAACCATCAAAGGAGAAAAATCATGAAAAGTATCGTCAAGGAAGACCAATGGGTCTGGGTAATCGTTCAAGATCCTGAAGGGAATGAGCAGTTTCTGGGTCAGCGAGATGAAACGAATGGGATTTCTTTTATTCCCGCATTTCTGGAAAAGGATGATGCCATCCAATGTCTGGGGAGAATGGCGAGAGAAAGAGGAAAAAAGCATGAAATCCAGGCGATTATGGCTGACGATCTTTTAAAAAACGCATCAGAAAACGGGTTCAGTGTTTATGTGCTAAGCAGTGAGGGGGAACCCCTGGAAAAATTGAAGGAACCTCTTTAATGGATCACAAAATAATTCCCACAGCCTTGCTGAAACATGAACTTTTGATAACGAGAGAGACGGCATTACAGTGCTGGGAAACCTATGGCCTGAGCAAATACGTTCTCGGTCCCCCACTCGTGAGACCGTTCGTTTCGTTTCTGAATCAGGTTTTTCTTTTGCTGGATGTTTTTTTTCTTCGCCGGTACAAGAAGGTTCGGATAGAGAAGCCTGTATTCATCACGGGTCACCCGCGTTCCGGAACTACCTTTCTACATCGCACCCTTACCAGTACGGACGAATTCTCCTGCTTCAAATTCTGGCACACCTATTTTCCTTCCCTTTTTGCCAGAACGGCCTTTTCGCCCATTGCCAATTTCCTGATACAGAAGCAAAGAGATGCCGTTCTCGTGAAAGATTCGGGGCATTCCGTTGCCCTGGATTCCACGGAGGAAGAGGAATTTCTTTTTCTGAAAAGCTACAACAGCCCCATGGCTACGCTTTTTCTCCCTCTGGCATTTAGCGCCGAAGACCATTGGGAACTGTTCTATTTTGAAAAGCAACCCGAGGTGCTCAAAAATGAAATGATGCGACTGTTTGAAGGTTGTATGAAAAGACAGCTCTATTATTTGAAAAAAACCCAGGTCCTGGCGAAAATGCCTTATGCGATGCTTCGTTTTCAGTCGATCATGAACCATTTCCCTGATGCGAAATTTGTTTATCTGATACGATCCCCATTTGAAGTGATACCTTCCTATCTTTCCCTTATCAGGGAAATCCTGGAAAGATTCTGGAGTATTGAACAGCTTTCGGAAACAGGGCTCAGGCGGATTTATCAACGCGCCTATGAGCAGAGCATTCGCTATTATCAATGGGTCGACATGCTTGAGAATACAGCCATAGCCAATACCGAGAATTTCATGACTCTTCCCTACAGCCTTTTGAAAACGGATTTACTGGGCGCAGTAGAGAATCTTTTGGAATTTACGCAGATACCTATCAGCAAAACGTTGCGAGGGCAAATCGCGGAGGCGTCAGGAAAACAGAAGGCCTATCGAAGGGTGCATCGAAACAGGCCGTTCGAAGAGTTCGGGTTTTCGAAAGACAGGGTGGCGCAGGATTTTGCTTTCGTCCTGGAAAAATACGGTTTTTAAAGGCAACCCCTCCAAAAACCCTTAGGGTGTCCCCGGAATCAATCCTTTCTGTCTGTTTTTTATCTTGACATGCCTTACTCAGGGCCTATAATTCAATCTCTCTAAAAAAAAATCTTACTATCATGGGTTTTTGAAGGAAGGGCGTATGAATTTCTGGCGGGTTCCACTTGATTCGGAAGATATACAGGTGTCCACGGGTATTGTTCACATCCTTGAGGATCGTTGTAAAGGGTGTGGGTACTGCATTGAGTTCTGTCCCCGGGAAGTCCTCCATTTTTCCTCCCACTTTAATAAGAAAGGCTACCACCCGCCTTCCGTGAAAGTCCCTGAGGCCTGTGTGAATTGCCACTACTGTGAGATCATATGTCCCGAATTTGCGATTTATTCCATTGAAGCACCCTCCCATTAAACAATTGCGGAAGAACAAAATCGGAGATGCCATGAGAAAAGAGGTCCTTACAGGGGAGTATTTTATGACGGGGGATGTTGCCTGTGCTGAAGGCGCCATAGCCGCAGGCTGCAGATTCTTTGGAGGATACCCTATTACTCCTGCCACGGAGATCGCTGAACACATCTCGAGCCGTTTGCCGGAAGTGGGCGGGACCTTCATACAGATGGAAGATGAAATTGCCGCCATAGCCGCGGTAATCGGCGCGTCCTGTGCCGGCGTCAAGAGTATGACCGCCACCTCAGGACCCGGGTTCAGCCTGATGATGGAAAACATTGGTCTTGCGGTGATTACGGAGACTCCTTGTGTGGTGGTCAACGTGCAGCGGGCCGGTCCTTCCACCGGGCTCCCCACACAGGGGGCACAGGGAGATATGATGCAGGCAAGGTGGGGGTCCCACGGAGACTATCAAATTATCGCCATGGCGCCTTCGTCTCCCCAGGAATTATTTTATCAGACCATCGACGCCTTTAACCTGAGCGAAACCTATCGAGTGCCCGTGTTTATTATGACGGATGAGATGATCGGTCACCTGAGCGAAAGAGTCGTCATTCCCGAAGCGAAGACCATCAAAACAGTGTCGAGGCTCAAACCAAAAGGCAGAAAAGACCGCTTCATGCCTTTTGCGCCGGGACCTGATGGTATTGCCCCCATGGCCGCCGCGGGTGAGGGGTACAATATTCATGTAACGGGGTTGACCCATGATCAAAAAGGGTATCCCGTCATGACGGTGGAAGCCCAAGAGTGCATGATGGCCCAGCTCATGGGGAAAATCAACCGGAACCTGGATCATATCATCCGTACGGAAAGCTACAGGTTGGAGGATGCGGAGATTGTGGTGGTTTCCTACGGGGTTTCCGCGCGGACAAGCCTGGCTGCCGTGGATGAGGCCCGTGAAAACGGCATGAAGGTCGGTTTGCTTCGGCTGATAACCGTCTGGCCTTTTCCCGAGGAGCAGATCCGGGAGCTCTCCGCCAGGGTCAAAGGCTTTCTGACGGTGGAGATCAATCTGGGGCAGATCCACCTGGAAGTGGAGCGATGCGCCTGCGGAAGGGCGCCGGCCTACCTCGTGGGTCACCCGGGAGGTACGATTATTACACCGGAACAAGTGGTTGGCAGATTGCACGAACTGTTCTTTTAATCACCGTAAACAGGAAAAAAATGGATCAGAATAAGTCTATCAGTCATCCTCTCGATCCTCTTCTCAGGACGGACAGGATTCCCCACATATGGTGCCCCGGTTGCGGTATCGGTACAGCCTTTTCTTCGTGCCTTGTAGCACTGAAGGAAAGTGGGATTGATCTGGGCAAAACGACCATGGTGTCGGGAATCGGTTGCTCCGGGCGGGGCGCCGGTTACGTGAACCTGGATTCCTACCACACGACCCATGGCCGGGCTATTCCCTTTGCAACAGGGATGAAAATGGCAAATCCCGCCTTGAACGTGGTGGTTTTCAGTGGCGATGGAGACCTCTTTGCCATAGGAGGCAACCATTTCATCCATGCCGCGCGAAGAAATGTGGATCTGACGGTGGTGTGCGTGAATAATTTTAATTACGGGATGACCGGTGGTCAGGCGGCGGCAACAACGCCTCTGTATTCAAAGACCACAACAACACAGATGGGCAATCCGGACACTCCTTTCAATCTTCCTCTTCTGGCATACGCCGCAGGCGCCACCTATGTGGCGAGATGGACTATCCTCCATACACGCGATCTTACGGAATCGATAAGGGAAGCTATTCTAAACAGAGGATTTTCATTTGTGGAGGTCCTTTCCCCCTGTCCCGTTAACTACGGCCGGCGAAATAAAGAAAAGCCCCTGGATACACTACGAATCTATCGGGATAAGAGCATTATCAGGAACAATGCTCCCCCCTCGGAACTGGATCTCGATTTTGACAGGGCCGTTATATTAGGGAAATTTGTTCATATGGAAAAGCCCACCTGCACAGACAGATACGATAACACATGCAGGCCGAATGACCTGCTGGAAGAAGCCGGTCAGGAGTGAAAACCGACATGCGTTCTACCGAACCTGAAAATGCGACATGGGAAAATCCGGGAGATGTGGAAGTGGGGAAGGTCCCGGCCGAAAAACAGGAAATCCTCTTCACCGGGTTCGGAGGCCAGGGAATTGTACTGGCCGGACGGATTCTCGGGAAAGCCGCGGCCATCGGAGACCATCGAAACAGCACCCTTGTGCAGGCCTATGGCCCTGAGGCCCGCGGGGGCGCCTGCAGCGCCCAGGTCATCATATCCGACGGGGCGATTCACTATCCTTATGTGAGGAAGCCTGCCATTCTGGTCTGCATGTCGCAGGCCGGTTTTGACAAATTCATCGACCAGATGGCGGAAAACGGGGTCCTCCTGATCGATCAGGATCTGGTGGCCTCAACAGGAGAAAAGGAGAAGGATTGTTTTTCCATACCATCTACCCGCCTGGCGGAGGAAATGGGCCGGAAGATGATGGCCAACATCATCATGTTTGGTTTTTTTACTGCCGTTACAGGGGCTGTTTCGGTGGATGCGGCAAGGCAGGCCGTGAGAGAATCCGTACCAAAGGGGACTGAGGATATGAATACCAGTGCATTTAATAAGGGATACGATTACGGTATTGCCGTGTTGAAAGGGAGGCAAAAGAAGGCCACCGCCGAAAGAGGAGTCCACCCATGAAACGCCCCAAGGATCGCCTTCATAAAGTCATCGTCATCGGGGCTACACCTGCGGGAATTGCTGCTTCCAATAAACTTGGGGAATTGGGCATCCCGGTAACACTCGTGGATTGTGAAAACGATCTGGACAGGAAGCTGGCCAGGGAGGAGTGGCGCCTGGATTCGGGTGTGCCCTTTAATTTTGCCCAGAGATCGGGTCTGATCCGATTGATGCAGAATCCCCAGATCGATTGCGTGCTGCCTGCCAGGATTGAATCGCTGAAGCATACTCCCCAGGGATTTCGCGCGAAAATCAGAAAATCTCCTGAATATATTGATCCCGAACGATGCGTCCTTTGCGGCCGTTGCGTTCAGGTCTGTCCTGTTGTTACCCCGAACGGAAGTTCTCCCATTCTTTTCAATAACAGAAGATCTCTCCCCGGCCGACCGGTCATAGACAAGCGGATGCAACCCCAGTGCCAGGCGGGATGTCCACTGGGCGTGAACGCCCAGGCCTATATCGCCCTGACAAGGGCGGGAAGGTACAAAGAGGCACTTCATATTATCAGGGAAGATAATGTGCTGCCCGGCATCTGCGGAAGGATATGCACCCACCCCTGCGAGGCGTCATGCCGGCGCGGGGAGCTCGATGAGCCGATTGCCATCAGGGATATCAAACGATTCCTGGCGGATTATGAGGCATCCCCTGACGAGGAGGTGAAAATCCCAAAAAATGGAAAGAAAATCGCCATCGTGGGCTCGGGGCCCGCAGGGTTGGCCGCTGCGGGAGATCTGGCCCGATGGGGATACGAGGTGACGATTTTTGAAAAGGAAGAAAAGCCGGGAGGACTCCTTCAGTACGGAATCGGTGCTCACCGGCTGCCGCGAGACATTCTGGAGAGAGACCTTGGGTATATTCGAAGCCTCGGCGTAACCTTTGTTACTTCCCATGCGGTAAATTTTGAGCATGGACTGGAAAGCCTCGCGGGCGAGTTCGATGCGGTGATAGTCACCACCGGTTCGTGGGCCGATCGCAGACTCGGAGTTCCTGGTGAAGACCTTACAGGCGTTGACGGATGTCTCCATGTCCTTTGTTCCTATTATAGAAACCATCCTGATGAGGTGGATGAAACGCACGAAAAGATGACCGGGAAACAGCGGAGTCCGTCGCGGTCATCGGAGACGGCAATGCGGCATTCGATCTGGCCAGGACCATGAGGAGACTGGGGAATCAGGTCACGATTGTTACGTGGTTTCCCGAGGAAATGATCCCGGCCGACAGGGATGAAGTCAGGGAGGCCGTGGAGGAAGGGATTCAAATAGTGGATCGAACCCGGGTGGTCGGTTTCAAGGGGGAAAACGGCCGGTTCACCCACCTGGAATGCCGTCCCACGGAACCGGGGAAACCGGATGCCAATGGGATTCCATGGCCCGTGATCATCGAGCCATCCGAGACCTTCCTTCTCGGGTTTGATCGTGCCATTGTGGCCATCGGCCAAACAGGCGCTTATTTGCCGGAGGATGGGGAGAGAATAGACGGCGCAGGGGATCTGAGGATAACCTCCGCCGGTTTCGTGCAGGTGAATGAAAAATGGCGTACAAATATTCCGTCTGTTTATGCGGCCGGTGATGCGGTGTCCGGTCCTTCCAGCGTGGTCCAGTCCATGGCTTCCGGGAGGTCCGCGGCAAGATCCGTCCATGAAGATGTCAGCGGGATGACGATTTCGATCCGGAAGGAAGGCAGGCCGACGGATGCGCCTTTTCCTGAAATCTCCAAAGATATCCCTTCTCTCGCTCGGGCTACCATGCCGGAAAGGCAGCCTTCCGCAAGAAAGGACGGGTTTCTGGAGGTTGCTCTTGGGCTTGGTGAAAGCCAGGCCGTCCTTGAATCGCAGCGTTGTCTCCAGTGCGGCATCTGTTCTGAATGTTTTCTTTGTGTGGAGGCATGCGGCGACATTTCCGCCATCAATCACAGGGAGGGGTCCCGGGAGCTTATCGAACATGCGGGGGTTGTCATTATTGCGGATCCGGACAATGCCCCTCCCATAAAAGGGGAAGACGTGGTTCGCGCCTATGGTCCGAAAACTGCCAGATCCGACGTGAACGCCATGATAACCAGGGGCTTTGCAGCGGCCGCGAACGCCATGATCATGCTGAGCAGTACTTCTCAGAGGCCAAAAGGAAGAGGAGTGTCTTTCCTGCCTCCCGACCCTGACCTTTCCCCTGAAATACGGATAGGGATCTTCGTCTGCAGGTGCAATGATGCATTGGGATGGCTTGAAGAGATGGACGAATATGTTCGGGATCTTCAAACCAGAGAACAGGTTGTCCATGCCGAAGTATTGAACGCGGCCTGTATTCCGGAAGGGTCTGTTGGCATCCTGCGATCCATCAGGGAAAAAGGGATCACAAGGATGGTCCTGGCATCCTGTGTGTGCTGCCCTCTTGATTTCGTTTGCAGCACCTGCACGGATCAGCGGAGCAGGCTGAAGAACGCCCTGTTTCGGGGAACCGGCGTCAGCCGGTCTATGGTGGAGACCTGCAATTTGCGGGGAGAAGCTCTTCGTTACATCGCCCAGGATCGGAAGACGGCCTTGGGCCGTTTTTCCGGCCTCATCGATCGTTCCATTAAAAGGGTCGCCAATCTGATGCCGCTTCCTGCTCCCGTGAGGACCTATAATTTCACCACTGCGGTCATCGGGAACTCTGATGCGGCCTTGACCAGCGCGAAGACCCTTTCCCGGGCAGGGCTTGAAGTTTTTATGTTCGGCTGTGGAGAGACCCTTTTCAAAAGGATCCGGAATATCAGAATATTCACTGTTTTGAAGGCGCGAAAGTGAATGGCATAAGTGGCACCCTTGGAAATTTCCATATTTATATCAACACGGAAGGTTTTCTGCAAACCATACAGGTTGGGGCCGTTATCCTGGGGGAGAAGGCAAGGGCAACGATTCCTTATATCCCCCAGGAAGGGTTGAAAAGCTCCATGGTTGCCTCCAAGATGCAGACGAGGGGGATCACCGGTACTCCCTTTCTCTCTCCTGGCGCAACCTCTATTGCCGGTCTTTTTCTGGCAAACCCTCCGGGCATCCACGTTTCTGAGCGGATACATGGTTCCGCGGCAGCGTTATTAGCGGCGGCCGTCATGCCGAGAGGACCTCGGCAGAGTAAGGGATTTACAGTAGTAGTGGACGAGGAGATGTGCCGAGGCTGTGGAAGGTGCTTGAAAGTCTGCCCGTATCAGGCCATCACGCTGCATGAAAATCGGGCGGGAGGTTGGCACGGGGAGGTGGATGAAGCGTTGTGCAAGGGGTGCGGCAATTGCATTTCCGTGTGTCCTTCAAATGCTGCCGACAGTCCTTACCGAAACCAGAAATTTTTGGAAAATCTGTTGAAGGAAGTCCTTGTTCAGCAACCGGAGAGGCGCCAGACAACCTATGGGACATAACCTATGAAAGATATGCAAATCATTCTGTTTCTGTGCAGCTGGGGGCCCCATGCGGCTTATCAGGCGCTTCAGGACAATATGGCTTCCATTCCGGGGGACATCAAGATGGTGCGAATCCCCTGTGCAGGAAGGATCAGTAAAGCTCTGCTTTTTAAATCCTTTGAAATGGGGGCAGACGGCGTGGCTCTTGTGGGTTGTGAGCCAGGCTCCTGTCGTTACGGGACCGGAACCGACAATGCCCATGAGCATGTAAAGGATACCCGTGGGATTTTGGATCTTTTGGGATTGGGCAGTAGCCGCCTTCGGCTTACTACTTTTCTTCCCGATGAGTCGGAAAAGCTTCTTGCGTTTTTGACCGATTTCGCCCGGGAGATAGCGGAAATGGGTGAAAGTCCCGTTATACCGGTTTCGGAAGACGGGGACCGTAGGGAAACGGACCAGGTACTGAAGAATATTCTGTCCACCCATGATGTATATGCCTGCCAGGACTGCGGTAAATGTTCGTCCGCGTGCCCTCTGACATTATCCGGGAAACTTTTTTCTCCAAGGGCTCTCGCAGGCGCCGTCATCTCCGGACGTTTTGATGATCCCGAAGTGAAGAAAGATGTGTGGTCCTGCCTTACGTGCGGGCTGTGTTATGATCGGTGCCCCTCGGGGGTGAATTTTTCCGAATTTGTTCGGGATTTGCGTGTTTTCCTCCAGGAAAGAAGTGTGGAGCCCATTTATCGCACGGAGGGTTCTTTTAGTCTCTCATGAGGACCATGACTTCCAAGGATCTGAAAATATCCCATTGGGAATGGCTCCCATCGGATGTCCAGGGCGATTCCGAAAGCAAGACCTTGTTTTTTGGCGGATGCGCCCCCTATTTGGATCTTTTTCCAGAAAACATCTGGGAACCAAAACACGGGATATTCTGGTGGACAGACTTCGCCTGCTCAATTTCTTCGATATCCATCCTTTGTTGATTCCAGGCGAACGTTGCTGCGGCCATGATCTTCTCTGGTCCGGAGACAAGGAAAATTTTCTGAAACTGGCAAAATTGAATGCCGAGATGTTGAACGATAGCGGTGTGGAAGAAATTGTTACGGCCTGTCCGGAGTGCTATCGAACGCTTCACAGGGACTATGAAGGTTTCGGCATTCATCTGAACGCCCGAGTAACCCATATATTTATGAGCTCCTGGAAACGGAGATCGACAAAGGCGCGGTTGGTTTCCGGAAGATGGAGAACAGGATTACCTTTCAAGACCCCTGCAGGCTGAGCCGCTTAGAAAACCGTGCTGATCTGCCGAGAAAATTGATCGATCGCCTGAATCCACAGGCTTTTACAGAGATGCAGGACTTCGGATCCAGCGCCGTTTGTTGCGGGAACAGCGCCTGGGTTGGATGCGACGCCTTCAGCAAGGCCCTTCAGGTGAAGCGTATCCGACAGAAGATCGGACAAAAAGTGATTTGTTGGTGACCGCCTGCCCCAAATGCCAGATTCATCTCCGCTGTGCCATGGAGGATCCTTTTTTAGGCGAGGAATTGAATATGGAGATGGCTGATCTTACGAGCGTCCTTGTTCGGAGCATACAGTGGGAGTAGGAATGTTTCCAAAATTGAAAGCGGTGTGAGGAAAAAATGAA
>CAVVFZ010000036.1:0-131699 GCA_963747555.1 uncultured delta proteobacterium
AGAACTTATCGATACGTTGGTCAACAACCTGGTTATTGCATTGCGAAATGTGCGGTCTTTTGAGGAGATCAAGGACCTTAATGAGGACTTGCAGTCAAAAAACGTGCTTCTGGAAAACACCCTTGCAGAGCTTCAGGCCGCTCTAAAAAAGGTTGAAATCCTTGAGAACATCAAGGCCAACCTGTCGAAATTTGTTCCCGCTGAGGTCAGACGAATCATAGAAAAGTCCAAAACGGCCAGCCTGCCGGAAGCCAAGGAACAGGATGTGTCCGTCCTTTTTCTTGATATCGAAGGCTACACCAGGATAAGCGAAAGGCTTCAGGCCACGGAATTGAATGAGTTGATTGAAAGGTATTTTTCCGTTTTCATGGATGCCATCTACGCGAATAATGGGGATGTGAATGAGACAGCCGGGGATGGTTTAATGGTCCTTTTCCTGAATGAAAATAAGATGGAAAGCGCGGCGGAGGCGGTTCAAACAGCTCTGAGCATTCGAGAAAAAACCATTCTTATTAACAGAGAAAGAGGCGCCTCTGCTGAATCCCTGCTCATTAATATGGGCATTAATTCCGGACGCGCGCTTCTTGGGGCTGCAAAATTTGATTCCTTGACGGGTTCCCGCTGGACATATACCGCAAGGGGCAGCGTAACCAATATCGCTGCGCGAATTGGAGCGATGGCCACCGCGGGGGCTATATTTATTTCGAGGTCTACCGCGGACAGGATAAAAGGGAAATTTTCCATCACACCGATGGGAAAATTCAGACTGAAAAATGTATCAAAGGAGGTGGAGATCTTTTCGGTTTAGTGCTGGAATCCGGCAGGAATGAAGTGAATTTGTTTTTAGGGTATGGCAAAAATCTCCACATCCTCAGACAAATTTTTCAAAGGAAATTTGCCCAGAGGAGTGAATGAAAAGTGCGTTTTCACCCTCTCAGCCGTGGTCTTCGAGACCAATAGATCTCCGCCGCTGGCGTGGGAACAGATTCTTGCGGCGATGTTTATTGGCGTGCCGTGGCAGGTATAGACCCATCGGGAGCCGGTAAAGCATTCAAATTTATTCGCTCCCACTATCGCTTTGCCGGAACTGATTCCCATATTTATTTTTACAGCCCGAGAAACGGCAAGGCCTTCCTGCCCCAAAAAGGATGTCTTTTCCCTGATCATGATGGCGGAGCGCAGCGCTTCAAGCGCGTTGGTTGTCTCATCTTCCGCTAAAAAGAGCACCATCAGGCCATCCCCTGACGTTTCCACCACATCCCCGTTATTTTCATAAATCGCTTCCATGAATACTGAAAAATACTTTTCTACAAGGTTGTTGGCCTCAAGCGCGCCCAGTCTTTCGGTAATACGGGTGTATCCTTCCATATCCAGAAACAACACCGAAAGATCTCTCTCCTCCGCTTTGAGGACAGCCGTTTCCGGGGACCCTTCAATCATTTTTGATACGGTGGTCGGTACGAATTTGGTCAGGTTGGCCTTGATGCTTTCAAGGATTTCCACCTTTCTCAAGGCTGCCTTGAGTTCGTTAAGGGTCTTTTCCAACTGTTCGTTCTTTTTTCGTAAATCCTGGTTGAGGTTTTTTATTTTTTCAAATGAACGGGCATTGTTGAGGGCTGTAACCAGATTGTTCACGAGCGTTATGAGAAGCTCTCTGTCCTCTGCGCTGTAGGAACTTCCCGTAAGCTTGTGGCCAAGTGCGAGAAGCCCGTCAAAGTTGGAGTCCAGTTCAAAGGGAACCACGCACTGCACCATGGAGGGAAAATCCCTGGATCGCATGCTGTCCAAATCGCTTCCATCGAGAGTGGAGACCCTTTCTGTTTCAAGGAAGGCCAGTGCGCTGCTTCTCACTGTTTCCGTGTCCCCGTCATCAAAGCCCATGGAGAAGATATGCTTGATTGTCCTGGAATGAATATCCCTTGACAGGACGAGCCCTTCGCCGGCTCCGAAATTCCCTATGGTCATAAAGAGGAAATTTCTGAGAATGCCTTCAAAATCAATCCGGCCGAACAATTCCCTGCTCAAATCGTACAGTGTCCTCAGGTGATAAACGCGCCGGTCGAGTTCGGTTTGTACCAATTCGTCCGTCTGATGTGCGTCTTTCGAAAAAAATGAAGTTCCGTCTGCGGCCATATGCGACTACTTTGCAACATTTGTGAAATTATCAGGAAAAAAAACCTCAAAGATCGTTCCACCGGACTGATAACAATCCCTCCTGTCGGTACAGTGTTCACAGAGGTCTATCAGGCCGGGACAATGGTCGCCGGGATCTGTTATATGGCGGCATCTTGTCGAGGTCATGGCAATGTTGAACCGGAAACGCTCGGAGAAGATCTTCATACGAAGGAGGTCAGCTCCCTTTCCCCCGGCATTGAAATCAAATGGTTGCCCGGAGGTGTAATCATTCGTTTCCTGTGTCGGGAAAAAGCCTTCAAAGATCCGCTTTTGATGATCCGGTCGAATGCCGACACCATAATCATGAACAATGAAACTCACCCCACTTCCGTTGTTTCCCACGCTCACTTCTATTTTGCCTTCGTCAGGGGTGTTTTCCACGGCATTTCTGATCATTCCCCACACGACCTTTCGGAGGGGATTCGAAGGCAGATAGACTGTCTTCGACGGTTTAGTCTTGCAGTCTAAATGAACATTCCTGTGAGAAAAGCAGGGGCGCATTTCTTCGATAATTTTCAGTACGAATGGTTCTAAAGGGATATCTTCAGGAACATTTTCTTTAGGACTGAACAGCTCTTCAATTCGATTCCTGACCCTTTCGATGATCCTGCTTTCCCCTCCCTGTTCCGAGACGAGTATCTCAACCCCGTCCGCACACAGCTCCAGCAGGCGCCCGAGAAGGTGATAGGATTTATACTCCCTGTCCTCCATGATATCCTCTACCTCATCCTGAATCTCAGAGAGTCTTTGCAGGCTCCGGTCTCCCCTGTCCAGAACGGACTGCCATGTTGTAACCGGAACTCCCGCCAATTTTTTTCTCAACGAGGTAAAACATGCCTTTAGGAGGGCGATGGGGGTTTTCAATTCGTGGGAAAGGTGGTTTATGGCCTTGTCCTTGGCCCTGTTCAGGCTGCTTACTTCATCGTAGGCCTGCACCAGGGCCTCTGAATATTTAGCGTTTTTGAGGGAAATGACCAGATTATTCAACAGGGTTTTAAGCAGGTCGCCGTCTTCTTTTGAATAAGGTTTATCGGTAAGCTTTGCACCTAATCCCAGGAGACCGCGGCAGTCCTTATCCACCTCAAAGGGCAAGAGGCAGACCGAGGACACGGAAGAGAAGGGCAGCGCTCGGGGAATGGCGCTCCCGGCCAATACGGTTTCCTGCTCCGTTTCATTCAAAACCTTTTTGGCGATTTCTGTCAATAATGGATGGGTATGATCTTCTAAACCGACCGATGTAAAATGGACGATCTCTTTGGGAGTGGGCTCCCAGGTCATCAGAAAACCCTCAATCACTCCGAAATTGCCCGTTGTCATCATCAAAAAACTTTTGAGAATCGTATCTACATCGCTTACGCCAATTAGTTCACGACTGACATCGTAAAGGGTTGTGAGATGGAAAAGCCTCCGGTCCAGTTCCTCTTGTAAATCGGTCGAAACCACAGAGGATGTGTTTTTATCCGGTGGCTTTTCTTCCATTTTCATCCCGTTTCCTCCAGGGCATTTTTGAGTCAAGAAAAAGTTCAGATCCATTGGAGAAGAAGCAGAATTTTGCAGGTTGCTGTAATCGGAAGACGTTCGAGATCTAACTTTGTAAATCCGGCGGAATCAGCGATCGGACAGACTCTCAACCGCGGTTTCCACCGAAGGGTAGATTTCAACAAGTGTCGATATCCCCACCATTTTGAAAATTTTCTTGAAATGTTCAGAAAAGCCCGTGACGCCGATTCGCTGGTGTCTTTGTTTCATTTCGACAAGAGAGTTCGAGGAGAGACTCTATACCGGCGCTGTTTATGTAAACGGTCGGTTCAAATTTCAATAGTATTTTGCTCGCGCCCTGTTTCTTCGCATCCTCATAGGCCTGATTGAGGTAAGGCTTGGAAACGGCGGTCACATCGCCGTGAATATCAAAAAGAAGAACTCCCCTGACCGTCTCCAGCTTGATTTCGTTTGCCTGCTGCATGTTTCCCCATCCTTTCCTGTCTGCGCTAACAGACCGTTTCCAAACTCTTTCGGCTTATAAATAGAACGATTTGAAAAGGGTCGCGAAATGTATCCTCAGCTCCTGTCTCGCCTGATTGAGCCTGTCAAGAAAAAAGCCCGCCGCATTGGTCATCAGGATGCAGCCCAGATCGCGGTCTTCGGAGATGACCCGGTGCAGCAAGGATCGGTCCACAAACAAAAAACTGCCGTTCCGAACACACCTTGAGGAGAGGCTGTAAGGGTGAGCGGGCATTAGGGCCGATGTGCCAAAGCATTCCCCTGGTTCCCGCAAAATGGCTATGGGGATCTCGAGTTCATTTTCGGATTCCATGATGAGTTCCACGGCGCCATCCTTGAGAATGTGGAGGCCCATCGCCTGGTCACCCCCGGTAAAGATCAGTTGATCCTTGACCATGGAAACTTCACTGGCTGTCGGCAAAATCCGATGCAACTGTTGTTCAGTCAGCCCATTAAAAAGATAGCACAATCGCAAATCCATAAAAACCACCTCCATCCTGAATGAGAGGGCATTTGACCGGACATGGCGTGACCGGAGGGAGCTGTCTACGGAAATCCCTGTCACGCCACTCCCGATAACCCTTTCAATGCTTCCTCCACAGACCCATAGATCCTGGCGAACTTGGTAATTCCAACCATGTTGAAGATCTTCTGAAAATGGTCGGAAAGCCCGGTGAGGCTGACTTGCTGGTTGTTTCGTTTCGTTTCTGAAAGGAGCTGGATAATCACCGCGATGCCGCCGCTATTGATATAACTGTCTGGATCGAATTCCAATAACAGAGCCTTGGGGGTTCCCTTTTCGTTGGCCTTTGTATAAGCCTCTTTCAGAAAGGGTTCAGAAGCTACGGTCACATCACCGCGGATGCCAAGAAGGGCCACCGATTCGCGCATCTCCACCATTATCTCGTTTCCCTGATCCATATCACCCTGTTCCTTCCGTGCCCATCACATTAAGCCAATTTTAAAACCATCTTCACCTCATGGCCTTTGCTGCTGAACTGGTTAAATTCAACATCATCCATGAGTTCTTTCATCAAAAACAGACCCATACCCCTGGCCGGAATGAGCCTTTGAATCTTCTTGGTTATGTCATGACTCGCCGGGAATGTTGTGATGCCCGTCCCTTCGTCCGTGACCGTAACGCTAAAGGTGTCGCCATTGAAACTCATCGTAACAATCACCCTGGCGTCCGGGCGGCCTCTGTTTCCGTGCTCCATGGCGTTGAGGCAGGCCTCTGAAACGGCGGTTTTCAGGTCTTCGATACGTTCCTTCCTGAAACCCACGATCTTCGCAAAAGAGGCGGAACTTTCCATGGCAATGCGTTCATGCCCGACCCTATTGGGCAAGCTGACCTCTATGGTGTTTTCATCCACGATTTTGATCTTTTTCTTGTTTTCTTTCATTTTTCTCAATACCTCTTCTAAGCAAAGGTCGTACGCAAAACAATTCACTTAATAGGGCTAAGGATATTTTAGGATGCTTCAAGAAAAAATGCAATCAATCCTGCATAATAAAATAGTTTGTTTCAGTCGGATAGCCTATCTCTTAGGTAGTTTCTGCTTCTTAACCCTTCAAGATGTCTCATGACGCCTATACCCGAGATAGTCAACCGGAACCCCTTTTTTCCGCAAATTAGAAATCTGAGCAGTCGTGCAGGAGAATATACGCTTCTGTAACAGGCAGAGATCTCTTCCTGTAACTGAGTCGCGGTCAAATTCTTAGGCATAAAGACAACTTTCCCATTATACTCCCCCCAGTCTTCATGCAAGATACGGCCCTCTTTTTTTAGATCACGAAACATCTTCGTTCCTGGAAACGGTGTGAGGGGTTGTATCAATACTCCGGATAGATGGTGCCTCCTTGCAAATTCAGCAACCCTGAGACCGTCACCTTTAACAAATTGATCATCGCCAAATACGAACAATCCATAAACATCCATGCCGAAATGTTTTATCTTTTTCACAGCATACTTGACATCGCTTACTGTCGAGCCCTTACCGAAATTTGAAAGGCTTTCCTGGTTCAGACTTTCTATCCCCAGAGATACAAAACCGAAGTGAGCTTTTCTCATCAGCCTCAGCAATTCATCATCATACGCAATGTCCGGCCGTGCCTGGATATTGAATTGATATCCTGTTTTCAGTTGAGCCAGTTCTTTCAGGACGTCTTTTGCCCAGGCCCGATCGGAAAAGAAGTTGTCGTCAGTAATCCATATGATCTTGGGCAGAAACTTCGACAAAAAATGCTGATGCTTTATTTGAGATTTTATGTCTTCAATGATGATTTCGCTATCTCTCTTCTTGAAATCATCGTAAATTTCTTTTATTGAGCAAAACGCGCAGCGACAGTGACACCCCCTGGATGCGTATACGAGCAATGGCAACCTGAGTAATCTGTTTAAATTGAGACGATAGTAATCCTTCACCAAACTGAAATCAGGCACAACGTTTATGGACTTCGTTTCTGTCTGGTTGTAAAAACTTCTGCCGTCCTTCTTATACGCAAGATTTGGGATCTGATGTATGTCTCTTTCTTTTTTGCCCAGGGAATCAGCCAGCGCCACGACCGGATGGCCGTCGCCTCTTATGACGTAATCTCCATAGTTTAGACATTCTTCCGGCGCCAATGAGGCATGAAATCCCCCAAACACAACAGGTTTTCTAATGTGTTGGGCAATTTCAAATCCCCTTCCCGCATTATACGTAGCGATAGAAATACCGACCAGATCCGCGCTATTGAGCCTCTCAACATCTAACCGGCTGACGTATTCGCTGATGACCTCAACCTTGTGGCCGGCTCTCTTCAGCAGCTTTCCTATAACAACAGGTCCCATGCTGGGAGTTAGGCTTCTGAGATCGTATCTTCTGTCAAAATGATAAGGTTCTATGATCCTTATGTTCATATTGCCTGGTACTGATTGTCGCGCATTTGTCCATTGCGGGAGCGCTTAAAACAGCTGCGATCCTCTTTTGATTTTAAAGAAAGTTACAAAAATGATCACGGCAGTTACCAACAAAATTACGTAAATGAAGATATCCCCATAAATGGTATAAAACGTCCTATCATTCGAAAGGCGGATTTCCCGGGTAGAATATCCTCGGACGAATATATCCTTATTATTCTGTTTTACCCTGCCTGTTATCCGCCCATAGGGGTCTATGAAACAAGAAATACCCGTATTGGCGGCCCGAACAAGAGAGACTCTGTTTTCAACGGCACGAAATGCGCTGATCGCCGCCATTTGATAAGGGGCCGCTGATTTGCCGAACCACCCTTCGTTGGTAATATTTATCATAAAATTGGCGCCGTCCTTTACAAATCGCCTGAAAAGCTGTGGAAAAACAATTTCCCAGCAAATGAGAACGCCAAACTTTGCATCGTCAAAGGCAAAGAGATTCCACTTCTTCCCTTGAACCTCGTAGCTCTTTTTATTTTCGGGCACGATGAAACGGGGCCAGGAAATGATGCCTTCAAAGGGGATGTATTCTCCAAAAGGGACGAGATGAATTTTGAGGTACTGACCAAGGACTTTGCCTTCCGGCGAGAAAAAAAGAGCCGTATTTCCGACACGTAGTTGGCTGGAAGGCTTGTCCCGTGCAAACTTGGGGTATTCGGAACTGCCTATGAGAAAATAGGTCCCGGTCCCTCTGATCAATGACACCACCTGGTTCAAAACGGCCATGTTTTTCAAAATGAATCCCGGCGTTGCCGCCTCCGGCCAGACAATGAGTTCGGGGTGGTCCTTTGAGGCCTGTCGACTGAGGGTTACATAGTCTTCCATGATCGACTTTGCATATTTCTTGGGATCGCTCTTCCTTTCCTGATCGATATTTCCCTGCAACACGGATACCCTGACCTCTTTCCGTCCCTCCCTTGCTCCGAGAAGCGTCACATGCCCGTAAAACAGAGTCAGTCCTGCCATGACCGCGGCCCCCAGCAACAGGGAAACGGCCGTCCGCTGTATCCTGAATCCGGATAAAAAGGCTAAACATGCCGCGGCAACGGCCGCGTTGACTAAAATGATCAGGAAACTCAGGCCATACGTTCCGGTCAAGGAGACCAGTTGAATAATAGCCGGCCACTGGTACTGGGAATGACCCATCAAAGCCCAGGGAAGGGATAAAAAGGACATATTGGCCCGGATATATTCCAGCGTGACCCAGAGAAAGGGTGTTGCCAGGAGGGCAAGCGCGATGCCGGAACGTTCTGATATTATGCTGAATGCCAGCCCGAAGAGTCCGAAATATAACCCCATATAAGGAATCAGAAAGGCATGGTGAAGGAATTTATACCCCGGAATCTGGAAAACCCAGTTGAACACGCCCACAAAAAAAATAATTCCGCACAGATACGATAGAAAAAAAGCGGATTTCACGCTCTTCCCGGAGATCGCCGCAAGGAGGGGGACAAGCCCCACCCACGCCAACCAGCCCAAATCATGTTTCGGGAAGGCCAAAAAGAGCAAAACGCCGGATAAGGAGGCTGCAAAGACGGGGAATATCAGGCTGTGCATCTTGATTTTCAAATACTTAATGCCCCTTTGGGAGATCTGCTATTTCTCAGCGTGCAAAACGATGACAGTCAAATCATCATGTTGGGAAGCATCTCCGGCGAACGCGGTAACGCTGTCCGTGATCTCTTTCAGGAGGGCCTCAGCGGTCATCGAGCCTGCGCCCCGCACCACATCCAGAAGCCGGTCAAACCCGAATATCTCCTTTGCTTTGTTCATGGCCTCAACAATTCCATCCGTGTACAGAATAACTCTGTCACCGGGCGCAAATGAAAGCTTCGTTTCCTGGTAATCGACATCCTCCAGTATCCCCAATGGAAAAGTATCCCCTTCCGTCTCCACCAATGTGGCTTCGCCTGTCGCTCCTGAAATGAATATGGGCTGGGTCTGACCGGCGCTACAGAGCCTGAGTACTTTCTCCGATGCGTCCAGGACCGCGTACAGAAGCGCCACAAACATGCCCCTTTTGATATCCTGCTTGGTCCTCCGGTTTGCCCGTTCCATAATCTCACCTACGCTCAGATTCTCCTCGGAGAGCATCCGGAACACACTCCTCGCCGCGGACATGACCAGTGCGCCCGATACGCTCTTTCCGGTTACATCCCCTACCACTATCCCCGCTCTTTTTTCACCCATTTCGATAAAGTCATAAAAATCCCCCCCCACCTCCATGGCCGGCATGGAAAAGGCCGCGATCTCAAACCCCTCCAACACCGGGCATACAGAAGGGAGCATGCTCATTTGCAGTTCCCGACCGATGGCCAGCTCTTTTTCCATCCGCTGTTTTTCCAGATTTTCCTGAAAGAGCCTCGCATTTTCAATGGCCACGGCCCCCTGGTTGGCCAGGGTGCGGAGGAGATCTATGTCTTTCCGGTTGTAAAATTTTCCCGATTTTTTTTCGCCCAGGTTCAGGGAACCGATCACCTTGTCCTGAAAGACCAGGGGAACCATCAGGCTCGAGTGAAGGGCCTCAAAATCAATGACGCACTTTTCCGAGACCTCCCTGTACTTGGGGTCCTCGAGAACATCGAATTTGGTCAGCTCTCTTTTTCCGCCCTCAATGGCCTCCATCAGCGGGTTATCTCGTCGATAACCACCTTTTCCACTTCCTCTTTTTTATCCCCGTCAGCCAAATAAACCCTGTATTCTTTTCCTTCAGGGGTCAGGAGCATGACCGAACCGGTATTAATGAACATATCTTCAATAAATGTCTGTGTAAGACGCTTCAGGATCTGGCCGAGATCTAGGAGGGAGGCCATGGCCCTGCCCACCTTGTCGACAATGGTCCCATAGTCATACTCCTTGCGGAAGAAAACACGGTCTACAAGGGCTTGGATGCGGTTTCTAAGGGGGTTGAATACAAAAATGACCCCTAAGGTGAAGAGGATGGGAAATGCGCGTGATTGGGCAATCTGGTACTGGCCCATAACCACATTAAGGCCGAGGCTTACCAGGGCATAGATCCCCACCACAATCCCGGTCACCACCACATACCCGACGGTCCGCTTGATGATCTCGTCTGCGTCGAAGAGATTGTGCCTGACTATGGAGTAGGCGATGGATGCGGGGAAGAAGATGATGAAAAACACCAGAAAATTCCATGGAAACGAGAATTTCATGAAGAAAGAGAGGAGCGTGAGTACTAACGGTGGCAAGAAAGCAATGGTGACGCCAAAGAGAATCATCCGGGACCGCTGGCGGGCCATGACGGAAGAAGCTTTGTAAACGGAATGCAATACAAAGATGATCAGGCTCAGTACGGAAAAAAGCATAAATAAACGAGCGATTGAACCGAGCAGCTTGTAGCTGGGAATCCATGTCGAAGAACCGTGGCTAAGAATTTCGGTGAATGTAGAGGAGTAGACCAGGTAGCCCACGGCCAATAGAACCGCCGGCGCGTAAATGAGGTATTCAAGCGCCGGAAACCGATTCAGGATTTGCTTTCTGTCAGGGAATGTCAAGGCGAGGTGGAAAAATGCGATGGGGAAAACAGAAAGCGCTATATAGTGGAAACGAACAAAAAAGTAGGTGGAGAGAATTTCAAAAGATGTGACCATGTAACTGCTTAAGCTGAAACAGAGGATAAAAAACACCCAGCTGGTCGACTTGGCCGGTTTGAATAAAACCACGATGACGCCCAGGAGAAAAAGGATAAACCCTCCAAGAAAAGTCACAAAAAAGGCCAGAAAGAAATCCTCCAGGCCAAAGAGAGTCACAGGGACGGTCACTTCCTTCAACCCCTGCTTCGATTCGATAGTATAATGAACCGGTGTTCCCGGCTTCTTCTGCCTGACCTTGTCTATGACATCCTTTCCTTTTTGGATGGGTTGGCCGTCAACCGTAAGGATGCGATCCATGAAGCTTAGACCCGCCGTCTTTCCCGGCCAGCCTCTGACGCTTATGGAACCGACGTATGGCGGCTCATAAATCAGAAAACCGGGGAAAGGCTTGTTGACCCAGGTCAGAGCGTTTACAAAACAAATGGCACATACTCCGATCATTACGGCGCTTAAGACAATCAAAAAGAAGATAGGCCTGTTCAGTTTCTTTTTCATACACCACCATCTTAGGGCCATTTGATGGAAGAATGGCGGCCCATGGGACACAAAACAACTGCGCCCGATGCCACAACAAACTTACCCATTCGGGTCTTGGCCATATGGGCACATATCTTTGCCCCTATAGACCTCAAGATCATCATATTGAAAAGACACTGCCTACCCAAACAGAATTACCATTGCGGGAAAACTTTATCTACATAGCAAATTCTCGCTGGAGAGGCAACCGTTCCCCTCTCTAAACAACGCCACTGTTGCAGGAGGATCCGACCAGGGCTTACCATGAAAAAAAGCTGAGGAAATATACCGAAGTTCTTGAGAATAAGGACTTCGGTTTTAAAAAAGACTATTGTCAGAGATCCAAAGCGGGTTTGTCTTTTTGTACTGTATTAGCTGCAATTATGGGCAATCGGTACAGCATCAAATCTGGACACCGGCTGAGTAGATACCGAAACTGCCAGGTTCATTTTTGAGATTCTTGATCTTCCGACAAAAAAATTGAGCCCTCATCCGGTTTGTCAAGACCTGGGCTCAATTTTTATATAAACTTGGTCAAATGGTGTCATTTACTTAGGAGTCACAAACATCACTATCACCTTAGCCGTTTTAGAGGTACCGTCTGGGTCGGCAAAAAAATCGGGTACAGCCTTTATAACCATACCTACCGCATCTTCGGGAACACAATCGGCTTTAACACCGTCCTTCAGCACTTTAATTTGGGTCCCTAACTCTAAATACTGGTCTAATAGATTTTCTTTGTTAATGTCATCAAACATGTCTTGGGTAATAGTGATCAATATCTCGATGCTGACTGTAGAGCCTTGGCATATGCCTACTCCCGCAGCAGATTCTGCAGTAAAGTACATATCCGCTATAATCGCCGGGCCCACAAAATGATACCCAGAGGGAGGTTGATTTGCCGCTGTGGCAATGCTAACGGGAATCAAAAGCATACTAGACATGATTAATATTCCGAGCATTTTGCTGATCCTAAATTTCTTTTCCATGGTAAATCTCCTTTCTTTTATTTACTTCTCAGATTTAATTTTTTTGCCAAAGACATCAAGCTCCTTCTCTTTGGCCAGCTTCTTTGACAGTTTGACGTCTATTTTGCTCTTGATTTTTTCCTTTTTGCCCTTGTGTTCAATATCGTGGACCACATCTGTGGCCACCCAGTCACTGCCTACGTCCGTAATGGTAAACTGGACAGCCGCTACCTCCGTGTCGACCTCCTCCGACAGACTTTCTTCATCAGACACAAAACCTTCAGGCGGGGCGACTGACGTGGTCACAGACCAATCGCCGATACTCTCGAAAATAAACGGATATAACTCTTCGGTACCATCCCACTCCACATATTCGGGCTCAATGATCAACAACTCCGATCCGGTCCGCTTTGTGTACTTTCCGGGACCTTTTTTTCCGCCCACCTTCTCGATGACTTGCAGATATTTGGACACGTTCTGGTCTGAGTCCACCTGTCCCACACTACGTCCAATGTATATTTCATCACCGCTGTAACCCGGAGTTCCTCCGAATAGACTGCCGTCCGGGTCGTAAACCGCAATCAGCACATAGTCGCCCGGAGCCACCTTCACTTGCCCCGCGCCATCTGGGCTGGTAACCCCGGCAGCCACACTGGGACAGCCGGCCCAAATCAATGGGTAATACTGCCATGAAACGCCGTAATGGGTTTCTACACAAGAGCCCGGCGACTTGTCAAAGACTCTCAATAGCACCTTAATGCCTGATTTTGTCGAACTCGGATGACTGCCGCTGCCCACCACGTGTTTGTCGGCCTGCACCTCTATATAACCGGGTGCCGCAACGTCAGCTGTGTCAGCTGTGGCCGGGTTGCAGTCATTATCGATACCATCACCGGGGATCTCAGTGGCACCAGGATTCACATCAGCATTGGTGTCGTCACAGTCGGCTCCCGGGTAAAGATACCCGTCACCATCGGCATCGCCCACCTTGGTGAAGCTGACAATGTTGCTGCGGAGCGCACCGCACCAATTGGCGGTATCCTCAGGGGTCAGCGGTGCATACTCCAACCCGCTGTCCGTTATTGTTAGGACGTCCGCAGGATAAGTGCGCATGGCGATGACCGCCTGCACGGTAAAATAGCCGTTCCTGCCCTCTAACGGGTAAAAATCCATTAGATTGAAGTTGTTCACCGACGGCTCCGACTCCGGCGGCACCTTCCCAAAAGTCTTGGCATAGTCGGCAGGAATTTTTTCCACCAGATCGCCCGGGATCAATTCCGATTTGATGATCTTGCCTTCTGCATCAGTGGTCGTGATCGGAAAAACCCGATGTGGCGGCGGCGTGGGAGCCGTAATGGAGCTCAGCTTATCGGAAGTGATGACATTGCCTTTCTCATCTTTGAACTGAAGCATCAGCACGAATTGCGAGGCCATAAACCCTTTGGAGGTGACCACCTCTTCCCCGCTCCTGTTAACCAGAGCCAAGGAGGCATAAATAGCCTCGTCTCCATCATAGGCGCTTTTTTCCAGCGCAAGGACCACATCGAATGCGGGCGCGACGCCGTCGGCGCATTCCTGAGCCCAGACTGACCCGGCCGCCATCCCGATAAGAGTAATAAGGATTAGCCAGAACTTAAAGATACGTATATTCATCGGTGTTCCCTCCTTATTGGTTGTGTATCCGGATCTTCTCGGCTGCGACGGCGCTGAAGTGGCCGTCGCGCAGAAAGTCGTCGGTGGCGTCGTACATCACACACGTCGAATCATTGTTGTGCAGGGCAATACCTGTGGCGTGCCCCAGTTCGTGGGTTGTGACATGCTTTACTCCCTGCTCGGGGGAGTAGGAGTACTCGGCAGTAATTTGTCCCAACTCGGCCACTTGAGGCAATTCTATTTTGTTATCGTCATTAATGTTATAGGGTGACAAATCATGGTTATACTCCCAGGAATTGTCGATGTAACCATCACCGTCAGGATCGGGAATACAATTCTTATCGATTGCGCCGCAAAACACAGGATGGTCACCCGTCAACCTTGGAGCCGGATAAGGAATACCCTCCGATTCAAGATCAATCTTGTTTTCAAGGCTGCCCAAAATACCGTTGTCGTCGGCATCCTCGACCAGGCCGATCGGATTCAATATTTTGTCAGGGGCGGACCAGTTTTCCGGATACTTCATATTCCTAACTTTTTGGCTTGCGTCAAAAGTCGCATCATTTATGTAGGGCCGATCACCTTTACCTGGAGAAACGGCGAAAAGTGAATCGATAGCCTTCTGATAAACCCTGCAGCTGGTGTAGGAATCTTCATCCCCAGCCCCGTTTGACGCCCCAAGGGTTGAGAAGGCCCAGGCACGTGGGCTCCAGTCCTTGATATGCCCCTCGTCGTTCTCCCCACCATAAGCAGCATTCAGGTACTCTACCAGCACCGTGTCGATGCGGTCCTCCGACAGGGGATATGATGTCACTACATCAACACTCAAAGCATATACTTCCACAGGATTGGCCAGTTTGGCGAACGCCTCTCCAATGGCAAACTGAAAGCCGTCTGGGTTAACCAATGAGCCTTTATAGCCATCGAATTTTAAAAACAGGGTCCTTTTAATCGGTGATGTCCGGATGTGCTCCACCGTGCCTCCCGGCGGCGTCTTCGGCACATAAGCGACCGTGTTGTACAGATCATTAGATTCAGCAGGTTCAACCTTTAAAAGGCGGCCCCATTTCACCCCTCGATACTCATTTCTGTTATTAATCCCGTCCAGATCCGAATCGGCATCGGGTAAGAGATCCCCGTACGGCAGTTCATAGAAGTCTGGGATATCGTCGCCGTCCGAGTCCTTGGGGAAAGTAAACACTTTATCGATAAAGACCGACCCTTCGGCAGTGACCACTGTAGCCATGGCTTTTATAGAAATAACTCCGCCGTAGTCTTTGATGGTGAAAGATACCTGATTGGATGTGCCGGCTAAATCCAGGCCCTGAAAATCAACTGTCGAACCGCTGTTATCGTTATAGTAGTCCCCCGCGTAGGCGGTCATTTTTACATTTTGGAAAGTAATGTTCCCGTCCAGCGAATCGTCAGCTGTGAGACCGCTCACCCTGAAATTTACCGTCAACTTATCGTCCGCCTGAGGGTCCCAGGCACCGTAAACAATAGACGCAGAGACACCTGCTCTCGTTAAGGTGATGGGACTGGAATCATCGATAACGATGTTGTACGGCTGGATATTTTCAGGCGCCTGGGTGTTGGGATCGCAGTCCTTGGCTGGATCCGTCGCGGATGGATAGATGGATCCGTCATTATCATCGCAGTCGTAATAGTCCAGTCTTATTAATTCGGGATCTGGCGATGGATCCGAAACTTGTGCGTAGCTGTCATAACCGGGTGCGCGTTTATAAATCGCATCAGCAGGCGCTTCGCACCCACTCACAGGTGGTATGTTGCCGTCCGTATAGCCGTCATTGTCCGCATCTCTGTACCAAACGGGAAGCTGCTGATCGGCATTCCAGGTATCCGGACAATTGTCACATGATAAGAGAACACCGTCACCATCCAAGTCCTCACCCTCGCAGACAGGTTCGGGTTCCTTGTCCAGACCGGGCGGTGTGTTTCCGGGCGCTAAATAATCAATAGCTTTTCCATCACATAAATACACACCCGAACCGACTGGTGTTTCAACTGGATAAATGTCTTCGTCAAGATCATTGCAATCATCGCCGTTGGACGTGTAAGGCGATAGAAATCCATCATCATCCGCATCTTCATCGCATGCATTACCGATCCCGTCCAAATCGTAGTCCGGCTGTTCATCTGTGTGAACCACACCGTCGATGTCGGTCCAGCCGCTGGTCCTGTAATTACGGATCAACGGGCAGTTATCGATGTTGTCACCTATCAGGTCCCTGTCGAAATCCGCCGATTCACTGTTGTCTGTGGGAAAGGCATCGCTTCCGTCTGGAACGCCGTCTCCATCGCTATCTGGGTTGAGGGGATTGGTACCCAGCAACGCTTCATCACTATCATCCAATCCATCATTGTCGTCATCCGGATCAAACACGTTGGCTATGCCATCGCTGTCAGTATCCGTGTTCGTGTCGAGCACCCCCAGGACAACCACATTGTCAAAGAAGGCGGAGATGTATGCGCCTTCATCGTCGGCGTCAATACTGGAAACTCTTGTGCCTATGCCTTTGCCGAAAAGAGGAGGCGCGGCAACGGTCGGGAGAGAGGACCCTCCGAGAGTGGCGAGATAGCTGACTAAATTGTCGTCAAGTCTAAAAGTGAATTCGTTAGTGTATTCGTTCCAGTTTACCGAAAGGGTGTATGGGGTATTAAATGATAGGGAGGGTGATAAAACAGAGGTGTAAATCGTCTCGTATTCTCCCGCCAGGTTGCAGTCGCCCCCGGTGCATTTGGTGATCCAGCACTGACCTGTGAGACCACCACCTCCGTCGGGAGAGAGCGCGATTGTTGCGACCACATCACCTGCTCTGCCTCCTCCGGGTGAGCCGTCGTTGTAAAAGGCTCCGGCAAGCCTTGCAAATGGAAAGGCGCCAGCGTTAGTCACATCGTTTACAGTTACGTCTGCCTGAAATCCTTTGATTCTTTCAGCATCAGCAAAGTAAAGATAGTTGGCGCCATTGGAGTCATAGCGCGTGAGTGCTGATTCAAGAACGCCGTTATTCTGTTCCCTGACAAATTCCCATGTAGTCCATTTTGTTCTGTCGATCATCTCATCCGGGGCATTAAAGTCATCGTAGGGGCTTCCATTTATCGAAACATTGTCAAATGTGGCGCTGATGTACCCCTTGGTACTGGTACCAGCGAGAGACAGCCAGTCGGTGACAAGACTCTTGGAATCAGAGGTTGCAGGCGCAGCATAGGGGGCCTCCGTTCCCACGTTGACTGGAATGAAATTGCCATCAAATCCGAAAGTGAACTGCGTGGTTCCGTCCCACGAGAGGGAGAGCCTTTTTGTGTCGCCTAAACTAAGAGAACTCCATGCCACGGGTTCATCGTATACGAAACAGTTCCAGGAAGTGGATGATCCAGCCGGAAACCTGCAGATCGAGTAGAAGCCTTTCAATCCCTCACCGCTATCTACGATCCCTACCGTAGCGTAAATAGTAGAAACCCCATCGACATCGTCGTAAAAGAACCCGCTTAATTTGGCCTCCAATCTCGCGTCACTATCTACTATCTCGCTGACAGCCACGTCTGCCTCAATGGAGGTGACCGTTCCCGGATTCACCAGACCGAGATAATTGTTTTGGTTCGTACCATAGCTTGCAAGCTTCGATTCGAGTTTGCCCTTCTTGATACGCCTGACAAATTCCCACACTGAATATTTGTCTTTGTCGATCATTTCCCCGTAGAAGTCGTCGACCATGTAATCGGGATGGCTGGTGGCAACCAGGGGATCCGTTCCCGCAGCCACCTCCACACCGTCGTTGAATCCGTCTCCATCGCTGTCGGCAAGCAGAGGATCAGTGCCCCAACCGGCCTCTTGGACGTCCGTAAGGCCATCGTTGTCGTCGTCGAGATCTTCATTGTCGCCGATGCCGTCGTTGTCGTTATCGGACCACTCATTAGGGTCGAGTGGAAAAGCATCATCACCATCGATGACGCCATCACCATCCGTGTCAAGGGGAAACGGGACATAATTTACACCTCTGGGGGAGCCCGGGGATAGAGTCAACTGGAACTCGTACGGTGATATAAAATCTGCTTGATTACTGTTATACGCGATTGTTGGGCCATAGATATTATAAATGGTCGGGTCTGCGGAAGCTATAGTGACCATTGGCCCGAAGGTGGGGCTACTCATGGTACTATTGGCAAATACTACTTGACCAAAAACGGAAACATTCGGGGTAGGAGATGGGGAATAGTAGCGCCAGACCACTAAAAACCCGTCAATCAAAGGGTCGTAAGCCATGGCGGAAGGATACTCGTATTGACTGAGATTAGAGATGACAAAGTCATCCTCAAGGGCCAGAATTATTGTTTCGCCGTCGCTGAATGTACCGCCTATTATCTTGTGTGGTGGGGTAGCAGGGACAGCGCAAGCAATAGGCAGAGAGGGCATATGACAAATGTACTTCATCACTCGCTGACCATAAATGTCACTGAGGGTTGAGCCGGAGTTGCGATCATCTTCCCATACAACCAAGAATTTTTCATTTGCGCTGTCATAGCTTACTTTTGGGTGGTACTGCTCTGAATCGACAGTGCCAGGATCACCACTCACATGAGGAACGTGTGGAACATCAGTCACCGGGAAGTAATTCCCGCCATAAATAGGGTCTCCATTGGCATCCAGATATAGCCCCAGGATCCAAGGATGATTCTGTTGATTGACGTCTGGATGGTCCTCATAATCTTCCCACACCACCAAATACTCTCCATCGTTGCTGTCGCAAGCTATAGAGGGACGCATTTGGTCGTCTAACGAGTTGGAGATGATTTTGTCCAGCTCCTCGTAGTCAATCTTGGTGCACCTCGGGGCACAAGGCGGACCAGTAAAAGGGTCACACCCTTGTACTGTCTGGCCGTATATATCCACGCCAGTTGCCCCCGAATCACGGGAATCCTCCCAGACCACAAAAAAGTTTCCGTTCACGCTGTCGTAGGCAATGGCCGGATTAGTCTGATCTCCATACATTGCCTCGTCATCGCAATTCACTGTAAATTGGCCACCAAGCGTTACGACACCGCCGGCATTCACCCTTATTCGGATGCCGTAAATGTCAGAGTCCCCGCCGACGCCCGGATAATGCTCCCACACGAGCAAGAAAAGCTGATTCGCGCTGTCGTATTCTATTCCTGGGGTATAATTCCCAGAGGGGTCATGGAAGATCAGAAAATCTGGGGTGACAACAGTGCCGGTAGCATCGATTACCTGTCCCCTGATTTGCGTGCTGCCCACCGCATCGATTGCATATTCGTAAACCAGAAGATACAGGTCTGTGACCGGATCATAGGATATGGCGGGGTTTAAAAAGCTACCCATCATCGGATAAGCGGTGCCGTAAGCTGAAAATGCCAGGAGAATCTCTTTCCCTTCATCGACAGGCTTTACATCTAACTCGTTTAGAGGAATCTCAAAGCGATAGACTTTGTGCTGATACTTCGCCTTATCCGTATAGGTAAAATCCGGCTGTCCCCATTTTCTCTCAGATTCTGAAGCCTTGAACGCTCTTAGACCAGCCTTCGTTTTCGCATAGACCTTGGCATAATCTTTATCTCCATCCATCGTATTGTCAGGGGTGAAGTCTAGTTTTACATAAAGGTTTTTATCATCATTTTCGACCCATCCGTAGGTGAATCCGTGAGGATGGCCGGAGCCCGTGCGGCAGTATTCCTTGAAAAAGGGGGGTTGGGTCGTGGCTGATCCAGGGTCTGTTGTAGAAGTGGCTTTTTGTGAGCCAAACCTATAGCTATAAAACCGTGCTTTTTCGTTGATTTCCCTGAAGAGGTTTTTTGTGGGGAATTGAAAGGGAATCTCGCTTATTGTCTTGGGCTCAATCCTCGCCTGAATGCGTAGGGTTTTGTCCTTTTTATTTATCGGAAAGGCAAGCTCCAACTTCTTTTGAAATGCGTTTACAACATCGAAGTCTCTTTTTGAAAGCTTCTTCAGTGCCAGAGGATCTTCCGTGCCATTTACGCTTAAGGGTGGCATGTCTCCCAAAATGACCGAGTCTATATGTGCCGCACCCCCACCCTTTTCAGTCAGCCGTACCTTTGCATACCCTTCATCGGGCAAAAACTTGGTCAAATCCAGGCTCTTATTGCGCAAAAACCGGTCGAACTTCAGGACCCCTGCGTGCTGCCACTTACTGCCTTCCAAGACGGAAACTGTGTATTCCCCATTGGGTTTAAGTTTTTCAATAGAATTTAACCCCGGATGCGTTAGTTTATTTAGACTCTCTTTTACTCCCACCTTGTCGCCTGCCTTTTTGACGGCACCCTGGGTGCTTGTCCAGGCGTAATCAAGGGCACCTGTCCCCGCTATCAGGATCAGGGCTACAAGAAAAATTCCCAGAGTCTTCAGCTGATATCTATGTCCCATTTTCAAATCCCCCTTTTTGTTCCTTAAGTATTCGCCGCCCGCTTCGCTCAAGATGCAAAGTTCGCAAAGAGAGAATGCATTTTCTTTTCTGCTGAGAGGACAGAAAAGAAAAGATCTACAGCGTTATGTCAGTCAAGATAATAGCTGGTCACATAAAAACGTACTTTTGAACAAAATAACTGAATCCATTTCGTATTATCTTAAAACAAATCAGTATCTTGCGTAAATTTCAGAGATTGTTACCCTGACAATGCCACATGATTCAAAAAATCGGCTCTTATTGTTTTCCTTTGCGATCTTTGCGTCTTTAGTCCCGCCAGCGGCGGGACGGGCGGTGGATTTAACGTCACGCATTTCCGGCAGTGTGCTTCTCCAGAAGGTCATTGATCTGCGCTGCCTGTTCCTCTGTGAGGCTGTCAAACTTCAGGCCCCACTGTCTGGTCCTCAGGTCAGGCATGAACGAAACTTGATTGCTTGGGGTGGTAAAATCATAGACTAAATTGCAGGGTATATCGGTAAGATGAACGTGAAATTTTGAAATGAATATGTCTATTTTGTGGGAGGTGTTAAAATCAGGAGACTTTTCGTCAAACGGCAGAAAATATCTGCAGCGAAGACCGCCTCTGCCTATATCCTCTATCAGGCCAATCTTGCTGAACTCGGGTCTGAAGAAAATGAAAGCCGAATTTATCGGTATGAATCTTTCGTGTCTGCGTCGTTCATGGGATGTCTGCATTTTACATCTCCGTCCCGAGGCCAAATTCAATCAATCCTTTTCTCTTCGGCGTTCTTACAGATGAACCCAGCTCACTGGAAAAGTAAAGGGGGATTTATAGGGGGACAAAATGGGGATATTTGCTCCCCCTTTATTAATATATCATTATGAATACGGTGAGTTATGGTTTGTATTGCGGAGGGATATTTTTGGGGACGGGGTATGTTTTTTTTAAGGACGAAACCGGTTATGCAACGTTTTACCGGTCAAGTGCGGCTTGAAGGTGGGCACAAAGGTTGTGGTGAGATTTGTTGAGCCCCAGCTTTTTCCGAATATTTTTCCGATGGGTTTTTACGGTTTCAGTCGAAATATTCATATGTTTGGCAATTTCATCGGTGGTTAACCCGTTCCCTATCAAGATGGATATGCGGAGCTCGGTGGGGGTGAGTATTTCGCAAACATTCAGTTTAACATCCAGGGTTGAAGTCAAATTTACCACAAGGTCCATCAGTAGATTAAGGTCGTTCCGATGATTTGGAGAAAACCCTTTGCTTTGTCGGAGTTTCTCTATGATTGGTAGAATGGAGGCTCTGATCTGCTTTCCTATGCTCGCTTCGTAATGACTCCTTGCCCTTTCTATGTTTCCGGCCAGTGTGGACAATGCCTTATTGTTCTCCTCCAACTGCCTGTTTGCGGAGCGTAATTTCTGCTTCTCATCCTTATAGGCCAGTTCTGTTTTCTGTGTTTCGAGGGCGCGCTCGATGGAATGAAATACCAGATTGTAGTCAAATGGTTTTTCGAGAAAGTCAAAAGCCCCCAGTCTCAAAGCTCTGATCGCAAGCTCTTTGACCCCGAATCCGGTGATAATAATAACTTTCGTATCAGGGCTCACCTCGACTATTTCCGGCAACAATTCCATCCCTGACTTTCCCGGCATCCCGATGTCGAGCAGGATCACATGAAAGAAGGTATTCTGAACAAGATAGAGGACCTCCAGTGGATTTGAAATCGTTTTAACCTTGAAACCGCTGCGAGAAAGAATTTGTTCCAGGATAAGACAAACGTCTGTGTCATCATCCACAACCAATAATCGAGCATCTTTTTTTAGGCTCTCGGAGAAACCTGCTTTGGCTTTCGTTGTTTCGGTTGCGTCCCTTGTCACACGCCTTTGAGTCATGGATTCCCCGATATACTTCGGCAGAGAAGAGGGCGGTTTGCTCGAATTGCGCTGGTAGATGCGAATTTATTCGCACAACGTGCTTTCAACCCGGTTTCCTTCAGAAATAACGAATGCTCCAAATTGATCGGCTTATAACCTGGAATATTTGAGCTATCGACACAAATCAAGTCGGCGATAAACGGAGTTATTTTACAAGACCGGGTATTGTGCCATATGTGCCTCCATAAAAGCAGCCCCCTCGGGTTTGTTCGGCTATATCACAATCTACCACTCCTTCCAGTCCTTTGTTACTTCCAGTAGTTATAACGCCTGTTACAGTTATAGTGGCAAACCCTATAATCGTATATGGTTCGTTAGGGTTGACACAAACATCGCCATCATCATAAATAACCACACCTGTCTGCCACGTCGGAGGATCACCGGTCGCCATTTTATCAAAAAGCGCTTTTAAATCGTCAATTAATGGTTCAATGGTGCCGCCGCCAAACTCCGCTATATCTCCAGCATTTAAAGAAGGTATCTTTGTTTCACCTGTAAGCATGTCATCGACGTTCTGCCCATTTAAATTTTTCTGGCGATAAATTGGTCCATCCCGCACAACTCTCATTAGTTTTGTTGACCGCGATTTGCGTGCAGCCTTTATTTGCACCAGTATGAGTAAACCAACTTTTTCCTATACCAAGGGGTAATCCAGGAGTGCCTTCGCAGATGCCGGAAATTGCAGCACAGGCAGTTGCTTCGGTCTCTAAGGTGGGTTTATCTAAAACCGGAGAAAAAAAACCTGCGAATGTAGTTTTCGCTGTAACACTAACTGCATTATATGGTTGAGTGTTAGCAGTAAATGTCTTTAGATCAGCATCCCAAGTTCCATAAGCCGGACTAAGTGGATCAGCACTTACAACATTATCATCGGTAAGTTTCAGCGCAGCGGCGTAGTTAGCTTCAGCAATTGTTTTAGCTTTCTCAATAACGCCTGCTGGTGGTTGATCTTTAATAAAATAGTTTTCTCCAAGCCTTCGAGCTCCTGCCAATGCACCGGCATCAGCTGCATTTTGTAGCTGATTGCGAACAGTACGATGATAACCTACATCTATAGCATAAGCTGCCATTCCGAGAAAAACCATAAGAAGCAGCGCGACATAAATGCTAACGATACCTTTTTCATCTTTTATCTTTCTTAAGAGATTATGAAACGGTTTCATATTATTATTACCCTCCAACCAAGAAAATGTTTAATTAGATTATTCATAGGCCATTGTAGTTATAGCCCGAATATTTTGCATGTTGCCAATGCCTGGAAGGAAATTTGGAATAACCAAAAAAGAGTGATTAAAGTCAACTTGCACTTGTAGAACATTATCAATGGTCGGTAAAGTAGAACATCCAGTTACAATAACCGTTGGGGGCGTTTTAGTCCCAAATGTAATTAAACGGCTACAATAATTAGTAACAACATTTTGTATAGATGATGTGTCATAATAGTCATTGGATTCAGTCATTGCGTTGTACCTGCAAGCAATTCCGTTTCTGGCACCCTCTCGGCTTGCATTTGTAATAACTTGTTGATTGTAAATCAATACACCGAAATCTATAATACCAAATAAAATTATCATTAACAGTGGAAGAAGAATGGCAAATTCCACTAAAACGGAACCATCTTGTGAATTAAATTTTGTTTTCATAACACTTTCCAGTTTATTCTATAAAGAAAGTTGGATTATTCATATGTCATTTCAGAAACAGCAGTCAGCGTTTTAGGAGAAATCAATGTAGATAGCACAAGAAAAGAATACTCATATTGAACTTTGACAGTTAAATGGTCGCCAAACTTTGCTGTTGTAGAATATCCAGTTACATCTATACTGGGATCTTTGTTTGTTCCGAATGTAATTAAATATTTGCAACCATCCATAATCGTTTTATCTATATCGTTTACAGAAACCCTGGTAATTTGAGCGACAACCCCAACCCTTGCTCCTTCCCTGCAAGCATTTGTGATTATTTGTTGATTAAAAAGCATTACACCGAATTCTATAATACCGAATGTTATCAATATGAGCAAAGGAAGAATAATCGCAAATTCCACGGCAGCTACACCTTGTTGAGATCCAATTAATTTTCTCATCATATCAGTACGTCCTTTCGTACCATTGTTTTTAAATATGATACGACTTCTCGTAGCTTCGGCTGCATGCCTTGTCGCGCGCTTTTCAGTCATGACTTCCCCGATATGCCCCGGAAGAGAAGAGGGCCTATTTCCTGTTAAGGGCTATTCTGGCTTTCTCAAGGTTGTCCTTTGCCTTGATGTAAAAGGTGGGATTGACCTCGATCGCCTTTTCAAAAGAACTGACAGCCTTGCCGTATTGATCCTGCGCCATATAAAAACAGCCCAAATTATTTTGAGCCTGGGCCTCATTTCCGCCTTTCCTGAACGCATCCAGGGCCTCTTCATATTGTCCGGCTCTTGCTAAAGCCAAACCAAGGTTATTGTATACTTTGCTGTTAAAATAATTGTGCTGCAGGGCATTGTAAAAGTCTATAATGGCACTTTTGTACTTTCCCGCAAGCATATGTGAGACCCCTAAGTTATTATACAGGAAGCCTTCATGGGGCTTCAATTGGATCGCCCGATTATATTCGCCGATGGCCAGCGGATATTTCTGCTGTTTGTCATATACCATCCCCAGAAAGGCGTTTGCCTGCCAGAGTTCGGGATTCAGCTCCTGGGCCTTTTTAAGGTTTTCCTCCGCCTTTCCATATTGCCTCATCTGGAAAAAAGCCCGACCTAATTCTTCGTAGGCCAGGGCATGTTTCGGATCCAATTGGATGACAGCCTGGAATTGCTGAACAGCATCCTGGTTTTTCCCGGCAAGAAGGAAAGTGAGTCCGCTCTTGTAAAGAACCTCCACATTTTTGGGATTGAGCTTAAGAGAGTTTTCATACTCCATGAAGGCCATGGAAAAATTGCCTCGCTCCAGATAAGCGTCTCCCCGTCTTTCATAATCCTCACTGGTTAGCTTTGGCAGCGGCGACTTTTCTTTGCGGAGATCCTCTACGGGGTCTCCTGTTAAATGCGTGTCTGAGCTGAGTTTCGCCCTGAAATTCTCATTGGATCCGGCACATCCACCCAAACCTGTTACCGCGACCATCGCAACAAAAACCAAGGTGAGATTGAAACATCTGGACGCTTTCATAATACCTCCCCATTTCGTGACCAACCCATTTCAGCGATTGATTAAGGTGTTGTAAACTTGTATGGCCGCAGGCCCTGCGATTACCGCAAACAGGGAAGGAAAAATAAAAAGAATACAGGGAAAGGTAATTTTTACCGGAAGCTTGGCTGCAATCTCTTCCGCCATCTGGAATCTCTTGGTTCGAAAACCGTCCGAGAACACTCTCAGAGTGCGACCGACGCTGGTCCCGAATTTCTCGGCCTGGGTCAGCATGGTGGCGAAATTATCCATTTCTTCCAATCCGGTTCGCAAGGCAAGAGATTTCAAGGCGTCTTTACGAGGCTTTCCCGCCCTCATCTCCTGTGTGAACAGATTAAATTCGTCGCTCAGGGCAGGGTGCGCCAACTTGAGTTCCTGGGCAACGTGATTGACCCCCGCATTCAACCCGATGCCGGCCTCCACGCAGATCACCAGAAGGTCGATTGCGTCGGGCAGGCCTTTGAAAAAGGCGACCTTTCTTTTGGAAACCTTGTTCCGAAGCCAGAGGTTGGGAAGATAGAACCCCGCAAATGCCAATAGCATACAAATATAGAGCGCCGCCGATGGAGTCATCATTTTGAAGGCAACGAGGTGGAGCAGGATGAACCCGAGGGGCAGGAGGAAGGTCAGCATGCATTTCACTCCCCAGAAAGCCGCGACGGCGTATTCACTGCGGAGTCCCGCCCTCAGAAACATCAATCCGGGTTGCGGAGTACTCCTTGGATTTCTCCGATGCAACGCGTTTTCCCACACCGGCCAGGAACTTCAAGACCGGCCTGGAGGCGGTCTGTTCTGAAGGGTTGGATGAGCTCAAATCGTCTGCTTGAAGAGGAGCTTCGATTCTTTGAATTTTCTGGATCAGCTTTCTCTTTCTGATGCGTCGCAGAGCGGATTGGCGGAACCCCATGAACAACAGAAACACGGTGAAGAAGGCGACACCCGCGATCAAAATCGGGATATCGATGACAAGGCCGATCTTTTGAAAGAGTTCCATCTGCTACACCTCGATCTTGATCATTCTATGAATAATGGCAATCCCCGTGAGCATCATGAAGGCCGCGATGCCTATGATGAACCATCCGGCGCGCTCCGTGTACAGGATTTTGATGTACCCAGGGCTCATGATGAAGAGGCCGGCTGCAATCAGGATGGGAATGGCAACGAGAACGCCCGCCGTCATTCTTCCTTCCGCGGAGAGGCTTCGGACTTTACCCCGAAACTTGAATCGTTCCCGTATGAGATCAGACAGGCTTTCCACGGTCTCGGCGAGATTGCCGCCGCTTTCTCGTTGCAAAATGATGGTTGCCACAAAAAAGGAGAAATCGGGACAGTTTATGCGATCGATCATATTCCTGAGCGCATCGGCAAAACCGCACCCAAAGTTGATCTCCTCGGTCGTCTCTTCGAATTCAGGACCTATCGGGTCGTCAAACTCATCCGCGATCATCTTCATCCCGCCGATCAGGGCGTGGCCGGCCTTCAACGATCGGGCAATCATATCCAGGGCGTCCGGTAACTGACGCTCGAATTTTTCGACGCGTCTTCTTCTTTTTACCTGCAGATAAAGAAAAGGCGACACTCCGGCCCCCGCTGCAATCAACAGCGCAAGTCCGGCGTTCCTGCTGATTTGATTGGTCACCAGAAAGCCGACCATAAAGAGCACAATCGCCAACAGGATAAAGAAGCCCGGCGGATAAGATACTTTTGCCTGAAGGATCAGGCGATCGAGGTTCTTGATCCCCGGCAGGGCGCGGAGCGCCTTATTCAGGAACGGCACATGGCTCAGGACCTTGTTTCGAACGATATCGATGGCTTCTTCTTCCTTGTACCTGCATGCCGAAAGGGATTTGATTCTCTTTCTTGTCTTCCTGCGATGTGGCTGCCTGTAGCTCCGGATGGAGTAGGCTAACAGCTCTACTACCGTTATACAGGCTATAAAGGTAACGATGCCTATGATGAAAAGTCTCATGTGCAACCCCCCGTTCAGACTTCCACGAGATTCGACTGTTCAAACAACCCGCGGCGAATCTTGATGCCTGCGATATCAAATTTATCGATAAATCTGGGCCTGATGCCGCTGAATTGAAATCGTCCTCTCACCTTCCCGCCATCCGTCATTCCGGTCTGTTTAAACGAAAAGACCTCCTGCGTGGTAATGACGTCCCCCTCCATCCCCACCACCTCCAGCAAATTGATCAGCTTTCTCGTTCCGTCTCCCACGCGGGCCACCTGCAGGATGATATGAATGGCGGAACTGATGTACCGCTTGATCGACCGGCTCGGGATATCCAATTTCGCCATGGCCACCATGGTTTCCAGACGCAGTAACGCATCCCTGGCGGAATTCGCATGGATGGTTGTAAGGGACCCGTCGTGTCCCGTATTCATGGCCTGAAGCATGTCAAAGGCTTCCTGGCCGCGGACCTCCCCAACGATAATCCTGTCAGGTCGCATCCTGAGAGAGTTTCTGAGCAAATCCCTTTGCGTCACCTCGCCCTTGCCCTCGATGTTGGCCGGCCGCGTTTCGAGGCTCACGAGATGGGATTGTTTCAACTGGAGTTCAGCGGCGTCTTCCAGGGTGACAATCCGTTCCTCCTCGGGGATGAACCTCGACAGGACATTCAGGAGGGTCGTTTTGCCGCTGCCTGTACCCCCGGAAATCAAGACATTGAGCCTTGCCTTGACGATTCCCTGCAGGACAGGCGACAATTCAGGCGGCAGGGTCCCAACCTTGATCAGGTCCTCCATTTCCATCGGGTCTACCGCAAAGCGCCGAATCGACATAATAGGCCCCTGAATAGCCAGCGGCGGGATGATGACATTGACCCGGGAGCCGTCCGGAAGCCTGGCGTCCACCATGGGGGTGGACTCATCAATGCGGCGCCCTACCGCTGAAACAATTTTGTCTATGATTCTCAGCAGGTGAGCATTGTCCTTGAACCTTGAATTCGTGGCTTCCAGTCTCCCGAATCGTTCCACATACACCTGATTGTACGTGTTGACCAGGATATCGGAAATGGTGGGGTCTTTAAGCAGCGGTTCCAGAGGCCCCAGGCCCAGCACCTCATCTTCGAGTTCCGTCAGGATTTTATCTCTTTCGCTTAGATTGAGGGGGAACGTCTCCAGGTTCTCTCTGATAATCTTCTCCAGCAGAATCCTGATCCTGGGCTTGAGGGCCTGGCTGTCAAGCTTATCGATCAGCGAGAAGTCAAGGACATCCAACAGACGATTATGGATCTTGGTTTTGAACTCAAAATATTCTTCCGTGGGTTTTGTCGATGGGAAGTCCTGAAATGGTTTTATGGCGGTCATTTGCATTGGATTCCTCGCTCCTTTCTTTCAGCTTCGGATGGACGCTTTTCTATGAAACTATTTTCCGAAAAGTCTCAACAGACCTTTCTTTTTTGCAGCAGAATCCTCCTCTTCCAGGACCAACGCATCGGCCATCCCTTTCAACTTTTTGGTGATGGCTGCCTTGGGTGCAACCTCCGAAAAAGGTTTTCCCGTGTTGACCGCCGCCATGGTTGTTGCGTAGGCGTTGGGCAGGACCCAAAAAAACTTTTTTCCAATGCCGGCCTCTGCCTCACTTAGGGAAATGTCCGAGTTCTTTGCCCACCGGTTGGCAACGATCTTCACCCGTTCCATGGGGTAGCCAAGACTGCTCAACGATTTTTGGATCTTGTTGATGTTGGTCAGGCAAGGCAAGTTCAGGACGGACACAATGAGGAGATCATCCGACATCTCGATAATGGTAAGGGCGGTGTCGTCAAGGAACTTTCCTGCGTCTATAATAATGACTCCGTACATCTGCTTCATGAGGCTCAGCAGTCGTCTGGCCGTATCCGGGCTCAACCTCTCCCGTGCGTCCAGACGTTGGGGGGAAACCAGGATATGCAATCCCGACGGATGGACGGTCATGATGCTGCTCAGGAAAGTGGCATCCATCCGTTCAACGTTTCGTGAAATTTCACCCCAATGGTAGCTTGGTTTGAGATCCAGAAAAGCGGATATTTCTCCGAACAGCATGTTCATGTCCACCAGCGCTACGGATGGGCCTCCCTTTCTCCGGCTCAGTTCCATGGCAAGATTCACCGCGATACTGGTGGTTCCTATGCCTCCTTTGCAGCCGATGAGATCGATTACCTGGCACGGTTTCTCGATCCCGGTTCGAAGCAGCGGGTTATATCTTTCCCGGAAACTCTTCAGGGCCTGGCGTACCTCCTCTTCAGCAATCGGCTGAGGGAAAAATTCCTTTACGCCGATTCGCATGGCTTGTCTCAGCATGCCCTGATCAGGATTTGCGGCGGTCAGAAAAACCTCTCCTACTGCATCCCGTGCAAGGAAAGACTCGATATCGTCGAGCTGCAACCCATTCTCCAGACCCAACTCCACGATCAATAGATCCGGTCGGCCTTTCTCAGCCGGACCCTGGATTTCAAATCCTTCCGACGAGGCAACAATTTTCCGTAAGACATTCGATACGTGGTTGGCTTCCAGCCTGACCTGAATAGTGTTCCCGGCCATAAGAGCTCCTTAAGATGTAATCGTGAATATGAATCCTTGAAATCCAATGTCCCGTCATAAGGTATCTTCCTTAATCACCAGGACGGGGCTCTTTGCCAGAATGCCGTAGTTGTTCCTGCCGGAACGTCCCGCAGGCTCATGGGGAGTGCAATCCGGCAGGCAATATATGGTCCTTGGCAAATATGGGGCAGGTTGCCTTCAACCGTTACCAGGTGAAATGTTCGCGAAAGGACTTCCAGCAGCTTATCCGGTCGCACTCTTCGGTTTCGAGATCGTATGTCTTTGCAATTCGCTGATTGTGACCAGTTTGGCCTCTCGTTAACCCCTACCATTTCAACGGGAATTTCCTTATAGTGTGGATCATTACCGTTGATCGGTTATCCAGACAATGTTCAGGGTAACAGCGCCTTTCAAGTCGGGACAATTTGGACTGATATTATTCCCAGGGCAGTCGATGACGGGCAGGGTGAGCGTCCAGGGTGCTTTTTTTATCCGTCTCATCCGGCCCAGCAGTCTATGAGGTCTGTAAGTGCTGGTTGTTACATTCGCCTCCAAGGGCTTCGATGGGCTCACTGAACAGGATTTCCTCCGGATTTCCGCCTTTACATATTTGTCCTCTGATTTCGTTGAGCATTCGTGCCGCCGCTGCAACCGGCTTCAGGCTGGGTTAAACTGGTCCAGGATGCACTATTGTGCGTCTCCGGGTTTTGACCCGCTGTTGATCATGCGTCCGTACGTGCAGGTGTATTCTTCATCTACTTTAGTAATGGACTGGGCGCAAATGGAGATGGGTTGGTCCGCGTCTTCCGGTTCAATGGAGCCTGCGTATCCCAGCCAGGCCACGGCTCTGGCCTCAAGCTGAAAATTTTCATGTCCGAATATGCGCGAAAAAAAGGCCGCAACAGGGGTGGCGCTTCTGCGGGCAGTCACCTGGACGGCATTGACAAAGTCCCATTTCGTATCTAGAAATTCAGTTGTTACATCCCAGAGCACCGGCGGCTCCGTGGCGTCGCTGGGTTGGAATCTCCGTTCGCGGAAAAGCTCCAGTGTCCACGCTGGATGTCTCCAGTGTTCGATTGGTAGTCGAGGATATCAACCTCAATGCCCTGGCTTTTGTTGGAAACGGCCGTATTATAGGCCACAAGATTGGCTCCCGCATTAACCAGTGTGCCTGCGTCATTGTATAAGACCTGCGCACCTGCCAGGGCGGCCGCATCAGCTGCGTTTTGAAGCTCATTTCTGGCTACCAGAAGATTCCCGATATCAATGGACAGGGCAATGAAGCCGATCAGGCCGAACAGGAGCAAACCCGTCATGATTGAGAATGCACCTTTTTGGTTTTTCACTATGGATATAGATGTCAGCATGAATTCACCTTAACCCCATTTATCCGTTATTCCTGGTTTTCCATTCTCATGACAGTGTCCGCCACGAGTGTAATCGGACCCGCGATGCCTCCTCCGAAAAAAGAGGATATATCGGGCAGAACAAGGAAGTTATACAGGTAGGAAACGGTGACCTTAATATGTTTTTGACCGGACAGCGTGATAACGTTATGGGTTATCGTGGCATTGCTCCCGCCTGCTCCCAGGGATATCAGGTTGTTCTGAAGATAATTGGTTCACGACGTCCGAAACGTCTGCGGGGCTGTCAAAAAGACAACCTGCCCTGGCCCCTTCCCGGCTGGCGTTGGTGATCATGGCCTTGTCATAAAGGAGTACGCTGAATTCGATGATTCCCATGCTGATCAAAAGGAACAAGGGGAGCAGCATGGCGAATTCTATGGCCGCGACGCCGCGTCTCGCCTCCCCAGCCTTATTCTACACAAGAAGGGTTCTTTTTGAATTTTGTTGACATACCGGACCTCCTCAGGCCGCAGCGGTTCATCCCTATTCTTCCTTACATATCACCGATCGGGCCGAGGGTGACATTGTAGACCGGTCTGGGGGTGATATTTTCAAAGCTCTTGTGGTAATTCTCCATGGTCTTTTCCCCTGCAATACCATCGAGCCCTTCCGCTACAACCACCGTTTTCCCCGCCTCGGGATTGGCAATTTGATTTTGTTTCTGTGTCTCATAGGACTGGCCCCAATTCAAAACAACCGGCGCATCCGAATAAGACATGGGTTTTCCGCAACCGGAACAGATCAGCAGCGGGGCGATTATACCGACGATCAACATTAATCTGGCCAAAGCAGCCTCCTTTAACCCGGGTCCTGGATTTCTATCAATTCCCGGGAATGCTATACCCGAAATCACCGTCCATCTCTCCTTTAACAGGAGGTGGATCGTTTTTTTGACGTCCCTCAAATAAGCCTTCGAGGAAAAATTCACTGTAATTAGGCTCAATAAAATGGTCTCCCGGCAGGGACTGGCTTGCCATGTCGATCGGTTTTACGATATGGGGAGTGGCAATAATAACAAGCTCCGTCTCGTTCTTCTGGATACTGGCTGCTTTTGAACAAGGCGCCCAGGATAGGAATATCCCCTAAGAAGGGAACCTTTGAGATGTTTTCCTTCACGTTCTCCTGGATCAGGCCGGCAATGGCAAAGCTCTGGCCGTCTCCCAGTTGCACAACCGTTGAGGTTTTTCGGGTCGTCAATCCTGGAATGATAAATCCTTCCAGCCTCTGGGCCACGGAAAAGTCCAGTTCCGAGACCTCGGGTGCAACCTGAATACTGATCTTTTCCGGACTGAGGACCGTAGGGGTGAAGGCGAGGCTTACCCCGAACTGTTTGAATTCAATGGCCACGGTGCCCAGCCCCTGGGGAATGGGAACAGGGTATTCCCCTCCAGCCAGGAAGGTGGCGGTCTGGCCGCTCAAGGTGATCAGGGTGGGTTTGGCAAGGACTTTTGCAAGGCCGTCTTCGTTCAACGCGTCGATAAAGCCTGTCCAGTCCACACTGCCGGTGCTGAATTTGAACAGGGCGTTTACCGCGGGGCTGACCAGCAGTCCGATAGGTCCTAACAACATCATCGCGTCACTCGGCTTTACGATCTGGGTGAGCCCCCCAAGAGTGGAGATGCCGAAAGAGGAGTTTCCCGAACTCCCACCGAAATTGATGCCAAGCTGGTTTGCGATGCTTCGCTTCATTTCCGCGACTCGCACTTCCAGCATGACCTGATGGATGCCGCCGACCTCGAGGAGATTAACCACCTTCCCCCCCCTTCCTTACCCCCTGCTTTCGGCATGAAGGCCTCCGTCAAGGCGACGACCTGGGAGAGCGTAGCGGTACTTGAGAGCCTTCCCGCCAACATGATCGAGTCACTTGCGGGAATCACGCGCATCTCTTTTTCGTTGGGGAAAAGCTGATGGAGTTGTTGCTTCAATCGAGAAACGTCATACACCACTTCCAGTTCCCGAAGGGTACGGTCGGTCTTGCCGTGCCAGAGGATCAGGTTGGTAACTCCCGCGGATTTTCCCGTCAAATAAACCTGGTGAGGGGAAACGACCAGAACCGTGGCGATCTTGGGGTCGGGCTCCGAAACACGGGTGATCGGCTTGGATGTTTCCAAAACGACCGACTGCCCTGATATCAAGGTTAGTTTTTCAGGCCTGCTCAACTCCTCCAAAGAAGCTTCCGCGACTGTAAACGCGATACAAAGAAGGTACAGCGCGATCGCAATGCCCGTGAAGATCTTTACCAACAAGCTGATTTCTATTCTTGAGTATGTGTGCATTATTTTTCACCTGCCGAAAGGGCCGGCATTTTTTTGGAAGTTATGCTTCCGCCTTTAATGATCTCCATCGTGAAAGGGGGAGGGGACTTTTTTCGAAGCTTTACAGGGGGTCTCGGCGGCGTCTCGCTGTAAGCGGCAAGCAACTGGGGTATGGTCGCGCCCGAAGTCAACACCTTTTCCGTGTCCATGGTATTTTTCAAGGCGAATCTGAGGACCCCGTGGGCGGCCGCCAGGCTCAGGATCTCCCCTTCTTCCGGGGTAACCTCCAGGGTGTAAACGTCCACCGGGGCTGTTTTGCCTTCCGCGGTCTGCTCCAACTGGGTCCCTGTCCCCAGGACCAGGATGTTTTCGAGCACCATCTTTGTAACTTCCGTCTTGGTGCGCGGGTCCGTCATCGTGGCCAGGACATCCACCTTGTTGCCCGGGTTGATAAAACCGGCGATACCGATTACCTTGTCGCCCTTTGCCGCAACGGCTCTTTTTCCGTGCTGTACCACCGCCGCGACACCGCCGGTCGTAACATCCACGGGGGCAAGGCGGGATTCCGTAATCACGTCATTCTCTTTCAGGGGTACAATGCTCACGCGGCCCTGGACTTTCTGCGGTTCCGTAAAATATCCCCGCGGGAGACTATCCTTCAGGAAAAGGAAAGTCTTCATCATTTCGGGTTTCAGTTTTGTTCCCCAGGGAAGACCGGCAGTGGCCACCACAACGGGGACTGTCTCCAACTCTGCTGCCTTTGCAATCTTTGGCATCGTTTTCTGATCCCCTACCCAGTTGTAGAGAAAAACACTCGCCGCAAGTGCAACGACCAGAGCCAACACAAAAGGAATACCGGCTTTCCATTTTCCCATTTGCTTCTCCTTTTCAAATTACCAAGAAATCAGAGGGTATCCCGCCCACTGGGTGATAAGATAGCCCAGGGTGCCCACGGCAATCGCCAATCCGTAGCAGAGCCTTGGTTTACTGTCATCCATGGCGCCGGCCTGCGGAAAGAACTTGTTCATCAGCGGGCGAGGTGCTTATTTTGAATCCCTGTCTTCGAAAAAAGCGTCCCAATATATTTTCGATTCATCCCCAAAAGGATGATCGCATAAATTCCACCCGCAATGGCAGTGAAGAGAAAGGCGATAAAGACCCCTTTGGGTCCTAATATGGCCCCAACACTGCCTAAGAGTTTCGCGTCCCCTGCTCCCATCCCTCCCATCAGATAGGGCACTATCAGCAATCCAATCCCTAAAAGCGTACCGGAAAGACTGAAGACGAAACCCGAGGCGCCCTGGCTCAAGGTGTAATAAAAGAGCCCTACTCCAATCGATGGTAACGTCAAGAAGGTTGGGGATCTTTTGAAATTGGAGATCACTGATTCCCGCCAGAATCAAAATAGCGGCCAGATATGCGGTGATAGGGATATTGGTTAACAGATTCATTTTTCAACTCCGCTGTAGCTGTTGATCCACCTTTTGAGAAGCCTTTTGCCCTATTTTACGGGACTTAAAGGTACCAATTCTGACTTACCAACATGATGAACAAACATTGCTATCTTTTATCTGCTTCTCACTCCGGTTAGGAGGGCCGAAAAGGCCGCCTGGATTTCACTGATAAACAGCGGCCTTTTCGGTTTACTTGATACCGAAGTTTACATCATCAGCTAGACGCCTCCGGTGGTTGTTAGGCTATCTGCGACATATTGGAATACGCCATTCAAATTCGTGCCTACCGCTGTGGTAGCAGCTATAATCACTACCGCAATCAAAGACGCAATCAGTCCATACTCAATAGCCGTAACGCCGTCTTCATCCTTCAAAAATCTCATCAGTTTTTCCATCTTTGCTCTCCTTTCCTGCTCTAAAAAAGTTTTGTTTTGGGCTCCCTCAGGAGCTCCACCTTTGCTCTTTCGAGCGACGTATTGTTGCCGTACCTTATAGCAAGCGGTATGCCAAATTATATGCATTCGATATTATTGATAAATTTAGAATGGGGGTTCCCGGTTGATCGGGCATGACGCCTTGGTCATATCCCAAAATGCCCGATTATTTCGATCAGGCAACCAAAGGTCGGAAACGCTATTACTATTATGGGAATGGTTAACGGGTTTCCATCCATGGATGGAACATCGGGGATCAAGGGGGGATTTGTTTTTGTGGCAGGCTATTCAGGAGAGCAGGCCGGCGCTTTCCGGCAGCCTAACGCCTTGGGGACACAATTGATGCTCCCGTAAAAAGTATGTTTTCTCGCGAAGACGCCAAGAACGCCAAGAAAAAATCTTTTAATGTTAGGTAGTTGATTTGCTCCTTTGCGTTTTGCGCGAGATTTTGCTTTTTTACGAATGTATCACAATTGGTGTTTTTCAAATTGTCCATGGAAAAGTGCCGAGACTGTGCTCCGGGTGGTCTCGCACTTCTTTTCCCACTGGTTTGCTGAAACCTGGAACCTCAATCCCGACGCCTCGATTCCAGAAAACGATTCTTCAATTTAATCCGCGATGGGCCTGGTTGATTTTATCGTTACCTCTTCCATGATGCCTTGAACAATTCCGACTGCATGATGCATGTCTTCCTTTGTGAGGGGGTAATGGGTGACGGCACGCACCCGTTTCGGTCCCGTGGGCAGGACCAGCATCCCTTTGCTTTTCAGTCGTTCCATGAAATCTATTGCGGTCATCCCTTCCTGCTCAAGGTCTATGTACACCATATTGGTGGTGGCGCGTTCGGGATAGGTGCGGATGCCTTCTATTTGAGCAAGATCCATCGCAAGAAGGAAGGCGTTTTCATGGTCTTCCTGTAGACGATCGACCATTTCCGTGAGCGCTACAATTCCCGCGGCCGCCAGAACGCCTGCCTGCCGCATGCCGCCTCCCAGCAGTTTTCGCGCCCGCCGGGCTTCCCGCACAAATTCTTTTTCGCCGCAAAGGATGGATCCAACGGGGGCGGACAGCCCTTTACTCAAACAGATCGATACGGAGTGGGCCGGGGCGGCTGCCTGTGCGGCATCAACACCCAGGGATATCGCGGCGTTGAACAGGCGGGCGCCATCCATATGAAAAGCCAGCCCGTAGCGATCCGCAAGATTTCGCACCTGTTTCAGGTAATCCGGGTCCAGCGCCGCGCCATGACAGCGGTTGTGGGTGTTTTCGAGGACGATGAGACGGGTTCGCGGGAAGTGAATGTTTTCCGGCCGGATGGCCGCCTCGATTTCGCGCAAGTCCAAGGTCCCATCCTCCCGGTTTGGAAGGCCGCGGGGGTGCACGGCCGCCACGGCGGAGCTGCCGCCCTGTTCATAGCAGAACGTGTGGCTCTGATCCCCTAAAATCATTTCATCGCCGCGACCGCAGTGAACCAGCACGGCGATGAGATTTGCCATGGTTCCGCTTGGAACGAACAGGCCGGCAGCCTTTCCCAGTCTTCCGGCCGCCATTTCCTCCAGACGATTCACGGTGGGGTCTTCGCCGAATACATCATCGCCCACTTCGGCTTCGGCCATGGCCTTTCGCATTCCGGGCGTCGGTTTGGTCACGGTATCGGATCGTAAGTCAACAATGTGCATGGCGCTCCTCCTGGGTTTTCGGGTTGTGATCTCATATGAAACTTCATTAAATTGAACCGCCAAGTCGCGAAGGGCGCAAAGCCCTTTTTCGAATCGGAACGGACGATTCAAAAAAACAGCCATTATTTTCTTCAGTGTGATGTTTCGGGATAAAATTCCGGTAACTTAACTATTCTCTGAAACGCCCGCAGGGCTGATTGCTTTACCGAATCGTCCGTTCCGATTCGGTAAAAAATAATATCTTAGCGTTCTTAGCGTCTTGAGCGTAGCGGGCGGTAGGGTTGTGCGCATAAGTTTCTGTCTCGATTTGCTCCCGTTACAAAAACGGGAAGGCCCCGCTCGTGTGAAGCTGTATTGATGCTTGGTTTCAGGTTTCGGGAGTCCGGGTTCTCTGCGTCTCCGCGTCTCTGCCTGCCCAGTGAAACCTTTTTTGCTTTTGTTTCACCAGGGCGCGAGACCTCGCGTCATTCAACATATTTTGTCGGATCAGCTACTCCCGCTTCGGCAAATCCTTTCTTCCTGAGAAGACAGCTGTCGCATTGCCCGCAGGCGTTTCCGTTCAAATCAGGGTCGTAACAGCTGTGGGTCATGCTGTAATCAACGCCGAGCGTGATGCCTTTTTTGATGATTTCCGCTTTGCTGAGATGGAGGAGCGGGGTACGGATTTTAAGCCTTGTTTTTCCTTCTACGCCTGCCTTGGTCGCGAGATTGGCCATTTTCTCAAAAGAGGCGATAAATTCCGGGCGGCAGTCCGGGTAGCCGCTGTAATCAACGGCATTGACGCCGATGAAGATATCCGATGCTTCCAGCACCTCGGCCCATGCCACGGCATAGGAGAGAAAAATGGTGTTTCGGGCAGGGACGTAGGTCACCGGGATTTCCCGATCCAGGACGTTCTCTGCCCTTCCTTTGGGTACGTCTATCCGGTCCGTGAGGGCCGAACCTCCTATCTTTCTGAGATCCAGGTCGATGACAAGGTGTTTTTTGGCATGGAATGCCTTTGCGACGGTTTTTGCGGCAGCCAGTTCCACCCTGTGCCGCTGGCCGTAATCAAAGCTGAGGCTGTAGATCTGATACCCTTCCGACCGGGCAATGGCTATGGTGGTTGTGGAATCAAGGCCGCCACTTGACAGGACGACCGCTCTTTTCTTCTTGTTCATTTCCCCATGCTCCTGCTGACGGATAATCGTTTATGTCGCAATATATATTTGCACCAGGAAAATTGCAATTGATTGATTGCGGTCTTCTGTCTTATACTTTCCTTTTGTTCCACGCTTTACGTTCCCCTTGGGAAAGGCGAAATGAATGGTATTCATGTGGCTTTTCAACCATGAAGAACAGGAAGGTCATGAAGAAAAACAACTGCAAGGACTACTCAACGGGTCAGATGAAAAGACACTGCAGAGCGGGATATTCGGCAGACGGTTGTGCCTTTTTTCGCAATCCCATTCTGGGTGCTCTCATTTTTAAATGTCTTCATGCTCTTCATGTTCTTCATGGTGAGCAAAAGAGTGTTGCATTCAAGCATTTTATGTCTTTCAATTTAGGTGAACAAGATTCATTCACGGGTGTTGAAGTTAGAACCAGGCCCGAAATGTTGTGTTCCCGTTAATCGAAGCTCTGCCTGAAAGGTCTGGATGATCCATGAAACGAAAAAAGAAATTTATGCCGGATTGGAGCGAGAGGGCGCCCGAAAAAGGTTCATACCGGGCTGTCTTCAAGATGGGGGCTCCGGACAGGTTCAAGCATCCCGGCGATTCCTGGTATCCTATGCTGAAAGATGCTCTCGGGATGACCGATGCCGATTTCAGACGGAAAGTGCACGAAGGTCGCGATCCCGTGTCCGTCTCTCCGGAGATCGGGCTTTCCCGGGCGCAGATAGACTGGTTTGTTCGATCGATTGGGCAGCGAAAACGTATCCCTCGATCCGTTTGAAAGGGTAAAATACAGCCATGGCCAAACGATTGAAGAGGCCATGGAACTCGAGGAGGGGAAATGCGTTCCCTTTGGCCTGGGCGGTTATCCATCCAAGAAATAAGGAGGATGTCAGGGAAATCGTATCCTACTGTCATAACCAGAAAATACCGATCTATGCCTATGGCGGCGGATCATCGGTGACCCTTGGTGTAAGACCGGTCCGCGGGGGCATTATGTTAGCCATGGCCACGCACATGAATCGGGTTTTGGAGATCAATGAGCAAAACCAGACCGCAAGGGTGGAGCCGGGGTGCATGGGCCCGGCGTACGAAGAAACTTTGAACCACTCCGCGCAGCGATTCAGGACGCGGCGCAATTATACCGGCGGACATTTCCCGCAATCTTTTGAAATGTCCACGGTGGGGGGTTGGGTGGCGGCCCTTGGTTCCGGACAGGCCTCCACCTATTACGGAGATGCCTGTGATCTGGTGCTGAGCCAGGAATACGTCACGCCTGTGGGGACCTTCAGGACGCTCGATTACCCTTCCGCGGCTACAGGACCCAAGGTGAATGAGATCATGAAAGGAAGCGAGGGGGCATTCGGGGTCCTGGTGGAAGTCACCATGAAGATTTTCCGTTATATGCCGAAGAATCGCCGACGGTTTTCTTTTATGTTTCCAAGTTGGGAGGCGGCCGTAGATGCCGCCCGGGAAATCTCCCAGGGGGAATTCGGCAAGCCTGCCGTCTTCCGTATTTCAGACGCGGAGGAAACGGATGCGGGGTTGAAATTGTACCATCTCAGCGGTTCCCTGCTGGACAGGATCGCAACCCTTTTGAAATACAAACCGATGAAAAGATGTCTGTGCATGGGAACCGTGGAAGGGGAAAAGGGATTTGCAAAAAGCGTGAACAGAAAGATATTCCATATCTGTGTCAGAAAAGGCGCTTTGCCCCTTGGCGGTTTTCCCGTGAAGCGATGGGAAAAGACCCGTTATTCCGAACCGTATATGCGGGACGACCTGCAAGATTACGGCATCTTGATCGATACCCTCGAAACCTCCATCGGCTGGGACAAATTCCAGACACTCCATGAGGCCGTGAGGAATGTGATCAAAAGTCGCCCTCGAACCATCTGTATGGCCCATGCTTCCCATATCTATCCCCAGGGCGCCAACCTCTATTTTATTTTTATCGTGAAGATGGACGATGTGGAAGAGTATCGGCGATTCCGATCGGGCATTCTGGACGCCATACTGATAAACGGGGGTTCCATGAGCCACCATCACGGAATGGGAAAGATGATCGCCCCCTGGCTTGAGCGGCACCTCGGCAGTGTCCAGATGGACGTGTTGCGGGCATTGAAACGGCACTTCGATCCGAATGATATCATGAATCCCGGGGGACAGCTGGGGCTGGATTAGGCGACTTATATGAAACGTTTTATTGAAACGCCGACGAAAAAAACCTTCGATCTCATCGTTGTGGGCGGCGGCATCACCGGGGCCGCCGTGGCCTATGATGCGGCATCGAGAGGACTGTCCGTCGCCCTGGTGGAAAAAGGAGATTTTGGGGGAGCGACGTCGGCCGCCACGTCAAAAATGATTCATGGCGGTCTCCGATATCTGGCCAACGGGGAGTTTCGTCTGGTGAGGGAGTCTTTGCGGGAACGGAGGATTCTTTCAAATATCGCTCCGAATTTCGTCTATCCCATTCCCGTCCTGATCAGCAACGGCAATCGGTCGATCCGAATCGGCATGTTTCTCTATGATCTCCTCTCCTTCGACAAAGGGTGGACATGGGACGACAGCAAGAAATTGCCTTGTCATCATTCCGTTGCTCCTTCCCGGGTGATGGCCCTGGAACCTGTGATCAGGGAAGAGGCGATCCGGGACAGTGTCGTGTACCACGATTGCCTCAGCATCGCACCCGAACGCCTCACCCTGGCATTCATTCGATCCGCGATAGCGGTGCGGCGCGGCGGTTGCGAACTACACCCGGGCAGATCGATTTCTTTTCTCCGGTCGCAAGAAGATATCGGGCGTGCATGTGACGGATCTGGCGAATAACCGGCCGGTTGACCTGACAGGACGACTGGTTGTCAACTGCTGCGGCCCGTGGGCGGATCTTCTGATCAGACAGCTTGAAAAAGAAAAATCGGATAAGCGGGTGAGACGTTCTGAGGGGATTCATCTGATTACCGGAAAACTGGTGAATCATCATATCGTTTCTCACATCACTTCGGAAAAGAAACATGTCTTCCTTGTCCCCTGGCGAAACCATACCCTCATCGGGACGACGGACCGTGAATATATTGGTGATCCGGATGATTTCAGGGTCTCCGCCGAGGCCATACCGGCCTCATCGCCGACGCGAACCGGTTACTGAGCGACAAACATGCCATTCGACGGGAAGATGTCCTTTTTGCTTACGGTGGACTCAGACCTCTGGTAGAGGATCAGTCAACCGATGTGTACCATTCCTCCAGGAGATACGAGATCTATGATCATGCAGCGGATGGACTGGAAGGCCTGATTACGGTGGAGGGAGGAAAGTATACCACCAGCCGCAATCTTGCCGAGCAGGTCATGAAAACGGTGGAAAAAAAGCTGCAACATCCGCTGGGGAAATGCAGGACGGGGTCTTCGTACTTAGCGGGATGTGAAATCGCGGATATGGAAAGATTCATCCGGAGGATCATCCGGGAAAATAAGGATTTCGATGCGAAAACCGTTGAATCCCTTGGTCGAAACTACGGCGCCCAATACGGTCGTATCCTGGAGATGGCGCGGAAGGACCGCCGACTGGCCAAACCCCTGAACGATGACGGGGAGATTGCGGCACAGGCGCTTTATGCCGTCCGCAATGAGATGGCCCTGACCCTGGGGGACATCCTCTTTCGAAGGACGGGGATTGGAACCCTGGGCCATCCGGGGAAGGAGGCGCTGCATGCGATTGCGGATACGGCTGCTGCTTGTCTGGGGTGGGACAAGCGCGAGAAAAAACAGGGAGATCGAAACGGTGGAGGAACGTTTCGTTCTCCCCGAATGAGGGATGGCAGGTTTCTTCTCCCGCGGCGGCACTGAGCGGAATTCTTACTCCGCGCTATTCAACGGCCGAACCGAAAGGACAGGGCAGGGCGCCTGCCGGATGACCCGGTCCGTGGTTGATCCCACCAGCAGAGATTCCACGAGGCTGTGCCCCCTGACCCCTAAAATGATCAGATCCATCTTATGGACCAGGGCGTATTTGACCAGTTCATCGTGGGCCTGACCGGCCAGGAGAACGGTTTTCGGGGTGCACCAGTGATGCACTTCTTCCGGAATCATTTCGTTGAGTTGCTCCGTCAGTTTCACACGCAAGATCTTCTTCATAGGCATCATTTTCTTCCGCGGTCTGTTTCAACATGTCTTTGTAAACAGCAGGCTCAATCACGTGGGCCATGTGCAGTTCCGATTGAAATTCCTGCGCCAGACTGAGCCCGTACTCGAAGGCCAGGCTGGAATCGGCGGAAAAATCACATCCCACCAGGATTCTTTTTATCTTGATTTCGCCACTGACGGGGGTGGCAAGTTCTTTTTCCTGGCTGCGGACGACGAAAAGAGGGCAGGGGAGTGTACGGATAAGACGTTCCGTTACAGACCCCAGGATAACCCGTTTCAGTCCGGAGCGGCCATGGGTAGCTGAAACGACAAGATCCGCTTGCTTTTCTTTTGCCACCCGTACGATATCGTCGGCGGTATTTCCCACCGAGATGATCGGTTCCCAGTCTACGGGGGTATCTCCGATCAACTCATGCAGATGTTCATCGGCATAATCGCTGATTCTTTTCTGCTGCTCGAAAGGATCTGCAAAGCCTTCCCCATACATGGCAGTGGATGAAATGTCGATAACATGGCACAGGTAGAGCTTGGCGCCGAATTCCTTTGCGAGAGAAATACCGAAAGGGATGGCGTGGTTTGAAAAGTCCGAAAAATCGGTGGTGCATATGATGTTTTTTATGTCTATTTTCATGGTTGCCGCCTCCTGTTTCTTGCCTTGAAGAAGTCTCCAAAATTCCTGCGCAATGCAGCCTGCATGCAGTACAACGGATCTCCGAACAAAGTTTTTTTGCGACCGAACTCAAGCATTACGTTCATCATCAGTAAACCGATATTACTATATCATAGAAAGAAAAAGGGGAAAATGATTTTGTATCCGTTTAGAGTTTTAATTCAGGATAAAGTTTTTTTGCGCAATCGGGACAGATGCCGTGACTGAATTTGGCATCGGAGCGGTCCTGGATATATTTTTCGATCTGCTGCCAGTACCCGTCATCATCTCGAACTTTCTTGCAGTTGGCGCAAATGGGTAGGAAACCCTGCAGGGTCTTGATCTCCGATAGGGCCCGGCGGAGTTCCTGAATCAGGTTTTCCTTTTCCGTTTCCAGCTTTTTCCTGCGTTCGATTTCATTTTGCGCCAGGCTGAGTTCCTCTTTTATCTCGGCTACCTGCTTTAAAATGGCAAGCACGGGACGGTTTTCAATCTCGGTTCCTTCCTTTACACTCTGCCATTTGAAATAAATCCACAGGAAAGGGCAGGCAAAGATGGAAATGATCAATCGGCTGAAAAGCGTTCCCTTGATGATGCTGACATATTCAGGCCCCGGGGCAAAGGCGCCCGTGGCGAAGAGGATGACGTCCAGCCACATAACGCCCAGCAGGGTAATGAACGCCCGAAACCAGAGATTCAACCGCAGCCCCTGTTTTCCCAGAAATTCCCAGGCCATGGCCAAAAAGATGAGGTCCAGCAGGGTGGCAATCACCGAAGCGGTATTGATCCTGAAACTCGGCATGGGGACGTAGCTCATTGGAGGAAGATGAGAAAGTCGCATCTGGAGGTGCAATATCAGCGCAATGACCGGCACCATAATGGAGACCCCGACAATGGTGGAGATGGCCACCCTTGTCGCCCTGGGCCCGTCAAAGACGTAGACGACGAAAACACCCAACAAGAGAGAGGTGTAGAATACCGTGGAGCCGACCATAAATGTGATTCCCGCGACTTCCACCTTTACCCCGGCATCGGTAATCCACGACATGATCGCCGTGATTCCCCCCATCAATGCGTAAAAATGGGCCAGGCCGAATCGATGCCGGAGGGAATGGGACCAGAGGACCAGAAAATAGATCCCCATGGCTTCCAGAATTAGTATGAGTGCGTCATTTTCCATGTTGTGTCTTGTTTGTCTCTGCAGAAATTATTGGTTATGAGAAATTTACAGGGGTAATCTAATGAGTACCTGCGGAAGATCAACTCCAAATAGCGTTGCTTTGGGTTTCAGGTGTCAGTGTTCAGGTTTCAGGAATAAAGCACTTCCGCGTATTGAAACCTGGTATGATCTCTTATACACTGACACCCGAAACCTGAAACCTATGGGCTTTGAAACCGGATTCTTACCCGCAAAATCCCTCATTATAGCCTGATTTCATTGAGCACCTTGAAAGGGCTGCTGTTGCGGGCTTAAACGGTTCAGGTTCATTTCGGGGATCGGGGTTTGAGAAATTGCAGCAGTTCCCGGCCCTGGCGGTTATCAGGCGAAAGGGCTAAAAACCTTTCCGCAAGGTCTCTTGCTTTCTCAATCTGCCCGCGCTTCACATAATAGTTTGCCGCGGCAGTGAGAAAGTCGGTATTCTCCGGTTCAATTTCCAGCGCTCGCAACAGGGCCTTTTCCGCCTCTGCATTGTCTTGAAGGTAATCCAAGAGCTGCCCCAGGTTATAATGAACCCTGGCATGAAGCGGCATCCCTTGCGCAGCCACCGTCAAATAGTGGGCGGCCTCCCGGTATTTTTTCTTCTCCGCCAACAGGAGCCCCAGGGAATAGAAGACCTGGTATTCCCGCGGATGGGCTGTTACTACCTCCCGGAGCAGGGTTTCAGCCTTTTCTTTATCGCCCATCTCGTTGTACAACATGGCCAGGTTTACCTTGGCCGGAAAGAAAAGGTCGTCAATGACAATAGCCGCGCGGTAGTTGGCGATGGCTTTTTCGGGTTGCCGCAAAGAGACGTAAAGATTTCCCAGGTTGTACCGGCCGGAGGCAAAATCCGCGGAATATTCCATCGCTTTCTTGAACTCGTCCAGGGCCTTCAAAAAGACTGTTTGTTCTTCTTTGGTGAGTTTTGTGGTTGGAATATCGGCAAGTCTGCGCGCCGCTTCCATGCGAACCGATTTCACGGGATCATAAAGAAGCGGGATAAGCATTCCCGCGATTCCGGCCTCATCTCCCACGGCCAGATATCTTGTTGCAGTCCGCCGGATCAACGCCTCGTCATCCGCCATGGCTCGTTCAAAAACCTTGTCCGTTTCCGCTCCGGGATAGTCCGTTAGAAGCGTAAGGGCCGTGGCCCTCACGATCACCGGATACAGGGTGTCTTTGGCAATATCAAGCAACGCCTGATGCGCTCCTTTGGTTCCTCTTCGGCCGGCTTCGATGACCGTCCCGTAGTGGGGCCTGCGGCCCGGGCCGTACCATCGGGTGATGGTCTCATCGGACCAGGCATCGGACTTGTCGAAATGACAGCGGTTGCAGGCGTTGGGGACACCAATCTTTTGGCTCAGATCGGGCCGTGGAATCCGAAGACTGTGATCCGGCCGGTAGTCTATGCCCATGTAGGTCCTTCCGGGCATGTGGCACTGGACACACTGGGCGCCCGTGCCGACCTCAAAAGCGACATTCCCGTCGGCGGATCGGATCGGGTCTCCCGCTTCCCCGCTCTTTTTGTGAAAATGATGTTCTTTGGTATCATACTCTCGTGCGCGATGACACTGGAGGCACAGGTCGTTACCATCCTTCAAGAGTTTGAGACTGTGTACGTCGTGGCAGTCGTTGCAACGTACATCCCGATGGTACATCTTACTCTGGGTGAATGATCCGTAAACATACACTTCCTCCAGGATCTGGCCATCCGGATAGTAAAGCCCTTCTTCAAGGACACTGGGCAGAAGACTGTCAAGCAGGTCCGGTTCCCTGTGGGTATAATCCCCCAGGGCCGCCCGTCTGGAATGACACGGTGCGCAGAGTTCCACCAGTTCTCTGGAGCGCAATCCCGAGGTCTTGACGATCAGGTTGCAGTTTTCCACCCGGGGGCGTGCCATGTCCGGCATCTCCGCCCAGGCTACATGGTCCGATCCCGGTCCGTGACAGGCCTCGCATCCCACATTGATATCCGACCAGGTGGTTGCATAGCTGTCTGTTTTCAGGTCGTAGTTCTTCTTCAAATTGGTGGAGTGGCATTCCGCGCACATCCCGTTCCAGTTCTGTCCTGCATTGGTCCAGTAAAGCCAGTCTTTGGCGTTCGGAGGATTTTCGGGGGCCAGGTGATACCATTTTTTTTCGCGGTTGTTCCAGGCGATGGGAAGGCATTGAAGTCGCCCTCCGGGAAAGGGAATCAGGTATTGCTGCAGAGGAAACCAGCCGAAGGTGTGGGTGATTTCAAAATCTCCCATCTTTCCTTCGGGTCCCTGGGTATGGACAAAATACTTTCCATCTTTTTGATAAAATCGGGATCGTATTCCGTTGCTTTCAAACTGGGCGTTGTTGAAATCGCCCAGGACCGTCTCATGGTTCGCAACGTGCATGGCATGATCGTGGAAGGATCCCGACCATTTTTCATATTCGTTCTTGTGACAATCCCTGCATTTCACGCTTCCCACAAAGGCAACGGGAGAAACCGCCTCCGCCGCGTTTCCCTCTGAAATGGCTGTCCTATCCTTGAGAAGGTAGAGCACCGGGCAGAAAAGGATTACCAGGGTGGCAACGATGCCTGTGATTTTCCAACGTATCATGATGAAACAGGGCCCTTTGGGTAGACTACCTGAGAAACATCAAAACGTCCCCTTTTAATGACCCTGCCCGTATCTACCTTAACTACATTGTTCTCAATAAAGAGGGGAAAAAGATCGAGAGCCCGCGGCGCCGGCGGTCGGATCACTTCCCCACGGATGTCGAATGCCGAGGAGTGGCAGGGACATTCGAATTTCCCTTCTCCGGAGATCCAGGGAACCGTGCATCCCAGGTGGGTGCATTTTCGGGAAAGGGCGAGAAAACCGCCATCGGCCAACCGGGCCAGATAAAATTTGCCCCTCACAAATGCAGTGACCGATTCGCATGGAAATTTTTCCACGGGTCCTGCCTCGATCATTGTTTCCTTGCCCATCGCCTTCTCGGGCGCTTTTCCGGGCCGGAAAAACGATATCACAACGGCGATGATTTCCCCAATGGCCAGGATCCCGAGACCTATCCACAGCTTGTTCAGGAAGGATCGTCTGGATGCAGGGGATTCAAGATCCTTTCCGTTTTCACGAACTATTTCATTTTTGTTCATAAAGAACCCCGCCCGAGGTTTCCCCCTTCTAAGAAATGCCTGCGTTCCATGGCCAGACCAGCTTCATCCCCGTTCCCCTGAACCAAAAGCCTATGGCCGTGAGGGTGACAAAGGCTGTCAGGAGCAGAATGACGACCGTTTGAACGGTTTCGTTGAGGTTTGCCAAATAGAAACGTCTCATGGAAATCGTGATTCCCAGGATAAAGATCAGGGTCAGGGAAAACGGGATCAAACCGTTGGCCAGATAGGCCGGCATATCGGGAAACCACGTGGAAAAACGGATGACGTATTCATCCAGCAGAATGCCGCCCGCTGTGCCCCCTACGGCAAATAGAACGGCCATCAGGGCCATCCTGCGCCCTTTATAAGAGGTGAGCCATATTCCTCCCGTATCGATCGGATAGTTTAAATAGGGGAGGATGAAAAGCCATAGGGCCATGCAAAGGGGAACCACAAATAGGGAAAAAAACGGATGAAAATGCAGGAGCAACTCCTGAAAACCCATAAAATACCAAGGCGCTTTTGTAGGGTTTGGGCTCAATCCGGGATTCGCCTTGCTCTCCAGCGGGGCATTGAAAAAAATGGAACAAACCAGGATAAAGGCAATGACGACCAACGCCACGGTGAGTTCGCGAAGAAGAAGATTGGGGATGGAAGGAACCCATTCACCCCGTCCTTCCAGGACTTCATCAGGCCTGTGGGGTATGACGACGCCTCCCGCCTTCCTTATGCGCCAGAAATGAAATCCCATGAGCAACACAAGCAAAATGGGAAGCACCGCCGTGTGTATGGCATAGAAGTTGGAAAGGGTGGCCGGGCCCATTTCTCCCCCTCCCTGAATGAATTCCTTCAGCCATTCTCCTCCGTAAGGGATGTAGTCCAACATGCCGAGGCTGATGGTAACCGCCCAGAAAGAAAGCTGGTCCCATGGCAGGAGGTATCCGGTAAAATTGGATAGCAGGACCGTTGCAAAAAGACAAAGTCCTATGACCCAGTTGAATTGCCGGGGGGGATGATAGGCCCCCGTCAAAAAGACGCGGACAAAATGCAGGAAAACCACAACCAGGAGAAAGTTGCCGCTCCAGTGGTGAATGTTCCGGATGAGACGTCCAAAAAGGATGCCGTTTTGGAGGGACAGGATCGATTCATAAGCCCTGTCGGGAAAAGGGAGATACGCGAATTTTAGCATCAATCCGGTCCCTAAAAGGAGTATGACAAGGACAAACGCCATACCTCCCAATCCCCAGGTCAGGGTAAACCGAAGTGTTTTTTCGGGCACGGTGCGGGGGCGTATGTGCAGGAGAAATGCGTTGAAAAACCGGCCGGATCTTTTTGCTTCTTTTCCGCTCTTGCTCATCCCGGGAAAGACGGAAAGGTAGAGACGTTTAAGAAACATGGTAGACTCCCTGATGTTTTTCCGCGGAATTTTTATGGTTTTACCGGAAGTCATTCAGCCATTCTCATTTTGGGTTCTCTGTAATCTGAGGGCATGGGGGTCTGTTTTAGGCAAAAAACCAAAATGGGAATTGCCGGAAGTTATTCCAGACGCTTGCTTTTCCGTTTCAAGATCCTTTTAATCATCTCTCCGTCCAGGAGATCCAAATCGGAGCGGAGGACATTCCCATTCACGTCATAGCGCATTACGGGAAGATCCGAACTCAGGAATCCGTAATCGAGGCCTGCCGGATTTTCCCTGTCTTCAATGAGTTCTCCGTTGGGAAGAAGGAGTGGAGCGTCCATCCCGGCCTGTTTGAGGAGGTGGATGAAATAGTTCTTCCCGGTTGAAAATTCCATATCTTCATTTTTGTTGGATATCTTGAAATAGCTTGGCTTCTGTTTCAGAAGTTCCAGGTTTGGAAAGAGACTCAGGATGTTCATGTGAATGCCGACCCGGAACCCCGCATCTTCCAGCCGCTCTTTTATATCCAGTATCCTTTTATAATTGGTTTTTACGTCCTCTTCATCGCGAAAGGGCAGGTCCAGGATCGTGGAGATCTCGAGAAAGATCTTCCGGTCCAGATGCCTGATCATTTGATCGACGGCCTCCTGGATGTCGTTCCAGGTGTATCCCTTATTAATATTCTTCAGGGCGAAATCCGACGCGGTTTCCAGGCCTAAAAGGAGGGTATTCACATACTGATTCAGAAAGGTTATGTGATCCTTCCTTTTCATGAGAAGAATGCCCGCGAACACGGCGATCTGATAAGGTTTGATCTGATCAAGGATATGGTGCACCTTTTCATTTTTCAAGGAAAAATAAGAGTCAATAAACCTGAGCTCTTTGGCCCCGAATTCTCTTTTGATGGTGTGAAAGTAGTCCACGATTCTGTCCTCTTCGGCCCCCGACAGAAAATCCATGACAGGCAGACCCTTGTAGGTGCAGAACTTGCATTTGCCATACCAGCAACGGTTGTTGAACCCCACGTGAGCAATGGTGGACGAGGAGTGATCGAACATCTCCTGCAAAAAATCCTTTTTGCAGTCATAGATGGTCGTGTAATCGGTTTCGGTGATGACGTCGTCCTTCCAGGCCTGGATGTACTGATACAGATCCGTATTCAGGTCGATATCACCAGTGATGATGATCAGATTTTTCTTCAGAGAATCGCTGTTTGCACCCATTTTGGAGAGAAATTCCCGTATGAACGCGGGCGACATCTTGATGTTTAAGAGCGGCCCGCCGAGAATTACGCGATTCTTGTTGTCAAGGAGGTCTTTTACGATAATAAGGTCGCAGAAGTTGATGCAGGTGACCATCACGTAGGAATCGTGAACGTCCTCGAAAATGTCGTCGTTAAGGTAGCCCCGGGTCATCATCACATAGTAGAGATTGCTGCTGATGAATTTCTGGGACATATATACCCCGGCGGCGGGGGAGAACATGTTTTTCCCTTTGGAAACGATCCGGTCATAATCGGCCTTGTACGTTTCGGATTTGTACGCCCTTACCGGAATGTGGCTGAACGTGGGATCAATCTTTTCATTTCGCTGGAGGTTTCCCGTGATCATGCGGGTTGCAATAGGATAGTAAGGGGTGAATAAAGGAGGATAGATATAGGTTAATTTCATAAATAAATAGCTCCTACGCCGATTTTGTTTCTAAAGTGGAAACGAAGAGTTCCATGAGATCGATGACCTTGATTCTGTCCTCGAGACCTCCGGTCTTGATGGCGTCTTCAAAATGGATGAGGCAGAACGGACACGCGGTGACAATGACGTTTGCTCCCGCCGCGAGGGCCATCTGAATGCGTTTTTCAGCCATCCGCATTTCTTCCTGTTCAATTTCATGCCACAGCATCACGTCCCCGCCTCCGCAGCAGAAGCTCCGGTCCCTGGAACGCTCCATTTCCACCAGGCGCAGGCCGGGAATCGATTTGAGCAGTTTTCGAGGCTCGTCATACACCCCATTGTGCCTGCCCAGATAGCACGGGTCATGGTAGGTGTACAGATCGGATCTGTCCACCCCTTTGAGAGGTTTGAGCAAACCTGTTTCCATTAGCGCGAGAAAAAACTGTGAATAATGGTATACTTTATAGTTTCCGGGATAATCTTTCTTCAGGGTGTTATAGGCGTGGGGGTCCGTGGTGATGATCCATTTGAAATCGATGCTCGAAAGGGTTTCAGTGTTCTCTTCCATCAGCATATGGAACATCCCTTCTTCGCCCATCCGCCGAACCTGGTGGCCGGTATCCTTTTCCATCCGCCCAAGGATGCCGAAATCGATTCCCGCCATATTCAACCCCTTTGCGATGGATGCCGCGATTTCCTGGGACCGGGGATCGAAAGAGGCATAACCGTCCACGTAATACAACAGATCCGTCTTATCTCCTTCCTTGAGGATTTTCACATTGGGAACCTTTAGTTCCTTGACCCAGTCGGCGCGTTTGGCCGCGGGTTTACCGAATGGATTTCCGGTCTTTTCCACGAACATGAGGATCTGGTTGAAGGTCTTGGGACCCTGGCCCGTTTCCAGCACATGTCGGCGCATGTCGACCATCTTGTTGATATATTCGATGAAAACAGGGCATTCTTCCTCGCAGGCGCCACATGTGGTGCAGGACCAGAGCTCATCCAGCCCGATAATGCCCCCTACCATCGGTTTTTCATCCGGATCTTTTGGCGAACGGGAAAGAAAGGGCCAAACAGGATATTTTTCGTAAGCATGGTCCCGCAGCTTGATGGTTAATTGCTTGGGGGATAAAGGCCTGCCAATGGCGTTGGCGGGACAGTTGTCGGTGCAGCGCCCGCATTCCGTGCAGGTGTAAAAATCGAGGATATTTTTCCAGGTGAACTCTTCCAGCTTTCCAACGCCTAAACTTTCCAGTTCGAAGATATCTTCCACCCCGTATCTGGCGGGTTTGATGGCCCCTTTGTTCAGGTTGTGAAAGTACACATTGGGAAGGCCCGTGATAATGTGAAAATGTTTGGACAGGGGAAGCAGATTCAGGAAAAGAAAAAAGGCCAGGATATGCAGCCAGTAACTGGCGCGGAGTATCTCCGTGAGCGCCTGTGGGCTGTTTGCGGGCAGAAAGAGCATCCCGATCTGCGCAGCGGGAAGCCAGCCCCCCATCCCCTCAGATTCGCCCGCCAGAAGAATTCCGCTGCCCTCGAAAAGCATGTCCGTGATCATGAGAAAACTGATGAGACCCAGAACCAGGTAGGCCTCAAAGAGGTGACTCCCCGCATATCGCGCCGGTTTAACAATGGCGCGCCTCAGGATGGCCCAGATGCAGGCAAAAAGGACGATAAGTTCAAAGATATCTTTCAGGGTGTTGTAAAAAGTGCCTAAAGAGCTTTCCATAAAGGGACGAAAGATGGGGATGCCAAGGCCCTCGGTGACCAGGTCCAGGGATCGAAGTCCCAAAATGACAAAACCCCAGAATATGAGGATATGAATGACTCCCGCCCACAGATAACGGGGTTGGCGTTCCTGGATAAATCCGTATTTGATCAGGTCTTTGAAACGTTGCTTCCAATGGGAAAAGCGAGGATCGGGCTGGGCGGCCCGAAGGAGGGCAAGCCGCTTTCGAATGGTGATGGTGAAAATCGTCAAGGCTGCCGCAACAATCAGCCACATGAGGATCAGTCCGGCATATCCCTGACTGCCTCGCACAGCAAATTCAGCAAAAGAAACCATGATCATCTACTCCTCTTTCGGAAATCGTCAAACGCAAAAGGATGTTTGCGTGTTTTTAATAATGAAACACAATGGGCGTATCTTATTCAAAAAATCCGGCAGTAATGGAGTCAGAGGGTCTTTTTTGCTGCCGCATCTTGGAACGACCTTCACGGTCCGTTGATAGGTCCTTTTAGGCTGGTACAAAAAATAATGCTGAGCTTTCAACGACCTCTCCGTGCCAGCCTCAAAGGACCGGGGCTCCACGGGAATTAGATGGTGCAGCAAAAAGGACCCTGTGGCGGAATGGCTTTGCTAAATCCAAACATAGTACCAGGAAATTTGAATAAGATACCAATGGTCTTTAAAAAGGGCGCATTGTATCATTCCAGTGAAATCGCGCAAGTCATTTTTGCTCTGACAGGATTCCCCCATTTTATTTTCACGGAAAAAGGTGTATGCTGCAACGCAACCTATGAACAATGAAAGGATGCTTCGGATGGCGAATCAAACACTGGACAAAATGAAAGAACTTGTGCTGGCCAACAATACCTGTGTTCTCGCAACTACCACGGAGAACAAACCTCACTGTTCGCTCATGGCCTATGTGGCGGATGAGGGCTGCGACGAAATCCATATGGCGACCCATCACGATACCAGGAAATACCGGAATCTCAGGCAAAACCCGAACGTGAGTCTCCTTATCGATACGAGAGCCCAAAATCCGGGTGAAGAGAGGGAGGATGAGAAGGCCTTGACGGTTGCCGGCAAATTCCAGCCCATTGAGGATGAGGAAAAAAGACGGCTTGTTCTGAAGAAGATGAGGGAGGTGCATCCCCATCTGAAGGATTTTTTTCAGGATAGAGGCGTGGTATTCTTTTCGGTGAAAGTAGAATCCTTTCTTCTCCTTGAAGGCGTGTCAAAGGCCTATTTCGAGTTGGTGTGAGCCGTTGCCGATGCGGTGGACCGGGGGTGATTCTTGAAAAATTCCCAAAGAATTTCCGCGGCATCAAAGTCTTTCAGAGGATCATTTTCGGCTAAGGATGCGGTGAAATATTTCCCCGGCCAGTTATGCCCCCAGTTTTTAATGAGCCAGAGAGAGACCGCCGCCCCATCGGAACATTGCTCCCACGATCGAACAGTCACCCTTCCTTTGTAGAGCTGTTTTTCCTCCGCCACTGACGAACATTGATCCGTCTTTGTCCAGAAAGCCACACAATCCGGGACAGACCAGTAGGTTCGGGCGCCTCCCCGGCGTTTGCTTACTCCTCCTTCGTAAGGGACATCCTGATCATCCAAACCGTGCATGATCAAGACCGGGAGGGGTTTTTGCGGCGCAGGAATGTGCCATTCCGGTGCTTCTTCCGATTCCCTGCCGCCCAGGGAAGCCGCAAGGAAAGCCGCGCCTGCCAGCATGTTCGTCTTTTCCGCCGCAAACCGATAGGCCATCATGCCGCCGTTTGAAAAGCCCAGCATGTAGATTCGGCTTTGATCCACGTTGAGTTTATTGCACGCATCTTTAATGGCCGCTGCGAGAAATCCCACGTCATCCACCTTGTCTTTTGCCGCTTTTCCACAACAGTGACCGGCGTTCCAGTGCTGCAGATACCCGAACAGTCCCATACCGTTCGGATAGAGCACGAGGAAGTTTTCCCGATCAGCCAGGGCGCTGAAACCGGAAAATTTTTCCATTCCCACGCCTGTATCGAAGGCGCCATGAATGACTACCACAAGGGGCAAGGGTTTTTGGGAGGCGTACCCTGGCGGAATATGGATCTGATAGGTCCGGTTGAATCCGTTTGCCTGGATGTCCATCTCCACTTCATAGGTTTCGGGACCGACGATCCGGTCTTGCGGCAGTCTTTTGGAACATCCCGTGAGGCCATAGAAGAATATCGTTGCAACCAGAAGCAAGATCATCAGTTTTCTCATCTTTCTTTCTCCTTTCAGAGTGTGTGCAGCAATTCTCATTTTGAATTTTCTGTAATCTGAGGGCATGGGGGTCTGTCTCGAAATGGCGCCAATGGTCCGCTTCGGACACCTTTTGCAGAGGCATAATTCCATCTTATCATTACCCAACAGGCGGTAAGACGGTTTTTGCACAGGATTCCTTTTACAGGTGTCTGATCTCAGCCAAATTTTGAAGCTTTACCGCCGTGCCATGGAATGACCAATGGATTTTGGCGCCGTTTTGAGACAGACCCCCATGGCCGGTTTTAGGCAAAAAACCAAAATGAGAATTGCTGAGAAAAGGTTACGAACCTTGACGTGACGTTGAAAGTACACTATTCTTGACTATAACAACAATAGCTTTTTAGAATAGACTCCCGCTGGCAGCGGATTTCAACCTTTCAAAATTAATCAGGGAAGGATTGTCCCATGAACCAAGGTCTCCTATCTCATAAAATCGAATGTGAAAACCCTGAAGATGCGGTAGAAACCTTTTTCCAGAAGGGCTGGACCGACGGGCTGCCCGTCATTCCTCCCACGGAAGGGAAGGTGCTGAAATTCCTGGGGACCGCCGGGCTGGCCCCGGATGAGATCCTGGGGGCTATTCCCGAACGGAACCGGGTTTTTACCGCGGAAAAAGTGGCCGTCAATGCCGTGATGGCCGGATGCCTTCCCGAATATTTCCCTGTCGTTGTCGCCGCGGTACGAGGGATCTCCCGGCCTGAATTCGGACTGCATGGGGTCTCGGCAAGCACGGCAGGAGCAGGAATCCTGATTGTGGTGAATGGCCCGGTGTCCCAGGAGCTGGGAATCAACAGCGGCCAGAATCTCATGGCGCCGGGCAATCGGGCCAATGCCACGATTGGAAGGGCCGTGAGACTCGTTCTGTATAATCTCGGGGGAAGAGAATTTGACAGGTCGACCCTGGGGCATCCGGGGAAATATACCTTTTGTATCAGCGAGCAGGAGAGTCGTTGGGAACCTCTCCATGTGCTGCGGGGGCTGAAAAAGGAAATGAGTGCGGTTACCGTTTTTGCGGCGGAAGGACCCAATCAGGTCCAGAATCACATTGCGCTGAAACCGGAAAATATCCTCAACACCATCGCCGACCGAATGCGGTCTCTGGGGAGCTTTAATATGGGGGGAGATGTGGAGTGCGCGGTGATCATCTGCCCGGAACATTACGAAACCCTGAGTCGGGCCGGCTGGAGCAAGAAGGATGTGCGGGAGTTTCTCTTTGAAAAAGCTTGTCGGCCGGTGGCGGATCTGAAGAGGGGAGGGCTGAATGAGGCCCCGGTGATTCCGGAAGATGAAGAAATCATGGTCCGGGCGGTTTCCTCGCCGGACGGAATTCTGCTGATTATGGCCGGAGGTATCGCCGGCAGATTTTCGGCCTGTATGCCCGGATGGTTCAGCCGCCATATGTCCAGGGCCGTTACAGAGCCGATAGGTCCGTCCTGCGCGGGAGGCACCTGAGCGGTTACCGGGGTTCCGTTGGAATCCCTCAAATAGAAGAAGGAGGAACGAAACATGAGCATCACAGTGCTGGATCCTACCAACGAACCGATCAAGACAGCTTTTGAAATGGCGCCCCGTCCCGAGAACCTGAAAGGCCTTACTCTGGGGCTCATCGATAATGGGAAGAAGAACTCCGATTACCTTGTCAAGAAAATCGCGAACCGGCTGGAAGAACTCTATGGACTCAAAGGAGGCATAAAAGTTAAGAAGCCTTCTCCTTCCCATGCTGTTCCCGAGGATGCCGCACGGGAACTGGCGGAGAAGTCGGACCTGGTGCTGGCCGGTATCGGAGACTGAGGTTCCTGCAGCTCGGGCAGTGTGCTCGACGGAATCGTCATGGAAAAACTGGGAGTTCCTACGGCAGTCATCTGCACGGAACCGTTCATTTCCTCAGGAAAGGCCATGGCCCTGGCCCATGGTCTTCCCGATTATCCATTTGCTGTCATCCCGCATCCCATCAACGCCACCTCCTATGAAGTGTTGGATGATTGGGTGGAAGAATCCCTGCCGGAGGTTGTTCGATTGCTTCTGAAATGAAACGTTGTTTCCGGGTGCGGGTTTGTTGACAAGCCGAAACCAATGTTTATTTTTTAAGCCAAGATCAACAACAAAAAATCAGAAGTTGAACCCGCCCTTAAAAGGGGCTATGAGCCGGGTATCACGAAGAGTGAACCCGGCTTTTTTATGGAGGCAATAGAATGGAAACAGCACAAAGCATACGGAACGAAACGATTGAGTCGGAGGACTTTTCAAGGTTGGATGAATCGGATGACAGGGAATTTTACCAAACGGATCGTTTTGTGAGCCACCTGGATTCCTTGGCCCTGGCTACTGTTGAACGGATCGTAGGGGACCTGGTCATCGAGGAAAATCCTGTCATCCTTGACCTTATGGCCGGTTGGGATTCCCACATTCCGAAGACCCTGAAGCCTGCCAGGGTCGTGGGATTAGGCCTCAACGAAAACGAGTTAAAGAACAACAAGGATTTAACCGAGTTCGTGCTTCACGACCTTAATGAGAATCCCCGTCTTCCGTTTCCGGATAATACGTTCGATGCCGTGATCAATACGGTTTCGGTGGATTACATGACGCAGCCGGTCTCCGTATTTGAGGAGGTGGGCCGGGTACTGAGGCCGGGGGGTGCATTCCTGGTGTTTTTTTCAAATCGCATGTTCCCCCTGAAAGCGGTAAAGGTCTGGAAAGAATCCAGCGAGGAGGAGCGTGTGAGTCTGGTGGAGGATTTCTTTCATCAGGCCCGTGGGTTTGAAGAACCCGTATTTTTTGTGTCCAAGGGAAAACCGAGACCGAAAGACGACAAATACGCAGGAGCAGTGCCTTTTAGCGATCCCGTGTATCTGGTATACGCGGAAAAGAAGGGGGCGTGATGCCGACAGGAAGAAAAGGCCTGATCTGGGGGAGGGAAATGGTGCGGCGCTCTCGAAGGAGGAGCTTGAACAGAAAAAGCGCCTGGTAAAAGAGACGCTTTGTTGCCCCCACTGTGATGAAAAACTGAGGAAATGGGAAGTTCCCGACAATCCTTTCTGCCAGACGTGGGACAATGATTACATGTATATCTGTTTTAATGACGAATGCTCGTATTTTGAACGGGGTTGGGAGCATATGAGGAAGAATTTTGACAAGACCCTCTCATACCGCTTCATGTTCAATCCGGCAAATAACGCCTGCATGCCCATGCCGGTGCCCTCCTATCGGGCGCTTAAAGAGGGGATTATGGAATAACTCTCACGAAACGCTTCGTTTCCGGTTTCCGGTGGCCGGTACAGGGCCCGGAAACCGCGTATGAGGCGCCGATGAACCACTGCGAAATCGCTGTCGTTTTCGGTATTGAAGGGCAACTGCCCTGTATGGTCGATGCCGATTTCGATAGCGATTTCTATCCCGATTCTAATCCTCCTCTATCTCTTCTCACGACACCTTAAGACAAAACTTCTCTGAAAACTTCTTTATTTTTCGTCCTGATCGGTTTATCCTCCGGGCTAAACCCAATGCCCGTGAATGAATGGCATTCACCGTTCGCGAACAGTGCATATCGCGGATTTGTGTGATAGCCCGACATGTTTGGTCTCCAGGTGTCAGCGTGTCCTGATTGCATTTGAGGGATTCAATAGTACAACCCTATGGTAACCACATTACTGGCTAACTTAAAATCTTAGATTCAGAATGAGAAGCAATCCCGCTACAGCGGGGAAACCTGAAGCCTTTGGACCAGTGCGATGCAGAGGTTATATACCATAAAGCTCAATGAATGATATTGCTTCACGAATTTTGGTCGGAGTTCCGGCTTTAGAGCCGAAATAGGAGGATTTGTCGATTGAACAGGATTGAGAAAGAAGTCTGGCTCCAGCGGGCCTGGTTGTCACAGCTGCAAGAGGAACATGAAGACATCTGCTGGAATTACAAAATAAATCTTTCCATGCCTTTCATGGAAATTTCCAACTCCAGAACGGAGTGGGGGACGTGGAATGCCGATTTTCGTACCCTGAAGATGTCGGCCCATCTGATACGGGAACAGCCCTGGGATATTGTCGTGCATGTGCTGAAACATGAAATGGCTCACCAGATGGTTACCGATCTCTTCCACAGTGCTGACGGCCATGGAGGGCACTTCCAGGAAGCCTGTGAACGGCTCGGTGTTCCCCCGGAATTTAGAGGGGCAAAGGGAGACCTGCGCCGTCCCATGGCCGATTTTCGAAGGCGGGAGATGGAATCAGAGGGGTCCCGGATGCTGGAAAAAGTCAGAAAACTCCTGTCCCTGGCCCAGTCGGAGAATGAAAATGAGGCCTTTCTTGCCATGAGGAAAGCCAATGAGCTGATCGAGAAATACAACATCGATCGGGTGGAGCAGGAAAGGGCTTCGGATTGTGTATACGCGATTATCAACCACAAGAAAAAAAGGATAGAGAACTACCAGCGTCGGATATGCGGTATCCTGAAGGGACATTTTTTTGTGGATGTGGTGTATGCGGGTCTTTTTGATGCCGCCGATTGCGAGGTCTACAAAACCATTGAGTTGTTGGGGACCAGTGAAAACGTGGCAATTGCTGAATATGTGTACTATTTTCTCATGAATCAGATGGAAATCCTTTGGAGGGTCCATCTGCGTGGAAACGGCAAGGGCGTTTCCAGAAATAAGAGATCGTACAGGCTGGGGTTGCTTCGGGGGCTCCACGACAAGTTAGATCGAGAGGCCTTGGAAAGAAAAGCGTGTTATGGGGAGGGGATGTCCCATGAAAAATCGATGAGCGCGTTGATCTGTAGCCGAGACAGAACCCTGGAGGCGTTCACGAAAATGCGATTTCCCCATCTTGTCAGTTATTCGTCCCGACGCGCGACCGTGGACATGGATACCTTTCAGGCGGGAATAAATGACGGGAAGCGGCTCAAGATCTACAAAGGGATCGAAGGCAGGGATGGATACGGGGGCAGGTTGCTGGAGTAGGCTGATGTGTATGGAGGAGACGGATCTGTGAACGAAATGCTTTCTCAAACCCCGGAGGTTCGCTTCTCTCCGGATTCCGAGCAGTTTGAGACCATCGGGGAAGGGGACACCCTTGTCCTGAATATGGGGCCCCAGCACCCATCCACCCATGGTGTTCTCCGGGTCGTTTTGAAACTGGACGGAGAATATATTGTGGAAGCCAGACCGGTGATCGGTTATCTTCACCGGATGCACGAAAAGATGGCCGAAACAAGGACCTGTATCCAGTATATGCCCAATATGGGCCGGGTGGATTACCTGAACCCGCTGGGATGGAACTGGGCCTACGTGGGGGCGGTGGAACGTCTGGCCGGCATTGAAGTGCCGGAGCGGGCGGAATTCATTCGGGTTATTACCGGAGAACTGAACCGCATATCCTCTCATCTGGTCTGGTTCGGCGCCTACATCCTGGACCTGGGGGCTTTTACTCCCATCATGTACGCTTTTGAAGACCGGGAAAAAATCCTGGATCTCCTGCAACCCATTTCCGGATCGCGTCTCACCTACAGTTTTTTTCGGCCCGGCGGAGTAGCCGACGGATGTAACCGATTCATTTTCTGAAAGATACCCTTGGTTTTGTGCAATATATGAGAGGCCGTCTCCCCATGTACCGGGATCTGGTGACGAACAACATTATTTTCCGAAAACGTTGCGAGGGGGTGGGCGCGCTTTCCCTTGAGATGTGCAGGAGTTATGGAGCGACAGGTCCGGTGGTCCGGGGTTCCAACCTGGCCTACGATGTGCGCAGGGCCGAGCCCTATTCCGTATATGACCGGTTTGATTACAAAATACCCGTTGATGAAAACGGCGATGCCATGGGCCGATACCGGGTTCGCATGGCGGAGATGGCCGAAAGCCTCAATATCATCGAACAGGCCGTAAACCGGATGCCGGAAGGCGAATACATCGTCAAAAAGGCGCCCAAACCCCAATGGAAGGCCCCCAAAGGGGAGGTCTATTTTGCCGTGGAAGGAGCTCGGGGAAAGATCGGCGTCTACCTGATCTCAACCGGCGACAAATATCCCTATCGCGTCAAACTGCGCTCGCCGGGATTCAGCAACCTGAGCCTGTTCGGAGAACTGGCGAAAGGGCACCTCCTGCAGGATGCGGTGTCCATCCTGGGCAGCCTGGATCTTGTGATCCCGGAGATTGACAGGTGAAAGGAAGAAGATGAGAAGGAAGAGGGTGAGAGGGTGAAAAGGCAAGAAATTATTTATTTGAGATACCATAGAACAGTGTAATTTTTGAAATGAAAAGAAACGAAATATCAGAACCACAAAGCCAAGTTGGAGAACACTTCTATATGCAGATTTTTCAAAACAAAGAAAACTGATGCAGTAAAAGCATTGAACAAGCTCATGAACCGGATGGGCCTAAAAAGCGGTCCCCTGGATATGAGCAGCCCTAAAGGCCGATAAAACTCTGTCTTGATATCGTCCACCCATCCGTGTACAGTAATCGTAATGAAAAGAAAGAAATTAGAGAACGAGCTAAAGGAGTTGGGCTGGTGGTTTCTACGGCACGGGGGCAAGCATGATATTTGGACCGATGGTAATCGCCAAGAACCAATTCCAAGGCATAATGATATCAATGAAAAGCTTGCTCATTCATTATTGCGAAAAGCACAAACTGGAGGCAAATCGTGAGATTTTCAGGGAAATTATATAAAGACGGCAAATTTTGGTTGGCAGAAATTCCAATTCTGGATTTGATGACTCAAGGGCGTACAAAGAAAGAAGTATATGAAATGGTTGCTGATATGCTGGAATCAATGGTCAATAAAGATGGATTCAAAGTTCAGGTATATAAAGGATCGAAAAACGATTTTGAAGTCAGTTCTTTAGAGCCCAGGCATATGGTAAGCCTACTTCTCCAGCGAAAACGTGAAATTAGTGGACTTTCTCTTGCTCAAGTAGCCCATCGATTGGGGACAAAATCACGCAATACATATGCCCGGTATGAGCAAGGAAGGTCAGTTCCAAGTGTCGAAAAACTTAATGAGCTACTTCATGCTGTGTGTCCAAAAACTGATATTGTCATTAATGAAAGCGCTATCCTCTAACAGGTTATAGGGTAAAATGAATAAGGAAGAAGATTTGGTCATCTTAATGAGTTGGAGTGGCGAAAGTTACGTGTCGGAGTACCCTGACCCTCATGATTTCGTCTATGAAACTACAGGGGACCTCTTTATTCTCGATGAGTTTGAGGGCAGGGAATTTATTGGAAAGTTTAGAGTCTACTATGTGGATGTTGAACGGGCAATGAATGAAAGAGAGCCTATTTATTATGTCCTTGATGATCACTCCGCTGAGGTTGCTGAGTATTATGAACCCATATTCGAATCAGAAGGATATGATTTCAATGAAAACTTACTGGAGACCGTTGGTTACGAAGTAACCGGTTATAACATTTTAATCTTGGATAGATTGGAAATATTACCACAGTACCGTGGAAAAAAGCTTGGCCTTACTATCTTGCATCACATGATTACTCGTTTTTCAGCCGGCGCCTCTATTGTCGCGATGAAGCCTTTTCCTCTTCAGCTCGAGCCTGTAAGAGACGGGGATAAAAAAAGTGGCGTGATAGGATGTGCTTAGATCAATTTCCAGCTGATGAGAACATTGCTAAAGAAAAGCTTTGCGACTATTATCGCAAACTGGGGTTTATTCATCTCAGCGGCTCCCCAATGATGGTCGTCTCAACGCCCTTGTCATTTCCAGGAAACTGGCAGTGACAAAGCCATTAGTATTTTTACCAACATACCACATCATAGCCCGTAGCGTGGCAATAGATGGCAACAGGCATTTTTCAGTGACGAAGATTACCAATTTTATCTTGAACAACTCCTTGATCGAAACCTTAAACCTCAAAAACCAGGGATAAAAAAGAGAGATGAGCAAAGTGTCCCCAGATCCCAAATGGAAGGCTCCCAAAGGGAAAGTCTATTACGCCGTGGAAGGCGCACGGGGAAAGATCGGCGTCTATCTGATTTGTTAGAAATCTTACAGCCTTTAATTCGGTGAATAGAAAATGGAAGATACTCTATGGAACATGAAGCCAAATAAAGCCAAGGCAATAATGCTCGCTAAGCGTCAATTAGCTGAGTTTGTTTATGATGCAGTGAACTTAGAGGGGATTCATTTTACCCTGCCGGAAATTCAGACGTTGTTGGACGGAGTTACAGTTGGCGGACATAAAGTCACGGACCAGCGAATAGCACTGAATCAGGCGGACACATGGCGAACTTTATTCAAGTTAATAGAAAACAATCAGTTTGAGATCTCTGTTGAAAGAGTCTGTGCTCTTCACGCCATAGCCGCCGAGGACGAAGCTTTGGAATGGGGAAAATTCCGATCCGGCGGGGTGACCATTGCGGGAACAGATTATATGCCGCCACCGGCGGATTCATTGCCGGAGTTGTTTGAAAGAATGGTCGATGATGCATCCAGGATATCAGATGTTTATGATCAAGCCATTCATTTTTTTCTCACAATGGCGAGATGTCAATTTTTTTATGATGTCAATAAGCGGATGGGGCGTTTTATCATGAATGGTTTTTTGTTGAGTAATGGATACCCTGCCATTAATCTTCCAGCTAAAAGACAATTGGAGTTCAATGAATTGATGCTCCCTTTTTACGAAACCGGGATTCAAGAACAGATGAATGCCTTTCTACGTTCTTGCCTGGATGGAAATATTATAAACATCATGAAAGAAAAATGATTTTTGTGAGAATAATCGGACCGTTAACGCGGACTCTTGTGCGTTGGCATGGATGGACAGTGTGCGAAGAAAGAAAATGGTGTCGGAAACTCTCAGTAAAATTATGAATTTCGATATTGGAAAAGTTATTCATGACTCAAGCAGCGAACAATCAGGCCGTCTACATCTAGTCCCCTCTCTTTCGATTTTATTCTACGCGTTGTATGAGAGGTGAATGGGGGATCTTAGCACCAGCAGCAACGACAGGATTCAAATATGAGCAAATTTGAAAAGCTGTACGAGCACATCCTGATGCGCAAATCAGATTCGAATGTCGCGTTCGAAACGTTTTGTGGCTTGCTCAAGCGGCTTGGATTTGATGAGCGTATCAAAGGCGATCACCACATTTTCACCAAGGATGGTATTGAGGAAATTCTCAATCTTCAACCCAAAGACGGCAAAGGGAAGGCGTACCAGGTAAAACAAGTTAGAGAGGTGATTCTGAAATATCACATTCGTATTGGAGAATGACGATGGATAAACGATATGAAATCATTATTTATTGGAGTTCTGAGGACAATTCGTATTTAGCCGAAGTTCCGGAACTGCCCGGGTGTATGGCCGACGGGAAGACCTATCATGAGGCCCTAAGCAACGCAGAGCAAATTATAGAGGATTGGATCGAAACCTCGATGAAACTTGGTAGAGCCATCCCTCAACCGAAGGGCCGTCTTGCCTATGCCTAATAAGTGATGCCGGCGCACAATAACGTGCTGGAGAGGGACTTATAAGCCCCCGACCCACAGGTTCGTATAGAATGAAAGGCAAAATATAACTGAATGATTGAAAAAGATTTTGACATACCGTTCATCGCGGACCTCGCTCAGCGCGAGAAACAGATTCAGCAGAACTACCGCCCGGTTATTGCCGTGCATAAGTGGTTTGCCAGGCGGCCGGGTACGCTGTTTCGGGGTCTGCTTTTATCTGAATTCTCCGATGGGCCATTGAGGGAAGTATTTTACAAGGCAAACGATCTTTCAGGCAGACGCGTTGCTGATCCGTTTATGGGTGGTGGAACGCCGATTCTGGAAGCGAACCGTGTTGGTTGTGATGTAACCGGATTTGATATTAATCCCATGTCTTATTGGATCGTGAAACAGGAAATCGAACATCTCAATCTGGATGAATATTCTGAAGCCGCCGAATCACTCCGCTCAGCCCTTGAAAAGGAAATCGGGCCTCTTTATCGAACACAATGCAGGTATTGTGGATCTCAAGACGCCCACGTAAAATACTTCCTTTGGGTAAAAGTAATGCCATGCAAAAAATGCGGAAAGGATATTGATCTCTTCCCCGGCTATCTGCTTTCTACCGACTCCCGCCACCCGAAAAATGTTTTTGTGTGTCCCGCTTGTGGCGGGCTGACGGAGACGGAAGATCGGAAGAAACCCGGCCGTTGCCTTCACTGTTCGTTCGAGCTGACTGCGGATGGAGCTGCAAAGCGAGGCCGTTGCAGATGCCCTGAATGCGGCGCTGACAACCATTTTCCAAACGCAGATCTTGGCCCGCCGAAACACCGCCTCTTTGCAATGGAATATCACTGCCCGGAATGCAAACCTTCTCACAAGGGCAGGTTTTTTAAGAAACCTGATGAAAAAGACAATGCGACGATTGAAGAGGCCCGACATCGCTGGCAACGGATGCGTCCAACGTATGTTCCCGAGGCGAAGATCCCGAGCGGTGATGAAACGAACCGTCTGCATCGCTGGGGATATACCTATTACCGGGAAATGTTCAACGACCGGCAGCTTCTCGGTTTGGAACTCTCCGCCCGAATGATTGCGGATACACAAAATGACCGTGTGCGTAATGCGCTGGCAACAAACCTTTCCGACTTGCTCCGTTATCAAAATATGTTGTGCCGCTATGATACAAGCGCACTGAAGTCTCTCGATATCTTCTCCGTCCACGGTTTTCCGGTCGGGTTGATTGAATGCGAGTCGAACTTTCTTGGGATTATGGAGCCAGGCCATACCATGTGTGTAGGCAGCGGTGGGTGGGCCAACATCATAGAAAAATTCAAAAAGGCCAAATCTTATTGTGACTTCCCTTTTGAAGTCAGGCATCAGGGAGGAAAAAAGAAACTAATCCCCATCAAGGGTGAATGGATCGGAGATCACTTGAGCGGCGATGATTCCGAAACGTCGAGGGTTGTTGATATCTCGTGCCAAGACGCTGCTTCTTCCAATCTGCCGGATGCTTTATTGGACGCTGTCTTTACGGATCCGCCGTATTTCGGCAATGTTCAGTATGCGGAACTCATGGATTTTTGTTATGTTTGGCTGAGGGAGATCGTTGGAAAAAATTTACCTGCCTTCAGCAGAGATTCCACACGCACGCCGGATGAATTGACAGGCAACGTGGACATGGGGCGGGGTCTTGACCATTTTACAAAAGGAATTTCCGCCGTATTTCAAAAGATGTCGAAGGCCCTGAAAAAGGGCGCACCCCTGGTATTCACTTATCATCACAACACAATTGAAGCGTACTATCCGATGGCTGTGGCGATTCTTGATGCCGGTATGATCTGTTCGGCATCGCTCCCTTGTCCCGGTGAAATGGGAGCATCCATCCATATCAACGGGACCGGGTCATCGATCATCGACACCGTTCTTGTCTGCCGGACAACAGGTCTTATGCAGCGAAAGTGGTTAGCCGATTCGCCACGGGAACTCGCCCGAATTGTGGAAAACGATTTGGACCATCTTAGAGCCGGGAATGTCAAACCGAGTCGCGGGGATATCCGTTGTGTTGCCTACGGGCATCTCACCCGTTTGGCAATTTGGTCCTTGCGGCATAACTGGAATAAGAACGAACCAACCACAGTCACGGATAGCGAAAGTGGCAGGTTGGCTCCAACACTTCGGTGGTTGGGCCGAGGTCGAACATCATATGGAGCACATTAAAGGAGAAACAACAAAGCACATGCCGTTGTTTTCCGTACAGGAGAGTAATCCGGAATATGGAGCCGAATATGCCGACGTTCCCTTTTGAAGTCTCCCTGAAGGAAATCCTTCGGGACCCGGAAAGCTATGTCGATTCCGTGTTTTCATGCCTGGAATCGGAATTCCTCGTGATGCCCAAAGGGGCAGGATTTGTGGAATATCCTGTTTTCGAACGTGGATATGAATCGCTGAAAGCCGCCACCGGCGGATTCTCAAGTTTTAATCCCGAAAAGGTGTATCCCATAACGCTTTTCGAACCCATCACCATTGTGGTTTTGCGTGCCATGCTTGGTTTTACACCCCCGGAGTGGGGTTATGTCACCACACAAAAAACCGGAGTGCAGGTTTCCCAGGGATTCATACGTTCCCTGGATCGGAAAGTCCGGATGACGCCTGAAACGAAACTCAATCCAAACGGAGTGATGAAAGAGCGGCTTGAGGCGATGGTCCAAACCGCTTGTCAATTGCTATCGGCCGGGGCTCCCGAAGTAAACAGCGACCAACTGCACCGGTTGAACAAGGCTGATACAAAACAGGGTGTTGACAGCATCAGAAATCTTTCCCGAATAGGCGCCCCTTATGCCATGCTGCTGTATGAACGGTTTCTTGGAAGGCCTTTTGCAGGGCATCGTGACTCAGTGAGCGAAATTATTGGCGATAGTCTTGAATCGGCGATCGAGGATGTTCTCACCGGAGCAGGCATCAGTTTTCGAAAAACGAAACGAGCGGAACGAATCGAAGGTTTCGATCAGACGCCGGATTTCATCATCCCCAGTGAATTCAATCCACAAATTATCATAGAGGCGAAGATTACCGAAGACGATGGCACAGCACGCGATAAGGTTACACGCATTCAACATCTTGGGGAATTGAGTCTTGCAGGACGAGCCGAGGACAACCCGAAATATGAAGTTATTGCCTGCATCGGAGGCCGTGGCTTCGGTGTCCGAAGAGAGGATATGAAAAAGATGATACTTGCCACAAGAGGCAAGGTGTTTACCGCCAAAACTCTGAATCGTCTTATTGAATGCACGCGACTGAAGGAATTTAAAGCAAATTACCTGAATAACTGAAGTTCCACCGTTTTTGAAATGTTTTGAATTTCATCTTGCGATTCAATAGGATTTTTGTTGTCGAAGCACAAAACATTAATGTTCTCGTAAAAAGTCAAAAATCATCCATTTTCGTCATTCCCTCGAGAGCGAGAATCCAGGAATCTGAGGCGGTTATGGACCCCGGCTTTCGCGGGGTTACGGACTTGGGGACTTGTTAGGAATTCATCAAAATGAGAACTGCCAAATCCTCTTGCACTCGCCTCGTGTACCTGCTATTTTGTACTTAAAATGCAAAAAAGGAGGCAAAAATGGAAACAACGGATCGTTTTTTCCAGGCGCCCCGACAAAGTTTTTTTCTCTTCGGGCCCAGAGGCACGGGGAAATCAACCTGGCTGAAACGCCATTACCCGGGCGCCGAGCTGATTGATCTCCTGGCGCCCGAGGTCTTCAGAACCTATTCGGCAAGGCCGGAACGCTTGCGTGAGGTAACCAGAGGATCAAAGAGTAAAACCATCATTATCGATGAAGTTCAAAAAATCCCCGAGCTTCTTGATGTGGTGCATAAACTTATTGAAGACGGAGCAGATCGCCATTTTATTTTGACCGGATCCAGCGCCCGGAAACTGAAAAGGACCGGGGTCGACCTTTTAGCCGGTCGGGCGCTGGTCAAGACAATGCACCCTTTTATGGCTGCTGAACTCGGTGAATCCTTCTCCTTGGCGGCGAGCCTGCAGATCGGGCTGGTGCCCTTGATCACCAGTTCGCCTGATCCCCGGGAAACGCTTGCCGCGTATGTCGCCCTCTATCTGAAGGAAGAAGTGCAGATGGAAGGAATTGTGCGTAATATTGGCGCTTTCAGCCGCTTTTTGGAGGCAGTCAGTTTTTCCCATGGCAGCACATTGAATATCTCTGATGTGGCAAGGGAATGCCAGGTAAAACGAAAAACCGTGGATAATTATCTTGCCGTGCTCGATGATCTGCTCCTCTCCTTCCAATTGCCGGTTTTTACAAAGAGAGCCAAGCGCCACCTGATTTCTCATCCTAAATTTTATTATTTTGATAGCGGTGTTTTTCGGTCCGTGCGACCAACAGGCCCCCTTGACAGCCCCCATGAAATTGACGGGGTCGGACTCGAAGGCCTTGTTGCCCAGCACCTGTTAGCTTGGATTGCATATAGCAACAACAACTGTAATCTCTATTATTGGCGGACAAAATCAGGGGTTGAGGTCGATTTTGTCCTCTACGGGCAAGATACCTTCCAGGCTATTGAAGTGAAGAATTCCGCCGGGATCAACAGCAAGATGCTCAAAGGGTTAAGTGCATTTAGAGCGGATTATCCGGAGGCGCAGGCTCTCCTTCTCTATCGCGGCAACGAACGGCTTTTAATCAATAACATTCTCTGCCTGCCCTGCGAGCAGTTTCTCCGGGATCTGGTTCCGCGCCAACCAATCGCGACAGAATTGCAGGATGGATGATGCCGTGATGGACAGTAACGAAGCCCATCATAACCAGATGATGCAGTTATTGACGGATCGTTCAAACGCCGCAAGTTTTGTCAGGGTAGTGTTTGATCTGCTGAAAATGGTAGATTGAAGACGTGTTAAATAATAGCTATTCAAAAAGGAGAAATAACTGTGTCTGAAAAATATGGGCGGATTGCCGCTGTAACCGGAGCCACATCCGGTATTGGCGAAGCTACGGCTCGGAAGTTCATTGCCGCCGGCTTTGGTGTGGTCGGGAATGGGCGCAACGGCGTCAAACTGGCTGCGCTCGAAAAAGAACTCGGTCCCGCATTCCGCGGCGTTGTTGGCGATGCCGCCGATAACACCGTGCTGGAACACCTCTTTACTACGGGGGAGGAACACTTTGGCAAAACATTTGACATCGTGGTTGTGAATGCAGGCCGAGGTCTGGACGGCTCGGTCATGAGTGCCGATTTGTCCCAATTTGAGGACCTCATTCGGATAAATGTGATCGGCGCCCTTTCTCTTCTGCAAAAGGCCGCAAGGAAGATGGTGGATACCCAGCAAGATGCATTCCCCGAATCCACAGCCGACATTGTCATTATAGGCTCGGTTGTCGGTCGGAACATCTCGCCGTTCAGCACGGTATACGGGGCTTCCAAGTTTGCGGTACATGCCTTGGCGGAGGGCCTGCGACGCGAAGTCGCCCCCAAAGGGATTCGCGTTTCCTTGGTTGAGCCGGGGTTGCTGATGAGCGGCTTTCAGGCCGGCGCGGGCTATAGTGAGGAACTGGTGCAGAGCCTTGAAGAGAAATTTGGGCCGGCGCTGGTTGGAGATGACGTGGCAAACGCCATACATTTCATCGTCACCCAGCCTCCCCATGTGCACATAAGCGACATGATTGTTCGCCCCACACGCCAGGATTATCCGTAACTTCCATAGTCATTCGAAAATGATGGGGGAAATCATGAAAAAGTTCCTCCTTGTGGCGATCTTGTTGCTTGTTCCGGCCACAAGTGCCTTTTCCGGGCCGCCTTTTCGCACTGATGATCCTATTCCGGTGGGCTACCATCATGGTGAAATCTATCTTTTTTCAACCGGGGTTCACGATGCAGAAGGAACGAGCGGAGTGGGACCGGCGGTGGAATTTAACTATGGGATCTTGCCCGATACGCAATTTCACGTCATTGCACCCATGGCCTACGACGCGCCGGGGGGTGAAGTCTCCCATTTCGGCTACGGCGATACCGAGATCGGGGTAAAATACCGCTTTGTCCATGAAAGCGATGTGCTTCCCGCGATTGGAATATTCCCTCTCGTAGAAATTCCGACAGGGGATCAGGATAAAGGTCTGGGCAATGGAAAGGCTCAATGCTTTTTTCCGGTCTGGCTGCAGAAGGACTTCGGTGACTGGACTACTTATGGGGGGGGTGGTTATTGGGTCAACCCCGGTTCGGGGAACAAGAACTATTGGTTTTCCGGCATTTTATTGCAATACAATTTTTCGGACGTCTTTTATTTGGGAGGGGAGGTTTTCTATCAGACTGCCGATACCGTAGACGGAAATGACGGCAGCGGTTTCAATGTGGGTGGCAGCGTCCCGTTGGTTGGCGGTTTCCAGCTTTTATTCTCCGCAGGTCGTGGATTGACCAATGCCTTCAACAACAGGTTCTCTTATTACGTCGCCCTGTATCGTGCCTTTTAATACGGGTATTGGTTTCCGATGCTTTACTCCATCGGGCATTTTGATGTATAAGTGCATCACAGAATGCAAGCAGCTATTCTCCTGGGTGCGCAGTCAGACTTGTTCCACAATCATTGCAACGATTGAGAGGTATCCTATTCAAATTCCCTGATACTATGTTTGGATTCAGCAAAGCCATTCCGCCACAGGGTCTTTTTTGCTGCCCCATCTGATTCCTGTGGAGCGCCGGTCCTTTTAGGCTGCTACGGAGAGATCCTTGAAAACTAGGCATTATTTCTTGTACCAGCCTAAAAGGACCTCTCAACGGACCGTGAAGGTCGATCCAAGATGCGGCAGTAAAAAAGACCCTGTGACTCCATTCATGCCGGGATTTTTGAATAAGATACATTGAAAGGATGCCTCACCCGAGAAAAATGGATTGAACATGACCTTTGATGAGAATCAGTGGTTGCGGTTGATTGTTGCTGTGGTGGCTACCGCCGTTTTTGTGGCTGCCAGCGTGATTTTCCTGGTCTATCTGGAGCGGAAGGTGGCAGGCCATGTTCAACGAAGGCCCGGTCCCTTTGAGGTGGGGCCTCACGGAATGCTTCAAACCATTGCGGACGCTCTGAAGCTCCTTTCAAAACAGCCGCTTAAACCGGACGGAGCGGATCCGATTTTGTTCTGGCTGGCGCCCCTGACGGCCTTTGCACCGACGATGCTGCTTTTGCTCCCTATTCCCTTTGGGCCCATTCTTACCGGATTGGAAGTGAACCTGGGACTTCTGCTGATCCTTGCCTTTTCAGGTGTCAATGTGCTCGCACTCTGTCTGGCGGGGTGGGGTTCCAACAATAAATGGGCGCTTCTGGGGGCGGCCCGGTCCGTGGCGCAGGCGGTGGGATATGAGATCCCGCTGCTGCTCTCGGTCGTGGCTGTGACCTTTACCAACGGCACCCTGAATCTGTCGGAGATGGTGGCAAACCAGGGACCTTATCCCTGGCACTGGAATATCGCGACCCAGCCCCTGGCTTTTTTCATCTTCTTCGTCTGCGCGGTAGCGGAGACCAACCGCAACCCCTTCGACCTGCCCGAGGCGGAAAGCGAGCTGACCGCCGGATTCCACACGGAATACTCGGGAATGGGATTCGGCCTCTTCTTCTTAGCCGAATACACGAATATGATCGTGGTGTGCAGTGTTTGCACCGCCCTTTTTTTGGGAGGCTGGCAGGGACCTTTTCTCCCCGGTTTCTGGTGGTTCCTGGCCAAGATGTACGTGCTTTTGCTGGTCATGATGTGGTTTCGATGGACCTTTCCCCGTCTCCGATTTGACCAGCTCCTGAACTTGAACTGGAAATGGCTGTTGCCTTTGAGTCTGCTGAATCTCGTTGTAACGGCCTTTATCATGAAGATTTAAGGAGAAATGTATCTTATTCAAGAATCCCGGCAGGAATGGAATCACGAGATCTTTTTTGTTGCCGCATCTTGGATAAACCTTCACCGACTGTTGAGAGGCCCTTTTAGGCTGGTACAAGAAATAATGCCAAGTTTTCAAGGATCTCTCCGTAGCAGCTTAAAAGGACCGGCGCTCCACAGGAATCAGATGCGGCAGCAAAAAAGACCTCGTGACGAAATGGCTTCCCGAGTTTATCTTGCGCTACGAGAAATTTGAATAGGATACGGAGAATTTTTTTCCTTGAAAGAATCACTCAAACAAATGGGAGAAGACGTTCTGGGGCTCTGGAGCCTGGTGAAAGGGCTCAAGATTACCGGTGGCTACTTTTTTTCGAAACAGGTGACGGTCCACTACCCGAGGGCTTGCGTGGATAACCTGGCAAGCTTTCGCGGTCCCGTTCAACTTGTGCCCGACCCTGAAGACCCATCCATACCCCTCTGTGTTGCCTGTATGACCTGCGCTTCCACCTGTCCTACCGGGGCCATCTCAGTGGTTAGAAAAAAAGCGCCCAAGCCCGAAGGTGGGGATGAGGGTGAAAAGACGGCAGCCCAAAAAACTCCAAAAGGCCCTGGAAAATTCACTTATGACTACACGGTCTGCTGCCAGTGCGGCCTGTGCGTGCAAAACTGCCCCAAAGGGGCTATCCGGTTTTCGGGAAACCCGTTTTCCGCGAGCACCGACAGGAGAGATTTCGAGTTTGATCTACTGGAGAAATTCAGGATAAACGATGTCTGACACCATGGAAATTCTGGCGAAGGTCGCTTTTGCTTTCTACGCCCTCATCATATGCGGCGGTTCCATCTTGGCTGTTACTTCCAGAAGCCTGGTGCGCGCCCTGGTGGGTCTGATTGCCGTGATGATTGCCGTTGCGGGCATGTACCTGTTGCTGGCGGCGCCGTTTATCGCCTTTATGCAGATCCTCATCTATGTGGGGGGCGTCAGCGTACTCATTTTTTTCGCCATCATGCTCACAAGAGCTACGGCGGAAGGCGATGAAGCCGGTCGGGTTTCCTTTCGTCAGGGGGTCAATGCCCTGGCATGCCTTCTGGCGCCGGCAGTGATTTTGTCCGCGGTGATTGTTCATCATCCGGGAAAAAGTCTCCATACTCCCGTAAATGTTGCGGCAGCGGTTCTGGGGAAAGGGATGTTGGGTCCCTACCTCCTTCCTTTTGAGCTGATTTCCGTGGTGCTTTTTGCGGCCATGGCCGGAGCGGTGCTTGTGGCCTGGCGGAAGCGGGGGGAGAAATGACGGATCTCATGCTGTTTCAACTGGTGGGCCTGTTCCTTTTGTGTGCCGGGATTTTCGGATTGGTATGGCGTAAGACCCTGGTGGGCATGCTCATTGCCCTGGAACTAATGATCAACGGGGCCGGGCTTTCCATCGTGGCGGCTGGACAGCTCACCGAGGGAGACGCCGTTATCGGTCAGTTGAGCGCCCTCTTTGTCATGGGACTGGCGGCAGCGGAAGCGACCCTGATCCTGGCCATTGTTCTCGTGGTATTCAAACGCCTTAAAAATACGCAAACGATCGATGTTTCCCAACTGCGGGGATGAATGGGTGTCCGTGGAACCTCAAACCATAGAAAGTGTACGTCCACTTCTTCCCGTGGCGATTACCTTTGCGGCGCCTTTTCTGATTCGACTTTTTGCCGGAGACCGGAACAGGCGGGAGGCGGTTTCCTTTGTTTTGGCCTCCATGGCCTTTCTGGCCGTGGTGTCCATGACGCCGGGCATTCTGAAAGGACATATTTACACGTACACTCTGTTCACGATTTTGCCGGGGGTCAAGGTAAGTTTCTGCGCGGATGGACTGAGCATGGTTTTCGCCCTCATCTCGTCCTTTCTCTGGATTCTCACCACGTGCTACAATATCGGCTATATGAGAACCCTGAAAGAGCATGCCCAGACACGGTACTATGTCTGTTTCGGCGTGGCCATATTCGGAGCGCAGGGGGTATCCTTTGCGGGGAACATCTTTACCCTGTATCTGTTTTATGAGATCATCACCCTGTTTACCTATCCCCTGGTAGCCCATTACCAGAATAAGGAGGCCTTCGAGGCGGGAAAAAAATATCTCGTATACCTCCTGGGCACATCCAAGCTCTTTTTTCTTCCGGCCTTGGTCCTTACGTATGTCATTTGCGGAACCCTCGATTTCCGGTTGGGGGATATCCACAGGGGAATCTTTCCCGCGGATGCCAATCCCACTCTCCTGGTGGTGGTCTACATCCTTTTCCTGGCGGGACTGACCAAAACGGCCATGATGCCGCTTCACAGCTGGCTCCCTTCCGCCATGGTGGCGCCTACGCCCGTTTCAGGTCTGCTGCACGCCGTGGCCGTGGTCAAGGCGGGCGCATTTTCCGTGTGTCGGATCATGCTCTCGTGCTTCGGGCTGGATTCTCTCGACTCGCTGGGCCTGGGGATGCCCACGGCGTATGTGGCCGGCTTCACCATTATAGCCGCCGCTCTCATTGCGCTTACAAAAGATGATATCAAGGCCAGGATCGCCTACTCCACCGTAAGTCACTTGAGCTACATCGTCATGGGGGTGGCTATGTTGTCCCAGGGAGGCATAGAAGGAGGAATATCGGCCATTGCTCATGATGCCTTTCCAAAGATCACCCTCTTTTTTGCCGCGGGCTGCATCATGGTGGTGACGGGCTCCAAAAAAATCAGCCTCATGAACGGTCTTGGCCGACGCATGCCCTGGACGTTCGGCGCCTTCGCCCTGGCCACCCTTTCTTTTATCGGCCTGGCGCCGGCCAGTGGATTCCTTAGTAAATTCTATTTGATTACCGGCGCCACGGATGCCGGCCAGACGGTGCTGATGTTGGTGATCTTTGTCAGCGTTCTCTTGAACATGGCCTACTTTGGTCCCATCGTGATCCGGGGTTTTTTTATGCCCCCCGTGGAAGGGGTGGAGATGGCGACGTATGCCGAGGCCCCGTGGAGCATGGTGATTCCCATGTTTACGATTGCCGTGCTTTCCATCCTGCTCGGGTTTTATCCGGAGGCATTTGTGAATTTTGTGGATGTCTACGGGGGATTCTGGAGATGAGAAAACATGCCGCTTATTGATAGTTTTCTGCATCCTGCCACCGGATTCTTTATCCTGGCGCTTCTTGTGCCCTTATTTCACGGCAGGGCCTGGAGGTGGGTCCTTTTTCTCCCCCCTGTCCTCGCTATCTTTCTGGTGCTTCGCATGCACCTGGGAAGTTTCTGGGCGGTTTCCTATGTGGGGCAGGAACTGGTCTTTGGGAGAGTGGACACCCTTTCGTATCTTTTCCTGATTCTCTTTGCCATCCTTTCCCTCATCTGCACCACTTTCGCCTACCACGTGCACGCCAAGGCCCATCATGTGGCTTCCCTGTTCTTCATGGGGGCCGCTTTCGGGTGCCTGCTGGCAGGCGATTACTGGACGCTTTATATCTTCTGGCAGTTCATGACCGTTTCCTCCTCCTTCCTGATCTGGTTGAGCGGAAGACCGCGTTCGGCGGAAGCCGGGTTTCGCTATATGCTGCTCCTCCTTTTAAGCAGCGTTCTCCTGCTGGCCGGGATTTTGCTGAGGCAGAGGGCTACGGGGACGTTCGTTTTCGGGCCGGCGGATTCCGATATGATGTTCCATTACGACTGGCTCATTCTGACGGCCTTCTGTATCAATGCCGCCGTCGTTCCGCTGCATGCCTGGTTGACCGATGCCTATCCGGAATCGACCATTCCCGGCGCCGTATTCCTTTCGGTGTTTACCGTGAAGACGGCTGTGTACGCCGTGACGCGGTGTTTCGTGGGACTGGATGCCCTGTTCTTTTTAGGGGCTGGTATGGCCCTTTACGGTGTATTTTTCGCTCTTAGAGCAAACAATATTCGAAGGGTTTTGGCTTATCTCATGGTTTCTCAGGGGGGCTTCATGCTGGCCGGGATCGGGATGGATACGAAGATGGCCCTGAACGGCGCCATGACGATGGCCTACGCCAACACCTTCTATAACGCCCTCCTTTTCATGGCCGCCGGCAGTCTGGTGTATGGGGCAGGAGATGAACATCTTTCCCGGCTCGAAGGGTTGGCAAAAAGATTCCCGGCGATTGTGGCCTTTTATGCCATCGGCGCCCTTTCCATGTCGTGCCTGCCTTTGTTGAACGGTTTTATCGGAACACCCATGATCCTTGAGGCCTTGTGGGATGCGAGTCCCATTCCCGCCGTTGCACTGCTTGTTGCCCTGGCAGGGACCTTCCTGGCAGTAGGGCTCAGGGTTCCCTGGTTTGCCTTCCGCTCAGGAGAGGGGAAAGAGGAAAAAGTGCCCAAGGCGATCCCTTTGAATATGATTGCGGCTATGGTTATGGCCTCGGCATTCTGCTTCCTTCAGGGGGTTTTTCCCCATCTTCTGTACCACTTGTTGCCGTTTCCAGTGGAAGGAAGTCCTTTTACGTGGTGGAAGGTGGCTGCTGCGGTTCTTTTTCTGTGCCTGGTTTGCCTTCTTTTCTTCCCTGTTAAAAATGTGCTGGTCCCGGGCGCCAGGCGCCTGCCCGATTTTGATCTTGTGTATCGATTCGTGGGAAGGGCGGTCTTTTCATTTGTTTCCCGGCCCTTGGCGGGGGTGGACAGCATCTGGACGGAAGTCTATCGAACCGTGTTTCTTCGAGGTGCTGCAGCAGCCGCCCGCAGCGCGGACTTTCTTGACAGGGAAGGAATCGACAGGGTCGTGGATCGAACGGCCTGGAGTGTTCTTGGTCTTGGAAGACTCTCAGCGGGGATGCAGACCGGCCGGCTGCAAGACCTGTTGGCCTGGATGGTGATTCTGGCTTTGGGTATCTTCGGCCTGATCTGGTTCTGGTAACCCCTTATGACTGTAACCGATTTTCCCGTGCTCACCATTCTGATTTTCTTTCCGATACTGGGATGTGTGGGACTCTTATTTCTCAAAAATCCTCGGAACGTACGCATTTTCGCGCTGGCTGTATCCCTGGGAGAAATCGTTCTGGGCCTGCCCCTGCTGCGCTTCGAATTGAGTGTCGCCGGCTTTCAGTTCGTGGAATCGGTTCCCTGGGTTCCCGCCTGGGACCTTCAATACTTTTTAGGTGTGGATGGCATCAGTGTCCTGATGGTGGGCCTGACGCTGATCATGCTGCCTGTAGGCGTACTTTGTTCGTGGACGTCTGTCAGGAATCGGGTCAAGGAGTTTCACGTTTGCCTTCTTGCCTGCGGCGCTATCTGCATAGGGGTTTTTTCCGCGCTGGATCTGATCCTGTTTTATCTCTTCTATGAGGCCGTCCTGATTCCGATCTATCTGATGATTGCCATCTGGGGAGCGGAAGATCGGGAACGGGCATCCCTCAAATTCATCCTGTACACGCTGGCCGGGAGCGCTTTGCTGCTGGTGGCGGTGATTGCCTTCAGGATCAGCGGAGATACCTTTTCCATCCCGCAGTTGATGAAAGAGACGTTTCCTTTCCGATTTCAGTTCTGGGTGTTTTTGGCCATGGCTTTGGCGTTTGCCGTAAAAACGCCTCTTTTTCCCTTCCATACCTGGCTTCCCGAGGCCTATGTGCAGGCTCCTACCGCGGGAACCGTGCTGCTTTCCGCGGTCCTTGCCAAGATGGGAGCCTACGGATTTCTTCGTTTGTGCATCCCTCTGGCGCCTTTAGCGTCGGATTATTTCGGGCCTTTGCTGATCGCCATGTCCATCGCTTCCATTCTATACGGAGGGATCGTGGCGCTGGGTCAGACCGATATCAAACGGATTATCGCCTATTCGTCCCTGGCCCATATGGGTTTTGTGGTGTTAGGGATTTTTCTTTTTAATCTTAAAGGGATTCAGGGGGCTATGCTGCAGATGGTCAACCACGGCATAACTACCGGAGCTCTGTTTGCCATGGTGGGATTCCTTTACACGCGTAGCGGCAGCACCAAGCTAAAAGAAAACCAGGGTCTTGGAAAATTTGTTCCGGCCATTATGGGCTTCTGGGGACTGCTGGCATTTGCCGGTTTCGGCTTTCCGGGGACCAATAATTTCGTGGGTGAATTTCTGGTGCTTACAGGGGCCTTTGAGCGAAATCTCTGGATTGGTGCAATAGCAATCCCCGGTGCACTCCTGGCCGCCGCCTATATGCTTCGTCCTACTCAGAAGATGGCCTGGGGCGAATCGTCCGGCACGGGGAAATGGGTGGATCTCAATGGGCGTGAATGGGCGTGTCTTCTTCCCCTGGCGTTTCTGGTGCTCTACCTGGGGCTTGCGCCTGCGCTGTCTCTGAAAATCATGAACCCGACCCTCGAAGAGCTGCTGTCCAATTTCAAGGCACGGCAACATCGAACGGAAGTTTCCATGGAGGGTCCCAGGGTTTTAACCGCCACGCATTCGTCATTCGATATATCTGGAGGAACCATCCCGATAATGCGCGGAGAAGCGAAAAATTGAGGCCTTGACTGTGGAACACCACCTATCCCTCATCATCCCGGAATTGTACCAACTCCTGCTCACGGGGCTCCTTTTCCTGCAGAGTATCGCAGGAAAGAGGCGGTTGCCCGCAGTGGAAAAGTGGCTGCCATGGGGTGCTGGTCTGGGAATCGTAATCGGCGCGTTTTGTCTCGATTTAAACGGAATGCTTTTCGCCCGGTGTTACCGCGTGGATGCCCTCTCTCAGTTTTTTAAATGGCTGCTGTCGATCGGTTTCAGCCTGACGGTTTTGAACGCCGACAGGCCGCCACAGGTGGATAGTGGAAAACGTCCTGACTACTATTTTTTTCTGGCACTTTCGGTATGGGGTTTCATGCTCCTTTCTTCCTGCGTGGAACTCATGTGCATCTTCCTGGCCCTGGAGCTGGCTTCCTTCAGCCTATTTCCCCTGGTTCTTCTTCGGGGAGAAAACAGGGAAGCGGCGGAAGCCGGCATCAAGTATATCTTTTTCGGGGCCGTGGCCTCGGTGATCAGCCTTTTCGGCTTTTCCTATATTCTCGCCTCCCAGCACAGTACGTATCTGGCCCTGCTCGTCTCCCTTCCCTGGGAGTGGTCCACCAATCCATTGGCTGTGGCGGGGGTCACCCTTTTTCTTTGTGGCGTGCTGTTTAAGCTCGCCCTTTTTCCCTTTCATGCCTGGGCTCCCGATGTGTATCAGGGGGCCGGAAACGAAACGTCGGCGTATATCTCCACCATGCCCAAGGTGGGGGTGGTCGTGGTTTTGATCCGATTCGTTCCCGTGTTCAAACCAGGGCTGGATGTGACGATTATTCTGGCTGTTCTCGCCGCCGTATCCATGACCTACGGCAACCTGGCCGCCCTTGTACAGAAGGATGTGAAACGCCTGTTGGGGTATTCGGCTATTGCTCATGCCGGGTATATCCTGGTGGGCGTCGTAGCGGGGACTGCCATGGGAGTTTCGGCCGCGGCCTTTTACACGTTCATCTACGTACTTATGAATTTCGCCTGCTTCTGGGTGATCTGCCGTGTAAGTGAAGATGGCCGAAATCTGCAGCTCTCCGATCTTGACGGTTTGCATAAGAGATCCCCTGTCCTTGCCCTTGTGATGACCGTGGGGGCGTTGGCCCTTGTGGGCCTGCCTCCCACGGCAGGGTTCATGGGAAAGCTGTTTCTGTTGACGGCAGCCTGGAATCGCGGGGTGAACTGGCTGGTGATCGTGGGAGCGATCAATGTAGCAGTATCGCTTTATTATTACCTGAATCTTATCCGGCACGCTTACGCCGGAGGAGAACCCAATGAGAGCTCTATCCCCATCAAAAGACCGTTTTTCAGTACTGTCTGGGGAGGGGTCCTGGCGGCCCTTTTGATCGTCCTCGGGATTTTTCCCGCTCCTCTTTTCGCTCATTGCACTTAAGGTTGGATCTGGGATTCTCGCAAAATAGTCGGCCGGGTAGGATTACTCCTGCCAGCCGTGAACTCCCACCAGGTCTACAAACCGACAACCCCCAAGGTCTTCCTGGATGTAACGTCCTTTTCTTCTCGTTAATTTTATCAGGTCCTGGCCTGCCTTATTCCCCGTGGGAATAATGAGTCTTCCTTCCTCCTGGAGTTGATCAAGAAGCGGCTGGGGGATCTTAGGCGAACCGGCGGTAACGATAATGGCGTCATAGGGTGCAAATTCCTTCCATCCCAGGGTGCCGTCAAAGGCCTTGAACAGGATGTTTCGAAAGCCCAGTTCAGCCAGAAGATTTCTTGCTTTGACCATCAGGGTCCTGATTCGCTCAACCGTATAAACCTTGTCTGCAAGCGCCGCTAATATGGCGGTCTGATAGCCGCTTCCCGTGCCGATTTCCAGGACCTTTTCCGTCCCCGTCAATGCGAGCGCTTCTGTCATGAGCGCTACAATGTGAGGCTGTGAGATGGTTTGCTTATTCCCTATGGGCAGCGGATGATCGTTATAGGCTTCCCCCACCAGAGCCTCCTCGACAAATCGATCCCGCGGTACGATTCGCATGGCTTCCAGCACGCGGGGATCTTGAATGCCCCTCGGGATCAGCTGGGTTTTTATCATCTTTTCTCTTGCCAGCCGGTAATCGGAATTTTGAGCCACTGGATCTCCTCTGGAAGGGTTATGTTTCAGGAAAAAAATAATGGGTTCAGGAAAATGGTTCTCAAAAACCCCCGAAGACGCTTTTTATGAGCCGTATAACATTAAAATATACAGAATGTAAAGGAGGAACGCGTAGATTCCGTTTCGAAGAATGATTGACAACGAATGGGCGAAATGATAACTTCCACCCTTTTCGAAAATCGTATTTTAATGCCCTTGCAGCGCAGTTCGCTGAGGGCTGGGCCCCTTTCGCTCCTGAATAGCTTTTTTTTCAGATTACCTGATCCTGGAGTACTTATGAAGTTTCAAGATGTCATTATGACCCTCACAAAATACTGGGCGGACTATGGTTGTGTGATCCAGCAGCCGTATGACCTGGAGGTGGGCGCCGGGACATTCAATCCCGCGACCCTGCTCAGGGCCCTTGGACCGGAGCCTTGGTCGGTTGCTTATGTGGAACCATCGAGAAGACCCACCGACGGCAGATATGGAGAGAATCCGAACCGTCTTGGCCATTATTATCAGTTTCAGGTGATTATCAAACCATCACCGATTGATATCCAGGACCTTTATCTGGAAAGTTTGAAAGCATTGGGTATTGATCCGTTGGAACATGATATCCGGTTTGTGGAAGATGATTGGGAATCGCCAACCCTGGGAGCTTCCGGTCTCGGCTGGGAAGTATGGCTCGACGGGATGGAGGTGACGCAATTTACGTATTTTCAGCAGGCAGGCAGTGTGAAACTGGATCCGATTTCCGTGGAGATCACTTACGGCCTCGAACGGATCGCCATGTATCTTCAGGAAAAAGAGGATGTGTACGATCTGCAATGGAACGACAGGATTTTGTACGGCGACGTGCATCGAAAGGGCGAATGGGAGCTTTCCACCTATAATTTTGAAATGGCCGACGTGGCTATGATGTTGAAGCTGTTCGAGCTGTATGAACAGGAGGGGCTTCGGGTCGGGAATGAGGGGCTGGTGCTTCCCGCCTATGATTACTGCCTCAAATGCTCTCATACGTTTAATATCCTGGACGCGAGGGGCGCTATCAGCGTCACGGAACGTACGCAATATATAGAACGGATCCGGAGACTGGCCAGGCTCTCCGCAAAAAACTACTGGCCCAAAGAGAGGAAATGGGATATCCACTTCTGGGCAGGCCATGAAATTCAATGAAATCTAAAAACGTAAGACCAAAGAGAAATAGAAATGGTAGCTGAACTGCTTTTGGAAATTGGAACCGAAGAGATCCCCGCCGGATATCTCAAAGAGGGGTTAAGGGACTTGAGAAGTCTCACGGAAAAGGCCTTTGCAGCGAACAGGATTGATCTTGCGGGAGGAATATACACGTACGGAACTCCGAGGAGACTCGTTCTCATCGGAAAAGCCATTGCCGAGACACAGCAGGATCTGGTGCAGGAAATAACCGGTCCGCCGTTACATGTTGCCTATGATGCGGAAGGCCGGCCCACGAAGGCCGCGATTGGTTTTGCGAAAAAGCTGGACGCAACGGTTGAGGATTTAACGAGCATAAAGACAGAGAAAGGCGAATACCTCTATCTGAAACGCACCATCCCCGGAAGGCCGACCAAAGAGATCCTCTCTGAAATTCTGCCGACGATCCTTTCCGTTATAAGCTGGCCAAAGTCGATGCGCTGGGGAAGTGTGGGAATTCCCTTCGTAAGACCCGTGCATTGGATTGTAGGTCTCTTTAATGGTGAGGTTCTTCCTTTTGAATTTGCGGGGATTGCCAGCGGCAATATGTCCAGAGGACATCGTTTTATGGCTCCCGATCCGTTCGAGGTCTGCGACGTCGAGGATTACCTGAAAAAAATCCAAGCGGCCTTTGTGGTGATTGAACAGTCCGAGAGGGAGCGCATTATCGTTGATATCGCGGCGGAAGAAGCTGCAAAGGTGGAAGGGGTTCCCGCGGATGATTCTGATCTGATCAGTACGGTGGCCAATCTTGTGGAATACCCGTCTGCCGTATGTGGAGGTTTTGAGGAGAAATTTCTGGCCCTTCCCGATTCTGTACTGATTACCGCCATGCGGGAACATCAGAAATATTTTGCGGTATATGATCGCAAAGGAAGCCTTTTAGCGAATTTCGTTGCTGTAAACAACACGTTGGCGCGAGATCCATCCATCGTGCGAAAAGGCCACGAAAGGGTCTTGCGCGCCAGACTTTCCGATGCCGCTTTTTTTATGGAAGAAGACAGAAAGCATCCGCTTATGGATCGCCTCGAAGAACTCAAGCGTGTCATCTATCAAGCCGATCTGGGAACTTCATTCGCCAAAGTTCAGCGTTTTGAGAACCTTTCGGGAGAGCTTGCGGAACGGCTTCTCCCCGAGGAATGCAAAAATGTGAGGCTCGCGGCACGTCTTTGCAAATGTGACCTTGTTACGCAGATGGTTGGAGAATTCCCCTCTCTGCAGGGAGTAATGGGCAGGGAATACGCCCAATTGGAGGGGTATCCCGACAACGTGAGTGCGGCTATTGAGGAACATTATCTTCCTCTCAAAGCGGGAGGGAAGCTGCCTGGCGAGGAGCTGAGCGCTATTGTGGGAGTGGCGGACCGGATTGACACCATTGCCGGATGCTTCGCCGTAGGTCTCGAACCTACAGGCAGCGCCGACCCTTTTGCATTAAGAAGGCATGCCATCGCCATCATCAGAATTATCGAGGCGTTCGGCTGGGAGATCTCTTTGTCATGGCTGGTGGAACGAGCATTGTTCCATCTCAATCAGGAACTCGATTTTCCTGTGGAGAAGACTTTCGCGGGGGTGATGGGCTTCGTGAGGGAGCGTTACAAGAACCTGCTCCTGGGGGAAGGATATGAACCCGATCTGATCGAGGCAGTGCTGTCCGCGGGGTTTGATCATATTCGCGGTCTCCGCCCCCGGATTGAACAGTTGAAACAGTTTTCCGCAGAGTCGGAGGATTTCGGACTGCTTGCCTTCACCTTTAAGCGGGTAACGAATATCCTGAAGAAGGAAACCGTTCCTTTTGCCGTGGATCCGGGTCTGTTTCAGAACCGGGAAGAAGCCGTCCTGTGGGAAACATTTGAGACGGTGAGAGGCAAGGGTCCATGAAATGCTTGAAGGCGGGCGGTTTTTTCAAGCGCTCGGAGCTATGGCGGAACTCAGAAAACCGGTGGATTTGTTTTTCGATGGTGTGGAGGTGATGGTAAAAGACAACGACGCCCTCAGGAAGAACCGCATCGGCCTGCTTCAACAGATTGAATCCCTCGTTTTGCTGGTTGCCGATTTTTCCAAGTTTTCGATATGATTTTTACCGACATTTCAAGGCTTTTTAATGAGTATATAAAGCTCTCCTTCATGGCTGAGATGCCCGGCCGCGACTTCGGCATAAGGTCCATTTCCCCAGAAGATGTCCGCCCTTCCGGCTCCTTTTATGGCTCCTCCGGTATCCTGATTCAACACGAACCGTGAGAATTCCTGCCATTCTTTCACGCCGCCGGTGCTGTCAACAACCGGTTTCTTACAGATGACAAATCCCAATGCGCCTTTGGGAAAAAGATTGGAATCCAGTGCGATCGATCTTCCCGGTGTGAGTGGCACTCCAATATTGCCCAGAGCTCCCTTTTCCAGCCGTCGGAAGAATACATAGGAGGGGTTGTAATAAAGGACATCCCGCACGGCTTCCGGATGTTGCTTCAGGTACTCCCTGATGGCCTGCATGGAAATTTCCTCTTTCGCCAAGTAACCCTTTTCAACCATGTATCTGCCTATGCTTCTGTAGGGAAGACCATTCTTTGCGCTGTAGCCCGCGCTGATGATTTCGCCGTTTTCCAGGACCAATCTTCCGGAACCCTGGATCTGAAGAAAGGCGACATCTACCGGATCCTTCAACCAGGCTATTTCAAGACCGCGCCCTTTCAAGACTTTTTTCTCGTCAATATCCGTTCTGCTATAGTAGGGGACAAAATCCTTTCCCTCTATTCGCCCGATGATCTTCTGCGCTTTAAACCTGCTTCCGAAAGCGGAAAGATCCACGGTGGTCAGATCGTCCGGTCTTCGATACAGAGGATATCTGTAAATGGAATCAGGCTTCAGGCTCGCCTCGTACATCGGCTCGAAATATCCGGTGAAAAGGACATTCTTGCTCTTTTCTCCGCCTGTTGCCCGATAAACCTGAAACCGCTCCTTGATATTTCTGGTCAGCTGTGCGGGATCGGGATTTTCTTGCAGAATCTTGAGAAACGCCTTCTGACTATCGAGAACCTGCTTTTGTGTAAACGAGCGGGGGCCGTAGTGCATAATCGTGTCTGGTGGAATTTGGTTCAGATAGTCGATACTGTTCTTGATTGCCGCCACGAGAGACGCTCTGTCCATGTCATCCGAGAAATCCGGATAAAAAAACGTGATTTCCTCAAGCGCTTCGGAGGGGACGGTCGCTTCTTTCCTCATGCCGAGGTAGCAACCGGCAAACGAAAGCATGAGGAGAATGAGAACCATTTTAATAGCAAGTTTTTGCATAGAAAAATATCCCTGTTGGCTTTTTGCTTTTCCAAAAGGCGAGCGGCAACCCTTCGGGGGATTGAACCTATCCTTACTTCCCGCCCGTTTTCGGAGTCACGATTTCCTTCTCGATATCCTTGATTTCGGTGGAATCCAGCAGTTCCAAGAATTTCGGATTGGAGAGGAGGGCGGTAAAATTTCCAGAGTTTATGGCCTTCAGGATCTCGGGATCCTGCAGAATCTCCTGCATGCGGGGATCGTTTTGCAGGGACAGCACCTTTTGCATGATCGCCTCATTCCCCATGATCGATTTCTGCAGATCTTGAATCTCATCCGGAGAAGATTGGGCCGGCGGAGGAGCGGATGCGTCTTCCGGAGAAGGTCCATGCTGAATGCGGATAACCCGGATCTTTTCTTCGTCGATGCTCACCGTTCCGAGCGTATCGGTTTGAATAACGTACCGGCCATCCTGTTGAGATACAATCCGTCCAAAAATAACGCCTCCGTCGATCAGTTCGATCTTACTGACCTGCTTTGCGGTGGCGTTGCCGAACCATGTGGCGATAAAAAACAATAGACAACATGCAAACCATTGTTTCATGGGGATTTCCTTTCAAGTTTTAACGCAGGTAGGAGAGGCTGGGCGGGAGCGGAGCATCCTTTCCCTGACGAGTTTCTCCATAATTGGATTCTGCTAAAAGTTTGAGGTCGTCCAGCGCGCCTTTTTCCCCGCGGAAACGAACCCGATCCAGTTTTTTGGTTACAATATACCCTCCTGCGCTCAGGAGTTCAAGAATGCTTCCGGCATCAAATTCCTGATCATCCACCAGCATTCTTACCTCGGCGGCGTGATGTTGCACAACCTTTGCCACCAGCGTGGAAGGCCTGGCATGAAACCCGAGACCTTTCGGCACGGAAAGCTCGTAGGTGACCTCTTCAACCATTCGGGAGAGAATTTTTTCTGCAAGCACTTTGCCGGCCGTGAAAAGCCGTGACAGATAATAGAGACTGAAATAAAAAGCCGATTTCGTAAGTTCGGATGGGGGGACAATCACCTGCAGTCTGCCGGCTGCGGGAGAAGGAATCAGCAGATGCCTTTCAAAATAGTGCGCAATAATGGTCGCGATCTTGGAAAGATTCAGTTGCATGGAAAAGATTTGGTGAAGCACCTTCAGCTCCGCTATTTCTCCCTCTATGCTATGGTTATACAGATAGGAATCATACCAGGAGATCAGGTTGTGCAGACCGGTTCCGAGACGCCGCAGTTTTCCTTCGTTGATATTTACGGGAATTTGAGCCGATAGAAGCCTCCCTTCTTCCCGGATCACTTCGTATAAAAATTGGGCTTCTTCCGCGAACTTGACAAATCGGTGCGCTATTTTCCTTGCGGTAGCTCCGATTTCGGAAGAAGAGGTTTCCTCGATGGTATGTGGGAGTATGATTTCTTGGGTCAATTTCACGCCATAGGAATCAAGGGGCCTATCTTTGGGAATGTGTAGATTCAACCGCTCGGCTTCCTTGCGAAGTTCTAATAAGTTGTGTGCAATGATTTTCCCGAAAAAGGATGCGGCCACTTCGGCCCTCTGAATAAAGCCATTGCTTTCTTCCTGAAACAGACGTATGAGAGAAGCTCCTCTCTTGACTTCTTCCAGGATAAAGGCGGCTTTTCCGAAGTTTTTTGCCGTGGCGGTCAATTCACGAAAATAGATCCAGTTTTTATTGTTCCTCGCCTGATAGCGGTCAAGCAGGTGTTCCACATCCGAAGCATGGTGAATGATCTGGGCCAGGAAATTCATTTGCAGATGAGGCCTTTCCGGATCAGGGTTCGCATCTTTCACGAAATTGGAAAGAGAGAGCAGGGGGGTTGCAAAAGGCTCCAGGACCGGTGCAAACTCTTGCTCCGCAATGATCTGTTGTTCATCCGCCAGACTGTAGAGCGTGAGAAAATTGGTCTTCATGGTATTCCTCCCTCTTTGTCCTTCTTGCCGAGAGTACTTGTAATTTCCATTTTAGTGCCGTCCCTGTAAGTGGTCAGATGGATCGTTTGTCCTGGCGCCATGCCCAGGAGTTTTCTTCGGAACAGCAGGAAAGTTTTCAGGGGTTCTTTATCCAACGCGACGATGATGTCATTGGGCTTCATGCCGGCTTTCTCTGCCGGACTTCCTTTCTCAACTTCCTCGACCAGAATGCCCCAGTCATCAGTGGAGGGCAGTTTCGCCATTTTTTCCAGGGGCAGGGGGGAAGCTATAATGCCCAGCCATCCCCTTTCCGTTTTATCCAGGACCAGCATGGACATCACCTCTTTGACGGTGTCGATCGGTATGGCAAAACCGATCGACTGGGCCGTCGAGATAACGGCGGTGTTTATGCCTACTACGGCTCCGTCCAGGTTCAACAGCGGGCCGCCGCTGCTTCCGGGGTTGATGGCGGAATCCGTTTGAAGAAAATCCACCAACTGATCGTTTAGTTCAGGGGCGATTCTTCCCTTGGCACTGATAATTCCCGAAGTTACGGTGTGCTGAAGGCCAAGGGGATTTCCGATGGCAAGAACCATTTCCCCAATCTTCAGGTCGTCGGAACTGCCCAGCGGCAGGGCCGTCAATGGGTGGTCCGGTTCGATTTTTATAAGTGCCGTATCGGTCATGCGATCCGAACCGATAATCTTTGCGGGATACTCCCTTCTTGTTCCTGCCAGGACGATCCGGATGTCCGTTGCATTATGGATTACGTGGGCGTTTGTAAGGATATATCCGTTCTCATTGATAATGAAACCCGAACCAAGACTGAAACCCTCTTCTCTGAAGGGGATTGGGACTTTAAAAGGAATGATATCGAATATATTGGAAAGGATCGGTATCCTTATGGGAAGGATGTCGTTGGGGGAAACCCCGAACTGGGCCTTTTTTTCTTCAAGACGGCGGGTGTAGATATTCACAACGCCGTCTTTTACGGTATCGGCGATGTTGGCGAAGGTATATTGATGGATTACAATTCCTTCTCGGTTGTTTGGGTAGACTTTGTTTCTCCACAGCCTTTCCAGGTTGAGGTCGCTGAAGGACAGTTCCTCAAAACGTTTATCAAAAATCGGGTTTTCGTGGCCGACAAGATCTTCCTTCATGTTTTCGGGAACATTGGAAATAGTGCAGGCAACAAGCATCGGTAAAAGGAGTATCATGACCCACATTACGGGGAATTGACGGCATCGTAGAGCCGGAAAACAGCGTATGTTGCCGTTCCGGTCTTTTTTGATTTCTTCAGGAATGATGGTTCCCCAGGAAACGAGTTCTGAATCTGTTTTCTGCATATTCCAATATCTTTGTCTCGAAAGTCCCCCATCCGGATCGATAAAAAATAAAGATACCATCTATTGCCCTTTATTAGCAATAGATTGATGAAAGAATAGTATGGTATGGTGATTCACTGAAAATGTTTCTGATATGAGGTTTTGATGATCCTGCTGCGTCGACTGAGCCATAAGAATAAAATATTCTTTTCTTCCGTGATCGTGATTTTGTTCGTGAGTGTCGGCATCGCACTGGTGGCGCGATGGGTGCTTGTTTCGAGTCTGATCACGCGATTGGAGCAACGGGGCATGAGTATCGCCCAAAGTGTTGCGGAAAAGAGTGAAAAATATGTGGTGGATGGGAACCGGACTGCTTTAACCAGGCTGCTCTTCGATTCCTCCCGGGGTGGAGACCGGGAATCGCTCATTTCCTACATGTTTGTCTTGGACAGGCACGGCAAGGTTCTGTCTCATACGTTTGCACATGGTTTTCCCCAATCGCTCGCCGGAATCAATCAGGTCAGTGCGGGGGAAACGCACGGTATAGAGCAGGTTTCCTTCGGGAAAGAAACCGCGTATGATATTGCCTTTCCGTTGGAAGAAGGGCATACGCGGATCGGAGCCGTCCATGTGGGGTTGAGCAAACGGCATATCGATGAGGTTGTGGGTCGACTTCGCATAACGTTTCTGGGTTTTATTTCCGTCATCATCCTCATCTTTTTCGGTGTTGCCCACTGGCTTTCCAGATACATTACGCGACCCATGGGGGAACTGATCAGAAGAGCCAACGAAATCAGCCGGGGAAATCTGGAAATGGAACCGACTTCGGGTGCTGAAGTGAAATGCTGGGAGATCTGTAATTGCCGGAAGATGGATTGTCCCGCTCATCAACATACCGGCCTTTCCTGCTGGTATGTGGAGGGGACCGGTGGAAGCTATGGGGAGGCGGACCGACGGCTCTTTCCGGAAAAACTTTCCCGCTGCAAGGGATGCAGCGTCTATAAGAGCCATCGGGGTGATGAAATTGAACAATTGGCCGACGCCTTCAATCACATGACGGCATCTATCAAGGCATCCCGGGCGCGGCTCAAGGAGTCGGAGCAGAAATACCGCTCCCTCTTTGACAGCGGTCCCACGCCTGTTTTTGTTTTGGCCCGTAACGGATTTGAGATCCTGGATGCCAATCCGGCTGCAGCCGAAACCTACGGCTATACCCGGGAAGCTTTGATCGGACGAAATTTTGACGAACTGGGTTCCTTTGAATATGGGGCTCTGGGAGGCGTCGTGTCCGGTGAAAAAGTCCTGGCCGATGTCTGCGTGCTGAGTTTACGGGTGCGCCACTACAGGAAAGGAAATCGGCCCTTCTATGTAAATGTGCGCGCCTGTCCCGGCATTTATCAGGGCCGAGAAGTTATCATTCTGGCAACCAATGATCTTACCGAAATCATGGAAAAGGACGCTCAATTGATTCAAGCCGGCAAAATGAAAAGCCTGGGAGAAATGTCGGCCGGCATCGCCCACGAACTGAATCAACCGTTGAACGCCATCAAGATGGGAAATGATTTTTTGAGCCTGATGGTGGACAAGGGCATGGAAATCCCTTCGGAAAAACTGGCATTGGTGGCCCGGGAGGTAAGCGGCCAGGTCGACCGTGCCTCGGAAATTATTACCCGTCTTCGGGAATTTGCCAGAAAGGCCGACTTTAGCAGAGAAAAGATTTCCATCAACCGCCCCATTGAGAATGTTGTAAAGCTTATCGGCCAGCAATTGAGCCTTCAGAATATTCATTTGAGGTTCCTTCCGGGTAAAGACATTCCGTTTGTTCTTGCCCATAACAATCGTTTGGAACAGGTAATTTTCAACTTTCTCACCAATGCCCGTGATGCGATTACACAGAAGCGTGAAAGGTCGTGGATGGGTGCGGCAGGAAAAATCGGCATCCGTTCCTTTTTCAGAAAAGGTCAGGTGGTCATAGCCATTTCGGACACCGGCGCGGGAATACCGAAAGATATCAGGGAGAAGATGTTCGAACCCTTTTTTACCACCAAGGAAGTGGGGAAAGGAATGGGCCTGGGGCTGGCTATTGTGTATGAGATTGTTTCAGAACATGGGGGCGGGATTCGCGTGCACAGCCAGACGGGAATCGGGACCAGCTTTGTGGTTTTATTGCCGCCTATGGAATCTTGATGCGGCAGCAAAAAAGACCTCGTGACTCGATTAACTGCCAGGGTTTTTGAATAGGATACGATTGCCCTTTAGATGATATGTTTTCATGAAGGAGAGATGAATGCAAAAGGTGTTGATTATTGATGATGAGAAACCGACCCTTGCCATGTTTCAGCTTTTTCTGGAGGCTTATGGCTTTGAAGTCCTGACCGGCGAAAGCGGCCAGGAAGGGATTCGGGTGTTTGAAAAGGAAAAACCCGACATTGTGTTTACGGACATCAAGATGCCCGGCATGGACGGCTTTGAAGTATTAAGGCGGATCAAGGCATTGGCGCCCGAGGCCGTGGTAATTGTGACCACGGGACACGGGGATAAGGATCTCGCAAAAAAGGCGATGGATTTGAATGCGACGGATTTCATCCATAAGCCCATTCAGAAAGAGGCCCTTGATGCGGCGCTGGCGAGGGCGGAAGAAATGCGGAGCAAAGGGCGTCTTTAATGCCCTATCCCCCCAATCCGGTCAGGCGTGCTTGAAACAGATTGAAATTGATCCAGGAGCTGGTTTATGGCGTCATAAACATGTTTAACATCTCGAGGCAGATGGGGGCCGGTGCAGCGGCGCATGGTATCCCCCGTCCGGTGGGCGGTTATAACCGTGTGGATTTCTTCCAGCGGCTCGACCAGATCTCTCGAAAGCGTCCTCTTTAAGAGCATCCCCGCAAAAAAGACGGTGACAGCCATGAACACGACCCCCCAGGCGCCGGCATTTCCAAATTGCCGGGCGCGACGGTCCTCCGCGATCATGGCCTCCCGATTGATTTTACCGAGAAGGGTAATGGCGCCCACGGTTTCCTGCTGGGCGCCCCTGCTCCCCAGAAATGCATTGGCATAGGTGGCCTCGATCGATTCAAGGGCCGCGGGTTCTTCTTTTTCAGTGATGTTGTTTTGAGCCCGCCGGAGGGCATTCTGGAACGTTTTTTCCAGTTCCCGATTGGCATGGGTGTCCTGGCTGATCATGACCAGGGATACGAGCATTTCCTCGCATGCCTCAAGCGACACCTCATTCCGTTCAATGATCATCTCTATGGCCGGGGCCATGCGCATGAAAATCCAGATGGACCCCATCGCCATGAGCAGATTGAGCCCGATCAACAGCCATGCGCCCAGGCGAACGGATTGTGCAATCCTCATGGTTATACTCCTTCCATCAGTCTGGGGATGACTGTTTCAGGGCAAACGATTACCAGGTTGTCCCCCTCCAGCAGTGGTTCACTGGCGGATGGTTGCATCAGCCGGCCCGGTTTGCCGCGACGGATCGCTGCTACCATAACGCCGAAGCGCTTTGGAAGAGCCAGTTCAATGAGACTTTTTCCCACCATGGCCGGTTGGACGCGAATTTCGGTGAGATGCAGATCATCGCCTATGGACGTTTGGGCGATAACATGCCGATACAGCAGGCGGTTGGCGAAGCGCTGACCAAACTCCTGTTCCGGATTGATGATCTGATGCGCGCCCACCAGGTGTAAAATGCGTTGGTGCATTTTGTCATTGGCCCGCGATACAACAAAAGGGGCGCCCATCTGGCGGAGAAGGGCCGTGCAGATAATGGATGATTCTTTGGAATCGTCTCCAATGGCGCAGACCACGGCATCTCTTTTCTCCGGTCCGAGCCGGGCAAGTTCGTTCTCGTCGGCGGCATTGACGACCAGTGCCTCCGCGACAAAGGCGGACGCTTCTTCCACCAGGTCTTTCCGGAAATCGACGGCCAATACCTCAGCCCCTTTTTCCGATAAGGCGCGAGCCAGGGACATCCCGAACTGTCCCAGCCCGATAATTAAGATTTGTTGTGCCATATTCATCTACTCCTTAGCTTAAAGTGACTTTCGCGTCAGGACATCGTGAAACGGGGACCGAGAGATCTTTGCTCAAGATCATGAACAGTGTCATGGGGCCTATGCGCCCGATAAACATGGTCAACATGATGATCACCTTTCCGATTTCATCCAATCGGGCGGTTGCTCCCGTGGAAAGCCCTACGGTGCCGATGGCTGAGGTCACCTCGAAAATAAGATCTCTGCCGGGTATTTGTTGTGTAACTTCCAGCATCAGGACGGCCGCGAACCAGACCACCGCAACAGATGCGACAATGGTAATGGCGCGGTAGATGGTTGCTGAAGGTATCCTTCGATTCTGGTAAATGACGCTGTTGTGATTGGTGATGTTGGCCCAAAAGGTCATGGCCAGTATGCCGATGGTGGTGGTTTTGACGCCGCCGGCAGTCCCGCCGGGGCTGCCTCCTATGAACATGAACAAAATCATCATCAGAAAGGTGGGACTGATCACCTCCGCCATATTCACCGTATTGAATCCGGCGGTGCGCAGGGTGGCGGATTGGAACCAGGCATTGTGAAATTTGTCGGCAATGGACAAATCGGCCAGGACTCCGTTCCATTCAAAAGCCAGCATGAAAAACATCCCCGAAAAGAGCATGACCGCCGTGGTGATCAAGGCGATGCGGGCGGCAATGGGAATCCGCCGGGCCATAAGCCATTGAGGGAAAATCAGACTGGTTGCGGGGGCCATTCCCCCGAAAATGATCAGCGCGGCGACGGTGTGCAGGATCAAGGGGCTGTTTCTATAGGGAATCAGGCTGTTGCTCTGCAGGGCGAACCCTGCGTTGCAAAAGGCTGAAACGGCGGTGAACAATCCACGCCAGGCCGCCTGCCAGAAGGTGTCGCCTGAATAGAGGAACAGCCCGGCCAGAATCAGGGCGCCTGCCCCCTCCGCAAGAAAAGTGAATTTTAAGATCATGATGAGGGCGTTCAGCATGTCCTTATGGTCGGTATCCGTCATGGTCGACAAGAGACGTTCCTGCCGCAGGCTCCACCGCCGTCCCATGGCATGCAAGGCAACCGAGGCAATACTCATAATGCCCAGCCCCCCTAATTGAATCAACAACAGGATCAAGGCCTGCCCCAAATAGGTGAATTCCGCGGGCGTGTCAAGAACGATCAGACCGGTGACGCAGACCGCGCTGACCGCAGTGAATGCCGCATCCACAAGGGCGATTTCCCCCTGTCTTGTGGCTTCGGGAATAATGAGGAGCAGCGTGCCCAGAAAACAGAGGAGGAAGAAAGTGCTGAGCAACAGACGTGCAGGGTGATTGAGAAGAGTTTCCCACCAATGCTCGCGTCCTTGCTGCATCGGCATGGAGTGTGAAGAGAGAAAGATGATCAGCAAAGCAAACGTGAGTGCGATGGCGGCCGGGTGTCCCATATACGCGGACAGAAAGAGCAAGGCCGTCAGGACAAGTCCGAATGTAGTAAAGATTGCCCTGGGTCTTGCATGTGTTTGCTTCCAGGCCCACTGAATAAACAGGGCTTGAGCGATGAGTGTGGATGCCGCGATCATCAGGTTGGCGATTGAAGTCTGTATCCGTTCCGACAGGATAAATGAAAAGCCGACAAGGATTACCACGGTAACAGCCGCCCATCGTGCGCGCTGCATGAGGTCAACCAACCCGGTTGCCTTTCGGTGTCTTGCGGGAAGCCTGAAGTCAACCAGTGCGTATCCCGCACTGATGAGGGCAATAGATCCCAGGAGGGCTGCGAAAGGATTGCTCCAAAGATAGGGCAATGCCGAAAAAAAGCAGCAGACCGAAGCGCATATTCCGAACACCTTACCCAGATTTGGACGTCGCACCAGCACGAAGGCGCAAATCATGCACGAAACAGCGGCGGCCGAAGCAGCGATTAGACGCCACATTGGCGGTACGGCGTTTCCGACATTCATCGATGCGAATAGAAACGGGGTGGGTGCAGCTGTCAGAAGGGCGCCCTGCAGCGCAACCGGTTTATGTGTTGATGGGGTAATCGTCATGAAAAGCAGAGCAATTCCTTATTGTGTCCGGGTCCTTTCAGGCCAGCCAGAGGGCAGCGCCTTCAAGTTCATGAAACAATGCCCGGCTGACCGAACCCACGAAGACTTTTTTGATTAAACCCATTCCCGTTCCGGTTCGACCCACGGCAACAACGGCAAAGCGTTGCCTGTCGGCTTCCTGCGTGATGGCTTTTCCCGGAGAGGCTTCATGAATGACTTTGATTCGGATTCGATCTGTTGAAATACCTGTGCCAACCAGCAGCGTCCTGCTTTTTTGAAGGACCTCTTCCGCGCTTCCGTCCCCCACGTTCCTTTTTTTCGAAACGGTTAACAGGGTTATGTTTTGGTCCTGTTCCTGTTTCAAAATAAAGGCCAGGTGATCCAGCATGCGGTTGGCTGCCTCGGATCCATCTACGCAGGCCAAGACATCTTTTCTTTGTAAATCAGGCTTTCGGCAGAGCCAGAGAGGAAAATCCCATGTGACTTCAAACAGATCGCGGGTAACGCTTTCATCGAAGGCGTGTTCAAGCCATGACAGTCCCCGGCGCCCCACTACCACCGCGTCAAACTTTCCCCCCGATCCTTCCTGAATGATTTCGTTTACCTTGGAGAGTCTGCGGGGTCTGAGCTTTGTTGCAACCTGTTCCTCATCGAAGCCCAGTTTCAGAAGCTCCCCCTTTGCATCATGCAGGGCCTTTCGTCCCATGGCTTCTGATTTCCTGGCCCGAAGTTCGGTCTCTTGGTCCGCCTCAAAAACACCGGGAGGTCTGGGGGTCAGATACAGGAGAGTGATTCTTATCTCTTGTTTGGCTGCAAAGAAATTCCCCACGAATTGGACCCCGAACAAATTGTCGTGCTTTTCACTGACTGTCACAAGCAGATGCCGTTCCATTTCTTACACCCCAGCTCCTAAAAGTTGAACCATCTCGAAAACCGTTCTGTCTTTTTTAGTGTTTTCGAACCGATTTTTTCATTCTATATCGCTTTTAACCAAATGTCATCAAGGGAAAATTCGAAGAACAATTTCCCCAGGGCTATTGCAAATCTTTACGTACCTTGTTAAGTTTTAAGAAATTTGTAGAAACGTTCTGCACGAGAAAAGCAATTGGAGGTAAAACCATGCGGTACGATACGGGCCTGCGGGCATACACATCCAAGAGAATAGAAGAAATTCAGTCCGCCGACATTCTGGTGGGTATTCCCTGCTACAATAACGAGACTACCATCGGCCATGTGATCCAGATGGTGAGCCACGGTCTGGCGACCCACTATAAGGACATGCGCAGCGTGATTTTTGTGGCCGACGGAGGGTCTACCGACGATACGCGGGAAGTGGCCAAGGAGTTTGAATTGAAGCCCTGGCAGGAGAAACTGATCTCCATTTACCGGGGGCCTGGAGGAAAGGGCACGGCGTTGCGATCTCTTTTCGAGGCCGCGAGCCGCCTGGAGGTTCGCGTCTGCGCCATGGTGGATTCGGATCTTCGCAGCATAACGCCCGACTGGGTGAAATACCTGCTGTATCCGGTGTTGGAAAAAGATTATCAATTTGTGGCGCCGGTCTATGTGCGGCACAAGTTCGACGGCACCATTACCAATAATATCGTTTATAACCTGACGCGCACCCTTTACGGAAAACGGATTCGTCAGCCTATCGGCGGGGACTTTGCCATTTCCAGTGACCTGGCAAAATACTATATCGAGCAGGATGTATGGGATTCGGATGTGGCCCGATTCGGCATCGACATCTGGATGACCACCAGCGCCATCACCCAGGGGTTTCGTATCTGCCAGTCCAACCTGGGTGTCAAGATACACGATGCCAAAGACCCCGGCCAGCATCTGGGTCCCATGTTCCGCCAGGTGCTCTCCGCTCTCTTTTCCCAAATGGAAAAATACGAGGGGATCTGGAAGCGGATACAGGGAAGCGTATCTGTGGAAACCTTCGGATTCGAGGGATCTCTGGAGCCTGAAGCCGTAAAAGTGAATCTGGAGAGCATGATCGAACAGTTCAAGGCGGGTTGCAGCCAGTTCTTCCCCCTCTGGAAGAGCCTCTTTTCGAAAGGCTGTCTGGAGGAAATCGAAAAGACTGCCCGGATGGATGCCGGCGATTTTCACCTGCGAACGGAATCCTGGGTGAAAATCCTCTACGAATTGGCTGCCACCTTCCACTTATGGGATATGAACCGCATGAAGCTTCTGGACCTCATGACGCCTCTATACTATGCCCGCGTGGCCTCCTTCGTCAGGGAAAGCTGGGAAATGAGTTCTCGGGAGGCCGAAAAATTGGTGGAGGATCAGGCCGCTAAGTTCGAGGCCGCCAAAGATTATCTGGTCAAGGTCTGGGATGAAAAATCCGCTCAGAAGGCGGAATCCACGGCCTAACCGGAGACTGGGCGCGCTTTGCCTTATTCTGGCAACTGAGACTGAGGCCTGGTCCTCATGGGTCGTAGAAGACCCTGCCTGTGGGGATCAGAGACAAAAGGGGATGATGACTTATTCCAGAAATGACTCCAGGGGTCAGCAACTCCGCCGGCTTTAACCGGGTTGAACGAAAATAATACTTTTGAAGCTTCACACCAGAATCCAGCGAGGCCCTGTTGAATTCCGACTGCTCTGTATCATTATCCATCCAAGATTTCAGCCTTTCAAAGGGTATCCCTAAACCGATCTCTCCTGACCCCCATGTTTACTTCCTTGATTGAGCCCTTCCTGAAAAAAAGCGGGCTGTATTATTTTTTTCTTGACAAGTAGATCGATCGTTCGATACAAGGTAATCGAACGATCGATCTACTGCCCTTCGGACCCATTCCGCAATTTCAAACTGCTCACCCCGCTTTACTTCAAGAAAGGGGGCTCATTTTTGGAACACAGCGAGACCAATAAAGACAGAATTTTCAAAACAGCCATTTCCTTGTTTTCGGCTAAGGGATTTCGAGGCACATCCATCCGCGACATCGCCAACGAAATGCATATCAGCCTTTCCAATATCTATCATCATTTCGGTAACAAAGAAGGACTGCTCGTCGCCATCCTGGAACACGCATCCAAACGTCTGGTGGAAGAATTAAGGGCCGTTTCGGAGATGGATCTTCAGCCGGTGGAAAAACTCCGGAGGCTTGTGGAGACGCACATCCGTCTTGCCGGAAGTTACACCGATGAAACCAAGATATTTTTCTTGGACGAAGAACACCTCTCGGATGAAGGGGAAGAGATCAACCGCCAAATCCAGCGTCGGATCTATGGATTTTATATGAATGTATTGAAGGAAATTCAGGAGGAGGGACGCATCCAGTCCCGTAGCATCAGGGTCCTGGCATTCAATATTTTCGGGGTCATCAACTGGCAGCTTCGCTGGTTCCGGGCCGATGGTCCCCTTTCCCTGGATGAAGTCAAGGACGAGATGATTGCATTCATCATGAACGGGGTGTTGGGGGGCACATGGCCGCAAGATAATGGAGAGGACGTTTCATAGGAGGTTTATTTCTTCACGTATTCACACAAGTAAGGAGGGGAAAGGTCATGGGGTATACGATAGACATTGACACGGGCGGAACCTTTACCGACGGGTTTTTCGTTTCAGGGGAGCGTGTTGAGCCCGTGAAAGTGCCCACTTCACCGCACGATTTAACCATTTGCTTTCTGGAATGCATCAAAGCGGGCGCCGAGCGCTTCGGGGTTTCGGTGGAAGATCTGTTGTATGACACGGACATCATCCGGTTTTCAAACACCATCGGCACTAACACGATCATTAACCGGGACGGCAGCAGACTGGGATTGCTGGTCTCCGTGGGCGGGGAAGGGTTGGCGCCTACCCGAACGAACGACGGCAAACCGCCTTTGGTGGACCCCGGGATGGTGGAACTCGTTGAAGAGAAAACGTCTCCCGCCGGAGAGGTGTTGCAGGCCCCGGGTGCAACAGCGGTCATGGCGGCGGCCCAACGCCTCATTGATCGCGGCGCCCGTTGCCTGGTGGTCGCCTTATCCTGCTCCGATGCCAATCCTCAAAATGAGCGAGCCATTCGCAAAATCATTAAAAAGGAATATCCCAGGGATTTCCTGGGCTCGGTGCCCGTTTTTCTTTCTTCGGACATATCCAGTCGGCAGGGAGAGGAAGAGCGTATTAACGCCGCCGTCTTGAATGCCTATATCCACGGCAAGCTGGTGAGTATGCTCTATAAGGCGGGCGAAGAACTGCGCCGGCGCATGTACGGGAAGAACCTCTTTATCGTCCACAACAATCATGCCGTGGCCCGCGTGGCCAAGACCCGCGCCATCAACACCTACAATTCGGGACCTGCTGCAGGTCTTATGGGAGCCCGTGTGACCGGTCTGGCCTACGGGGCCGATGCCGTCATATCCGCCGACATGGGGGGGACTTCCTTTGACCTGGGTTTTGTGCGGCAGGGGCAGGTCAGTTATACGCTGAAGCCTGATGTGGAAGGCTTCAGGGTCAACGTGCCCATGGTGGAGATCAAGGCGGTTGGGGCCGGCGGCGGGTCCATCGCTTCCGTTGCGGACGGAACCCTGCGTGTGGGACCCCGGTCGGCTGGGGCCCTGCCGGGACCGGTTTGTTTTGACCTGGGCGGATCGGAACCCACTGTGACCGATGCGGACCTGATATTGGGGATCTTTGACCCGGAATACTTTCTGGGTGGCGCCATGAAACTGAACCTGGAAAAGGCACGTAATGCCATGGCCGAAAAGATCGCAGCGCCATTGGGTCTTTCGGTGGAAACGGCGGCGCTGTCCGTGAAGGAGACCATCGATAAGGGCATGGGGCGGGAACTGCTGGAGATCAAAGAGCAGTTTGCCACCGACGCGGATCCCCTGTTGGTGGTTTACGGGGGGGCGGGACCAGCCCACTGCTGTCATACAGCCGGGACGGCGGGCATTAAACGGATCGTTATCACGCCCTTTTCAGCCGTTTTTTCAGCCTATTCCGCCTCGGGCATGGATGTGGGGCACATCTACTATGCCCGCACGGACATGCCTTTTAGTGAAACATCCGACTTTTCCGTCCTTCCCGAGGCACTCAAAAAGCTCACAAAGGAAGCGGAGCGGGATATTCGAGGGGAGGGGTTCACCTTCGAGGATATGAAACTCTCCCTTGAGCTTCTGGTACAGGAGACCGGCGGGTCGGAGATAAAGTTCGACGTCCCTGTGGATTTTTTTAAATCTCCCGAAGGTGTGGCCCGCGCCGTAAAAACGGCGAGGGAACTTCTGGGGCAAAACGGCAGCGGCCATGGCGCGAATCTTCACCTGAACATGGTCAGCCTGACGGCGCAGGCGGAGGTACCCCATTTTGAGGTGCAACAGGTTCCCCTTTCGGGAGAGGAAGCAAAATCGGCCATAAAAGGTATGAGGTCCGTTTTCCTTGATGGGGAAAAAGGATTTCAGGAAATCCCCGTGTACGACCGCTCTCTGCTCAGCCATGGTCATCATTTGTCCGGGCCCGCCCTGGTGGAATCGGAGCAGACCACCGTGCTGGTGTCCGAGGGATGGCAAATGACCGTGGACAAGTTCAACAATGCTGTTCTGGAGGAGGTGAGCGAATCATGAAAGTGAGAATCACGGAGTATCTGGAGATCGATCTGGACCAGGAGAAGTGGTGCTGCCAGCGTTGCGGCCACGCGCTGATCGGCGCCAGGGAAAACTATAAGAAGGGTTGTCTGGTGGCGGAAAAACCTTTTGAAGAAGTGCATCCGGCCCTGGTGGAAGGAAAAGAATACAGCTTTTCACCGGACCCCAATTACTGTCGCCTTCTGGAGTTTTACTGCCCGGCCTGCGGCGTGATTATTGAAAATGAATATCTCCCGCCAGGACATCCCATTACCCATGATATTGATCTGGACGTGGATGCACTCAAAAAACGGCATGGGGTATGACCATGGAAACAGGGAGGGCGCTATTCAACAAATTCTTAAATGATGAACCGCTACCCAGGCCTGTGTTTGTACCCATGATCCGGGGGCTTCTCTCCAGGGTTGAAAACATGCCCATGGAACAACTGATGAACGATCCGGCTTTGTGGGCCAATGCCCTGGTAAAGACCCATAAGCTGTTTCGTTTCGATGGGGTGGTGGTGGGTCTCGATTTTACCCTCATGGCGGAGGCCTGCGGGTGCGGGATATCCTGGGAGAATGATCGCCCCGTCGCTTCGCCGCCGAAAAACGGTCTGTATGACAAGCCGGAGGAGACCGGCCGAATGAAACTGGCCCTGGAAACGGCGGCCCGGGTTTTCGAAGTCAGCCGGAAGGAGCAGGCCTGCATCGCCGCGCTCACGGGACCCTTGACCCTGGCGGACATGCTGTTCGGCCGCGGAAAAGGCGCGGATCACCTGGGGGAAATCAAGCAGTTGATTGTTCAGGTGGCGGAGGCCTTCTGCAAAACAGGGCCCGATGTGCTGATCTTCATGGAGGGCCGTTCATTAGGCTCCGCCGAAATCAACCTATCCCATAAGAAAATCTACAACACTCTCAAAAATATCACCGGGTATTACGACGTAAAGGCCGGCCTTTATGTTCAAAAGTACGATCCTGCCCGAGTGGATCGATTCAAAGGGCTGAAAATGGATCTCTATGTGCTGGGTCCCACCGGAGACGGCAGTATGCCCGATGTATCACGGGTATGGGACCTGGGAGAGGGGGCGCTTGGTGTGGGCTTGGGCCTGCCGCTCAATGATCTTTCCACGGCACGCAGATTCATAAAAGAAGGCAGGCAGCTGTACGAAACCACCGGCGGACGGGGGATCTTTTTTACCAGTCTGGGACCGGCCACCCGGGATGTGGATGTGGAAACGCTTCACCAACTGGTTCAGGAATTTTTTCATGATAATGCATCAGAACAAGGAGACATGTAATGGGGATCTCAATCAACGTAGATATCGGCGGAACATTTACGGATTTTTACGCCCGTGGAGATGACGGCAAAACCAAAATGACCAAAACCCCCAGCACCCACTATGATCTCTCCGTCGGGTTCATGAAGGGGATGCGGTCGCTGGCCCGATCCTTTGGGACGGGGCTCTCCGAATTTTTGGGGGAGAGCGATGTTGTTCGCTACTGCACCACCGTGGGGACCAACGCCCTCATTGAGCGGACCGGCCCCAAACTGGGCTTTATCACCACCGCCGGATTTGAAGACGCCATTTTTCTGGGGCGGGCACGAAGCTGGGCCGACGGCGGGTCGGCGCTTGAGAACAAGGATCTGGCCCGCATTCAAAAGCCCGAACCTCTGATCCGGCCGGAGATGGTGGTGGGTGTTCGGGAACGGATCGATTCCTTCGGGAATGTCGTTTCTCCCTTGAAACGGGAGGAAGTGCTGGAAAAGCTTCAGCACCTGGTGGATCGCGGCGTCATGGGGTTCGTAGTGGGGTTGCTCTGGTCCTTCAGTAATCCTGTGCACGAACAGATGATCAAACAGATCATTGAGGAGGAGTACCCGGAAGATTACCTGGGAAGCATGCCCGTGATCCTCTCCAGCGATGTCTCACCCAAATCCGCCGAATACACCCGGTTTACCACCACCATCGTGAACGCTTACATTCACGGGGTCATGGCGGAAGAACTCAACAAACTGGGGAACGAACTGAGGGACGGTGGTTACCGTCGGCCCCTGGTCCTGGTGCACAACACGGGCGGCATGAAGAAAATGTCCCGAACCCGGGCCGTACTCACCCATAATGCGGGACCCGTGGCCGGACTCCACGGCGCGCTCACCGTGGGGGCCCATTACGGCCATAACAAGATCATCTTTACCGATATGGGAGGCACCTCTTTTGACATCGGCGTGATTACCGGCGGGGAGCTGAAGACCTATGATTTCATCCCCCTCATCGATCGCTGGCGGACCAATATTCCGGCCATTGAAGTGAAATCCATCGGTGCCGGGGGCGGATCCATCGCCTGGATCAATACCCTTCTGGGCAATGCCATGGAAGTGGGACCCCAGTCCGCAGGCTCCATGCCCGGTCCCGCCTGCTATGATCAGGGCGGCCGCGAACCGACGGTCACCGACGCGGACCTGCTGTTGGGCTATCTCAATCCGGAAAACTACCTGGGCGGAAACATGCTGCTGGATCCGGACCTGAGCCGGGAGGCGATCCGCGAAAAGATCGCCGATCCTTTGGGCATTGATCCGGTGGAGGCGGCGGTGCGCATTCGGCAGGTGGTGGACGCCCGCATGGGGCAGGAGGTCTTTAACGAAGTGGCGCTTAAAGGGCACGATCCCAGGGAATTCGTTCTTATGGCCTGCGGCGGCGCCGGGGCCACCCATGCCTGCGGTTTCGCACCCTACCTGAAGGTGAAAAAGGTGATTGTCTCTCCCTATTCCCCTGTTTTCGGGGCCTTCGGGGCCTCCACGGTCAATGTAAGCCAGGTGTGGGAAATGTCCAAGACCATGAAGATCTTTCAGTGGGCCACCCAATCCTATTCCGAGGATATGGACGAATTCAACGGTGTGGTGGAAGTCCTTAAAGATAAGGCCATAAGGGATCTTCAACTGGAAGGTTACAGCGAGAATCAGATTCAGTTCCGACTGGAACTGGATATGCGCTACGGCATGCAGTACAACCTCATGAAAGTGGTTTCTCCCCGATTGACGCTTAAAGGTTCCGAGGATTTCAAGGTCATCTGCGACGCCTTTACAAAGCAGTATGCGGATGTTTATTCGCCGGAAGCCACCTTTCCCATGGGCGGCATCAACCTGGAATGTTTCCACCTGACGGCCATGGTGACCCTGCCGCCGCTTCAACTTGAGTCCATGGAAGAAAACGGACCGACACCGCCGGACGTCGCTTCTCTGCCTTCGCGACAGGCCTACTGGGCGGCCCTTTCCGGTTTCAGGGAGACGCCGGTGTTTGCCTTCAAGGAACTGCTGGTGGGAAATGTGATCGATGGCCCGGCCCTGGTGGAGGCGGAAGATACCACCTACGTGATCGAACCGGGCTGGAAATTTGTCCTGGATCGATTTCGAAATGCGGTTCTTGAAAGAATTGAGCATTAGACTATCGGGGCGACTGACCCCGGGGAGGTGACCCATGCAAGGTATGGCATACGGAAAAGATATGGAGGTGGTGAAACGGTTGAATCCCGAACCCATGACCTCCGATGAAGCGTCTGAGCAGGAAAGAATCAATGATGTGGATTTTGACATATTCACCCACAAGGTCAACATGATCGCCCAGGAGGGCAAAGAGACCACCATGAAACTGGGGGCTTCCTCCGGAATGCGCTGGGGCGATGTGGCTTTCGGGGTGTATACGGGCTCAGGAGATCTGGCCGTGGTGGCAACGGGGATCTGGTTTCATGCGGTCTTGGGACAGATTCCGGTAAAGTATATTGTCAAACACTTCATCCATGAACCGTCGGTGGGCGTGAGGGAAGGAGACTCCTTTTTCTGGAACGACCCCTTCTACGGGGGTGTCCACGGGGCCGATATGGGGCTGTGCGTTCCGGTTTTTTACAAGGGCGAACTCGTCTGTTTTACAGGCGCCGTGGTCCACACCGGAGAGTGCGGGGGTACGGATCCGGGTGGCATGAGCATGCGCGCCAGGTCCAAATACGACGAAGGGCTTTTGGTGCCGCCTCTGAAGGTGGGGGAAAACTATGCCCTCAAAGAGGATATCCTCAGTATGTTCAGCGCCATGACCCGGGACCCCAGGACCATGATCCTGGATATCAAGGCGCGCCTGGCGGCCTGCCGTATTGCCCAGCGCCGCATCGTGGATCTCATTGACGAAAAAGGCGTGGGTTTTTTTAAGGGATCCCTTCGCCGTATTTTGACGGTGACGGCCCAGGCGGCTCGCAAGAAGGTCTCCCTTTTAAACGACGGCGTCTACCGGCAACCCCGGTTCATGGATACGGTGGGCATCGCGCCCGGCCTCACCAAGATCGACATCACCATGGAAAAGCGGGGAGAGACGCTTCGGTTTTCCTTTAAAGACACCTCCCCCATGCTCCCGGATCTGCCCTTGAATACCTATTTTCAAGGGATTATCGGGTTGTCCATGGTCTATTTTTGTGGCTGGTTCTTTCATGATCTCCCCGCCAACAACGGACTACTGGAATCGGTGGAATGGGATTTTCCGGACAATGCCATCATCAACGCCAAGGGAGACGCCCCCACCAGCCTCTCTCCCTTTACCCAGACCTGTTTTTCACACGGCGTCTTTTTAGCCGGCGCCAGAATGACCTATAGCCTGGATCCTAAGCGGGCCGTTGCCGCCTGGTTCCAGGGATTCGGTGTCCCGATTTATGGGGGCATGAACCAGTGGAACGAACCTATTGCCGACATTACCCCCGAGATCAATGCTACCGGTGCGGGTGCAAGACCCGATATGGACGGCGTGAACGGGGCAGGCGCATACTTTGCCACTATGAGCGACTGCTCCGATGTGGAGACCACCGAGTCGGATCGACCCTTTCTCTATCTGTTCCGGAACTACGCCGTCAATTCCTACGGGCACGGAAAATTCAGGGGCGGGGCCGGCGTGGGGTTCGGCATGATGATGCACCATGTTCCCTGGGTGGCCATGGGGGCCTTTGGTTATGGTTCCAAATTCCCGTCCACCTTAGGTATCTTCGGGGGCTACGGGGTCCCGCCCGCTTTCATCGAGACAGTGGGACAGAGCAATGTGAAAGCCCTGCTGGCCGAGAGCAATACCCAACTCCCCACGCGAATCGAACACCTTTATGAGGCGGGGAATCCGGAGAAGGGGATGCTCCAGTTGCACAACATGACCATGAACATTCAACCGCTTATGAACGGGGACACCTTTTATCTTCCCGTGGGTGGCGGGGCCGGTTACGGCGATGTCCTGGAGAGAGATCCTAAGGATATTCTGAAGGATCTCAAGGCGGGCATGGTATCCCATTGGGCGGCCCGGAACATCTACAAGATCGTATATGACGAAGAAACCTTTCGCCTTGATGAAAAGGAGACCGATCAGTTGCGGAAAGACGTGTTACAAGAGCGACTAAAACGGGGAAAATCCTTTGAGGTTTTTGAGAGGGAGTGGCTGAAGTTGAGGCCGTCGGATGAGGCCATAAAATATTACGGGGCTTATCCCCATCCCAGTGAAGGGCCCCCGCCGGGACCTCCGGGAATGTGATATCGGTTTACGGTCGCAGTTCACGGTTTGGGGTTGGTTATCGCATGTTTCCCTTAACTGGAACCCCCTCAACCGGTAATCCTTTAATCCTTGTGCGAATAATTATTCGGAGCGAAAAAAATGTCATCAATCGATGAAGTTCGAAACAGGACCATTCACGGCGTTCTCAAACAGAAAGTGGCCCAATGTGGGTCTCGGGTATTCTTTTATTTCAAGGATCAATCCTTTACTTACGAAGATCTGGACCGAGAGTCGGACCGGGTGGCGGCGGGGCTTCAGAATTTGGGAATCGGCAAGGGGGACAAGGTGGCCATCATCATGAGCAACCGCCCGGAATTCCTCTTTCTGTGGTTCGGGCTGAGCAAGCTGGGGGCTGTTGAGGTGCCCGTGAACACGGCCCACCGTGGGGATCTTCTGACCTATATGATGGACAAGTCCGATTCCAGGGCGCTGGTGGTGGAAGCGGGGTTTATGGACCGGGTGGCGCCTGTGCTCGGGGACCTCCCCCAACTGGAACAGTTAATCGTGCTGGGGGATCCTGAAACAAGGCTCCCCGAGACTGAAAAGAAGGTTTTTGATTACGGAAATGTGTGTGATAACGACGGGAACTTTGATGCGCCATCGGTGATCTGGTCCGATCCGTTTGTCATCATGTTTACCTCCGGCACTACCGGACCCAGTAAGGGGTCTCTCATGCCCCAGAATTATGCCCTGTTCATGGGAAAGGTCTGCATGGAGACCGCGGGATATACGGATGCGGACTGCCTTTACAACACCCTTCCCTTGTTTCACGGAAACGCGCAGCTACTCTCCACCATGCCGGCGCTCATGAGCGGGGCCCGCATGGTGCTGGCCGAACGGTTTTCCGCCAGCCGGTTCTGGCCGGAGGTAAAGAAATACGGTTGCACGGAGTTTAATTACATCGGGGGTATTCTACCCATTCTGCTCAAGGCGGAACCAAAAACCGACGATGCGGATAACCCCTTGCGGCTCATGTTTGGCGGCGGTTGCCCGCCCCACCTCTTTGGGGAAGTGGAGAGCCGCTTCGGTGTGACCCTGCTGGAAGGGTACGGTATGAGCGAGATCGGCCTGCCGCTCTTAAACACCCTCAAATCCAGGAAGATCGGCACGTGCGGCAAGGCTTCCTACGGGTGCGAAGTCAAACTGGTAGACGATAACGGCATGACCGTGGGTCCCGGCGTCCCCGGTGAGCTGCTCATGCGGACCCGGGAGCCGTTCACCATGCTGCTGGAATATTACAAGATGCCCGAGAAGACCGTGGAGGCCTGGCGGGATCTGTGGTTCAACACGGGCGATTACCTGGTGATGGATGAAGAGGGATATTTCCAGTTTGTGGACCGCAAGAAGGATGCCCTCCGTCGAAGAGGGGAGAACATCAGTTCCCAGGAGGTGGAAAAGGTGATCAGCGGCCATCCCGCGGTCCTGGAATCCGCTGCAATCGGGGTCAAGTCCGCCATGAGTGAAGATGAAGTCATGATCTGCGTGACCCTGAAGCCGGGGGAGAGTCTCACCCCGGAGGCCCTGCTGGATTTTGCCCAGGAGCGCATGGCCTATTTCATGGTGCCCCGCTATGTGAGGATTATGGACCGGCTTCCCAAGACGCCCACCGAAAAAGTCCAAAAAGCTGTCCTTCGCGAGGAAGGGGTGAGCCCGGACACTTGGGACCGCGAGGCCGCGGGATACCAGGTGAAACGCTGAGTTCTTTCCGATGACAAAGGAATGTAGAGATGGAAAATGAGAAAATGAAAGAAATCCCCCCCATGCTGCCGGGTATCTTTACCCTTCCTCCTTACGGAGAGAAACCGCCCATGCTCCTCGGAGGGTATTGCGAATCCTGCAACCGGTACTATTTCCCCAAACCCCGGTACTGCCCCCGTTGTCTTGAGGTCCCCGAGTCGAGAGAGATCGGAAACAGGGGGCGCATTCACAGTTTCACGGCAGTGAGGATCAAGCCCCCCCTGGGGCTTTCCCAACCCTACGGCGTGGGGTATGTGGATCTGGATGATGAGCAGAATGGATCGGGACTTCGGGTCTTTTGCCTCTTTGATCCGGACTCCATGGATCGTTTACGGATCGGAGGGAAAGTGATCTTAAACGTAGCCCCCCTGGGCCATAACGGCCGGGGGGAGGTTCGGCTCAGGCCCTTTTTCACACCGGTGCAATCAAAAGAGGAGGTGTGAAAATGGATAGAGCAGCAGTTGTAGGCATAGGGATGATCCCTTTTGGAAAGCATGAGGACAGGACCTTGGTGGGGATGGCCGCGGAGGCATGCCGTTTGGCCCTCAAAGATGCGGAGATCAAGCCGTCCCAAGTTGACGTGGCGTTCTTTGCATCGGGCATTGCGGCCAAGCTTTTCGGTGATTTTACCGTGGGACAGAATGTTTTCTGGGAGGTGGGAATCAACCGGATTCCCGTGATTAATGTGGAAAACGCCTGCACCAGCGGCTCCACCGCGTTTTATCTGGGATATAATATGGTGGCGGCGGGCCAGGCCGAGACGGTTCTGGTATGCGGCGCGGAGAAGATGTGCGTACCTGGGTTCGGACTTATCAATTCGGGAGAGACCCAATTGGACACACAGTTGGGTCTGGTTGCGCCTGCGGGATTTGCCCTGCGGGCCATGCGCCACATGGCTGAATACTGCACCACAAAAGAACAACTTGCCCGCGTAGCCGTCAAGAACCGTTCTCACGGCGGGCTGAACCCCATGGCCCAATTTCGAGCTCCGTTGACCGTGGAGGAAGTGCTCGCCGCGCCAATGATCGTGGACCCGTTGACGCGCCTTCAATGTTGCCCTATTGCCGATGGCGCCGCCGCCCTGCTGATTGTTTCTCCGGCCGTGGCGGCTCGGTTGGGACGGGGGGTCCGGGTGGAATCGTCCGTTCTTGTTACCGGAAATTATGAGAATCCGCAGGACCTGGCAAACTGGGAGACGGACCGGCGCGGGGCGGCCCTGGCCTATGAGAAGGCGGGGATGGGGCCCGACGCCATAAATCTGGTGGAATGCCATGACGCCTTTACGATTTCGGAGATCCTGCACTACGAAGCCCTGGGCCTCTGTCCTCCGGGAGAAGGGGGCAGACTCGTTGATGAAGGGGTTGTGGCCCTGGGGGGGAAGGTTCCCGTAAACCCGTCCGGAGGCCTTTTGAGTCGTGGCCATCCGGTGGCGGCAACGGGCGTCGCCCAGATCGTGGAGGTGGTGACACAGCTTCGTGGCGAAGCGGGCCCAAGGCAGGTGGAAGGCGCCCGTGTAGGCCTGGCCCAGTGCATGGGCGGGGACAAGGACGGCGACAGCAAATCGTGTACCGTTTCCATCTTCTCGGTATGAGCGTCTTCTTCCCGCTTTATAACAGGATCAGATCGAGATAAAAACTTCTCAAACGAGGTTTCAGGTTTCAGTGTTCAGGGGAACCCATGACAGGTAACCCACCATTAGGAATCTATTTTTAAACTCTCCGGTTTCGAGCAGGATCGATGTGGTCAAGGAATTCTGACACCTGAAACCCGACACCTGAAACCAAAATTGGGCATGAATGAGACCCTCATGACAAGAATTCATCACGTGGCCCTGTTTGTTTCGAATATGGAGCGGGCCTTGCATCTGTTTCAGAATATCCTGGGCTTGAAACCGGCCTGGCATGCGGCGGAGGTCAAAGGGAACCGAATGGCCTCGCTTCTTGGGATCCCGGAGATAAAGATGGAAATCGTCTATCTGCAAAACGGGCCGGAAAGCACTGCCGTTGAGTTGTGCCGTATGATTCACCCCGTGGCGGAAAAACCGCCTCAACCCTTCGGCAGTCCGGGCGGCATGTCCCTGAGCCTTCAGGTAAAAGACCTGGACCTGCTGCACCAACGCCTGACTCGGGAAGGATGGACTCCCTTCTCCCCCTGCCTGGAGATGTCCGATCCCGAAGGAGATCCCGTCAGACTGTTCTGTTTTCCCCTGGAAGGAGGAACGGTGGTGGAACTGATCGAAAAGGTTTCATCCTGATTTGAAAAATTCACCGGCGCCGGCCATCCTATTACACAATCCCCATAAGATCTGAGACAGCTTCCATCCGCAAATGAAATCATTTCTTTTTGCGCTTTTCCGTCCAATCTGGTAATGTCTGCAGCCAGTATCTTGATGAAGATGTGGCGAAAAAGCAAAGGTAAACTGTAATGAATTCCCGGAGAAAATCATGAAAAGCGATTGCGGCTGCAAGGCGGATCAGGATCTGGTTCAATCGGAAGTCAAGAATCATATCGGCCTAATCGTCATGAACAATCCCCACAAACTCAATTGCTTGAGTTCGGAACTGGTGGCGGGGATTTTGAGAGCGTTTGAGACCCTTGAAAATGCCCGAGCCCGTGTCGTGATGCTCCGGGCCTACCCTGGTGCGAAGGTCTGGTCCGCCGGGCACAACATGAAGGAGATCCCACTTGACGGGCAGGATCCTTTGTATTGGAACGTCCCTTTTGAACGGCTCCTGCATCGGGTGCAGAGCTGCCCTGTCCCCGTTATCGGTATGATAGAGGGCAGTGTGTGGGGAGGCGCCTGCGATCTGGCTATGACATGCGATATGCTGGTGGGCACGCCTACCGCCAGCTTTGCCATCACGCCCGCCAAGATCGGCCTCTCTTATAATACGGGGGGACTCAACCACTTCCTGGGCGTTTTACCCATGCATATTATCAAAGAGATGATTTTTACGGCCCAACCCATTTCCGCCGAAGATGCACACAGATACGGACTTCTCAACCGTCTGGTTGCGCCCGAAAGGCTCGAAGAGACAGCCCTTCAAATGGCCGGGGTGATTGCCTGCCATGCCCCCATGGCGATTCGGGTGCTCAAGGCCGAAATGCGGAAACTGACGAGAGGTCCTGGTCTCAGTGCCGATGATTTCGAGGAAATCCAGAACCTTCGAAGAGACGCTTTCAGAAGTAAGGACTTTCGGGAGGGGATTACCTCTTTTTTTGAAAAAAGGCCTCCCCGATTCGAAGACAAATGAATCTATTATCTAATGGCATTCCCTTCGCGAAAGGGGAACGCACAGATTTCGGCGTTTTGGCCGAATAAGGAAAGGAAGCAATGATCGTACGACATTTAAAAGATAAAGAGGTGCTGGAAACCACCTACCGGGCCCATGGGGGCGGTATCGCCCAGATGATTCTGGACCAGGGAACACTAAAGGAAATTGGTTTTTTTGCCTGTGCCACCCTGGAAGAAGGGAAGGAACTTGAAGCCCACGTGGACCCGATGGAGGAGATCTATTTTATCTTGAGCGGCGAAGGGGAAATGACCGTGGGGGAGGAGACAAGGCACGTGGGACCGGGCGATGCCATATGGATTCCGGCAGGAGATGTCCATCGTCTTCAAAATACCGGCGAGGAAGTCTGTTTTATCCTGGTGGTTGCCTCCAATGCCTGGCTCACAAAATAGGACCTAAAAACTGCAATTAGCCTAACCGCTCATTGCATTTTTTAGGTAGGATATTTTTGGAGATTCGTGGATTTGGTGCGCTTCAAGTCTGAATCTGCATGTCTTAGGCAGAAGAGATCCGAAGAAGCGGAAGACAAGGAATAAAGTATGGCGTCTGTGGATGACTGGGGTCAAAACCCGGAAGTACGGAGAATGAGACGGATATTTCAGGAAATGGAATCCGGACAGGAACGCTTTCTGAAATTGGCGGGGATTGCCCCGTTCGATACCAGACTTCGGATCTGGCGGGATAAGGCGCGCCTGCTTTTTGAACGGCTCTGGCCAAAGGCAGCTTCCCATGGCAATATGGATGAAAAGCGCATGGGAAGGCTTTATGTCCATTGTCTGGGTCGGGTTATGAACGATGACGGCATTCCGGTTTCTGAAACCCTGTTGCCCGAGGACAGGGAGATCGAGGGATTTTTAAAGGGGGGTCCGTCATGATTCAGCTGCGTTTGTTCGGGCGGTGCCGCATATACCACGATCCCGTGAGCCCGGTATTGCGCGCCCCGGCGGAAATCGGCTGGGACGCATGGTTTCGAAAGATCGATCTGGTCACGCCCCGTCGGTTGAAAGGCCGGGAGCTTCTCATGCGCACCAGAGGCTGGTGGACCGTTGAACCATTGGATGTGCTGCCGGTGGTGGAGAAACACGGCCGGCTTGTGGTGGGTGAAAAGGGGGAACTGATGGTTGAATGTACGGATTCGGAAGCCGTCGAGGTTCTCCGTTTAGCCCTGAGAGAATCTTTTGAAGACCAGGTTCTGCTTTCACCCTGATTTCATCCTAACTGCAGCAGTTCCGCCGCATTGTCATAAAACATCGCCGCCTTCTCTTCTTTTCCGAATCCCGCCTTGTCCGCTAAATAATCGATTCGTGGAACCTCATCGGGGTGGAGAAACCAGGGCCAGTCCGTTCCGAAGAGGATTCGCTTTGGCCCGAACCTCTTTAAGAGGGTGATGAACTGCTCCTCCGTCAGGGTGTGAGCTGCATTGGATGTGTCCAGGTACAGGTTGCCGCAGGGCAATAGACACGACTCAATTTCCTCAAATGGGGCATCCAGGCTGCCCATGTGGGCACCGATGAAAGGGATGTCCGGAAAATTTTGTGCCAGTGCGACCAGTTTTTTTGGTGTAGTGGTATAGGCGGGGTCGGCGCCGAAATATCGAGGCGCCGTATACAGGGTGTCCAGCACGACAAAAAATCGGTGGTCGCTTGTCCGGTTGAAGGTTTGAATTTGATCGAACATGACCAGAGCCCGCGGCCCGTCGAGCACAAAGCCCTGGGAAAATGAGCACAGTTTGATGGCCCACACTCCGTGGCTTTTGAGCCTTTTTAATTCACCTCGGTTGTCAGGATAGTCGGGATGCAGTGTGCCGGCTGTGTAAAGAAAATCTCTTTCAGCGACTTTTTCCAGGAATTGGGAGTTTACCCTGGCAACCGTTGCAGAGCCGGCCGTGGGCAGGGCTAATCCGGCCGCCACACCCGCCGCATTCATGGAGTCTTCAAGACCTTCCGCATCCCTGCGGCCCTCCGCTCCGCGGGTGTTAAGGTGGAGTTGTAGGCACATCTCCTCTTTGGCCGCCACATTTTCAATAATCAGCTTGCCGAAAAGATGCAGATGGCTGTCGAAAATCTTCATTTTTTTCCTGCCAGTTCTTCATCTCGTAAAACGCGCCGCAGCACCTTACCGACCGGAGAAATGGGAATGGAATCCCGGAATTCGATCCGACGGGGGCGTTTGTACCCTGCCATATTTTCCTTGCAGAAATCCATCATCTCTTTCTCTGTAGCGGTTTCCCCAGGTTTGAGCTGGATGTAGGCCTTTACCTGCTCACCGCTTTTTGCATCGGGCAGGCCGATTACCGCGGCCAGCCCTACTTTCGGGTGTGTGAAGAGAATGTCTTCCACATCGCGCGGGTAGACGTTAAAACCGCCCACCAGGATCATGTCCTTCTTGCGATCCGTAATCAGGATGTAACCCTCTTCGTCCACATGACCGATGTCGCCGGTCAAAAAATAGCGATCGCCGTCAATCTGTCGAAATACGGCTTCGTTCTCTTCGGGCTTGTTCCAGTATCCCTGCATTACCTGCGGGCCGCAGATGGCAATCTCTCCGTCCTCTCCTCTGGGCAATTCACTAAGCCCGCTTTCCAAATCCACAATTTTGATATGGGTGCTGGGGATGGGGAATCCAATGGAACCGATTTTCCGGCCTTCCCGGTTGGTGGGGTTGGTACTGGCAACCGGCGCTGTTTCGCTCAGGCCGTATCCTTCAAAGATGACTGCCCCGGTTTTGGCCTCAAACTGCTTGCAGACTTCCGGGGGCAGGGGAGCGCCTCCGGAGAAGCATCCCATGAGGGAAGTGAGATCGAACTGATCTAACAAGGGATGGTTGGTGAAGGCCACAAAGATCGTCGGAACCGCCGGCATAATGGTGGCCTTGTAGTGCTGAACTGCCTTAAGTACCTCCGTGAAAGGAGGATTTCCGGCGCGTGGGTCCGGAATGCAGACCATTCGGCTGCCGGAGGCGGCAGCCGTTAACATGCAGCAGGTCATGCCGAAACTGTGATACCAGGGAAGCACCCCCAGATAGGTGTGAAATCCGCCTTTTCGCAGCTTCTCGGGTTTGCCGTTCGGTTCATGGGGCAGTCGGGCCCATTCTTCGAGGGCTTTGAGATCATAAGTGAAGTTGGCGTGTGTGAGGGCCGCACCTTTAGGTCGACCGGTTGTCCCGCCGGTGTAGATGATCAGGGCCAGATCCTTGAAGGGATCGATGGTAACCGATGGAGATTCCGTGCAGGCACAGGCAACCACGTCATCAAAGAAGAGATGGCCTGGTTGATGATGTTCCGCCTGGGGTATTTTCCCCAGAAGCCCGCCTAAGAGGCCCTTCAGTTTTGGCAGATAGGATTTCACATTGCAGATCACGAGCGTTTCTACTTCCGATCCCTTGATGGCTTCGACGGTAGTGGGGTAGAATTGCGGGTGGTCCATGCAGAAGACCGCCTTGGCCCCGGCATCCTTGAGCTGGTAGTTGAGTTCGGATGCGGTGTACATGGGGTTGCAGGTGACGCAGACCGCACCCGCTTTCAGAATTCCGAAAAAAATGGCCGGGTAGTGGGGCAGGTTGGGAAGAAAGATGGCCACCCTCTCCCCTTTTTTGATTCCGCGCGAGGCCAGAAAACCCGCAATGCGGTCTGCGGTTTCCCTGACCTGCGAAAAGGTCCGGGTCGCATCGTTAAAGATGGTGTAAGTGCGGTCGGCATAATCGCGGGCAGCATCGTCAAGAATCTGAAAAAGGGGCATGGTGTATTCGGCCGGATCGATATCATGGGAAACGTCTTCCGGCCAATTGCTTGTGTGCCAGGCTGTTGCTGTCATCTTTTCTCCTCCTGTTTTTTTGGTACCCTATAATCCCTTAAGATCCCTGAAATGATTCACGGATGCCAGGTAATCCATTTGCCTTTGAAAACGTCCTCTCCATCCATATTTATTCTGGGAACGTCGAACCGCGATCTTCATCAGAGGTTTGAGAAAATGAACCCAGATCCCGGTCCACAGACGCCCCTGTTCCCGCATGATAGCCGACGGTTCCCACCATCCCAAAACCGTTTCATGATGAAGCCAGAACAGGTATTGGAGGGTTTCGGAATCCAATTTTCGTGTTTTCACGTTGGCCCACATGCCATTGTAACGGCTATAATCCAGCGCATTGGTTACCAGTCCCGCATCAAGCAGTTGCCGCCGAATCTCCGTTTTGGGATAGGGTGTCAGGATCTGACAATAGGCTGAATCGACCTTGGTTGACTTCAAAAAACGGTAATTTTCAATAATCTCGGTTTCGCCGTCATCTGGAAAACCGAAGATCATGCCTCCAACCACCATGATGCCGTACTTGTGGCAGAGGTTCACCGCCTTTCGGGATGCATCCAGAATATCGCCCTTGCCGGCGGCTTTAAGATTTTTTTTGGAAGCGTTTTCCATTCCCAGAAAGACGGATTTAAATCCCGCCATGGCCATTTTTCTTACCATTTGCTCATTTCCGGCCATGGTTACGCAATCCGCCTGGACTACGAAGTGCAGATCCCTATACCTTCTGGCAATGATGGCATCGCAAAGGTCCGTTACCCGTTTGGGATCCAGCACGAAGTTGTCGTCGGACAGGAATATCCATCGAGCCTTTCGTCTAAAATAGATGTCATCCACATCAGCCAGTATGCGTTCCACGGGAAAAGGCCTGAACGAGCGGCCATACATGTGCCGAATGCTGCAGAAATTGCAGTTTCTGGTGCACCCCCTGGAGGTTTCCAGGACCTCCGCTTTGCGGTTCATGATATGGTAGCCCCAGGTCAGGCGCCGATTGTCCCTGATGGGAAGCTTCAATGGGCCCAAGTCCAGCAGCTCTCCTTTGGGATTGTGAAAAAACCGACCGTCCTTTTTGTGAGACAAGGAGGGTATGGCTTCCAACCGATCTCTTCCTTCCAGTGCCCGCACCAGACGTTTGAAGGCTGTTTCCCCTTCTCCCCGAACCAGGAAATCGATCCATCGGGATTCCGGACCGTCGGCGATTTCCTCGTACATGAGGGTCGCGTGATATCCACCCACCACCACCTTTGTGGCCGGAAGCAAGGTCTTGACCAGTTTAATCAGTTTTACACAGGTGGCGTACTGCCAGGTCATGGCGGAAAGACCTATCAGATCGGGTTGGATCTTCAACAATCGGCTGGTCAGGTAACGCCGGATCCGACGACGTTTGCGGATCAGATCGATAATGAAAACCTCATGGTTTTCGTCAACGTTGGCAGCGATGCTGGCAAGTCCCAGGTTGGGCATATGAAAGGCGGATTCGTGCATGATGACCGGCGCTACATCCGGCATGGAAATCAGGGCAATTTTCATGATTTCTCCATAAAGGTCTTAGACTCCATAAACCCCATAATGATAATGCCTGTCAATATTTTTTGGTTCGCGAATGATAAAGACCTTCAAGAACAACCAGCAGCAGCCCGGACCACACTAATAAAAAGGTGAGTAATCTCCCGGGCGGAAAATCTTCTTTGTAAACCCAATAGCCCAATATTCCTATGAGTGTGGGGGCTATATATTGCATCATACCGATAATGGAATAGCGGAGCTTTTTGGAGGCGCTGATAAACCAGATGAGCGGGAGTGTGGTAACCAATCCTGCTGCAAACAACAACCAGCTGGTCAAAGCACCTTGGTGCAGGAAAGCAAGATGTCCCTTTCCGTTCAGATAAACCAGGTAACCGACCGCAAACGGAAAGAGCAACAGCGTTTCAATCAGCAGTCCTTCACTGCCGCCGATAGTCGCTTTTTTTCGGATCAGACCATAGATGCTGAATGTGCCGGCCATAATGATGGCTAATGTGGGAAATTGCCCGAATCTGAAAACTTCTTGAATCACACCTATGGTAGCTAACAATACGGCAATTTGTTGAATGCGCGAGAGTCTTTCACTGAGAAAAACGGCGGCTAAGGCCACGTTGACAAGCGGATTGATGAAATATCCCAGACTGGCTTCAAGAATCTGCTCGGTCACGACGGCGTAAATGTAGGTCAGCCAGTTAGCGGAGAGAAGCACAGCGCCAACCCCCAATACCCAGCCATGGGTTTTGATCTGGTAAAGGATATCGTGGAAAAAATGTCTGTTGGTGAGCATCAGCAGAAGGGCCAGCATCAGGGCGGACCAGACAATGCGGTGGGAAACCGTCTCCAATGGCAAGACTTTGGATAGCGCTTTGAAATAGAAAGGGGTCAGGCCCCAGAAGACAAAGGCCGCCGCAGCCAAGAGGAAACCGGCTTTCTTATCCATGAATTTTTTTGTCCGTGGGCATTTGCAGTGAAGGCGATCCCTGATGGTCTTTACCGAGATGAAAATTGATCCAGGAGGAGGTCTGGTCCGGTTCCCATTTGCGTGGCGGGATGAACCCCTGGTAGATCTTTTCCGGTTGACCGATCGCCGCCCAGCGACGATAGACCTTGAACCACACGCAATGTCGATTCGGGTGCACTTCACATCGGCTGTCCCGGCCGCCTCCACAGGGGCCGTTTCTCATATGTTTGGGACATTGGGATTCGGGGCAGAAAAAAGCCAGATGTTGAAGGCTGCAATCGCCGCACTCATGACAAGAAAAGAGCATTTTTAAGAATTCCGGAGCAATAATATCCTTTCGAAATGTACGCGCTGGTCTTACTGTCATGGTATCTCCGTATCCATTACTCGTCCAGAATCTTTCCCTCCCGTCCGCCATAATGCTTCAGTAGCCGGGATTGGTCATGGTGGAATTAAAAAAATCCGTGACCTCGCTGTTGAATCGTTCATATTCCTCCAGAAAAAAGCAATGGCGTTTGCCGGGATACAGTCGAAGGGCGGCGTGCGGCATTAAATCTTTGAGTATAAAGGCGTTCTCACTGGGCACCAGATGATCGTCATCGCCGGCCATGATGAGAGTGGGAGCACGGATACCGGTCAAGCGGTCCGCCGTGTCATGTCTCAGGCAGGCATGGTACTGTCGAAGAAAGGCATCCGGAGGCTGGACGTGGCGCAGCGAAATCCGTACAAACTGATCAATCAGATCCGGATGGGCGGCAATGAATGCATCACTGAAATAGATGTGCATATCTTTTTGTAGAATTTGCACATCTGTCAGCCCCTCGTTGGCGATATAAGCCTTTCGTGTCTCTTCCTGCATCATCACGGCCTTTTCTCCCCCGCAGGAGGTGCAGCCGAGCACCAGGCCCTGAAGCAGGTCGGAGCGCCTGATGGCCAGTTCCTGGGCGATATAACCGCCCATGGATATCCCTAAGACATGGGTTTTCTCGATTCCCAGGGCATCCATCAAACCAGCGGCGTCGTCGGCGAACATGCCGATAGAATAGGCCATTTCCGGCTTATCCGTACGGCCCGCGCCACGGTTGTCAAACGCGATAACCTGAAAGTTTTGCGACAAGTCGGGTATCTGACGGTACCACCACTCGGTGTTGCGTTTGAGTCCCATGATGAGCAGCAGGGGAAAGCCGCTGCCGTGTATTTCGTAATACATTTGGATGTCGTTGACTTTTATCACAGGCATACAGGAGCCCTCTCTGTTTCATTTTTCCGATTTGAAGCAACATTCCGGATAATCATAGCACAACATCTCCCATCGGCCAAGATTTTGCTTTTGATGAGCGATTCAGAATCCTCTCAAAAACAACTTCACAAGGGGTAGGAAGAGGCCCGTAGGGCCGATGAAACGGAATTCCCTTTGAATTGATGGTTTTTCAAAAGAGTCCCAGTGCCCGCTAAACGGTCTTGTGGGTACGCAAAAGATTGCGCAATGTGGTGTTGTTGTTTGCCTTGACCCTGCGACTCCATTATTGCCAGGGTTTTTGAATAAGATACCTTTGGACCTTGATTCCACAATCTAATTTTATTGACAATAGGGGATTTTCCTTTTATCCGTAAAAGAGTTGTCCTGTAAAGGCTGTATATTTCCGCCAGCGAGCCCTTAAAGATGAAATGTTCAAAAAAAATCCATCCGCAGTTTCATTCTGAAATTATACACTTAGTTACACTACTTTGAAATAGAGCGCAGCGTTTTAAACCAACTTTCATTGGCACTATAAAAACATAATCCCAAATGCCGGTTTGCCCGGGTAGGGAGGTGCAAGATGTCTAAAGATGGGGATAGGAGGGTTTTCAAACGAAGTGCTGTTGAAACTCCGATAAATTACACGGGTTGGAACTCAGAAGATTACCGAGTTGCCAACCTGTGCAATTTCAGCAGGGGCGGTTTGAGTTTCGAGACGGAAACAGCCCTGGAGCCCGGTTCGGATATCTCAGTGAGGATTGATATTGCTCTGCCGGAAATTGCCAAGGAAATTACGCCGGGCGCCAGGGTGGTCGGCAAGGTGATATGGTGCAGAGAGATCGCGGGAAAGGGCACGTCCGGATACACTGTGGGGGTGAAATATTTTCAAAGGTTCTGGGAAAAATCGTACGATGAGGGGATCGTTTCCCTTGATCCGCAAATGTGGGAGACGGCATACCTCGATCTTGTCCGACCCACTTTCAGGGACTCTTCGCGGCGGCCTGCTTTCATATATATGGGAGTTTCCGTCACCTTTGAACAATTGGATCTGTATTCAAACCGATTTGCCAATATGCTCCTTGAAAGCGGTTTTGAAAAAGGCGATGTGGTTGGCATCAATCTGCCGAATATTCCCGAATACATCATCGCGTGGCTGGGAATATTGAAGGCGGGCTGTGTGGTTTCAGGGGTATCACCGCTTCTGTCCATTGATGAGATGGCCTATCAGCTCAAGGATTCGGAAGCCAAAGGGCTCGTCACCCTTGACGCGATTTTCTCCGGCAGGCTGGTAAATATCGAACAGGATCTGCCGAATCTTAAGCTGGTAGTGGCTGCAAGTGTAGGCGGCTTCCTGCCGGTAATAAAAAGGGCGATAGGGAAACTGGTAGGCAAGATTCCTTCGGGAAAAGTAACGGAGCTTAAAGGGAAAACCGTGTACCGGTTTGAGCAGATTATCAAAACCGGTAGGTTTTCCGATGCCCTCCCTGCAACAGAAATCTCACCAGATGATCTCGCCTATATCCAGTACACCGGCGGGACCACCGGAGAACCTAAAGGGGCAATGCTGACGCATCGGAATGTGGTTGCCGACCTTCTTATCTGGGGAGAATGGGTTGGAGGAGTGATAGAGTGGGACAAGAGTGTATCTCTGTCGGGTTTCCCCTTTTTTCACGCTGCGGGACTGATCGTTAATGTCAATTGTATCTATATGGGACTTACGCAGGTGTTGATACCAAACCCCAGAGACACGGATCACATATGCGCTGAGATGAAAAAATTCAGGCCGTCTCTGCTGGCAAACGTTCCCTCTCTCTATCAAATGCTGATCATGAATCCGAAATTCAGGGCGTTGGATCACTCCAACCTGAAGCTCTGCATATCCGGGGCCTCTCCTTTTCCCGAAGAGTCTCAGAGGGCGCTGGAGGAGATTGTGGGCCGGGGGAAGCTCCTGGAAGTTTACGGTATGACGGAAACGTCACCTTTGACTACGGCCAACCCTGCCCGGAATGAGAAGAAGCTGGGGTCCATCGGGCTGCCCCTGCTCAATACGGATATCAAGCTTATCGATCCGGAGAGCGGTTACGAGGTCCCCATAGGGACAGCCGGTGAAATCTGCGTCAAAGGGCCTCAGGTAATGAAAGGCTATTTCAAGAGGCCCGAAGCGACGAAAGAGACTTTTACCGCTGACGGGTACCTGCGTACCGGTGACGTTGCGGTATATGACGAGCAGGGCTATCTTACTATCATAGATCGGCTAAAGGATATGATCCTTGTGGGTGGTTTCAACGTGTATTCAAAGAAGGTGGAAGACACACTCTCCGGGCATCCTGCCGTGGGGATGGTGGCGCTAATCGGAAAACCGGATGCCCGGAGACCGGGTTCCGAGATTGTAAAGGCATTTATGACCATTGACCCCGCGTACGGATTTGACGGTAATGAAACAGCTCTGAAAGAGAGTGTGACGGCGTTTGCCAGAGAGAAGCTTGCACCGTATGAAGTTCCCAAAGAGATCGAAATAAGGGAGGCCTTGCCCCTGACTTCGGTTGGAAAGATTGACAAGAAAGCCCTTAGGGTTCAAGGAACAAATAAGACCGGAAAATAATATCCCATGGCCAAAATATAGATTCACGGCATCACGTCAGTTGGGAGGGTAGGGGGAGGTGTTTGACATTGAACCTATTATGTTAGAGTCAGAAGTTATTGCCTCAATCTTCAGGTTGACCAATTCCTGCGGGGCGCCTGAGGTTCCGCAAATGTCATTATGGCTCTTCTCGCTCAGCCATGATTCCTGCCGCTCTATGAACGGCCCGGCGGATCCGTTGATAAGTTCCGCATCGGCAGATGTTGTCGGACAGGGCGTCGTCAATCTCCTTATCGCCAGGATTCGGATTCTTTGCAAGAAGCGCCGCGGCAGTCATGATCTGTCCCGGCTGGCAGTATCCGCATTGGGGAACGTTCTCGGTGATCCAGGCTCGTTGCACCGGATGGTTACCGTCAGGGGAAAGCCCCTCGATCGTGATGACCTCTTTTCCGGTCACGGATGAAACGGGAGTGACGCAGGATCGGGTTGCTTCACCGTTTACATGAACCGTGCAGGCGCCGCAGAGCGACTTTCCACAACCGAATTTTGTGCCGGTCAGACCGAGGTTTTCTCTGAGCACCCACAGGAGCGGGGTGTCCGAAGGCGTATCGACCTGAAATGTTTTTCCGTTTACCTTGATGGAAATCATGCCTTCTCCTTTATCGGGAATTACACAATTTTGGTATTTTTGATCGGCAGGTGGCGAATGCGTTTGCCTGTTATGGCAAATAATGCGTTACAGATCGCTGGTGCGATGGGTGGCACTCCCGGTTCCCCGGCCCCGGTCGGCAAACGGTCGCTCGATTCTATGTGAACGTGGGTTTCAAAGGGCGCCTCGTGGATTCTTGCCACGGGGTAATCGTCGTAATTGGATTGTTGAATCTCTCCGTTTACTGCCGTGATCTCACCCATCAGGGCGATGCTCGTTGCGAATACCGCGGCCCCTTCGAATTGAGCGCGTACCAGATCGGGGTGTACTACCCGCCCGGCATCCAGTGCTACATCCACGCGGGGAATAGAGATCCGCCCTTGATCGTCGAGCCTCACTTCCACCACGGCCGCCACATAGCTCAGGAAACTCCTATGTGCGGCAAAACCCAGTGCACTGCCCGATTCCTTTTTTTTGTTCGCCCACCCCGATTTCTCTGCCACCACTTCGATGACGTGTCGCAGACGACCCGTTTCCCACGGATAGTCATGAAGCGGTTTTCCGTAGTTGACATTGGTCGTCTTTTCCGCCTCGAAATCAATGGTGCGCGGTGGGCCTAAGACATCTAAAAAATATTCTATGGGATCGCGTTCCGCGACGGCTGCCAGTTCGTCAATAAATGACTGAACGGCAAACGCATGATAGATGTTGGCCACGGATCGCAACCACCCGATGCGAATGGGAGCCTTTGCCGGACCGTTCTCCACGCGAAGATTGGGGATGTCAAACGGAATGTCCACCCATCCCTGTCCCAGATGCATTCCGTCTCCATACACCTTGCTGGTATCAAAGAGAGACAGTATGGCCGGAAACACCGATCGTTGGAGCCATGCCGTCGGTTTGCCGTCAACCCCAAGGCACGCCTTCATGTACATGCCCGCAACCGCATTATAATAATCGAACCTTATGTCATCCTCGCGGGTCCAGGTCACCTGAACCGGTTTCTTGAGTTTCTTCGACAAGATCGATGCTTCAACGATGTAATCGGGCTTTGATTTTCGTCCAAAGCCGCCCCCGAGGAGGGTGACCTGGCACGACACGTCTTCACTGGGGATATCCAGCGCCGCGGCTACCGCATCCTGTACACCTTGTGGATTCTGGGTTGCCGCGCGGATTGCAACCTTGCCGTTCCGATAATCGGCAACAGCCACCGGTGGTTCCATGGGGGCGTGGGAAAGAAGGGGCACATAATATTCGGCCTCATGAATTTCTGTCGCTTTCGAGAACTCAGCCTCTACGTCGCCGATATTGCGCACGATCTTTTGTGGTTTTCGCGCCGTTTCAAACAACGATTTTCTGTAGGTCTCGGACTCAAAATCCGTGTTGAGACCCGGTTTCCATTCAATGTCCAGTTTCTTGCGTCCTTTCATGGCGGCCCAGGGGTTGTCGGCGATCACCGCGACACCTCCCAGCGCTTGAAAGCCGTAGGGCGGCTTGGCGGAATCAAGCACGATCGTCTGTTTTACGCCCTTTACCTTGAGTGTCTCTGTATCATCGTAATTCTTCGCCTCGGCGCCAAGAGTCGGTGGCCGCTCTATCGAGGCAAAGACCATGTCGGTCATGCGTACGTCGGCTCCGTACACGGCTTTCCCTGTGCAGATGTCGGCTATGTCGACAATAGGTACACCTTTGCCCATGTAACGATACTCTTCCGGAGTCTTGAATCGGAGTTCTTCCACTTTCGGGATGGGCTGCCTGGAAGCCAGCTTGGTCAATTCTCCGTAGCCGAGACTCCGCTCGCTGGGGATGTGCACCACCTGGTGCTTGCGCGCCTGACACTCCTCCAGGGGGACGTTCCATTTGGCAGCCGCCGCACGTTCGAGCATAAGACGCGCCGTTGCGCCTGCCTGGCGCATGATTTCGTAAAAATCACGGATTGATCTTGATCCGTCGGTATCCTGGCTTCCGTATTTCGCGTCACCCATTGCCTGTTCGACCCTGACCATCTGCCAGTCGGCATTCAGTTCATCGGCCACCACCATCGGCAGCGCAGTGCGAATCCCGGTTCCCATCTCCGATCGGTGGGCGACGATAACCACCTTTCCATGGGGTTCGATCCCCAGGTATACGCTGGGGCGCCACAGCTCTTCTTCCTCTTTGTTATGAGAGCCTCCTCCAGACGACTCCCATGCGCGAAGGGTCAGCCCACCCCCCGAAAGGATCATATTGGGAAAACACCAGTGACTGACGCGAATCGCCCTGTTCATGATTTCACCTCCGTGGTCGACGGAATTCTTTCTTTGATATCTTCAGGAAACAATTTAAATTTTATCGTCCTTCATATGTTACCATCGGTATCTCAAAAAGTATGTAGAAGGAATGATGTATTTTTGCGGGAACGATAAGGTATTTTTGCCTCGGAGGCGATATGTACCCGACACCATCATGTCCTTAAATGATTCACGGAATATATCTCCCGATCTCTCAACGGACGGAAAAAACCTTCTAAAGTTTTCTTTAGAACTTACCGACATCGTCAAGAAATCGCGCATTGAGCCCTCCAGATTCAAGAAGCTCATTCGGGAATTATTCTCAGGCTACAGGAACAATCTGGACAACAATGGGCATCGAGACGACCGCAGAATCCATTGAAGGGGCAGGTTTGAAAAAGAACTCCTGAAGAAATTAACCTTACTCTCCACACCCAAAATGGCTTCTATATCCTCACCTGTAGAATAATTTCCCGCCATTTCCTCCTAATCAAGGCTGCTTCCGGAGAGACGACCGGTCGTATCAAAGAATGTTCCGCGTGACTTGGTTACCCGCCCGGGGCGCAATTTTTGATTAGCCTGTCAAAATACTTTTTGTGTGCTTCTGACGCTGAAACAGGAAGGAAATGATTACTCCTGATTAATGAAGTACGCTAACAGCTTACAGGAAAATTTCGGTATGAATACATAATCTGCCCCATTGCTTTGTACGCAGTTTCCTTTAAACTAATGTCATAGAGTGCACAAAAGCGGGCTTTTTCATTGGCAATGGATAATCGATCAAAAAGGAGGTGTTATATGTCTGATCAAAGAACGGAAAACGGCGATTCGGGTCATCGATTCAAATTTTTTGTGTATGGCGGCATCCTGGGTTCGCTTACAGCGTTATTGCTTGCGCCAAGATCGGGCAGAGAAACACGGAAAATGCTGGCAGACACAACGCATGATGGAATAGAAAAGGTTGAAAGGGGCATCAGGGGGGCCAAGGAGACCATCAAGGAGAAGAGGGAAAGTCTGCAGTCAGATGCCGCGGGTCTTTTGGACAAGGCGAAGAACCTTACAAGACATGAAAAAGAAACAATTATGGCGGCCATTGAAGCGGGAAGGAATGCCTACCAGGAAGAAAAAAGGGCACATGAAAATAAATAGATGTTCAGAAGGAGGAATCATGAAAAATATATCGCACTTTTTGACAGCTTTACTTATTGTATTTTTCTTTGGAACGAATTGCTATGCTGATTCAAACGAAACCGAGCCGAACAATAACATGAGTCAGGCAGATGCCTTGGTATCGGGTGGGCCGATTATGGGGCAGCTTTCATCAGATAACGATCAGGATTGGTATTATATTTGTACTTCGGCTGCTGATGTGATTAATGTTAAGTTCTCTCTTGAAGCTGCTTATATCGCCACGGTATTCTACATTTCCATCGAGGATTCCCTTGGCAACGTGCTGGCAAATAAAGACTATCTTGCCCTTTCCTTTAACGATACAATTGAAACCACGCTCTCTGCCGCGGTGACCTCGGCGGGGATCTATTATGTCGTTATAACGTCGAGTGGAGATATTGGATATGATACGGGTTATACCCTGACCGCGACCGTTTCCAACCCGGGTCAATGTCCAAATGAGGGCCCAAAATATGATGTCACGGGTATTTGGCAGATCGAAGGACAGCAATATTTTTTCTCTGTAAATGTTAACGGTTCCGCAATGGTGGCGGTGACGTATATCCCTGGCGCAGGAGAGAGTTTTTGGATAGGTGAAGTTTCAGGAGATATGTGGCATCTGTACTATGCCAGTAATTTTTCGGAATTTGACGCCACTCTCACACCTACATCGGATACCACTGGAACAATGACGGTGAATAATTGCGTTCCCTTTCAAGGTGGAACCTGTATCTTTCCCGCGGGGAATACCGTGAATGTCGTGAAGATTTTTTAAGGGTGCTTGAGAAAAGGGAAGGGTGTCGATTTTAGCCCTGTATGACCAACGGAGTGGGTGGGGTCGCAATGACCCTGCCCATTTTTATTTTCGTTCCACAAAAGAAATGACGTTCATTTTCAGCAAGCCTGCCGGGGAACCCAGGGATTCCTCTCGCCTATCCACCTCGTTAGAAAGTATCAAAAATATGCAAAATTCTTAAAAAAGGTCTTCCGTTGCGACCGTATTTGTCAATCACCTCTGGTATAGGAAGTAAATTCACGCGGACTTTCAGTGTTGAGAATTTATTGTTTTTCCTGGCGGGCTCGCCAGCTATCAATGACCATGGCAGGACTGCCGGCTTTTGAGAGAAGACTACTTACGAAGACGTTGGTATCAAGACCAATCTTCAGCACTGCCGCTCCTCAACGCCTCGATGGTCCGAACCACGTCATTTTCAATCTCATATGGAGAAACATCGGGAAGGTTCGACCGAATCTGGTCGATCACCTCGAAACGGGTACGACGCTCTGCAATCATTTGCTCATAGGTGTCAACCGGAATCAGCAACTCAGCCACTCCGTCCGCTCCCCGGGAATACCTGAAAACTTAGATGAGATACATGTTCTCAGCTTCCCGCAGGAGGCCATCCCTGAACTTGGGGTGTGCGAGGTCGATTACCGCCAATGCTCTGTCTCTGACAGACTTTCCCTTCAGATTGGCAATCCCGTATTCGGTGGCCAGATAATGCGTATCCATGCGCGGAACCGTCACCACGGCCCCGGATTCAAGACGCGGTACAATACGGGAAATGGCGCCATCGCGAGCGGTCGAATAGAAGGCGATGATAGATTTTCCGCCTTTTGAATTAAAGGCGCCGCGCACAAAGTCAAGCTGGCCTCCCGTTCCTGAATACTGCATGCCACCGATGGTCTCCGAATTGCACTGTCCTAAAAGGTCCACCTCAATCGTCGCGTTAATAGAGATCAAATTGTCCTGCCTCGCAATGTTCGCCGGGTCGTTAATATAAGAGACCGGATAACTCTCGCAGCTCGGATTGTCATGCAGGAAATCATAGAGTTCGCGATCCCCCAGGGCGTTGGTAAACAAGTGTTTTCTGGGATGGAAGCTTTTTCTTCGGCCCGTCGCTACCCCTTTCTTAATCAGGTCGGCAATTCCGGGACATAGAAGCTCGCTGTGAATCCCCAAATCCTTTCGGTCGCTCAGGTACTCGCATACCACATTGGGTATGCCCCCGAAACCTACCTGGATTGTCGCCCCATCCGGCACCTCGGCTGCTACGATCTCTGCAATGGCATTCGCCTCAGGCTTCGGCGGGGTTGGGCTGACCTCCAGAAGAGGCGCCTCATTTTCAATCAGTGCGTCCACCTCCGAGATATGAAGCAGTGAGTCTCCGAAAACACGCGGCATCCGGGGATTCACTTCGACGATGAGCTTTTTACAACAGCGGGCTGCAGTGGAGATGTAGTCGTTTATGGCGCCGAAAGTGAAAAACCCGTTTTTGTCCATCGGTGAAACAGTGGTCATGGCCACATCAACGTCCATCAATTCACTGATAAACCGGGGTATCTGGTGGAACAGATTGGGCACGAAACAGTTCAGACCCACCCGAACCATATTCCGATCAGCGGGCGAGACAAACCATGTGTAGGCGTTGACGCAGTCACTCAGATCGACGGCCAGATAGCTCTCCAGGGCATACCTGCCAGGCAGCAGCGTGTGAATATTGACATTCCTGAGATCCCCTGCCCGCAGTCGCGCCGCAACGGCCCGGAGCAGCGCAGGCGGCTCGCCGCAGGCCATTCCATGAACAATTGTAGAGGAATCCGCAATGCCGGCCACGGCCTGTTCGGCGGTAATCCTTTTCCTTGCATATAAATCACTGTACATAAGACTGTTCCTTTCCTGTTAGAACCTGCGTGAGCCTCATAAAATGTTCCATATCCGCCCGTCCATATCCCTTAATGAGGAGACCGTTAGATGAGGAATTGGATCATAAGCGAAAGGCATTTCCTGGTCAAGCACCGGTCGCGTCGGAACTGACGCTTCCATCGTTCCAAATTGCTGTTCGACATGTGTTATCCTTGCCCAGGGAATGGCCAACATAATTTTCTGCTTTCGAATGAACGTTCAGGGTAACCGGAGTGCAATGGAAGATCGTCACATAACCACGTTGCTATCCAAGTACGTCCGATCAACAATACATTGTTCGGCCGATTATTTTTTCTCCTGCATTTCCTTCAACTCCGAATATTTCGTTTTCCATTTGCCATCTGCATCTCTGACATCAACACGGACAATGCCCTGGTGTGTCCACCACACAAGTTCTCTTTCGTCCGTATATCTCACGCCTGACGCAGAGACGACCTGAGGTAACGTAAATTCCCGGCCGTCTGGTATCTTTACTTTGACAAAATGGAGGCTGCCGTCAGACAGGGAGCCATATCTCGCCACAAACTTCTCCCCGTTAGCACTGTTATAGTAAACAGGCGGCCCGATTTCCACAGTCAGTACTTTCTTGTTCAGGCTTGCGACACAACCGCCCAGGCATACGGCCAATATGCTTATGACCAATGTTGCCGTTCTTGAGTTAAACATTTTGTTCACCTGTCAGATATCACGTTATTTGTCGTTTCTTAAATGTGGCGATAGCAGATACAGCAGATCAAGCACGCCGCAACGGATGATCTTGCGTCCTGGCATAGGACGGACCTTCTTCCGACACAACAGGTGCTCTGTACCGGCCTGCCATTCTTTCTGCTTCTTCCCTGATTTCTTCTCTCTTGGTAAATAGGGAGTCCAGAGAGTCATAGAAAACGGTTCCGCGAAAGACCTTGAGCATATCCCTTCCGAAATAAAGGGCCATCAGTTCCGTCAGGCTGAACGGGAGAGGGATCTGGTGCTTCACCGTCCACCTTTTCGGTATAGATGGGGAACCCCGCCACCTGGAGGGCCTCCAGGTCCCGGTACAGGGTCCGGGGATGGCACTCCAGATCCTCGCCAGTTCAGCAGCCGATTTCCCCATTTTGGACGCGATCAATGTCTGGATAATCTTCCACTGCCTGCCTAACTGGTCTCCTTTGGCCATGGTAACCCTCCTGAAAGAATTCCTCTCGCACATTTCTTCTGCTTCTTCCCTGATCTCTTCTCTCGGTAAATAGGGAGTCCAGAGAGTCATAGAAAACGGTTCCGCGAAAGACCTTGAGCATATCCCTTCCGAAAATAAAGGGCCATCAGTTCCGTCAGGCTGAACGGGAGAGGGATTCTGCGCCTCCACCGTCCACCTTTTCGGTATAGATGGGGAACCCCGCCACCTGGAGGGCCTCCAGGTCCCGGTACAGGGTCCGCATGTAAATTTCCATCCTCGCCAGTTCAGCAGCCGATTTCCCCATTTTGGACGCGATCAATGTCTGGATAATCTTCCACTGCCTGCCTAACTGGTCTCGTTTGGCCATGATAACCCTCCTGAAAGAATTCCTCTCACCCACTCACTTCGTTCGTTAGAGTTCTCAGAGAACACGGAGAAAAACTCTGCGATTTCTGTGATCTCTGCCTGCCCCGTTTGCCCTGTGGAATACGAAGTCCATTCCTCCGAGGTAGCTCCTGGGAAGATGGTACTGGGGTGAGAGATATCCATAGTCTGAATCTGAACTGACTTTTTGCGACTCTACCAAGTATTAGGTTTGTAAATGGAGGTTCCGGGTATGGGGTCGGGCAATTGCGATTTTGTCAATACGCCTTTACGAATGCGGTTCACGAAATTGGCATATTGCATCAGTTCCCTTGATGGATGACCTTTTTCCGGAGTGATGAGGCCAATAAGCTTTTGATGCTCCACTTTGATAAGCCTGAAAGACTCAGCCAGATCACTGTCATTGGATACAATCACAGCGCAATCGTATTTATCAAGCCAGCAGTCGTTCAGGAGATGGACCTCAAGATTGACATCCGAGCCTTTTTCTTCGGTCTTGATATATCTACAAATCTTTGGTTATGGGTTGGTCTTGCCAAAGGTGCTGAAACCACATGACTTAGAAAATGCCCATAATAGATGGAAATTTCAGGAATGAGTTTTTGACGGTCTCGTAAAAAGTCAGAGAGCGCTCAGGCCGCAATTATGAGCCCATGCTCATAATTGTGACGGAATATGCCAAGAAGTTTTTTCATTCGAGTTCCAAAAGAGATAAAATGCTCCTTGAAAACAAAAATAGAGTGAATTCGAGCAAAAGCCCCTCCTGAATGAGGTGCCTTGGCCCTGTTTATGGCCTTTTGAACGGCGGTTGCCCTGAAGAGATTAATCGCAGCGGCTTTTAAGGTGGCACAAAACCGTACCGCTTTAAGGCCTCTTACTCTAAGGTGCTTAACGCCGGTTTTTCTGTCAAATTCAGACATAGCCGCTTCGACACCCGCACGCCATCTATAATCATCTTTAAATTCATCTGTTTCTTCATAAGCTCTTCGTTTTGCCAATCGCATCTCTTTGGTTGTATAGCGAAGATAACCATTCTTTTTTCCTTGCTTTACTGGGCATATTCCCTGAAAAGGACACCCTGTGCATTGCTGAGAATCGAAGGTGGCGGTATGCCTGGTTTCAGATTTGTTTGTTTTTGTTTGAATCGGCGCATTACCGTTAGGACAGGAAAGAACAACGCCGTTTTCAGACGATACAAAATCCGAGAGGCTGATTCGATCTTCTTTCTTTATGGAACCCATGGTGGGGGCTATCACCTGTACATCAAGTTCCGCAGCTTTCTGACAATTCTCATCGCTGCCGTAAAGACTGTCTGCCAGGACCTCTTCAGGAGAAAGATTGCGCTGTTTCACAGATTCAATGGCCGGAATCAGAGCATTCGCGTCGCTTTCGTGAGAAGGCTCCACTTCGATGTGCGTAATCAAATTCAGGCACTTATCACTTCCGCCTTCCTTGCAGTAGGTCTCCATAACCTGGACCTGATATCCTTGCCCTTTGTGGCCGCTGTAGGTCGCGTCAGGGTCTGAAGGATTCTGAAGAGAATCGGAGGGAATTTCCTTGGGTTTTTTCACTTCAACTTGTTTTCCGTCGTCGGATACGTTGCATTGTTCGTTCAAAACGCGCTCAAGCAATTTGAAACTGTGCATGCTTTCGATTTCCGGGCAACCTTTGAATTGTCCAACCAAATCAAAAAGGTCCGAGCTTACGGAAGCAAGTGTTTTGGATGATTCGGAAGGTTTTACCATGGAGAAACATTGCAGGGATTTTTCAGAGACATATTTATCCCGGATGTTTGCATCTATCTCTTCAAACAGCTCTTTGTGATTTCGTTTTAGATTGGCCAGGAACTTATGGATGGTGGAAACAAAAATGCCAATTCGACCCAAACGGCGCATATTCGATTTGATATGAACAGAATCAATCCTCTGGTTATCGATATTGCAGTTGAAAAGCGTGGCCAGTTTCTCGGCAAAACGATCAAACACCACCGTATCCAGAGATTTTTCAGCGACGATATTACGCATATTCCATAAGGTTTTCGGACACATATACTTTGATGCATCCGATTCATCTGTAATGTTAAGGGCATAATGCCACAGGATATTGAAAGCCAGCTGATATACGGTTTCATCGTCGGTTAAGTCGTGCGCTTGCTGAAGGAGTAGAACACCAAGTACCGTATGGAGTTCTTTCGTGGGTCGGCCAAAACCCTCTTTAAACGATAATGCTACTTCGTCAACAGGAAGCTCCCGAAGCAGCTCGTTTCGGAATAATCCGGCCCAAGACTGCTCCATCAACTCTCGACGTTTCTGGCTCAAAAAAGCCCATGGATCAAAAAGAACTCCCTGATTTTGATCTTTTATGCGAATCATACCTTACACCCGGAATTTGGTTGACGATATGACTTCTCCCATAGCAAAATGTAGATCAAAATGCAAGCATAAAATGACAATATAGACAAATATATCAATTATTTAAATCGCATTTACTTTTTACGAGACCATCACTTTTTGAATGGCTCGCAAATAGGTTTCTTGTCGAAGAGGCTGGTTTGGATCTGTCTTCCCTGAAACACGAGCGGTGAAGTATTTTATGGCCTGAATGTCATTTTTTTGATCAAGAAGATATTCAAATAAGGACTTTAGATTGAGCCACTTGTAAGGTGTGTTCTTAAGGGCTCGGTAATAAAGATTGAAACCATCCACATATATGAAAGTGCGCATATATTCCTATGCTAAAAAAGCAGGGGCCACTTACGTGGCCCCGCACCCTGGGGTTGAAACCACAGGGGTAGTTAACTGAAATCTGTTAAAATGATAGTCACATATTCAAGGCATGTCAAGGCTTTCGTTGCTCCAAAGCTTAGAGAAAGAATTCCT